>SJSR01000002.1 GCA_004331795.1 Erythrobacteraceae bacterium CFH 75059
CCCCGCGCCCGGCGGCACGCGGTCCGGCACCCGCCGGCGAGACACCGCAGGAGCGCGTGGCGCGCCTCGCCCGCGAGGCCGAGGAAGACCGGCTGCGCATCGCCGAGGAGATGCGTCGCCGCGAGGACGAGGAGCGGCAGCGCGCGGCCGAAGAGGAACGGCGCCGGGCGCAGGAAAGCCGCGCCGCGCGCGCGGAGACGGCCGCCACCGCGGCAACGGCCGAGGAGCCCGTGGACGCACCCGCCGCGGCATCGCCGGAGGCGGACACCGCCACGGACGCGCAGCCCAAGGAGGAAGCGGCGGCCGCCCCCCCCGCTCCGCGGCGGTTCACACCCGTGGCCCGGCCCGAGATCAAGCGGCCGGAAAAGAAGAAGGACGAAAAGAAGGGGCGCACCGAACGCACCGACGACAGCCGCCGCGGCGGCAAGCTGACGGTCAACCGCGCCCTCAACGCCGACGAAGGCGCGCGCGCGCGCTCGCTCGCCGCTCTCAAGCGTGCCCGCGAGAAGGAACGCCGCGCACAGGGCGGAGGCAACCGCACGCGCGAGAAGCAGGTTCGCGACGTGGTGGTGCCCGAAGCGATCACCGTGGGCGAACTCGCCAACCGCATGGCGGAGAAGGGCGCCGACCTGGTGAAGGCGCTGTTCAACATGGGCATGATGGTCACCGTCAACCAGACCATCGACCAGGACACCGCCGAACTGCTGGTCGAGGAATTCGGCCACAACATCACCCGCGTGTCGGAAAGCGACATCGACATCGACACGTCGACCGATCAGGATCCCGAAGACACGCTGCGCCCGCGGCCGCCGGTGGTCACCATCATGGGGCATGTCGACCATGGCAAGACCAGCCTGCTCGACGCGCTGCGCGGCACCGACGTGGTCAAGGGCGAGGCCGGCGGCATCACCCAGCACATCGGCGCCTACCAGATCACCACCAAGGGCGGAGACAGGATCACCTTCCTCGACACGCCCGGCCACGCCGCCTTCACGGAGATGCGGCAGCGGGGCGCCAACGTCACCGACATCGTGGTGCTGGTCGTCGCCGCCGACGACGGGATCATGCCGCAGACGGTGGAAGCCATCAACCACACCCGCGCGGCCGGGGTGCCGATGATCGTGGCCATCAACAAGGTCGACAAGCCCGAAGCCAATCCGCAGCGCGTCCGCGAACGCCTGCTCGAGCACAACGTGGTGGTCGAGGCGATGTCGGGCGACGTGCAGGATGTCGAGCTGTCGGCCAAGACGGGGGCGGGGCTGGACCAGCTCATCGAGGCCATCCAGCTGCAGGCCGAACTGCTCGACCTCAAGGCGCGGCCCGACCGCGATGCCGAAGGGATCGTGGTGGAGGCGCAGCTCGACAAGGGGCGTGGCGCGGTTGCGACCCTGCTGGTCACGCGCGGCACGCTGAAGCGGGGCGACACCTTTGTCGTCGGCACGCAGAGCGGCCGGGTCCGTGCCCTCGTCGATGACAAGGGGCGGCAGATCAAGGAGGCCACGCCTGCCATGCCGGTCGAGGTGCTGGGCCTTGGCGGCGTGCCGATGGCCGGCGACCTGCTGACCGTGGTCGAGAACGAACAGCGTGCCCGCGAGGTGGCGCAGTACCGGCAGGAGCAGGCGACGGCCAAGCGCACCGCGCTGGCGCCGACGAACTTCGACACCATGTTCTCCAACCTCAAGAGCGACGTGATCGAATACCCGGTGGTCGTGAAGGCCGACGTCCAGGGGTCGGTGGAGGCGATCACGACGGCGCTTCACAACCTGTCCAACGATCTCATCAAGGTCCGCGTGCTGCATGCCGGGGTCGGCGCCATCACCGAGACGGATGTGAGCCTTGCGGCCGCGTCCAAGGCGCCGATCATCGGCTTCGGCGTGCGCCCCAACGCCAAGGCGCGGCAGATGATCGAGCGGGACCGGGTGCGGATGATGTATTACGACGTCATCTACCACCTCACCGAAGACGTCGCGCGCGAGATGGCGGGCGAACTCGGACCGGAAAGGATCGAGCATGTCGTCGGCCGCGCCGAGGTCAAGCAGGTGTTCCCGGCCGGCAAGCGCGACAAGGCCGCCGGTCTGCTCGTGCTCGACGGCGTCATCCGCAAGGGTCTGTCGGCGCGTCTCACCCGGGCCGACGTCATCGTGTCGGCCACGACCATCCAGTCGCTCCGCCGGTTCAAGGACGATGTGGACGAGGTGCGCGCCGGCCTCGAATGCGGCGTCGTGCTGGCCGACACGAACGACATCAAGCCGGGCGACAATCTGGAAGTGTTCGAGGTGGAGGAGCGCGAGCGCACTTTGTAGGCGATGAGGCGCTACGCTGCCCTGCTCGGTTCGATCAACGTTGGCGGCAACCGGCTCAAGATGGACGAGCTTAGCGCGGCGCTTGAGGACCACGGGTTTGCGAATGTCGCCACCGTGGTGGCAAGCGGGAATGTGCTGTTCGATCATCCCCAGACCGCGGATGCGAAGCTGGAGGACGAGATCGCCAGCCTGGTCAGGAGCCGCTTCGGCATAGCGACGTTCGCAACCGTTCGTACGCAGGCGGAATTGACGGCGGCGCTTGAGGAAAGCCCGTTCGCGGGCGTGGGCGAGGACAAGTTCGTTCACGTCCATTTCCTCAGCCAGCAGCCGACTAAAGCGCAGTTCGACAAGCTCATCGCCGACCACGAAGGGCGGGGCCGCGAGAAGCTTGCGCCCGGCATCCGGGCGCTGCACATCGATTTTGTGGACGGCGTGGGCACCAGCAAGCTCACTGGCGCCTTCATCGAAAAGCGGCTGGGCTCAAAAGGGACGGCACGTAACGTGCGGTCGATCAAGAGGATTATCGAGAAGCTAGGCTGATGGCACGCAACACATCCACCCCCGAACAGCAATCGGTTCGCGTCCTGAAGGTCGGCGAGCGGGTGCGGCACATCCTGTCCGAGCTGCTCGTCCGGCAGGAGGTGCATGACGACACGCTGACCGGCCACTCGGTCAGCGTGACGGAGGTGCGGATGTCACCGGACCTGAGGCAGGCGACGGCGTATGTGAAGCCGCTGCTTGGCCGGGACGAGGAGGCGGTGCTCAAGGCTCTGAGAACCAACACCGCTTTTCTGCAGCGCGAAGTGGCGCGGCGGCTGGGGCTGAAGTCCGCGCCCAAGCTGCGCTTTCGCGGCGACGACAGTTTCGACGAGGCCGAACGGATCGAGCGTCTGCTCAGCAATCCGCTGGTGGCGCGCGATCTGGAGGACGACTAGGCCGGGCGGCAATCCGCTGGGGTCGTCGCCGCGGCCGGGGCCAGCACAGCGGCGAGCGGTGCCGACATGGCAGGGACTCGCCGCGGACGGTGCGCGAACCTGCCCGTCACTCAGCCGGCCGGCAAGGCCGGAGCCGCGGGCGCCGCGACGCCGGGCGGGGTCATGAACACGCTGGCTCCGGGTCCGAGCGGCAGGTCCAGCGCCACCCACGCGATCACCAGCGCCAGTCCCGAAACCAGCAGCCCGATCGAGTAGGGCAGCATCGTTGCTGCCAGCGATCCCAGTCCGAAATCCTTCTGCCACCGCTGGCAGAAGATGAGGATCAGCGGGAAGTAGACCATCAGCGGCGTGATGATGTTGGTGGCGCCGTCGCCCACGCGGTAGGCAGCGGTGCTCATCTCCGGGGTGATGCCGAGCAGCATCAGCATCGGCACCATGACCGGGGCAAGCAGCGCCCACTTGGCGCTGGCCGACCCGACGAACAGGTTGAGCAGCCCGGTGATGAGGACGATGCCCCCGAGCAGCGCCCACGCCGGCAGGCCGCTGGCCTGAAGCCCCTCGGCGCCGTTCACCGCCAGGATGAGGCCCAAATTGGACCACCCGAACATGGCGACGAAATGCGCCGCCGCGAACGCCAGCACGAGGTAGTAGGCAAGGTCTTCCATCGCCCCGGCCATCATCTTCACGAGGTCGCGGTGATCGCCGATCGTGCCCGCGGCCCGTCCGTAGGCCCAGCCGGCCAGCAGGAACAGCAGGAAGAACCCCGCCACGAGGCTCTGGTAGAACGGGGTCAGCCGCGCTTCGGGGATCGCATCCTCGTTGATCAGCGGCGTGCCCGGGCCGAGCGTGAACACAAGCCACAGGCCGATCACGAACAGGGCCGCAAGCCCAGCGCGCCTCAACCCCTTGCGCTCGGCCGGGGACAGGGGGCGGTCGCCATCCTCGGGCGAGACGCTGGCCCCGTCCATGTCGACCGCCGCCGGATTGCCGTGCGTCTTCGCATCGGCCCGGCGCTGCGCCGCGACGACGCTGCCCGCGCCGGCCGGATTCCAGGGACCGAGCCGCGGCTCGACGATGCGGTCGGTCACGTACCAGATGACCGGGAGGAACACGAACGTCATGGCGGCGATGAAGTACCAGTTGCCGGCGATGTTGGCGGTGAAGCCTCCGAACACCGTCTCCACGGCCGCTTCGGTGATGCCGAACAGCAGGGCGTCTAGCTGTCCGGGCAGGAGGTTGGCGGAGAAGCCTCCCGACACCCCGGCGAAGGCGGCGGCAATGCCGGCGACGGGGTGGCGCCCGGCGGCGTGGAAGATGATCCCGGCCAGCGGGATCAGCACGACATAGGCCGCGTCGGCGGCAAGGTTGCCGATCATGCCCACCAGCGCGACGATCGGCGTCAGCAGCGCCCTGGGCGCGTCGCGCACACCGGCGCGCATCGCGGTGCCGAACAGGCCGGCGCGCTCCGCCACCCCGGCACCCAGCATCACCACCAGCACGTAGCCGAGCGGGTGGAAGTGGGTGAAGGTGGTGGGCATCTCGACCCACAGCCGCTGGATGTTCTCGGGATTGAGCAGGCTGGCAGCCGCGATCACGCGCGGTTGCCCCGTCGCCTCGTCGATCTCGGTCGGGTGCAGGACCTGCCACCCGGCGAGTGCGGCAATGACGGAGATGAGGATCAGCCCGCCGATGAGGTAGAAGAACAGGAACACCGGATCGGGGAGGCGGTTGCCGGTGCGCTCGATCCATCCGAGCACCCCGCCGACCTTGCGTGGGTTTGCCTGCGCCGCCTCACTTGCCAAGATCCGTCCTCCCGCTTCCGGCCTTGTGCGCCCCGTCCATCTGTTCGATGGCGACGGCATGGCCAAGCTGTATTTCTACTATGCGAGCATGAACGCTGGCAAATCGACCAACCTCCTGCAAGCGGATTTCAACTACCGCGAGCGCGGGATGGCGACAATGCTGTGGACCGCGGCGCTCGACACGCGCTCTGCCGGGCAGCCGATCGCGAGCCGGATCGGGCTCGAGGCGGACGCGCACCGGTTCACCGCGACGACGGAGCTGTGGGAGGAGGTGACCGCCGCCAACCGCCTGCAGCCGCTCGCCTGCGTGCTGGTCGACGAGGCGCAGTTCCTTTCCCGCGCCCAGGTGTGGCAGTGCGCGCGGCTGGCGGACGAAGCCGGCATCCCGGTGCTGTGCTACGGGCTGCGGACGGATTTCCGCGGCGAGCTGTTCGAAGGCTCGGCGACCTTGCTGGGGATCGCCGATGCACTCGTCGAGCTGAAGGCGGTGTGCCACTGCGGTCGCAAGGCGAGCATGAACCTGCGCGTCGATGTGCAGGGCCATGCCGTCGCGGAGGGTCTGCAGACGGAGGTCGGCGGCAACGAGCGCTACGTCGCCCTGTGCCGGCGGCACTTCACCCAGGCTCTGGCCGCGCCGCTGGCGGGCTGAACCCCCGCTTCCCATATCGCCCCCATGTCCGACACCCTGACGCTGATCCTTGTCCTCGTTCCGTCGCTCGTCATCGCCATCGTCTTTCACGAGGTTGCGCATGGCTGGGTCGCGAATGCGCTGGGCGATCCCACCGCGCGCGAGCAGCGCCGGCTGACGCTCAATCCGGTGCGGCATGTGGACCCGGTCGGCACGCTGCTCGTGCCGGGACTGCTCGCCCTGGCGAACGGACCTGTCTTTGGCTGGGCCAAGCCGGTGCCCGTCATCAAGGAACGGCTGCGCAGCCCGCGCTGGGGCATGGTGGCCGTGGCCGCAGCCGGGCCGGGCATCAATTTCGCCATGGCGGCGGCGGCGGCCGTGATCATGGGGCTGGCCTTGCGCGCGCTGGCCGCCGGCGCCGACGCGCCGTGGCTGGCGGCCCTGCTCCCCGGCCTCGACCTGTTCATCCTCATCAACATCTTCATCGCGCTGTTCAACCTGCTGCCCATTCCGCCGTTCGACGGTTCGCACATCGTCGAGGGCGTGCTGCCCCGCCGGGCCGCGGCAGTCTATGGCCGGCTGCGGCCGTTCGGCATGGCGCTGTTCTTCGGGCTGATCGCGTTGACCTGGTTCGTTCCGCAGTGGGGGCTGCTGGAACGCGTGGTGCTACCCCCGGTGGAGGGGGCCCATGCTCTCGCCATGCAGATCGCCGGTCTGGTGCGCGGCTAGCCACCGGCCGAGCGCCTCCACGGCCCCGTCTTCCAGATGCAGGCCGAGTTTCGACCGGCGCCAGAGCATGTCCTGTGCCGTGACGGCGAATTCGTCCCGCAGCAGGTGGTGTGCTTCGGCGGCGTAGAAATCGCCGCCGAAGTGCTCGCCCAGATCCTCGAGGCCGTTGGCGCCGCCGAGCACCCGCTCGATGCGGGCGCCGTATGCGCGGGCGAGCCGCCGGGTTCCCGCCGGCGGAAACCACAGCCAGCGCCGCTGGCAGGCGGCGACGAACTCCTCGAAGCCAAGCGGATCGATGCCCTCGCCGCCGGGAAGCGGCGCGTCGCTGTTCCACGCCCGCATGCCGCTCAGACCGGCGGCGCAAAGCCGGTCGAGCGCCTGCATGGCCAGCCGGCGGAAGGTCGTGATCTTGCCGCCGAACACCGACAGGATCGGCGGTTGCGCGCCGTCCACGCCGGTGTCGAGGTGAAGAAGGTAGTCGCGCGTGACCGCCGCGTCCGAGGCGGCCTCGTCCTCGACCAGCGGACGCACCCCGGCATAGGCGAACACCGCGTCGGCCGGGGCAACCGGCACCCGCAGATACTCGCTGACGGCCGAACAGATGTAGGCCGCCTCCTCGGGCGAGCAGGACACGGCCGCAGGGTCGCCGGTGAACGCCACGTCGGTCGTGCCGAGCAGGGTGAAATCGTGCTCGTAGGGGATGGCGAACACGATCCGGCCGTCGCGGTTCTGGAAGATGTAGCAGTGGGGCTCCGTCCACAGGCGCGGCACGACCAGATGGCTGCCTTTCACCAGCCGCAGCCGCGGCCGCGGGCGGTCGGGGAGCGCCTCGCGCAGCACCGTGTCGACCCACGGCCCGGCTGCGTTGACCACCGCCCGGGCGGTGACCGCGAACGGCTCGTCCCCGAGGCTCCGGACCTGCGCAGTCCAGCCGCGCCCGTCGCGGGTCAGGCCGAGGCACCGCGTGCGGGTCATGATCCGGGCGCCGCGCTCGCGGGCGTCGAGGGCGCTCAGCGCGACGAGCCGCGCATCCTCGACCCAGCAGTCGGCATAGGCGAACCCCTGTCGCAGCCTGTCCTGCAGGATGCGATCATGCGGCGGCTGCCTGAGGTTCACCGCCCGCGAGCGCGGCAGCAGGGCGCGCCCGCCCAGATGGTCGTAGAGGAACAGGCCCGCGCGCAGCAGCCAGGCGGGCCGCAGCCCCTCGTCGCGCGGCAGCACGAATTCCAGCGGCCAGACGATGTGGGGCGCCATGCGCAGCAGCACCTCGCGCTCGGCCAGCGCCTCGCGCACGAGGCGGAAGGCGCGGTGCTCGAGATAGCGCAGTCCGCCGTGAATGAGCTTGGTGCTCGCCGACGAGGTGTGCGCCGCCAGATCGTCCTGCTCGACCAGCAGCACGGACAGGCCGCGTCCGGCCGCTTCCCGGGCGATGCCGGCGCCGTTGATGCCGCCGCCGACCACGAGCAGGTCGACGCTGTCCGGGATGGAGGCCATGCGCTTCGAACATGGCGCGCCGCGCCGCGATTGGCTAGAGGCAAGCCATGGCCGACCCTCCCGCCTCTCCTCACGGTTGGCTCATCCTCGACAAGCCGCCGGGGCTGGGCTCGACCCAGGCGGTCGCCGCGGTCAAGCGCGCGCTGCGCGAGGCGGGGCACGGACGGGTCAAGGTGGGGCATGGCGGCACGCTGGACCCGCTGGCGGAAGGGGTGCTCCCGGTGGCGCTTGGCGAGGCGACCAAGCTTGCCGGAAGGATGCTCGACGCAAGCAAGGTGTATGCCTTCACCGTGCAGTTCGGCGAGGAAACCGACACGCTGGACGCCGAGGGAGAGGTCGTCGCGCGCACCGACCACCGTCCGCCGCGCCTGGCGATACCGGCCGTGCTGACACATTTCACCGGCGCCATATCGCAGATGCCGCCAACCTTTTCGGCGATCAAGGTGGATGGCCGGCGCGCCTACGATCGCGCGCGGGCGGGCGAGGCCGTGGAGATGACCGCGCGGCCGGTGACGGTGTTTTCGCTCGAGGAGGCGGGGCCGGTTCTGCCGCCCGACGGAGGGGCGACGCCGCATGGCGGGCAGGAGCGCGCCGCACCGGAGAATGGCCGGGGACGCGGGCGTCCCGATCGTGACCCGCCGCTCGCAAGCACCTTTGCCACGACGCTGGGACGGCCCGACCCCTATGATCCGGCCGCGCCCCTCGAGCTTGCCGACAGCGTGACGCTCGTCGCCCACGTGTCCAAAGGCACCTACATCCGCAGTCTTGCCCGTGACATCGCCCGCGCGCTCGGCACGCTGGGACACGTGACCTGGCTGCGGCGCCTGAGAGCCGGTCCGTTCACCGAGGAGCAGGCGATTTCGCTGGACATGCTGGCCGAAATCGGCAAGGGCGCGTGTCTCGACGACATTCTCCTGCCGCTGGAGGCGGGGCTGGACGGCATCCCGGCCCTGCACCTCGATCCCGACAGTGCGCGGGCGGTCCGCCAGGGCCGCGTCATCTCGGGACTGCCCCACGAGGACGGGCTTCACCTTGCGACGTTGGCGGGCACCCCGGTGGCGCTGCTGGAGGTGAGGAACGGAACGGGCCGCGTGGTCCGGGGCTTCAACATCGCCGATGCCGCGGAGTGAAGACATGACCGTGACCGCCGAAAAGAAGCAGGAAATCATCAAGGACAACGCCCGCGATGCGAACGACACCGGCTCGCCGGAAGTCCAGGTCGCCATCCTGACGGAGCGGATCCGCAACCTGACCGAGCATTTCAAGGACCACCACAAGGACAACCACTCCCGGCGTGGTCTGCTGATGATGGTCAACAAGCGCCGCACACTGCTCGCCTACCTCAAGAAGAAGGATGTCGAGCGGTACAACAGCCTGATCCAGAAACTGGGTCTGCGCAAGTAAGAGGTTCCGGAGAAGGCGGCCTGCGGGGCCGCCTTCTCTGCATCTGGCACGCCGCGGCATCCGGCCGCTTGCGTGCCTCGGGGCCGGACCTTGGCCCCCGCCGGACCGGGACGGTAGCACCCCGGCAATGAGGCCCCGCTGCCGCAATGGGGCGCAGCGGGTCGACAAGGAAAACTGAATGTTCGACACCAAGACTGTCTCGCTGGAGTGGGGCGGAAAGACCCTCACCCTGGAAACCGGCCGCATCGCCCGTCAGGCGGACGGCGCCGTGCTGGCCACCTATGGCGAAACCGTGGTGCTGTGCGCCGTGACGGCCGCCCGCACCGTGAAGGAAGGGCAGGACTTCTTCCCGCTCACCGTCCATTATCAGGAAAAATTCTCGGCCGCGGGGCGCATTCCCGGCGGCTTCTTCAAGCGCGAGGCGCGCCCGACGGAAAAGGAAACGCTGACCAGCCGGCTGATCGACCGGCCGGTGCGCCCGCTGTTCCCGGAAGGGTTCTACAACGAGATCAACGTCATCGCCCAGGTGCTGTCCTATGATGGCGAGAGCGAGCCGGACATCGTGGCGATGATCGCCGCGTCGGCGGCGCTGACCCTGTCCGGCGTGCCGTTCATGGGCCCGATCGGCGCGTGCCGCGTCGGCTTCGTCGATGGCGAATACGTCCTCAACCCGATGGCGGAAAAGGCGCTGGCCGAGGGCCGGCTCGACCTCGTGGTCGCCGCCACCCGGGACGCGGTGATGATGGTGGAGTCCGAGGCGAAGGAGCTCACCGAGGACGAGATGCTGGGCGCGGTGACCTTCGCCCATGCCGAGTGCCGCAAGGTCATCGACGCGATCATCGCGCTCGCCGAACAGGCGGCCAAGGATCCCTGGGAGCTTCAGCCGGTCGAGGACAAGACCGCCGCGCTGGAGGAACTGCGCGGGCTCATCGGCGAGGATCTCGCCGCCGCCTACCGCATCACCAACAAGGCCGCCCGCCAGGACGCGGTGAACGCGGCGCGGGCCAAGGCCCGGGCGCATTACGAAAGCCTCGATCACGAGGATCCGGCCCAGTATCTTGGCAAGCTCAAGCTGGTGAAGACGCTTGAATCGGACATCGTGCGCAAGGCCATCCTGAAGGACGGTCAGCGGATCGACGGGCGGCGCGTCGACGAGGTCCGCCCGATCGAGGCGATCGTCAACTTCCTGCCGCGTGCGCACGGGTCGGCCCTGTTCACCCGCGGCGAGACGCAGGCGATCTGCACCACGACGCTGGGCACCAAGGATGCCGAGCAGATGATCGACGGGCTTGAGGGGCTGAGCTACTCCAACTTCATGCTGCACTACAACTTCCCGCCCTATTCGGTCGGGGAGGTGGGCCGCTTCGGCGCTGCCGGCCGGCGCGAGATCGGGCACGGCAAGCTCGCCTGGCGCGCGCTGCACCCGGTGCTGCCGTCAAAGGAGGAGTTCCCCTACACCATCCGCGTCCTGTCCGACATCACGGAGAGCAACGGCTCCTCGTCGATGGCGACGGTGTGCGGCGGGTGCCTGTCCATGATGGACGCCGGCGTGCCGATCCAGCGGCCGGTGAGCGGGATCGCGATGGGCCTCATCCTCGAAGGCGAGGAGTTCACCGTGCTCTCCGACATCCTGGGTGACGAGGACCATCTGGGCGACATGGACTTCAAGGTCGCCGGAACGGAAGCCGGCATCACCAGCCTTCAGATGGACATCAAGGTGGCCGGCATCACCGAGGAGATCATGCGCAAGGCGCTTGCCCAGGCCAAGGAAGGGCGTGCGCACATCCTGGGCGAGATGACCAAGGCCCTGGGTTCTGCCCGGAGCGAGCTGTCGGCCCATGCGCCGCGGATCGAGACGATGCAGATCGACAAGTCCAAGATCCGCGACGTCATCGGCACGGGCGGCAAGGTCATCCGCGAGATTGTCGCGGAGACCGGGGCCAAGATCGACATCGATGACGAGGGCCTGATCAAGATCAGCTCCTCCGATCCGGCGCAGATCGAAGCGGCGCGCAAGTGGATCGCCGGGATCACCGAGGAAGCGGAAGTCGGCAAGATCTATGACGGCAAGGTCGTCAACATCGTCGATTTCGGCGCCTTCGTGAACTTCATGGGCGGCAAGGACGGCCTCGTCCACGTGTCCGAGATGCGCAACGAGCGGGTGGAAAAGCCGACCGACGTCGTGTCCGAAGGCATGGCGGTGAAGGTCAAGGTGCTCGAGATCGACCCGCGCGGCAAGGTTCGCCTCTCCATGCGCGTCGTGGACCAGGAAACCGGCGAGGAACTGGAAGACACCCGCCCGCCGCGCGAGCCGCGTGGTGACCGCGGTCCGCGCGAAGGGGGCCGGGGCGGCCGTGACGGCGACCGTCGGCGGCCGCGCGGCGATGGCGGCCGCGAGGGCGGACGCGGCGGTGACCGCGACCGCGGCCCGCGCGCCGAACGCCGCGAGGAAAGCGGGGACGGGCAGAGCGGAGGCGATCCCGATCACCTGCCCGCGTTCCTGCGCGACTGACGCGGGCACAGGCTGAGCAACCGGGGGCCGCAGGCAAATGTCTGCGGCCCTTGGCTTTTCCTGGCCACCCATGTAGGTGGCGCGCGCGATGAGGGGGCACACAGGACAATGACCAGCGCGTCCGATTCACAGATGTCGGTGCTTTTCACCCGCTTTCCGCTGGCGAAGGGGCGCCCCTGGATCGGCCATGCGGTGGCGGTGGTGGCCACGCTTGCCGCCTGTGCGCTGCGGTTCGCTCTGGATTCGTCGCTGCCGACGGGCTTCCCGTTCCTCACCTTCCTGCCGGTGGTCATTCTCGTCGCCTTCCTGTTCGGCGTGGGGCCGGGCGTCGTCTCGGCGGTGCTGTCGACGCTGCTCGCGTGGTACTTCTTCGTTCCGCCGCCAAACAGCTGGGTGCTCAGCGACACCTCGGTCGTCGCCCTGCTGTTTCTCGTCTTCATCCTCGCCGTGCAGGTGGTGCTCATCCACTGGATGCAGCGGGCCAACGCCGCGCTCGATGCCGAGCGCCGGCGCAGCGACGAACTCGTGAGTCACCGGGAGACGCTGTTCAAGGAGCTGCAGCACCGGGTCGGCAACAACCTGCAGATGATCGGGTCGCTCATCGCGTTGCAGAAGCGGCGCATGGACGACCCGGCGGCGCGCGCCGCGCTGGACGAGGCGAGCCGTCGGCTTGGGCTGGTCGGGCGGATCCAGCGGCAGCTCTACGATCCGGCCGGGGCACAGCTCAGCCTTGCGGCCTATATCGACCAGATCTGCCGCGACGTGATCGCCGCCTCCGGGCGCGACGGCATCAGCTACGAATTCGTCGCCAATGCCGATGCCAGCCTGCCTCCCGAAAAGGCGATCCCGACCGCGCTCGTGATTGCCGAGGCGCTCAACAATTCGCTGGAGCACGGCTTCGGCAATGGCGGCAACGGCAAGGTGGTCGCCAGCGTGGCGCGGGCCGACAACAAGGTGGAGATCATCGTCGCCGACAACGGCGCCGGGCTGCCGGCTGGGTTCGACATCATGCAGGCCGAGAGCCTCGGCCTCAGGATCGCGCGGACGCTGGCGCAGTCGCTGGGCGGGTGCTTCACGCTCGAGGCGGCGCCGGCAGGCTCGGGCACGGTGGCCCGGCTGGTGATCACGAACGAGCTGGCGTCGCCGCCGCTTCCTGCCTAGCCCTCAGCGCTCGTAGCCGGACAGCTCGTTTCCGGTGAGGGTCACGACATGGAGGAGGTTGGTCGCCCCCGGCGTGCCGAACGGCACCCCGGCGAGCACCACGAGCCGGCTCCCGGCCTGGCCGAAGCCGTGGCGCAGGGCCATGCGCCGCCCCTTGGCGATCATGCCCTCGAAACTGCCGATGTCCTTCGTGACCACCGGATGCGCGCCCCACAGCAGCGCGCAGCGCCGCGCCGTCTCGCGCGAGGGGGTCAGCACCAGCACCGGCACGCTGGGCCGCTCGCGCGCCACGCGCCGGGCGGTCGAGCCGGAGGCGGTGAACACCGTGATCGCGCCCACGGCGATGGTGTCGGCAATGGTCATGCACGCGTGCGAGAGAGCGTCGGCCGTGGTGGCGTCGGGCGGCGTGTCGAGGAACCGGACGCGGGGCAGATAGGCGTCGTCACGCTCGACCTGGGTGGCGATCCGGCTCATGATCGCGACCGCTTCCTCCGGCCATTCGCCCGCGGCGGTCTCGGCCGACAGCATGACCGCATCGGCGCCGTCATAGACGGCGTTGGCGACGTCGGAGACTTCCGCGCGGGTCGGGGCGGGCGACTCGATCATCGACTCCAGCATCTGCGTCGCCACGATCACCGGCTTGCCCGCGCGGCGGGTGGCGTTGACGATCTTCTTCTGGAGCGGCGGCACTTCCTCCGGCAGCAATTCGACGCCGAGATCCCCGCGGGCGACCATGATCCCGTCCGCCAGCTCGATCAGTTCGTCCAGACGCCGCACGGCTGACGGCTTTTCGATCTTGGCGCACAGCAGCGCGCGTCCGCCGATCAGCTTGCGCGCCTCGGCAAGGTCCTCCGGCCGCTGCACGAAGGACAGGCCGATCCAGTCGCAACCCTGCTCGACCGCGAAGGAGAGATCGGCCCGGTCCTTCTCCGTCAGCGCCGGGATCGGGATCTCGGCATCCGGAACGTTGACGCCCTTGCGGTCGGAGATGACCCCGCCGACATCGGCTGAACACAGGATGCTGTCCGCGTCGGCGCGGATCACCCGCAGCTGGATCTTGCCGTCGTTGATGAGCAGCCGCTGTCCCTTTTCCATGATGCCGAACAGCTCGGGATGGGGCAGGTGGACGCGGTTCTCGTCGCCGGGCGCGGAATCGCGGTCGAGGGTGAAGTGGCCGGAATGGCGGATCACCGCCCGTCCGCCCTGGAAGGTCCCCACGCGCAGCTTGGGGCCCTGAAGATCGGCGAGGATGGCGACGGGGCGCTCCAGCCGGGCCTCGATGGCGCGGATCGCGGCGACAACCTCGGCATGCCCCTCGCGCTCGCCATGGCTCATGTTGATGCGGAACGCGTCGGCGCCCGCGCGCAGCAGCTTCTCCAGCATCGCCGGAGTGCGGGACGCCGGACCGACGGTGGCGAGGATCTTGACCTTGCGGGCGCGGGGTTGAAGCTTTGCCATGGGGCCGGGCCTATGCCATCCCGCGCGCCGGACGCAAACCCGTTCGCGCGATCGGGCACGGATTGCGCAGCCGATTGCTGCCTTGCCGCCACGGGCCTCGCTGCGTTAACGCCCTGCCACCGATTCACCCTCTCACCACCGGAGCTTCACGACAATGGCCGATGCCACCGACGACCGTCTGCGCCTGCTGATCGAGCGGATCGAGCGCCTCGAGGAGGAGAAGAAGGGCACGGCCGACGACATCCGCGACGTGTACGCGGAAGCCAAGGCCGTCGGCTATGACACCAAGATCATGCGCCAGATCGTCCGGCTGCGCAAAATGAAGCCGAACGACCGCGAGGAGCAGGAGACGATCCTCGAAACCTACAAGAACGCGCTCGGCATGGGCTGACGCGACGACGGGTCCGGAACACCTTGGGCAGCCCGTGATTGAGGAGGCAAGACCAGCAACGGGCAGGAACCTCTCATGAGCGGCAAGGCTGACGCCAAGGCGTCGAAGAAGGACAAGAAGGGCAAGGGCGGCGAGAGCAAGCCGAAGAAGGGCGGCGCAAAGACCAAGGGCGCCTTCGTCGGCAAGACGGCCGAGGAGCCGCGCCTGCCGGGCCACGAAAGCCAGATGGAGCGCAAGCCGAAATGGGAGCCGCGCTACCCCGGCTCCGGCCGGCTCAAGGACAAGGTGGCGATCGTCACCGGCGCGGACAGCGGCATCGGACGCGCCGTCGCCGTGCTGTTCGCGCGCGAGGGGGCGAATGTCTGCATCTCCTATCTCGAGGAGCATGACGACGCCGAGGAAACCCGCAAGGCCTGCGAGAAGGAGGGCGCGCAGGCCTTCGTGATCGCCGGCGATCTGGGCGACAAGGCGCATTGCGAACGGGTCGTGGCGGAGACCATCGACCGCTTCGGCCGCCTCGACGTGCTCGTCAACAACGCCGGCGAGCAGCATCCCGACGAGGACATCACCGACATCACCGTCGAGCAGCTTCAGCGCACGTTCCAGACGAACATCTACTCGATGTTCTACATGGTGCAGGCCGCCCGGCCGCACCTCAAGCGGGGCGCAGCCATCGTGAACTGCACCAGCGTGACGATGTACAAGGGCGCCAAGATCCTGCTCGACTACAGCGCCACCAAGGGCGCGATCACCGCGTTCACCCGCTCGCTGTCGGAGAGCCTGATCGAGGACGGGATCCGCGTCAACGCGGTCGCGCCCGGACCGATCTGGACGCCGCTCAACCCGTGCGGCGGGCAGCCCAAGGAGAAGATCCCGACCTTCGGCCAGGACACGCCGATGGGCCGCCCCGGCGAGCCGAACGAGGTGGCGCCCTCGTTCCTGTTCCTCGCCTGCGAGGATGCCTCGTACATGTCCGGGCAGGTGCTGCACCCCAACGGCGGCACCATCGTCAACGGGTGAAGACGGCGTGCGGGTGAGGGGCGCGCTCAGCCCGCGCCGGTCACCTGCTCCGTCAGCAGCGCGAGCGTCACGGCCGTGCCGTTGTGCAGCATGTGCAAGGCGATGGCCGACCACAGGCCGTAATGCACCCGGGCATAGCCGAAGATGGTCCCGGCGATCAGCTGCGGAATGACCAGCACGAACACCACCCAGTTCTGCGGGCCGGTGTAGTTCCAGATGTGAATGCTGGCGAAGGCGAGCGCGCTGGCCCAGAAGAACAGCGGAAAGGCGCGGGCATACCACGCCGGCCGGTCATGCTGGCGCAGGGTCCACAGCGCCGCGGCCGCCATTGCCGCCGTCCCGGCCCCGATGGCCAGCGCCGCGATGTTCGGCGACGCGCCTCCTCCCGCGGCAACGAAGGAGAGGGCCGCCGCCCCCGCGCCGAGGGTCAGCAGCGCGAGCGCGTGCCCCGGTCGTCCGGACAGCCAGCCGCGAAAGAGCGTCTCCTCCATCACCGGCGCGCCGACGATGATGAGCAGCAGCACCGGCGCGGTCCAGGCAAGATCCTGCAGCGCGTTGTCCGGGAACTCGGCCCCGGCGAGATAGGCCGTGCCGCCGATCACCAGCAGCGCCGCCATCAGCGCGAAATCGAGCAGCAGCAGCCGCCCCGTCGCCGCCACGCTCCGGCGGTCGGGCCGGCGCGCGCGGGCGGGCACCCGCGGGCGGCGTAGGAAGCGGGCGAACTGCCGCCATTCCCCCGGCAGGGTGGAGGCCGGCTCCGGCCGTGACAGGGTTGAGATTTGGTGCATCATGCGGCTATTGCGCCCTCACCGTAACCAACCCGTGAAAGAGCGACGAACAGCCCCATGGCAGGTCATTCCAAATTCAAGAACATCATGCACCGCAAGGGGGCGCAGGACAAGAAGCGCTCGAACCTGTTCTCCAAGCTTTCCCGCGAGATCACCGTTGCGGCCCGGATGGGATTGCCCGACCCCGACATGAATCCGCGCCTGCGCCTCGCGGTCAACGCCGCCAAGGCGCAGTCGATGCCCAAGGACAACATCCAGCGGGCGATCGACAAAGCGAGCGGGGGTGACGCGGAGAACTACGAGGAGGTGCGCTACGAAGGCTACGGACCGGGTGGCAGCGCGATCATCGTCGAGGCCCTGACCGACAACCGCAACCGCACCGCCACCAATGTCCGCACCGCCTTTGCCAAGAACGGCGGCAATCTGGGGGCGAGCGGGTCGGTGTCGCACGGCTTCGAACGGCTGGGGCTGATCGTCTATCCGGTGGCGGCGGGTTCGGAGGAGCAGGTGCTCGAGGCCGCCATGGAGGCCGGCGCGCAGGACATCGCCTCGGGGGCGGACGGGCACGAGATCTGGACGGCGCCCGATGACCTGCACCAGGTCGCCGCCGCGCTGGAAGCGGCGCTGGGAGAGGCGGAAACGGTCAAGCTGGCGTGGAAGCCGACGCTCACCGTGGCGCTGGGCGCGGCGGAGGCGGCAACGCTGCTCAAGCTCATCGACGCGCTCGACGACGACGATGACGTGCAGACGGTATGGGGCAACTACGAGATCAGCGACGAGGTGATGGAGGCCGTCGGCTGAGCCGCGGACGCGGCCCGGCGCCGGGTAGCCGGTGACGCTTATCCTGGGCCTCGATCCGTCGCTGTCCTGCACGGGATGGGGGCTGATCCGGGTTGACGGCGCGCGCCTTTCGCACATCGCCAACGGGCAGATCGCCCCTCCGCGCGACAGGGGACTGCCGGAGCGTCTCGCGGCGCTTCACGCGGGCGTCGGCCGCGTCATCGCCCTGCACCGGCCGGAGCGCGCGGCGTGCGAGGAAGTGTTCGTGAACAGGAATCCGCAATCCACGCTCAAGCTCGCGCAGGCCAGAGGCGCGGTGCTGGCCGCCTGCGGCGCGGCGGGGCTGCCGGTCAGCGAACACGCCGCTCGACTGGTGAAAAAAGCGGTCGTGGGGACCGGCGCGGCGGAAAAGCCGCAGATCGCCGCGATGCTGCGCGTGCTGCTGCCCGGCGCGGACATCAGCGGACCCGATGCGGCCGACGCGCTGGCGGTCGCCATCGCCGACGCGCATCTGCGCCCGCCGCGTTGATCAGGGCAGGTCGCGCGGATCGGACACGATGCGCGCCTGATCGCTCAGCGGCCCGCCCGCGACCGGCTCCGTGCCGATCCGCGGCGCGGCCGGGGCAAAGGGGCCGGTCCTCTGGGCGTAGTGGTAGCCGAAGTAGCCGATGGCACCCAAGGCGAGCAGTCTGAGCATGGGAAAACTCCTTTGTGGAAGGCCAAACGACCCAGCCCGTCGCTGGCTCCCGGCAAAGGCGCTGTCCAACAGGCTGGCTGATGCTCTAGAACCGGGCCGCCGCTGCGGACGCCGCGCCGCCGGCCTTTGTCTTCAGGACCGTGTCACATGCGGTCCATGTGTGTCTCCGGAGCGACGAGCCGATGACCCTGACCCTCTACGGCATTCCGAACTGCGACACCGTCCGCAAGGCGCGCCGGTGGCTGGACGGGAACGGCATCCGCCACGCCTTTCACGATCTGCGGGGCGAGGGTCTGGAGCGGGACGTGCTTGAGCGCTGGGCGGACCGCGCCGGCTGGCAGTCGCTGCTCAACACGCGGTCGACCACCTTCCGGACGCTCGGCGACAAGGAGCGGGTCGTCACCGACCGCGGCGCCGCCATGGAAGCGATGCTGCAACATCCCACGCTCATCAAGCGGCCGGTGGCGGAGCGCGGCGAAACGGTGCTGGTCGGCTTCAACGCGAGCGAGTGGGAGAACGCGCTGTGCTGAGATGGACCGGGCTGGCATGGCTGGGCGCGGTGCTCGTCTGCCCGCTGGCGGCGCAGCCCCTTCTTGCGGAGAGCAGCATGCTGATCATTGCCCATCGCGGCGCCAGTGGCGAACGGCCCGAGCACACGCTCGCCGCCTACGAACGCGCCATCGACCAGGGCGCCGACTACATCGAACCCGATCTCGTCGTCACCCGTGACGGCGTTCTCGTCGCCCGGCACGAGAACGAGATCGGCGACACGACGGATGTGGCCACCCGCCCTGAGTTCGCCGGCCGGCGGCGCGCGAAAACCGTCGACGGCGTGCTCGTCAATGGCTGGTTCGCCGAAGATTTCACGCTGGCGGAACTGCGCACGCTGCGGGCGCGGGAGCGGCTTGCCCAGCTCAGGCCCGCCAACGCCCGCTTCGACGGGCTGTTCGCGGTGCCCACATTCGCGGAGATCATCGCGCTTGTCCGGGCGAAGGAGGCGGAAACGGGCCGCGCGATCGGCATCTACCCCGAACTCAAGCACCCGACCTTCCTGCTGCGCGAGACGGGGATCGATGTCGTCGATCTGCTGGTCGTGGAGCTGGAACGGGCGGGTCTCAGCCGCCCGGACGCGCCGGTGTACGTGCAGTGCTTCGAGGTCGAGCCGCTCCGCCGGCTGCGGCGGCGCACGCCCGTCGCGCTGGTGCAGCTCGTCGCCGCGAGCGGCGGGCCAGCCGACCAGACGGGGCTCGCCTACGCGGACATGATCACCCCGGCAGGTCTGGCCGACATCGCGACCTATGCCGACGCGATCGGTCCCGATCTGCGGCTCGTCCTTGACGAGAGCGGGGCGGCGACGCCGCTGATCGCGGCGGCGCGGGCCGCCGGGCTGCGGGTGCATGGCTGGACGCTGCGCAAGGAAAATCTGTTCCTCCCGCCGCGCCACCGCGCCGGCGGAGGAGAAGGGGGCACGGGGAACCTCGCGGGCGTGTGGCGCGAACTTGCCGCGGCCGGGCTGGACGGCGTGTTCACGGACGACCCCGGTCCCGCCGTCGCGGCCCGGGACGCGGCCGCTCAGGCGCGCTGACGACCGTAGATCGCGGGATCGCCGTGGTGGTCGTGCGCCTCGCGGGTGTGATGCGCCGGCACGGCCTGTGCCAGCCTGCGCAGCGAGGCGAGGTCGTAGAGCGAGAAGCCGACCTTCGAGAGGATGGGCAGGATCACGAACAGCGCCACGTCGGTCGTGCTGCCCAGCAAGCCGATACCGGACGGACCAAGCGCCCACACCAGCGGGTATCCCACCCACATGACCGACAGGAAGGTCGCGACGCGGACGTAGGTGGAGCCGACCGTCTCCCCCTGCGTGAAGGCGATCCGCCGGAACGGGCCCCAGGTGACGAAGAAGATGATGCCAAGACAGACGCAGCCGACCGCGTACCACACCCACCGGATCGTCTCGTCCACGGTCAGATCCGCCATCAGTCCCGACAGGATCATGATGACGTCGGCGCCCATGATGGTGATGATGAGGGACGCGTGCTTGCGAACGGTGAACATCGCCGTCCAGGCCAGAGTCGCCAGCAGCAGCGGGGTCGTCACCACCCAGTCGATGTAGCGGGTGAGGTAGACCTCCCGCCCGTCGACGAGCAGGATGCCCTGTCCCATCGCGCTCGCCATGTAGGCCAGCCCGGACCAGATGGGGATGAAGGCAGCGGCGGCATATTCGTAATGCGGCACGCCGCGCGGGTCGCGGCTCCAGGCGATGATGACGGCCGCGCCTGCCGCCATGGCGGCCACGTAGATCCACAACCACCCTGCTTCGGCCACACCGTGTCTCCTGCTGCGCCCCTGGCCGCGCGATGGCGCCGCCCTGCTGGCTTCAACAGGTTGGCAGGGTGCAGGTTCCGGTAGGGCGCCGCGCCGCGACGATGAAGTTGAGCGCCATGCTGTCGCTGAGGTGCAGGCCGCGCGCGGGATCGAAGGCGATCCCGCTGCTCTGCATGACGTCGAGTCCCTGTTCCGCCAGCATCGCTTTCAGTTCGTCCGGGGTCATGAAGTCGCGCCACCGATGCGTGCCGCGCGGGATCATGCCCGTCCACTCGGCCGCACCGGCGAGCAGGAGGGCGGACGCCGCGGTGCGGTTCGGCGTGGAGACGATCAGCAGGCCGTCCGGCGCGACGCTGTCGCATACGGCGCGCAGGAACGCGGGCTTGTCGGCGGTGTGCTCGATCACTTCCAGCGCCGTGACGAGGTCGAACCGCCCCACATCAAGCGTCCCCAGCTCGCCGGCAAGGTAGCGGATGGCGAGACCGCTCGCGTCGGCGTGGACGGCGGCGGCCGCGATGTTCTCAGCCGCCGCGTCGACGCCGGTGACCTCGGCGCCCAGCCGCGCGAGCGGCTCGCACAGCAGTCCGGCCCCGCACCCCACATCGAGCGCGCTGCGCCCGCTCAGCGGCCGCCGGTCGGCGCTCCCGGTGTGCCAGTGGCGGTCGATCGCCTCGCGAATGAAGGCGAGCCGCACCGGGTTGAGCCGGTGCAGCATGGCCGAGCTGCCCGCCGGGTTCCACCAGTCCTCGGCCAGCGCGCCGAAATGGGCGGCATCGTCGGGGCGGATGGTGCGGGCCGGGATGGTTGCATCGCTCATGTCGCGTCCCTAACAGCAGGGCGGTTCGCAGGCCAGCGGAGGGAGGTGTCGTGGCGCGCATCGTGATGAAGTTCGGCGGCACGTCCATGGCGGGAACCGAACGCATCCGGCGCGTCGCCAACATCGTGCGCCGGCAGCAGATCGCTCCTGACGGAACCCGGCACCAGATCGCGGTGGTGGTGTCGGCAATGGCAGGCGAGACGGACCGGCTGGTCAATTTCTGCCGCGAGGCGAACCCCATGTACGACCCGGCCGAATACGACGTCGTCGTCGCCAGCGGCGAGCAGGTGACCAGCGGCCTCCTCGCGCTGACGCTGCAGGGGATGGGCTGCCCGGCGCGCTCGTGGCTCGGCTGGCAGCTGCCCATCCGCACGATCGAGGCGCACGCCAAGGCGCGGGTCGACGCAATCGACGCCGACGCGCTGACCGCCTCGCTGGAGCGGGGCGAGATCGCCGTCATTCCGGGCTTTCAGGGCGTGTCGGCGGACGGACGGGTGACGACGCTGGGACGCGGGGGGTCCGACACCTCGGCCGTGGCGGTGGCCGCGGCGCTGAAGGCGGAACGCTGCGACATCTACACGGATGTCGACGGCGTCTACACCACCGATCCGCGCATCGTGGCGCGCGCCCGCAAGCTCAGGGCCGTGACCTACGAGGAGATGCTGGAACTCGCCAGCGTCGGCGCCAAGGTGCTGCAGACCCGCTCGGTCGGCCTGGCGATGCGCGAACGGGTGCGGGTGCAGGTGCTGTCGAGCTTCATCGACGACGATGCGGCGCCGGCGGACACGCTGCCCGGAACGATGATCATCTCGGAAGCCGAGATGGAGCAGATGGTGGAGGAGGGACTGATGGAGCGGCAGCTCGTCACCGGGATCGCGCACGACAAGAACGAAGCCAAGGTCATCCTGACCCGCGTGCCCGACCGGCCCGGATCGGTCGCCAACATCTTCGCCCCGCTGGCCGCCGCCTCGATCAACGTGGACATGATCATCCAGAACGTCGGGCGCGACAAGGGCGAGACGGACGTGACCTTCACCGTTCCGCAGACCGACCTGCTGCGGGCGCAGGCGCTGCTGGAGGACAGGCGGGAGATCATCGGCTACAACCGCATCATCACCGACAGCCACATCGCCAAGATCAGCGTGGTGGGCGTCGGCATGAAGAGCCATGCGGGCGTCGCGGCCACCATGTTCCAGGCGCTGGCGGAACGGGGGATCAACATCCAGGCGATCACCACCTCCGAGATCAAGGTCAGCGTGATGATCGACGAGGACGAGACGGAACTGGCCGTCCGGGTCCTGCACACGGCCTATGGCCTCGACGCGCCGGACGAAGTCGGGTGATTGTCGCCACCGGGCAACAATCGTTCAAAAAACGCGCATTCAGCCATCGCGATGTTTCACTGGCGGTGCCGCGCCCGGTATGACGGGGCGGAACCCTGCTGAAGGAGCACACCGGATGGCGTCTCACCTGCTTGCCCTCTCGACCAGCATCGCGGCCCTGACCATCCTTGCCACCGGCGCCCAGGCGCAGGTTCAGGGCGGGCAGCCGCCTGCCGGATCGCCCGCGGCCGAGGGAGCCGACACGCCGCAGGGGCAGATCATCGTCACCGGCACCCGCCGGCAGGATCGCACCCTCGCGGACAGCCCGGTGCCGATCGATGTCATCGGCGGGGATGCCCTCGTCCAGAGCGGCTTCACCGAGACGAACCGAATCCTTCGCGACCTGGTGCCCTCGTTCAATTTTCCCCAGCCGTCGATCACCGACGGCACCGATGCGCTGCGCCCGGCGACGCTGCGCGGACTGTCGCCGGATCAGACGCTGGTGCTCGTCAACGGCAAGCGCCGTCACACCTCCGCGCTCCTCAACATCAACGGCTCGGTCGGGCGGGGTTCGGCGGCGGTCGACCTCAACACCATCCCGCCGCTGGCGATCGAACGGATCGAGGTGCTGCGCGATGGCGCCTCCTCGCAGTACGGGTCCGACGCGATCGCCGGGGTCATCAACGTCCAGCTGCGCCGGGCGGAGGGCGGCCGCGCCCAGGTGACCTACGGCCAGTATCGCACGACCCTTCGCGGAGTGCCGGAGATCGACGGCCTCCGGCTGGTCGGGGGCCAGCCGGTGGTCGACACGACCAGCGGCAGCACCACCGGCGTCAACACCGTCTACCAGCTCAACGAGATCGGCGAGCGCGAGCGGCGGGACGGCGGCACGCTGACCGTGGCGGCCAACATCGGCCTGCCTGTCGGAGCTGCGGGGTATCTCAACCTGACCGGCCAGTTCCAGGACCGCGATGCCACCAACCGGGCCGGACCGGATCCGCGGCGGCAGTTTCCGCTCGTCGGCACGGCGCTCGACCCGCGCGAGTTCACCTTTGACCGCTTCAGCCACCGCTACGGCGATGCGGCGGTGACCGACTACAACCTGTTCCTGAACGCGGGTTACACGCTGTCACCCGAGGCGGAACTGTACCTGTTCGGCAGCTACGGCATCCGCGACGCGGAAAGCGCCGGCTTCTACCGGCGCGCCAACGACGCGCGCAATCGCGACTTTTCCGCCTCGACGACGGCGTTCGTGCCCTTCTATCCCGAAGGCTTCCTGCCGCGCATCGTTTCGGAAATCGAGGACTCCTCCATCGCCGGCGGCGTGCGCGGCGAGCTGGGCGGCTGGAACTACGACCTGTCCGCCGTCTACGGCACCAACGCCTTCAACTTCAACGTCGAGAACAGCTTCAACACCTCCTTCGGACAGGCGAGCCAGAGGCGCTTCGATGCCGGCACCCTGTCGTTCGGGCAGACGACGATCAACCTCGACGTGCAGCGCGAATTCGACCTCGGCATCGGCAACGGGCTGTCGGTCGCGCTCGGCGCGGAATACCGTGACGAGAACTTCAAGATCGTCGCCGGCGATCCGCAGAGCTGGCAGGCCGGGCCCTTCGCGGCCTTCGGCGCGCCTGCCGGAGCGCAGGTGTTCCCCGGCTTCCGTCCCGCCAACGAGGTCGACGCCAGCCGCAACTCCAAGGCGGTCTATGCCGAGCTGGAGACGGAGTTCTTCGACGCGCTGACCGTGCAGCTCGCCGGCCGGTTCGAGGACTACAGCGACTTCGGCAGCACCACGAACGGCAAGGTCGCCGCCCGGTTCGAACCCGTCGGAGGGCTGGCGGTGCGCGGCTCGTTCTCCTCGGGTTTCCGCGCGCCCTCGCTTCACCAGCAGTTCTACGCCACCAGCTCAACCAACAACGTCAACGGCGTGCTGCTGGAGATCGGGACGTTTGCCGTCACCGACCCGGTGGCGGTGGCGCTCGGGGCGCAGCCGCTGCGGCCGGAGAGTTCGCGCAACCTGTCGGCCGGCGTCACGTTCTCGATGCTCTCCGGCCTCAACATCACCGCCGACTACTACCGGATCGACATCGACGACCGGATCGTCATCACCGAAAACCTGCAAGGCGCCGATGTCGTGCGCATCCTGCAGGGCGCCGGGTTCAACGCCATCACCTCCGCGCGCTTCTTCATCAACGGCATCGACACGCGAACGGAAGGCTTCGAGATCGTCGGAACCTACCGGGTGCCCGATCTGGGCTTCGGCCGCATTGCGCTGACCGCCGGGTTCACCCGCAACGAGACGGAAATCCGCGACCGCGCGGTGCTGCCGACCCTGCCGGGCCTGACGCTGTTCGGGCGGCAGGAATCGCTGCGGATCGAACAGGGACAGCCGCGCACGAAACTCAACCTCGGCGCCGATTGGGATTACAGCGTCTTCGGCCTCACCGCGCGGGCCAACCGCTTCGGCGAGGTTCTGGTGCCGGGCATCGACGCCGCGCGGGACCAGGTGCTCGCCAACCAGTGGGTCGTCGATCTCGAGCTTCGGGCGAGGCCCGTTCCGGCGCTGGAGATTGCGCTGGGTGCCAACAACCTTCTCGACAGCTACCCCGATCCGGTCCGCCGGGGGATCGTGGACGGGCAGAACTACGGCCTGAACGGCTACTTCCTGCCCTACAGCGCGTTCTCGCCCAACGGCTTCAACGGCCGGTTCCTCTACGGCCGGATCAGCGTCGAGTTCTGAGCGGCCTCGGAATTGCGGATGGTGTCGAGCATCGCCTGACCCGCGCGACGGGCCGCCGGGACGTCGTCGGCCGCCGCGGCGGTTCGGGCGGTTTCGAGCTGCTGGCGCAGCGTGCCGCCGATTTCGGCGGGAACGGCATCCCCGGCGCCGCCGAGCCGCTGCTCGAGTGTTCCCACGGCATCCCGCACCGCCGCGGCGTCCGTGGCATCGACAAGGGCGCGCGCCGCGATGCCGAGATCGGAAAAGGCCTGGCGGGTCTCCAGTTCCGTCTGCGCGATCCCCGGGGCCTCGGCCGGCCCATCCGTCACGGCGACGCCTTCTGTTCCACCCTGCGGCTGCTGTCCGCAGGACGCTGCGAGGAGAGCAGCAGCCAGGACGGGGATGCTGGAAAGGGCGGCGTGGCGCATGGTGGTGGTCTCTCGATCGTTGACGACAGGGATCCAACGCGCCGCAATGCGTCGGTTTCCGCGTTCCTCCGCTGCCGACCGCGTGGCAAAGCGGCTTGCTGCGGCGGCAGCGCGCCCGTAAGTGCCGCCGTCATGACGCAACACCCTTGCACGGCACGGCTGATGCGCCGTGGCGCAGACTTTCTCGGCAGCGAGCACGCCATCCTGTGCGGCGCGATGAGCTGGGTCTCGGAACGTCGCCTCGTGTCCGCCATCTCGAACGCGGGCGGGTTTGGCGTCATCGCCTGCGGGGCCATGACCCCCGATCTGCTGGACAGCGAGATCGCCGCCACGCGCGCGCTCACCGACCGCCCGTTCGGTGTCAATCTCATCACCATGCACCCGCAGCTCTTCGACCTGATCGAGGTGTGCGACCGTCACGGGGTGGGGCATGTCGTGCTCGCCGGGGGAATTCCGCCCAAGGGGAGTGTGGAAGCCATCAAGGGCGGCAAGGCGGACGCGAGAGTGATCTGCTTCGCGCCGACGCTTGCGCTTGGCCGCAAGCTTCTGCGGTCAGGAGGGGACGCGCTCGTCATCGAGGGCATGGAGGCGGGCGGGCACATCGGTCCCGTCTCGACCAGCGTGCTGGCGCAGGAGATCCTGCCGGAGCTGGCGGCGGATCACCTCGTCTTCGTCGCCGGGGGCATCGGGCGGGGGGAGGCAATCGCCGGCTACCTCGAAATGGGTGCGGCCGGTGTGCAACTTGGCACGCGCTTTGCCTGCGCCACCGAGAGCATCGCCCATCCCGCGTTCAAGCAGGCCTTCTTCCGCGCGTCGGCCCGGGATGCGGTGGCCTCGGTGCAGATCGACCCGCGCCTGCCGGTGATCCCGGTGCGCGCGCTGCGCAACAAGGGCGGCGAGCTGTTCAACGACCGGCAGCGCGAGATCGCCGCAACTCTCGACCGCAATGAAATCGCGCTGGAGGAGGCTCAGCTTCAGGTCGAGCACTACTGGGCCGGGGCGCTGCGCCGCGCGGTGATCGAGGGTGACGTGGAAAACGGTAGTCTGATGGCCGGGCAGTCCGTCGGCATGGTCAAGCGCGAGGAGCCGGCGGCCGAAATCATCGCGCAGCTGATGGACGAGTGCGAAACGGCCCTGACACGCCGTCGGGAGCCGGCGGCTGCCCTCTCCTAGTCAGGAAACCAGCGGGCAAAGCCGCGCGTCACCGTAGCCTCGGCGATCCAGCCGATGATCGCGCCGGCGGTGATGTCGCTCACATAATGGGCACAGCGCGGGATCTGCACGAGGGCGATCGCCGTGGCGAGCGCGCCTGCCGCAGGGGCAGCAGCGGGATACTCGTGGGCCACCGCCCGCGCGACCGCCACGGCGCCGGCCGTGTGCCCGGAAGGGAAGCTGTTGTACGGGCCCTCGTTCCGCTGCCCTTTGCCCGACTCGTAGCGGTTCTCCTCCACCAGAAGATGCGGCCTGGTGCGATCGACGCTCTTCTTGATGACCGCCTTCATCCCGGTCGCGAGAAGGTGCGCGGCGAGCATGCGGGCGCCTGTGCGGGCGAGCTTCGGGCGACCGGTTGCCAGCCCGGCGGCGAGGGTGGCTGCGCAGATGGCGATCAGCGGTGGCTGATCCGCGACCTCGCTCATCGTGCCCAAGACCCGGATGACTGGCGTGCGCCGGTATTCGCCGGCCTTCTGGGCGATGGCGACGTCGAGCTGCTCGACCGCGTTGGCGTCCTCGGTCGCCGGAGGGACCATCGCATCAGGCGTGTTCATTGACAGGGTTCCGTGTGAGTGGGCAAGGGCGTGACCGCTGCCCGACCAAGACCTGAGGCGCGCCGTGGTTCCCGTCCTCTGCCCGGCTGTGCGCCCGGCGTTTGCCTCGCGCTGCCGCCAGCGCTACGTTCCGGGAAGGATCCGCAAGGCAGTCGACAGGGAGCGCGGGGCGATGTGCGAGGAAGCGATGCTGCGCAGGTGGGCGCACGAGGAACTCAGCCGGCGCACCTTCGGGATGGCCGGAGTGGCCGGCGCCGCGGGCCTGCTTGCGGCGTGCGCGGCGGCCGGTCCGGCCGGGGCGGGCGCAACTGCGGCGGCGTCGGGAACGGTGCGGGGCGGGCGGGTCAACGTGCCGCTGGCAGAGGGCACGAATGACGCCTATTTCACCGCGCTGCGCACGGGCCGGCATCCGGCAGTCATCCTGTGGCCGGACATTGCCAGCCTGCGCCCGGTGTTCACGCAGATGGCCGACCGGCTGGCAGGACACGGCTTCGCGGTGCTGGTCCTCAATCCCTACTACCGGGACACGCCGGCACCCGTCTTCGCCGATTTCGCCGCGTTTGTCGCGCAGGGCGGCTTCCAGCGCGTCGGGCCGTGGCGGAGCCGGCTGACGGCGGAGACGATCGGCGCCGACACGCGCGCGGCCGTCGCCTGGCTCGACGCGCAGCCGCAGGTCGACACCGCGCGCGGCATCGGCACGCAGGGCTACTGCATGGGCGGTCCCTTCACCTTCTGGAGCGCCGCAGCGATCCCTCAGCGGGTGAGGGCCGCAGCGAGCTTCCATGGCGGCGGACTGGTGACCGACAATCCCGGCAGCCCGCACACGACCTTCGGCGCGACCCGCGCCCATTACCTCGTCGCCATCTCGCAGGACGATGACGCGAAGGCGCCCACCCACAAGACGATCCTCTCCGAAGCGGCCGCTGCCGCAGGGCGCCCCGCAGTCGTCGAGGTCTACCCGGCGGACCATGGCTGGACCGTGCCGGACTCGCCCGTCTACGACCGCACCCAGGCCGAACGCGCGTGGGAGGCTCTCCTGGCGCTGTACGCACGCGCGCTCTAGCGGCCCGGAACAGCCGCGGTGCCAGGCATCGATTGCAGTGTCTGCGCGGTGCGCGACAGCGCCGCCTGCGCCTCGCTCCGGCCGGACGAGCGGGCGGCGCTGGCCCGGCTGGGCCATCACCGGGTGTACGAACGGGGCGAGACCGTGTTCGCCGCCGGGGATCCTCAGGACGTCTGCGCCACCCTGACACAGGGACTGCTCAAGGTGTCGCACCATGACGAGCAGGGGCACGAGCGGATCCTCAGCCTCGTGCACCCGTCCGGCTTCGTGGGCGAGTTGTTCTCGCCGCTCATCCGCCATGACGTGATCGCGCTCGCTCGCAGCACCGTCTGCGTGTTCGCGTGGGCGGACTACGAAGCCGCCATCGAACAGCATCCCGCGCTCGCACGGGCGCTGCTGCGCCGTGCCGCGGAGGATCTGTATACGGCCCGTGCCCAGATCGCCCTCGACGGTCGCCGGTCGGCAGCGGCGCGGGTCGCGGGGCTGCTGCTTTCCCTGTCCCATGCCGCGAGCCCGTCCCCCTGCCACGGGGCGGTGCAGTTCGACCTGCCGGTCAACCGGGGAGAACTGGCCACGCTGCTGGGACTGACCATCGAAACCGTCAGCCGCCAGTTCGGGCGGCTCGAGAGGGACGGTCTGCTGCGCCGGCACGGAACGCGCGGCGTCGAACTGCTCGACACCGCGCGCCTCGAGCAGCTGGCAGCCTAGAGGAGAAAGGCCGCGAGGGTGACGATCGCGACACCCCAGCCAAGCACCAGCGCCGGGAGGATGAGGGTCTGCACCACCGCGTCACGGCCACTGCACCGCCCCGTCAGCGTCATGATGCCGTCCCGCGCGAACTCGTCCATGCGCGGCGCGGGAGCTGCGCCGGCCGGACCCATCTGCGCCCACAGCATCGGAACGAAGTAGAACGCCGCCGTGAACAGCACGAAGATGACCATGGGCAGGATCATCTCGGGGCTGGTGAAGCCGACGAACATCACCGCGAGATAGGCGAGGAACAGGCCGAAATAGGTCACGTGCAGGGCAACCGGCAAACCGAAATTGCGCTGCTCGATGTCCTGCCGGATGTTGGCCACCGGCGTGGACAGCCGGGCCAGCGCGGCGCTCTGCTCCAGCTCGGCCTTGGTGATCAGACGGGTCATCGGGCATCTCCTTGGTTGATGCCCGCGTGTGACACGCCTCTCGGCGCCGCGCTTTGATCCCGATCAAATCGTCAGCGGGCGGAGCGCGGGGCCGTTGCGCCGTCAAGCCAGCGGCCCAGCCGCACCGCCGCCACGATCAGGGGCGGCACGAACACGAAGGACAGCACGATCTTGGCCAGCGCCTGCCCCAGGATCAGCTCGCCGATCGGAAACTCGCCATAGAACGCCAGCGTGATGAAGATGACGCTGTCGATGGCCTGGCTGATGGCCGAGGCGATCGCTCCACGGATCATCAGCACTCCGCCGCCCTGCGACGCCGAGGAACCGCCCGATCCGCGCAGCTTGTCGAAGATCCAGACATTGAGGAGCAGGGACACGCCATAGGCGACCGGACCCGCAGCCATGATCCGCGGCGTGCTCGACAGCACGGTCTGGAAGGCCGCAATTCTTTCGGCCGGCATCTGCGCCGAGGGCGGCAGTTGCAGCACCACGAAGATCAGCAGGATGGACAGCGCCAGCGGTGCAAACCCCCACAGGACAAGCCGGTCGGCCGTCTGCCGCCCGTGCAGCTGCGCCACCGCGCTTGACAGCACCACCAGCAGCAGGAAGGCGAAGATGCCGCTTTCCACCGCGAGCGGACCCAGCGCCACCTGCTTGAAGGCCAGCACGCCGGCCACCACGGTCATCCCGCCATAGACGAGGGCAAAGGCGAACAGCGATCGCGCAAGCACCGGCGCAGCGGCGGGAGAACCATCGGGCATGTCCGGCTGCTATGGCCGGCGGGCGCAAAAGGAAAGCCCTGCGCGCCGATGCCGGACAACCGTCCACAAGTGAGTTGCACTGGCGCCGATGGTGTGATTGACGCACCCGCGACGCACACGCGGTAGGGCCGGCACCGTCGGTTGGGTGTGCCGGAGGGAACCGCAATGCCGCCATACGTCATTAGCCTGCTGGGCATTGCCGCCATTCTGGCGATCGCCGTCCTGCTCTCGACGGCGCGCCGCCGGATCCGGTTGCGGGTCGTGGCGGCCGCCTTCGCGCTTCAGGCGCTGCTCGCCTTTCTGGTGCTCGCCACCACCGGCGGACGCCGCGTGATCGGGGCGATGTCGGATGGGGTGGCGGCGCTGCTGTCCTATGCCAATGCGGGAACGGCATTCCTTTTCGGCGCGGACAATCCGCTTCAGAACACCTTCGCGCTCGGCGCGCTGCCGGTCATCGTGTTCTTCGCGTCCCTGGTGTCGATCCTCTATCACCTTGGCATCATGCAGCGCGTCGTGCGCTGGGTCGGCGGCGCGATCGGCTGGCTGACGGGGATCAGCCGGGTCGAGTCGCTGGGCGCGGCCGCCAACATCTTTGTCGGCCAGTCGGAAAGTCCGCTCGTCGTGCGCCCCTATCTTGCCGCGCTTCCGCCGAGCCGGCTGTTCACGCTGATGAGCGTCGGCATGGCTGGCGTGGCAGGCACGATCCTCGCGGCCTATGCGGGGCTGCTCGGCCCGTCCTACCTGCCCTTCCTGCTGGCCGCCGCGTTCATGTCCGCGCCGGGCGGCATACTGATGGCCAAGATCATCATGCCCGACGAGGGCGAGCCGCAGCCTCTCATCGACGGGCCCATCGCGCTGCCCGACACCCGCATCAGCGGGGAAGGGCCGGCCGCCATCACCGAAGGCGAGAAGCCGCACGAAGTGGAGGCCGCCGAGACGTTCGAGGAAGGGCATCGTCCCGCCAATCTCATCGAGGCGGCGGCGCAAGGAGCCCAGACCGGCGTGCGGCTGGCGGTGGCGGTCGGCGCAATGGTGCTCGCCTTCGTCGCGCTCGTCGCGCTCGCGAATGGCGTTCTGGGCTGGGCCGGCGGCCTGTTCGGAATCGCCGATCTGTCGTTCCAGCGGCTGCTCGGCTTCGTCTTCGCGCCGCTGATGTTCCTCGTCGGCGTGCCTTGGGAACAGGCGGGCGTTGCGGGCGGGCTGTTCGGCACCAAGATCGTGCTCAACGAGTTCGTCGCCTTCATCGATCTTGGCGCACTCGGCCCCGAGGCCCTGAGCGAACGCAGCCGCGCCATCGTGACCTTCGCCCTGTGCGGGTTTGCCAACTTCTCGTCCATCGCCATCCAGATGGCGGTCACCGGCGGACTTGCTCCGAACCAGCGACCGGTTATAGCGCGGCTCGGCCTGCGGGCGCTCGCGGCGGGGTCGCTCGCCAATCTGATGAGCGCGGCGCTTGCCGGGCTGTTTTTGCCTTACTGAGAGGGCCGCCATGTCCGACATCGCCATCGTCTCGCTTGCCCGCCCGCTTCCCGATGTGGCCAGCGAACTGGGCCGCTCGTTCGAGGAATACGGCTTCGGCGTGGTGCGCGACCACGGCATCCCGGCCGAACTCATCCGCCGGGCGGAAGAGATGTCGCGGGCCTTCTTCGCGCTCCCCGAGGAGGTGAAGCGGTCCTACCATCTGCCCGGCAAGGGCGGGGCGCGCGGCTATACGCCGTTCGGCACCGAGCGGGCAAAGGACGCGGCCGTGCACGACCTCAAGGAGTTCTGGCACGTCGGGCGCAGCCTGCCGGAAGGGCATGCCTTCTCCGCGGTGATGGCGCCCAATGTCTGGCCGGAGGAGATCCCGGGCTTTCGCGCCACGTTCGAGGCGCTCTATGCCGCGTTCGAGACGGCCGGCGCCCGCGTGCTCGAGGCGGTCGCGCTCCATCTCGGACTGCCGCAGGACTGGTTCGCCGACACGGTGCGTGACGGCAATTCCGTGATGCGGCTGCTCCACTACCCGCCACTTGACGGCGCTGATGCCGAAGGCGCCATTCGCGCCGCCGCGCATGGTGACATCAACACCATCACCCTGCTGCTGGGGGCGGAGGAGGCCGGGCTGGAACTGCTCACCACCGCGGGCGAGTGGAAGGCGGTCGACGTTCCCGAAGGCGCGCTGGTCATCAACATCGGCGACATGCTCGATCGTCTCACCAACGGACGGCTGCGCTCGACCACGCACCGGGTCGTCAACCCGCGCGGCGAGGCGGCCTACCGGTCGCGCTATTCGATGCCGTTCTTTCTGCACTTCCGGCCCGACTTCGTGATCGAGACGCTCCCGTCCTGCATCGACCCGGCACACCCCGACGACCACCCGGCCCCGATCTCCAGCCACGAGTTCCTTCAGCAGCGCCTGCGCGAGATCAACCTGGCCTGAGTCGCGCCGGTCGTGACGAAGCCGCGTGCAGTGCGACCTTTATGCAACATCGAACATGCTGAAAACGCTCGACTTCTTGCGCCCCGTCACAGGGGGCTCACCGGATTGCGCTGCTGTAACGAGCCGGTAACAAAAGCTGTCTCCTAGCCGGCCCGACCACGCCGACGGCCACGGGCCTGCGTGCGCGCATCAGCATGTGAATGGACACTAGGGGTTGATCCGATGAAACTCAGATACCTGCTCGCAGCCAGCGTCGCGAGCCTTTCGGCGGCAGGCGTGCTGGCGCCGGCCGTGACCATGGCGCAGGAGATCACCTCGACAATCCAGGGAACGGTGCTGGACGACTCGGGCAATCCGGTGGCCGGCGCGACGGTCATCGTGACCGACACCCGCACCGGCGCCTCGCGGACCAGCGTGACGGGTGCAGCGGGCACCTTCGTCGTGCAGAACCTTGTCACCGGCGGCCCTTACACAGTGTCGGCGAACGCCGAGGGGCTTGAGGGCCAGACCGTCGGCAACATCTTCACCTCGCTCCAGGGGCCGACCGCGCTGACCTTTTCCCTGTCGGCCGGGACGGGCGAGATCGTCGTCACTGGCACGCGAGTCCGGGTGACTCAGCTTGCCGTCGGACCGGGCAGCAGCTTCACGGCCGAAATCCTCGCCAACGCGCCGACGTTCAACCGCGACGTGCGCGACATCATCCGTATCGATCCGCGCGTCAGCCTCGACCGGGATGACGGCGGTTCGGGCGCCGACCGCATCTCCTGCCTTGGCGGCAACGACCGCGGCAACGCCTTCACCGTCGACGGGATCAGCCAAGGCGACATCTACGGCCTGAACGACACGGGCTTTTCGTCGCGCTCGTCGGCACCGATCCCGTTCGATGCCGTGCGTGAGACGCAGGTGCAGTTCGCTCCGTTCGATGTCGACTTCGGCAATTTCACCGGCTGCGCCATCAACGTCATCACCCGGTCGGGCACCAACGAGTACCAGCTGGGCGGCTTCTTCGAATATTCGAACAGCGACCTTCGCGGGGACACGGTGGCCGGCCGGCCCGTGGCGCGCATTGAACCGGAGAAGCGCTGGGGCGTCTATCTTGGCGGACCGGTGATCCGCGACCGCCTGTTCCTGTTCGGCGCCTACGAGAACCAGCGCGCCGGCCAGTCGCAGGATGACGGTCCGGCCGGGGCCGGCTTCGCCAATGAGCTGCGCGGCGTCTCGCTCCAGCAGTTCAACGAGATTTCCGAAGTCCTGCGCACCGTATACGGCATCGATACGGGACCGCTGGTGACCAACCGGCCGTTCACGAACGAGCGATGGTTCGTCCGCGGCGATCTGCAGATCACCGACGATCACCGTCTGGAGGCGACCTACCAGAAGCTTCAGGAAGCCGCGACGCGTCCGGACGACTTCTTCACCGGCCAAACGTCGCCCCAGGTGGTCGGTCAGAACACCTTCTTCCGCAGCGGCACCGACTCCGACTACTATTCCGCCCGCCTGTTCTCGCAGTGGACGGACAGGGTCGCGACCGAGCTGCGCTTCTCGCGCTCCAAGGTGCAGGACATTCAGGATCCGATCGGTGGCGGCGAGGCGCAGTCGGCCAATCCGATCCCGCGCATCATCGTCGGTGTGCCGAACACGGGCGGGGTGCCGAACGGCACGGTGCTGGCGGGTCCGGGCAACTCGCGCTCGGCCAATGACCTGCGCTCGACCATCGACCAGTACCGGGCGGTGTTGCGGATCGATGCCGACAGCCACCAGCTCAAGTTCGGCATGGAAGTGAACCACGCCGACCTGTTCAACCTGTTCGTGCAGAACGCGACCGGGACGCTGGTCTTCCGCAACATCAACGACCTGCGTGCCGGTCTGCTGTCGCCGGGCCTTGGCAACAACCAGACGAGCACGACCCCGGCCAACGTGGTGGGCGGCCAGACCGAAGGCGCGTTCGGCAACTTCTCCGCCACCGGCGACGTCAACGACGCGGCCGCGGCCTTCAACCGGACCATCTTCTCCGTCTTCGCGCAGGACGAGTGGCGGGTGACGTCGCAGCTCGGTCTGACGGCGGGTGTGCGCCTCGACTGGTATGACGGCGGGCGGCCGGACCTCAACCCGAACTTCGTGCGCCGGTACGGGGTCAACAACAATGGCGGCTTCAGCAGCCTCGATCCCATCATCATGCCGCGCGTGGCGCTGACCTACGACATCGACGAGTTCGGGGTGTTCTCGCGGGCGCAGCTGCGTGCCGGCGTGGGCGTGTTCTCGGGCGGCGATCCGCTGGTGTGGTTCGGCAATGCCTTCCAGAACGACGGCAGCGCCTTCGCCCTGGGCACGACCCAGGCGGCCGGATGTCTTCCGCAGGCGCCTGGACAGATCAGTGTGCTCCAGAACGGGCGCTTCACGGGTCTGCCGACCTGCTTCCGCGACGCGGCGATCGCCACTGCGGCGGCCGGACAGGGCTTCACCCAGTCGATTGATCCGGACATCAAGGTTGCCAGCGTGCTGCGCGCCAATGTCGGCTTCCAGACGACGCTCGACCTGACCGACACCGGCTTCTTCAGTGGCTGGAACCTTAACCTCGACTACATCTACAGTCGCTATCGCAACCCCTACACGGTGGTCGACCTCGCGCAGACGCCCGACATCCGGGCCGGTCTGAACGGCTTCACCATCGACGGACGGCCGATCTACCAGGCGATCGACACGCTGCGTCCGGGCTGCACCGCGACACTCGTCGACATCAATCCGACCCCGGTTTACCAGGGCGTCACGGCTGCCTGCTTCAGCACGGCCCGCATCAACGAGCTGATGCTCACCAATGCCGGTCCGTTCCGCAGCCACAACGCCTCGGTGATCCTGTCGAAGCGGTTCGATGGCGGTGTGCTGACGGAAGGCGGGTCGAGCTTCTTCAGCCTCGGCTATGCGTTTTCGGACGCGCAGGACCGGCGCAATATGTACAACTCGACCGCCGGGTCGAACTACTCGCTGTCGGCCGCCTTCGACCGGCAGAACCCCGACCCGTCGCGCAGCTTCTTCTCCAGCCGGCACAACATTTCGCTGGGGGCGAGCTTCGGAGAGGAATTCTTCTCCGATCTGACCACCCGCCTCGGGCTGACCTTCGTTGCCCGGTCGGGGCGTCCGTACAGCCTGACCTTCACCGGCAACGGCGTGTTCAGCGACAGCCGCTCGGGGGCCGACAACGCCCTGCTGTACATCCCGAGCGGGGCGAACGATCCGAACGTCTCGCCGCTGTCCACCCCTGGCGTGGCCCAGCGCGTGACCGACTTCGCCCAGAGCCTCAAGTGCGCCCGCGACTACATCGGCCGCTCGATCGAACGGAACACCTGTTCGAACGACTGGTTCTATGACCTCGATGTCCAGCTGTCGCAGGAACTGCCCGGTCCCGGCCGGCTGTTCGGCCGCAACGATCGCCTGCGGGTCTATGCGATGGTCGACAACTTCCTGAACCTGCTCGACTCCGACTGGAACGTGCAGCGCCGGCGTGACTTCGCCGGTCGTCAGGACGTGGCGCAGGTGAGCGGTGTCGATGCTCAGGGTCGCTACATTTTCACCAACGCCAACGGCATCGATACGTTCGACGCCGACAACGGCATCAACGTGTCCTCGTCGGTGTGGCGCCTCAAGGTCGGGGTGAACTACGACTTCTGATCACGCCGGCTGTGACTGCGGCGAAGGCGGCGCTCCCCGGAGCGCCGCCTTTGCTGTGCCTGGGCACACGATGTCGTCACAGGGCGGAGCGCAAATGCGGTGTTAAGCGTTCAAGGCTACACTTTGCCGCCATGACCCGCAGCGTCCCCTCCAGCAGCGTGCGGCCCGGCCCGCTGGTGCTGGTGATCGCATTGCACGCCGCGGCCCTGCTCGGGCTCGGCTATGCGTTTGCACCCGCGGCCTTCGCGCCGGCGGAGCGGATGGCGCTGGAGGCGATCAGCGTGTTCACACCGATGCCGCCTCCCGAGCCGGTGGTCGAACCGCCACCCGCCCCTGACCGGCGGCCTGCCGGCGCGGCCGGCGCAGCCGGCGCACGCGGCGAAGCACGCCCGCGCGAGGCGCCGCCGAGCGCAATCCAGCTTGCCCCGCCGCAAGCCTTGCCCCGCGCCGCCTCCACGGGCGCTGATCCCGATGGAGGCGCCGCTGACGCGGGAGCGGGGACGGGCGCGGGCGGAAGCGGAACCGGGACGGGCGGAGGTGGATCGGGGCGCGGAGACGGAGGCGGATTCACGCCGACGCGGCCGGTGAAGATCGCCGGGGACATCAACTCCGCCGCGGACTTCCCGACCCCGCCCGGCGGCCGTCAGGTGCGGCGCGGCACCTTTGTCGAGGTGTTCATGACCGTCGGCGTCGACGGCCGGGCGCGCAACTGCCGGGTGGTGACGCCAAGTCCCGACCCCGAAGCGGACCGGATCACCTGCCGCCTGGCCGAGGAGCGGTTCCGGTTCGAACCTGCCCGCGACGCCTCCGGCAATGCCGTGGCCGCGCAATACGGGTGGCGGCAGCGATGGTTCTGAGCCGGAGGGGCTGATGCGATTGCATGCGGGCGCCGCAGCGCGCATAGCGGCACCGCCGCCGGCGAGACGTGCGGTCGTCCATGGTGACCGGAGTGGCGTGAGCGTATGAGTGTGACACCGGTGGTCCTGTGCGGTGGCGGCGGAACGCGGCTCTGGCCGCGCAGCAGGCGTTCCTGTCCCAAGCCATTCCAGCCCCTGCTCGGCCCGCGCACCCTGTTCCAGAGGACGCTCGACCGTCTCGCCGATCCGGCGCGGTTCGGGCAGCCGATCATCGTGGCCGGCAGCGTTCATGCCGAGCTGGTCGCCGACCAGCTCGACCGGCCGGCCACGCTGATGATCGAGCCAGCCGCGCGCAGCACGGCGCCCGCGATCGCGCTTGCGGCGCATGCGGTCGATGCCACCACGGTTCTGCTCGTCTGCCCGAGCGATCATCACATCGCCGACGACGCCGCCTTCGCCGATGCCGTGGCGCAGGCGGAGCGGCTGGCGCAGGAAGGCTGGCTCGTCTCGCTCGGGATTGCACCGACCGCGCCGGAAACCGGCTACGGCTATATCCGCCGCGGAGCACCACTGGCGCATGGCTTCGTCATCGACTCCTTCGTCGAGAAGCCTGACCTCGCGCGGGCCACCGCCTTCCTGGCGGACGGCGCGCATTTCTGGAATGGCGGCATTTTCGCGTTCATGGCCGGTCGCTTCCTCGAGGAGCTGCAGGCCTTCCGGCCGCACATGGCGGGTGCTGTGGCCGAGAGCATGGCCGCCGCCGCAAGGGGCGCGTCGGTGATCCGCCCGGCAGCGGCGCCCTTCTCCACCATTTCGGGCGAGTCCATCGACTACGCGGTGATGGAGAACACCACACGGGCGGCCGTGGTCCCGGTGGCGATGGGCTGGTCCGACATCGGCAGCTGGAGCGCGCTGCAGGACGCACGGCCTTCCGATGCCGACGGCAACAGCGTGTGCGGAGCGCCAGCGGAACTCGTCGACTGCCGCAACGTCATGGTCGACAGCGACGGTCCGCGCGTCGCGGTCGTCGGCCTCGAGGATGCCATCATCGTCGTCGACGGCAATGACGTGCTCGTCACGTCGCGCGCGCACGCGCAGCAGGTCGGCGCGCTGGCGGCGCAGGCGCGGTCATGAGCAACCCCGGCCTCTCGCTCCTGCCGTCGCGTCTGGTGGAGAAAGTCTGGGGGCGGACGCATCTGCCGCCTCCCTTCAACACCACGTCGGCAGAGCCGGTGGGCGAGATCTGGTTCGAGCCGCCGCCGGAACTGGAGACGCTGCTCGCGAAGTATCTGTTCACGTCGGAAAAGCTGTCGGTGCAGGTTCATCCCGACGATGCGCGCGCGCCCGAAGGGTCCCGCGGCAAGGAAGAATGCTGGCTCGTGCTGGCAGCGGAACCGGACGCCGTGCTGGCGATCGGCTTTACCGAGACACTGCCGGCGGCGCGGATCCGCGCCGCGGCGCTCGATGGCAGCATCGAGGGTCTGCTGGCGTGGCATCCGGTCCGGGCAGGGGACTTCTTCTATCTTCCCGCAGGGACGGTGCACGCCATCGGCGCCGGGGTCACGATCGCCGAACTGCAGCAGCACAGCGATGTCACCTACCGCCTGTTCGATTACGGCCGGCCGAGGGATCTGCATCTCGACGAGGCATTGGCGGTGCTGACACCCGGCCCTTATGCCGATCCGCGCCGATGCCGGGTTCGTGACGAGGAAACGGTGCGCCTTGTCGACGGGCCGCACTTCCGCGTGACGCATGTATCCGGTGCTGCGGACCGGTTGGTGCTCGGCAGCCATCGCGGCGCGGCAATCGTCCTGCCGCTCGACGGCACGCTGTCGGACGCGCGAGGGACGACAGTCGGCGCCGGCCAGTGCGGCTGGGTCGACGATGCGGCAGCGCTGAGCGCGTCTGCCGATGCCCGCTACCTCGTGTTCAGCGCGTGCTGAGCATGCCGGCTGGGGCGTTGCCGGTCACGCGCCCTCAGGCGGCTTTGGCGAGGCCGACCGTCTCCAGCAGCAGCCGCAGATCGGCCTTGCTGTAAGGCTTGCTGAGCACCGCTGCGGCGCCCATCCGTTCAAAATGGACGTCGAGATCGTCGTAGCCGGACGCGACGGCGAACGGGATGCGGCGCCGGGTCAGATCGTCGGCCACCGCCTCGCTTGTTTCGTCGACAAGATTGTAGTCGAGGATGGCAAAATCGACCGGCTGATCCTTGAGGACCTGCATCGCGCTTTCCACGGATCCGGCCACCGCGACATCGCCGAAGCCGAGTTCGCGCAGGCAATCCTCCGCCTCCATGGCGATGATCATGCTGTCCTCGACCACCAGCACCCGTCGCGCGGGAACCCCGTTCATCTCATGCGAACTCATGAGCCCGTCCTATCCCGGCGCCGTTGGCGCAAAGCTCGGGAACCATGGCAAATCTTCCCTGTGAATGCAACTCGCAGGACTCAGCGGTCGCTCAGCAGCTTGCGTCCCTTGTCGGCAATGGCGCCCGCGACGAGCGGTTCGACGAACGTTAACGCCGGTGGCAGGCGGACCTGGAACACGACCTGGCTGTCCTCGATGGTGATGTCGCCGTCGACCCGCGCACCGAGCGCGGCGACGCTGATCTCCATCTGATCCTCGCTGCGCCAGCTGGTCGCCACGTCGGCGACGCGGCCGGGGATGTGCTGGCCGATCTCGCCGCTGTGGGCGCGCAGGCGGCGGCGCACTTCGTCGCGGGGAAGGCTGTGCGGAATGGCCACGCGCATTAAGGGGCATCTCCGTTGTCGCTGCTGCCGTAGCGGGTGGTGAGGAAGCGGTTGCTGATCGCCAGCTTGTCCAGCGACCCTTCGGCGAGCTGGCGGGAAATCGAGTCCACCTCGTCGCTGATCCGCTGCAGGCTGTCGGTCACCTGTTCGTCAGGGGTGACGCCCGCATGGGCATGACTGCGCAGATGTGACGGAATCGCGCGGTAGCTCTCGACCGTCTCGGGCAGAATCTCGCCGACCAGCTTGCGCACCTCGCGCACCTGGGGGTGGTTCTGGTCCACAGCCTGAAGTTGACTGCCAAGCTCGTCGAGCTGAACGCCGAGGTCATCAATGATCCGCACGGCCGGCGGGGGCAGGGCGGGCCGCTGATGCTCCAGCCACAGTTCGGTGCGGGCTACCATCTGCTTCACGTCACCCTTGTTGAGGTCGGCGCGGGCCGGCACGCGGATGCGGGGAAAGGTGGAGAACACCATCACCGCCACGACCATCGCAAAAAGGGTCAGCATCACCCCGAGGAAGCCGAGTCCGCCGATGAGCAGACCCGTGACCATGGCCGCGAACAGAATGGCCGCGATGGCGAGGAGGATCCGCATCAGCTTGCGCAGCATGTGACGGATCTTGGCCTGCGCCGCACCGCGACCCACGGACCGGCGCGGCGGACCGGCGCGCCGGTGCCGTCCCCCCGTGCGGTTGTCGTCGCGCAGGCGCCGTCCCTCGATGATCAGGCGGTCGCTGTCACGGGTCAGATCGCCCATCACCCCTCCAGCGACAGCAGAGACGGTTCGGCGCTCTCGACCTGGCGCTGCGCCCGCGCCTGCCCTTCGGCGCGCGCGATGTAGCCTTTGGATTTCTCCACCTCGTCGGAGAGCACGTTCACCGTCTGCTTCATCGAGTCGAGTGCCCGCAGCTTGAACTGGTCGACCTCGTCCATGGTGTCATAGACGTTCTGGAAGGCGCGCTGCAGCACCTCCAGCGGTATGGTCGACGCGGCGGCCTGCTCGTGGATCTTGCCGGTCTGCTCGCGCAGCATCTTGCCGGTGGAGTCGATGATGCTTGCCGTGGTGTCGTTGAGCGCGGTGATCTGCTGGAGCACGAGCCGCTGGTTGGTCATCGCCTCGCTGACGGTGACAGCCGTGCGCAGGGCGCCGACGGTGGTGGTGCTGGCGCGATCGACGCCTTTCACCAGCTCGACATTGTTCTTCTTGACGAGGTCGAGAGCCAGATAACCCTGCACGCTCACGGCCATCTGGGTCAGCAGGTCCTGCGTGCGCTGGCGCACGTAGAACAGCGCCGTTTCGCGGATCGCCTTCGCCTTGGCCGGATCGGTGGCGTCGAGCTCCGCGGCTTTCTCCTCCAGCTTCTCGTCGAGAGCACGCGAGATGTGGATCATCTGTTCGAGCTTGCCCATGGCTTCCCACAGCTTGGCGCGTTCGACGTCGATGGCGGCGTTGTCCATCAACAGCTCGTCCTTGCCGTTGGCCAGCTTGGTCAGGATGTCCTGGATGTGCGTCTGCGCGCTCTGGTACGAGCGGAAGTAGTCGTTGAGCTTGTTGCCGAACGGAATGATGCCGAGCAGCTTGCGCGGACCGGTCAGCTTGCCGCGGCGGCTCGGGTCCAGCGACTCCACCGTGCGGCGCAGCTCGGCCAGATTGGCCCCGACGCCCTCGTCCTTGTCCATGGCCCGGATCGGCCGGTCGAGGAAGCGGTTGGACATCGCGCTGGCCGCGGCGATCTCCTTGCGGCCCATGTTGGTGAGCTGGTCGACCTTCTTGCCGAATTCGGGCGAGTTGGCATCTTCGGCCACGAGCGCATCGACATAGGCGTCAACCTTCTCGTCCAGCTTCGAGCGCACCTCCGGGCTCACCGGAACCAGGCCCACGGCCTTCTCGGGCGCGACGACCGGCACGGGGTCGGGCGGCGTCAGCTTGAGGTCGGTGGCGGTTGCCGTGGCCGTCGGGCTGGTGCTCATCGCTTTCTCCGCATGTCTCCGCTGTGTCCGCAGCATTTCTGTGTTACATGGCTAAAACACAAGGGGCAAGCGATCGCCGCCTTGCCCGGGTGCAGCGGAATGCCCATTGTCACAGCAGGACACATCGAGCCGAGGGAGGGGTGCACATGACGGAGCTGCGGGTGCCCGGTTCCGCGCGCGTGGGTGACGATGCCGGCTTTGCGCCGTCCGTGGCCATGCCGGCGCATTCGCGTGACCTTCTTCTGACGCTCGTCGAGCAGAGCCGTGATTGCATCAAGCTCGTCGACCTCGACGGGCGGCTGCTGTTCATGAACGGCAACGGGCGCGCCGCGATGGGCATCGAACGGATGGCGGATGTCGAGGGCGCCGAGTGGGCGTCGCTTTGGCCGGCGGAATCGCGGGCTGTCGTCGCAGACTCTGTCAGGCGCGCCGCGGGTGGTGAACCATGCCGCTTCGAGGGTTTCTGCCCCACGGCGCGGGGTGAGGAGCGTTGGTGGGATGTCGGCGTTGCGCCCATCCGCAGCGACGAGGGTGTCATCACCCACATTCTCGCAACATCGCGCGACGTCACCCGGCTCGTCCTCGACCGGATGGAGGAGCAGCGGCGCCGGGAAGCCGCGGAGCACGAGGCGGCGCGGGCCGACACTGTGGCGCGCGAGATGCGGCACCGGTTCAAGAACCAGCTGGCGGTCATCACCTCGCTGCTGCGGCTCAGCGCCCGCCACGCGGCCGACGTGCCGGATCTCGTCGCACGCTTCGATCAGCGGCTTGCCGCACTGGCGCGGGCACAGGACTTCATGGCCGCCGACAGGAATGAGACGATGCCGGCGAGCGAGGTCATTCCGCTGCTGCTCAGGATGAGCGGCGCTGCCGAGAAAGTGCGCACGGGCGACCTCACCGACGCGCTGCTCGGCAACGATGCCATTCAGACCGTTGCGCTCATCCTCGGCGAGCTGCTGACCAACGCGCTCAAGCACGGCGCGCTGGCGCAGGACAGCGGAAGGATCGAGGTCGCGGCGCAGTGCGCGGACGGCCGCCTTGCCGTGACCTGGCTGGAGGACGCAGGGCACCCCGTCCAGCCGCCCGAACGCAAGGGGGGCGGGCTGAACCTGCTCGAACGCATGGGAGCGGTCACGGGCGCCAGGCCGGAGGTGACCTGGTCTCCGACCGGGTTGCGCGTCACCTTCTACGTCAGGGCGACGGTGCCGCCGGTCGCCTGAGTGCGGATCACGCGGCCGCGCGCAGGTCGAGCGGCTGCAATTCGCCCGAAAGATACATGCGCTTGGCCTTGGCGCGGCTGAGCTTGCCCGAACTCGTGCGCGGCAGGGTCCGCGGCGGCACCAGCTCGACCAGACAGGGGACGCCCGTCACCGCCTGGACCTTGTCGCGGATCTGCTGGCGCAGCTTCAGCCGCTCGTCCGGATCGGACACCCGGCAATGCACCAGCACGGCCGGACGTTCTTCGCCCGAGTCCAGCTCGACCGAGAACGCAGCGATGTCGCCATGGTTGAAGCCGGGAAGCTGCTCCACCGCCCACTCGATGTCTTGGGGCCAGTGGTTCTTCCCGTTGATGATGATCATGTCCTTGGCCCGGCCCACGATGAACAGGTGGCCGTCGACCAGATAGCCCATGTCGCCCGTGTCGAGCCAGCCGTCGTGCAGGCATTCGGCCGTCGCCTCTGGATTGCGGAAGTAGGAGTGCATGACCGACTGCCCGCGGCACCAGACCCGGCCGATCTGCCGGTCCGGGCGGGGCTGACCGTGCGGACTGCGCACTTCGATCTCCATGCCGGGAAGGGCGACGCCGCAATCGACGATGGCGCGATAGCGCGCCGGGCGGCTGAGATCGCGCGGGGTGCCCGACAGACGTTCCTCCTCGACCAGTTCGACGCGGATCCCCTCTCCCGGTGGCATCACCGTCACCGCGAGGGTCGCTTCGGCAAGACCGTAGGATGGAGTGAAGGCGCTGGCCTTGAAACCCGCGGCGGCGAAGGCGTTGACGAAGTTCTGCATGACGTCCGGCCGGATCATGTCCGCACCGTTGCCCGCCGTCCGCCACCGCGACAGGTCGAAGCGGTCCTCGACGTGGCTCTGGCTGGAGATGCGCCGCGCGCAGATGTCGTAGCCGAAGGTCGGCGAATAGGAGAGGGTGTAGCCCTTGTTGCGGCTGATGAGGTCGAGCCATGCCAGCGGCCGGCGGGCGAAATGCTCGGTGCGCAGAAAGTCCACCGAGGCCTGATTGGCGATCGGCGACAGGAGGCAGCCGACAAGCCCCATGTCGTGATACCAGGGCAGCCAGCTCACCACGCGGTCGTCCACTCCGAGATCGACCATGGTGGCATGGCCGTACAGGTTGTGCAGCAGGGCGCGGTGCGTCACCGCGACGCCGGTGGGAAACCGCGTGGACCCGCTCGAATACTGAAGGTAGCAGATGTCGTCCGGCGCGGCGTCGTGAAGAGGGCAGTCGGGCGCCTCGCGGGTGGCGAAGCCGTCCCAGCCCTGCGCCGCGCACCCCTGCCGCGCCGCCGCGACATCGATCAGGGACGCCAGCTCTTCGGGGTAAAGCAGCAGCACCGGGTCGCAGCTGGCGAGCTGGTTTCCGAGCTGCTCGAGGTAGCCCTCCTTGCCGCCGAAGCTCGTCGGCAGCGGCAGCGGGACAGGCCAAGCGCCGGCATAGACGCAGGCGCAGAACAGCGTGGCGAACTGCGGCGACGTTTCCGCGATGAGCGCCACACGGTCGCCGGGGCGGATGCCGGCGGCAACCATGCGCCGCGCATGGGCAAGCGCTTGCTCGCGCAGCGCCATATAGGGCAAAACATGCTCGAGCGAGCCGCGCGCGTCGTGAAAATTCAGTCCTTTCTCGCTCCTGGCGGCATAGTCGATCGCCTCCGCAAACGTGGCGAAGTCGGCGCGCCGGCGCGGCAGCGGACAGTCGTTCGGCGTCGGGATAAGTCCAGCGTCGGTCATGGCGTCGTTGTCTCTGAAGTCCCCCGGCCCTGTGGTTGCAAGCCTGTTAAAGCGTGCCATGTCACGAGGCAAGTGACGCCCCGGTGAACACCTGTTGCAGCGCTGCGCATTGCTGTGGCACGTCACCTGTCATGGACCGCAGGCGCAGCAGACAGAAGCCACGGCCGCTGACCGCCGCGCGTCTCGACGAACTGGCGCTGGCCTATGTGGCGCGGTTCGCCACCAGCACGGGCAAGCTGGAAACCTATCTGCGCCGCAAGCTGCGCGAGCGCGGCTGGGATGCGGAGGGGAGTGCCGGCGGCGGCATTCCGGATGACGGCGATGCGGCCGTGCAGGCCATCGTGCAGCGGTTCGTCGCGGCCGGATACGTGGATGACGCCGCCTTCGCGCAGGGACGGGCCCGCGCGCTCGCACAGCGCGGGTATGGGGCGCGCCGGGTCGATGCGGCGCTGCGCGCGGCGGGGATCGACGCGCCGCTGCGAACCCGCAGCGGACCTTCGCCCCGGCAGCAGCGGGAAGCCGTGCTCGCCCTGGCTCGCCGCCGCCGCATCGGCCCCTTTGCCGACGCCTCCCACATCGGAGCGAGCGATCCGGCCGCGCGGCAGAAGGCGCTTGCCATGCTGCTGCGCGCGGGTCACGAACCGGACATGGCCCGGGCGGTGCTCGCGCTGCGCACGCCGCAGGAGGCGGACGCATGGCTCGCGGACACGGACCAAGACCGGCACGAGGACGGAGGAAAAGGCTGGTGAGAACTTGGCACATCCTAGCGGTCGCCGCGGCGACACTGGCGCTGCCGTCATGCTATTCGCAAGCGGCTGAGTCGCAGGCCCCGGCAACCGGTGTCGCCGCGCCGCAAGCGTCCCGCCATCCGCTCAGCGGGCTCGAGGTGGTGCCGCTGACCGTCACCAGCGCCACCGGCACGCACCGCTTCCGGGTGGAAGTCGCCCGCACGCCGGCGCAGCAGCAGCGCGGACTGATGGAGCGCACTTCGCTGGCGCCGGACGAGGGCATGATCTTCCCCTACAATCCGCCGGCGATGCAGAGCTTCTGGATGCGCAACACGCCGCTGTCGCTCGACATCATCTTCATCGGGCCGGACGGGCGCATCATCAACATCGCCGCGCAGACGCAGCCGCTCAGCGACACGCCCGTGCTCTCGGATGCGCCGGCTAGCTTGGTGCTCGAAATCCGGGGCGGGCGGGCTGCGGAACTGGGCATCCGGCCGGGCGACCGGGTGGAGTGGTAAAGACGGCGGGCATGGCTGCGACCGAGCCGGGCGCAGCATGCGCGGGTGCCCTCTGCGCGGTGCACAGGCTTCTTTCCCGGCCGCGGGCTTTCGGCTAACGGCTGCCCGCATGAGCGTATTGGCCAAGATCTTCACCTGGTGGAACGGCGCCACCATCGGCACCGACCTGTTCACGCGCCGACGCGGCGAAAAGGTGGGCACGGACGCGCAGGGGAACGTCTACTACCGCGAGAAACGCCGCGGCAAGGGCGCCGGGCGCGAACGCCGGTGGGTCATCTACGAAGGCGCCAACGATGCGAGCCGCGTGCCGCCGGAATGGCATGGCTGGCTGCATGGGGCCTTCGACGACGTGCCGGAAAGCCACCTTCCCCCGGCGCGCATCTGGGAAGCGGACTATTCCCCCAACGCGACCGGCACGGCCGCCGCCTACCGCCCGCAGGGAGCGCTGGAGCGGGGTGGCCGCCGACCGCGAACCTCGGGCGACTATGACGCCTGGTCCCCCGACAGCGACGCGGCGGCATGACAGGCCTCGGCCCGGCACGCGCGGGCGGAGCGCTCATGGCCGCGACGCTGCTTGCCGTATCCGGCTGTTCGGACGCGTCACCGCCATCGCCGCGCGCCGCCGAGACGCAGCTGCCTCCCGAACTCGCGCAGGCGCCCGCCGAGCCACCGGTCACGGCCGAAGACGCGCCCGGCACGCCGATGGCCGAGCGGGTGGCCACCATCGGCGTGCTGAACAAGCGCAACAATCTGTCGCAGGATCTCGAGATGCGGCCGGGCGAGACGCGGCGGATCGGCGACCTCGTCGTGCGTCTTTCCGCCTGCGAGCGGACGGCGCCTTGGGAAGTGCCGCCCGAGACGGGTGCCTTCGTTCAGGTGCAGGTGGCCGAGCGGCGAGGCGGCGGCGCGGAGAGCTGGCGGCAGATCTTCTCGGGCTGGCTGTTCAAGAACTCGCCCTCGCTCAACGTGGTCGAACACCCCATCTACGATGTCTGGGTCAAGAACTGCGCGATGAGCTTCCCGGGAGACGAGGCGCCGGCGGGTACCGCGCCCGCCGCATCGCCGTCACCGGCGCCGTCTCCGACCCGGTCTCCTGCGCCCACTGCCTGAAACCACGCCACCGCATCGGCGATCGTCATCGCAGGCGTGCCGCGCGCCGCCCTGACCCGGCGCAGGTATTCGGCCTGGTCGATCGGGACCGCGCCCATGCTGGCAAGATGCCCGGTCATGAACTGGCAGTCGAGCAGGCAGAACTCCGCGCGGCGCATCGCCGCGACCAGCCAGGCGAGCGCAACCTTGGAGGCGTTGTCCGCGCGGCTGAACATGCTTTCGCCGCAGAACACCCGGTCGAACGCCACACCGTACAGCCCGCCGACCAGTTCACCCTCCTGCCAGCACTCGATCGAGTGGGCATGCCCGGCCTTGTGAAGCGCGACATAGCTTGCCTCGATCCGTCGGCTGATCCAGCTGTCGGGCTGATCGGGCCGGGGTTCCGCGCAGCGGGCGATGACCTGTTCGAAGGCGGTGTCGCAGGTCACGGCAAAGCGGTCGCGCGCCAGCACCCGGCGCATGGACCGCCCGAGGTGCAGCCCGTCGAGCGGGATCACCGCCCGTTCGCGCGGCTCGACCCAGAAGATTTCGCTGTCCTCCCGCGCCTCGGCCATCGGAAAGATGCCCGAGCGGTAGGCGTCGAGCAGCAGACGCGTCGGAATGGGCTTCTGAACGGCAGCGTGCATGGACGCCTTTCACGACGGTGCGGGTGTGCTCAGGCAGCGCACATCGCCGCCATCGGTTCCGCGTCCCGTCGCATCCGGGCACCCGCGCTGACGTGTGGGGCGCTGCGGCCTCTTGTCACGTTCGCGCAACATGCCTAAGCCCGCACCGGCTGCAGGGGTGTAGCTCAGCTGGTAGAGCATCGGTCTCCAAAACCGAGGGCCACGGGTTCGAATCCTGTCACCCCTGCCATTCCTCCCGCCATGACCGAGGCGCCGGGCCGTGCTTCGGACGCCCTTCAAACCGAGGCGGTGCAGGCTCTGGCTGAGGTTCCCCCTCACGAACCCGGTAATCAGGGCCGCTTGCGCTCGACCGGCCACGTGTGGTTGCCCGAGCAGGGCCTCTCCGACGACAAGGCACGCATGTCGCGGTGCCGCGCCACAGCTGCGCTTCCTGCCGCGTTAAAGGCTTGGTGCAGCGCGATCAGGGAAGCATTCACCGGCCAGCAAAGAGCGGCGGTGCTCGGCTGGCGCGGGTATCCTACACGGCTTTTGGAGCCTGACCCTCTGGCCCGTCGAGATCCACAAACCAGCAGAAGGTGCCGATCGGCGGAAGCAAATGGTCTCGCCAGACGGGCGGCCCGTCATCCGCCCCAATTCGGCACACCTCAACCGAAGCATGCATGATCGGTTGACGAGTGGTCAAAGCAGGAGGAACTTTGCGGCGAGTGGAGTGTTTCTGTCGTTGAGTCGAGGCACTAGCGAGGGAGCGTACCATGGCCACCTACACCATTCGAAGCAGCCAGCCTGATCCGTGGATCGTTCCGCGTCCGTATTGCGACCCCTCGATCCGGCGGCAGACCTACGGTCGGATCCAGCCGATGGAGCAGCCGGGTTTCTGGCGGCGGGTGCTTGGCCGCGCGTGAGACGGTGCGCGGGCGGGCGTTCTTCCGGGTGACGCGCTGCGCCTGCGGCTGACGTGCATCAACCTGTTATCGCGTCCGGCCGTGGCGGCAATACGGATAGCGAGGCGGAACGGCGCTCTTGCGCATCCGGCCGGGTTGGCATAGGGGCGGATGTGCTGCCTGCGGGCGGCGCCCACCCGAGCAGCGTGCCCGCCGCCGACCATCAGGTCCTGACGGTTGGCCGATGGCTCGCGCGGCTGCGGCCGCGTACCCGCCACCCAGATTTCTGCCGAGGACCATGGCCAAGACTTCTCCCGCCGAATTCATCAACCAGGTGCGGACCGAAGCCCGCAAGGTGGTGTGGCCCACGCGCGAGGAAACCGTGCGCCGGGCGATCTTCGTGTTTATCATGACGCTGATCCTTTCCCTGTTCTTCCTCGGCGTGGACTCGGCCTTCGGCGCAGTGGTGCGTTGGCTTCTCTCACTGATCTGAGCGCAGGGACGAGGCTCCCGCGCCGGCATCGGGCATCGACAGGAACACGGAACACCTCATGGCACGCTGGTACATCATTCACGCTTACTCCGGTTTCGAGAACAAGGTCCGCGACTCAATTCTAGCCGAGGCTGCCCGTCTGGGGCTGTCGGACGGTGTGGAGCAGGTCGAGGTGCCGACCGAGACCGTGACGGAGGTGAAGCGCGGCAAGAAGGTGCAGAGCGAGCGCAAGTTCATGCCGGGCTACGTGCTGGCCAAGCTCAACATGACCGACGACATCTACCATCTGGTCAAGAACACGCCCAAAGTCACCGGCTTCCTCGGTTCCAACAACAAGCCCCAGCCGATCTCCGAACGGGAAGCCGCGCGCTATTTCGGCGGAATGGAGGAGGCAAAGGCCGCGCCCAAGAAGCAGGTCAGCGTGCCGTACGAGATCGGCGACCAGGTCAAGGTGCTCGACGGGCCGTTCCAATCCTTCAACGGGGTGGTCGAGGAGCTCGACTTCGACAAGCAGCGGGTCAAGGTGTCCGTGTCGATCTTCGGGCGCGCGACGCCGTTCGACCTCGACTTCGAGCAGGTTGAACTCGTCAAGTAAGCGGCCCGCCCCTGGCGCGGCCTTCCGGACCGGAATTCCGCATCCCGCGGGTGGCGCGCGCGCCTGACTGCGGGCATGGTGGGGCGGCGGCCGGCCGGTGTGCCCGCCGGTCCGAGCGGGAGATCCGATGGCCGAGCTTGTCACCCACTCGCTGTTCTCGGAAATATCGGCCCTGCTCATTCTGGCCGGAGTGGTCGGGCTGATCGGGCACCTCCTGCGCCAGCCGCTCGTGGTCAGCTACATCGTGGTCGGCATCATCGCCGGTCCCTCGCTGCTCAACCTGGTCCAGTCGGAAGGGCCGCTCGAACTGCTGTCGGACCTCGGCATCGCGGTGCTGCTGTTCCTCGTCGGGCTGAAGATGGACTACCGGCTGATCCGGTCGCTCGGCTTTGTCTCGCTGACCACCGGCCTCGGCCAGGTGGTGTTCACCTCCGTCTTCGGCTTCCTCATCGGTCTCGCCCTGGGCCTCGGCGTCGTGCCGAGCCTCTACATCGCGGTCGCGCTGACCTTTTCGAGCACCATCATCATCGTCAAGCTGCTCACCGACAAGCGCGAACTCGACTCGCTGCACGGGCGGGTCGCGCTCGGCTTCCTCATCGTGCAGGACATCGTCGTGGTGCTGTCGATGGTGGCGCTGTCGACCCTCGTGATCGGCAGCACCGTTACCGGCAGCGACACGACCGTCGCCGGTGCGCTGGCGGCGGCGGCGTCGATGGCGGGGCTGGTGGTGCTGATCATCCGCTACGCGGCGCGGCCGCTGACTCGGCGCCTGGCCGAAAACCAGGAACTGCTGATCCTGTTCTCGCTTGGCCTTGCCGCGCTGTTCGCTGCCATCGGCGAGTATCTGGGCCTCGGCATCGAACTCGGCGGGCTGTTTGCCGGCGTCGCCTTGGCCTCGACGCCCTATCGCGACTCCATCGCTTCGCGCATGGCGCCGCTGCGCGACTTCCTGCTGCTGTTTTTCTTCCTCCATCTCGGTTCGCAGCTCGATCTCGAGGTGCTGGGCGCCAATGTGCCTGCTGCGCTGGTGTTCTCCCTCTTCGTGCTGATCGGCAATCCGCTGATCGTGATCGTCATCATGGGGCTGATGGGCTACCGCAAGCGCACCGGCTTCCTCGCCGGGCTGACGGTCGCGCAGATCAGCGAGTTCTCGCTCATCTTCATCGGCATGGGCGTCGCGCTCGGACAGGTGACGGAGGCGGAACTGGGGCTCGTCACCCTGGTCGGGCTGATCACCATCGCCGCCTCCACCTACATGATCACGTTCTCGCACCGGCTGTATCCGCTGTTCGAGCCGCTGCTCGGCTGGGCGGAGCGGGCACGGCCGAAGCGCGAGGAGGCGGACGAGCAGCGCGACCGGCCCGCGCCGCCCAAGGTGCTGCTCCTCGGGCTGTCGAAGCTCGGCGGGGCGCTCGCCCGCCGGCTCCAGGCCGCAAACGTGCCGCTGCTGGCCGTCGATTTCGACCCGGGCGTGGTGGAGACGTGGCAACGGCTGGGGCTGAACGCCGTCTACGGCGACGCGACCGACCCGGACTTCCTGTGCGAGCTGCCGCTCCAGCATGCCCGCTGGGTCATCTCGACCTTCGCGCATCACGGGCCGAGCATGACGAGCCACGATCCGCGCCAGACCCTCATCAACACGCTGAAGGCGGAAGGGTTCGGCGGGCGCGTCGCCATTGCCGTCTACAACCACGATGCGAAGACCGACATGAAGGCGGCCGGCGCCGACATCATCCTGCAACCGTTCGAGGATGCGGCGGAGGCCACCATGGCGCGGGTCATGGCCGAACTGGAGAACGAACAGGAAGAGCCGCCTCAGGCGCAGGCCGTCTGATCCGCGTCGCCACCTCGTCCCGTCCACGGCCTCGCCCGGACAGCGGCGGAGCAGAGGCCGCACCCCGCGCTTGTGTCCCGCGCCCGATGTGCTATGGGGCGCGCCTTCCGAAGACCAACGGAAACCCTTGCGGGAGGCGCTGCGCACGCGCGCCGCTTGCACCGCTTACCATGAGCCGGGCCGCGCCTGCGGCCGGGCGACATTGAGAAAGGAGGCCTCATCATGGCCAAGAAGATTACTGGCTACATCAAGCTGCAGGTGCCCGCCGGCACCGCCAATCCGTCTCCCCCGATCGGCCCCGCGCTCGGTCAGAGAGGCGTCAACATCATGGAGTTCTGCAAGGCCTTCAACGCCGCGACGCAGGATCTCGAGAAGAGCGCGCCCATTCCGACGGTCATCACCGTCTATGCGGACCGCTCGTTCTCGTTCGTCACCAAGACCCCGCCGGCTTCCTTCTACCTCAAGAAGGCGGCCAACCTGAAGTCCGGGTCCAAGGAACCGGGCAAGGTGTCCGCCGGCACCATCAAGCAGTCCGCCGTGCGCGAGATCGCCGAGGCCAAGATGGCGGACCTCAACGCCAACGACATCGAACAGGCGATGAAGATCATCGAGGGGTCCGCCCGCTCGATGGGTCTCGAAGTGGTGGAGGGCTGATCATGGCGAAGATGACCAAGCGGCAGCAAGCCATTGCGGCGAAGATCGACCGCGAGCGGCTGTACACGGTGGACGAGGCGCTTGCCACGCTGCGCGAACTGGGCGAGCTGACCAAGTTCGACGAGACGATCGAAGTGGCGATGAACCTGGGCGTCGATCCGCGGCACGCCGACCAGATGGTGCGCGGCATGGTGTCGCTGCCCTCCGGCACCGGCAAGGATGTGCGGGTGGCGGTGTTCGCCCGCGGCGACAACGCGCAGAAGGCGCTGGATGCCGGTGCGGACAAGGTCGGTGCCGAGGACCTGATGGAGGACATGCAGGCCGGCAATGTCGACTATGACCGGGTCATTGCGACGCCCGACATGATGGGGGTCGTGGGGCGGCTGGGCAAGCTGCTCGGTCCCAAGGGGCTGATGCCCAATCCCAAGCTCGGCACCGTCACGCCCAACGTTGCGCAGGCGGTCAAGGACGCCAAGGGCGGTCAGGTCGAGTTCCGCGTCGAGAAGCAGGGCATCATCCACTCCGGCATCGGCAAGATGAGTTTCGCCGACGACGCGCTGAAGGCCAACTTCCGCGCTCTGACCGATGCGGTGGTCAAGGCCAAGCCGGCCGGCGCGAAGGGCAAGTATGTGCGCAAGGTGTCGCTCTCTTCGAGCATGGGTCCGGGCCTGAAGCTCGACCTTGCCGAGGTCGAGGGGGCCTGAGCCTCACGCCGGAACCCCCCGCGGGATACCACCCGCCGGGGGGTTCAGGCACCGCGCACCGGAGCCATCGGCGTTCTCGGGCGTTCCCGTTTTTGCGAACAGTGAGAAAGGTGAGCGATGGGCTGGCTGTGGATGCTGGTGACGGTGCTTGGGGTGGTCCTGCTCGGGGCGGCGATCCTCTACGCCTTTCGCGCCAACAAGTCCGCGCCGCCGCGCAACGTGGCTGTGGCGGAGGAAGGCGCGCGGGAGGTGCGCGACGAGCTTGCCGAGGATCAGGCGCGCCGCGGGGAGTGACAGGTCGGGGAGTGACAGGCCTGCGGTTCGGCCGTGGTCAGATGCCGCCCTCGGTCACGTCCCAGCCGCTTTGCTCCAGCTGACGGCGCAGGTCATCGCGGCAGGCCGCCATCCGCTCGGCATCGGTTGACCGGATCACGAAGTTCGATCCGACGCGGCCTTCGCGGAAGAAGGGATAGCTGCCGATCTGGCAATCGTTGTGGGCGCGCTCGACGTCGCGCAGCAGGATGGCGACCTCGCTCTCCGGGATGAAGCCGCCGATCGTCGCGCTCTGCAGCGGGCGCCCGCCCTCCAGAGTTCCGGTCAGAGCATCGAGCATGCCGGCGGTGATGTGCGGCACGCCCGCCATGAGGAAGATGTTGCCAAGCCGGATGCCGGGTGCGCCGGACATGCGGTTGGGGATGAGTTCGGCGCCTTCCGGCACCCGCGCCATGCGCAGCCGGCCCTCGGTCAGCCCGCCCTTGTCGCGGTAATAGGCGTCGAGAGCGGCGCGCGCCTCCGGGTGGATCACCACCGCCAGACCCAGCGCCCGCGCCACCGCATCGACGGTGATGTCGTCATGCGTGGGTCCGATGCCGCCGGTGGTGAACAGATAGTCGTGCTCTGCCCGCAGCGCGTTGACGGTGGCGGCGATCCGTTCCTCGTCGTCCGGCACCACCCGCACTTCCTGCAGGCGAATGCCCTGCACCTGTAGCCAGCTCGCCACCTGGGCGATGTTGCGGTCGTGCGTGCGGCCGGACAGGATTTCGTCGCCGATGACGCACAGCGCCGCCGTGTAGATCCGCTCGGAGTCGGGTGTCATGCGGCGGCGTCTATACGAACAGCGTTGTGTCCGCACCAGCCGGACGGCGGCCACTCAGGGTCATGCCGCAGCAGCTTCCGCACGGTCTGCACCCGCGCGGGCATCTGAAAGGGCCTGACCGGGACTTCGCCCGAAGTCGAGGATGCCGTCCTCCACCGGCTGCTGCATCATCCTGCGGTCGCGCCGGTAGTCCTGGCTGAGCCGCCACGGCCAGGTCTTGGCGCTCTGCGGCATCAGGTGCAGCGCGCGCTGAAGATATCCGGAGGAAAAATCGAACACGTTCTCCACGGTCAGTCCGTGCTCCGCCGGCAGGCGCGGAACGGCGACCAGCGCGCCCTTTTCGGCCATGGTGTTGAGCACCCGGCACACGAAATCGGCGTTGAGATCGGCGCGCAGGGTCCAGCTCGCGTTGAGGTAGCCGAACACGACGGCAAGGTTCGGCACGTTCGAGAACATGCAGCCCTTGTAGTAGAAGTGGTCGCTGAACGTGACCGGCTCCCCGTCGAGGCTGATGGCGATCTTGCCGGCGACGGCGAGGCTGAGGCCCGTGGCGGTCACGATGATGTCGGCCGGCAGCAGCGTGCCGGATGCCAGCCGCACACCTTCCGCTTCGAACCCGGCGATGGTGTCGGTGACGATGCTCGCCCGGCCGTCGCGGATGGCGGCGAAGAAGTCGTCATCCGGGACGAGGCACACCCGCTGCTCCCACGGATTGTAGGGCGGGGTGAAGGCCGCCCGGTCGAACTGCGGCCCGAGCGCCCTGGCGATGCGGTCGTGCATCAGCTTGGCCACCTTGTCGGGACGCGTGCGTGCCCGCTTGAAGCCAAGATCCTGCATGACGATGTTCTTCCACCGGGTGAGCCGGTAGGCCAGGCGTTCCGGAAGGATCCGGCGCAGCAAATTCGCCAGCCGGTCCTTGGCTGGCCGGCCGAACATCCAGGTGGGGGTGCGCTGCAGCATCGTGACATGGGCGGCATCACGCGCCATCGCCGGAACGATGGTCACCGCCGTGGCGCCGGATCCGATCACGACGACACGCTTGCCGGTGTAATCCAGATCCGCCGGCCAGAACTGGGGATGAACGACCCGCCCCCGGAACGCGCTCAGGTCGAAGCCGGGATCATAGGGCGTGTCGTAGTCGTAGTAGCCGGCGCCGAGATACAGCCAGCGGGCGGTGACCTGCCGCGCCGGCCCGTCGCCATCCTTGATGTCCACGGTCCAGCGGGCGTTGGCGTGGGACCAGTCGGCGCGGATCACTGTGGTGTTGAAGCGGATGTGCCGGGCGAGATCCCGCTCCGCCACGATGCGGTGGAGGTATTCGAGAATGGCGTCACCGTCCGCGATGCTCTTCTCGTGACGCCACGGGGCGAACTCGTAGCCCAGCGTGTGCATGTCGCTGTCGGACCGCACACCCGGATAGCGGAACAGATCCCAGGTGCCGCCGATCTCCGCCCGGCGTTCCACAATGGCGAAGCTGCGGCCGGGACACTTGTCCTGCATGTGCGCGGCCATGCCGATGCCGGACAGTCCGGCGCCGACGATCAGCACATCCACGTCGACGTCACCGCTCGCCATCACTCGTCTCCCGCGCTCGTTCCGGAGAGACTAGGCCGTCGCCGCCCTTTTGGCCAGACGCTCGCATCGCGCGGTCGGACCGTCAATCCAGCACCCCCTCCAGCGTGCCTAGGCCATCCTCCCCATAAAGGTAGGCCGAAACGAAGTCGCCGAACTGCTCAAGCCGCGCACGGTCCTCCACATACAGGCTGCCGCGACGGAACACGGCGATGCCCGCGCGCCGGAGCTGGCCAAGGCTGCGGTTCATGTGGATGGGCGTGACGCCGCACATCTCGGCGAGGTTCGCCTGCGTCAGTGGCGTGCGCACGACGCCGGGTTCGCCGAGGCCCACCATCTCCAGCCGGTGCCACAGTTCCGCGAAGATGTGCGCAACCCGCTGAGCCGCCTGAAGCTGCTCCAGCTTGCAGATCCATTCGCGGTGGATGGCGGCGTCCAGAAGGGTGGAAAACCACAGCAGCCGCCCGAGCTTGGGATCGGTGGCCAGAACCTCGTCGATCTTGCGGTGAGGGACCACCGCGACGCGCGCCGTGCCAAGAGCCACGAGATCGTGATCGAGGCGCTTCAACGCATAACCATGGAGGTCCACGAAATCGCCTGGCACCTGGAGGCTCACGATCGACCGCTCGTTGTTGTGCCAGATGGTGCGGATCATGAAACCGTCGACGAGCATCGCGCTGCAGTCGAGAACCTCGCCCCGACGGATGAGCACCTCTCCGTCGGCAAGCGTGCGCACATCGCTCGGCAGCGCCTCGAGCCGCTGCTTCTCGGCCGTGCTCAGCAGGCTGCGGCGCCGTCCAAGCAGAAATCGGCCCGTGTTGGGGTAGCGCTCCCACTCTGGAAGTTCAGCCTTGGTCATTGCGCGTCCTGTCCCCTCCTGCCCACGCCGCGCGGGTCGTCGTCAACTCCGGTCCACATGTGGCGCGCTTCACTGGCATGCGCATGAAACCCTTGTCAATTTGTCCGATGGAACTGAGCGTTTACAGATATAAAAAAGCCTTTATATGTAGCGGTCATGCGCAGTGAAACGCTCTTCCGCGCCCTTGGCGACAGCACGCGGCTTCGCATTCTTCATCTGATCGGCTCCACCGAGCTGGCGATCGGGGAACTGGCCGCCATTCTCAATCAGAGCCAGCCACGGGTTTCGCGTCATGTCGCGATCCTGTGCGATGCCGGTCTTGCCGAAAGGCGGCGCGAGGGCAGCTGGGTGTTCATCCGTGCCGCTGCGCCCTTGGCTCGGGACGGGCAAGTGTCGATCGAGGTGGCGCGGCTCTTGGCGGCGGTGCGGCGGGCCGACGGTGAACTCGGCGACGCCTGCCGGCGCGATGTCGAGCGCCTTGAAGAGATCAAGGCGCAGCGCGAGAGCGCGGCGGCCGCCTATTTCGCGGCACACGCGCATCAATGGGACGAATTGCGGCGGATGCACAGTCCCGACACGCAGGTCGAGGACGCCTTGCTGAAGGCGCTCGGCAACAGGTCCATCGGCCATCTTCTTGATCTGGGGACGGGCACGGGACGCATGGCCGAGTTGATGGCGCCGCTGGCGACGCGGGTGACGGCGCTCGACAAGAGCCTCGACATGCTGCGGCTGGCGCGGGCCCGTCTCCAGCATCTGCCGCAGACCGGGGTCGAGGTCGTGCACGGCGATCTGGCGGCGCTGCCCTTTGCGGCCTTCTCCTTCGACACGGTGCTGCTCCACCAGGTGCTCCACTTCGTGCAGGATCCGGTGGCCGCTCTGCTCGAATCGGCGCGGGTGACCGCTCCCGGCGGGCGGGTCGCGGTGGTGGACTTCGCGTCCCATCAGCTCGACGAGCTGCGCGAGCGGCACGCGCATGTGCGTCTGGGATTTGCCGACGACCAGATGGCGCAGATGTTCACCCGTGCGGGGCTGGTGATGGAGGAGACGGCGGCGCTCGAAGGGGGCAGGCTGGTGGTCAAGATCTGGATCGCCGCCAAGCCCGATCATCCCGTCAGCGCGTCGGTCCCTTCGGCGAGGGCGTCCTGATGCTCGACCGTGTCCGCGAACAGCGCACTGCGGCCGAACCGTCGCTGTTCGCGTCCCTGCCCGGTGACATCTCGGCCAGCTTCGAGTTCTTCCCGCCCAAGACCGAGCGGATGGAGGAACAGCTCTGGGACGCCGTGCTCCAGGTCCGGGATCTGCGGCCCGCCTTCGTGTCCGTCACCTATGGGGCAGGGGGGTCGACGCGTGAGCGGACGCACAACACGGTTGCCCGCATCATTGCCGAAGCCGGGCTGCCGGCGGCGGCCCACCTCACCTGCGTGGATGCCAGCCGCGCGGAGACCCGCGCGGTGGCGGAGCGGTACTGGAGTGCAGGCGTGCGGCACATCGTTGCTCTTCGCGGCGATGCCGGCACCCCCGGCGCGCCGTTCACGCCGCATCCCGAAGGCTATGCCAGCGCCGAGGAACTCGTGCGTGGCCTGCTCGAGGTGGCACCCTTCGAGATCACCGTCGCCGCCTATCCCGAAACGCATCCGGACGCCGTGTGCGCGCGCAGCGACCTCGACAACCTCAAGCGCAAGATCGACGCCGGCGCGACGCGCGCCATCACCCAGTTCTTCTTCGATGCGGAGACGTTCCTGCGGTTCCGCGACAAGGCCGAAGAATGCTGCATCGGCGTGCCGCTCATCCCGGGCATCCTGCCCGTCACCAATGTCGCGCAGGCGCGCCGGTTCGCGGAACAGTGCGGTGCGCACATGCCCGAATGGCTCGACGGCCTGTTCGACGGCCTGGACGAGCGTCCGGCGGCGCGGCAGCTGGTGGCCGCCACCGTGGCGGCCGAGCTGTGCCGCAAGCTCTATGCCGGCGGGGTGCGGCAGTTCCACTTCTACACGCTCAACCGGGCCGAGCTGTCCTATGCCATCTGCCACATGCTGGGCATGCGGCCGCACGGGGGCCGTGCATGAACGCCCGCGATGCCCTGCTTGCCGCGGCCAGTGAGGCCATTCTGGTCAAGGACGGCCCTTATGGCACCGCCATCCAGGCGTGCGCCCTGTCGGCCGACGATTATGGCGGATCGCTGGGCCTTGAGGCCGAGCAGAAGGGCAACAACGATCTTCTCAATCTGACCCAGCCCGGCGTGGTGCGCAGCATCTGCGACAGCTACATCGCCGCCGGCGCGCGGCTTCTTGCCACCAACACCTTCAACGCGAACCGCATCAGCCAGGCCGACTACGGGGCCGAGCACCTCACCGGCGCGATCAATCACGCCGCAGCCCGCATCGTGCGCGAGGCGACCGACGCGGCGACGGCGCGCGACGGGGTGCGGCGCTTCGTCGCCGGCGCCGTCGGCCCGACCAACAAGACCCTGTCGCTTTCGCCCCGGGTCGAGGATCCGGGCTACCGCGAAGTGAGCTTCGATGCCATGGCCGCCGTCTACCGCGAGCAGTGCGAGGCGCTGATCGAGGGCGGAGCGGATTTCATCCTGATCGAGACAGTGTTCGACACCCTCAACTGCAAGGCGGCGATCGCGGCGGTGCGGGAGGTGGAAAGGGATCTGGGCCGCTATGTGCCGATGATGATCTCGCTCACCCTGACCGACCTGTCCGGGCGCAACCTGTCGGGGCATACGGTGGAGGCGTTCTGGCATTCCGTGCGCCACGCGCGTCCGGTCGCGGTCGGCCTCAACTGCTCCTTCGGGGCCGAACAGCTGCGCCCCCACGTGCAGCTGCTGTCAGGGATCGTCGATGCCCTGCTGCTGGTCTATCCGAATGCCGGGCTTCCCAACGACCTCGGGCAGTATGACGAGGCGCCGCACACGACCGCCGCGCTGATCGAGCCGTGGGTCCAGGCGGGGCAGGTCAACATCGTGGGCGGCTGCTGCGGCTCCACGGCCGCGCACATCGCCGCCATTGCCGAGATGGTGCGCGCAGTGACACCGCGTCCCCTGCGCACCCTTGCGCCTGCGCTTCGCCTCGCGGGCCTCGAACCGTTCACGCTGGCCGCATGAGCGCGCTGTTCGACACAGGCGAGGCTCTGCCGCGCGGGCATGTGGCTGAAGCTGCCCGACCGGCGACAGGGAGGGGCACGCCGGCGGGGGATCGTTCCGCGCGGTTCGTCAACATCGGCGAGCGCACGAACGTCACGGGCTCGGCGCGGTTCAAGAAGCTGATCCTTGCGGGCGACTACACCGCGGCGGTCGAGGTCGCGCGCGAGCAGGTCGCGGGCGGCGCCCAGATCATCGACGTCAACATGGACGAGGGTCTGCTCGACGCCGAGGAGGCGATGACGACCTTTCTGAGGCTGATCGGCGCGGAACCCGACATCGCCCGGATCCCGGTGATGGTCGACAGTTCCCGGTGGGAGGTCATCGAGGCCGGGCTGAAATGCGTCTCGGGCAAGCCGATCGCCAATTCGATCAGCCTGAAGGAAGGCGAGCAGGCGTTCCTCGCGCAGGCGCGCATCTGTCTCGATCTGGGCGCAGCGGTCGTGGTGATGGCTTTCGACGAGGAGGGCCAGGCGGACACACGGGCGCGCAAGGCTGACATTTGCACCCGCGCCTACGCGCTGCTCACCGGCATCGGCTTCCCGCCCGAAGACATCATCTTCGATCCCAACATCTTCGCCGTCGCGACCGGCATGGAGGAGCATGACCGCTACGCGCTCGAGTTCATCGAGGCGTGCCGCGACATCAAGGAACGCTGTCCTCACGCGCGGATCAGCGGCGGGCTGTCGAACCTCTCGTTTAGCTTCCGCGGCAACGAGACCGTCCGGCGGGCCATGCATTCCGTGTTCCTGTACCACGCCATTCCGGCGGGGCTCGACATGGCGATCGTGAACGCCGGGCAGATGGACGTGTACGACACCATCGATCGGCATCTGCGGGACGCGTGCGAAGACGTCATCCTGTGCCGCCGGCCCGACGCGACGGAGCGGCTGATCGCCCTGGCGGAAAGCTACAAGGGCGCGGGCGAGCACACGGCGAAGGCCGAAGCCGAATGGCGCAGCCTGACGGTCGCACAGCGGCTGGAGCATGCGCTGGTCAAGGGCATCGACACCTTCATCGTCGCCGACACGGAAGAGGCGCGGCAGGCGGCCGCGCGCCCGATCGAGGTCATCGAGGGGCCGTTGATGGACGGCATGAACACGGTGGGTGACCTGTTCGGCAGCGGCAAGATGTTCCTGCCCCAGGTGGTGAAGTCCGCCCGGGTCATGAAGAAGGCCGTGGCGCACCTCATCCCGTTCATCGAGGCGGAAAAGGATCGCCTCGCGCCCGAAGACCGGCGCAGCAAGGGCCGCATCGTCATGGCGACGGTCAAGGGCGACGTTCACGACATCGGCAAGAACATCGTCGGCGTGGTGCTGCAGTGCAACGGCTACGAGGTCATCGACCTCGGCGTCATGGTGCCGTGGCCGCAGATCCTCGATGCGGCGAGGGAGCACCGGGCCGACATGATCGGCCTGTCGGGGCTGATCACGCCATCGCTCGACGAGATGGTGACGGTCGCACAGGAAATGGAGAAGGCCGGCATGTCGCTCCCGCTCCTCATCGGCGGGGCGACGACCAGCAAGGTCCACACCGCCCTGCGGATCGACGGTGCCTATTCGGGGCCGGTGGTCCATGTCCTCGACGCGAGCCGCGCGGTCGGCGTGGCCAGCCGGCTCCTGTCCAAGACGCAGCGCAGCGCCTTCGTGGCCGAGACGGCGACCGAGTATCAGGAGGTTCGGGACAAAAGGCAGGGCAAGGGACACTCGCCGCTGCTGCCGCTGGCCGATGCACGGGCCAATGGCTTTGCCGCCGACCCTGCCCTGAAGCCGCCGCCGCCGGCCCGCCCCGGCCGGCACGTGTTCGCCGACTGGCCTCTCGACGACCTCAGGGAAGCTATCGACTGGACGCCGTTTTTCCGCGCCTGGGAACTGCATGGCACCTTTCCGGCAATCCTTGACGACCCCGTCGTGGGCGCCAGCGCGCGCAGCCTCTTCGATGACGCGCGGGTCATGCTGGATGAAATCGTCTCCGGAAAGTGGCTGACGGCGCGCGGCGTCTGCGGGTTCTGGCCGGCGCGGCGCGAGGGTGACGATGTGGTGGTCGACGGGGGAACGCGTCTTGCGTTCCTGCGCCAGCAGGTCAGCAAGTCGCGCGGCCGCGCGAACTACTGTCTGGCCGACTTCGTCGACGCGCAGGACGACTGGCTGGGCGGGTTCGCGGTCGGGATGCATGGCCTCGAGCCGCATCTGGCGCGGTTCAGGAGTGCCCACGACGACTACCGCGACATCCTGCTGAAAGCGCTCGCCGACCGGCTCGCCGAGGCGTTCGCGGAGCGGCTGCACCAGCACGTCCGCACACGCCTCTGGGGTTACGCGCCCGACGAGGCGCTGTCGAACGACGCGCTGATCCGCGAGGAATACAGCGGCATCCGCCCTGCGCCCGGCTATCCGGCCTGCCCGGATCACAGCCTCAAGCCCGTGCTCTTCGATCTGCTCGGCGCGGAGGAGCACGCCGGGCTGAGCCTCACCGAAAGCTTCGCGATGCTGCCGACAAGCGCTGTGTCGGGCTTCTATTTCGCCCATCCGCAGGCGGAGTATTTCGGCGTGGCGCGGATCGGACGGGACCAGCTCGAGGATTATGCCGCCCGGCGCGCGGTGGCTCTGGCGCAGGCGGAGCGTTGGCTCAGGCCGAACCTCGACTGATCCCGGTCACGCCCGCCGGCGATGCCCCGTCCGGCTCAAGCCGCCGCAGCAGAGGCGTGACCATCGGCACGGTCAGCATGGTCGAGGCGACCGCCATCAGCAGCATGGCCGTGAACAGGTCGGCCGAAATGATGCCCCGGTCCAGCAGCACATTGGCGAAGATGATCTCGATCAGCCCCTTGGTCTGCAGCAGCCAGCCGATGACGCCCGCCTCTCCGGCTCGCCACCGCAGCAGCCGTCCGGCAAGACCAAGGCCGGCGAGCTTGCCCGTCACGGAGGCTGCGAGAAGAAGCGACGCCGCACCGAACACCGCCAGCCCGCCGACGTCCCACTGCGTGCGAAGTCCGGTTGAGAGGAAGAACACCGGCATCACCGTCAGCAGGACGGTGGCGCGGAAATTGTCGAGCGCCTCGCGCCCGAACCAGCGCACATCCAGCACCACGCCGGCCAGGAAGCCGCCCACCATGAAGTGCAGGCCGGCCCAGTCGGCGCCGAGCGCGACGGCCGCCAGCCACACCAGCCCGGCGATCCAGCGGTCCGTGGGCGCGAGGCGGCCGATGACACGCCTGACAAGAAAGGCGAGAACCACGAAGGCGAGCAGGAACAGCGCCTGCCGGCCGATCCGCGCCCAGTCCAGCAGGATCAGCGCCAGCACTCCCCAGATCGCCAGATCGTCGAGCGAGGCGTAGCGCAGGATCCGCTGGCCAAGGGGACGGTGCATCTGCCCGATCCGCTCCAGCAGCAGCACCAGTATCGGCAAGGCCGTCACCGCGCAGCCCATGCCGATGCCCAGCACGAGCTGCCACGGCGCGCCGCGACCGCCGCCCCACGCGGCACCGCTGGCCACCAGCACGAGGGCGGCGAGGCAGCCGAACACGAACGGGGTGACGAGCGCCAGGCTCGCGGTGAGCGCCGTCTCCGCCCGCGCCGTCCAGGCGGCGCGCAGATCGAGTTCCAGACCTGCCGACCAGACGAACAGCAGCACCGCCCACCATCCCAGCCCGTTGAGTGCGGTGACGACCTCAGGCTGAAAAACCGCGGCGTGAACGGCCGGAAAGGCGGCGCCGAGCACGCCCGGCCCGAGCAGCACCCCCGTCACGATCTGCACCACCACCAGCGGCGCCCAGCGATCAGTCCGCAACAGCTTCCAGATCGCCCACGGCGCGGCGAAGATGAGCAGCATGGCAATCAGGTAGAGTTCGACTGTCGACATGCGAGACCCCCTCGCGCGCCTCATACGGGCGGCACGTGTGGCCGGCCATGGGGAAAAGGCGCTCGGGTGGCAGCAAGGTCATTGACGGCCATCGGGCGATGGCGCAGGACCGCACGTGTCGGTCGCGGGAGTGATTCTGCGGCAGGACACGCGCGGGAGAGTTCGCCGGTCTGTCTGCCGCCATGGCGGACCCGCCCGGCGGCGCCGAAGGAGCAACCGCCCCGGAATCTCTCAGGCCACCGGACCGCGCGGGTTCAACGACACTCTGGAAAGCGTCGTCGGCGGCAACGCCGCGGCCACCGAAGGGGGAAACCGCCGTCTGCCCGACGCGGTGAAGCTCTCAGGTTCTCCGACAGAGGGGGCAACGGGTCCGCTTCGCTGGTGAGGCGCGGCCGTGCGTGTCGGGAGCTGCCGTGGACGACGACCTGCAACCGGAACTGCTCCTGCTGCCGCTGGACGGCTGGCATCGCCGGCAGGGTGCGCGCATGGTGCCGTTCGCCGGCTACGAGATGCCGATCCAGTACACGGGCGAGGGCGGCGGGATCGTGGCCGAGCATCACTGGACCCGGACCAGTGCGGGCCTGTTCGACGTCAGCCACATGGGCCAGCTGGTCGCCTCGGGTGCGGGCGCGGGCGCGGCGCTCGACGCGCTCCTGCCCGCGCATGTGTCGCGGCTGAAACCGGGCCGGGTGCGCTACTCGCTCCTCCTCGCGGAGGACGGCGGGATTCTCGATGACCTCATGGTCACCAACATCACGGAAGACGATGGCGAGGCGCGCTATCTCCTCGTGGTGAACGGGGCGACGAAATGGGACGACATCGCCTATCTGCGCGAGCATCTGCCCGATGAGGTGACGCTGACCCATCTCGACGAGCAGGCGCTCCTCGCCTTGCAGGGACCGGCAGCCGACACGGTGCTCCGTCGCCTGTTTCCGCAACTCCCCGAAAATTTCGTGTTCATGCAGTCCGTCGCGATCCGCAACGAGGACACGGTCTTGCGGGTGTCGCGGTGCGGCTACACCGGGGAAGACGGGTTCGAGCTGTCGGTCCCCGCCGACCGGGCCGAGGCGCTGGCCGATCTGCTGGTGGCGCAGCCCGAGGTCCGGCCCGCGGGGCTGGGCGCCCGCGACTCGCTCAGGCTGGAGGCGGGCCTGCCGCTCTACGGTCATGACATGGACGCCAGCCGCGATCCGGTCAGCGCCGACCTCGGCTTCGCGCTGACGAAAAGCCGACGCGAACAGGGCGGCTGGACAGGGCATGCGGCCTGTGCCGCCAAAATTGCCGGCGGCGTGCCGGAGAGGCGGGTAGGCCTCGTCCTCGACGGCCGCCTGCCCGCCCGCGAAGGCGCGGTGGTGTACGACGGCGCGCGTCCGGTCGGGCAAGTGACGAGCGGCGGCTTCTCCCCCACACTCGGCCATCCTGTCGCCATGGCCTATGTCGCGGCGGATCACGCCGCTGCCGGAACCCCCGTCGAGGTGGAGGTGCGCGGCAAGCGGCTTCCGGCCACCGTGGCGCCGCTGCCCTTCGTACCCCATCGCTACCATCGAGGACACTGACGCATGGCACGCTATTTCACCACCGAGCACGAGTGGATCGATGTCGACGGCGATGTCGCCACCGTGGGGATCACGGATTACGCACAGGAGCAGCTTGGCGACATCGTCTTCGTCGACCTGCCGGAGGACGGCGCCGAAATCGCCAAGGGCAAGGATGCGGCCGTGGTCGAAAGCGTCAAGGCCGCCAGCGACGTCTACTCCCCCGTATCGGGGACGGTCGTGGAAGCGAACGCCGCGCTTCAGGACGATCCGGCGCTGGTCAACTCGGACCCCGAAGGCGAAGGCTGGTTCTTCAAGCTGGCGATCGCCGACGAGAGCGAGCTTGCCGGGCTGATGGACGAGGCGGCCTACCGGGAGTTCGTCGCCAATCTCTGACCGGGCCGGAGCGAAACGGCCGAGCAAGGAAGACTGCCCATGCGCTACCTCCCTCTGACCGACAGCGACCGGCAGGCCATGCTCAGCACGATCGGCGCCGGAAGCATCGACGATCTGTTCGCCGACGTGCCGCGCGAAGCATGGCTCGACGGGCCGATCGAGGGTTTGCCGCTGCATGCGTCCGAACAGGCGGTGGAACGCCACATGCGCAAGCTGGCCCGGCAGAACGTGACGGCCGGCGATGTGCCGTTCTTCCTCGGCGCCGGGGCCTACCGGCACCATATCCCGGCATCGGTCGACCACATCATCCAGCGCGGCGAGTTCCTGACCGCCTACACGCCCTACCAGCCCGAGATCGCGCAGGGCACGCTGCAGATGCTGTTCGAGTTCCAGACGCAGGTGGCGCGCCTGTATGGCTGCGCGGTGGCGAACGCGTCCCTGTATGACGGGTCCACGGCCTGCTGGGAAGCGATCGGCATGGCGCGGCGGATCACCCGGCGCAATCTGGCGATCCTCGATGCCGGCCTGCATCCGCATTACGTCGAGGTTGCGCGCACCATGGCGCGGTTCACCGGCGACCGGATCGACCATGTGCCGCCCGTGCTCGAGGCCGGCTGCGGCGAGGACGCGCTGATCGCACGGATCAAGGCCGCCGAGCCAAGCTGCGTCGTCGTCCAGTATCCGGACATCCTTGGCCGCATTCCCGATCTTGCCCGGATCGGCGCGGCCGCGCGGGAGCAGGGTGCGCTGCTGATCGCGGTGAACACCGAGCCGGTGGCGCTGGGCGCGATCCGGTCGCCCGGCGAAGAGGGCGCGGACATCGTGGTCGGCGAGGGGCAGGCGCTGGGCGTGGGGCTGCAGTTCGGGGGACCCTATCTCGGCCTGTTCGCCGTGCGCGATCCCCGCCATGTGCGCCAGATGCCGGGACGCCTGTGCGGCGAGACGGTGGACGCCGAGGGCCGGCGCGGTTTCGTGCTGACCCTGTCCACTCGCGAGCAGCACATCCGCCGCGAGAAGGCGACGAGCAACATCTGCACCAACAGCGGACTGTGCGCCCTCGCCTTCAGCGTGCACATGACCCTGCTCGGAGAGAAGGGGCTGCGCGCGCTTGCGGCCGAGAACCACCGGCTCGCCTGCCACGCCGCTGAGCGGCTGGCGCAGGTGCCGGGCGTCCGCCTGCTGAACGACACGTTCTTCAACGAGTTCACCCTTCTTCTCGGGTGCGATGCGCGCGCCGTGGTCCGGCGCCTGGCGGGGAACGGCGTGCTCGCGGGCGTGTCGCTCGGCCGCCTCTATCCCGACCAGCCGCAGCTTGCCGAAGGTCTGGTGGTGGCGGTCACCGAAACGACCACGGAAGAGGACATCTCCGCCCTGGCCGATGCCCTGCAGGAGGCGCTCGCATGAATGCTCCTAACAAATCCGGATGGAAGCCCGCGATGCAGGCGGCCGGTTCCGGCGAAGGCAGTGCCGCGACCCACACCGGCAACCGCGCCCTGATGCTCGAAGAGCCGCTGATCTTCGAGATCGGCCATCGCGAGACCACCGGCGTCGATCTGCCTGCACCCTCGTCCGGTGGCAGCGACCGGCTTGGCCGGTTCGCCCGGACGGCGCCCATCGACCTGCCCGGCCTGTCCGAACCGGAAACGGTGCGGCACTACACCCGTCTGAGCCGGCAGAACTATGCCATCGATCTCGGCCTGTTTCCGCTCGGCTCGTGCACGATGAAGCACAATCCGCGGCTCAACGAGAAGGTGGCGCGCCTGCCCGGCTTTGCCGACGTCCACCCGTTGCAGCCGGTCGATACCGTGCAGGGCGCGCTCGCGGTGATCGACGAGCTTGCCCGCTGGCTGATTGCGCTGACCGGCATGCATGCGGTGGCGATGAGCCCCAAGGCCGGGGCTCATGGCGAGCTGTGCGGCATCCTGTGCATCCGCGCCGCGCTGGACGCGCGGGGGGAGAGCGGACGGACCGTGATCCTCGTGCCCGAGAGCGCGCATGGGACCAATCCCGCAACGGCGGCGTTTGCCGGCTTTTCCGTCGAGGAAGTTCCTGCCAACGCCGACGGGCGGGTCGATCTGCCCGCCTTGAAGGCGCGGCTTGCCAGGGGCGGCGACGGCGCGGGCGATGTCGCCGGGGTGATGATCACAAACCCGAACACCTGCGGCCTTTTCGAACGCGACATGAAGGCGATTTCCGACGCCGTTCACGACGCCGGTGGTTACGTCTATTGCGATGGCGCGAACTTCAACGCAATCGTCGGGCGGGTCCGCCCCGGCGACCTCGGCATCGATGCCATGCACATCAACCTGCACAAGACCTTTTCCACTCCGCACGGCGGCGGGGGGCCGGGTTCGGGTCCGGTGGTGCTGTCCGAGGCGTTGGCGCCGTTCATGCCGCTGCCCTACACGGCGCGGACGGCGGACGGCCACATCCACCTCGTCGAGGAGGAGCGTGCCGACGCATTCTCGGAAGAGCATTTCGGCGGCGTCATGCAGTCGTTCGGGCGCATGACCGCCTTCCACGGCCAGATGGGCATGTTCACCCGCGCGCTGACCTACATCCTCAGCCACGGTGCCGACGGGCTGAGGCAAGTGGCCGAGGATGCGGTGCTCAACGCGAATTACGTGCTGCGCTCGCTGGAGGACGTGCTCGACGCGCCGTTCGCCCGCAGCGGGCCGTGCATGCACGAGGCGCTGTTTTCCGATGCCGGGTTCGGCGGCGGCCTGTCGACCCTCGATCTCGCCAAGGGACTGATCGACGAAGGCTTCCACCCGATGACCGTCTACTTCCCGCTGGTGGTGCACGGGGCGATGCTGGTCGAACCGACCGAGACGGAAAGCAAGGCGGCGCTAGACCAGTTCATCGGCGCGTTGCGTCACCTCGCGGAGCGGGCGAGGGCCGGAGACGAGACGCTGAAGGCGGCCCCGGTCCATGCGCCGCGCCGCCGTCTCGACGAGACGCAGGCGGCGCGGCGGCCCGTGCTCACCTGGGGCGGAACCGATCCTCGCTGAGAGGGTCGCTCAGAACCGGTGACACATCATCAGCCTCCGCTTCCGGCGCGAGGCGGATGATGCGCAGCGACAGCATCGCGGTCCACAGCCCGAGGACCGACAGGGCGCTGGCAAACAGCACGACGAAAGCGGCGCCTTTCAGCCCCTGCCATCCGATCGCCGCGTCGAGCATGACGAAGCCGAGCGCCAGCGGCGCCGCGCGGACGAGGAAGGTGGTGCCGGCGCGGCCCGCGGAGATGAGCAGCGATTCAAGGCTCGCGCCGGTCATTTCCACTGCGCCCGCGATCGCGAGAATGACCATGGTCCAGTAGACGCCCGAGAACTGAGGTCCGGCGATCACGTCCAGCAGCCAGCGGCCGGCGACCACCGCCACGACCGCCGCCGCGACCCCGGCGACGAGGGCCAGCGTGGCGATGCGCCGCGCCATGTCGACGGCCTGGCTGCCGGCCTGCACCAGCTCCGGGTAAACGGCCTTGGACAGCAGCTGCGCGAGCTGCATCAGGCCCTGTCCGAGTTGCGCGGCGACCCTGAACCCGCCGGCGGCGGCGTCCCCGCCCACGGCGCCCACGAGCAGGATCAGGATCTGCTTGGAGCCGACATTCAGGCTTCCCAGAAGGTTGGTCGACCAGACGAAGCGCCAGACGTCGGGGTGCGACCGGGGAAGATGGCGCAGGCTGATGGTCATGCCGTGCAGGCGTTCCTGGCTCAGCGCGGCGATCCATACCGCCGCCGCCACCGCGATCTCCGCCACCGCCCAGGCAAGCAGGAAGCCGGTCACTGTCGGCAGGAACGCCGATGCCAGAAAGGCGCCCGCCACGCGCATGACCGGCTGCACGGCCTCCGCCGACGCCGCCCGCGCATAGGCGAAGCGCCGCCGGAGAAGCCCGATGGGGGTGGACCGCGTGCAACAGGCGAGCACCGCGCCGTAGGCGAACATCGCCGGCCCCAGCTCGGCGGGCACGGGAAGCCACAGGGCGGCGGTGCCGGCGAGAGCTGCGGCGAGCACGACGCCGATGGCGACCGACACGAGATCCAGCGCCACCGCGAATCCGGTTGCTTCGGCCGGACCGTCCGGGCCGCTGCCCCAGCGCACGACGAGCTGCCAAGTCTGAAATCCCGCCAGACCGGCCACCGTCTGCCCCATGGCCAGAACGACCGCGAGCACCCCGAACGCCTCAAGCCCCAGGGTGCGGGTGGCGACCGCGAGGTAGACGAGGCTGAGAACCGCGTTCAGCCCGCGCCCGCCGAGCAGCCAGCCGAGATTGCGCGCCAGCCGCCTCATCGTCGGCTCCCCGTCCGGCTGCGGCGCGAGACGGTGCGCGGCGCTGTCACCATTGCCCGGCGGCGAGAGTGCATGGTGTTGCCCGCGCGCGCGCGGCAAGGCTATGCACGGTGGCCATGCGGGTCATCCTCAGCCGCAAGGGCTTCGACAGCAGCGCGGGCGGAGGACCATCGCCGATCGTGAACGGACGGCCGGTGACGCTGCCGATCCCGGCCGCATCCGGGTCGCAGACCACCTACGGCGCGCTGGGGCTGGGCGCTCTGGCCGCCCGCGCCAGCTGCGGCCGGTATGGCCCGGACAGCTTCTGCCACCACGATCCCATGTTCCTCGACGACGGAACGTGCCTGTTCGGCCAGTGCTCCGCGGCGCAGACCCATCTGGCCAACCAAGGAGTGACGCGCGGCGATGTCTTCCTGTTCTTCGGCCTGTTTGCCGACGAGGACACGGGCGAGTGGCACCACCGCATCTTCGGCGCCCTCCGGATCGCGCGGATCGTGCATCTCGCGAGTGCCGACGCGGACGAGATCGACCGCCTCGCCCGCCACGGCCATCCCCATGCCTTGCGGATGGAAAGCCGGAACGATGCCGTGTATTGCGGTGAAGGTCGCCTCGCGCGTCATGCCAGCGCTGCGCTCAGGCTGACTGTCTGCGGCGGCCCGCCAAGCGTCTGGCGCATCCCCGACTGGCTGCGGCCCGGGAACCTGACCTACCACGGACGGGCGGATCGCTGGCTGCCCGGCTCCCGCCTGAGATCGGCACCGCGGGGACAGGAGTTTGTCGCTGACCTTACCCGGTCGTCAGCGGGCTTGCAGTGGCTGCGCGGCATCATCGCCGAGATCAATAGGTCGTGATGATGGCGGAGAAATCCCGCTTGCCATTCCCCGCGCCGGCGAAATCCTCGTAGAGAGCGGCCGCCCGCGATCCCAGCGGAACGGCCGCGTCGGCGCTGTCCGCCGCCTCCATGGCGAGGCGCAGATCCTTCAGCATCAGTTCCGTCGCGAAACCGCCCTGATACCCGTTGTCGGCCGGCGATTGCGGTCCGACGCCGGGCACCGGGCAATAGCTGGTCATGGACCAGTTCTGGCCCGAGCTGACGGAGGAGATGTCGTAGAATGTCTGCGGATCGAGGCCCAGCTTCTCGGCCATGCGGAACGCCTCGCAGGTGCCGATCATGTGGATGGCGAGCAGCATGTTGTTGCAGATCTTGGCCGCCTGTCCGTTGCCGGCATCACCGGCATGGATCACCGCCTTGCCCATCGCTTGCAGGATCGGTTCGGCGCGGGCGAACGCCTCGGCGGTGCCGCCGACCATGAAGGTCAGCGTGCCCGCCGCCGCCGCTGCAATCCCGCCGGAGACCGGCGCGTCGACCATCTCGTATCCGGCCTCGCGCGCCTTCTCCGCCGCCTCGCGTGCAGTGGCGACGTCGATGGTCGAGCAGTCGATGAACAGCGCGCCGCGCGGCGCATGGCCGATCACCTCGCCGGTGAAGGCGGACAGCACGATCTGGCCGTTAGGCAGCATCGAAACAACCGCCTCGGCGTCGGCGACCGCTTCGGCAATGGAGGCGGTGCGGGTGCAGCCGTTCTGCTCGGCACGGGCCAGCGCGTCCTCGCTTAGGTCGAAGGCGCGCACCGTGTGGCCCGCCTTGACGAGGTTGGCGGCCATCCCGCCGCCCATGTTGCCAAGACCGATGAAGGCGATGTTCATGTTCTACCTCGCTTCTCTGCGGAATGAGCGAACGGGGTCGCGCTTTTCCTGAAAACGGCTCAACGCCCCTTCCACTGCCCCTGACGCTTTTCGATGAAGGCCTGCATTCCCTCCACCTTGTCCTCGCTTGCGGCGAGGATCTGGAACAGGCGGCGTTCAAAGCGGATGCCTTCGGTCAGGGTCAGCTCTTGAGCGGCGTTCACCATCTCCTTGTTGGCGATGGCGGCCATCGGCGGCATGGCGGCAATTTCCTGCGCGGTTTTCAGCGCCTCGTCCAGCAGCGTGTCGTGCGGCACGACGCGCGCGACCAGCCCGCTGCGCTCGGCCTCGGCGGCGTCCATCATCCGGCCGGTCAGGCACATCTCCATCGCCTTGGCCTTGCCGATGGCGCGGGTCAGCCGCTGCGATCCACCCATGCCGGGCGCGACGCCCAGCTTGATTTCCGGTTGGCCGAATTTCGCGCGGTCCGAAGCGATGATGAAATCCGCCATCATCGCCAGCTCGCACCCGCCGCCCAGGGCAAAGCCGTTGACGGCCGCGATCCACGGCTTGCGCACGGCATTCACCAGATGGCTCTGCCAGCGCGAGAAGAAATCGTGGAGGTAGAAGTCGGCCGCTTCCTTCTCCGCCATCTCCTTGATGTCGGCTCCGGCGGCGAAAGCCTTGTCGCCTGCGCCGGTCAGCACCGCGCACCGTTGCGTCTCGTCGGCCTGATAGGCTGAGAAGGCGGCGATCAGTTCCTCGAGCACGGCGCTGGACAAGGCGTTGAGCGCCTGCGGACGGTTCAGGGTGACGAGGGTGACCGGCCCTCTCGTCTCGGTCGCGATGGTCTCGTACGTCATTGCGGTGTCCACTCCTCGTCAGCGGGCAGGGGGGCGAAGATGGCGTCGAGCAGCGCCTCCGTCACCGCAGCCGGGGTCGGCGGATCCCAGTGCGGATCGCCGGTCTTGTCGACGATCACCGCCCGGACACCTTCGGCAAAGTCGGGGCGGGTGAGCACCCGGCTGGCGATGCGGTATTCCATGGCCATGTTGTCGGCGAAGTCCGTCAGCGTGGCGCTTTGCGCCAGCTGCCGCAGCGCCACCTTGCAGGTCTGCGGGGACTTGCTGCACAGCGTCTCGAGTTCCCGCGCCGCCCACTCGCCGCCATCGGCCTCGAGCGCGGCGATGATGTCCTCCAGGTTGTCAGAAGCGAACAGGCGGTCGATGTCCTCGCGGTGTTCGAGGATGCGCGCGGCGGGCGGAGCAGCGGACAGTGAATCCAGCACGCCGCCGACGGGTTCTCCGCCGCAGATGCGGTCCCTGGCCTCGGCCAGCTTCCCGTTGGGCAGGTAGTGTGTTGCGAGACCCAGCGCGAGGCATTCCGCGCCGTCGAGTCGCGCCCCCGTCAGCGCCATCCACTGACCCGTGCGGCCCGGCAGCCGCGAGAGGTACCAGCCGCCGCCGACATCCGGGAACAGCCCGATGCCCGTCTCCGGCATGGCGAGCTTCGTCCGCTCCGTCGCCACGCGGAAGCTGCAGGGCAGGGCGATGCCGACGCCGCCGCCCATGGTGATCCCGTCCATGAACGCCACGGTGGGCTTGCCATAGGTGAACAGCCGGTGATTGAGCCGGTATTCGTCGAAGAAGAAGGCCCGCCCGCTCCTGCCGCCATCCTCGAGGGCGGACCTGCGCAGAAAGGCGATGTCGCCGCCGGCGCAGAAGCCGCGCCCCTCCGCATGGTCGATCAGCACGGCACCGACCCGATCGTCACCCGCCCATTCGGCGAGTGCAGCGTCCATCGTGCGGCACATGGCGTGTGTCAGCGCATGAAGCGCCTCGGGCCGGTTCAGCGAAAGGTGCCCTGCCGACCCGTCGATGCGTGCCAGAACCTCTGCCATCGTCAGCGTCCCTGCCGCAACAGGTCGCGCCCGACGATGACGCGCATGATCTGGTTGGTGCCTTCGAGGATCTGGTGAACCCGCAGGTCGCGCCAGAACCGCTCGATCGGATAATCCTTGAGATAGCCGTAGCCGCCGAACAGCTGAAGGGCGTCGTTCACCACCCTGGAGCCGTTGTCGGTCGCCAGCCGCTTGGCCATGGCGGAAAAGCGCGACTTGTCCGGCGCGTTGTCCGTCACCTTCGCCGCCGCGAGGTAGAGCAGGGCGCGCGCCGCCTCGAGGTCGGTGGCCGTGTCGGCGAGCATGAACTGCGTGTTCTGAAGGTCGGCGATCGGGGCGCCGAACTGCTGCCGGTCTCGGGTGTAGGCAATCGCCTCGTCAAGGCACCGCTGCGCCCCGCCGAGCGAGCACGCACCGATGTTGAGCCGCCCCCCGTCCAACCCCATCATGGCGATGCGGAAGCCCTGTCCTTCGGCGCCGATCCGGTTGACCACCGGCACCCGCGCGTCCTCGAAGATGACCTGCGCCGTCGGGGAAGCGTTCCAGCCCAGCTTGTTCTCCGGCGCGCCGAAGCTTACACCGTGCGTCTCGCGGTCCACCACCAGCGCCGTAATGCCGCCCGTCTTGTGGTCGCCGGTGCGGACCATGGTCACGTAGACGTCGTTCACGCCGCCGCCGGAAATGAACTGCTTGGTGCCGTTCAGCACGTAGTGATTGCCGTCCAGCCGGGCGCTGGTCTTCAGCCCCGCCGCATCCGATCCGCTCCCCGGTTCGGTGAGGGCGTAGCTCGCGATCCTGTCCATGGTGACGAGATCGGGAAGGTAGCGCGCCTTCAGCTCCGCATCGCCGAAGGCGTCGATCATCCACGCGGCCATGTTGTGGATGGAGATGAAGGCGCTCGTGGTGGGACAGCCATAGGCCATCGCTTCCATGATCAGCGCCGCTTCGAGCCGTCCAAGGCCGATCCCGCCGCTTTCCTCGCTTACATAGATGGCGCCGAAGCCGAGTTCGGCCGATCGCTTGATGACGTCGACGGGGAAATGCTTGTTCTCGTCCCATTCCCCTGCGAAGGGCGTGATGTTGTCGGCGGTGAAGCGCTGCGCCGTTTCCTGGATCGCACGCTGGTCGTCGGTCAGCTGGAATTGTCCGGTCATGGCCCGCGCTGTAGCGGCGCCGGCGGCGAAGCGAAAGGGTGCGGCGGATGGCGGGCGCCGACGAGGTGATCTTCGTGTACAACGCCGATGGCGGGCTCGCGTCGCGGGCGATGGACGCCGTGCACAAGATCGTGCGGCCGGAAACCTACGCGTGCGACCTGTGCATGATCACCCACGGAGCGCTGACCATGCGCCGCGAATGGCGCACCTTCACCCGGCGGCTCGGCGTGCCCAACCGTGCCCTCCACCGCGATGAGTTCGCGCGGGAGTTTCCCGGCTGCGGCTTTGCCTGGCCGGCGGTGATCGCGCGGTCCGGCGCGGCGTGCGAACTCCTGGTCAGCCGGCAGGAGCTTGCCGGCATGACCACCGTGGCCGAACTGGCCACGGCGGTGGAGCGCGCACTCAGCCGCAGGTGATCCGGTTGATCCTCAGGCGCTCGTCATAGGAGACGGTCACCCGGTCCATCCGGTAGTCCATGGTCAGCGCGCTGTTCGGCGGCGCCCAGCGCAGTGTCCGGCTGCGGGTGAGCTGCAGGATGCGCGTGCCAAGCTCGGCGGTGGCGGTCTGCCCGATGTGCCCCTGTGCCGGCTGCGCGTCACAGGTGCCATCGCCCATGTCCCGTCCCGCCGGGTCCACGCTCGACGGGGGCGGCGCGGTCACGCACCCGGCGAGCAACGCCACCGCCCCTGCAGCCAGCACACATCGCATCATCGGCACCTCCTGTATGTAAACGGCCCGAACTGTCCATCCGGCCCCGTGGATGAACGCACGAGCACGTCCCCGTTCTCCCGCAGTGTCAGCATTTCCTGCGTGCGCCACGTCATTCCCTCGCCGGTGAAGGCGAAATGCGCGCCCACTTCATCCGGCGCGCGCCGCGAGGCGCTTTCGAGCACGCCGGCGCTTTCATAGAAGCGTGCCCCGGTCGCGCCGAGCGTCATCAGACCCTTGGCGTCACTGCGGCCCTTCTCGCAGTCGGCCGCCGTCATCCCCCAGCGGCCGCGAAAGGCGGGTGGAATCTCGTCCGCGGCAGCCATGCCGGCCGGAGTGGCGGCGGGACTGGTATCCAAGGGCACGGGCGCCGTGGCACCTGCGGATGGATCGTCACCGCTCGCCGTCCGGTCCGCCGGCGCCGCATCTCCCGAACAGGCAGCGAGCGCGGCGAGCGCAAGCATCAACATGGCGCTGCGCATGGCGGCCTCAGCCCATGGTCGGGATGATGAAGGCGTTCGATCCGTCCCCGCCGCCGTCGGGCCAGCGCTGAGTCACCGTCTTGACCTTCGTCCAGAACTTCACCCCTTCCGTGCCGTACTGGTTCGTGTCACCGAACGCGCTCCGCTTCCAGCCGCCGAACGAGTGATAGGCGACCGGCACGGGGATGGGAACGTTGATGCCGACCATGCCGACATTGACTCGGCTGGCGAACTCGCGGGCGGCATGGCCGTTACGGGTGAAGATCGCGACACCGTTGCCGTACTGATGCTCGGACGGGAGACGCAGCGCCTCCTCGAAGTCACGGGCGCGCACGATTTGCAGTACGGGCCCGAAGATCTCCTCGCGGTAGCTTTCCATGTCGGTCGTCACCCGGTCGATGAGCGTCGGGCCGACATAGAAGCCGTTCTCATGCCCTTGCAGGGTGAAGCCGCGGCCATCGATCACGATCTCCGCGCCTTCGCGTTCGGCCGTGTCGATCCAGCCTTCGACGCGGGCCTTGTGCTCGGGCGTGACGACCGGACCGTAATGCGCCTCGGGATCGGTGGAGACGCCGACGCGCAAGGCGTTGATCGCAGGGACCAGCTTCTCGCGCAGCGCGTCGGCCGTGTCGGCGCCCACGGGCACCACCACCGGAAGGGCCATGCACCGTTCTCCCGCCGAGCCGAACGCGGCGCCGGTCAGATCGTTCACCACCTGGTCTAGGTCGGCGTCGGGCATGACGATGCCGTGGTTCTTGGCTCCGCCCATCGCCTGCACCCGCTTGCCCGCGGCGACACCGCGCTTGTAGACGTAGTGCGCGATGTCGGACGAGCCGACGAAGCTGACCCCGGCGATGTCCGGGTGGTCGAGGATGGCGTCGACCATTTCCTTGTCGCCGTGAACGACCTGCAGCAGCCCCTCGGGCGCCCCCGCCTCGACGAACAGTTCGGCGAGGCGCACCGGGACCGAGGGATCGCGCTCCGACGGTTTGAGGATGAAAGCGTTGCCCACCGCGGTCGCCATCCCGAACATCCACATCGGGATCATGGCCGGGAAGTTGAACGGGGTGATTCCCGCACCGATGCCCAGCGGCTGGCGCATCGAATACACATCGATGCCCGGTCCGGCGCCAAGGGTGAACTCGCCCTTCAGCACCTGCGGAATGCCGCAGCAATACTCGATGACCTCCAGCCCGCGCTGGATGTCGCCCTTGGCATCGTCGATGACCTTCCCGTGCTCCGAGGCGAGAAGATGGGCAAGGTCGGCCATGTTCTTCTCGATCAGTTCCTTGAAGCGGAACATGACGCGGGCGCGGCGCTGCGGATTGGTCTGCGCCCAGCCGGGCTGCACCGCGCGGGCCGCGGCCACGGCACGGTCGAGAAGCGACGCATCGCCGAGGCCGACTTGCGCCTGAACTTCTCCCGTGGACGGATTCCAGACCCGGTGCGTGCGGCCCGGCGTGAGGCCGGCGGTGCCGCCGGCGAGGAAATGGTCGATCATGCGCATGAAGCTGTCCTCTCCGTTTTGCCAGAGCACCTGCGCCCGCCGACTTGCGAAATCAACCGGATTGACGCTGAACCGAGGCTGCGGCAGAGACGATCGGGCAGGCGGGTATGATGTAATGGTAGCCTGTCAGCTTCCCATGCTGAACGCGCGGGTTCGATTCCCGCTACCCGCTCCACACGCTCCCCAGACGCCGGCCGCCGGGGATGCCCAGCTTCAGGGACTGTGTGGCGGTGGTGCGGCATTGCCGGTCGCCCGACCCTCTCCGCCGTGCCCTTGCCGCGGCCAAGCCTCCTCCCGGGAAGTCCCCTGCGCGTGTGCCTCCCGCCGCTGCACCCCTGAGGCGAGGCGCCGCGTCTCTCGCCTTGGACCCTCCGTCTCCCCGATCGTTGTGTCCGTGTCGCGGCGTCTCATGCATCGTGCGGGGCGGCGGCGGACCGGGAGCGACGAGGTGATGACGAAGCCGATCAATCTTGCCCTTCAGGGTGGCGGATCGCACGGGGCTCTGGCGTGGGGAGTTCTCGACCGCCTGCTGGAGGACGAGACTCTCACCATCGCCGAAGTCAGCGGCACCAGCGCCGGGGCGATGAACGCCGTGGTGCTGGCCGATGGCTGGCAGCGGGGCGGCCGCGAGGGGGCGCGCGTCGCGCTCAGAACCTTCTGGGAGCGGGTGAGCCGCGCCGCCGTGTATTCGCCGATCCAGCGCAGCCCGCTCGACAAGCTTCTCGGGCGCTACAGCCTCGACTATTCGCCCGGCTATCTGCTGTTCGAAGGCATCAGCCGGATGTTCTCGCCCTATCAGCTCAATCCGCTGCGGCTCAACCCGCTGCGCGATCTCCTGCTGGACGTCGTCGATTTTGCGAACGTGAACGCCTGCCGGGACGTGGTGATCCATGTCACGGCGACGCATGTGCGCACCGGGCGGGCACGGGTGTTCTCGCGCGGGGAGGTGACCTGCGATGCCGTGATGGCGTCGGCTTGCCTGCCGCAGCTCTTCCCGGCCGTCACCATCGATGGCGAGGAGTACTGGGACGGCGGCTTCTCGGCCAATCCGGCGATCATGCCGCTCGTCCGCAGCCCGGCCAGCCCCGACATCGTGATCGTCCAGATCAACCCGGTGGTGCGGTGCAATCCGCCGCGCACGGCGCGCGAAATCCTGAACCGGGTCAACGAGATCAGCTTCAACACCGCGCTCATCAAGGAACTGAGGACGATCGCGGTGATGCAGGATCTGGCAAAGGAACGGGGCGGGGCAGGCGAGGGCGGGCGCGACACCTATCTGCACCTGATCCACGCCGATGCCGAGGTGCAGGACCTTGCCGCCTCCTCGAAGCTGAACGCGGAGTGGGCCTATCTGGAACTTCTGTTCGAGCGCGGGCGCGGATGGGCCGACCGGTGGCTGAGCGCGCACCGCGACAGCATCGGGCAGCGCTCGTCGTTCGATCTGGAGGATTTCTTCGCCGATCCGCCGGGAGTGTAGCCTGCCCTGCACCAACGGCGGCGTTCCACCCATGGCGGAAGCGCGCGCACCCAAACCATTGACGGGCCTGACGCCGCGATTACGGTCGCGCCCACAGCCGCTTCTTCCAGTGCAAAGGTCGTGCCCTCATGATGTCATCCGTTGCCGGCGCCCTCGCGCTCGCGCTTGCTGCCCAGGCTGCTCAGCCGCAGCCGGTTTCCCCGCCCGTCGAGCAAACCCAGGCGCCCGAGAGCGAGATCATCTCGCAGCAGGCGCAGCAGCAGCATGCGCCGCGCCCGCAGCCGCAGGCTCCGGCGAATGCGCCCGAGCCCGCGGCGCCCAAATGGGACGTGAACGCGCCGCGCGGCCTGACGCTGCGCGAGGCGCGGATCGACACGGACGAGGGCACGTGGATGAACGTGGACGTGTCCCCCGACGGACGTCTGCTGGCCTTCGACCTGCTGGGCGACATCTACGTCATGCCGGTGACCGGCGGGACGCCCACGCGCATCGCGGAAGGGCTGGCGTTCGAGCATCAGCCCCGCTTCTCGCCCGACGGGCGCCGGATCGCCTTCACCTCGGACCGGGGCGGGGGCGACAACATCTGGGTCATGAACATCGACGGTTCGGACAAGCGGCAGGTCACGACGGAGACGTTCCGGCTCCTGAACCAGCCGACCTGGAGCCCGGACGGCCAGTTCATCGCGGCGCGCAAGCATTTCACCACCGGACGATCCCTGGGAACCGGCGAGGTGTGGCTGTATCACGTGTCGGGCGGCTCCGGCGTGCCTCTCGTCAAGCGGGCGAACGAGACGCTGCAGAAGGAGCTGGGGGAGCCGACCTTCGCACCCGACGGCGACGCGATCTACTACGTCCGCAACACCACGCCCGGTCCGATCTTCGAATACGCGCAGAATTCCCGCCAGGGGATCTTCGCCATCGAGCGCTACGATCTGAACACGGGCGAGGTCTCCAGCGTCGTTGCCGGACCGGGCGGAGCGGTGCGGCCCACCCCGTCAAGGGATGGACGGTTGCTGGCGTTCGTGCGGCGCGAGAACAACATCACCAGCCTGTTCGTGCGTGATCTGGCCACCGGCGCGGAACGGCGCCTTCATTCGCCGCTCGACCGCGACATGCAGGAAACATGGGCGGTGACGGGGGTCTATCCGAACCTCGCCTGGACACCGGACAACCGCGCCGTCGTGTTCTGGGCCGGCGGGAAGCTCAACCGGGTGAACGCGGATGGCAGCGGCCATGCCGTGATCCCCTTCCGGGTCAGCGACACGCGGGTGATTGCCGACGCGACGCATCCGGCGGTCGCCGTGGCGCCGGACACGGTCACCACGCGGATGCCCCGCTGGGCCAGCGTCAGCCCGGACGGCCGCACCGTGGTGTTCGAGTCGCTGGGCAAGTTGTGGATCCGGCCGATGTCCGGCGGCGAGGCGCGCCGGCTCGTCGCGGACAGCGGCGACGCCATGGAAGCATGGCCGAGCTGGTCGCGCGATGGCCGCCAGATCGTGTTCGTGTCCTGGACCGACAGCGATCTGGGCGCCATCAGCACGGTTCCCGCCACGGGTGGCCGCGCGCGCGCCATCACCCGCGAACGCGGCCACTACGCCAATCCGCGCTTCTCGCCGGACGGGCGGCTGATCGCGTTCGAGCAGCGCAGCGGCGGCTATCTGACCGCGGCGCGCGGCGGCGGCCGGCCCGGGTTGCACCTCGTCAACGTCGACGGAACGAACCAGAGGCGGCTGAGGGTCGAGGGGAGCACGCCGCAGTGGGGCGCCCGCAGCGACCGGCTGTTCTTCATCGGCTCGCGCGAGGGCAAGGCGGCGCTGCTCAGCACCGATCTCGAGGGCGGCAACAGCCGGACACACGCGACCGGCGAGCTGGTGAACGACATCTCGGTGTCTCCCGACGGGAGGCACATCGCGTTCCGCCAGAATTATCAGGCGTTCGTCACGCCGCTGATGCCGGGAACGCAGGACGTGGCGCTGGCGCCGGACGGCAAGGCGCTGCCGGTCACCCGGGTCAGCGAGGATGGCGCCGATTTCCTCGGCTGGTCGGGGGATGGCGCGCGGCTGCACTGGAGCCTCGGTCCTACGCTCTTCACCGCCACGACGCGCGAGCTGTTCGCCGCGGCGCCCGCTGCCGGACAGGCGGCGCGGTTCACGCCGCCGCGCGAGGGCGTCTCGCTCGCGCTCACCGTGCCGGCCGACAAGCCGCGCGGCGCGGTTCTCCTGACCGGTGCGCGCATCGTCACGATGGCCGATGCCGACGGCGGTGTCCTCGAACGCGGCGACATCCTGATCCGCGGCGACCGGATCGTCGCCATCGGGCCGTCGGGAACGCTGACGCCGCCGCGCGACGCCATCCGTGTGCCTCTGGAAGGCAAGACGATCGTCCCCGGCTTCATCGACGGACATGCCCACGGTCCGCAGGGCGAAGGCGACCTCGTGCCTCAGCAGAACTGGTCGGCTCTTGCCAATCTGGCGCTGGGCACCACCACGATCCACGATCCCTCGTCCAGCGCGCGCACCATCTTTCCGGCTGCCGAGATGCAGCGGGCAGGGGTGATCGTCGCCCCGCGCACCTTTTCCACCGGCGAGATCATCTATGGCGCCCGCGCGGCCCGGGTCTATGCCGAGATCGACAGCTACGAGGACGCGCTGAACAGCGTCCGCCGCCTGAAGGCCCAGGGCGCCAACTCGGTCAAGAACTACAACCAGCCGCGCCGCGACCAGCGGCAGATGGTGACGGCGGCGGCGCAGGCGGAAGGCATGCTGGTCGTGCCCGAAGGCGGGTCGCTCTACACCATGGATGTGAGCCTCATCCAGGACGGCAATTCGACCATGGAGCACAACGTGCCGGGCGAGGTGTTCTACAAGGACTTCGTCGATCTGTGGGCGCAGACCCGCGTCGGCTACAACCCGACGCTGGTGGTGGCCTACGGCGGACCGGCGGGCGACCCCTACTGGCGGCAGCACACCGACGTGTGGAGGCACCCGATCCTGTCGCGGCACGAGCCGATGGCGATGCTGCTGGCCAACAACGCCCGCCGGACCATGGCGCCGGAAGAGGACTATGTCGACGACGACGCGGCGCGCGAGGCGGTCAAGCTGGCGCGGCGCGGCGTGGATGTGGCCATCGGCGGCCACGGCCAGCAGGCCGGCCTGGCGGCGCACTGGGAGATGTGGAGCCTCGGCCGCGGCGGAGCCACACCGCTCGAAGCGCTCAAGATGGCGACCATCATGCCGGCCCGCATCTACGGGTATGAGCGCGACATCGGTTCGCTGGAGGTGGGCAAGCTTGCAGACCTGGTGGTGCTCGACGCCAATCCGCTCGCCGACATCCGCGACACCGACAAGGTGCACCGCGTCATGCTGGGCGGCCGGCTCTACGACCCGCTCACGATGAACGAGGTGGTGACCGGCACGCGGCGGCGCGCACCCTACTGGTGGGAGCAGGAAGGCAGCGGCGACGGCGCCGGCGCGCGGGTGACGCACAGCCATACGCACGGCCACGCGGACTGAGGCGCGCGTGCGTCATCATCCCTTCATGCGTGTTTTGTAGGCAGGGCCGAGCGCCGTGCGTGGTCCCGCACGGCAGACGCCCCGCTGCTCGTGTCCGGAGATCGCCATGGCCGTTGCCGCAAGCGCCACACGGCGCACGTTCATGAAGGCCACCACGGCCGCATTCGGTGCGCTGGTGGCAAGCGGGTGCCGCCTCGACCGGCCGTCCGCGGCGGCCGGGGATGCGCGCTTCTACGGCGCGCTCCAGCCCGATCCGGCAGGGCTGCTCGACCTGCCCCCCGGCTTCTCCTACCGTGTGCTGTCGCGCCTGGGAGAGCCGATGTCCGACGGCGGGCGGGTGCCCGACCGGGCCGACGGGATGGGCTGTTTCGCACGGGCGGACGGGCGTCTGGTGCTGGTGCGCAACCATGAGCTGTCGGCCCATCACGACGCCGGTGGGCGGCCGGCGCACGGCTATGCGCGCAACGCGCAGGGCGAGGTGCTCCCCGGCGGCACGACCACGCTCGTTCTCGATCCCGCCTCGCTGCGCGTCGAACGCCAGTTCCGCAGCCTTGCCGGGACGATCCGCAACTGCGCCGGCGGGGTGACACCGTGGGGATCGTGGCTCACCTGCGAGGAGCCGGGCGACGAGGTGCTCGCCCGCGAGCGCGCCCATGGCTACGTCTTCGAAGTGCCTGCGGCTGCCGACACGCTGGTCGAGGCCCGGCCGATCAAGGCCATGGGCCGCTTCAACCACGAGGCGACCTGCGTCGATCCGGCGACCGGCATCGTCTACCAGACCGAGGACCGCGACGACGGGGTGATCTACCGCTTCATCCCGCGGGTGCGGGACCGGCTGCACGAGGGCGGGCGGCTGCAGGCGCTCGCGATCGACGGCCCGCTGCGCGACAGCCGCAACTGGGTCTCCCCCGACCTCACCGTGGGTCGCAGGCTGCCGGTGCGGTGGGTCGATCTTGACGATGTGGAGGCTCCGCGCGACGATCTGCGCCTGCGCGCCGCTGCCGCCGGCGCACTGGTGGTGGCGCGCGGAGAGGGCATCCACTGGGGCGAGGACGAGCTGTATCTGTGCGCGACCAGCGGCGGCGCCGCGCGTCTGGGTCAGGTGCTGCGCCTGCGGCCGGGGCGCGGCGGTGCTGCCGACACGCTCGACCTGTTCTTCGAGTCGACCAGCCCGGCACAGTTTCACTACGGCGACAACCTGACCGTCGCGCCCAACGGGCACCTCATCGTCTGCGAGGATCAGCCCGGCATGGTGGTCGACAATCACCTGCGCGGGATCACTCCGGCCGGAGAGGCCTACGCGATCGGGCGGCTCAGGATGCAGACAGAGCTTGCCGGCGCGTGTTTCTCGCCAGATGGTGCGTGGCTGTTCGTGAACGCCTACAGTCCCACGATGACGTTCGCCATCCAGGGTCCGTGGACGCGGAGCTGACGGGCGGGAAACCTGTGCGGCGCGGACCCGTTCTGAAATGCACACGGCAAGACCCGAGCAGGAAAAGGAGGCACCATGCCGACGGCTGGCAACAATGCCCGCACCGCGTTGATCGAAACCCTCAACGGTGCGCTCGCAGACCATCTGGCGCTGTTCGTGAAAACCAAGAACTTCCACTGGCACGTCGCCGGTCCGCGGTTCCGCGACCTGCATCTGCTGTTCGACGAGCAGGCCCAGCAGATCCTCGCACTGGTGGACGTGATCGGCGAACGGGTGCGCAAGAACGGCGGCGAGACGATCACCTCGATCGGCGCGGTCGGCAAGCTCACGCGGATCGCCGACGAGGACGATGCCACTCTGGACGCGCAGGCGATGGTCGAGCGGCTGCTTGCCGACAACCGGCAGCTGCGCGAGCGGCTCGAGGAGGTGAAGGCCGTCAGCGGCGAGGCGGATGACCATGCCACCAACGGGATGGTGGATGACTGGATCGATCAGACGGAAGAACGGATCTGGTTCCTGTCGCAAAGCCTGAAGTGAGCGCGGGCGACCCTCTGCCCGCACCGGACCCGGTGCGGGTGCACGACGGATGGACCGCCGACGCCGTGGCCGACTGGCTTGCCGGGCGGCTCGGCCGTCGTCTGCGCTCCAGCCCCGGCGAGGTGGCGATCACCGTCCCCGGCGGTGCGACGCCGTTCCCGATCCTGGAGGCTCTGGTCTCGAAACCGCTGCCGTTCCCGCGGTTGACCGTGTGGCCGAACGACGAGCGGGTGGTCCCCGACGGCCACGCTGCGAGCAACGGCGCGCGGCTCCGCGCCCTCTTCGCACCGGTCGGAGCCGCGGTCGCAACTCTGGAGCCGGGTGCTTCTCCGCCGCGTTTCGCGCTCACCTGGATCGGCATGGGCGCGGACGGGCACATCGCCTCGCTGTTTCCAAGCAGCGAACCGGACCCGCGCGATTCTGAAGCTATCCGGCGGATCACGCCCGAGCCTCTACCTCCCGAAGCGCCCTTCGCGCGCATCACCCTGACCCTGCCTGCGCTCCTCAACTGCGAGGAGGTTCTGCTGGTCATCAGCGGCGCCGGGAAGCGCCGGGTGTTGGAAGACGCTCTGGCGGGCCGGAGCGACCTGCCCATCGCCCGGTTTCTGCGGCACAGGCGTCAGCCGATGACATGTTTCGCCTGATCCCGCCGCCGCTGCATCGTGCGCTGCTGCGGGTGGCGCACCGGGTCCGCATCCGGCTGTTCCGCATCCTGAAGCCGCACTTGCGCAGCGTCACCGTCGTGGCGCTGTCGCCCGATCGCCGCATGCTGCTCATCCGGCTGAGCTATGGCCGCAAAGGGTGGTCCTTTCCCGGCGGCGGCATCCGCCGGGGGGAAGCGCCGGAGGAGGCGGCGGTCCGCGAGCTGCGGGAGGAGACGCGGTGCCGCATCGCCGGGCTGCGCCGGGTCGGCGTGGTGGCGGAGCAGGTGCTGGGCACCCACGCGACGAGCTACCTGTTCACCGGAACGCTGCTCGACATGCCGCGGGCAGACAACCGCGAAGTGGTCGATGCGCGTCTTTTTCCGCTTCACTCGCTTCCCGAGCCGCTGATCGGCAAGGCGCCGCGGATGCTTGCGCTCTGGCGCGATCACGCGCGCGGGGATCATGGCTAGAACAGGCTGAGCTGGGCCGCCCGCGCGGCCGCGTCCCGCCGCGACCCGGTCGGCGCGTCCTGAAGAGCCGAGAGGCTGAGGCCGAGCAGCCGGATCGGCCGCGGGAGCGGCAGTTCCTGCTCCAGCAGCAGGGTGGCCAAGCGGGCGAAGTCCTCCTTGTCCTCCAGCGGCCGCGCGGCCGAACGGCTTCGGCTGTGCAGGCGGAAATCGTCATCTTTGAGCTTCAGGGTAAGCGTGCGTCCGCGGGCCTCGACGCGTGCGATCCGCTCCCAGACGAGGTCGATGATCGTCGCCAGGGCGGCACGGACGGAGGCCTCGTCGCGCAGGTCCTCGCCAAAGGTTCGCTCGCCGCCGACGGACTTGCGGGTCCGGTGCGTGCGGACCGGGCGCAGGTCGATGCCGCGGGCGACGCGGAACAGATACTCGGCAGCGCTGCCGAAATGGGCGCGCAGGAACACCATGTCCCTGGCGGCGAGATCGGCGCCGGTGCGGATGCCGAGCCGGTGCATCTTCTCTTCCCCGCGCGGGCCGATGCCGTGGAAGCGGCGGATGGGCAGGCGCTGCACGAAGTCGGCGCCTTCGCCCGGACGGATCACGCACAGCCCGTCGGGCTTGTTCTGATCGCTGGCGAGCTTGGCGAGGAACTTGTTGTAGGACACGCCCGCGCTCGCCGTGAGCCGTGTCTCCGCCGCAATCTCCCGCCGGATGGCGCGTGCGATCGCAGTGGCGGTCGTCCCGCCGGAACAGGCGTCCGTCACGTCGAGATAGGCCTCGTCGAGGCTGGGAGGCTCGATGATGGGGGTGTAGCGGGCGAAAATCGCGCGGATCTGTCCCGAAACCTCGCGGTAGACGTCGAAGCGGCTCTTGCAGAACACCAGGTCGGGACACAGCCGGCGCGCCGTGGCTGACGGCATCGCCGATCGCACGCCGAAGCGGCGCGCCTCGTAGGACGCGGCGGCGACTACCCCCCGTCCGCTCGATCCTCCGACCGCGACGGGCCGGCCGCGCAGGGAGGGATTGTCCCGCTGCTCGACAGAAGCGAAGAACGCGTCCATGTCGATGTGGATGATCTTGCGCGAGGCGGCGGCCATCTCGGCTGCATCCGGCGTCAAACAAGTCGGGTTCATCGGAACAGAACTGGTACAGGATCGGCGCCGGCGGAACAACCGGGGCGAAGGGACATTCGGTGCAGATGCTTACCTCCCGGATGCAGGATCGGCCCGGCGAGCCTCCGGCGCCTGCCGAGCGGGCGCGGCCGCGCCGTGCTCCGGGCGAGCGTGAGTTCATCTGGATGATGGCGCTGCTGATGGCGTTGAACGCCTTCGGCATCGACGCCATCCTGCCGGCGCTCGACGCTGTCGCCGCTGATCTGGGCGCGTCGGGGAACAACCGGCAGTTCGTTGTCGGCGTCTACCTCGTCGCCGCCGGTCTCGGCGCTCTGGTGCCCGGGAGCCTGGCCGACCGATATGGCCGCCGCCCGGTGCTGTTCACGGGCCTTGCCGTCTATGTCTCCCTGTCGGTCGCCTGCGCGCTGGCCGCGGATTTCGCGACGCTGCTGATCCTGCGCGCGGTGCAGGGCTTCGGCGCGGCCGCCATCATCGCCCTGCCGCCGGCGATCATCCGCGACCGCGTGGGCGGCGACCGGATGGCGCGCATGATGAGTCTCATCTTCGTCATCTTCCTCATCGTCCCCGCCATCGCGCCGACCATCGGGCAAGGCGTCCTGATGCTGCTGGGCGACTGGCGGTGGATCTTTGCCTCCATGGCCGCGGCAGGTTGCGTGATGGCGGCCTGGGTCCACGCCCGCCTGCCTGAAACGCTGCACGAGGAGGACCGCCAGCCTATCCACTTGCCGAGCATCGCGCGGCACATGACGCAGGCGGTGACGCTGCGGAGCACCATCGGCTACACTCTCGGCAGCGCGCTGGTGTTCGGGGGGCTGTTCGGCTTCATCAACTCCTCGCAGCAGCTCATCGGCGAGGCGTTCGGCGCCGGCGAGCAGTTTCCCTTGATCTTCGCTCTGTGCGCCGGCGCGATGGCGCTCGCCAACTGGTCGAACAGCCGCATCGTCGAGCGTTTCGGCGCGCGGCGCGTCAGCCACACCGCCCTGTTCGTCTTCATCGCCGTCGCAGCAGCACAGCTGTGGTTCTCGTTCGATCCTGACGAGACGCTGTGGACCTTTGCGCCGCTGATGGCCGCCAACATGGCGCTGCTCGGGTTCATCGGCGCCAATTTCGGCTCCGTCGCCATGGAGCCGTTCCGGCACATCGCCGGCGCGGCAAGTTCGGCGCAGAGCTTCCTGCGTCTCACCACCGGTGCGGGTCTTGGCGCCCTGATCGGCTACGCCTATGACGGCAGTGCACGGCCGCTGGCGACTGCCCTCGTCATCACGGCCCTGAGCTCGCTCGCGCTGGTGCTGTTCTCCGAGCGGGGTCGGCTGTTCGGCCCGCCGCGTCCCATGGCCGACGTCCGCGCCTAGTCGGCGTCCGGTGCGACGATCGCCAGAACGTCGTCGACCTGCACCTGCTGCCCCTCAGCGGCAGAAAGCTGCGTGACGGTGCCGTCAAACGGTGCGGTGAGGGCGTGCTCCATCTTCATCGCTTCCAGCACCAGCAGCCGCTGCCCGGCGGTGACGGCCTGACCTTCGGCGACATCGACCGCGATGACCTTGCCCGGCATCGGCGCCGCGACGGCGCCGTCGGCAGCCGAGTGGTGGCCGGTGCCGCGCTTCGCCAGCGACACGGCGTATGCTTCACCGTTCTCGTACCAGGTGAACCCGTCCTCAGCCGGCTCGAAGGCACTCGGATGGGGCGTGGCGGTGGACGCTTCGTCGTCTCCCCATGGCACCTCGCGGGCGACACCGTCGACATAGATCGTCGCAGTGCGTTTGGGCGGTGCGTTCAGCCGGACGCCCAGCATCCGCTCGTCCCCGCTGCCCCGCGCCTGGGACGTCCGCTGAAGCTCCTGCCGCAGACGCTTTGCCGCATGGACCAGCGACTCCTGCGACAGCGGCGGCTTGTCGCCCAGTTCCGGATGATCGCCGAGCAGGGACGTGGTCATGGTGCCGGCGACGAAGGCATCGAGGGTCAAGACGCGGTGCAGGAACGCCGCGTTGGTCCTGACCGGCCGGATGCGGATGCCGGCGACCGCGCCTCGCAGCGCCTCGATCGCATCGTCGCGAGTGTGCTGGTGGACGATCACCTTGGCGATCATGGGGTCGTAGAACGGGGTGATCTCGTCGCCCTGACGCACGCCCGTGTCGATCCGCGTGTCCCCGCCGTCTTGCGGCATGTCGAACGTGCGGAGCACGCCGATGCTCGGCAGGAACCCCCTGGCCGGATCCTCCGCGTACAAGCGGGCCTCGATGGCGTGGCCGGTGATCGACAGCTCGGCCTGCTGTCTGGGCAGCGGCTCGCCCCCGGCCACGCGCAACTGCCATTCGACCAGATCGACGCCGGTGATCTCCTCGGTGACGGGGTGCTCGACCTGGAGGCGGGTGTTCATCTCCATAAAGAAGATGCGGTCGGCGCGCAGCCCCTCGCTGGCATCGGCGATGAATTCGATGGTGCCCGCGCCCTCGTAATCGACCGCTTTCGCCGCGCGCACGGCGGCGGCGCAGATCGCCTCGCGGGTGGCCGCGTCCATGCCGGGGGCAGGGGCCTCCTCGATGACCTTCTGATGGCGGCGCTGCAAGGAACAGTCGCGCTCGAACAGGTGGACGACGTTGCCGTGGGCATCGCCGAACACCTGCACCTCGATGTGGCGCGGCGAGGTGATCCACTTTTCCAGCAGCACCTCGTCATTGCCGAAGCTCGCCTGAGCCTCGCGGCGGCAGCTTTCAAGCGCCGCCGCGAAATCGGCCGGAGCATCGACCTTGCGCATGCCCTTGCCGCCGCCGCCCGCAACCGCCTTGATGAGCACGGGATAGCCGATGGTGTCGGCCTCCCGCGCCAGCCGCTCCACGGACTGATCAGACCCGTCATAGCCCGGCGTCACCGGCACACCCGCGCTGCGCATCAGCTGCTTGGCCGCGTCTTTCAAACCCATGGCACGGATGCTGGCCGGCCTGGGGCCGACCCAGATCAGCCCCGCGTCCAGCACCGCCTGAGCGAAATCGGCGTTTTCCGAGAGGAAGCCGTAGCCGGGGTGGACCGCGTCCGCCCCTGCCGCTTGCGCCGCCGCGATGATCCTGTCGCCCCGCAGATAGCTTTCGGCGGCGGGCGGGGGACCGATGTGCACCGCCTCATCCGCCGAACGCACGTGCAGCGCCGTCGCATCGGCGTCGGAATGGACGGCCACCGTCGCGATGTTCATCGCGCGGGCGGTGCGGATGATGCGGCAGGCGATCTCGCCCCGGTTGGCGATGAGAAGTTTGCGGATCATCGCCGCGCACTTATCGCGGCGGACCGTGTGCGTCCACTACCAGCCCTTCACCGGCTGCAGCTTCGAGCGGGTCCACACCGGCATCGGGTGGGGCGCCACCGGGCGGTTGACCACCGCCTCGCGAAAAGCGGCGGCGACGTGGCGCAGCTTGGCAGCCTTGCCGATCACCACGCGCTCGTCCCAGGCGTTCTGCCCTCGGGCGAGAACTTCGTGCCCGATGGCGGCATAGATGCGGGCGGCAGCGAGGATCGCCCAGCGCTGCCGGAAGGGCAGCCGGGCTGCGCCGAGACGGGCCGCCGCGACGTGCGTGTCCATCATGCCGATCAGCCGCGGCATGATGGAGGCGAGGACGAAACGATTTTCGGGGCGCGCGTGCGCGCCGGGCGCAAGATCCTTCTCGGCCAGCCATTCCTGCGGCAGGTAGCAGCGCCCGGCCGCCGCATCCTCGACCACGTCCCTGGCGATGTTGGCGATCTGGAAGGCGAGGCCGAGATCGCAGGCGCGGTCATAGGTGTCGAAGTCCTCTCCCGGCACCCCCATCACCTTGGCCATCATCACGCCCACCGCGCCGGCCACATGGTAGCAGTAGCGCATCATGTCGCCCTCCGACCGTGGCTGCCACCCCGTCGCGTCGAGGGCAAAGCCGCCGATCACGTCGTCGGCCATGTCGCGGGTGATGCCGGCTTCGGCCGCGACCATGCCGAACCCGTCGAAGGCGGGGTCTGCGGTCGGCAGTCCGTCAAAGGCACGGCGGGTCAGGACCCGGATCGCCTGCACCTTGTCCTCGGCCGCCTTGCTCTCGCCCATGCGGCCGCCGAGGTGCTGATCGTCGGCGATGTCGTCGCAGCGCCGGCACCAGGCATAGAGCAGCCACACCCGCTCGCGGGTGTTCCGGTCGAGAAGCCGGGATGCGAGCGCGAAGGATCGCGACCCCTTGGCGATGGCCTCGCGCGCCTTCCACACCAGCTCGGCGCGATCGTTGCCGCCGCCCGCCCGCGCGGGCGTCTCGATCAGGACGCGCGAAGGCGCCAGCATCCGCGGACTGCGTGACTGGACGTTCACAGCTCCGCGGCCTCCATCTGGAAGATCGGCCGGTGCGGCTCATGCGCCTCCAGCAGGCCGAGCAGCGCCGGAAGATCCTCGGCCACCTTGAGGATCGTCTGGTGCGCAGGTCGGATGAAGCCGACCGCCGCCATGTGGCGGTTGAAGGCGACGAGATGGTCGTAGAAGCCGAACGCGTTGAGCAGACCGACCGGCTTGTCGTGGTAGCCAAGCTGCGCCCAGCTGATCGCTTCCCACAGCTCGTCCATCGTGCCCACCCCGCCGGGAAGGGTGATGAAGCCGTCGGACAGGTCCGTGAACTGCTGCTTGCGCTCGTGCATGCCGCCGACGAGGCGCAGGTCGGTGCAGTCGCGGTTGGCGACCTCGCTTCCGGCGAGGGCATGAGGGATGACGCCGATGACCTCGCCGCCCGCCTCCAACGCCCCGGCGGCAAGCGCACCCATCAGTCCCAGCCTGCCGCCGCCATAAACGACGCCGATGCCGCGCCGCGCCAGCTCTGCGCCCGTGGCCCGTGCAAGGGTCATGTAGCGCGGGTCCGCCGGCGTGGCCGACCCGCAATACACCGCCACTCTGTGCAATCGCCGTGTCACCTGACGAGATCCTCGACCATGAGTTTCGCCGTTGCCTTGGCGCTGCCCACCACCCCCGGTATGCCCGCGCCCGGGTGAGTCCCGGCTCCGACGAGGTAGAAGTTCTGCAGCACGTCGTCGCGGTTGTGGCCGCGGAACCATGCACTTTGGGTTAACAGCGGTTCGAGCGAGAACGCGCTGCCGACATGGGCATTGAGGTCGTGGGCGAAATCCGTGGGCGCGTAGTGGAACTTGGTCACGATCCGCGCGTGGATGTCGGGGATCAGCCGCCGGCCCAGCTCGTCGAGGATGCGCCGCTCCAGCACGGGGCCGATCTCGTTCCAGTCGATCGCCAGCTTGCCCATGTGGGCGACCGGGACGAGGGCATAGAACGTGCTCTTGCCTTCGGGGGCCATGCCGGGATCGGTGACCGTCGGGTGGTGCAGGTAGATGGAAAAGTCCTGCGGCAGCACGCCGTGGTCGTAGATGTCCTCGAGCAGCCCCTTGTAGCGCGGCCCGAACAGGATGCAGTGGTGCGGAATGCCGGGCCAAGTGCCCTCGATGCCGAAATGAACGACGAACAGGCTGGGCGAAAAGCTCTTGCGCTTGAGGCTGCGGGCGTAGGATCGCCCCCGCGCCGTTCCGCCCAGAAGGTCGCGATAGGAATGCATGATGTCCGCGTTGCTGGCGACGGCATCGAAGGTGCCGCTCCAGCCTGAAGCGGTCTCGACCTGCTGGACCCGGTTGCCCGGCGCGTGCAGGGCGGTGACCGGATCGCCCAGCCGGATCGTGCCGCCGATCCGCTCGAACTGCGTCACCATCGCAGCGACCAGCCGGTTGGTTCCGCCCTTCGCCCACCACACGCCGCCGTCCTTCTCCAGCTTGTGGATGAGCGCATAGATGGCGCTTGTCCGCATCGGATTGCCGCCGACGAGCAGGGTGTGGAAGCTCAGCGCCTCGCGCAGGCGCTCGTTGGTGACGAAGCTCGACACCATGGAATAGACGGAGCGGTACGCCTGGTTCTTCGCCAAAGCCGGCGCGGCCTTCAGCATCGACTTGAAGTCGAGGAAAGGCACATGGCCGAGCTTGATGTATCCTTCCCGCCAGACTTCCTCGGAATAGGCCAGGAACCGCTGGTATCCGCCGACATCCTCCGGATTGAGCTTGACGATCTCGGACCTCAGGTGATCCTCGTCGTTCGAATAGTCGAACTGCGTGCCGTCCGGCCACATGAGCCGGTAGAATGGCTTCACCTCCAGAAGTTCGACATCGCGGGCCATGTCGTGCCCGGTGAGCGCCCACAACTCGCGCAGGCAGTCGGGGTCGGTGATGACGGTCGGTCCGGCGTCGAACGTGAAGCCGTCCCGCTCCCAGAAATAGGCCCGGCCTCCCGGCTTGTCGCGGCCCTCAACGAGCGTGGTGGCGATGCCCGCGCTCTGTAGCCGGATGGCCAGCGCCAGTCCCCCGAACCCTGCGCCGATGACGCAGGCGCTGCGTCCCGTGTGCGGTGCGGTCTCGCTGGCCGGCCGGGTGCGATCAACGACATCATGCATGGCTGGGATCCGTTCGGGCAAGGGGAGGGCAGTGGCTGGCGAGCGCGCCGAAGGCGCGGGTGACGGGGACGGGCGGGCGCCCGGCAAGGATACGCGCGCGGTCGGCCCAGGTCGAGCGGGCCGCGTAGAACCGCTCGATCAGTGGCGCGGGCAGGCGGTAGAAATGCTGGAAGACGCGATACCGCTGCGCAGGATGTGCGGCTCCGAACAGCATCCGTCCGAGCAGGCGGTAAAATCCCGTGGCCTGCCAGTGCCGGCGGGCCTCGGCATCCAGCATCGCGGCAAGATCGGCGTGCGGAGCCGACAGGGCCCTTGCCACGAGAGTCGCCACGCGAGCCGCGTGCGGCAGGGTGTAGGAGGTCAGCGGATGAACGAACCCGCCGCGCGCGCCGGCGCGCGCCACGCCGGGAGTGCGGTGTGCCTCCTGGAAGGCCGCAAAGTCGCCTCCCGTGATGACAGGCAGCGTGCCCGTCTCCTCCGCCATCGGCTTCCCCGACCAGCCGCGGGCGCGCACGTAGTCGGCAATGCGCTGCCGCAGCAGCGGTTCGTCGAGCACCGGCGTGTCGGCGTAGTAGGTGTCCTCGAGGAACAGCGTGTCGGCACCGAGCGGAAGGAGATAGAGGAAGCGGTAGCCATCCGCCTGCACAACCGTGGCGTCCATGATGACCGGCCCTGCCATGCCATGCGGGCGGTCGAGCCGCCATTCCTGGCCTAGGAACACCTGCCAGCCGCCTCTCAGCGTCCGGGTTTCCTTCAGGCCCCGGCAGTCGATCACGTGGCGCGCCTCGATACGTGTGCCGCTGGCAAGCGTCACGCCCCCGGCATCAAGTCCCGCCACGGTCTGCCCGGTCATGATGCTGCCCGGCTTCAGCGTGCGTTCGAGCGTGTCGGCGAAGTCCCGGCTGGCAAGGGAATTGTATGGCGTCGGCAGCGCCCGCGAGTAGGCGGGAAAGCGCACCGTGTAGCTGTCGTTCCAGCGCGCCGAGGGAAAGCAGGACAGCAACGCCGCGCTTTCGGCGTCGAGATCGCTGCCGAACCAGCTCCAGCGATGATTGCCCCCCGGGCGTTCGCCACCCTCGACGAGCGCGATCGCCGCCGCGGGGTGGCTGCGCGCCACCGCCAGCGCGATCAGTCCGCCCGCGAGGCCGCCACCCGCGATGGCGATGTCTGCCTTCTGGAGAGCCATGCCGCGCCCAAGTAGGCGTGAACCGCGTCCGGGGCAATTGCTTGCCTGCCCGTTCGCGAGGGTGCAGGAACACAACCGGACGCCAATGGTTCGCGGCGGAGCAAGGCAGACGAGTGGAGGGGGCATGGAACGACGCAGGGAGGGCGCGCGGAGCGGACGCTGCGGGGTGGCGCGCTGGGCCGCGGGGCTGCTCGGCCTGACGCTGGCGACCGCGGGTCAGGCGCAGGAACGTGGTGCGCCGGCGACCCTGCCCGACCTGCCGGCCGAAAGCGTCTTCGACGGCGATTTCATCACGGTGGGGATCGGGGTTGCGCGTTCGCCCAGCTATTCAGGGTCGGACGACTATGTCTTCACCGTCCTGCCGCTGGTCCAGGGGCGGGTCGGGGGCATCGGCATCAGTCCGCGGCCTGCGGGCCTCGCGCTCGATCTGCTGCCCGACGACGACACCGGCCCTCAGTTCGCGCTCGGTCCGGTGATCCGCCTCAACCGCGACCGTGTCCGGCGGATCGAGGATCCCGTGGTCGCCGCCTACGGGCGGCTCGACACGGCCGTCGAGGTGGGGCCGAGCGTCGGGATTGCGTTTCCCGCGGTGCTCAACCCGTTCGACCGGCTGAGCGTCAGCGTGGATGTGGTGTGGGATGTGGCGGGCGCGCATCGCGGCAGCGTGGTCTCTCCCTCGGTGTCGTACTTCACCCCGCTGAGCCGGGGCGCCGCCGCCTCGCTGTCGGTCGGGGCGAACCGGATCGATGACGATTATGCGCGCTACTACTACTCCGTTCCCACGGCCGCGCCGGGCGTTGCCGGGCAGACGCTCGCCCCGTTCGCCGCGCAAGGCGGGTGGGAAAGCGTGAACGCCGGTCTGCTCGGGGCGGTCGACCTTGACGGCGACCTGACCAATGGCGGCTTCTCACTCGTCGGCATCGGGGCCTACACGCGGCTGGCCGGTTCTGCGCGCCGCACCCCCTTCACCAGCGTCCGAGGTAGCGCCGACCAGTGGCTGCTCGGCCTCGGGGTGGGTTACACCTTCTGATCCTCCGCCCAGCCTGAGGGTTGTCGAGGAGGCGCGCCTGCGGCACACTTGCTCGGGCGCAAAGGGGGCAGCGGCATGAGACACGCGACGCGTTTGGCAATGACGGCGGCGGCATGTGGCATGCTGCTGACATGGTCGGCTTCGGCCCGCGCCGAGACGATCGTCATCCACGCCGGCTCCGTCATCGTCGATGCCGCAGGCGAACCGACCGGACCGGCCACGGTGATCGTGCAGGACGACCGGATCGTCGCGGTCGAGCAGGGGCACAGAGCCCCTGCGGCCGGGGAGCGGGTCGTCGACCTGCGTGCCCTGACCGTGCTGCCGGGCCTTGTCGATCTTCACGTCCACCTGACCTCGGATCCGGGCGGCGAATTCTGGCGCGATGCGACCGATCCGCCGGAATGGTCCATGGTGGTCGGCGTCCGCAACGCGCGCCGCACGCTGAAGGCCGGCTTCACCACCGTCCGCGAGGCAGGAAGCAGCGGGCAGAGCGCCTTCGCCCTGCGCCGGGCGACAGAGGAAGGAGTCATCCCCGGCCCCCGCATCGTGGCCGCCGGCCCGCCCATCGCGATCATCGGCGGGCATGGCGATGTGAACGGTTTCCGGCCCGACGTGAACGCTGTGCTGACCAGCGGCTTCACCTGCACCGGGCCGGTCGAGTGCGCGGCACGGGTGCGGCGGGCGGCGCAGAACGGTGCCGATGTCATCAAGATCACCGCGACCGGCGGCGTGCTGAGCCAGCAGGGGCGCGGGCTGGAAGCGCACTTTTCCGACGCGGAGATGACCGCAATCGTCGACACGGCACGGTCGCTCGGCCTCAAGGTCATGGCTCACGCGCACGGCGCGCGGGGCATCGAAGCGGCTGCCCGGGCAGGCGTGGCGACGGTGGAGCACGGCACCTATCTCGATCCGCCGGCCGCCGCAGCCATGCGGCGCAGCGGCACGGTGCTGGTGCCGACGCTGATGGCGTTTCAGGGGATCAGCGAGCGGCTGGGCAAGGGCGTCTACACGCCGGTGGTCGAGGACAAGGTGCGGGCCGTCGCGCAAAGCGCCGGCGTGTTCCTGCGGCGCGCCCTCGATCTCGGCGTGCCGGTCGCTTTCGGCACCGACGCCGGGGTGTTCGAGCACGGGCGCAACGCGGGCGAGTTCCGGCTGCTGCTGGCGCAGGGCATGACGAGCCGGCAGGCCCTGGCGAGCGCGACGACGGATGCGGCCCGCGTGCTGGGGCTGGAGACGCAGATCGGCCGGCTTGCTCCCGGATTCAGCGCCGACCTCATCGCTGTCGCCGGCAATCCGCTGCGCGATGCGACCGTGCTTGAACGCGTGGAATGGGTCATGGCTCGCGGACGGGTGGCAGAGTAGCCGCGCTGCCCCCTTTGGAATTCCGCCCACGCGCGGAGCCGTCTCATTGCGGGTCATGCGGCGAGGAGGCTCCGCCTTCGCACTGGCAATTCCGCACCGTCTGACGCATACAGGCCCGGTCTGCCGCTGCCGGATGACCGGGTCTGCGGATGCGTGGTCATGGGGAAGTGCGGTGGAAACTGTTTGGGACTGGTTGACGGTTTTCTGCTTTGCCGGACTGGTGACACTGATGCTTCAGCGGTCGAGCGAGGAGGTGTTGCGCGACAAGCTCTGGCACTACGCACCGCCGGCCGTGGGCTGCGCCGTCGCCAATTACCTGGGCAATGAGGAGATGCATGTTCCCGCGGCGATCGTCCTTGCGGCAGTCATCGTTTACGTGTTCGTGGTCCTGAAGGTGCGATTGCCGCGGTTCTGACAGCCTTAGGCGGGAGCGGCACGGGCCGCAAAGCCTGCCTCGATGCCGGAACGGTTCCGGGTGTCGTGCTGAACGCGTTGTGAGGTTGTGTGGCATGAGGGATAAGGACAGCGATCCCCACGCGTCGTCCGCTGCCGCAGCGGGATGGCCCGGCGGCTTGCGACGTTCCATGACCCGGCGGGGGCCAACCTCGTGAACATCGAAACGCGCTTGGCGGGACAGTCCGAGCCGGGGTGGGCTGGCGCGGCGCAGCCACACTGGGCCGCGCGGGACAAGCGTGCCGTGCTCTACGCGCTGTCCCTCCTTGCGGACGTGATCGCGCTGGTGCTCGGCTACCTTGTCGCGACCCACCTGCGCCCGGCCGAGAACCTCAACATCGGCGCACACTCCATCATTGCGGTGGCCCTGCCAGTGTTCGTGATGTTCGCCATCGCGCGCGAGGTGCAGTCGGTCGACAGCCTCGAAAGCCGCTCGGTCGCCATCAACCGCGCGCTGGGAGCGCTGGGTGCGACGGCGCTGATCATGCTTGGCGGCATCTTCCTTTTCGATGTCGACACCTTCTCACGGGTCGGTTTCCTCGTCACCTTCGCCACGGCAGCGCTGCTGATCATCGCGTTCAAGGTGGTGCTGGACAGTGTGGCGACGCGGTGGCTCGGAAGGGAAGCCACCTCGACCATCCTCGTGCTCGACGATCTCGAAGTTCCCCGCGACCTTGCGCACAGCGTCGTCGATGTGGCGGCTCTTCAGCTGTCCCCGTGTCTGCAGCACCCGGCCCGCATGGATGCGCTGTCGCGGATCATTGCGCCGTATGACCGGGTGGTGGTGGCCTGCACCTACGAGAAGCGGGCCAACTGGGCCATGTTCCTGCGCAGCCACGATGTCGGGGGCGAGATCATTCTCGACCGCGATCTGCTTCACGGGGCCGTCGCCATTGGCGAGTATGCGACGAACGACACCATCGTCCTGTCGCGCGGTCCGCTGAGCCTGGCGGCGCGGATCCAGAAGCGCATCTTCGACCTTGTCGTCGCGGGGCTTGCCATCGTGGCGCTGGGTCCGCTGCTGCTGCTCATCGCCGCGGCGATCAAGATCGACAGCCCGGGTCCGGTGCTCTTTCGTCAGGCACGCGTGGGACAGGGCAACCGTCAGTTCTCCATCTTCAAGTTCCGGTCGATGCGGGTGGAGCAACTCGACGCCGCAGGTCACGTCTCGACCCGCCGGGACGATGACCGGATCACCCGCGTCGGACGCTTTATCCGCAAGACGAGCCTCGACGAGCTCCCGCAGCTGTTCAACGTGGTCCTTGGCCACATGAGCATCGTCGGTCCGCGCCCGCACGCGCTCGGCTCGCATGCCGGCGACGCGCTGTTCTGGGAGGCGACCAACCAGTACTGGCTGCGCCACGCCTTGAAGCCGGGCATCACCGGTCTCGCGCAGGTGCGCGGTTTTCGCGGCGCGACGGAACGGGTGGAGGATCTGCAGGCGAGGGTGCGTGCCGATCTCGAATATCTGGCAAGCTGGTCGCTGATGAACGACATCATCATCATGCTTCGCACCCTGCGCGTCGTGGTCCACAAGAACGCGTTCTGAACGGGCTTCGAGGTCAGGCATCTCATGACAGACACCGGCGCAGGAACCATGGCATGAGGTATGTCGGCATCGTGCTGGTGCTGCTGGCGGTGCCGGTGCTGATCGTTCTGCTCCGCAACAACCGTGCCCTTCGGCCGTACGCCTATGCGTGCATCGGCGTGTTCCCGGTCGTTCAGGGTTCGCTGAACCTCGATGCGAGCCTGTGGCAGTTCGGCGGGCTCGGCTACGTCAAGGGTCTGGTGTTCACGCTGCTGGACGCGCTGTGCATCGCGATCCTTGCCAACACGCGTTTCCGCGTCGGCAATCTGCCCTTCGTGACGTTGTTTCTCGCCTACATCGTCGCCGTGCTGCTCTCCATCCTTCAGGCGCCCGGCTTCTTTGCGCCCTTCAGCTACGCCTGGCAGCTCCTGCGCGCCTTTCTCGTCTTCATCACGGTGGCGACCGTCGTCCAGCAGCAGGGCGGCCTGCGGTGGATCGCCATCGGTCTGTCATGGGGCGCCATCATCCAGGGCGCGGTGACCACCTTCCAGCGCCTCGGCGGCGACATGCAGGCGCCCGGTACCCTGGGGCACCAGAACATCACCGGCATGGTCATGCACTTCTCGACGCTGCCTCTGCTGGCGCTGCTGCTCGCCGGCAGCCGCTCCAAATTGTACATGGCGGGGGTGGCCGGCGGCTTTGTCACCGTGGCGCTTGGCGCGTCGCGCGGCTCGATCGGCTTTCTCGGTCTCGGCCTGGCCCTGCTGCTCGTGCTCTCGCTGGCGCGGCGGGTCACCGGCGCGAAAGTGGCAACGGTGGGCGTCACCGCGCTTCTGATTGCGGCGGCTGCACCCGTCATGCTGGCCGGGCTTGAACAGCGTCTGTCGAACCTGTCGCAGTTCGGCGCTGTCGACGAAGAGCGGGAGGCGTTTGAGAAGGCGGCTGCCGCGATGTTCGCCGACAATCCGCTCGGGGTCGGCGCCAACCGATATACCTTGGTGGCGAACACGGAGGGCTATTCGGAACGCGCTGGCGTGTTCTGGGGGGAAGGCAGCCGGTCGGCCGTTGTTCACAATCTCTACTACCTGACCGCCGCGGAACTAGGGTGGTTTGGTCTCGTAACGCTGATCCCCTTCCTCGCGTGGAGCATCGCGCTTGGCTTGTTCTACACCTTCCGAAGCCGGCATGATCCGCGCGGCGACATCGTTCTCGGCTGCACCTGCGCCTTGCTGGCCATGGCGTTGCAGAGCCTTTACGAGTGGGTGTTCGTGATGAGCTCGATGAACTACGCCTTCGCCACCAGCTTGGGGATCATGGCGGGGTGCATCGTGAGAATGCGACAGGAGACAAAGGCGCGCCACGCGACGCGTGCTGCGGCACATGCTGCCTCCCGCAAGCGCCACTCGCCTGCGCCGGGCGTTGCTGCCTAGACCGCCACAATTGATGCTGACCCGCCTGCAATCCACCGCCTTGGTGCTGCGCGCCGAGCTGGACAGACGATCAGTCCTGATGGCCGCCGGAGGCTGGGTCATCGCCGCCTTCATCGTCGGACAGATCCTGCGGCTCGGCACGAGCATCGGCCTTGCGGCTCTGCTGGCACCGGAACTGCTCGGCCTGATGGCGTTGATCAACACGGTGCAGACAGGCGGCGAACTGCTCAGCGACATCGGCATCGGGCAAAGCATCGTCCAGCACAAGGATGGCGATAAGTCCCGCTTCTACCGGACTGCCTGGACCTTGCAGGTCGTCCGCGGGCTGGTGCTGTTCGCGGCGATGGTCGCTGCGAGTGTGCCGATTGCGCATCTGTATGACGAACCGCTGCTGCTCTCGCTGCTGCCTGTTTCGGCACTGGTCTTTGTCATCAGCGGCTTCATCTCACCGGCGCGCTTTCTTTTGCAAAGAGACATTCGAACTCGTCGACTTGCCATCTTCGGCATCGTTCAGGGGACCTTTTCCGCCGCGGTCCACCTTTTTCTGGCATGGTACCTGCAGTCAATCTGGGCACTTGTCTACGCGCTGCTCATCAGTGCCTCTTTCGTCGCCATTTCGTCGTTCTTCATGATGGACTGGCGTATTCATCGCTTCACGTGGGATCGGGGAGCGGTGAGAGCGATCTTCGGCTTCGGCAAATGGGTTTTCCTCTCGACGCTGATTTTTTTCCTCGCGGCCAATTTCGATCGTCTTTACGTGGCGCAGGCGGCCTCGTTTGCCGCGCTCGGCGTGTACGGCATCGCACGCACCTTTGCCGACACCGCCACGGCACTCACGCAGCATCTGGCCTCCCAGGTGCTGTTCCCCAAGGTGGCGACGAGCCCCTTGCGCGGCGTGGCGTTGCGCGAGGCGGTTCGCCCGGTGCGCCGGGCGATTGTGGTGATCATCGCCGTCGGCATGGCGTGCGGCCTTGCCGTGGCCGACCGTTTCATCACCCTTGCCTATGATGCGCGGTATGCGGCGGCCGGCTTCTACCTGTCCGTGCTGTTGACCGGAGGCTGGTTCGCCATGCTGGCAACCTTTGCGGACAATATGCTGATGGGCATTGGCAAACCTGCCAACATGGCCATAGGGAACGGCGCGAAGCTGCTGGCGCTCGTCACGCTCGTGCCGCTGGTGCTGCCGCTTTACGGCATGGCGGCGGCGGTGGTCGTCTTCTCGGCGGTGGAGATGCTGCGCTACGCCGTGCTGACCGCCCGGGCAGGTGCACACGGCCTGTCGTTCTGGCGTCAGGACGCCGAAGCCACTGCGCTGTTCGTGGGGCTGGCCCTTGTTCTAAGGGAACTGACCGGGCTGGCTGGTCTCACTAGCGGTGTTGCAGGGTGGGTGGACCTGACCCACTCGGCACTGCCTTTCGTGTAGGGATGAGCTTTCGTAGGCGGATGGCAAGAGAAGAAGATCGCGTCACGGATCCTCTCTTGTGGAGGCGAGACATTTCGAATCATCGGAGAACCGCATCGAACTGGTCGCGCGGCCGGAGTTCGCGGCGGAGATGGGGCGCCGGGGCAGGGAGCGAGTCGGCCGGGAGTTCGTGGTCGATCGGGCGGTGGAGCCGCTGCTCGCCGCCTTCAGGGCCACCTCCTGAACAGCTCAGCTCCTGCGGGGAGAGCGGACGATCCGCCGACGCTCAGCGATCGTAATATTTGCTGTACTGCGCGCCGGAGCCGTAACCGTACGTGTCGAGCACCCCGCCCTTGTACCGGTTGAGAACGGTGCCCAGCGGAGTGGCGGGCTTGAGCAGGTCCATTGCGTCGCGCACCTGCCGGGCCGTCGTCTTCCCGCTTTCGACCACCAGCATGTAGCCGTCGAGCGCCTCCACCAGCAGCATCGCATCGTCGTTCGCGAACACGGGCGGGAGGTCGACCAGCACGATCGCCTCGCGCGAGATGGCACGCATCCAGCGCATGAGATTTTCGAAAGCGCTTCCGGTGAGAAGCTGGGAGGAGTCGCCCTTGGTCACGCGGGTGGGCATCACGACGAGCGGCAAGCCTTCGATCTGGACGCACAGCTTGGCCGGGTCACCCCGGCCGCTGGCGAGCAGATCGTCGATCCCGTGCTCCACCGGCAGGCCAAGCGCCTCGGCAACGCTGCCCCGCCTCAGGTCGAGATCCGCCAGGACGACGGGCACGTCCTTCAGCCGCGCGAGCGCCGCCGCAAGGTTCACCGCCATCATCGACTTGCCCGCCGAGGGCGCGGGAGAGGTGATGCCGACCATTCGCATCTTTTGCAGGTCAAGCTGCTTGGCGAACCGGGTGCGCATCAGGGTGAAGGGACGCGCGCGCATGTCGCGCCCGTCGAACGCGACGATGTGGTTGGCCTCGAGCACAGCCGGATCGGGGGTGAAGGAGGGCACGTCGGCAAGATTGAGCAGCCGCTCATCCGCCTCGGCCGGTCGAGGGGTTGCCGACGCAAGGGCCGCCGGGCGCGTGCCTGCTCCCGGCAGATCGTCCGCAGGCTCGCCGGCCCGCGAGGAATTCTCGCCGCGCATGCCGCCGTTCACCGTGTCCATCATGTTCATGCTTTCGCCGCCGATCGACGCAAGGGGAAGGGGAGGCGCAGACCGCGCCGCCGGCCCGCCGGCCGCGAGAGCGCCGGGATGACCGCCAGAGGCCCTTCGCCGGTCACTGCAGCCAGGCTGTCAGGGTCGCGGATAGGGCGGAAGATCATCTCGACCGCCAGGGCAAGAACGATGCCGAGCGCCAGTCCGCCGCCAAGGCTGAGACCCAGAAGCAGCCAGCGGTTGGGCCAGACCGGCTCGTCCGGCACCACCGGTGGCTCTACGACCGACAGCCGTTCGGCAATCTGCTCGTCCTCGGCCTTCACACCGGCGCGGGCGAGCGTCAGGCGTTGCTGAACGTCCTGATACTGTGTGTTCAGGCCGGAAAGCTCCTGCTGGATATTGGCGAGCTGTTGCTGCACGAGCGGCGCGCGCGACTGCGACGCGATCTGGGAACCGATGGTGTCGCGCTCGCGCGCCTGCGCCGCGCGCAAGGCTGCGATCTGGGCGTTGTTGAAGGCGATCTGCTGATCGAAGTTCTGCGTCGGCATGGCGCGCTGGTTCTGCGCCGCGAGCTGCCTCGCCTGCGCCAGCTGCTGCTTGGCAATCGCGACGTCGGGATGGTTCTCGGTGTAGATGGCGCGAAGGCTGGCCAGCCGCGCTTCGGCGGCCACCACGTTGGGGTCGCTGGTGTCGACGTTCTGCAAGGCCTGACGCTGGCTCGCCAGAGCGACATTCTCGCGCTGCAGCTGTGCGATCTGGAACTCGTAATTGCCTCCGCCGCCGGTCACGATCGGTGACGTTGCGCCGGCAAGAACGCCGCCATAGCGCGCGGTGATGGCGTTCTGCTCGCCCTGAAGCTGGGCGATGCGGGCCTCGAGGTCGGCGGCCTGATCGGTGAGGAACTGCACGGTGTTGGTCGCCTGCTCGACATTGCCGCTGGCGTCGAGCTCGAGGATGCGGTCCATCAGATCCTGCGTGACCGCCTGCGTCGCCCGTGGTTCGGTGTACTGGTAGGCGAGGCGGAAGGCGATGGTCCGGCTGTCGTTCTGCCGGTCGGCGACCTGCACCTCCGTGGGCTGCAGCGTGATCGCCTCGCGCATCCGGGTGATGGTGGACGACAGGGGTTCGGACCGGCGTTCGTCGGGGTAGAGGTTGTGCCGTTCAATGAGGCTGATGAGGTTGGGGCGGCTGATCACCTCGGCCTGAATGCGGGCGATGCGCCGGTCCACCACTTCCCCGCTCATCTGCGAGAGCGCATTGTCCTGGATCTGCGGCGACTGCACCACCATCAGCGCCGAGGACTCGTAGAGTGGCCGGATGAAGACGAGCGTGGCGACCGCCGCCACAAGCCCGAGCAGGATGGGGACGATCAGCCACCACTTGCGATCCGCCAGGATCATCGGCAGCTGCGAGACGAGCGCGCCGATCCCCGGTCCGCGGGGTTCGTCGAAGATGACCTCATCCATTGCCGCTGTCACCGCTGTCTTCCAAAAATGTAGGTCACGCCGACTAGGGCGCGCACATTCGCATCGCGATCCGGAAACAGTTCGGACCAGATCCGGGTATAGGAGGCATTAGCAAAGCCGACTAAACGATTGGTGAAGGCCCGCCGGAACTCCGCCCCGAAGCCAAGCAGCTCGTCCTTGGCACTGATCGGAAGCTCGCCGAATGCCATCGGCGCCAGCTGCTCGCTGCGCTGGTAGGAGCCGGTGAAGCCAAGGGAGTCCCGCCGGTTGAGGGTCACGTCGTAGCCCACGTTGACGCCGGTGGTGTTGGTGAAGCCGCCGAAGGTGGTGGGGCGCGGCTGCTGCTGCGCCGCGATGCACAGGTTCGCGTTGGCCGAGCGCCGGCAGCCGCTCACCGAGAAGGCGAAGGTGGTGCTGTCGATCGTCAGCCCCGGCCCGGCGTTCACGCGCGAGTAGGCCAGCCCGGCCTGCGCCGACCAGTTGAGGCGTTCGGAGATCTGCTGCTGGATGCCGATCAGGGGCGTCACGCTGAATGCGTCGCCCGTGGCGCTGTTCAGCAAATCGGAGCGTGACAGGGCAAGATTGCCCTGGAGCGTCGTGCGCTCGTTCAGGGCGCGCCCGTAGCCCAGCACGAGATCGGCCACCCGGTAATCGAACCCGAAGTCCCCGGACGTGCGGCTTTCGTTGAATGCCAGCCCGACGGACGCCACGTCGCGCGGCGTCAGCCGCCGCTGCACCCCGGCCTCCGCGCCGTAGCGCGTGAAGCGCTGCCGGCTTCCCGGAACCGTGGGGTCGATGAGATCAAAGGTCGGCACGGTTCCCGGCTCGAGGCCGATGAGACCCCCGGTTCCGCCGAGGAGAAAGGCGTCCTGAATCGCCGACCGGCTGCTCTGGAAGGTGGCGCCGCCCGTCAGCGTCGTGCGCTCGTCCACGCGGGTCGAACCGGATGTGCCCAGCAGCACAGAGGCATCCGTGCCGTAGTTCTGGAAGAACTGGCGCAGCCGCAGATTGCCGTAGAACCGGAGCGTGGTGCGCTCGTCCTCAAGGTAGAGGCTCGGCTCCACCTGGATCTCTGCCGTGGCCGCAACGCCTTCGCCGCTGTCCTCGACAGTGAGGAACGGGTTGTTCTCCACGCCCAAGGCCCCCGACACGCGCACTTCGGTGCGGGGGTTGGCCAAGGCAGGGGACGGCACCAGCAGCGCCGCCGCGGTTCCGAGCAGAACCGCTCTGGAAAGCCGCTCGCGAAGGGCGGTCATGGGATGATCACCGTGTCGCCGCTCTCGATGCGGACGAGGTTGGCGCGCTGCACGTCGGCGGCGCTGGCGCCGCTGCGGAAGAGCGGGGCCATCCGCACCCTCAGCGTGCGCACGCCGTCGCCGGCCTTGCGGATCACCACGACGTTGTCGAGGTCGGCGAACTCGTTCGGACCGCCGGCAAGGCTGAGCGCCTCGAGGACGTTGACATACCGACCCGGCGCGAAGCTTCCCGGTGAACGCACGCGCCCCATCACCGAGAACTGCATTCCGGTGGGGGCGACGGACACCGTGACCTGCGGCACTTCGCCCCGGTACTGGCTCTGCAGCCCGCGGCGGATCTGCGCCTCGAGTTCCTGCGGCAGCAGACCCTGCGCCCGCAGCTGGCCCACCAGCGGGAACGCCACCGTCCCGTCCGGAAGCACGTTCACCGTGCGCTGGAGCCGCTCCTCGCCCCACACATAGATTTCCAGCGTGTCGCCGGAATTGATGCGGTATGCGGACACCTGCGCCACTTCAGCCGGAGCGGCGGCATCCTGCGCAGCCGCAGCGGCGGCGGGCGCGATCCAAAGGAACGTGCCGATTGCGGCCGTGTACAGGATTTGGTCAAGCTTGAGGCGCATGGTGAAGCAAGTATCCCTTGAGTGGACTTGTGGTGTGTGCCGACAGGCTAGTAAGGCAATTCATGACTTCAATCCAACCGTTTTGCCGTGTTTCAAATCCGGGCACCGGACGCCTGACTGCGCTCGCCGCAGCAGCGCTGCTTCTGCTCGCCTGCTCAAGCAGCGCGGAAAAGGCATCCGAGGCTGGCGCGGTCGCTGAATACCACCTGCGGAGCGGCAATGTCGAGGAGGCGCGCCGGGCGATTCGCGACGCCATCCGGCACAAGGATGACATCGCGCAGCTGCATCTGCTGCGCGGCCAGATCGAATTCGCCGCCGGAGACCGCGCCGCGGCGTTCGAGGCCTATTACGATGCGCTTGCGCTCGATCCGCTCAATCCGGAAGCGCTGCAGGCGGTGGCGCAGCTGGGCGTGACGACGGGCAACATCCGGGAAGCCGAGGCGGCGGCCGACCGGATCCTCACCCTCGCGCCGGAACAGCCCGACGCACTGCTCGTCAAGGGGCTGGTGGCGCTGGCCCGCCGGCGTCACGACCAGACAATCGCGCTGGCCGAACGCGCCCTTGCCGCGCGTCCGGGCGACGAGAACGCGCGCATCCTCAAGGCGAGGGCGCTTTACCTCAAGGGCAATCCGGCGGGCGCTCTGGCGGCGCTGGAAGAGGGGCGGCCGAGCGGTGCACCCATCACCGTGGGCGTCGCGCTGACCCGGCTGGAAATCTTTCGCCAGACAGCGAACACGGCCGGTTTGGACGAGGAATTCACGCGCTTGCGCAATCTGCGCCCCAACGATCCGGGTCTGCGGATCGACGAGGCCAATTACCGCTACAAGCGTGGGCAGGCAGCCGAGGCGGTGCGCCTGATCGTCGCGCTGCTCACCTCGCCTGAGGAACAGTTCCGCGACGCCGGCGCAACGAGCGCCGAGGCGGCGGCGCGCGTGGTCTCGCTGTGGCAGCAGTATGGCGACGACGCGGTGACCCCAGCCGACTGGAGCCGGCTCGCCCAGGGCGCGACGCCGGCCGTGCGCGCGATCCTCGCGCGGCACCTCGTCCTGGCAGGCCATGCCGCGGCGGCGGAGCGGATGAGTGCCGGGCTCGCACGTGACGAGCAGGAGGCGTTTGCCGCCAAGCTGCGGATGCTGAGCGACGATGCGGCCGGTGCCCTCCGGCTCGCCGGAGGTGTGCTTGCGCGGGACGAGACGCATTGTGACGCGCTCGTCGCTCACAGCCAGGCGTTGCGCGCCCTTGGCCGGGCGGCTGAGGCCGTTCAGTCCGGCCAGCGCGCGGCGGCCGAATGTCCCGACCGGCCCGACGCCGTGATCGCCGCCGCCGCGGCTTACGATGCGTTCGAGCGCCCGGCGGGTGCGGAGCGCGTCTTTGCCCAGGGGCTGAGCCGCAATCCGCAGGATCTGCTGCTCGCCCGCAGCTATGCGGAGTGGCTGTTCGCCAACGGGCAGAAGCGGCAGGCAACGGCAATCCTGCGGCGCTACACCCGGGACACACCGGCCTCGGTGCGCGGATGGCAGCTCTACGCCGACATGTGCCGGCGGACCGGCAGCGGCTGCGCGGGGGCGGCGGAAGAGGGTGCGGCGCGCGCCCGCCGCATGTACGGCATCGACCTGCCGCCCGGACAGATCCAGCCCAACGGGCTGTTTGGCCGGTTCATCGAACGATGACGCCTCCGCCCGCCCGCGCCCGGACCGAGTTCCTCGGACTGGGCTTCGACCGCATGGATCAGGAGGCGACCCTCGAATGGCTGTTCGACACCTCCCGGAGCGCGCGGTTCGCCTATGTCGTGACCCCGAACGTCGATCACATGGTCAGCCTCAACCGCGATGGCGGCGATCCGCAGGTCCGTGCCGCCTATGACGGGGCGGACCTCGTCCTGTGCGACAGCCGCATCCTGCAGCTGCTGGCGCGCTGGTCCGGCATTACCCTGCCGCTGGTGACGGGCAGCGACCTGACGATCAGGATCCTCGAGCGCGCCCAGGCACGCGGCAGCACCACCATCGCCGTCGTCGGCGGGGACGCGGCCATGATGGAGCGGCTGGCCACGCTCTTCCCCGGCATCGGCTGGCACCAGCATCTCCCGCCGATGGGGGTCCGCCGGAACGCCGCGGCGCAGGCGGCCATCGCCGGCTTCGTCGAGGAGACGGGGGCGGATGTCGTCCTTCTGGCCATCGGCGCGCCCCAGAGCGAGCTGGTGTGCGCGAAGATCGCCGCCCGGGGAAGGGCGCGAGGCGTGGCCTTGTGCATCGGGGCGTCGCTCGAATTCGCCACGGGCGTCAAGCGCCGCGCTCCCGTCATCCTGCAGCGGCTGAAGCTGGAGTGGCTGCACCGGCTTCTGAGCGAGCCGCGGCGGCTGTGGCGGCGCTATCTGGTCGAGGGACCGAAGATCCTGCCCTTGTGGTTCAGGTGGAAGGCCCGCCGGGCTCCGGCTCGCGCCGCGTCCTGACCCACTGCCCGCCGCGGCGCCTCGCCAGGCCGAGATAGAGCGGGACCTTCCACAGCACGTAGGCCGGCGCCGCCGCGGCGGCGCGCAGCGACAGCACGCCCCGGCCTTCCCGCAACCACGCGAGCGCCGTCAGCGCCAGCGCAAGGCTGAGTGCCACCGCAAGCATGAACGCAGGTGCAGCGCTCGCGCCGAGGACGCTCAGCCCGGTTGTGAGCAGCAGCATCGCACCCGCGAGCAGCAGCAGCATCGCCAGCGGCGGCACCAGCAGATGCATTCCAAGGGCAAATGCATGACGCGAGCCTGCGCGCACCCCTTGAAGCAGCAGGGGCATGGCCTGTCGCCGGGCAATGGACAGGAAGCCGCCTTCCCAACGCCGCCGCTGCGCGGCGAGGGCCGCGGCGGGTGCGGGAGCGCTCTCGATGCCGGCGTCCTCGACCAGCGTCACCCCGACTCCCTGCCCGGCGAAGGTGACGGCGAGTTGCAGGTCTTCCGCAAGATGCCCGCTAGCGAGCGGCGCGGCGGCAAACAGCCGCCAGGGAAACGCCATGCCCGTGCCGAACAGAGTGATGCCGCCGCCCAGCCGCAGCAGGCCGCGTGCGCGGACGAGGTTCTTCACCAGCATGGCGAAGTTGGAAATCTGCGACAGGGGAGGCGTGTGCGGCCCGCCGACGAGAAGGTTGCGCGCCTGTGCCGGACGGTTGAGGGCGCGGGCCACAGCCGTTAGCCGCGCGATCGCGCTCCAGGTGGTGCGGCAATCCCCGTCGAGCACGACGACGACGCATGGCTGCCGGTCCGGTGGGCGACAGGCGAGATGATCGCGCCCCCAGGCCAGCGCGTAGCCCTTGCCCCGCCGCGCCGGGTCGTCCCTTTCGGTCACCTCCGCGCCCGCCCGGCGTGCGCGCGCCGCCGTGTCGTCGGTGCAGTTGTCCGCCACCACAAGGATTTCGGCTCCGGGCGGGACCGGCGTCAGGCCGGCAAGTGTCGCCTCGATGCCCGCTGCCTCGTCATGCGCGGGGATCAGCACCGCGATCCGCTTCGGTGCCCGCGCGTCCGGCATCACGACCGTCCGCCAAAGGCCGAGCGCCACCTCCAGCGCATACCAGCCCAGCAGCACGAGCAACGGCGCCGTCACCAGCCATGCGAGCGCGGTGAGGAAGGGAAGGGCGGCACCGGACATCGATCAGGCGACCTGGCTGTTTTTCTCGTGGCGGCGGCGGGCGACCGTCGCCGTGACGAACTCGGCGTAGGCGGCAGCGATGCGCGGCCAAGCGAAGCGCGCAAGGTCCGGCGCGCAAGAGTTCCGGCCGCCCAGAGCGTCCCGCAGCGCCGCAGACACGCCCCCCAGATCGTCGGTGTCGATCAGGCCAGGCGCGTCGCCGCCAAGGATCCACCGGGTCAGCCCGCAGTCATGCGCGACGATCGGCAGGCCCGTGGCACCGGCTTCCAGATAGACGTTGCCGAAGGACTCTACCTTGGAGAGGTGCAGGAACACGTCGGCGCTGCGATAGAGAAGGGGCATGTCGCCGGCCGGAACCTCCAGCCGGCGATAGCGGCCGGGCAACATCTGCGCCGCCAGCCGCTCCGCCTCGTCCCGCAGCGGGCCGTCGCCGGCGACGACCAGCATGGCGTCGGGAACGGCAGCCATGGCGCGGATCCCGTCGAGCACCCGCTTGGTGTCCATCAGCGCGCTGACCATCAGCACAACAGGGCGCTCAGCAGGCAGGGCGAAGCGCGCCCGGTCCCCGGCGCCAGGGGCAAACCGCTCCAGATCGATCCCGTTCGGGATGAGAGCCGCATTCCAGCGGTCGCGGTTCCGCGCGAAGTATTCGGGGTTCGTGCAGACCAGCCCGTCGCATCCGAACCACCGGTACTCGGCGTTGCCCGCCAAGGCCGGCCAGTCGCCGTTCTGCGTGACGAAGATGTGGGCAGGGGCGCGCGACCGGTGACGGCGCAGGATCCAGTTGGTGAAAGGGTAGGCGCAGGTCAGCGTCGCATCGAAACCGCCGAGCGGCAGCCGCGAGAGGCGCAGCGCGAAGGCGGCATCCTCCCAGTGCGTCTCGTTGCGGAACGGCGGGAGCGCCGGCAGACGTTCGAACCGCTCGCGGCCGGGCGACGGCACATGGACGAAGCGATAGGCGGTGTCCGCGCGCGGCAGGCCGCTGCCGGCCACGACCACCTCGGCCGCGCCCGTGCCGGCAAGCTCCTGCGCGACGCGCAACAACGCCGTTTCCGCACCCCGGTCGATCCGGTGGAAGCCGGACAACGCGAACAGCAGCCGCAGTCGACGGCCGCGGGACGGATCCCCAGCGCGCACGCCCGTGCCTGTCATGACCCTTGCGGCCGGGCGGCGCTCAGTTGGCGGCCGGCGGTGTCGCCTGCGCCGCTGGCGACGCGCCGGCGGTGCGCGCATTGCCTGCACCCTGGCGAGCGGGCGGCGCAAACCCTTCCTGATAGGTGATCTGCGCGGTGCGGCGTGCTTCCTCCAGCCGCGTCTGCAGCGCGCGGTTGACGTTCTCGCTGCGGATCGCCTCGAGCGCGACGGGGCGTGCGGCCTCGGGCGGGATCGGTTGCGAGGTCGTGCCCGTGATCACCGCCACGGTGACCATGCCGCCTTCGGGGGTGATGAACGGCTCTCCCGCCGGCAAGCGGCGGATCTGGGCCAGCCGCTCTTCGCCGAGCCGGGCGCTGTCCATCTGGGCCGGCCCGCGGTTAAACTGGATCCCCAGCCTGTTGAGCGTCGCGGCGACTTCCGCCATCGAGCTGGCGCTCTCGAGCGCGCGGAGCGAGGTGATGTCGGCGGGAAGGGGGAACTGGATCCGGTCGAGCGTGTAGATCGTGCGTTCGGCGAAGATGCCGGGATTGGCCTGCACGTAGGCATCGATCGCGCGCTGGTCGGGCACGGAGGCGGCGCGCTCCTGTCGCTGCCGGTAGAGTTGAACCAGCAGCGCATCTTCAAGCTGCCGCTTGCGGATCAAATATTCGGGCGACTGCTCCACCCCTTCCTCGCGGGCGATGTTCGCGAGGAGGCGCCGTTCGATGATCCGCTCCAGAGCGGTTTGCTGCACCTGCTTCTCGTCGACCCCGGCCGGGATGTTGAGCCCGCTGAGTTCGGCGTTGATTTCCTGAAGCGTGATCTCTTCCCCGTTGACCACGGCCGCGACCTGTCCGGTCGGCTCCCGATCGCAGGCGGCCAGTGCCGTGGTGGCGAGAACGGCCGCTAGAAGCGCTTTCTTCATGTTCTGATCCCTGTTCGTGACGTCAGCCGTTGCCGATGAGCAACCGGCGAAGCGGAGGTGGCGAGGCGCCGATGAGGGCGGAGGCGAAACTCTCCAGCTCGGCCGCGGCGGCGCCCGCATCTGTGCCGAGGAGCGACACCCGCATCATCATGCCGTCCGGGATCGCGCCGGCGATGTTGGCGCGCACCACGGCGAGCCGCTGCTCGGCCCAGGTGCGGGGGAAGGCGTCGCCGAGGCGGGTGAAGTAGCCGACCTGTTCCACACGATCCGGGCCGGTGGCGGTGAAGAAGTTCGCCGGGATGGCGAGGCCGGGCACGTCGATGCGGAAAGGACGGGTTTCGCTGAGCCGGAAACCGCCGACGGGGTAGCACACCTCAGGCCGGTGCACCTGCAACATGCCGTCCTGCCGGTTGTTGTAGGCGAGCAGCAGCATCGTCGACGGCTGTCCCGGCGACGTATAGGTGCGGGTGACCAGGCTGTCGTAGAGACGGTCGCGCAGGGCGTCGGGCGGCGGCAGAACGACGCTTGACGCCTCGACGGTGGTCCAGCGTCCGAACTGCTTGGGAACCCAGCTTTCGAAAACCTTGGGATCGACGCGAGGCGCCCGCACTTCGGGCTGCCGCGCATAGGCGATCCCGGACGCGCTGAGGAGAACGCCGCCGATCAGCAGGTTGCGGCGGCTGAGCGTGACCGGGGCGGGTTGCGCAGACCGCTCGCTGGCAAGATCCGGGGGGGTCATGAGAGATGCTCCCGATCGGCCGCAGTGCCGGAGAGACCCGGCGAACGACGCTGCTGGTAGCGATACCAGAGCGGGCGCAGCAGCTCGTCCAGCGCGAACATGATGCCGAGCGCGATGGCGAACATGAACAGGCCGGCGAAATTGTGGAGGAAGCCCTGGGCGGTGGCCTCGCCCGCATGGTAGGTCAGCAGGATCAGGATCAGCACCCGCGCGAAGTTCGCCAGCAGGGCAACAGGGATCACCAGCAGGACCAGAAACAGTGCATACCGCCATTCGGCCTGATGGCGCAGATAGACATAGAACAGGGTGATCGCAGTCAGCGAGATCAGCGAATTGAGACCGGAACACGCCGCCGCGACCAGCAGTTCGTACTGGCCGATGAAGATCCGCACACCTTCGCCGCCGATCGGGTAGCCGAACAGGCGCAGGAGCGCGATCGACCACTCGGAAAGCGCCATCTTCAACGGCACCGTCAGGGCCGCGATCAGCGTTTCGGGCGGCGGGAAGGCGAAGGCAAGGTAGAGCAGGGGGAACCAGAGCGCCCGGATCACCCGCTCTCCGACCAGGCTGTAGAGGACGGTGACGAGCACCGCGTACATGACGTAGCCTTCAAGCTCGACGATCTGCGTCACCCGCGTCAGCACGAAAAGCGGCACGAGCACCGCAAGCCCCAGAGCAACAACTGCGGCCCGGCCGGGGCGGGCAAGGTGCCGCACCTCGGTCCATTCGCGCCACAGCAGCCACAGACCCGTGGCCAGGATGATGGGGCCGTGTGCGCCTTCCTCGCCCGTCCAGCCGTTCTGGGCGACGAACATCATGGTGGGCACGACGAACGCCACAAGAGCGAGGAGAAGCACGAGCCGGTCGGCGGTCAGCACCCGGCCCAGCCTCGCCCGCGGACGCGCCTCCTGTGTGTCGGCGATGAGTGTGGCCATGGATCCTTCGCAGCAGCAGGTGCGCCGATCTGCCAATCGGAACGCGCGTGAAGCAGTCTAGGGGCGAACGGCGCGACTCACAATCGCTTTCGCGGACGACGGCAGCGGCGTGCCAAATAAGGGCAGCTTCGCAAAACAATTAGCGCAAAGAAAAAGGGGCGACAAAATGCCGCCCCTTCCCCGTGAGAGTGTGTCGTACGCTCAGGCGAAGCTGTAGCGAACGCGCGCTTCCTGCGCGGACACCTTGTTCCGACGCATGGAGAAGCCAACCGCCGCGAAACCGAGCAGCAGCAGCGCCCAGGTCGTCGGCTCGGGAACCGCAGCCGTCGGCGAGAAGGTGATGCTGCCCCCGAAGGAACCGACGCCGCGGCTCAGGCCGTTGACGACGAGCGTCTGCGTCCCCGCCATGGTCGGGAAGTTCGAGATGGTGGCGAACTCGTTGGCGCCCGGGATCAGCGTCAGCGCCGTGCCGTTCAGCAGCACGGAGGTGAAGTCGATGTTGTTGGTCGCCGTGGTCGCGCTCGTGCTGAGGGCGACGCTGGTGAGGCCCATCGACGGCAGCTCGAAGGTGAACGTCTCCGTGAAGGAGAACGGCGACTCCGGCGTACCGCCGCTCACAACCATGTCGACAGCGCCGGTGCGCACGCCGCCCGGTCCCGGCGTGAGGGTGATGACGGTCGCGGCACTGGCCGGTGCCGCCAGCGCGACGAAGGCAGCGGCGGACGCTGCGGTGGAAAGAAGAATGTTGCGCATTGAAGAAGAACCCCTTGATCGATCTTTGCAAAGCCAGGAACGAGTCCTGATGAGTGGCGCGACCCTGTGCTGCGGCTCCCACCTGCCGCATGCCAGCTCCTCCGGTGTGCAGAAGCTGACAGTTGCCAAAGCGTTAACCACGCAGAGGGTTCCGCTGTCTAGGCATTTTTTTGCAGATGCACACGAGTTCGTGCGGCGCTGTGCTGATCTGGGACGTTGGAATTGCGTCCCCCTTCAACCCAGCGGCAGGCGCTCCTCAAGCGTTAAGCCGCTTTAACCGGACGCCTTAGACCTCCCTTAACCTCGCCCTTCGACAAGACGGGCAACGCGTTAGGGCGGGGGAAAGCATGAAACCTGTCGGATATTCGGTGGCCACGCTGGCGGCTCTCCTGAGCTTGGGGGGATGCTACAAGGAGAAGGCGGGCAAGCCCGGCAAGGCTCCGCCTGCGGAGATTGCCAGCCCGGCACCGACACCGTCGCCGACTCCCACCCCCAGTCCGACGCCCAGCCCCACACCGACGACGCCGCCGTTCACCGGTACACCCACGGCCGTCGGGCCGGATGCGAGCGGGATCAGGCAGCTCGCCTCGATTCCGAGCAATTTCGACACCAGCGTTCATTACGAGGCAATACCTCCAGCGAGTAGCGGCGCCCCGGACGTGGTGGGTGCCTTCCGGTTCCTCTGCCGACCGTCGCATCTCGCCTATGACGACCCGATCGTGTTCCCCGGACAGAAAGGCCGGTCGCACCTGCACCAGTTCTTCGGCAACACGCTGGCAGACGCGAACTCTACCTACGAGTCGCTGCGCACGACTGGCGACAGCACCTGCAACAATATGCTGAACCGGTCCGCCTACTGGATCCCGGCCATGCTGAATGGGTTTGGCAAGGTGGTATTGCCTGACGCCATTTCCGTTTATTACAAGCGCCGCCCGGCTTCCGACCCGCTTTGTCGAAACGGGAGCACCAAGGGATGCATCGCGCTCCCGCGTGGCTTGCGCTACGTCTTCGGTCGCACGATGGACGGCAAGCTTCCCGCTGGCCAGTTCGGCATCGAATGCATAGGCGGCTCAGGGCCACACCAGAAGTTTGCCAATATTCCCGAAGCAGCGCGTTCTTGCCCGGTCGGGGCACAATTGCTGATTTCTGTCTCTGCTCCGGACTGCTGGGATGGCGTGAACTTGGATGTCCCTGATCATCGTTCCCATGTCTCGGACCAGGTGCTGGTGAACGGACAGGATGCGTGCCCCGCATCGCATCCCTATCGTATTCCGAAGTTCACCTTGACCGCCATTTACACACTGGATGACACCATCGATCGCTCCGGAGATTTGTCCACATCGCGAGCCACCTGGCACTTTTCCTCGGATCGCCAGGAGGGGATGACTCCTCAGATTGCAGGTACGACATTCCACGCGGACTGGTTCGGCGCATGGGATGACGACGCCCTCAAAGCATGGACGGCCAACTGCATCGACAGACTGCTCACGTGTGCGAGCGGGAACCTGGGAGATGGTCGCATGCTCCGCATCAACAGCATCTCTCGCGAAAGAACCGGCTCCAAGCTCGTGGACGTTCCTGCGCGGCCGAGGGTCTGAGGCTGGATGAGGGCGACGCGCGACTGCGCGTCCTCCTCGTTTCACCATTGCACTCCCGCATTCAGGCGCTCTGCGGATCGGTGGCAGCCCGTTCCTCGTGGGCTTCCGGGTGCGGCCGGCTCCAGCCGCGCTGTGCGGGGGTGAGCGACTTCAGAAACGCATCCGCCGTGTCGATGGTTTCGCGCCGGCGATCCTCGCTCATCCGGTCCCAAGTGGCGTAGATGCGACCGATCCGGCGGTTGCGCTCCAGCCGGGCGCGGTGTCGGTCCATGAAGTGCCAGTAGAGCGGATTGAACGGGCAGGCGTCCGGGCCGGTCTTCTGCCTCACATCGTAGCGGCAGCGCCCGCAGTAATCCGACATGGTGTTGATGTAGTTGCCGCTGGCGGCATAGGGTTTGGTGGCCAGCCGGCCGCCATCGGCGTACAAAATCATGGCGGAGACGTTGGGCAGTTCGACCCATTCATAGGCGTCGGCATAGACCACGAGGTACCAATCCTGCACCTCCCTGGGCCCGACGCCCGCCAGCAGGCAGAAATTGCCAAGCACCATCAGCCGCTGGATGTGATGCGCATGGGCGTCGTCGCGGGTTGTGCGCACGCAGTCCGCGACGCAGCGCATGTCCGTCTCGCCGGTCCAGAAGAACTCCGGCAGCGGCAGGCGCGCATCAAGCGCGTTCGCCTCCGCAAGCTGCGGCATGCAGTACCAGTAGAACCCGCGCACATATTCGCGCCAGCCGATGATCTGCCGCACGAATCCTTCGACGGAATTGATCGGCGCCGTGCCTTCGTCGAACATCCGTTCGGCCCGGCGGCACAGCTCGCGCGGCTCCAGCAGGCCGAGGTTGAGACTGGTCGACAGCATGGAGTGGAAAAGCTGGTCGGCTCCATGCAGCATGGCGTCCTCGTAAGGACCGAAAAGCGCCAGCCGTTCGGCGAAGAAGGCGTCCGCGGCCTCGAGCGCCTGGGCACGCGTGACGGGCCAGCCGAAGCTCTCCAGACTGCCGAAATGGTCTCCGAACCGCTCCTCCACCAGTCGGATGCAGTCGCGGGTGATCGCATCGGGTCCGAACAACGGCCGCGGCGGTGCCGAAAGCCCGCGTGCCGGCGGGCGCCGGTTCTCCTTGTCGAAGTTCCACGCGCCGCCTTTCGGCTTTCCTGCGGCATCCATCAGGATGCCGGTCCTCTGCCGCACTTCGCGGTAGAAGAATTCCATCGTCAGGTGCTCGCGCCCGTCGGCCCATTCGCGGAACTCGGCCAGAGAGGTGACGAAGCGGTCGTCGGGCAGGATCGTCACCTCTGCCGGAAACATGCCGGCCCACGCATCCATCGCCCCGCGCACGCGCCACTCACCCGGCTCGACCACGACGATCCGGTCAGGCGCATGGCGCTCCACCGCCCGGGCGACCTCGCCGGTGAAGGTGCCTGCGTTGTCCGGATCGTCCAGCGCGGTGTAATCCACCTGCCAGCCGGCCGCGCGCAGCTCCCCGGCGAAGTGGCGCATCGCGGAGAAGATCAGCGCGATCTTCTGCTTGTGATGCTTCACGTAGGTGGCTTCCTCCCACACCTCCATCATCAGCACGACCGTGTTGCTGCGGTCACGCCCTCTGAGCGAGGCAAGTTCATGAGAAAGCTGGTCGCCAAGGACCGGCACGAGGACGCGTTCGGACATGCGCCCTAAACGAAGCTGTAGGGATCGATATCCACGGTGACCCTCACGGAACGGGGCAGGGTGAGCGCGCCGAGCCAGTCGCGGATGACCCGCTGAAGCTGGGCCGTGCGTCTGGCGTTCAGCAGCAGGCGATAGCGGTAGCGCCCGCGCAGCAGCGCAAGCGGCGCGGGGGCAGGGCCGAGAACGGCGATGTCGGGCACCTCAGGACGCGCGCCGCCGAGGGCGCGGGCGGCGTCACGCGCCTCGGCCTCGTCCTCGGACGAGACGATGATCGCCGCCCACCTTCCGAAAGGGGGGGCGTTGGCATGACGCCGCGCCTCAACCTCGCTGGCGTAAAACGCGTCACGGTCGCCATTGGCGAGCGCCGCGATCACGGACGAGCGCGGATGCCGGGTCTGGATCAGCACCTCGCCCGGCTTCGCTCCGCGTCCGGCGCGGCCGCCGACCTGCGCGATCTGCTGATATGTGCGTTCGGCCGCCCGCAGGTCTCCTCCCTCGAGGCCCAGATCGGCATCCACGACGCCGACCAGCGTCAGCTCGGGAAAATGGAAGCCTTTCGTGACGAGCTGCGTGCCGACGATGACATCGATCGCTCCTGCCTGTGCCTCCTCGATGAACGCGGCGGCGCGACCCGGCGTCGACAGGGTGTCGGACGTGACCAGCGCGACGCGGGCGCCCGGCAGACGTTCCGCCACCTCGTCGGCGATCCGCTCGACACCCGGACCGCACGCGACGAGGCAATCCGGTTCGCCGCATTCGGGGCAGCAATTCGGTGGCGCGGTTTCGAAGCCGCAATGGTGACAGGCAAGACGACGGGAAAGCCGGTGTTCGACAAGCCACGCGGTGCAGTTCGCGCAGCGGAAGCGAAATCCGCAATGGCGGCACAGCGTCAGCGGCGCATAGCCGCGGCGGTTGAGGAAAAGCAGCGACTGCTCTCCTCTGGCGAGGCGCTCTGCCATGGCCACGACCAGCCGTTCGGCCAGCCAGCGTCCTGCGCCGGGCTTGTCCTGCGTCAGGTCGATCGTGTCGATCGCCGGCATCCGGGCCCCGCCGAACCGATGGTCCAGCACCAGTCGGCGGTAGACGCCCTGCTCGGCCATGTGCAGGCTCTCCAGCGCGGGGGTGGCGCTTGCCAGGACAATCGGCACCCCTTCGAAACGCGCCCGCATGACGGCCACGTCCCGCGCGTTGTAGCGCACGCCGTCGTCCTGCTTGAAGCTCACCTCGTGCGCCTCGTCCACGACGATCAGACCCAGATCGGCGAAGGGGAGGAACAGTGCGGAGCGCGCGCCCACCACGACCTGGGCGCCGCCTTGCGCGGGAGAGGTCGCGATTGCCCGCCACGCGCGCCGGCGTTCGCTTGAGCGAAGGGACGAGTGCCACAGAACCGGCGCGGCGCCGAAGCGGGCGGCGAAACGCTTGAGGAAGGCCTCGGTGAGGGCGATCTCGGGCAACAGGACGAGCACCTGCCGCCCCGCGCCGACAGCGGCCGCGATCGGCTCGAAATAGGTTTCGGTCTTGCCCGAGCCGGTCACGCCGTCAAGCAGGAAGGCATCCGGCCGCTGTGCAGTCACCGCGTCCGTGATCGTGGCGGCGGCCGCGGCCTGCGCGGAGTTGAGCGCGGGCGTGACATGCTCCCGCTGAATCCGCGGGAACGGCCGGTCAAGGTCGACCTCCACCGGCAGCAGCACGCCCTGCTGCACCAGTCCGCGCAGCACAGCTTCGGACACGCCCGCCTTTGCCGCGAGTTCGCGGATGGAGCCCTGCTCTCCCGCCAGTCTTTCCACCGCCTGCCGGCGCAGCGGCGTGGCGCGGCGCAGCGGCGTGTCCGACAGGCGGTACTCCGTGACAGTGGCCGGCCCTGCCAGCGCTCCGCCGCTTGCCAGCACCATCCGCAGGACGGGTGCCATGGGCACGCAGTAGTAATCGGCGGTCCACTCGACCAGCCGCCTGAGCGCCGGGCGCAGCGGTGGCACCGGCAGAACGGCGCGCAACGGGCGCAGCCGCGCGTCGGGCACCTCGCCGCCGGCCAGCCGGTCGGCATCCCACACCACGCCGATGATCGTGCGTGGGCCGAGCGGGGCTTCCACAACCGCGCCGGGGGCGACCGGCATGCCTTCGGGCACGCTGTAGTCCAGCACCTCCACGGCGGCGTTCAGGGTCAGGATACGGGCCCGGTTCATCTTCGCCCCGTCATATGGGCGTCTTCGTCCAGGGAAAACAGACAGCGAACGGAGTTTGCGATGACCATGCAAGAGCCGCTTGGACGGCGGACGTTTTTCATGGCCGTGCTGGGTGCGGGGGCGGCGCTGACGCTGCCGGGGTGCCAGACCGCGCGGCCGCTCAGCCTCGAGGAGGCGGTTCGCCGCCTGCTGTTCTTTGCCAGCGACAACGCCTTTGCCCGCATGACCCGGCCGGGCGGGTTCTGGGACCAGCAGGTCGCGGCCATCGGTCTTGGCAACCTGTTCGGGCTGCGCGGCGATGCGATGGCGCGGGTGCTGACGTCCCCGTTGTTCAGGGACCGGATGCAGGCCGCCTTTTCCGACTGGGCCATCGATGCCACCGCGCGCGCGGCACCCGTGGTCACCGATGCGGTGCGAACCATCGGTTTCCGCAACGCCTATGATCTGGTGCACGGCGACCCGCGCGGCGCCACGGCCTATCTTCGCGCGGCGTTGGCGGGGCGGCTCATAGAGGTGATGGTGCCGGGCCTAGCGAATGCGATGGCGGTGGCATCCGACCCGCTGATGGCAGAGTTGCTCAACGCCGCCACGGGCGTCAACGTCGCGGCGGTGGCGCGCAGCGCGGCGGACCGGATCGACGACGTGATCTGGCGGGTGATCGCCGAGGAGGAGGCGCTGATCCGCGCCGATCCGCGGATCACCCGTGACCCGGTCCTGATGGGCGTTTTCGGACCCGCTGCGCGGCGCTGACTCACGCGCGCACTTGACGGGCCGCGCAAGGGCCTGTTCACGGTGCGGGTGTGAGCGACAGCAGTTCCCTTGACCGGTTCCGCCGCGTGCTGACGGGGGCGGCCCGCGCCCTTGCGCACGAGCCGGAGGTGGAGGTCGCCTGGAGCGCCGACACCCCGTCGGCGTCCGGGCGGAACATGCGCGTGCCGCTGCCGGGACGCACCCTGCCGCCCGCTCAGGTCACCGAAGCGCGGGGCGTGGCCGACAGCTTCGCGCTGAAGCTGCGTCATCACGATGCCGCCCTGCACGCGGCCAATGCGCCGGACGAACCGCTTGCCCGCGCGGTCTATGATGCCGCGGAGCAGGTCCGCTACGAGACGTGGGGGTCCGCGGGGCTGGCCGGTGTGCGCGCCAATGTCGGGGCCGCGACGGACGGGCGCCTGGCGGCCGACCCCATCGCTCGTGCCAAATCCGCAGGCGAGGTTCCCCTGCCGAGCGCCATGGCGCAGCTGCTGCGCGAAAAGCTGACCGGCCGTCCTGTCGCTCCTGCCGCCGCCGCCGCCGTCGGGCTGGTGAGGGAGACGCTGGAGGAGCGGATCGGCACCCAGCTCCGCGGCCTCGACGCCGCGCTGGGCGACCAGCGCGCCTATCAGCGGCTGACGCTGGACATGCTGCGCCAGCTCGACCTCATCGGGCCGCCGTCATCGGAGCCATCGTCCGAGGAAGGGGACGAGGCCGAGGACAATCAGGCGCCGGACGAGGATGCTGCCGGTGACGAACAGTCCGGTGCCGCTCCCGACCCGGCCGAGATGGCGGGCCAGCCCTCGGCCGAGCCGGCTGAGGGCGAGGACACGGCGGATGGCAGCGCGCGCGAGGAGGAAGGCGAGGCAGCCGCTGCGGACGAGGCCCTTGACGGCATGCAGCCGGTCCGCCCCCGGCACAACTGGACCGACCTTCCCGCCTCCTTCGCCTACCGGGCCTACACCACCCGCTTCGACGAGGTGGTCGACGCGGCCGCGCTGTGCGATCCGGCCGAACTCGACCGGCTGCGCGCCTACCTCGACAGCCAGCTCACCGGGCTGCAGGGCGTCGTCACGCGCCTCGCCAACCGTCTTCAGCGCCGACTGCTGGCGCAGCAGAACCGGACGTGGAACTTCGATCAGGAAGAGGGACTGCTCGACGCCGCGCGCCTGGCGCGGGTGATCGTGTCGCCGGGCCAGTCCCTGTCCTACAAGGTCGAAAGCGACATCGCCTTCAAGGACACGGTGGTCTCGCTCCTCATCGACAATTCCGGCTCCATGCGCGGGCGGCCGATCTCCATTGCCGCCATCAGCGCTGACGTGCTCGCGCGGACGCTGGAGAGAGTGGGGGTCAAGACGGAGATCCTCGGCTTCACCACCCGCGCGTGGAAGGGCGGCCAGTCGCGCGAGGCGTGGCTCAACGACGGCAAGCCGCCCGATCCGGGACGCCTCAACGATCTGCGGCACATCCTCTATAAGCAGGCAGATCAGCCATGGCGCCGGGCGCGGCGCAACCTTGGCCTGATGATGCGCGAAGGTCTGCTGAAGGAGAACATTGACGGCGAGGCGCTGCTGTGGGCGCACGAGCGCCTGCTCGCCCGCCCGGAGGACCGACGCATCCTGATGGTCATCTCCGACGGCGCGCCGGTCGATGATTCCACGCTCAGCGTGAACAGCGCGGGCTATCTGGAAGCGCACTTGCGCAAGGTGATCGACTGGATCGAGACGCGCTCACCGGTTGAACTGATCGCGATCGGCATCGGCCACGATGTCACCCGCTACTACCGCCGCGCCGTCACCATCATGGATGCCGAGCAGCTGGGCGGCACCATGATCGAGCAGCTTGCGGCGCTGTTCGAGGACTGAGCGTGCGGGAACGCGCCGCCGCAGGCTAGAACAGGGCGGAAAACGCTGCGGCCAGCACCGCCCAAGGTATGACCGCGCCGGCGATCATGATGAAGAGCTTGGCGCGCACCGACAGCGGACGGCCGTCAGTCTCACCTGCGCTCGCATCCGAACCCGCGGCCGCGCGCTCCTCCGGCTGCGGTCGCCGTGCCTCTCCCTGCAGCAGCGCGGCGCTGAGCGCGGCGCGCGACAGCGGCGCGTCGAAGTTGCAGCCGGCCAGATTGCCGCTCCGCCAGACCACGGCCGCCTCGCGCGGTCCAGCCTCGGGGAGGATGAGCGACAGGCGGTCGCCTTCGGACAGAGGCGCGGCAGTGCGGACGAGAAAACCCGTGCGCGAAATGTTGAGCGCTTCGACCGCAACCGTGCCGTCCTTGACCTGAGCCACGAGACGAAGCCTGAGCTCCTGCCGCTGCGTCAGACGCTGCGGCCACTGGGCGAACTGGGTGTCGTGCTGTGTCATGCCTGCCATGGCTCGCCCGTGAGGATGGTCTGGCTTCACCTTCGGAGAGCCGGGTAAACAAACCCTTAGCATCGCCCCTTGTGTCTTGCGTGCCTGCGCGATCGGTGCTTGCGCGCAGCGGGAGCATGACCGCCGAAAGGAACCGACCCGCCATGGACGTCTCGCAAGCTGTCGCCACCCGCCGCTCCGTGCGCGCCTTCACCGCCGATCCGGTGTCCCGCGACACGCTCCGCCGGATACTCGAGCAGGCGCAGCGCGCCCCGTCGGGGGGCAACACGCAGCCCTGGCACGGCGTCGTCCTGACCGGGGCGCCGCTTTCCCGCCTCCACGAGGCTGTCGGGGCGGTTCTCGCTCACGGCAGGGAGGCGCAATCTCCCGAATACGACATCTACCCGCGAGATCTTGCCGGACCTTACGAGGAGCGGCGTCGCGGCGTCGGCGAGGCGCTGTACGGCGCGCTTGCCATCCCGCGCGAGAACAAGGCAGGCCGGCTCATGTGGTTCGCGCAGAACTTCCGCGGCTTCGGCGCGCCCGTGCTGATGCTGGTGCACACGCCCCGCTACATGGGGCCGCCGCAATGGGCCGACATTGGCATGTGGCTGCAGACCGTCATGCTGCTGCTGCGCGAGGAGGGTCTGGACAGCTGCCCTCAGGAAGCCTGGGCGATGTATTCACGCCAGATCCGCGAGGTGGTCAGCATCCCTGAAGACCACATCTTCTTCTGCGGGCTTGCCATCGGGCACCGCGATCCGGACGCGGCGGTGAACGCCTTTCCCGTTCCGCGCGCCCCGCTGGACGAGGCGGTGCGCTGGGAGGGGTGGGATTGACCGTCGCCCCGGCGGCAGGGCAGAGCCACGTCATGTCCGACACGCCGCTCCGCCTCTACAATTCCCTCACCCGGCAACTTGAAGAGTTCCAGCCGCTCCACCCCGGCGAAGCGCGCGTCTACACCTGCGGACCGACGGTCTACAACTATCCGCACATCGGCAACATGCGCGCCTATGTCTTTGCCGATGTGCTCGGGCGGGTGCTCGAATGGAAGGGTTACACGCTCACCCATGTCATCAACATCACCGATGTCGGCCACCTGACCGACGATGCCGACGCGGGCGAGGACAAGCTGGAGAAGATGGCCGCGCAGCGGCGACAGTCGATCTGGGACGTCGCGCGGCACTACACCGACGCGTTCAAAGCGGATGTCAGGGCGCTCAACATCCGCGAGCCGTCGCAATGGACGGTGGCGACCGATTACGTGCCGCAGATGATCGCATTCGCGCAAGGAATTGCGGAGAAGCACTGCTACCTCATCGACAGCGGCCTTTACTTCGACGTCTCCACCGTCGCCGACTATGGCCGCCTTGCCCGCGCCAGCACGGACGAAGGAGAGAGCCGGATCGACCCCGTGGCCGGCAAGCGCAATCCGGCCGATTTCGCCATCTGGCGCCGCACGCCGGCGGGCGAGACGCGGCAGATGGAGTGGGACTCGCCCTGGGGCCGCGGCGCGCCGGGCTGGCATCTGGAATGCTCAGTGATGAGCGGGGCGGTGCTCGGCTTCCCGTTCGACATTCACACCGGCGGCATCGACCACCGCGAGATCCACCACCCGAACGAGATCGCGCAGAACCAGGCGCATTGCTGCACCGATGGCCTCGACGTGGCGGAGAACAGCGGCGCGCGCTTCTGGATGCACAACAACTTCCTCGTCGACCGAACGGGCAAGATGTCGAAATCGTCCGGCGAGTTCCTGCGCCTGCAACTGTTGATCGACCGCGGCTACCACCCGCTCGCCTACCGCCTGATGTGCCTGCAGGCGCATTACCGCAGCGAGCTGGAGTTCAGCTGGGAGGGACTGCACGCGGCGCTCACACGGCTGAAGCGGATGATCATGGCGGTGGAGGCTGTCACGCTTCGTCATGCTGAACTCGTTTCAGCATCCAACTTGCCGGAAAGCGTTCAGCGCGATGGGAAGAGATGGACCCTGAACCAGATCCAGGGTGACGGTGCAGGAGGGCTGCAGGGGCAGCTCCACACCTTCGATGGCGCAGTCTCGGACGACCTCAACACCGCCATCGCGCTGACCAGCCTCGAGGACGTGCTCGGCGCGAAGCGGGTGGAGCCGGAGCGGAAGCTGTCGCTGGTCGCGGCCATGGATCGCGTGCTCGGCCTCGACCTCCTCAACCTCACCCGCGCCGACCTTCGGATCCGCCCCAAGGCGGCGCAGATCACCGAAGCCGAGATCAAAGCCGCGCTCGAACGTCGCAGGGAAGCGCGCGCGGCGAAGGATTTCGCCACTTCGGATGCCATTCGCGACGAGCTCGCGGCGCAGGGTGTCGAGGTGATGGACGGCGATCCGCTGGGCTGGGAGTGGAAGCTGGGATGACCATCGCCGTCCTGTCCGCCCTGATCCGCCCGCTGGTGGAACCGCGCCTGCCCGCATGGGTGGAGCCGCGCTGGTTCCTGTCGCAGGAAGAAGCGCTGGATCTTGCCCCGCAGGCGGAGATCGGCTGGTTCGACTTCCCCCGGCCGGAACCGATGGTTGAGGTGGTCACCGCCGCCACGAACCTCCGATGGCTCAACTCGATCTATGCCGGACTCGATTTCCTGCCGCTCCACCTGCTGCACGAGCGCGGAGTGACGGTCACCAATGGCGCCGGCATCAACGCCGTGACGATTGCGGAATACGTCGTCATGATGATGCTTGCTCATGCCAAGGGACTTCCTGAGGTCGTCCGGGCGCAGGACCGGCGCGACTGGCTGCACGACAGTCCGGGCAAGCGCGAGCTGGCGGGCGAGCGCGTGCTCCTGCTGGGACTTGGGGCCATCGGTTCGCTGATCAGGACGAGGCTTGAGGCGTTCGGCATGGAGGTGACGGCGGTGCGCCGTTCAGCCGCGGGCGGGGCGCTCGGCCCGCATGAGTGGCGGGCGCGGCTCGGGGAATTCGACTGGATCATCCTTGCCGTTCCCGCCACGCCGGAAACCGAGCGGATGATCGGTGCGGACGAGCTGGCCGCGATGAAGGGCACGGCGGTGCTCGTGAACGTTGCCCGCGGCAGCGTGGTGGACCAGCAGGCGCTCGTGTCCGCGCTGGCGCAGCGCCGGATCGAGGCGGCGCTGCTGGATGTCACCGACCCCGAACCGCTGCCGCCCGGCCATCCGTTGTGGGCCGCGGCCAACGCGCTGCTGACGATGCACCTGTCCGGCCGCGCCCAGACGAAGATGTTCGCGCGCAGTGCCGACCGCTTCGTCGAAAACCTCGCGCGCTGGCACGCGGGTGAGCCGGTGCAGCCGCAGATGGATCTTCTCAGGGGCTACTGACCGGCGGCCCGCCGTCTTCCAGCAGCAGCAGATCACATGTGACGACCACGCGTGGCCGGGGCGCGAACACCTGATCGACGGAGGTGATCCGGGCATCGGCAACCAAGCGGCGTGGCAGGCTGAACTCGTGCTCCTCCAGCTCGGTGATGAAGCGGTCGGCTGCCTCCAGCGTTCCGTTCCCTGCGAATTCGAGCGTGAGCACATGACGGCACCCCGTGAAGGTGATGCTGGACCATGGCCGTTCCTCGTGGCTGAGGACCGACGCCGCGTGCCCGCAGAGCCGCATCAGCGCCTCGCGCAGCCGCGCGCCATCGCCGCGCGCTCTGTTCGCCGCCCGCATCCTATGCACTCCGCCGCGCCGGGTCGCGCCGAGCGGACGCGTACCGCTCCATGAACTGTTCGACCCGGCGGGCCGTCTCGGCACGCGGCGTTCGCCCGTTGCGCAGATCGAGCACGAAGCGCGGATCGTGAGTCGCGAGGCGCCCGAACAGCGTCGGCGGCATGTCGTGGTCGCGCAGGAAACGCTCGATTTTGCGGATGAGCATCAGCTTCCCTCTTCAGAATCACTGTCGTTCCTGATTTGTTCCAGATGTCCTACTTGTCTAGGAAAAAAACGAGACTACATGGGAAACATGGCGTCTCATGCCGATGATCCGCGGGAAGTGCTGCTGGCGGCGGCCAAGGCTGCGGACACCAGTCTGTCGCGCCTGTCGGTTTTGATCGGGCGGAACCCGAGCTATCTGCACCAGTTCGTGACCCGCGGAAGCCCCCGCCGTCTGGATGAGAGGGCGCGCCGCATCCTGAGCCAGTTTCTGCAGGTGAGCGAACGCAGTCTCGGTGCGGAGGAAAATTCCCATGCGGAGGCGGCAGCGGACGGCGGCTGGGCCGAGATCCCGCGGCTCGACCTCGGTGCGTCGGCAGGCGGCGGGGCGGTGGCAATGGAGGAGACGCCCTATGACGCGCTGCGCTTCTCGAGGCGCTGGCTGCGGACGCAGGGGCTGACCGCCGACCGGCTGTCGGTCATTCGGGTCGCCGGCGACTCGATGGAGCCAGTCCTGCGCGACGGAGACGAGATTCTCGTTGACCGGTCCGCACATCGCTTCCGGGACGGCCTCCACGTCGTTCGTCTGGGCGACGCGCTGCTGGTGAAGCGGGTCGCCTCGCAGGGGTTCGGCCGCGTCATGCTGATCAGCGAGAACAAGGCCTATCCCCCGGTCGAGGTCGCCACCGAGGAACTGGAAATCATCGGCCGGGTGGTGTGGAAGGGCGGCAGGGTCTGACCGGCTTCGGGCGTCACCCGCGCTGCGGGGGGTTGCGGGATGCGGCAGGCGTGGCAAGGACAGCGGCATGAGCGACACCCGCCCCTCGTCCCCGATGAAGGCCGCCATCCTCCCGGTCACGCCCCTGCAGCAGAATTGCACGCTGATCTGGTGCACGGCCACGCGGCGCGCGGCGCTCATCGATCCCGGAGGGGACCTGCCGCGGATCAAGTCGGCGGTGGCCAAGGCCGGTGTGGAGGTGGAGAAGATCCTGCTGACCCACGGGCACATCGACCATTGCGGAGAGGCCGGTGTGCTGGCCCGCGATCTCGGGGTGCCGATCGAGGGCCCGCATGAGGCGGACCGCTTCTGGATCGCCCGGCTGGACGAGGACGGCCAGCGCTTCGGCATCGCCGGGCACGTGTTCGAGCCTGACCGCTGGCTGGTGGACGCAGACACGGTGACGGTGGGCGACCTGGTCCTCGACGTCTATCACTGTCCCGGTCACACCCCCGGTCATGTGGTGTTCGTTCATCCGCCCAGCCGCTTCGCCATGGTGGGGGACGTGCTGTTCAAGGGGTCGGTCGGACGGACGGATTTCCCGCTCAGCGACCATGCGCAGCTCATCGAGTCGGTGACCGGCAAGCTCTGGCCGCTTGGCGACGACATCACCTTCATTCCTGGCCATGGTCCGGTCGGCACCTTCGGCGAGGAACGGCGCAGCAATCCGTTCGTCGGCGACGCGGTGCTGCGGTCCTAGGGTGACGACCAGATTGATTTGTGCGGAGGATGGCGTATAGGCGCGCGCTTCGCCGCCATCGCTGAACCGGTGCTGGCAACTGCCCGGCGGCTTGTGCGAGAGCCGTCCGTCGCGTAGGCGGGCGGGCAGTACCGAGACAACACGAAGACAAGGTGCCACCATGGCAGTCCCGAAGAGAAAAGTATCGCCGCACCGCCGCGGCAACCGCCGTTCGCACGATGCGCTGAAGGTTGAGGCGTTTCACGAGTGCTCGAACTGCGGCGAGCTGAAGCGTCCGCACAATCTGTGCACCAAGTGCGGGTTCTACAACGGCCGCGAAATCCTCGCCGTCGGCGCCTGATCCTCCACGCCTGCCGGAGATCGCGATGAGCCTGCCCCGTATCGCCGTCGATGCGATGGGCGGCGATGAAGGCGTGCGTGTCATGATCGAGGGCGCTGCGCTCGCGCGGCGCCGTCATGACCGCTTCAAGTTCCTCCTCGTCGGCGACGAGCAGCGCATCAAGGCGGCGCTGGACAATCACCCCGGCCTGTCCGGCGCGTCGGAAATCCTCCACTGCGACGATGTGGTGGGCGGTGACGAACGCCCGACCCAGGCGCTCCGCCGCGCGCGGACCACGTCCATGGGTCTGGCGATCGACGCGGTGAAGCGCGGGGCCGCCGGTGCGGCGGTCAGCTCCGGCAACACCGGCGCGCTGATGGCGATGAGCAAGCTCGCCCTGCGCACCATGCCGGGCATCGACCGCCCGGCGCTGGCGGCGTTGCTGCCGACGCTTGGCGACAACGATGTCATCATGCTGGACCTCGGCGCCAACAGCGAGTCGGACGTGCGCAATCTCGTGCAGTTCGCCATCATGGGCGCGGCCTATTCGCGGATTGCCACCGGGCGGGCGGCGCCGCGCGTGCGGCTGCTGAACATCGGCACCGAGGAGATTAAGGGAACCGACGAACTGCAGGAAGCGGCCGCGCTGCTGCGCGGGGCGGAGGGGCTGTCGCTGCAGTTCGACGGCTTCATCGAAGCCGACAAGATCAACCGCGGCGACGTTGATGTCGTCGTCACGGACGGGTTCTCCGGCAACATCGCGCTCAAGGCGATCGAAGGGGCGGCCCGCTTCGTCACCGACCTGCTGCGGGCGGCGTTCACCAGCTCGCTGCGCTCGAAGATCGGATTTCTGGTGTCGCGTCCGGCCACGGAGCTGCTGCGCCATCACCTCGATCCCAACAACCACAACGGGGCGGTGTTTCTGGGCCTGAACGGGGTGGTCGTGAAAAGCCATGGCAGCGCCAACGCACTGGGCGTGGCCAATGCGGTGGCGGTTGCGGCCCGGCTGCTGGAAGACAGGCTCATCGACCGGATCGCGGCCGACCTCGAGGAACTCTCCCACCGGCAGGTGTCGGGCGGCCGTCCTCCCGAGGCGGCGTGACCCTGCGCGCCGTCATCCGCGGCACGGGCTCGGCGCTGCCGGCGCGGGTGGTCACGAACGCCGAACTGGCGCAGACGGTGGACACCAGCGACGAGTGGATCCGCGAGCGCACCGGCATTGCGCAGCGCTACATCGCCGGTGACGGGGAGACGACCGGGACACTCGCCACGGCCGCGGCCCGTGCGGCCGTCGACGCGGCCGGCATCGATCCGCAGACGATCGACCTCATCATTCTGGCAACCGCCACGCCTGACCGCACCTTTCCGGCCACCGCCACGAGCGTGCAACGCGCGCTTGGCTGTGGCGGGGGCATCGCCTTCGACATGCAGGCCGTCTGCTCGGGCTTCGTCTATGCTCTGGCTACGGCGGAGTCGCTGCTGCGGACGGGCGTCGCCAGGCGGGCGCTGGTGATCGGTGCCGAAACCTTCAGTCGCATCCTCGACTGGGAGGACCGGGCGACCTGCGTGCTGTTCGGCGACGGGGCCGGGGCGGTCGTGCTGACGGCCGAGGACGTCGCCGACGAGGGGCCGGGCATCCTGTGCGCGCGGCTGCACGCCGACGGCACGCACGAGGACCTTCTGTACGTCGATGGCGGCCCGTCGAGCACCGGAACGGTCGGCAAGCTGCGCATGGCCGGGCGCGAGGTCTTCCGTCATGCCGTTCACAATCTGGCGACCGTGCTGGAGGACGTGATCGGCAGCGCCGGCATCACCGCCGACGCCATCGACTGGATCGTTCCGCATCAGGCCAACGCGCGCATCCTCTCCGCCACCGCCCGGAAGATCGGCGTGCCGGAGGAGCGCGTGGTCGTGACGGTCGACCGGCATGCCAACACCTCCGCGGCGTCGGTGCCGCTCGCACTCGATGCGGCGGTGCGCGACGGCCGGGTTCAGCCGGGACAGCTGGTCCTGCTGGAAGCGATGGGAGGCGGGTTCACCTGGGGTGCCATCCTGCTCCGCATGTAGCCCGCCGTTTGTGTTTTCACTTGATAAGTGTTAGAGTGCAACCGGGTGGCGTCGCTTTTGGGAGGCGGAAAATGCGAATGCTGGGAACCCTGACCCGGGCTGATCTGGCGGAAACGATCAACCGCAAGATGGGGCTTTCGCGTGCGGAGTCGCTGCAGCTGGTCGAAGCGATCCTGCGGCACATGTGCCAGGCGATGTCGAACGGGGAGAACGTGAAGATCTCCGGGTTCGGCAGCTTCATTCTCCGCGACAAGAACGAACGGATCGGACGCAATCCCAAGACTGGCGTGGAGGTGCCGATCACGCCGCGCCGGGTGCTCACCTTCCGTGCCAGCCAGCTCATGAAGGACCGGATCCAGCAGGCCGACATGTGAAAGACGACCTGTTCCCGGACGGGAAGACCGACGAGGCCTTGCGCACGATCGGGGAGGTCTGTCGCGCGCTGGACCTCAAGCCCCATGTGCTCAGATACTGGGAACAGCAGTTTCCGGAGCTGCAGCCCCTCAAGCGGTCCGGCGGGCGTCGTTACTATCGCCCGGAGGACGTGCGCCTGCTGAAACGCATCGACGACCTGCTGAACCGGCAGGGTTACACGATCAGGGGAGCGCGGGTCGCGCTGTCATTGGCCCGGAAAACGGCTGCGGGCGCCGCGGAGAGCACGGGACCGGCTCGCACCCACGCAGCGGCCGAGCCGCCTTTGTCTCCCGCACCCTTCGACACGCAGCAACTCGCCGAGCGTCTGCGCCAGATCCGCAACACGCTGGCGGCAGCACTGACGCGCTGACGCGCGGCGGGCGCGGCATGCGGCCGCTTTACCTACCCTGCCTCAGCGGGCGCCGGCGCGCTGAAGAACGGGTTCCAGCTGCGCCCAGGTGGACGCCTCGACCTTCTGCCCATTGACGAGGAAGGACGGGGTTCCCCGGATGTCGAGCTGCTCCGACTGGGTCTGCGACTGCTGCGCAAGGCGCTCGAGCGACGCCGAGTCGGCAAGGCATTGGCGCGCCTGCTGCTCGCCAAGGCCGCGGGCGGCGAAGAAGTCGAAGAAACCCGCGACTTCGGCGGCTCGTACGAAGCGCTGCTGCTCGGGCAGGGCGAGTGCCTGCTCGAACGCCGCCTGGTTGGCGAACACCGGCTCGAGCAGCGCCTGCTGGTTGGCGAGCACCTGCTCCGACAGGGCAGCGCCCGTGCCTTCCGGCCCGCAGCGGACGAGGCGTGCCAGCACGAGATCGTGAGGGCCGTGAATCTGGTTGCGCATTTCGAGGCTTACGCGCCCGGTGCTGACATAGCGCTCCTTAAGCTCGGGCGTGCCGGTCTGGTTGAACTGCGCGCACGCCGGGCAGGTCAGCGAAAGGTATTCGACGACCTGGATCGGCGCCTGCGGATTGCCGATCAGGAAGCCGCCTTCTGGGGTGGTCTGCACCACATCGGTCCATGACTGCCCCGCCGGCGGGGCCACTGCGGCGACCGGATCACCCTCGAGCGCGCCCGCCGACGGCGAACCGCCCGACCCGCAGCCCGCAGCCAGTAGCGCGAGCGGCAGGGTGAAGGCAGGCAGGGCGCGGCGCGTCCGGGCACCGCCGGCAAGTCGGGTCGTCATGCAGTCAGTCCTCATGCAGTGGAGTCAGCGTTGTGCGGCGGGATTGGCGGTCCGGCGCGGCGAGGCCGCAATCCGCGCGTCGAGTTGCGGCTGGAGCATGGCCCAGTCGTGCGTTCCGGCAAGGGGCGTGCCGTCGATGGCGAAGCTTGGAGTGGAGGTCACCCCGAAACGGTTGCGGTTGCCCTCCGCCGCCCTGACCAGAGCGGCGGCCTCGCGATTGTCCGACAGGCAGCGGTCCGCGGCGATGCGGTTGACGCCGAACCGCTCGACCATCGCGTGCAGCCCGAGAGTGCTGGCAATGGAGCGCCGCCGCTCTGCCGAAGTGAAGGCATCGGTCCAGACGGCCTGCTGCGCCTGTGGCACGGACTGGGCGCGTGCGAGCCAGCCTGCCTGCCGTTCCAGGAACATTGCATGTGCCGCCGCCATCCGGCGCGGCGGCGTGCACCGCACGAGCATGGTGACGGTGAGGTCGACGGGATCGCGCACCATGCTGCGATGCTCGACCTGAAGGTGGCCGCCGCCGACATAGACGAGCGCCAGAGTGCCTTCGGCCTCGCGCGAGAAGGCGCCGCATGCCGGACAGGTGTAGCTCAGGAAGCTCGTGAGCCTGACCGGCGCGTCGGGGTTGCCGATCCGGAAGCCGCCATCGGTCGGAACCGCCGTGGTCGCCCAGTCCTGCGCCGACGCAGCCACGGGCGCGCTCAACGCAAACGCTGCAAGCGCAGCAAACACAGGCGCGGAACGCCAGTTGCCAGAAAGTGCAGTCAAGGGGTCCAATCCTCCTTTGCGGCAAGGCTGCTCGCCAGCCCCTCAAGCACCGCGCGAAGTTCGGGATCTCCGATCCCGCGCAAGCCTTCGCCAAGGTCGCAGGGGATCGCACGCCGGCCAGGCACGGTGCGATGCTCCAGAGCACGGGGCGCCTTAACTTCGCCTTGCCGGAGCTTCACCCGGCTCACCGCCTGATAACCGAAGAAGCGGTTGACGCGTTCGATGATCTCGGGCGTGACGTGCTGGATCAGCGGCGCGTGGGCGGGGATCACGACCAGCTGGAGAATGCCGTCCGCCCGTCGTCCGGCCGGAAAACGGATCGATTCGGGTGCCGTGACCCGGCTGTAGCGCTCGCCGACGATCTCGGGCCAGCGCGAGACGACCGACGACTGCACGAAGCCGAAGCGCCGGAAGGCCGTGCCGCCGACCTGCGGCATCAGATCGGCAATGGCGCGCGCCGGACCTCCGCGCGGCCGTTCATCGGCAACGGCTGCGGTCCGGGAGGCGCGACGCTTCGGACGCGGCGACGCCGCGGTGGCAGGCGCGGAGCTGTGTTCTTCCCGTTCCATTCCGCCTGCGTCCATGGCACAGCCGCGCCATGTCCGCCAGAGCGCAGACCTTGGCTGGCGATCTGCTCGCATGGTTCGACACCGCCGCCGTCGCCCTGCCGTGGCGCGTCCGGTCCGGGGACGGCGAGCCTGACGCTTACCGGGTGTGGCTGGCGGAGGTGATGCTCCAGCAGACGACGGTCGCCGCGGCCGCGCCTTACTGGCAGCAGTTCGTCGCCCGCTGGCCAAGCGTCGAGGCGCTGGCCGCCGCGCCCGAGGAGGACGTGCTGAGCGCCTGGGCCGGCTTGGGCTACTACTCCCGCGCCCGCAATCTTCTTGCAACCGCGACGCGGGTGGCCGCTGCGGGCGGGTTCCCGGCGACGGAGAGCGCGCTGCGTCAGTTGCCGGGCGTCGGCGCCTACACCGCCGCTGCCGTCGCGGCGATCGCATTCGGTCAGCGCGCGGTGGTTGTCGACGGGAATGTCGAACGGGTTGTCGCGCGGCTGTTCGCGATCGGGGACAGCCTGCCGGGTGCGCGTCCGCTGATCCGGGCGCGGATGGATTCCATCACCCCGGATGAACGCTGCGGGGACTTTGCTCAGGCCGTCATGGATCTCGGCCGGCTGGTCTGCCGTCCGCGCGCCCCCGCGTGCGGCGCGTGTCCTGTCTCGAGCCGATGCGCCGCATTTCGCCTCGGGCTGGTCGACGTTCTGCCGCGCAAGAACGGCAGGTCCGCTCCGCCCGAGCGGCGTGGCCGCGTGTTCGTCCTGCACAACCGGCGGGCGGTGTGGCTCGTGCGCCGGCCGCCGCGCGGGTTGTTCGCGCGCATGCACGCTCTGCCGACGGACGGCTGGAGCGCATCAGCAGACGGCGCCGCGGCGGCTCCGGTTGCGGCCGATTGGCAGGACGTCGGGACGCTGCGCCACACGCTGAGCCATGCGAGGCTGGTGCTGACGGTGCACAGGGCCGAAGCTGCGGACGCTCTGCCCGCAGAGGGCGAGTGGTGGCCGCTGCCCACCCTGCCGGACGCCGGCCTGCCGACCGTGTGCAGGAATGCCGTGCGGCTGGCGTTCTCGTCACAGGATCCCTCCGCCGAGCATCAGGCGCAGCATGGCGATGACGAGCACGATCAGGCACAGGTTGCGACCCGTGTTCCGCCGCGACAGGGCGCCGACCACCACGCCCGTCAACGCCACCGGCAGGACAAACCAGTTGCCCCACCCCAGAAACGGAATGGTCGACGGGATCGCCATGAGCAGGGCGACAAGGCCGATGAGGATCGAAATGACGTTGAGCATCACCCGTAGCTAGGGGGAAGGGGCCTTGCTGCCAAGCGGTTGACGCCTGCCTGCCCGCTCCGCACAAGAGGCGGCCAATCCACCACGGGAGACGATCGCCATGGCCTTTCGCGAGTTTGACGCCGCGTTCACCCGCCGCAACCTGCTGCGCGGGGGCGGTGCCCTTCTGGGTGCCGGAGCGTTGCTGGGCGCCGGGCCGCTGACGAGGAGTGTCCTTGCGCAGCCGGCGGCGTCAGGCTGGCCGACGGTCACGGCGTTGCTGGACGAGTATGTGAACAGCCGCCGGGTTGCGAACATGGTCGCGACGCTCGGCTGGCAACAGCAACCGGCCGTCACCATTGCCCGCGGACGTCACGCGCTGGACGCCGGCCCGGAAGCCGGACCCGACAGCCTGTTCCGCATCTATTCGATGACCAAGCCTGTCACGGGCATGGCGGCCATGATCCTGATCGCCGAGGGCAAGCTCGGCCTCGATCAGCCCATCTACGATCTCCTGCCGGCGTTCCGGACCATGCAGGTGCAGCGGACCTACGACGGGTCGCTTACGGAGCTGGAGCCTGCCGCACGGCCGATCACGGTCCGCCATCTGCTGACCCACACGGCGGGACTTGGTTATTCGGTCGTGCAGCGAGGACCGATCGCGCGCGCCTATGAGGCGGCGGGGATCGTGCCGGGGCAGGTCACGCGGCTCCCGGTGGCCGAGGCGTTCGGACGCGGACGGCCGGCTCCCAGCCTCGAGGCGTTTGCCGACAATCTGGCGCGCCTGCCGCTGGTGGCGCAGCCCGGCACGCGGTGGAGCTATTCGGTGTCGCTCGACCTTCTGGGGCGGGTCATCGAAGTTGCCTCGGGCATGCATTTCGACCAGTTCCTTCAGCAGCGGCTGTTCGATCCGCTGGGGATGACGAGCACGTTCTTCCGTGTTCCGGAACGCGAGCTGCCCCGCCTCACCACCAACTACGGTGTCGTCGCCGGCGCGCTCGTACCTATCGATCCGCCGGAACTGTCGATCTACGCCCAGGCGCCGGCGTTCCCCTTCGGCGGCTCGGGGCTGGTGTCGAGTGCCCGCGACTACGACCGCTTCCTGCGCATGCTGGCCGGGTTCGGCCGGCTCGACGGACGGCGGGTGATGGGCGAGCTGGCGGTGCGGGTCGGCACCTCCGACCTGTTGCCGGAAGGCGTGCAGACCACCGGCACCTTTGTCGACGGGCAGGGTTTTGGCGCCGGCGGCCGTGTCGGCCGGGGTGAGCAGGCCGGCGTCTTCGGCTGGGGCGGAGCCGCGGGCACGCTCGCCTTCGTCAACATGCGCAACGGTCTGCGCGCCAGCCTCATGACGCAGTACATGCCGGCCGAAGCCTATCCCCTGACGGCCGCGTTCGGGAGCGCCGTGCTGCGGGACGCGGCCGCAATCGCCGGCCGCTCTTGACGCTCGCCTTCGCTGGCGCCCCGCTCGACCGGGCGGACCGGCTGCGCAACGACGACGAGGCGCTCCGCCGCCTCGTCACGGGAGCGGCGCGGCTGCTGATGCTTGATGGATTGGCGCCGGTGCCGGCCGCAGACGGCGGCCTGTGCTGGGACAGTCCCGGCAACGCGCCGCCCGACAGCGAACTCGTGTTCCTCGGCCTGCTCGACGGGCGGGCTTGCTTTGCCGCCGTGCCCGAACACGGCGCGGGCGGTCCGGCCTACGCCCAGCCGGCGATCTGGGCCGCGATGCAGACACTCTCCCCTTCGGAGCTTGCCATCTATGGCGCCGCCCGGAGCCTCGTCGACTGGCACGCCCGGCATCGCTTCTGCGCGCGGTGCGGCGCACGCACCCGGCTGGCACGCGGCGGCTGGCAACGCGCCTGCGCTGCATGCGGCGCCGATCACTTCCCGCGGACGGATCCGGTCACGATCATGCTTGTCGAACATGACGACGCCGTGCTGCTGGGCCGACAGCACCGGTTTCCCCCTGGCGTGTTCTCCGCCTTGGCCGGCTTTGTGGAACCCGGCGAAACCATCGAGGAGGCGGTCGCCCGCGAGGTTGAGGAGGAAGCCGGCCTGCAGGTGCGCAAGGTGCGCTACATCGCCAGCCAGCCCTGGCCCTTTCCCTCGCAGCTGATGATCGGCTGCCATGCGCTCGCGGCTGGAAGAGATCTCCATGTCGACGGCGCGGAACTGGAGGAGGCGCGGTGGTTCACCCGCGCCGAAGTCGCCGCTGCCCTGTCCCAGGCGACGACGCCGCACCGCGAGATCGGCAATCCGCCGTTCCGTCCGCCACCGCCTGCCGCGATCGCCCATGCCCTGCTGCGCTGGTGGGTTGATGGTGCGCGGAGGTGAGCCTTGCCCCGGCGGGCCAGCCCCGCCGCGGGTGCACGGCGGATATTTTGCCTTTTGTTACTGTTCAGGGAACCTGCAGGTTGCTAGTCCGTCGCCGTGTTGATGTTTGGCAAGACCTCTTCCCGTCGTGTCGCGAGATGAACGGGCGCGGTTCGGCGCGCTGCAATCGTCCGACATGGCTCATCGCGAACACAGCGGTCTGAAGGCGGCTGACGCTCTCCCGGCGACGGATGAGTTTGCCGGGCGGTCCGGCATGCTGTTCGAACAGGCGATGGCGCAGACCCGGATGGCGATCTGCCTCACCGATCCCAACCAGGACGATCAGCCGATCGTGTTCGCCAACCGGGCGTTTCGCGAGCTGACCGGGTACGCCAACGACGAGATTGTCGGCCACAACTGCCGCTTTCTGCAGGGTCCGGAAACCGATCCGGCGAAGGTGCGCGAAATCCGCGCGGCGCTGGAAAGCGAACGGGTGGCGGTCGTCGAACTGCTCAACTACCGCAAGGACGGCACGACGTTCTGGAACGCCCTGCACCTCGGGCCGATCTATGACCGTGACGGACGGCTGCTCTACTACTTCGGCAGCCAGTGGGACGTCACCGATGTCCACACCGCCCGCGCGGAGCAGATGCACGCCAAGGCCATGTCGCGCGAAGTGTCGCATCGCATGAAGAACATGTTCTCGGTGATCGGCGGCATCGTCAGCGTCACCGGACGGTCCATGGGCGCACAGTCCGTCGCGAGCCGGATCAACGAACGCATCCAGGCGCTCGGCCGCGCCTACGAGCACACGCTGGACGAGGCGGCGTTCGGCACGATCGAAGTGGGGCAGGCCATCCGCGCCGTGCTGCGCCCGTACGATCCGGAGGACTGCCGGATCGTGTTCAAGGGGAACGGCGTCAGAACCGATCCGAACATTGTGTCCGTGGTCGGCCTCACCCTCCACGAGCTTGCCACGAATGCGACCAAGTATGGCGCCCTGTCGGGCGACTGCGGCCAGGTGAGCGTCGACTGGCGACATGAAGGCGACCGCCATGGGCGGCAGAACCTCGTGATCGAATGGTGCGAGCGGGGCGGGCCGCCGGTCGAGGCGCCCGGCGGTGGCGCAGGCGGAGGCACCGGCTTTGACATTGTGGAAACCTTGTTGCGTGTAGCCAAGGGAACCCTTGATCGAAACTGGGACCCGGGCGGTTTGGTGGCCCGCGTGGTGATCCCCATCGGCTCAAAGGATCAGTGATGACGCAGCTTGCCATCCAATGCGCAGATCAGCCGCTGCTCATTCTCGTCGTCGAGGACGAGCCGATGATCGCGCTCGACCTGCAGCTTGCCCTCGAAGACGAAGGCGTCACGGCGCAGGTCGCGGCCTCCTGCGACGAAGCGCACGCGCTGCTGGAGCGCCATGCATTCGACGGCGCGATCCTCGACGTGAACCTCGGGCCCGGTGCGACGTGCCGCAAGGTTGCCGGAACGTTGCGGAGCCGCGGCATTCCCTTCGTGCTCCACACGGGCGACCTTGACCGGCAGGGCGAGGCGATGCGCGAGCTGAACGCGATGATCATTCCCAAGCCCACGCCCGCACCTCAGGTGATCCGCCACATCCTTGAACAGATCGACGCCTGAGACTTTCTGCCGGGCGCGATGCCCGCTCTCCCGTTCCATCTGCTAGACCAGCCCCAGCTCCGCCAGACGCCGGCCCAGCCGCGGCGGCAGCAGGTCGCCCGCGGCCTCTCCGGGCGCAAGATCGGCCGGAGCATCCGCCGCCTCCAGGTAGCGCCAGCCCTGATGCGCCCGCCGAGGCCGCGGCTGGACGCGGATCAGCTGCGCCTCGAGATCGATGAACCACCTCCCGTCGGGCTGCGGCGAGAACCCGGCAATGGGCGAGCGCGCGACGAGCATGTGCTGGTGGATCCAGAACAGCGAGCCGCCGATGCAGTGCTCCCAGCGGCTCGGCCGGTAGCGCGTGTTCACGCTCAGCCGGGGGCGCCCGGCGAACCAGCTCTCGATGTCCTCGAAGCTGCGGGCGCCGAACGCAATCTTGGTGAGGTGAAGCGGCATGGCGCCGAGATAGGTGCGGCCCTTGCCGCGCCCAAGGGCGTCAGCCGGTCAGACCGGCGGCCTTGGCCAGGCCCAGGAACACGAGAAAGCCCATCGAGTCCGTGGTCATGGTCACGAAGATGGACGAGGCGATCGCCGGGTCGATGCGCATCTTCTCCAGCGTGAGCGGCACGAACACGCCCGCAAACCCGGCGATGAGGATGTTGGCCATCATGGCCATCGCGATGACCGCGCCAAGGGACGTGTTCGGCTCCACGAGGCTCCAGCCGTCCCATGTGCCGAAGAGAACGCTGACGGCAAGGCCGATGACCACGGCCACGGTGCCGCCGTTGAGGATCGCGATCGACATCTCGCGCCGCACGGCGCGCCAGGTGTTCGAGGCGGTGAGTTGGTTAGTGGCGAGGGCGCGGACCGTCACCGCGAGCGTCTGCGTTCCGGCATTGCCGCCGATGCCGGCCACGATCGGCATCAGCACCGCCAGAGCCACCATCGCGGCGATGACATCCTCGAAGTTGGAGATGACGGTCGAGGCGACCGCCGCGGTCAGCAGATTGGCGAGGAGCCAGCGCACCCGCGCCTTATAGGAGTCGCGGATCGGCTCGTTGATGTCGCCTTCGCCGGCGCCGGACAGGAGCATGGTGTCTTCCTGCGCCTCGGCGGACACAATGTGCAGGACATCGTCCACCGTCATCTGGCCGACCAGCCGCCCGTTCTCGTCCACCACGGCCGCGGAAATGAGCGCATACTTCTGGAACATGAGCGCGACTTCTTCCTGATCCATTCCGACCGGGATCAGGGTCTGGTCACGCTTCATCACTTCGGCCAGCGGCACGGCGCGCGGGGTGCGCAGGATGGCCGACAGTTGGCACGTTCCGACCGGGTGGTGAGCCGCGTCGACGACGAACACCTCGTAGAATTCATCCGGAAGATCGCGCTGTTCGCGCAGGAAGTCGATGAGGTCGCCGACCGTGAGATGCACCGGCACGGCGACGAACTCCCGGTTCATCAACCGGCCCGCAGTCTCCTCCGGGTAGGCGAGCGCGCTTTCGATCGGATGACGGTCTTCCGGATCGAGCGCATCAAGCACCGCCTGCCGTTCCGGCCCGTCGAGATCTTCCAGCAGCTGCACCGCATCGTCGGTTTCGAGCTGCTCGGCGATGGCGGCGACCGTGTCGGCGTCCAGCGCCTCCATCATGTCCTCGCGCACATAGTCGTTCAGCTCGGCGATGACCTCTCCCGACATGAGGTCCGTGATCGCCGCCGCGAGGTGGTTCCGCTCCGCCGGCTCGAGCAGCTCGAGCAGGTCGGCAATGTCCGCCGGATGGAGCGGCTCGACCAGCGCATAGACGGTGGTGCGGTCATCGGCCGCGAGCGCCTCCCGTACGGTTCGCACGTATTCCGGCTTGAGCCGGTTCTCCCGGTCGTGGCGCTCGTCATCGATGCGATCGTCCGGCCGCGCGCTCTCGCTGTCCGGCCGTCCGGCAGCAGGATCGATGGCGAGTTCTTCGGCCTCGGTGGTCATGAGTGCGGCCTTAGGGCTGAACGATGCAAAAGCAAGCTGCCGGGTGACAAGCGGACCGTGTCTCTGTATCCGGCCCGGCGCAAGCCGTGGAAGGATGCTCCCGATGACCGCGCAGACCCTCACCCTGACCCTCGACACCGGCGACGGCCAGCACGGCGATGTTGTCATTCGCCTCAGGCCCGATCTCGCGCCCGGCCATGTGGAGCGGATCACCGAACTCGCGCGGGAAGGGTTCTATGACGGCGTGGTGTTCCACCGCGTCATCCCCGGATTCATGGCGCAGGGCGGCGACCCGACCGGCACCGGCATGAGCGGCAGCGACAAGCCGGACCTCAGGGCCGAGTTCAACAGCGAGCCGCATGTGCGCGGCACCTGCTCGATGGCCCGCACCTCCGCTCCGGACAGCGCCAACAGCCAGTTCTTCATCTGCTTCGACGATGCCCGGTTCCTCGACCGCCAGTACACTGTGTGGGGCCAGGTCGAGAGCGGGATGGAGCATGTCGACGCCCTGCCCAAGGGAGAGCCGCCGCGCAATCCGGGCAAGATCGTCCGGGCGACCGTCTCGGACTGACGCGTTCCCTGCAAACAAAGGTCAAGACGGAACCCCGACGCCTGGGGTGGCGTTGCTGGGGGATGTTCACGGAAGCGGGCGCCGGTGGCGAGCCTTTGACCACCGAAGAGGCGTTTTTCGACAAGATCCGCCAGAAGGACTTCCCCTGTGTCGGGGCGAAATCTGCCCTGGCCAACGGGCGCATGAAGGTCATGGCGGCGCGTGACCTGACCAGTGCCTGGAACGATCTGGCCATCCACGACGCGCTGCTCGACTGGGCCGCGCTCGACCTCGCGCCTGATGATCTGCGCTCCTTTGCCGTCATCTTCGAGGGGCCGCGGGATCTGTCCGAGCTGGCGTTCGAGCGGGCGATGTGGGAGCGGCTGCAATCGCTGTCGGACAAGGACGTGTGGAAGCATCAGCCTTATGACCCGTCGGTCAGCAGCGATCCCGAGAGCCCCGACTTCTCGCTGAGCTTTGGCGGCTCCGCCTTCTTCGTCGTCGGGCTGCACCCCCACGCATCGCGCCCTGCGCGCCGGTTTCCCAATCCGACGCTGGTGTTCAACCTGCACGAGCAGTTCGAGCGGCTGCGCGAAAAGGGGCTGTATCACCGCATGCGGGAGCGCATCCTCGATCGCGACGTCAGCCTTGCCGGCGACATCAATCCGATGCTCGCCGTGCACGGCGAGAGCAGCGAGGCGCGCCAGTACAGCGGCCGCGTCGTGGAGGCGGACTGGCGCTGCCCGTTTCACCGGCGCACGCCGTGAGCGGCGCCTGCGTCACCATTCCGCCGCGCAGCGGCGTCGCCTTTCCCTTGCGGGCCGGACAGCGGCTGACGGTGATCGATCCCGAAGGCACCCAGTGCGCCGACATGCTCGCCTTCGATGCCGCCGATGTGCGGCATGTGATCTCCAACGGGCGGACCTTCGATTACGAGGAGACGCTCAAGCTCACGACCGGGAACCGGCTGTGGTCGAACCGCTCTGCTGTCATGCTCGAGATCGTCGAGGACACGGTGGGCGTCCACGACTTCCTGCTCACCCCGTGCAGCGCCGACACCTTTCGCCATTTCTATCCCGACAAGCCGGTGCATCGTGGCTGTTTCGGCAATCTGGCGGAGGCGCTCGCCCCCTTCGGTGTGGCCGAGGATTCGATCCCGACCGCGCTCAACATCTTCATGAACGTCCCGTTCGACTCCGCAACGGGGGCGCTGCGTGTCGAGCCTCCGCCAAGCCGCCCCGGCGACCATGTCACCTTTGCGGCCGCCATCGATCTGGTCATCGGCCTCACCGCCTGTTCCGCCTACGCGTCCAACGGCGGGACCTTCAAGCCGATCGCCTACCGGATCGACTGAGCCGTCGTTGAATGTCGCCTGGCCTTCGGGTAGGGCCGCCCTGTCCCATGCGCCCGACCGATCCGCCCCGAACCTTCCGCGTCAAGAGCTTCGGCTGCCAGATGAACGTCTATGACGGCGAGCGCATCGGCGAGCTGCTGGCGGAGCATGGCATTGCGCCGGCCCCCGATGGCGAGGACGCCGATCTCGTGGTGCTCAACACCTGCCATATCCGCGAGAAGGCGGCCGAAAAGGTGTATTCCGACATCGGCCGGATCACCAAGGCCGGACGCGAGGCGGGCAAGACACCGCTCATCGCTGTCGCCGGCTGCGTGGCGCAGGCCGAAGGCGAGGACATCATGACCCGTGCTCCGGCGGTCAGCATGGTCGTCGGACCGCAGGCGTATCACCGGCTGCCGCAGATGCTGGACCTCGCCGTGGCCGGACGCCGCGTGACGGACACCGACATGCCCGCCATCGCCAAATTCACCGCCCTGCCCGAGCGGCGCCGCGTGGCGGCGAGCGCCTTTCTCACCGTGCAGGAGGGGTGCGACAAGTTCTGCACCTATTGCGTCGTCCCCTACACAAGGGGCGCCGAGATCAGCCGGCCGTGGACAGACCTCGTGGCGGAAGCCTGTCGGCTGGTGGAGGCGGGGGCGAGGGAGATCACGCTCCTCGGCCAGAACGTGTCCGCCTGGCGGGGGGAAGACAGGCGTGGCCGGGCGGTCGGCTTGGCCGATCTCATCCGGGAGCTGGCACGCATCGACGGCCTTGCCCGCATCCGCTACACCACCAGCCACCCGGCCGACATGGACGAAGCGCTGATCGCGGCTCATGGCGAGGTGGACAAGCTGATGCCGTTCCTGCACCTGCCTGTGCAGGCGGGCAGCGACCGGATCCTGAAGGCGATGAACCGCAGCCATACGGCAGACGGATATCTGCGCCTTCTCGACCGGTTCCGGACCGCGCGGCCGGACATCGCGCTGTCGGGCGACTTCATCGTAGGGTTTCCGGGCGAGACGGAGGCGGACTTTGCCGCGACTCTCGCCCTTGTCGACTCGGTCGGCTACGCGCAGGCCTTCTCCTTCAAATACTCTCCGCGGCCGGGCACGCCTGCAGCCGGTCTGCCGGATCAGGTGCCGCGGGAGGTCATGGACGAGCGCCTGCATCGCCTTCAGGCCGCGCTCAACCGGGACCAGCTCGCGTTCAACCGCGCGAGCGTCGGACGCCGGTGCGCGGTTCTCGTCGAACGGCGTGGCAAGGCGCCCGGCCAGTGGCTCGGCAAGTCGCCGTGGCTCCAGTCGGTGTGGTTCGACAAACCGGGGGCCGGCATCGGGGATTTGGTGCCTGTCGAGCTTGTGGAGGCGGGGCCGAACTCCCTCGGGGCGCGGGCTGTCGGGCACGCTTAGGCGGCGACGCAGCCGCCGCAGCATGAGCGTGTCCTCTGGCCTGAACATCCGTCAGCGGACCTGCACTCCGAACCGCGCCTCCGCTCAGCAGCGGAGCACGCTTGCGCGCGCGGACGACTTCCCTAGAATCCGCGGGCCAACTGAAAGGATGGAATGGCCCGCAAACCGCCACGGGACGCGTCTGCGTCCTTCTCCCCTCCGCCGGCCCCGCAGCGGGAGGCACGGCGCGCCCGCGCGGAACTGAGCTTCGACAATCAGGCGCTGCTCGTGCCGCTGTTCGGCCAGTTCGATGCCAATCTGGTGCAGATCGAAAACCGGCTGGGCGTTTACATCGGCGCCCGCGGCGGCGCGGTCCACATCGAGGGAGCCGAGGAAGAGGTGGCGCGGGCGCGCGACGTCCTGCGCACGATGTATGACCGGCTGGCGCAGGGACAGGATCTGGACTCCGGCGCGGTCGAGGCGCTGATCGCCATGTCGGTCGAGCCGACGCTGGAAGGCATCATCACCGGCCGGCACGACGCGCCTCCGGTGATGATCCGCACACGGCGCAAGACCATCGTCCCGCGCTCGCCGGGCCAGATCCCCTACATGATGCAGCTCGCGCGGGAGGACATCATCTTCGCGCTCGGACCGGCCGGCACCGGCAAGACCTATCTCGCCGTGGCGCAGGCCGTCAGCCAGCTGGTCACCGGCAGCGTGCAGCGGCTGATCCTGTCCCGGCCCGCGGTGGAGGCGGGGGAACGGCTCGGCTTTCTGCCCGGCGACATGAAGGAGAAGGTCGATCCCTATCTGCGGCCGCTATACGATGCGCTTTACGACTGCATGCCGCCCGAGCAGGTCGAGCGACGCCTCGCCAGCGGCGAAATCGAGATTGCGCCCATCGCCTTCATGCGCGGCCGCACGCTGGCCGAAAGCTTCATCATTCTCGACGAGGCGCAGAACACCACCCGTGAACAGATGAAGATGTTCCTGACGCGCTTCGGCCAGAACAGCCGCATGGTCGTCTGCGGCGATCCGCGGCAGGTCGACATTCCCGGCGGCGACCGCATGAGCGGTCTGGCCGACGCCGTCGAACGGCTTGAAGGGGTCCAGGGGATTGCGGTGTCGCGCTTCACCGCGAAGGACGTGGTCCGCCACCCGATCGTGGGGCGGATCGTCGAGGCCTACGAGGGATCCGCGCAGGAAGCGCCCGACGGCTAGGCCGGTCAGGGGCCTTCATGCGGCCGGCGCCTGCTCAGCGGGGCACGACGCGCCAGAACGGGCGGTCGGGAGGGCCGGATTTCACGAGCCGGCCGAGCGGAAGACCGTCCTGATGCAGATCGGCGCAGCAGAACCCTTCGGCGCGGGTGGCGATCTCGATGGCATCGGAGAGCCTGTCGGCCTCGAACTCCATCTCCTGCACGCGGGTCGGCACCCGATCGAGAAAACTGAGCTTGAAGCGCGGCAAGGGACGTCTTTCGCCTGAACGGAGAACATTCACTCATGCGCATGACCGGAGCAGCGCGTCAACACGCTCGGTCGCGGAAGGCGCAGCCCGGACGCGCGGGCGTGTTGCGCTGGCGGCGGTTCCTCAGGTAGCGTGCTCTCCGCTTCCACGCGGCAGCCCCGGGGACATGTCATGAACGAGATGCCAACAACGCGCTTCAGCCAGCCACCCTATTCCGAGGCGGCGGCGGCCATGCTGGACCGCCAGCCCGCTCTGTTCATCGACGGACGCTGGACAGCGGCGGACCATGACGGCGTGCTCGAGGTTGAGGACCCCTCCACCGGTCAGGTCATCGCCCGGATTGTCGATGCCACCGAAGAGGATGTCGACAGGGCCGTGGCCGCGGCGCGGCGCGCCTTCGACGACGGGCGATGGAGCGGACTGCCGCCGGTCCAGCGGGAACGTGGGCTGCGGCGGCTGGCCGACCTGCTCGAGGCGAACGCGGAGGAGTTTGCCGAACTCGAGGCCATCGACAACGGCAAGCCGGTCGGCATGGCGCGCGCGGTCGACATTCCCGGCGCGATCAGCCAGCTGCGCTACATGGCCGGCTGGGCCACGCGCATCGCCGGCGAGCAGATCGCGCCCGCCAATGCACCCGACGGCGCGTTCCTCGCCTACACACGGCGCGAGCCGCTGGGCGTGGCGGGGCTGATCGTCCCGTGGAACTTCCCGCTGCTCATGGCGGTGCAGAAGATCGCGCCGGCGCTCGCAAGCGGCTGCACCCTCGTGCTCAAGCCGGCCGAGCAGACCTCGCTGACGGCGCTGCGCTTTGCCGACCTGGTGGCCGAGGCGGGCCTGCCGGACGGCGTGTTCAACATCGTCACCGGCCGCGGCGAAGTTGCCGGCAACCGGCTCGTGATCCATCCCGACGTCGACAAGATCAGCTTCACCGGCTCCACCGAGGTCGGCAAGATCATCAACCGGGCTGCCACCGACACCCTGAAGCGCGTGACGCTGGAACTGGGCGGAAAAAGCCCTGTCATCGTGCTGCCCGACATGGACCCGGCGCAGGTCGGCAGCGCGGCCGCGTCGGCCATCTTCTTCAATTCGGGGCAGGTCTGCACCGCCGGATCACGCGTCTATGCGCATCGGGACATCTTCGACCGGCTGCTGGACAGCATGGCCAAGGCGGCGCCGAGCTGGGCTCCGCGACCCGCGCTTGACCCCAAGGCGCGCATGGGCCCGCTCGTCTCGCGCGAGCAGCACGAACGCGTGTGCGGCTACATCGAGGCCGGCAGGAAGGCCGGTGCCGATGTCGTGACCGGCGGAGACAATCCTGCGGACGCGGGCTACTACCTCAACCCCACGATTCTCGCCGGAGTGACACCGGACATGAGCGTCGTGCGCGAGGAAATCTTCGGTCCGGTGGTGGTGGTGCAGCGCTTCGACGATCTGGACGCGGTGGCGGCCGAGGCGAACGCCACCCGCTATGGTCTCGCGGCGAGCGTGTGGACCCGTGACGTGTCGGCCATGCACACGCTGGCCGCCCGGTTGAAGGCGGGCACCGTGTGGGGCAACCTCCACGGCAATCTCGATCCCGCGCTGCCTTTCGGCGGTTACAAGGAGAGCGGCATCGGCCGGGAACTCGGGCGGCACGGGGTGGATGCGTACCTCGAAACCAAGACCGTCATGATCCGTCTCTGATCGCCGCAAGGGCCGCTGCCGCAAACTGCGGATGGCAGATCAGCAGATCCGGCATGTCCACTTCGGCCGGATCGTAGCGGAGCCGCGATCCGTCGAGGCGGGAGCAGTGCAGCCCGCTCGCCCGCGCGACGGCGACCGGCGCGCAACTGTCCCACAGCCGCTGACCGCCGGCGTGCAGGTAGATCTCGGCCTCGCCGAGCAGCACCGCCATCGCCTTGGCACCGGCGCTGCCCATAGGCAGGACGTCGCCATCAAGCGCGGCGGCCAGCCGGGCGCCGGCGGGAGGAGGGCGGTTGCGGCTGACCGCGATGCGCGGGCGGCTGGCCGGCGAAGCAAGGCTGCGTGGCCGGTCGGACCGCAGCACCAGTCCCCGCGAGGGCAGCGCAACTGCGCCGCACACCGGCTCGCCATCCACCGCCAGAGCGACATGAACCGCCCAGTCGCACCGGCCCTCGGCAAACTCGCTTGTGCCGTCTATTGGATCGACGATCCACACCCGGCCCCGGCCGGCGTCCGCTGTCAGCAGCGGCCCTTCTTCCGACAGGACGGTGTCACCGGGGCGGTGCAGCGACAGTCCGCGCAGCAGCAGGTCATGGGCAAGCCGGTCACCTTCCCTGCCAAGCCCGTCGCCATCGAACCGGCCGGAAGACCTCAGGACGAGGGCCGCTTCGCCGGCTTGCGCGGCCAGCTTCGCGGCGAGATCGGCGTCCGCGTCGTGACCCGGCATCAGAACGGCTTCAGCCGCTCGATCACGAGGTCGGCGGCTTCCTCGGGGGAAAGGGAGGTCGTGTCGACGGTGAGTTCGGGGGCGAGGGGCGGCTCGTAGGGGCTGCTGATGCCGGTGAAGTTGGCGATCTCGCCGGCACGGGCCTTTCGGTACAGGCCTTTGACGTCGCGCGCCTCGGCCACGGCGAGCGGGGTGTCGACGAAGATCTCGACGAACTCACCGGGGGGGAGCAGGCTGCGCACCATGTCCCGCTCGGCCCGAAAGGGACTGATGAAGGCGGCGAGGACGATCAGGCCGGCATCCGTCATCAGCCGGGCCACCTCGCCGATGCGGCGGATGTTCTCCACCCGGTCCGCGTCGCCAAAGCCCAGGTCGCGGTTCAGACCCTGGCGGATGTTGTCGCCATCGAGCAGGAACGTGTGGTGGCCGGCCGCGACAAGCCGTTCCTCCACGGCGTTGGCGATCGTCGACTTGCCGGCGCCTGAAAGGCCGGTGAACCAGAGCACGCGCGGCCGCTGGCGCTTCAGGCTGGCGCGGGTCTGGCGCGTGACGGCCAGCGGCTGCCACTGCACGTTCTGCGTCCGCCTGAGCGGCGCGGTGATCATCCCGGCGCCCACCGTGCGTCCGTTCGCAGGATGGACGAGGATGAAGCCGCCAAGCGCGCGGCTGGTGGCATAGGGTTCGAACAGCACCGGCTGATCGCACAGGATCTCGGCCACCCCGATGCTGTTGCGCCGCAGGGTGCGGGCGGCGAGGTGCTCGAGCGTGTTGATGTTCACCTCGTGCCGCGGCTCCTGCACCCGGACGGAGACGGTCTGCGTCGCCAGTTTCATGGTGTAGGCGCGGCCGGGCAGAAGCGGTTCCTCGTCCATCCAGACGAGCGTCGCTTCGAAGGCGGCGGCGTGTTCCGGCGCAGTGCCCGCGGCGCAGATGACGCTTCCGCGCGAGCAGTCGACCGGGTCGGCCAGCACGAGAGCGACCGACTGGCCGGCGGCCGTTTCGTCGACGCTGGCGAAGCCGGACAGGATCTGCGCCACCGTCGTCGATGCGCCCGACGGCAGCACCGTCACCCGCTCGCCGCGCCGCGCGGTGCCGCTGGCGACCAGCCCGGCAAAACTGCGCTCGCCCGCCGGGGCGCGGTGGACCGCCTGCACCGGCATCCGGAACGGCCCGGCCAGCCCGCGCGCATCGTCCGGTTCGGCCGCCTCCAGCGCGCCCACAAGCGTGGGCCCGTCATGCCAGCCGAGCCGGGGCGAGGGGGTGAGCACGTTGTCGCCGGCAAGGGCGCTGATCGGAACGGACGTGATGTGTGCGATCCCGAGCGCATCGGCGAAGGCGCGGAACTGCGCGTCGACCGCCTCGTGAGCAGCCCGATCGAAGGCGACCAGATCCATCTTGTTCACGGCAAGGATGACCTGCCGGATGCCGAGCAGATGGCAGAGATAGGCGTGGCGGCGCGTCTGGGTCGCAACCCCGTGCCGCGCGTCGACCAGCAGCACCGCTGCGGCCGCGGTCGAGGCGCCGGTGACCATGTTCCGCGTGTATTGCTCGTGCCCCGGACAGTCGGCGACGATGAAGCGCCTGCGGGCTGTCGAAAAGAAGCGGTAGGCCACGTCGATGGTGATGCCCTGTTCGCGTTCGGCCGCGAGTCCGTCGGTGAGCAGGGCAAGGTCGAGCCGCTCCCCCTGCGTGCCGAACCGGCGGCTGTCGCGGCGCAGCGCGTCGACCTGGTCCTCTCGGATTTGTCCGGTGTCGTGCAGCAGGCGTCCGATCAGCGTGGACTTGCCGTCATCCACGCTGCCGCAGGTGATGAACCGCAGCAGGCTGAGCACAGGCCGGTCGCCGCCGTCCGGCGTCCGGACAGGCGCCGCGGCGCTCTCGCCGGCGGGGGTCGGCGCGTGGAAATCGGCGTCCTTCCGCATCAGAAATAGCCTTCGCGCTTGCGGTCTTCCAGCGTGCCCGAGGCCGTGTCCCGGTCGACCGTCCGTCCGCTGCGTTCCGAGGACGGAGCGGCCCGAAGCTCGGCGATGACCTCGTCGAGCGTGGCGGCGGTGCTGTCGATCGCCCCCGTCAGCGGATAGCATCCCAGCGTCCGGAACCGGACGGAGCGAAGCTGCGGCTGCTCACCCGGCCGCAGCGGAAACCGCGCGTCATCGACCATGAGCCATTGCTTCTCCCGCTCCACCACCGGGCGCGGCGCGGCGAAATAGAGCGGCACCAGATCAAGGCGTTCCCGGCGCACATAGTCCCAGATGTCGATCTCGGTCCAGTTCGACAGCGGAAACACCCTGAGGCTGGTGCCGCCGGAGGTGCTGGTGTTGTAGAGGTTCCACAGCTCGGGCCGCTGCTGACGCGGATCCCACGCATGGGCCGGCGTGCGCACGGACAGGATCCGTTCCTTCGCGCGCGTTGGCTCCTCGTCGCGCCGGGCACCGCCGAAGGCGGCGTCGAAGCGGTAGTGGTCGAGCGCCTGCTTCAGCCCTTCCGTTTTCCACATGGTCGTGTGCCGGGCGCCGTGATCGAACGGATTGATGCCCTCCCGCACCGCGTCGGGATTGCGCCAGACGAGCAGTTCCATGCCCGCCTCCTGCGCGTCGCGGCCGCGCTGTTCGTACATGGCCCGGAATTTCCACGTCGTGTCGATGTGCAGCAGGGGGAAGGGCGGTGTCGCCGGATGGAAGGCCTTGCGGGCAAGGTGCAGCATCACCTTGCTGTCCTTTCCCGCCGAGTAGAGCATCACCGGGCGGGAGCATTCGGCCGCGACCTCGCGGATGATGTGCATCGCCTCGCTTTCGAGGTGCGACAGGTGATCGATGGGGCGCATGCTGTCCTGAGTGCAGAGTCACCGGCGTCGGCTCGCCACGATGCGCGGTTTACCCCGCGCGGAAAAGATGCTTTTGCGCGGCCCGTCAAGGCGCCGGAGCCGGCCCGCGCCCAAATGTCGCCGGCGCCCTGTCACGGGACTGGAACACGGGCGTGCTTCACGTCACGAACTGCGGGCGAGCACCGGCGACCCGATGCGGAGACACAGATGCTGCGGATTCTTGCACCTGCCCTTCTTGTTTCGGCCGTGCCGCCGCCCGCCGCTGCGCAGCCGGTGCTGCCAGCTTCTCTAGAGCCTGGCACAAGCGGCACCGCAACCGTTCCGATGGCGGCCGAAGATGTTCTCGACGCCTATTTCCGCCAGCTCGAACGCCGGATCGACCTGCCCCGGGCGCCCGCCGGGGTGTCGCTCGCCTCGGGCACGACGCTGACGCGGATCGCGTTCGGCAGCTGTGCCAGCGAAATTCGCGACCAGTCGTTCTGGACCAGCATCGCCGCAGCGCGTCCGCAGCTGTTCATGATGATCGGCGACAACGTGTACGGCGACACGAACTGGCGCGGCGATGCCGAACTGGGCACGCTGCGCGCCTCCTACGCCAGGCTGGCGGCCGAGCCGCGCTTCGCCGCCTTTCGCGCGCAGGTGCCGATGCTCGCCACCTGGGACGATCACGATTTCGGCTTCAACGACGGCGGGCGCGACTTCGCGTTCCGCCGGTGGAGCCAGACCATCTACCAGACGTTCTGGGACGTGCCGGCGGAGGTGCGGGCGCGCGACGGCGTGTATGAGAGCCGGATCGTCGGTCCCGCAGGCCGCCGGGTGCAGATCATCCTCCTCGACACCCGCTTCTTCCGCTCGGCCCTGCGCCGTGCCGAGCTTCCGCCCGGTCAGCGGCCGCCGCTTGGCCCCTACGCCCCGGAGACGAGCGCCGACGCGACCATGCTTGGCGAGGCGCAGTGGGCATGGCTGGAGGAGGAACTGCGCCGCCCGGCCGACCTCAGGATCGTGGTCTCCTCGATCCAGGTGCTGACCGAGGCGCACAATTTCGAAAGCTGGGCGACGATGCCGCGCGAGCGCGAGCGCCTGCTTGCCCTGCTGGCCGCGCGCAGCGGCGGCGGGCTGCTGTTGCTGAGCGGCGACCGGCACGCGGGCGGCATCTATCGCGACACGCCGGCGGCCATGAACGGGGAGACGGTGTGGGAACTGACCAGTTCGTCGCTCAACATGCCCTTCACAGATACGGCGACCAACACGGCGCGCGAGCCGGACCCTCGTCGGGTTTCGGCATTCATCTCCGAGGAGAACTTCGGCGTGCTCGAGATCGACTGGCCGCGCCGTCAGGTCACGCTGAACCTGCGCGGGCTGGCGGGCGAGGTGCGGGCGGGCCAGACCGTGACGTGGACGCCGCCGTCCCGCCGCGGTGCTCAGGCCACGTTCTCGATGCCGAGCACCGTCAGCTTGCGGTAAAGGGTCGAGCGGCCGATGCCGAGGCGGCGCGCCACCTCGGTCATGCGGCCCGAATAGTGCACGATCGCCAGACGGATCACGTCCGCTTCGATTTCCTCCAGCGGGCGCAGATTGCCGTCCTCGCGGTAGAGAAGGACACCCAGACCCTGAAGCCGCTGGTCGTCCGGGCTGGCGACGTTGCCCAGCATTTCGAAGAGCTGGGGGAAGCTGTCGGTCGTTAGGCTCTCGTCGTCGCAGAACACGGCAGCGCGAAACAGCGCCGCCTGAAGCTGGCGCACATTGCCGGGCCAGTCATAGGCCGCGAGCAGCGACAGGGCGCTGTCGGTGATGGAATGGTGACGCAGTCCCGGCTGCTCACCGATGCGGCGGAGGAAGTGTCGGGTCAGTGCGGGAATGTCGCTGCTCCGCTCGCGCAGCGGCGGCAGCGCGATGGTGACAGGCGCGATCCGCTCCAGCAAGTCGCGGGAGAACACACCCGCCTCGCACAGCGCCGCCATGTCGCTGTTGCTGGAACACAGCAGGCGCACGTCGACACGGTAGCCATGACGCGCGCCGATCGGGCGCACGATCCCCGTCTTCAGCGTCTCTGCCAGTCGGGTCTGCACCGCCGGGTCGAGCCGATCGACATCCTCGAGCAGCAGCGTTCCGCCGTCCAGCGATTGCAGGACGCCGGGCTGGCTGTCGAAGGCGCCGGGAAAGGCGTTCTGTTCGTGGCCGAACAGCAGCGACTCCATGCTGCTGACCGCCATGCCAGCGGCGCTCACCGCCTTGAGAGGCGCCTTGGCGCGCGGGCTGGCGGCATGGATGGCGCGCAGCACCATCTCCTTTCCGGTGCCGCTCTCGCCCTGCACGAGCACGTTGCTGTGGCTGCGTGCGACCTTGGCCGCCTGGGCAAGCGCGGAGCGGAACGCCGGCGCGTCCCCGATCATCGCGTCGAAGTCGATCGCGCCGGTCAGCTTTTCCGACAATGGCTGCAACTCGTCGCGCGGCTGGGCACGGGCCGTGGCCCCCCGCAGCGCCTGCAGCAGCCGGTCTGCGCTCACCGGCTTGATCAGGTAGTCGGTTGCGCCGGCCCGCATGGCTTCGACGGCGAGGAGAGGCGATGCGCTGGCCGTGAGCATGAGGATGGGGGTGCCGGGACGCTGCTGCTTCAGCTCGGCGATGAGCGTGCAGGCCTCGTCGCCGGGAACCCACTGGTCCAGCAGGATCGCCGACACGCCCGCCCCCTCGCGCGAGGCGAGCTTGGCGTAGGCTGTCTGCGCATCCGGCACGACGAGGCAGCGCCAGCCTTCGCGGGCGGTGATCGCGCAGATCAGCCGCGCCTGCGCCGGCTCGTCGTCGATGAGCATCAGCAGCCGTTCGTCGCTGTCAGACATCCTTGCGTTTCCGACCGTTGTTGCCCATGCCCATGGCGCAACGGGCTACGCAGCAGACGTAAAATTACGATTAAGCCTGTTCCCGTCGTGCAGCCGGGCGAGGGCGGATGCCGTTGGTGCGGGGGACGGGGTTGAGCCGTGCATGTGGCTGCGGTAACACCGGCGCGCACAGTTCACATCGGAAGGGGCAACGTGGCCGGGATGAGAGAAGAACCGAAGGCGGCGATCCGGACCTACAGCGGGTTCGTGCGCGCCCTCAAATGGGCCGTTCCGCTGATCGCGGTCGTCACTGCCATTGTCATCCTGCTCATCGCGCCCTGACGTGAACGCCGGCGCCCCGCGCATCGGTGTGCCGGCCGAACGCGCGGACGGCGAACGCCGGGTCGCCGCCACGCCGGAGACGGTGCGCAAGCTCATCGCGCTGGGTGCGAGGGTGGCGGTGGAGACAGGGGCCGGCACCCACGCCGCGATGGGCGACAGCATGTTCGCCGATGCCGGAGCCGACGTCTGCTCCCGCGACGCGGTGTTCGACGGGGCGGAAATCGTGCTGGCGGTCAATCCGCCGCCGGTCGCCGATCTGAACGGCGCTGCGCCGGGGTGTCAGGTCGTCGCGATCTTCGATCCCGCGCGCAATTCGGCGCTGGTGTCCGACTATGCCGCGGCCGGGCTCGTTGCCCTGGCGATGGACCAGATGCCGCGCATCACCCGTGCCCAGAGCATGGACGTCCTGTCGAGCCAGGCCAACTTGGCCGGTTACAAGGCTGTCATCGCCGCTGCAGACCGCTTCGGGCGGGCCTTGCCGATGATGATGACCGCCGCCGGCACGATCCAGGCGGCGCGCGTCTTCGTCATGGGCGTCGGTGTGGCCGGGTTGCAGGCGATCGCCACCGCCCGCAGGCTCGGGGCCGTCGTGTCCGCGACGGACGTGCGTTCGGCCACGCGCGAGCAGATCCTGTCGCTCGGCGCCAAGCCGGTGTTCGTGGAGAATGTCGCCGGGATCGAAGGCGAGGGCGCCGGAGGCTACGCAGCGGAGATGAGCGCCGAGTATCAGGCGGCGCAGGCGGAGCTGGTGTCGGCACACATCACCCGGCAGGACATCGTCATCACCACTGCGCTCATTCCCGGGCGGCCGGCGCCGCGGCTCGTCAGCGATGCCCAGATCGCCAGCATGAAGCCCGGCAGCGTCATCTTCGATCTGGCGGTCGCACAGGGCGGCAACGTGGAGGGCAGCGTGCCGGACGAGGTGGTCATGCGCCACGGTGTCGCCGTCATGGGATACCGGAACACCGCCGCGCAACTGGCTGCCGACGCGTCGGCGCTGTATGCTCGCAACCTGTTCAACTTCCTTGCGGCATTCTGGGACAAGGAAGCCGGCGGGCTGATCCTCGACGACGAGATCGGCGGGGCCGTGCGGCTGACCGGAACACGCGCGGAGGCCGAAACGGCGCCGGCCATTTCCTAGCTGTGCCGGAATGAGGCATGCGCGGCGAAACGTCCGACGCGGAGCCAATTAGGGCTGGCGCTGACCAACTCCACCTTTACGGTGCCTACGGGGTCGCGCACTGTTCAGGGGTTTGTTCATGCGATTTGCGAAATCTGCGCTGGCGCTGGCCGGCGCCGCTGTCCTTTCCGGTGCTCCGGCGACGGCGGCGGTCAACATCGTGGTCGAGGGCGGCGGCACGCCCATTGTGTATGAGGGGGACAATGGCAACCGCTTTGCGGTGCTGGGCATCGACGCGCGGCAGCAGGACGCCAACACCATTGTCGACCTGCCCAACTTCACCGTGGACGAGGCCTTCATCCGCAGCCTGATCGTCTCGGGCCCGGCCTCCCGCCTGCAGAACGCCTTCTTCTGCCCCGATTTCGCCGGCGGGTCGGGCTGTGCGCCGCTGACCAGCGTCTCCGTTCCGGACGAGGCGCGGCTCTTCAACTCCCTGCTTCTCGAGTTCACCGGAACCGGCAACATCGTGCTGTCGCGGCCGAGCGGCGGGACCACGACGCTGTCGCTGAATGTCACCCGGCAGGGGCCGCCGCCGCTTGCGGCTGCCGTGCCCGAGCCATCGACCTGGGCCATGCTGCTGCTCGGCTTCTTCGCCATCGGCGCCGGCCTTCGCCGCCGGGCCGCGCAGCTGCGGCCGGCGCTGACCGCCTGACCTGATCGTCGGCCGTGCGGCTGAAGGGACGTGCAGGGTTCGCCTTCGGGGCGGCTTTGCACGTCTTTTCGCGGCTCCGGCTTGCCAGCCGACCCGCTTTGGCGGAGAACGGCGGCCGCAGACGGAGTACGGGGCATGGGCGGAAGACGGGGGGAACAACGCAGCGCGTTCTGTGAAAGCCGGGACCGCGGGTTCGGGCCGAGCAGCGGAGCGACCCGGCCATGAGCTTCATCGCCATCCTGTCGATCTTCGTGCTGGCCTGCTTCGTCGGCTATTACGTCGTGTGGTCGGTCACGCCGGCGCTGCATACGCCGCTGATGGCGGTGACAAACGCCATCTCGTCGGTGATCATCGTGGGCGGGCTGATCGCGGCGGCCGCGGCCGAGGTGCCGGGGGCCAAGTGGCTGGGGCTGCTCGCCATCGTCCTTGCCAGCGTCAACATCTTCGGCGGCTTTGCCGTCACGGCCCGGATGCTGGCGATGTACCGGAAGAAGGACAGGGCGCCGGATGCGGGAGGCAGGTCATGAGCCCCGCGCCGCCGGTCCCTTTACAGGCCTTCATGGTGGCGGCGGTGTGGAACGGCACCGTTCCGGACCCCGCTCTTCCGCTGCATGCCGCCGGCGACGCGTCGAGCCCGTGGGTGGGGCTTGCCTATCTCGTTGCCGGCGCGCTGTTCATCCTGGCACTGCGCGGGCTTTCGCATCCCTCGACCAGCGTGCGCGGCAACCGGTTCGGCATGGCGGGCATGCTGATCGCCGTGGTCACCACGGTCGTCACGCACGATCTGGCCAGCCTGCCCGAGATCCTGGCCGCCATCGGCATCGGCGGCGCGATCGGCTGGATCATCGCCCGCCGCATCGCGATGACCGACATGCCGCAACTCGTGGCGGCGTTTCACTCGCTGGTCGGCATGGCCGCGGTGCTGGTCGGGTGGGCGGCGTATCTGAACCCGGCGGCCTTCGGCATCCTGCGCAGCGTGGGCGATGCGTTCACCCATCCGGTCATCGGCGCCGAACTCACCTTGTGGCGCGAAGAGATCAACCCCGTCAGCCGCATCGAGCTCGGGCTTGGCGTCGCCATCGGGGCGATCACCTTCTCCGGTTCGGTCATCGCCTTTCTCAAGCTCGCGGGCAGGATGAGCGGCGCGCCCATCCTCCTGCCGGGCCGGCATGTCATCAATCTCGGCACGCTTGCCGCGATCCTCGTGCTCGTCGCGCTGTTCGCGGCGGCGCAACCCGGCGCGACACTGCCGCTGATCATCGCGATCACGGTGCTCGCCTTTCTCATTGGATTCCTGCTCATCATTCCGATCGGCGGTGCGGACATGCCGGTCGTGGTGTCGATGCTGAACTCCTATTCGGGGTGGGCGGCGGCCGCGATGGGGTTCACGCTGGGCAACACCGCGATGATCATCACCGGCGCGCTGGTCGGAGCTTCCGGTGCGATCCTGTCCTACATCATGTGCCGGGCGATGAACCGGCGGTTCCTGTCCGTCATCGCCGGCGGTTTCGGGGCGGATGCGGCGGTGGCGGGCTCAAGCGGCGGCGAAGCGCGCCCGTTCCGGCAGGGAAGCGCGGAGGACGCGGCCTACATGCTCGAACAGGCGGAGCGGGTCATCATCATCCCCGGTTACGGAATGGCCGTGGCGCAGGCGCAGCACGCCCTGCGCGAAATGGCGGACCTGCTCAAGAAGAAGGGCGTGGACGTGCGCTACGCCATCCATCCGGTCGCCGGGCGGATGCCGGGCCACATGAACGTCCTTCTGGCCGAAGCCAACGTGCCGTACGACGAGGTGTTCGAATTGGAGGATATCAACTCCGAGTTCGCGCAGACCAACATCGCCTTCGTCATCGGCGCCAATGACGTGGTCAACCCGGCTGCCAAGACGGACAAGTCCTCGCCGATTTACGGCATGCCGGTGTTCGACGTCGACAAGGCGGAACAGGTGTTCTTCATCAAGCGTTCGATGAGCGGAGCCGGATATGCCGGTGTCGACAACGAGGTATTCTACATGCCGCAAACCACCATGTTGCTGGCGGATGCCAAGAAGATGGTCGATGACATCGTGAAGGCGCTGTCGTGATCCGGCCGGTCGTGCTTGCCGGGGCTGTCCTGCTGCTGGGAGGCTGCGCCCAGACGATTGCCGAGAACCGCGTCCGCGCCGCGCTGGTCGATGCGGGCGTCGCCGAACGCAACGCCGACTGCATGGCTCAGCGGATGGTCGACCGGCTCACGATCCAGCAGCTTCGCCGGCTCGAGGCGCTGCGCACGCCGCCGGAACAGCGCGGGCAACCGGTCACTCTTCCCGAATACGTGGAGCGCGTGCGCCGCGTAGGGGATGCGGAGGTGGTCGCGGTGACCGCCTCCTCGGCGGCGCTCTGCGCGACCGGACTGGCAGCGCCGCGCCCCTGACGCGATCGGCCTGCCTGCATCCACCCCCGCATCCGCCTTGTCGCGCCGGATTGCGGCTTCTAGACAGCGGGCGATGAGCCGAGCACCCTTTGCCAGCGACCCGGACCAATCCCGCGGACGGCAGCATGGCGAGGCAAGGGGGGCGGAGCGCGGCCCGCGCACCGAGTATCAGCGCGACCGGGACCGGATCATCCATTCCATTGCCTTCCGCCGCTTGCGCGGCAAGACGCAGGTGTTCATCGCCCCGGAGGGCGACCATTATCGCACCCGCCTGACCCACAGTCTCGAAGTGGCGCAGATCGGGCGTGTGATCGCCCGCGCCCTCAACCTCGACGAGGATCTGACAGAGGCGCTGTGCCTCGGGCACGACATAGGCCATCCGCCGTTCGGCCATGCCGGCGAGCGCGCGCTCGACGAGGCGGCGGCCCGCCACGGCGGCTTCGATCACAACGGTCACACCCTGCGCACACTCGCGCATCTCGAGTGCACCTATATCGGTTTTCGCGGCCTCAATCTCACCTGGGACACGCTCGAGGGGCTGGCCAAGCACAACGGTCCGGTTTCTTCGCCGCGCTGGGCGTTGCGCGAGGTCGATGACGCCTATCCGCTTGAACTTCACACCCACCCGTCGCTGGAGGCGCAGGTCGCCGCGATCAGCGACGACATCGCCTATGACAATCACGACATGGACGATGGCCTGCGGGCGGGTTACCTCCAGCTCGACAGCGTGCTTGCGATCCCGCTCACCGGAACACTGTTCCGCGAGGTGGAACGGCGCCACCCGCGCGCTCCGATGGAGCGGCTGCTGCGGGAACTCATCCGCACTCAGATCGGGGTCATGGTGCAGGACGTGATCGCGGAAACCCGTCGGCGCTGCGAGAATCTGGGCAGCGCGGACGAGGTGAGGAGCGCCGGCCGCGCCTCGTGCGCCTTCTCCCCCGCGCTCGAGGAGGACGAGCGGCGGCTCAAGAGAGCGATGTACGAGCTGCTCTATTACCATCCCGAACAGGTTGCCACGGCCGAACGGGCGCGGGAGGTGGTGGCGCGCCTGTTCGCGGCCTACAGCCAGGACGCGGCGCTGCTGCCGGACGCGTGGCGCCACACCCTTCCCGGGGAAGAGCCGGGGCGCACGCGCCACATCGTCGACTTCATCGCCGGGATGACGGACCGTTACGCCATGGACCGGTGCGCCGCCATCTACGGCCGGGTGCCCGGCGGGCTGCGGCTTGTCTGAGCCGATGCGGATCGCGCTCGTGGGCGCGAGCGGCCTTGTTGGCCGAGCGGTTCTGCAAGCGGCGCGGATCCGGTCCGGCCAAACGCTGCTGGCGCTTGTCCGTCGCCCGCCCGACCCTGCGCTCGCGGCGCATGCCTGCGTCAGGGTGGCTGAACCGGCGGCATGGGCGGACATTGTCGCGGGGTTCCGGCCGGAGGCGCTGATCTGCGCGCTGGGCACGACCTGGCGCAAGTCCGGCCGCAGCCGGGCAGCGTTCCGCGCGGTGGATCACGATCTGGTCGTGGACATGGCGGCGGCGGCCCGGCGCGGCGGTGCCACATGCGCGGTGATTGTCAGCGCCGTGGGGGCGGACGCAGCGTCCCGCTCGCTCTATCTGAAAACGAAGGGCCAGATGGAACGCGACCTTGCCCGGCTGGAGTTTCCCCGGCTCCATTTCCTGCGGCCGGGGCTGCTGCGGGGCGAGCGGCTGGGCGACCGCCGGCTGAAGGAGGGCGCGGCGGTGTCGCTCAGCCCGGTGTTGGACCGGCTGCTCCCTGAGCGCCTGTCCCGCTTCCGCTCGATTGCTGCGGACGATGTCGCTGTGGCGGCGCTCACCCTGTGTCATGACCGTGCCACAGGAGTCCGGGTGCATCACAACGCCGAAATTGTCCGTGCGGCCTGCAAGACGGAGGAGTCCTGAGATGTGGGACGCGCTGTTCACGCTGACGAATGCGCTCGCAATGTCGGGCTGGGCTGTCCTGTTGCTGCTTCCGCGGCGCGAGGCACTGCTGTCGGCGGTGCTGTATCTTGGTGTCGGCGTCCTCTGCCTGCTCTATGCGGTGCTGCTGCTCGGGCTCGTGTCGGGCGTGCTGGATGGGGGCGGTGCAGGCAGGGGGCTGCCACACTATTCGGTGGACGGCCTCATGCAGATCTTCGACACGCGGGGCGGGTTGGTGATCGCGTGGACACATTATCTGGCCCTCGACCTGTTCGCCGGGCTGTGGATCGCCCGTGATGCGGATCACAAGGGGATCGCGCGATGGGTTCAGGCACCGGTGCTGATCCTCACCCTCGTTGCCGGACCGGCGGGGCTGCTGACCTGGCTTGCGCTGCGCGAGCGTCGCGCCCGGATCGTCGGCACGCGCGGCAGCCGCCGGTGAAACGTCACGCCCCCGCCACCGCGCGCAACAGCGCGCCGATTGCTGCCGTTCTGGCGCAGGAGCTTCCCGAGGCCGGCCTGGTGCTCGAGATCGCCAGCGGCACGGGCGAGCACGCGCTCTTCTTCGCGCGCCGGTTCCCGCACCTGCATTGGCAGCCGAGCGACGCAGACGCAGACGCCCTGCGCTCCATCGCGGCGTGGAGAGAGGAACACGGTCCGGGAAACCTTCTGCCGCCGGTCGCTCTCGACGCGCGCGATGCGGACTGGCCGGTGGCGCGGGCTTCGGCCCTCGTGTGCATCAACATGCTCCACATCAGCCCGTGGTCGGCGACAGAGGCGCTGATGGCGGGCGCGGCCCGCCTGCTGCCCGAAGATCACCCGCTGATCGTGTACGGGCCGTTCCTGGAGACTCGCGTGGAGACGGCGCCCTCAAACCTCGCCTTCGACCGGAATTTGCGCGCCCGCGACCCCGAGTGGGGCCTCCGCCAGCTCGATGCGGTCGACAAGGTGGCAAGCGCCCACGGCCTTGTGCGGAGCGCGCGGCACGTCATGCCCGCCAACAATTTGACCGTGGTCTACCGTCGCCGCAACGCCAAGGCCGCGTAAGACAGCGCCGCTGCGGGACGAGAGCGAGGCGCGGCGACGCCGCGGCCGCCGCGCCTGGGCATGTTTTTAGAGCGCCCCTTCGACGGTGTTCGCCGCCGACTGCAGGTCTTCGCCGGCACCGCGAACGGTGTTGCACGCCGCAGCCGTCAGGGTCATGGCGGAAAGGCCGAGGGCCAGGATGATCTTGCGCATGATTGTTCTCGTCTTCTTGCCTGAGGAACGGATGATGAAACGGCAACGTCCCGGTCATGTTCCTGCGCCTGAGTGCCGGTCGGGTGCGGTCCCGGCATGAGGATGCAGACCCTGCTCGATCAGTGGCGCTTTGCCAGCGACGCCAAACTGCTGGTGCTGGCCGGCATCGCGCTGCTGGCGACGGCCGGCGTGCTGGTGCTGCTGGAGCGGGCGCTCGCCGCGCGTGCGCGGGCGCGGTCCGTTCCGCCACCTCCGTTGCCCGGCGCAGGGCTGTTTCTCCTGCTCGTCGGGGCGGGGCTGCTGTGCCTCGCGCTGGGTCTGCCGCCGCTCCTGCGCGAGCCTTGAGTCAAAGGCAGGCTTCGAGGAACGCCTGTTCGAACCCGTACTGCCGCGCCTTTTCCAGCGTGTAGGGGCGAAGGCCGCTCGACTGGTATTCGCCGATGATCTTCCCGTCCTCGGTCTCCTCGAGATACTGGAACTTGAACAGCTCCTGCGTGACGATGACGTCGCCTTCCATCCCGATCACCTCGGTGATGTTGGTGGTGCGCCGCGATCCGTCGCGCAGGCGCTTGACCTGCACGATGAGATCGACCGATTCGGCGATCTGCCGGCTGATCGCCTCCTTGGGGATCTTGATGTCGCCCATGAGGATCATGTTCTCCATGCGCCCGAGGCATTCGCGCGGGCTGTTGGCGTGGAGCGTGCACATGGAGCCGTCATGGCCGGTGTTCATGGCCGCGAGCAGATCGAAGCATTCGGCGCCGCGGATTTCGCCCAGGATGATCCGGTCGGGCCGCATGCGCAGGGCGTTTTTGACGAGATCGCCGATGGTGATCGCGCCCTGACCTTCGAGGTTCGGGGGTCGCGTCTCCAGCGGCAGCCAGTGCGGCTGCTGCAGACGAAGCTCCGCCGCGTCCTCGATCGTCAGCACACGCTCGCCCGGGTCGATCATCTTGGACAGGGCGTTGAGCATGGTGGTCTTGCCCGAGCCGGTGCCGCCCGAGATGACGATGTTCATCCGGCTCGCCCCGGCGATCTTGAGCGCCGTGCACATCTTGTCGCTCATCGAACCGAAGTTCTTGAGCATGTCGAGGGTGATCGGCTTTTCAGAAAACTTGCGGATGGAGATGGCCGTCCCGCGCAGCGACAGCGGCGGCACGATGACGTTGACGCGGCTCCCGTCCTTGAGGCGCGCGTCGGCGAGCGGGGTCGTCTGGTCGACGCGGCGCCCGACCTGGTTGACGATCCGCTGCGCGATCTGGAACAGGTGCTGTTCGTCGCGGAAGTGGATCGGCGCAAGCTGGAGCTTGCCCTTCTTCTCGATGTAGGTCTGTTCCGGCCCGTTGACCATGATGTCGGACACGTCCGGGTCGTTCAGCAACTCCTCGAGCGGGCCGAAACCGAGCAGTTCATCAACCAGCACCTTTTCCAGCGCGAACTGTTCGCGCCGGTTGAGGGTAATCTTCAGCTCCGCCAGCACCTCCATGATGATGGGGCGGAATTCCTGCGACAGCTCGTCCTTCGACAGGGTGGCGGCCGCTTCGGGATCGACGCGCTCCAGCAGCCGCGGGAGCACCTGTTCCTTGATCTTGTGGACCGACGCTTCGAAGCCGCCGACCTCGACCCTTTCCGCAACCGTGGCGTTGGTGCGCTCGTTCAGCCGCGCCATGGCATCGTCGAGCGGCTTGCTGCCGCCCGCCGGCTGGGAGGGAGCCGGCGGCGCCCGGTCGCGGGCTTCCTGGTCCGGCAGCGGCGGAAACTGCGCCCCGCCCGGCACGGGACCGCCCATGGGCCGTGCCACGCCGAAGCTGGGACGACCGTTGGCTGCCGCCCCGGCAGGTCCGCCTTTACGTCCGAATGCGCTCATTCCGCTCCCTCAGCTTTCTTCCTCCCGCGCGGCCGGACAGCCGTGTGCGGCCGTCGCCCGGAGAGGAGACGGGTTGGTGAATAGGATTTAAAGCTTGAAACTTTCCTAAGTCGCTCCGCTGCGGGGCAAGGCCCGCTCTTGCGAAGTGCGGCGCGGCGGCTAAGCGCGTCTGTCATGCGGACACACAGGAGATGAGCGGCGAGCGACGCGGCGTCGTGCTGGCCGTGACCGGTTTTGGGCTGCTGTCCGTCGGCGACGCGATTATCAAGACCATGGCCGGCGCGTGGTCGCCGCTCGCAGTGGCGGGCCTGCGTTTCGCGCTCGGGGCGATCGGCCTTGCGGCGCTGCTGCGCTGGCGCGAGGGGGCCGGTGCGCTCCGCCCCGCCGCGCCGCTGCTGCAGCTCGGGCGCGGGGCCTGCCTTGCGGGTGCGACCCTGTGCTTCTTCTCGGCCATCTTCCTGATGCCGCTTGCCGAGGCGATGGCGCTGACCTTCATCTCCCCGGTGGTGACGGCGCTGCTGTCGCGGCCGCTGCTGGGCGAACGTGTGCCCGGCAATGTCTGGGTGGCCATGCCGGTGGCGCTGGCGGGAGTGGCGCTGGTCCTGCGTCCCAACCTGCTCGCGCTCGGCTGGCCGGCGTTGCTGCCGCTCGCCTCCGCCACCTTCTTCAGCGGCATGGTGATCGCCAACCGCAAGAGCGCCGGCACCGGTTCGCCGCTTGCCATGCAGGCCTACATCGCCGTGGTGGCCGCACCGATCCTGATCGGCGCGGCCGTTCTCGGTCACGCCAGCGGCGCGCCGCTGCTGCGCGTCTCGTGGCCGGAGGCGTCGGTGGTGGCCCGCTGCGCGATCGTCGCCGTCACGGCCAGCACGGCGCATGCGCTGATCTACCTTGGCACCACGCGCGCCGGAGCCGCCACGATCGCCCCGACCACCTATGTGCAGATCATCATCGCCGGTGTTCTGGGGTGGTGGTGGTTCGGCGACCGGCCCGACGCGGTGGCGCTGGCGGGCATGGCGCTGATCGTGACGGCGGGTCTGGTGCTGTGGTCGGGCAACCGACTGTTCCGCGGCCTGCTGCTGTTCAGGGCAAATCGTCCGTTGCCGTGATTGCCTGTTCACTGTTTGCCGCTATGACCGCGCTCCTGACACAATCATCAGCGGTGCAGGCAGAGCATGTGTGGCATTATCGGCATTGTGAGCACGACACCTGTCGCCGACCGGCTCGTCGACGGCCTGCGGCGCATGGAATATCGCGGCTACGACAGCGCCGGGGTGTGCACGGTGCACGAGGGCGAGCTGGTCCGCCGGCGGGCCGAAGGCAAGCTGGCGAACCTGGTGGCGGCGCTGGCCGCTGATCCCGCGCCGGGCACCGTCGGCATCGCTCACACCCGCTGGGCCACTCACGGGGCGCCGACCGCCCGCAACGCGCATCCCCACGCAACCGAGCACCTTGCGCTGGTGCACAACGGCATCATCGAGAATTACAAGGAGCTGCGCGCCGAGCTGAACGGCGAGGGGCGGGTGCTCGAAAGCGAGACCGACACGGAGGTGGTGGCACACCTTCTCTCGCGCGAGGTCGAGCGTGGCGCCTCGCCCGAGACGGCGATCCAGACGGTCCTCCCTCGCCTGCGCGGCGCTTTCGCCCTCGCCGTGGCGTTCCGCTCCCGGCCCGACATGCTGATCGGGGCGCGGCTCGGTTCGCCGCTCGTCCTCGGTCATGGCGATGGCGAGATGTTCCTCGGCTCGGACGCACTCGCGCTGGCGCCGCTGACGCAGCGCATCAGCTATCTCGAGGAGGGCGACTGGGTGGTGCTTACCCGCGACGGCGCCGACATCCGCGACGCGGGTGGTGCACCGGTGGAGCGGGAGATCGTCACCTCCGGCGCGACGGCGGCGGCGGTCGAGAAGGGCAACTACCGCCACTACATGCAGAAGGAGATCTTCGAGCAACCCACCGTGGTGGCGCAGACGCTCGGCTCCTACATCCGCCAAGCGGATGCAACGGTGGCCCTGCCTCAGCTGGACGTGGACCTGTCCACCGTCAAGCGGATCACGATGGTCGCCTGCGGCACGTCGTTTTACGCCGCGATGATCGCAAAGTACTGGTTCGAGACCTTTGCACGCGTTCCGGTCGATCTCGACGTGGCCAGCGAGTTCCGCTACCGCGACCCGGTGCTCGAACGCGGCGGACTGTCGCTGTTCATCTCGCAGAGCGGCGAGACGGCCGACACGCTGGCGGCGCTGCGCCACTGCAAGGCCGCGGGCCAGACCATCGGTGTCATCGTCAACGTGCCCACGAGCACGATGGCGCGCGAGGCGGACATTCTCCTGCCAACCCATGCCGGTCCGGAAATCGGTGTCGCCTCGACCAAGGCCTTCACCTGCCAGCTCGCCGTGCTGGCGGCGCTGGCGACGCATCTGGCCGTCCGCCGCGGGCTGATGAGCCGCGCCGAGGAGCAGGACGTCGTCGCCCATCTGCTCGAGGCTCCGGCATCGCTCAACGCGGCCCTGAAGCTCGACGGGGCGATCGAAGCCATCGCGCCGCTGGTCGCGCCGGCCAGGGACGTCCTGTATCTGGGCCGCGGGCCAGACTACCCGCTTGCCCTTGAAGGGGCGCTGAAGCTCAAGGAGATCAGCTATATCCACGCCGAAGGATATGCGAGTGGCGAGATGAAGCATGGGCCCATCGCCCTCATCGACGACCGGGTGCCGGTGATCGTCCTCGCCCCCAGCGGTCCGCTGTTCGAAAAGACGGTGTCGAACATGGAGGAAGTGCGGGCGCGCGGAGGCAAGGTGATCCTGATCTCGGACGAGGAGGGGGTCCGTCAGGCCGGCGACGGGGCACTTGCCACCGTCTGCATGCCCAGGGTCCATCCGCTGATCGCGCCGCTCGTCTATGCCGTGCCGGTGCAGCTTCTCGCCTACCACGTGGCGGTGGCGAAGGGAACGGATGTGGATCAGCCGCGCAATCTGGCCAAGTCGGTCACCGTGGAATAGGCGCCACGCCGCCTGCACATCGTCTCGGGCGCGTCGCACGGTTTACCCGTCTGAAAGGAAATCGCTTTTAGGTCGCCGGCGTGCGATCCGAAGTGCTTCATCCATCCGTGACGGCGGGCGAGCTCTCCTGGCGGAACATCCTCGGCCTCAATGCCGAGGCGCGGCGGCAGTGGGCCGACCTCGCCGGGTTCAGGGGAGAAGCCGTCACCCGCTGGACCCTGTTCCGTGCCCTGTGCCATCTGATCGCCTTCGTGGTTTCGGCCTGGCTGTTCGCCGGGGCGGACAACTGGCTCGTCTTCGCCGCCGTCGGCGTGGCGCTGGCGATCAACACGGGCCTGTCCTTGCGCCAAGGACCGCGCAAATGGCGGGGCTGTGCCATGACGGGCGTCGCAAGCGGCGCCCGCCAGCAGATCATGGTGTCCACCATTGCCGGACTCGTGTGGGCGATCCCGCTGATCCTGATGGGGGCGACCGGCTCGCTGCACGCCTTTCTCGGCATGCAGGCGATCGTGCTCACGCTCGTCATCGCGGCGTCGATGAACGACACGGCGCCGCCGCTCACCGCCATCGGCTTCACCATCGCGTCCATGCTCGGGGCGGTCGCGGGATCGCTGCTGCAGCAGCAGGTCATCCTCAGCCTTGTTCCGGTCGTGGTTTCGGTGCTGACGAGCATCGGCACCTACCGCAAGTCACGGACTCTGCTGGCGGCACGGCTGACGACCCGGAGACTGGCCGACACGTCGGACACGGTGTCGCTGCTGCTTCGCGAGTTCGAGGAGAACGGCGCGGACTGGCTCTGGCAGATCGACGGCGCGAGGCGGTTGCGCGGGGTGTCGCCGCGGTTCGCCTTCGCCCTCGGCATGACTGCCGACGAGGCGGAGGGCAAGCCGTTCCTCCAGGTGATCGGCGGCATGACCCGCGACGGCGACGACACTCCGCACGGACTGCGCGAGCTCGCTGAGAAGCTGAAGCGGCAGGAGAGCTTTTCCGACGTCGCCGTCAGCGTCGAGGTCGGCGGGCAGCTGCGCTGGTGGGAACTGTCCGGGACGCCCATCTACGACGAGAAGAACGCCTATGTCGGGTTCCGCGGCGTCGGCTCCGACATCACCGAGCGCCGCGAGTCGGACGAGAAGATCGCCTTTCTGGCGCGCTACGACATGCTGACCCGCCTGCCCAACCGCGTGCTGCTGACCGAACGGCTTGGCGAGGCGTTGAAGCATTGCCAGCGGTGGCGTTCGCGTTGTGCGCTCATGATGCTCGACCTCGACCGGTTCAAGGCCGTCAACGACACGTTGGGTCATCTGGCCGGAGACCGGCTGCTGTCACAGGTCGCCACGCGCCTGCAGTCGATCACCAGCGGGGTCGCGATGGCGGGGCGCCTCGGCGGCGACGAATTCGCGGTCGTCCTCGACACCCTCGACGACTCCGGCCAGGCGGAAAAGCTCGCCCGCCTCATCATCGAACGCCTGTCCGAACCGTATCTGGTCGACGGGCAGACGCTCTACATCGGCGCCAGCGTCGGTTCCGCCATCGGGCCACGCGACGGCAACAGCGTCGAGGAACTGATGCGGAACGCCGATCTGGCCCTGTATCAGGCCAAGGACGACGGCGGCGGTTCCTACTGCGAATACGAACCGGCTCTGCACCAGCTCGCCGAAGAGCGTCGCAAGCTGGAGCTGGCCCTGCGCAGCGCGCTTGCACGCGGGGAGATGCAGCTGGTCTTCCAGCCCGTCGTCGACGCCAACGGCGAGCATCTGGTCAGCTTCGAAGCCCTGCTGCGCTGGCAGAACAAGGAGTTCGGCACGGTCAGCCCGGCGAAGTTCATCCCGCTGGCCGAAGACACGCGGCTCATCGTCCCGATCGGCGAGTGGGTGCTGGAGCAGGCCTGCATCGAGGCTGCCCGCTGGCCCGAGCACATCATGGTCAATGTCAACGTGTCGCCGGCGCAGCTGCTCGACGCGAATTTCGTGCCGAACCTGACGCGCATCCTCGACTCCACCGCGCTCAAGCCGAGCCGGCTGGAGATCGAGGTCACGGAAAGCGTCTTCATGGCCGATCCGACGGTTGCGCGGATGGCGCTGGAACAGGCGATGGCGCTCGGGTGCAGCATCGCGCTCGACGACTTCGGCACCGGCTATTCCTCGCTTGGTTATCTGCGCACGTTGCGCTTTTCGACGATCAAGGTCGACCGCCTGTTCGTGCAGGGGGCGGCTCACGGCAACCGCGAAAGCCTGGCCATCATCAGGGCCGTCGTGGCCATGTCCGACAGCCTCGGCATGACCACGACGGCGGAAGGGGTGGAAAACGGCGACGAGGCCGCCCTGATCCGCAGCCTCGGCTGCACGAAGATTCAGGGCTATCACTTCGGCCGGCCCATGGAAGCCGATCAGGCGCGCAGCCTCATGCGCCGCGAGAGTTTCAGCCTGAGCGCCTGAGGGTCGCCGAACAGCCGGGCACGCACGGCATAGTCTCCAACCCGGCGCGGCGGCGCAGGGGCGGTCTGCTCAGCCGAGGGCAAGCGCGGCACAATGGCGCAGCAGCTTCAGTCCGTCGGTCCCGCCATGCGCCGCGTCGACCGCGCGCTCCGGGTGGGGCATCATGCCGACGACATTGCCCGCCTCGTTGGCGACGCCGGCGATGGCCCGCCGCGATCCGTTCAGATTGTCGACATAGCGCAGGACGACCCTGCCGCTCTGCTCGAGCCGGTCGAGCACCTCCTCCGCGGCGAAGAAGTTGCCGTCGTGATGCGCGACGGGAATGCGGAGCGTCTCCCCGACTTCCAGATCCGCAGTGAACACGGACGCGGTGCTCGCGACCTCGAGTTCCGCCGTCCGGCAGATGAAGGTCTGTCCGGCATTGCGGAGCAGGGCGCCCGGGAGGAGGCCGGCTTCGCAAAGGATCTGGAAGCCGTTGCACACGCCGAGCACCGGCACGCCGCGCGCGGCAGCCTCGGCGACGGCCCGCATGATGGGGCTACGCGCCGCCAAGGCTCCGGAGCGCAGATAGTCGCCGTAGGAAAATCCGCCCGGCACGGCGATCATGTCGACGTGCCGCGGCACCTGCGTGTCGCGATGCCACAGCCGGACGGGGGAGCGGCCTGTCACCTGTTCCAGCGCGACCGCCATGTCCCGGTCGCAGTTCGAGCCGGGAAAGGTGATGACGGCAGCGGTCATGCCGGCTCCGTGACGGTGAAGCTGTAGTTTTCGATGACGAGATTGGCGAGCAGTTGCCGGCACATCGCATCGATGGTGTCCGCGGATGTGCCATCCGCCACCTCGAGGTCGATGACGCGGCCGACGCGCACGTCCTGCACTCCATCGAAGCCAAGGCCCTCGAGCGCATGGAGGACCGCCCGGCCCTGCGGATCGAGGACACCGGGCTTCAGACTGACGTGAACGCGCACCTGCACCGTCTTCTTTCCTCCATTCTTGCACCGCACCCTGCGTCACGACACCGCGCAAGGGCGCCGGCCGCAACGGAGCGGCCGGACATCGGTCACTTCTTCGGCTTCAGCGGGAAGCCGCGCCGCATGTTGCGATGCTGCGACAGGTCGAACACTTCGCCCGGCGCATTGTCGTCATTCTGCAGCACACCGAGGCGCCGCGCGACCTCGTTGTAGGCTTCCTCCTCGCCGCCGAGGTCACGGCGGAACCGGTCCTTGTCCAGCTTTTCGCCGGTGACGAGATCCCACAGCCTGCATCCGTCGGGGCTGATCTCGTCGGCAAGGATGATCCGCGAGTAGTCGTTGTCCCAGATCCTGCCGAACTCGAGCTTGAAGTCGACCAGACGGATGCCGATGGCCGCGAACATGCCGACGAGAAAGTCGTTGATGCGGATGGCCATGGAGGCGATGTCCTGCATCTCCTCGTGGCTGGCCCAGCCGAAGCAGGCGATGTGCTCCTCCGCGATCAGAGGGTCGCCCAGCTTGTCGTCCTTGTAGTAGTATTCGAGCAGGGTGTGCGGCAGCGGCTCGCCCTCCTCGATGCCGAGCCGCTGCGACAGCGAACCCGCCGCCACGTTGCGCACCACGACCTCGATCGGGATGATCTCGACCTGCCGGACAAGCTGCTCGCGCATGTTCAGGCGGCGGATGAAGTGCGTCGGGATGCCGATATGGCTCAACCGGGTGAAGACGAACTCGCTGATCCGGTTGTTGATGACACCCTTTCCGTTGATGGTGCCCTTCTTCTGCGCGTTGAAGGCGGTGGCGTCGTCCTTAAAGTACTGGATGATCGTGCCCGGCTCCGGGCCTTCATACAGGATCTTGGCCTTGCCCTCGTAGATTTGGCGGCGACGTGACATGACGGAGAGTTCCCGATCCAGCGCGACCCGGCGCACCAGTGGCGCAGACGCGCACCGCGCCGGTCGTTTCCTTGCTCCTTAGGTGCCGGTGCGCGCGAACGCAATCCGGCACCCCGCCGCGGCACCGCCGGCGGCTGGTTCAGCCGGCAAGTTTGAGGGCCGTCCGCGCCACCCGCTCTCCCAGATGGCGTGCCCCGGCGAGATCCGCCTCGCCGGGCTGGCGCGACCCGTCGCTGCCCGCCACCGTGGTTGCACCGTATGGCGCGCCGCCCTTGACCTCGTCCACGCCCATCTGGCCCTTGTAGCCGTAGTCCAGGCCCACAACGGTCATGCCCATGTGCAGCAAGTTGGTGAGGATCGACAGCAGCGTCGTCTCCTGCCCGCCATGCTGGCTAGCCGTCGAGGTGAATGCCGCACCCACCTTGCCCACCAGAGCATCGCTGGCCCACAAGGCGCCGGTCTGGTCCCAGTAGGCGGCCATCTGGCTCGCCATGCGGCCATAGCGCGTGGGACAGCCGACCACGATGGCATCATAGTCGCGCAGGGGTTCGATGCCGGCGATTTCCTCGTGATGATCAGCCACGCGGAACCCCGCCTGACGCGCCACGTCCGCCGGCGCCGTTTCCGGGACGCGGCGCACGTCGCACTGTGCGCCGGCCTCCCGCGCGCCTTGCGCCACCGCGTCCGCCAGCTGGGCCGTGTGCCCGTAGGACGAGTAGTAAAGCACCAGCACCCGCGCCATGATCATCTCCTTGCTGTGATCGCCAAAGCTTCCTCAACCGCCACGCTCCGGCGCGGTTTCCCGCTCGTGGATTTAGACCGCGGCAAGCAGAAGAAGGGCGCGCAATGGTGCCCAAGGGCGGGATCGAACCACCGACACTACGATTTTCAGTCGTATGCTCTACCAACTGAGCTACTTGGGCATCGTTGCGGCGACGGTCCTCGCGGGACCGGCGAACGACAAGGCAGACGGCGCTATGGCGAACCGTGTCCGCCTTGGCAAGCGGCTTTTCAGTCGTCCCCGGTTTCGGACGGCGGAGCCGCGGGGCCGGGCACGGCATAGCCGCCGCTCAGCCAGCGGACCAGATCGCGATCCTTGCACCGCGTGGAACAGAACGGCCGCGCCGCTTCGCAACGTGGCTTGCCGCAGACGGGACACGGTTTCGGCGCGGGGTCAGTCACGCGGCACCAGCTGGGCATGGGCGTGGTGGCGGTCAAGTCCGGAGGGGGCGCTTCCGACCCGGACTGCGCGGCCGGTGCGACGGGAAAGCTCCGCCAGCCATTCCCCCTTCAGTGCGCCCTCCACCGCGTCGCTGCACGCAAGGAGGATGTCGCCGGACCCGCTCAGCAGCTCGGCATCCCGCAGCACCCTTCGCGCCAGCGCGGCGGCGGGTTGGAAGGTCAGCAGGGCCAGCAGGGAAGGGCGGGTCTGCCGCGCGACGATCTGCACGAAACCAAAGCCGTTCATGGCGGTACGCTCGTGCGGCCATGCTAAAAGCGCCGCGGCCAGCGCCGCATCGATACGGCGACGCTCCTCGCGAGCGGTGAGGGTCGGGAAATCGATCCCGATGTTGCCGCCGACGTCCATCTGCCGCAGCGCACGCGCAAGGGGCGTGACCGCGCGCCCGGCGAGATCCGCAGCGCGCCCGTCGCCGTCGACGTCGATCAGCGTCATGGCCGGCGTGGGGTGAAACAGCAGCCGCCCGCCGGGAAACTCAACTTCCCGCCCGCGCACCTCTGTCCACAGCCCGTTCCAGTCCGCATCCTCGGGAAAGCGCCTGACGAGCCGCGCCGGTTGCCCTTCATCGCGCAGCTGTTCGAGGAGTGTCGGGGCCGCGCGGGTTTCCAGATTCGTGGGGCGCACCTGCGCCGCTTTGACCCGTCCCTGTTCACGCAGGGCGCTCCTCACGACGATGCAGCGGAGCTTGGATCCTTCGGTAGCCGTCTTGGGAAGCGCGTCGGCGAGCGCCTCCTCGCCGCTGCCGAAGCGGACGAGGCCGCGGGACGTGCCCGCGCGGCGCGTGATCAGGCGGGCATCCTCGACCTGCCCGGCCGTCAGCGTGCCGGGCCAGTGCAGGCGGGCGGCTTCGATGCGGCCTCCCTCCAGAAGCAGGGCGCGGTGTTCGCCGATCCCCTCCTCGACCAGCCACTCAGCCAATCGGCAGCCCCGCCGCCCTGAGCAAAGCCCGCGTCTCGAACAACGGCAGTCCGACGACACCGGACGGGCTGCCTGCAAGAAAATCGACGAAGCCGGCCGCGCGGCCCTGCACGGCATAGCCGCCCGCCTTGCCGACGCCTTCCCCGCACGCGGCGTAGCAGGCGATCTCGTCCTCGGTCAGCCGCTTGAAGCGGACGATGGTGGAGGACAGGCGGTGCCGGGCCTGCCCGTCGAGGGCGATCACCGTGATGGCGGAATGGACGGTGTGCCGGCGGCCCGAGAGCATCTTCAGGCACCGGGCGACTTCGCCCGCGTCATGGGCTTGCCCGAGAATGCGGCGGCCCAGCGCCACGGTCGTGTCGCCGGCAAGGACGATCTCGCCGGGGTTCCGGGCCACCGCCGCGGCCTTTTCCCGCGCAAGGCGCTGCGCGTAGGCGGCGGGTTTCTCGTCCCGCGCGGGTGTCTCGTCGATGTCGGGGGACACGATGCGGTCCGGCGTGACGCCGATCTGCGCCAGAAGGGCGCGCCGGCGCGGGCTGGACGAGGCGAGAACGAGACGCGGCCCGCAAGGCGGCGCGGCCATGAAGCCGGCCTAGTCGATGCCGGGTCCGCCGCGGCCCGGCATGAAACGGTAGGTGATCCGCGCCTTGGTCAGGTCATAAGGCGTCAGCTCGCAAAGCACGTCGTCGCCAACCAGAACACGGATCCGGTTCTTGCGCATCTTGCCGGCCGTGTGGCCAAGCACCTCGTGGCCATTTTCGAGTTCGACCCGGAACATGGCGTTGGGCAGCAGTTCGACGACCCGCCCGCGCATTTCCAGGAGTTCTTCCTTGGCCATACCGAAATCTGTATCCTGTTCCGTTGCGATCTGTTCCGGCGCCCTTAGCCAACCTTTGCCCGAAAGGGAAGAACGGCTGCGGCCGGGGTGGAACCGGGCAGCTCTGCGGGCGGTTGTTCACCTGACATCAAGGCGGCGGTGTTCATCGGCCACCGCAAACAACACGCCGAGGACCCTGTGAGCATCATCACCCTTCTCCTTGCGTCGACCGCCGGCGCGGTCGACCCCGGCGCGGCCTCATCCACGCTTCAGCAGATCACCGCGTCACAGGACGCCGGGGCACGCGCCGACGCGGCGGACGACACGGCGCCGGCCGGCAACGAGATCGTGGTGACCGGACGGCGTCTGCGCGGAGAGGTGCTCAGCGAGCAGCCGCCGATCGCCGAATACGACGAGCGCGACATCCAGGCGCTTGGCGCCAGCTCGCTGACCGAGCTGCTCGCGGCGCTCGGCCCGCAGGTCAGTTCCGGCCGGGGCCGGGGTGGCGGTCCGCCGCTCATCCTCGTCAACGGTCGGCGCATCTCCAATTTTCGCGAGCTGTCCTCCTACCCGCCGGAAGCAGTGCAGCGGGTGTCGATCCTGCCTGAGGAAGTGGCGCTGCAATACGGCTTTCCGCCAGATCAGCGGGTGGTCAACATCATCCTGCGGGACAACTTCGCCAGCCGCGAGGTCGAGGTGGAATATGGCCAGCCTGACCGCGGCGGCTATCGCCAAGGCGAACTCGAACTGACCTATCTGCGGATCGACGGTCCCGACCGGCTCAACGCCAATCTGCAGCTGCAGGAGACGACGGCGCTGACGGAACTCGAACGCGGCGTGATCCTGACGGCACCGGTTCTGCCGGGCGACCCCGATCCGGCCGCATTCCGCACCCTTGTCGCCCCGTCGGACAGCATTGCCGCGACGCTGAACTGGTCGCGCGGGCTGGGCGTGGAAGGCGCCGGCGGTTCCTTCGGCCTCAGCGGCCGCTACGGACGCAGCCGCTCGCGCAGCGACGAAGGGCTGGTGACGGTGCTGCTGACCGACCCGGCCGGCCGAACCGCGCTGCGCGCGCTGCCGCTCGTGCTTCAGACCCGCCAGGTCACGGACAACTACGCCGCCGGCGCCAGCCTCGACAAGCCGGTCGGCGACTGGCGGCTGAATGCGACGCTCGATGCGACGCTCACCGACGTGGCGACCGATGTCGGCAACGCCCCTGGTCTTGCGTCCCTCGTCGATGAGGCGGCGGCCGGCAGGCTGCCGATCACCGGCGCGTTGCCCTCGCCCGACCCCGGCGGGATCGACACGGCGCGCTCGCGGATCATCAACGTCGCCCCTGTCGTCACCCTGTCGGGACGCCCCGTGTCGCTGCCCGCCGGGCGCATGTCGGTGACGGCCGATGCAAGCTATTCCTGGCAGCGGATCGAGAGCAGCGACACGCGCTCGGCCGCCGACGTGCAGCTGACGCGGGGCGTGCTGTCGAGCGGGCTGAACGTCAATCTTCCGGTGGCGGCGCGCGATGCCTTCCTCGGCGCGCTTGGCGATGTGAGCCTGCAACTGGGCGCCGGTGTCGATCACCTCTCGGATTTCGGGACGTTGTGGGATGCCAATCTGGGCCTCACCTGGCGGCCGACCGGACGCCTGACCTTGCAGATGACGTATGTGCCGCGCGAGGCGGCGCCAAGCCTCGCGCAGCTCGGCAACCCGGTCATCGTCACGCCGAACGTTCCCGTGTTCGATTTCGTGACCGGGCGCACGGCGCTGGTCACCATCACCCGCGGCGGCAATCCCGACCTGCTCGCCGAGCAGCAGCGCGACTTCAAGGCGTCGCTGAGCTGGCAGCTGCCTTCGATCACCGAGCTGATCCGCGACGCCAACATCGACGTGGAGTATTTCCGCAACCGCTCGCGCGATGTCAGCGCATCCTTTCCGTTCCTGACCCCGGCGATCGAAGCCGCCTTCCCGGCACGGGTGCTGCGCGACGGTGCGGGACAACTGATCGCCATCGACCAGAGCCCGGTGACGTTCGCCCGGCAGGACGCCAGCCGTCTCCGCTTCGCGCTCAACCTCGGCGGAGCGTTCGCGAGGGACGAGGCTCCGCGCGGTGGCGCAGGTGCGCGTCCCGGCGGTGCACTGGGCACAGGGGGCGGACCGGGTGCGATGCTGCGCGCCGGCCCGCCTTCCGGTGGCCGCTGGCGCCTGACGCTGGACTACACGCGCGAGCTTGAAAACACCGTGCTGATCGCGCCCGGCGGACCGGTGCTCGATCTGCTCGACGGAGATGCGCTCACCGCCGGCGGCATTTCGGCCGACCGCATCGGTGCGCGGCTGTTCGGCTTCTACCGCGGCGTCGGCGGGCGGGTGGCGTTCGACTGGTCATCGCCCACGGAAGTGCGCTCGACCGGCGTTCCGGGAGGATCCGATCTGCGCTTCGGCAGCGTGTCGCTGCTGAACCTCAGGGTGTTCGGCGATCTGGAGCGGCTGCTGCCGGAGCGCGAGTTCCTGCGCGGCACGCGCCTGTCGCTGTTCGTCAACAACGTGTTCGACTCGCGGCGCGACGTGCGCGACGAGGCGGGTCTGACGCCGGCCAGGTACCAGCCGTTCCTGCTCGATCCCACCGGGCGCTTCGTCGGCATCGAACTGCGCAAGCTGTTCCTCTGACGCATAGGGACGGTGCCGGCGCAACAAGGCTGACGCGGAGGCTCGCAACGCCTATCTCGCCACGATGAGCGATCCGCCCCGCACCCGGTCCTCCGCAGCACCGCCCGACCGCTTCACCGAAAGCCATGCCATCGCGGCCGTGGCTTCGGCACAGCCCGACCTCGACGCAGGCGTCCGTGCGATCCGCGAGACGTTGCGGACGCTCAAGGCGCGCCCCGGCGTGTACCGCATGATCGACGGGCGGGGCGACGTCCTTTATGTCGGCAAGGCCCGCAGCCTGAAGGCGAGGGTGGCGAACTACACGCAGCTCAGCGCCCTCACCAACCGCCTGCGTCGCATGGTCAGCCAGACGCGCGCGATGGAGATCGTCGTCACGGGATCGGAAGCGGAGGCGCTGCTGCTGGAGGCGCAACTGATCAAGCGGTTCCGGCCGCCGTTCAACGTCCTGCTGCGCGACGACAAGAGCTTCCCCTTCATCCTGCTGCGGGCGGAGCACGACTTCCCGCGCATCACCAAGCATCGCGGCGCCCGGCGGTTCAAGGGCTCCTATTACGGTCCGTTTGCCAGCGCCGGGTCGGTCAACACCACGATCAACGCGTTGCAGAAGCTGTTTCTCCTGCGTTCGTGCACGGACAGCTTCTTCGCCACCCGGCGGCGGCCATGCCTGCTTTACCAGATCAAGCGCTGTTCGGCGCCCTGCGTCGGGCGGATCGACAAGGCGGGCTATGACCAGCTCGTGCAGCAGGCCAAGGACTTCCTCGCCGGCAAGTCGAGCCAGGTGCAGGCCGGGCTGGAGCGGCAGATGGCGGAGGCGGCCGCCAATCTCGACTTCGAGACCGCCGCCCTCCTGCGTGACCGCCTGCGGGCGGCAACCTTCATTCAGGGAACGCAGGCGATCAACGCAAGCGGTGTGGGCGATGCCGACGTCTTCGCGCTTGCGAGCAAGGGCGGGCATGTCTGTGTCCAGGGGTTCTTCATCCGCGGCGGACAGAACTGGGGCCACCGCGCCTTCTTCCCTGGCAACACGCACGATCTGGACGAAAGCGACGTGCTGATGCAGGTGCTCCTCCAGTTCTACGAAGAGGTGCCGCCGGCGCAGACCATTCTTGTCGACCGCGAATTGCCGGAGCGCGCGCTTCTGACGCAGGCGCTGTGCGAACTTGCCGGCCGCCGCGTCGACATCGCCATGGGACAGCGCGGCGACCGGCGCCGGCTGATCGATCAGGCGCGGCGGAACGCCACCGAAGCGCTGGAGCGCCGCCTCGCCGAGAGCGGCACCAAGGCGCGGCTGAACCAGGAGCTCGCCGAATTCTTCGAACTCGACGCGCCGCCGCGAAGGATCGAGGTCTACGACAATTCGCACATCCAGGGCCAGAAGGCCGTCGGCGCGATGATCGTCGCGGGTCCGGAGGGGTTCGAAAAGGGTCAGTATCGCAAGTTCAACATCCGCTCTGCACAGACCAACGACGACTGCGCCATGATGCGCGAAGTCATGCAGCGCCGCTTTGCCCGCGCGATGGAACAGGATCCGGACCGCCAGAGCGAAGGGGTCTGGCCGGACCTCGTCCTCATCGACGGAGGCAAGGGGCAGATGTCGTCGGTGCGCAGCGTCCTGGAGGAGCTTGGCATCGAACACGTGCCCCTGATCGCCATTGCCAAGGGGCCGCATCATGGCCGCGAGGGGCGCGAGGTGTTCCACTTCCCCGACGGGCGCGAAAAGACCTTGCCGGTCAACTCGCCGCTGCTGTTCCACCTTCAGCGCCTGCGTGACGAAGTGCACCGTTTCGCCATCGGCGCCCACCGTGCCAAGCGCAGCCGCGCCATTTCCGCATCACCGCTCGACGAGATCCCCGGCATCGGACCGGCCCGCAAACGCGCCCTGCTGCTGCATTTCGGCACCGCGGCCAAGGTCAGGGCCGCGGCTCTGGAAGACCTGAAGCGCGCACCCGGTGTCAGCGACAGCGTGGCGCAGAAGGTCTACGACTTCTACCACGCCGGGGGCTGATCCGGACCGAGCCGGTCAGGCGCGGCGTCCGATCAGCAGGCCCTTGCTCCCGCCGCGCTCGAACTGGAAGGCGATGTTGCGCCAGCGCCGCTTCCACCTCCGGGCCACCACACGCTCGCCCGGCCGGGCCGCATCGTCAAGCAGAACAGCGCCGCCGCTGGCGAGGCGCGGGAACAGGGTTTCGGCCGCGCCGCGCACGAGCGGGTGAATGGTCCACGGCGGACCGTCGACGATCAGCAGGTCGATCGCGTCGGGCACGTCGTCGAGGTCATACCACACGCCCGGCCAGGCCGGGGACCGGTTGCGCAGCGGGGCATGCCGGAACGATGCGTCGAGGCCATGTTCGGCGAGCCACTCTCCCATCGCCGAGACAAAAGGGCGATGCTGGTCATAGCTGTGCAAGCGGCCGCCGCCGTGGTGCCGCAGCGCCGCGGCGATGACCAGCGAGGTCGCGCCGGATCCCAGTTCCACCACCACCGCCGGACGCCGGGCCTCTATCTCGTCCACGATCCGGTGCAGGAGAAACGTGTCCGCTTTCCAGCTGCCGAGGTTGGGCAGGGCATCGCGGGGAAGCCCGATGCGGTCGAGCAGACGTTCCTTCTCGGCACGCGAACCGCCCCACAGGCTGCGCAGCAGCCAGGGCCACTGGATGAGCGAGAAGCCGATTTTCTCGAGCCACTGCCGCGTGAAGGCCGCGTCCGCAAGGCTGGTGCCGTCGCTCGTGCTCAGCAGACCGGTGGAGTTCTTTGTCGTCACCCGCTCACCAATCCGCCAGCATCTTCAGCAAAGCTGCACTTACAGCCCAGCGGGAACACTGGCAAGCTGCGTCCTCAGCCGGTCCGTGTCGCCGGCGGAGTGCCGCGCTGCCGCCGGATGACGCCTTCCTGCGCCACACTGGCAATCAGGCGGCCGGCAGCGTTGAAGATCTGCCCGCGATTGAAGCCCCGCCCGCCGCCGGACCAGGGGCTGTCGCAGACGTAAAGGAGCCATTCGTCCACGCGGGCCGGATGGTGGAACCAGAGCGCATGGTCGAGACTGGCGCTGACCAGTTCGCCGCGCGTCCAGCTCAGTCCGTGGGGCAGGGCGCTGGTGCCCAGCAGCATGAAGTCCGATGCGTAGGCGATGATTGCACGATGCAGAGCGGGATCGTCGCCGGGCGATGCGACGGCCCGGAACCAGGCGTGCGCCAGCGGCGGGCGCGGGTCGCGGCTGCGGCCGTCGCGGGGCTCGACGCTGCGGAACTCGATCGGGCGCGGGCGCAGCATCCAGGCGCGCTGTGCCGGCGTGATCGCGTCTCCCAGCCGCTCCGCCACGCGGCGCATCCGCACGGAGTCCGGCTCGAGGCTTTCCGGGCCGGGGACGTTCGGCAGCTCGGCCTGCTGGTGGTGAAGCCCGTCCTCCGGTCGCTGGAAACCGGCGCTCATCGTCAGGATCGCCGTTCCCTCCTGCTCGGCCACCACGCGCCGGCTGGCGAAGCTGCGTCCGTCAAACTGGCGTTCGACACGATAACGGATCGGCCGACCCTCCTCGCCGCCGCGAAGGAAATAGGCGTGCAGCGAGTGCGCGACCCGTTCCGGGCTGACCGTGGCGCAGGCTGCCTGCAACGCCTGCGCGATCACCTGGCCGCCGAAGACGCGGCCCACGCCGCCGGGCTGGGGCTGGCCGGTGAAGGCGTCCTCGCCGTCGGGCGCGAGGGTCAGCAGGTCGGCAAGCCCCTGCACCAGCGCCTGCGGGCTGGCGGCGGCTTCGTCCGCGGATGTGTTCGTCATGCCGCGGCCCTGCGCCGCCGAGGGCGAGGCGTCAACCGGCCGCACCGTCTCCGCGGCGGCGGCTGATCAGGCCCGCCGGCGTCATGCGCCGCCGCCCGCAAGCGCCGCCAGGAGCAGCAGCGCGACGATGTTGGTGATCTTGATCATCGGATTGACGGCCGGGCCGGCCGTGTCCTTGTAGGGATCGCCGACGGTGTCGCCGGTCACCGCCGCCTTGTGCGCGTCGGAGCCCTTGCCGCCGTGGTTGCCGTCCTCGATGAACTTCTTGGCGTTGTCCCACGCGCCGCCGCCGCTGGTCATCGACAGGGCGACGAACAGGCCGCCGACGATGACCCCGAGCAGCAGTGCCCCCAGCGCGGCAAAGCCGTTCTGCTGTCCGGCGACCGCGGCGATGGCGAAATAGACCACCACCGGCGCAAGCACGGGCAGCAGCGACGGCACGATCATCTCCTTGATGGCCGCCTTGGTGACCAGATCGACCGTCCGGGCGTAGTCGGGCTTTGTCTCGAAAGTCATGATGGCCGGATTTTCGGCGAACTGCTGCCGCACATCGGTCACCACGTCCCCCGCGGCGCGGCCGACGGCGGTCATGCCGAGCGCCGCGAACAGGTATGGCAGGAGCGCACCGAGGAACAGTCCGACGATGACGTACGGGTTCTCGAGGCTGAAGTCGACGTCCGTGCCGGGGAAATACTCGGCGAGATCGGCGGTGTAGGCGGCAAACAGCACCAGCGCGGCCAGCCCGGCCGAGCCGATGGCATAGCCCTTCGTCACGGCCTTGGTGGTGTTGCCCACCGCGTCGAGCGCGTCGGTCTTTTCACGCACCGCGGCATCAAGGCCAGCCATTTCGGCGATGCCGCCCGCATTGTCGGTGACCGGCCCGTAGGCGTCGAGGGCCACCACCATCCCGGCAAGCGCCAGCATGGCCGTCGCCGCGTAGGCGATCCCCAGAAGGCCCGCGAGCTGGAAGGCGACGATGATGCCGCTGACGATCACCAGCGTGGGGAGGGCGGTCGCTTCGAGCGAGATCGCCAGCCCCTGGATGACGTTGGTGCCATGGCCGGTGACGGACGCCTTGGCGATGGACTGCACCGGGCGGTATCCGGTGCCGGTGTAGTACTCGGTGATCCAGATGATGAGAGCCGTCACCACCAGGCCCAGGATCGCACACCAGAACAGCCCCCAGCCCGTGAACGCCACCTGCGACGACGTTCCTTCCTCGGCCAGAGGCGCGCCGATGTCCACATTTCCGAGGTTGGCGCCGCCGATCACGGCGTTCATGTCGCCGAGCGTCGCCTGCATCGCCAGCCAGATCAACGGCACGGCCAGCACGGCGCTGATCAGGAAACCCTTGTACATAGCCCCCATGATGGAATTGCCGCGCCCCAGCCGCACGAAGAAGGTGCCGATGATCGAGGTCAGGATGCACGCGCCCCCGATGAGCAGCGGCAGGGCCATCAGCGGGAGCAGCAGATCCCCGGCCGTCCGCACGAGCAGGGCGGTGAGCACCATGGTCGCCCCGACGGTCACGACATAGGTCTCGAACAGGTCGGCCGCCATGCCCGCGCAGTCGCCGACATTGTCGCCGACATTGTCGGCGATGACCGCCGGGTTGCGCGGATCGTCTTCGGGGATCCCCGCCTCGACCTTGCCCACGAGATCGGCGCCGACATCGGCCGCCTTGGTGAAAATGCCGCCTCCCAGCCGCGCGAAGATCGAGATGAGCGAAGCGCCGAAGGCAAGCGCGACAAGCGCGTCGATGACTTCCCGGTCATTCACCGGCAGACCCATCGGTCCGATGAGCACGGCGAAGAACACGGCGATGGCCAGCAGTGCCAGCCCGGCGACGAGCAGGCCGGTGATGGCGCCCGCGCGGAAGGCGACCGTCAGGCCCTGCTGCAGCCCGCTCTGCGCCGCCGCCGCCGTGCGGACGTTGGCCCGCACAGAAATGAGCATGCCGATGAACCCGGCGGCACCCGACAGAAGCGCGCCGAGCAGGAAGCCGGCCGCCGACACCGGCACACCGCCTCGTGGCAGGTCGAGGAAGACGTAGACCAGCGCGGCAACGACAACCCCGACAAGGGCGATGGTGGTGTATTGCCGCCGCAGGTAGGCGCGGGCGCCCTCCTCGATGGCGGCGGCGATCTCCCGCATCCGGTCGTTGCCCGACCCCATGCGCAAGACCTGCCGGCTCGTCACGAACCCGTACAGGATGGCGAGGAAGCCGAGGACGATGGCCACGATCACATATTGCACCAGAATACCCCCCGCACACGGCCGGTCCCGGCGACAGGGCCAGGCCTGCATCTTCTTACAAGTTGACGACAGGTATAGGCGCAGCAAATTGCGTGGCAAGGGGAGACCGGCTCCGGTTCCTTGCGCCTGAAGCCCGTCTTGCGAATTATTCGTGCAGGAAGCCGAGCCCATCGTCCTCATCGACGGGCAGGCCGTCAAGGCAGAGCGCGGCAGGCTCGCGTTCGGTGAGGCGGCCGATGGCGTGCGCGGGAACCGGGGATCGGCAGTCCGGGGGCAGGGCAAACAGCAACTGGTAGTCGTCCCCCCACCGCAGGCACGCGTCGCGGCGCGAGGGGTCGGCAACGGGAACCGCTGCAGTGTCGATGTCGATCGTCAGCCCGCTAGCGAGGGCCAGGCGCTGCGCGTCGAGCAGCAGGCCGTCGGACACGTCCATCATCGCCGTGACCACCGGCGCAAGAAGGCGACCTTCCTTCAGCAGGGGCGCCGGCCGGCGGTAGGGAGCGCTGTCTCCGCGGCCTGCGCGCAGGGCTTCGAAACCGAGCATCGCGCGGCCGATCACGCCGGTGACATGGAGCACGTCGCCGGCACGGCCCCCGCGGCGGTCGGGGACGGAGCCGCACCCCGCCTTGCCGATCGCCGTGACGCCGAAGCTGCGCGGCCCCCGGCTTCCCGTCGTGTCGCCGCCGAGCAAGGGCACGTCGAACGCTCGCAATGCCTCTTCAAGCCCGCGAAGGAATGCATCCTCATCCCCGCCAAGCTGGTAGGAGAGCAGCACGCCCAGCGGCTCCGCCCCCTTCGCGGCCAGATCCGACAGGGCGGCCGCCAGCAGCTTCCACGCCACATCCGCCATGTCCTGCTCGGCAAGCCAGTGGATGCCCTCGACCATGGAGTCGTGGGTCAGGACGAGCGTTTCAGCGCCCAGTGCGAGAACGGCGGCATCGTCGGCAAGGCCGCGGGCCGCGGGATTGCCCGCCAGGCCGCGAAGGGCGGCAAGGAACGCCCGCTCGTCTACGGCCGCACCTCGCGGGCGACGGCGTCCAGCACTCCGTTCACGAACCGCGCCTGATCGTCGTCGAAGAAGGCCTTCGCGACATCCACATACTCGCTGATCGCCGCGGCTTTGGGGACGTCCGGCCGCGCCAGAAGTTCGAACGCACCGGCGCGGAGCACCTGGAGCATGGTTTTGTCCATGCGTTCCAGCGTCCAGCCGCGCGCCAGCTTGCCGCCGACCAGCGCGTCCAGATCCTGCTGCCTCGCCGCCACCCCTTGCACGAGCGAGTCGAAGAAGGGCACGTCGGCCTGCTCCATCTCCAAGTCCTCGATGACGCGCCCGAGCCGGTGCTGGTGGAACTCGTCGAGCAGGCGCGCAACGGGCGTGCGCTCCATCTCGCGCTGATAAAGCGCCTGAACCGCCGCCAGCCGGGCGGCCGAGCGTGTGCGGGCGCGCTGCGGCGTGCTGCGCCCGGTCATGCCAGCCGGACCTCGATCGAGCGGGCGTGCGCCGGCAGCCCCTCCGCATGGGCAAGCGCCGCCGCCGCCGGGCCGATCTGCGGCAGCCCGCCCTCCGGCACCGCGATGAAGCTCGTCCGCTTCATGAAGTCGAGCACCGACAGCCCGCTGCTGAAACGGGCACGACGGCCGGTCGGCAGAACATGATTGGGCCCCGCAATGTAGTCTCCCACGGCTTCGGGTGTGTGCCGGCCGAGAAAGACGCTGCCGGCGTGGCGGATGCGTGCAAACATCGCCTCGGGATCATCCAAGGCCAGTTCCACGTGCTCGGCGGCAAGCCTGTTTGCCAGGGCCGGCGCCTCCGCCAGCAGGTCATCCACGACGACGACGGCGCCGTTGACCGACCAGCTCTCGCTGGCGACCGCGGCAGTGGCCAGGCCCCGCAGTTCGTCGGCGACCGCCTCGACCACCGCCTCGGCGAACGCATCGTCGTCGGTGATCAGGACCGCCTGTGCCGACGGGTCGTGTTCGGCCTGGCTGAGCAGATCGGCGGCGATCCAGCGCGGGTCGTTGGCCGCATCGGCAATGACGAGGATTTCGCTCGGGCCCGCGATCATGTCGATCCCGACGACGCCGAACACCTGCCGCTTGGCCTCGGCGACGAAGGCGTTGCCCGGTCCCGTGATTACATCGACGGGACGGATGCGCCCGGTGCCGAAGGCGAGGGCGCCGATGGCCTGCGCGCCGCCGATGCGCCACACTTCGTCGACTTCGGCGACGTGCGCGGCCGCCAGCACCAGAGGATTGACCTGGCCGCCGGGAGTCGGCGTTGTCACCACGAGCCGCTCCACCCCCGCCACGCGGGCCGGAAGCGCATTCATCAGGAGGGACGAGGGATAGGCCGCCCGCCCGCCGGGCACGTACAGGCCCGCGGCATCAACCGCACTCCAGCGCGCCCCGAGGCGGATCCCCGCCGCATCGGTGTAGTCCCGGTCGGCCGGCAGCTGCCCCTCGTGGAATGCCCTGATCCTGTCGGCGGCGAGCGTCAGCGCCGCGCGCAGGTCGCCGCTCAAGGCGTCGTACGCCTGACGGCATTGCGCGGGCGAAATGCACCAGTCCGTGTCGTGTGCGAGCCGGTGGCCATCATGAGCGGCGGTGTGCTCTGCCACTGCGGCATCGCCGCGCACGCGCACATCCGCCAGGATTGCCGCCACCGTGTCCGTTACGTCCGGACTGTCGCCGCGAGGCCCGCTCGCCAGCGCCTCGAACTGCGCGGCAAAGCCGCCGTCCCGGCTCCGCAGAAGGCGCATCACGAGGCCTCCCGGCGGGAGCCGTCACGGAACGCGGCGATCAGCGCGGCGATCCGCCCGTCCGTCTTCCACGCGGCCCGGTTGACGATGAAGCGGCTGGTCACGTCGGCGATCCGCTCCACTTCCACCAGCCCGTTGTCCCTCAGCGTGCGTCCGGTGGACACCAGATCGACAATCTGGTCGGCCAGTCCCAGGACGGGCGCGAGTTCCATGGCACCGCTGAGCTTGATGCATTCGGCCTGAATGCCCCGGCGCTCGAAGTGCCGGCGGGTCAGATTGGGGTATTTGGTGGCGACGCGCAAATGGCTCGCGCCGTCCGGCTGTGCTGCGGCCGCCGGGCGGGCAAGCGCCAGACGGCATCGGCCGATCTCAAGATCGACTGGGGCGTACAGTTCGGCGTAGCCGAACTCCTCGATAACGTCGGAGCCGACGATGCCGACCTGTGCCGCGCCATGAGCGACAAAGGTCGCGACATCGAAAGCGCGCACGCGGATCAGGCGAAGGTCGGCACGCGCGGTCGCGAAGGTCAGCGCCCGGCAGGCCTTGTCGTGAAAGGCGGCTTCCGGCACCACGCCCGCCGCCGCCATCACCGGCAAGGCCTCGTCGAGCACGCGCCCCTTGGGCACGGCAAAGGTCAGCGGGGAAGGCATGGGCGGTGCAGATAGAGGAGGGGTGCTGAAAGGGCAATGGCGGTGGGAGCCCGCGCCGATCAGGGTCTGCGTGACAGGAACCGCTCCATCGCCGCGTTGACCGCGTCTGGCGCTTCCCATGGAACGAAATGCCCGCAGCCGTGCACCGGCTCCACCGTCAGGTCGGTGACGACGCCCTCCAGTCCGTCCAGGTTGGCCGGCGGCAGGGCAAGGTCGTCCATCGCCCAGATCACCAGCGTCGGGATTGTCAGCGTCGGCAGTGCGGGCGGGTTCCACCCCTCGGGCAGCGCGTAGGGGGCATCCAGAGGGGGCACGTCGATGGGCGAGGCGCGATACCAGTTGAGCATCGCGAAAGCCGCGTCCCGGTCCTGCCATTCGGCGAGCAATGCGGAGCGCTCCTCGGGTTCCATGGAGGAGGGGCGATCCCAGCGCACCTCCTTCAGCAGAATGCCCACGAGCCCCTGTTCACGCACCAGCGCGTCGTTGGCCGGATCACGAAACCCGCGAATGTACTGGCTTGCCTCGCGCTGGACCCGATCGGTGTAGAGCAGTCGCTGGAAGATGGCGGGATGCGGCGCGTTGGCAACCACTGCCCGCTCGACCCTGCCGTTCTGCTGTCCGCCAAGCGCCACGCCCCAGGCGATCGCTCCGCCCCAGTCGTGGCCGACGATCGTGAAGCGCTCGACCGCGAGCGCGTCGGCGAGGCGGAACACGTCACCGATGAGCTTGTCGGGCGTGTAGGCGTGGACGTCCTGCGGCTTCGACGAGCCGCGGTAGCCGCGCTGATCAGGCGCGATGCAGCGGAACCTGTCGCTGAAGTGCCTGATCTGGTGCCGCCAGGTGCGGTGGCTTTCCGGAAAGCCGTGCAGGAACAGCAAGGCAGGCGCGTCGCGCGGCCCCATGTCCACCGTGTCGAGAGCGATGCCGCCGCCCAGATCGACGCGGTGCTGCCGCAGCGGGTCCGGCGTCATGCGTGCCGCTCGACAAGCGGAGTGAAGCCGCCATGGACCATGCGGGCGCCGTCGAACGGCATGTCGCCGAACTCGGCCATGCGCGGATCGGCCATCACCTTCTCGTGCGCCGCGTCAGCCGTGGCCTTGTCCGGCCAGATCATCCACGCAAAGACGATCCGCTCGCCCTCGCGTGCATCGACCGCCCGGCGGAAATCCGTCACCTCCCCGTCGCGGACATCCTCCTCCCAGCACTCGACATGCGAAAGGGCGCCGTGATCGCGGGCGATCGGCCAGAACCGCTCGGCCGTCGCCGCATACGCATCCTTGTTCCCGGCCGCGACGGGAACGATGAACCCTTGCACGTACATGCGCCCTCTCCTTGAACACCCTCTCAGGGGTAGCTGACCGTCGTCGGCCGCTCCGGCAGGGGGATGTACTCCTCCGTGTCGCCGGGCACCAGCGGGAAGCGGCCCGCCAGCCAGTCGCGTTTCGCCTGTTCGATACGGTCGCGGCTGGAGGACACGAAGTTCCACCAGACGTGGCGCGGGGTGCGGAACGCCTCTCCGCCCAGGAGCACGACGCGTGCGCCGGTCGCGCTTTCCAGCTTGAGCGCGAGGCCGGGGCGGAGCACCGTCAGCTCGTAGAGGTTCAGCGGCACTCCGCCGATGGCTGCGTCTCCGGCGATCAGCATAACCGCGCGTTCGTCGGCGTCGGCATCGACCGGGATGGAGCTGCGCGCGCCGAGCACGATGTCGGCATAGATCGTGTCCGCATGGGTTGTCGTCGGTGCCCGCCGGCCCCACAGCGTGCCCATGACCACCGTTGCGCGCGCGCCGCTGTCCTCGACGATCGGCAGTTCCGTCTGCGCCTCGAAAGCCGGGTCGAGCTCCTCGCGTTCGTCGGGCAGAGCCAGCCAGGTCTGCATCCCGTAGAGCCGCGGCCCCCGCGCCCGATCCTGGGACGGCGAGCGCTCGGAATGGACGATGCCTCGCCCGGCCGTCATCAGGTTCACCTGTCCGGGCCGGATCGTGGCGAAGCTGCCCACGCTGTCCCGGTGATCGATGGCGCCCTCGAACAGCCAGGTGACAGTGGCAAGATTGATGTGCGGGTGCGGCCGCACATCCATGCCCTCGCCGAGCGCCAGCTGCGCGGGGCCGAACTGGTCGACGAAGATGAACGGTCCCACCATGCTCCGCGCTTTCGAGGGCAGGGCGCGCCGCACCTCGAACTGGCCGAGATCGTGGGCCACCGGAGTGATGGTCTGTTCGACCGGATCATCGTTGATCATGCGCCCTCTCCCGGAGCGGCGGCGCGGATGGCCACGGCGTGCACGCGGTTCCCGGGAATGTCGCCCAGTGCCCGGATCACAAGCCGCTGCCGCTCCAGCCGGGTTCGGCCGGCGAAGGCCGGCGCCTCGATAAGGATGCTGAAATGCGAGGCGCCGCTGCCATCGTCACCGGCATGACCGCGGTGACGGGCGCTGTCGTTGATCACTTCCAGTCGCGTCGGCGCGAACGCCTGCGTCAGCAGGGTCGTGATCTCCTCGTCGACGCTCATGGTGTGCGGATGTGTCATCGGCGCAGGCCTCTCTTGGTTTTGTGACGGTCGCCCCCCACACTGGAAAGCTTCATGACGCGCGACAAGTTCCATGGACGCCACGAGAGGAAGGGCAGGGTGTGCGAAGATCCGGGCTGCGATCAGCCCGGCGAATTTCGGGCGCCATCCGCCCGCGGCAGCAGCTCCGACGGGCCGGGCGCCTATCACTGGTACTGCCTCGACCATGTACGCGCCTTCAATCAGCGCTACGACTGGTTCGCGGGGATGAGCGCCGAGGAGATCATGGCGGCGCAGTCGCCCGTTTACGGCTGGCGGACGGAGAGCATCGGCTCGCCGGCGGCGGCGATGGCCGGAGACATGCCGCGCTGGGCCGATTTCCGCGATCCGCTTGACGCGATCGAGGCGCGGGCGCGCGGGATGCGGATGCGCGCGGCCGGCATGGCGGCTGCCGGCACAGGCGGCCGCTTCACCCCGGACGAGGTCAGCGCCTTGGCGACGCTCGGTCTGAATGCGGAGACCGACCTGCCCGCCCTGCGCCGCCGTTACTCCGAACTCGTCCGCCGCTACCATCCAGACCGCAACGGCGGAGACCGCCGGCACGAGGACCGCCTGCGCCGCGTTCTGGACGCCTATCAGCTGCTGCGCGCCAGCACCGCGTTTGCTTCATGAGCCGGCGCTGTCCGGCGTGTCAGGGTGGGGACGCCGGAAGGCCCAGCGCAGGGTGCTTCCGGCGGCGCGCGTGCCGGCACGCGCCGCCACGGCCAGCGGACCGGGATGGGGCAGGTTGAGCATGGCGCGGGCGAACGGCGGCAGCATCGCAACCGCTTCGGCCGCGATCATCTTCTGCAGCGCGGCGGGCGCGCCGGCGGGACGTTCGGCCAGCACGATCCGCGCCACGTCGCGCGCTTCGGCCGATGTGCGCAGGTCGCCGCGAAACGCCTTCATCAACCGCTCCGCCTCGGCGCGCGAATGCGGGATCGGATCGGCACCGAGCTTGCGGGCGATGACTGCGAACTGGCGGTAGTATGCGTCCTGCTGCGAGGCTGGAAAATCCGGGCGGGTGAGCCGGGTGTAGGCGGCAAGGAAGCTGTGCGCGCCGGCAAGATGCACCCAGGCGAGCACGCGCGGCTCGCGGGCCGAATAGGGCGTCCCGTCCGGCAGATTGCCGCTCACCCGTTCGTGGATGCGGTTCACCGCCGCAATCGCCGCTTCGGCCTGCGCCCGCTCGCCATAGGTGGTCAGCGCGATGAAGCGGGCCGTGCGCCGCAGCCGCCCGTGCATGTCCACGCGGAAGTCCGAGTGGTCCAGCACCCCCTGCAGGGCATGGGGGTGGAGCATCTGCAGCAGCAGGCTCCTGAGGCCCCCGACCATCATGCTCACCACATCGGCATGGACGAGCCGGATGGGCGAGTCGCGCTCGAACAGGGCGTCGTCGGAGGGCAGCACGGGCGCCTCTCCCGCCGCGCTGTCGTTGAAGATGGACCGCACCCGTGCCACGAGCTTCGCCCGGACCGCGTCGGCCACGGGCTCGAAAGGCTGCGGACGGGCAGGTCGCATCACCGAAAGCTAGGGTGGCGCGTCGGCGAATGCGAGGCGCAAGACGCTGAAAACGGCATGTTGCTCCGCTGACAGGGCAAGTGCGCTTGCGCCCTTACGCCGCCTTGTCTACCGCCACCGGCCATGACGCTTCACGCAACGGCGCACGCTCCGGCCGCTCCCGGCGGCAACCCGGCCGACACGATGCCCAGCGAACCCGACCGCATGGTGGATGTCCGCGAAACTTTCGGCATCGACATCGACTGGCAGGTGCCGGCCTTCAGCCAGCGCGACGAGCGGGTGCCCGCCACCGACGACACCTACGTGTTCGACCCGGACACCACCCTCGCGATCCTTGCCGGCTTCGCTCACAACCGGCGTGTAATGGTGCAGGGCTATCACGGGACCGGCAAGTCCACCCACATCGAGCAGGTCGCCGCCCGCCTGAACTGGCCGTGCATCCGCATCAATCTCGACGCGCACATCAGCCGCATTGACCTCGTCGGCCGCGACGCCATCGTTCTGCGCGAAGGGTTGCAGGTGACCGAGTTCCGCGAAGGCCTGCTGCCATGGGCGCTTCAACGGCCGGTCGCGCTGGTGTTCGACGAGTACGACGCCGGTCGGCCCGACGTCATGTTCGTGATCCAGCGTGTGCTGGAGCAGCAGGGCAAGCTGACCCTGCTCGATCAGAACCGGGTCATCAGCCCGCATCCGTATTTCCGGCTGTTCGCGACCGCCAACACGGTCGGCCTCGGCGACACGAGCGGCCTGTACCATGGCACCAACGCCATCAATCAGGGACAGATGGACCGCTGGAGCATCGTCGTCGGGCTGAACTACCTGCCCGCCGAAACGGAACAGGCCATCGTCACCGCCAAGTCGCCGGCGACCGATCCCGCGGTGGTCGCGTCCATGGTCAAGGTGGCCGAGCTGACGCGGCAAGGCTTCATGAATGGCGACATCTCCACCGTGATGAGCCCGCGCACCGTGATCGCGTGGGCGGAGAATTACGCGATTTTCAACGATGTGGGCTTCGCCTTCCGCCTGTCGTTCCTGAACAAGTGCGACGAGGAGGAGCGGGCCATCGTCGCCGAGTACTTCCAGAGGGTGTTCAACACCGATCTGCCCGAGAGCATCGCCAGCGCGGCCTGAGCGAGCGGCGGGTCGGTTCCCGTTCAGGATGGACCGGCTATGCAGGTGTGTATTGTTCGTGCAATACAGTAGGTCATGACCTCAGCGAAGATGCGCGCGCCCTTCTCCTCGCTCCCACGCCGCCGCGACACCGGTCACGAAGAGGCCGGCGGCTACTACACCTTGGCGGAGCCGTGGGCCGCAACATGGGACGATGCGTCCCTCGAAGACGAGCCGTCCCAGGGCTCGCCCTCCCACGACCGACCTGATGCCGGGCGTCTGCGCTGGGTTGTCCGTGGTCTTGCCGGCGCGCTGCTGCTCCTGTTCGTGGCCATCGGCTACCTGTTCTTCACCGCGCCGCTCAGCAAGTCACTGGAACCGCTGGCACCGCCGCAGATCACCCTTCTCGCCGCGGATGGCACGCCCATCGCGCGCAAGGGGGCGTATGTCGACGATCCGGTCCGCATCGACGCTCTGCCGCCGCACGTCGTCAACGCCTTCCTCGCCATCGAGGACCGGCGCTTCTACACGCACTGGGGCATCGATCCGCGCGGCATGGCCCGCGCCGCCTGGACAGGGGTGGGGGGCGGATCGACGATCACCCAGCAGCTCGCCAAGTTCACCTTCCTCACGCCCGAACAGACGCTGACCCGCAAGGCGCGTGAGGTGATGATCGCCTTCTGGCTCGAAGCGTGGCTGTCCAAGGACGAGATCCTCGAGCGCTACCTCTCGAACGCCTATTTCGGGGATAACACCTACGGCCTGCGTGCCGCATCGCTGCACTTCTTTCATCGTCAGCCCGAACGCCTGACACCGGCGCAGGCGGCGATGCTGGCGGGATTGCTGCAGGCGCCGTCCGCGTACAATCCGGTCAAGCACTACGCCCGCGCCGAACGGCGGATGCGGCTCGTCGTCGGCGCGATGGAGGACGCGGGGTACATATCGGCCGACGAGGCGCGCAGCATGAAGGCGCCGCGCCTCGACGTGCGACGGCGCGACGAGCTGCCAGCGGGCACGTATTTCGCCGACTGGGTGATGCCGCAGGCGCAGCAGGTGATCGAGCGCGGCTACGAGACGCAGGAAGTCGTCACCACGCTCGACTCGCGCCTGCAGCGCCTTGCCGAGCGGGTGGTGCGGCAGGCGCCGGCCGGATCGGCGCAGATGGCGTTGGTGGCGATGCGTCCCAGCGGCGAGGTCGTGGCGCTGGTCGGCGGGCGCAATTACGCGCGGTCGGCGTTCAACCGGGCCACGCAGGCGCGCCGCCAGCCCGGATCCACCTTCAAGCTGTTCGTCTATCTCACGGCGGTCAGGCAAGGCATGGATCTCGACGACACGATCGACGGTTCACGCTTCACCACCGGCACCTACCGGCCGCAGAACTTCAATGGCGGCTACCGCTCCGAAATGACCCTGCGCGAGGCGTTCGCGGAGTCCAGCAATGTCGCCGCCGTCCGCCTCATCCAGCAGGTCGGCACCGGCGCGGTGATCGATACGGCCCGGGCCCTGGGCGTCACCGCTCCGCTCGACCCGGGCGATCCGACCATGGCGCTGGGAACGGCCGAGATGAGCCTGATGGAACTGACCGCTGCCTACGCGGCGGTTGCAGCGGGCGCGTACCCCGTGAAGCCGCACGGTCTTCCGCAGGCGGAGCGCGGCTGGATCAGCCGCATGACCGACGGGCCGAGCCACTTCTCGCGCGGGACGCAGCAGAAGATGCAGGAATTGCTGCGCAGTGCGGTGGATGACGGCACCGGCCGTGCGGCGCGGCTGGCCATCGCCGCCTACGGCAAGACCGGCACGACGCAGGATCATCGCGATGCCCTGTTTGTCGGCTACGCAGGCGATCTGGTCGTCGGTGTCTGGGTCGGCAACGACGACAATTCGCCCCTGCAGGGCGTGTCGGGCGGCGGCCTGCCCGCGCGCGTCTGGCGCGAGTTCATGGGTGGCGCGCTTGGCGTGGGCGCTGCTCCGGTGGTGCAGCCGCTGCCCCGAGCGGCCGAGGAAGAGGTGTTGCCGGATGTGCCGCTTGATGCGGGTGAACTGCCGCTGCTGCCGCCGGTGCAGGTGCCCGGCTCTGACGTCCGGGTCCGGGTGCGCGAAGGGGATGCGGTCGTCTCCACCGACATCGGCGGAGAGCCCCTCGAGGTGTCGATCGGGCGTGACGGCGTTCGGTTCGACGGGCGCGGACCGGCCGAGATGCGTCGCCGTGCAGCGGAACTTCGCCGCGAGGCGCGCGAGCAGGCCCGGCAGATCGAGGAACGCGGGCGCCGGGCAGGCGAACGGGCCTTCGAGGAGGCGTTCCCGCCGCGCTGAGGACGCCCCGCCACGCGAACGTGCCTGCGTCAATCGCTCCCAAGCGGCGGCCGGGCGGGCGCGACCATGATGTTCATCACGGCCGTCGCGATCGGCTTAGCGCGATCCGCCTGCCACGCTTCGACGGCCACGTTCGCCACGCGCCGGCCGAGGCGCACGATGCGTCCTTGCGCATAAGTTGGATGCGGTCTGCCCGCGCTGAGGAACTGCACGGTGACGTTGATCGGCTTCAGCCGCCGTTCGATCTCCTGCTCCGCCAAGGTGATCTGCACAGCAGCATAGCCGGCCGTCTCCAGCAGCCCGCCGATCGCACCGCCATGCAGCACGCCCGGCCGCCCCTCGACTGACGAGGCGAACGGCAGCACGAGAGCGATGCCGCCGTCCATTCCGGCCACCTCGATGCCGAGCGCCCGCGCGTAGGGGGTCAGGACGTCAGGTTGCACGCTCATGCCACGGCAGGCCGGTCGATGCGCATGAAGCAGCCGCTGAAGCGGGCCACGGGATCGCTGCTGTCCCCGTCGTGGGCGGTGCCGGTGACGAACGCCGAGGAACGGGTGAGCGTGTAGCACCGCGCCCGCGCGTGGACGGCGTGGCGGGGGCGGGCAGCGCGCTGATAATCGACGCGCAGGTCGAGTGTGGCGATCGGGACGAACCGCGCCATGGCGTTCCAGATCGCCATGCCGCTCGCCATGTCGCACAGGCTGACGATCGGGCCGGTGGCGAGAAGCTCCCGCTCGCTGTCGCCAAGCAGGTCATCGCGCCAGGGCAGAACCAGCTCGGTCCAGTCATCCCCGTGGCTGTGATACTCAAGCCCCAGCCAGCCGACATGACCCAGGCGCAGCAGCAGGGGCGCCGCCTGGGCGGGGTCGAAGGTGGATCCGTGCGCGGGTCGGTTCATGCGCGCGCGCTTGGCAACCCGCAGCGGTTTGCGCAACCCTTCCCGCAGGCGTGGAGTCGGTCAGATCGAGGCCTGTCCCGTGCGGGTCAGGCGGTCGAGGGCCGCCTGGAGGATGACCGCGGCTGCATGAGCGTCGACCATCCCGGCGCGGCGTGAGCGACTGAAATCCTGCTCCACGAGACTGCGCGTGGCCGCAACGGTGGACCAGCGCTCGTCCCACAGCAGGACGGGCAGGCCGAGCCGCTCCGCCAGGTTGCGACAGAAGGCCCGGGCGCTCTGCGCCCGTGGCCCCTCGCTGCCATCCATGTTGCGCGGCAGGCCGCACACGACGCCCTTGACCGACCGTTCCGCCGCGATCGTGGCCAGCACCTGCGCATCGGCGCCGAACTTCCCGCGCCTGTGGCTGAGGTGCGGCGTGGCGAAGCGCCAGCCCGCATCGCACAGCGCCACGCCCAGGGTGCGTGTGCCGGGATCCAGCCCCATCAGCGCGCCGCCGTCCGGAAGATGGCGGGCGAACTGCTCCGCCTCCTCCGTGACCATCGTCATGACGCGGCGCCTGCCAGACGCCGAGCGAAGTCGGCGCGCAGATTGGCCCAGAACAGCGGAATGTCATAGACGTGGTAGTTGTTGCCGGGCAGCACGGCCGAGCCCATCCGCGGGGGCGCGCCGATCAGCAGCAGGCCGCGCCGGTCGCAGCGGGCCGGAACGGCCCCGGGGACCAGCACGGCATCGCCGTTGTTCTCTTCCGGCTTCAGGGTGCCCAGATTGGCGGCAGCGGGCGCTTCCCCGCCGCTGCGCCCGGTCAGGGGGTTCGTGCACACGATCGGACTGTCTCCGCGCGCCTGACCGTCGAAACCCAGCGAGGCGGCATAGGTGCCGAGCAGCGCGGACGGATCCGCCGGCTCCGCGAAGCTCGACCAGCTGACGATGCAGCCGCGTTGGTCCGGCTGCGCACAGGCCGGCAGCCCAAGCGAAGGCAGGTCACGGTCGGCGGAGACGGGCCAGCCGATGATGTAGGCCACGGCGAGGCGGCGGCGCAGATCATCGCCCACCGTCTCGTTCAGCAGGCGCAGGATGTGCAGTGCGCCCTGCGAATGGCCGGCAAGAACGATCGGCAGGTCTGCCGGCACGTCTTGCAGGAACTGTGCGAAAGCCTGCGCCACGTCCTGATAGGCAGCATCGATCGCCGCATCGGCATCGGGCGACCGGGCGAGGAAGGCGCCCACCGTGGCCTGGCGGTAGCGCGGCGCCCAAACCTGGGTTGCGCCGGCGAACGGGCTGGCCATGCCGCGCAGATAGGTGCGCGCCAGCTCCTGGGACTCGGGGTCGTCGAGAGGCGCGTTCCACTGGCTGCGCGCCACGAAGCTCGTCGGGTGCACGAAGAACACGGCGGCGCGGACGGGCGTCGGAGGGGCGACGCGCCCGTCGCCCCCGTCCGGCGCATTCTCGAGCCTGGGGCGGAACAGGACTGGGTTCGGCCCCTGAAGACCGGGCCGGGCGAGCCACAGAGCCGGGTCGGCATAAGCGTTCGGCGCCAGCGCCGCCTGCGGCTCGAACTGCCGGGTCGGCACAAAGGCGAGCCGGGTCAGCTCGCTCGAGAACAGGCGCAGCACGATGAGCGTCCCGATCGCGAGGACGATGAGAAACGCCACGACGTAGAGGAACTTGCGTGCCATCCGTGATGTCGCGTCTCAGATGCGCGGCCGCGGTTGGCCGAGGCCCGCGACGCCTGGGCGGTTCGTGTGCAATAGCCCTGGCGTCATGGAGCAGGGCGGATGTCCGGCCGCAGCGAGGTCCAGGCGCGGTCGCCTCGCAGGGAGGTGAACCAGGTCACGGGGTTCAGGCTGGTGGTGCCGTCGAGCGAGAAGGTGACGAACTCGGCCCGGCCGCTGATGTTGGCGAGCGGGACCGGCCCGCCTAGCCCGCCGCCTTCCACCGTCAGCGGAGCGCGGCTGTCGGCCGAATGGTCGCGGTTGTCGCCCATCACGAAGACGGAATCCTGCGGCACCACCATCTCGTCCATGTCGTCGAGCAGCTGCGAACGATGGTCGATGATCAGATAGCTCGCTCCGTTCGGCAGCGTCTCGCGGTAGACCGGCATCTCGCAGACGATCCGTCCGTCAGGCAGGCGGGTGCGCATACCGGGGTAGGCGCCCGGGTCGCAGCGACTGTTCAGATCGACCGGCAGGCGGACCGGCGGCTCGACTTCCTGCGGCACGGGACGGCCGTTGAGAATGATCTGGCCATTGCGGATGGCGATGCGGTCGCCGGGCAGGGCAACCACCCGCTTGATGTAATCCTCGCTGCGGACCGGGTGCACGGGCACGACGATGTCCCCGTAGGCCGGCGTGCTGCCGAAGAGGCGCCAGTCGCCCCGCGGCAGAAGGTGGAAGGAGATGGACGACCAGTTGAACCCGTAGGGATACTTGCTCACGATCAGCCGGTCGCCGACCATGAGGTTCGGAAGCATGGACTCGCTGGGAATGTAGAACGGCTTGGCGACGAAGCTGTGGAAGCCGATCACAGCGAGGAGCATCAGAGCCAGGCCACGCAGTTCCGCCAGCCAGTTGATCGGCTCCCGCCTTTCCTCGCGCCGCTCGGAGGCGGCAGCCGACCCGTCCTTTGCCAGCACGGTCTCGCGCGGCGAGCGGGCCGCGGCGGGAGGATTGGCGGGATCTGATGGTGGGCTCATTGCTTGACTGCCTCGATGATTACGAACGCCTGAGCCCACGGATGGTCGTCGGTCATGGTCAGGTGGATGAAGGACAGATGACCCGGCGGAATCAATTCCGCAAGGCGTTTTGCCGCCCCGCCGGTCAGGTGCAAGGTGGGCGCGCCGGACGGCGCGTTCGTCACGGCGATGTCCCGCATGTAGACGCCGCGGGCGAAGCCGGTGCCGACCGCCTTCGCGAACGCCTCCTTGGCGGCGAACCGCTTGGCCAGCGTTCCCGCCTTCGTGTGCGGCCGGCTCGCCGCCTTGGCGCGTTCCCCGGCCGAGAAGACCCGCTGCTCGAAACGGTCACCCCAGCGGTCGAGCGAGGCGGCGATGCGCTCGATGCTGCACAGGTCGGAGCCGATGCCGACGATCACAGCGCACGCACGAAGACTGCGGCGACGAGCGCCAGCACGAGAAGGTGCAGCGCGACCTGCGCCTTGAACAGCGGGTGCGTGACGTCGCCTCCGGCGATACGGAAGGCGCCCGCATAGCCCGCCACCTGAAAGACGAGCCAGGCCGGCGCGAACAGCCACAGCGTTCCGGTGCCCACGGCCAGCCCAAGCAGCAGCAGCGATGCGAGGAACGGCACGGCCGCCGCCGCCAGCACCAGACCGGCCCCGCGCAAGCCAGTATCGTCCGGAGCGGTCATCGCGCCGCATCCATCAGGCGGCGCATCTTCAGCACGGCCTGTTCGAGCCCGACGAAGATGGCCTCGCCGACGAGAAAATGGCCGATGTTGAGTTCGGCAAGCTGCGGAATGGCGGCGACAGGCTGGACGTTGTCGTAGGTCAGCCCATGGCCGGCATGCGGCTCGATGCCATTCTTGGTTGCCAGCGCCGCCATGTCGGCAAGCCGGCGCAGTTCGGCTGCCCTTTGCTCGGGCGAGGCATGGGCGTATTCGCCGGTGTGGAACTCCACCACCGGGGCGCGCAGGCGGATGGCCGCGTCGAGCTGTCGTTCGCACGGGGCAATGAACAGCGACACCCGGATGCCGGCGGCAAGCAGCCGGTCAACGAAAGGGTACAGCAGATTGTGCTGCCCGGCCGCGTCCAGCCCGCCTTCGGTCGTGCGCTCTTCCCGGCGTTCGGGGACGAGGCACACCGCGTGCGGCCGGTGGGCAAGGGCGATGTCCAGCATCTCCGCGGTGGCCGCCATCTCGAGGTTGAGCGGGAGATCGGTGGCCTCGGCGATGCGCCGCAGATCGTCGTCGCGGATGTGGCGGCGGTCTTCGCGCAGGTGCGCGGTGATCCCATCCGCGCCGACGGCGGCGACCTGCTGTGCCGCGCGGACCGGGTCGGGATGATCGCCCCCTCGGGCGTTGCGCACGGTGGCGACATGATCGATGTTGACGCCCAGCCGCAGCTTGCGTGGTGCCGGCACCGTGGTCATGGCGTCGCTGCGGAGGGCTGCGCGCGGCTGCCCGGTTTGACCGGCGGAATGGCTGCCAGATCGGCCGGCACCGCGTCCGGCGCGTAGGAGGGAACGTCTAGGTTGAGGAGCGCGTGCAGCGGCACGCCAAGATCCGCGTTGCCGCCGCTGCGGTCGACCAGCGCCGCCTCGGCCACGACCTCGCCGCCCAGCGCCGCGATCGCCGCCATGGCCTCACGGCTCGACAGCCCGGTGGTGACGACATCCTCGACCAGCAACACCCGCTCGCCCGGCGCGATCGTGAAGCCGCGGCGCAGCACGAACCCGTCGCCGCCACGTTCGAGAAACACCGCGTCGCGGTCGAGCGCACGGCCCATCTCGTGCCCGATGATCAGCCCTCCCATGGCCGGCGAGACCACCTTGTCCACAGCTTCGCGCAGCTCTGCCGGAAGGCGCCGCGCGAGCGCCTCGGCCAGACGGGCGGCGCGCCGGCCGTTCATCAGCACGCGGGCGCACTGGAGGTAGTGCCGGCTGTGGCGGCCGGACGACAGAAGAAAATGCCCTTCAAGCAGCGCGCCGCTGGCGCGGAACTCTTCCAGCACGTCCTGTGGGGTCATCGCATGCTCCGGTTCCGCAGCGGGGTTGAGGCCCCTTGACGCGGGCGCAAATCTCCTAGAAGCGCTTGAGCAGAGGCACAAGCGGTCCTATATCGCCGGCGCTGACGAGGCGCTGGTCCGACTGTGCAGGAGCGGGAAACCGCGGAACGTGCCGACAACCCGGTAGTGAAAGACCTAGGTGTGACGCTATTCCAATCGAAAGGGCCGGCAGCGGGTGTTCCCCGTCTCGCGGTTCTGGCCAGCGCGCTGCTGATGATCGCCGGTGTCGGAATGACTCCGGCCGTGGCGCAGCAGCCGTCGCCTTCGCCGACCGTTGCGGCGCCGCTCGCGCCGCCGGCGCCGGACGCCGCTGCCAACGTCGCGCCTGACGATCCGCAGGGCGCGACGCCTGGCAACGACACCGCTCCGCAGGAAATCCGTGGCGGGGACGGGCCGGAAGCCGCCGGGGCGGACGCGTATCAGCCGCTCGGCCCGGAGTGGATCCGGGGCGTCCCGGCCGATCCGCGGCAGGATTTTGCCAAGGCGCTGACCTTCCAGGACCAGTATTCAAACACTGGGAACTATGCCCTGTGGATGCACAACTGGGTGCTGCTGCCGATCATCGTGGCGATCACCCTGTTCGTGCTCGCCCTGCTCCTGATCGTCATCGTGCGCTACAACCGGCGCCGCAACGCGGTGCCGTCCAAGACGACGCACAACACGCTCATCGAGGTGGTGTGGACGGTCGTTCCCGCCCTGCTGCTGCTCGTCATCGCCATCCCCTCGATCCGCCTTCTCGCCAAGCAGTACGAGGCGCCGCCGGAAAACGCGGTGACCATCAAGGCGACGGGCTACCAGTGGTACTGGACCTACACCTACATGGACAACGGCGAGTTCGAGATCATCTCTAACATGATGCCGGAAGAGGAGGCGCAGGCGCGCGGGTTCCCCTCTCATCTTGAGGTGGACAACCGCCTCGTGGTGCCGGTCAACACGCCAATCCGGCTGCAGACCACGGCGGCCGATGTGATCCACTCGTTCGCCGTTCCGTCGCTTTGGTTCAAGCTCGACGCCATTCCGGGTCGCCTGAACGAGCGGATGCTGACCATCCGCGAGCCGGGCATTTATTACGGGCAGTGCTCCGAATTGTGCGGCGCGCGCCACGCCTACATGCCGATCGCGATCGAGGCGCTGCCGCGGCCGCAGTGGGAAGCCTGGGTGCGCGCGCAGGGCGGCACCCTCGGCGACGAGGCGGAGGCCGAAGCCGGAGCGCAGCCAGCTGCGGTTCCTGCCGCCACGGAGGCGGCCGCGCCCGCTGCCGGCGCCGCAGAGTGATTCCAACTTATTCCTTTCCTGCAGTGAAAGACTGACGAGATGGCCACCACCGCAGACGCCTTCCAGGCCCACGGCGATGTTCCCGCCCACAGCCACGCGGATGACAAGCCGGGTTTCTTCGCCCGCTGGTTCATGTCGACGAACCACAAGGACATCGGCACGCTGTACCTGATGTTCGCCGTGTTCGCCGGGCTGGTCGGCGGTGCCATTTCAGGCATCATGCGGGCCGAGCTGGCCGATCCGGGGATCCAGTATCTCGGCTGGTGGGTCAGCCTCATGGGCGGCGAAGCGTCGTTGAGCGCGAACCTGCACATGTGGAACGTGCTGATCACCGCGCACGGTCTGATCATGGTGTTCTTCATGGTCATGCCGGCCATGATCGGCGGCTTTGGCAACTGGTTCGTGCCGCTGATGATCGGCGCGCCCGACATGGCCTTTCCGCGCATGAACAATGTGAGCTTCTGGCTCACCTTCGTCGGCTTCATGAGCCTCATGTTCTCCCTCTTCGTTCCGGGTGACATCAGCGGTGCGCTCGGGGCCGGAACCGGCTGGACGCTCTATGCGCCCCTGTCGACCGATATCGGTTCGCCCGGTCCGGCGGTGGACTTCGCCATCTTCGCCCTTCACCTGGCGGGGGCCGGGTCGATCCTGGGCGCAACCAACTTCATCACCACCATCTTCAACATGCGCGCGCCGGGCATGACCCTGCACAAGATGCCGCTGTTCGTGTGGTCGGTGCTGGTGACGGCGTTCCTGCTGCTGCTCGCCTTGCCGGTGCTGGCGGCGGCGATCACGATGGTGCTGACCGATCGCAACTTCGGCACCACCTTCTTCGAGCCGGCAGGTGGCGGCGACCCGGTGCTCTATCAGCACCTGTTCTGGTTCTTCGGCCATCCCGAAGTGTACATCATGATCCTGCCGGGCTTCGGCATGATCAGCCAGATCGTCGCGACGTTCAGCCGCAAGCCGGTTTTCGGCTATCTCGGCATGGCCTACGCCATGGTCGCGATCGGCGTGATAGGGTTCGTGGTGTGGGCGCACCACATGTACACGGTCGGCCTCGACGTGAACACGAAGATGTATTTCACCGCCGCCACCATGATCATCGCGGTGCCGACCGGGGTGAAGATCTTCAGCTGGATCGCGACGATGTGGGGCGGCAGTCTCGAATTCAAGTCGCCGATGGTATGGGCGCTTGGATTCATCTTCCTGTTCACCATCGGCGGGGTGACCGGCGTGGTGCTCGCCAATGGCGGGATCGACGACGCGCTGCACGACACCTACTACGTGGTTGCGCACTTCCACTACGTGCTGTCGATGGGGGCCGTGTTCTCGATCTTTGCGGGCTGGTACTACTGGTACGGCAAGATGTTCGGCCGCATGCACAGCGAATTTCTGGCGCATCTCCACTTCTGGATGTTCTTCATCGGCGTGAACATCACCTTCTTCCCCATGCACTTCCTGGGGATGAACGGCATGCCGCGGCGCATTCCCGACTACCCGACCTACTTCCAATACTGGAACAACGTCGCGTCGGTGGGCTACATGGTCATCGCCGCCTCGCTGATCCCCTTCATCGCCAACATCATCTACGCGCACACGGTGGGCCGCCGCGCGCCGGCGAACTACTGGGGTGAAGGCGCGACGACGCTGGAGTGGACCCTGTCCAGCCCGCCGCCCTACCACCAGTTCGAGACGTTGCCGGTGATCGAGGATCATCACAGCTACCACGACCACATGCCGCGCGATCCCGGTGTGGCCACTCCCGCGAGAACATGAGGGCAGGCGCAGTTGGTCCGGCCCGCCGCCGGCAGCCGGGCCGACTGCGCATGCTGACAGGATGATGATCACAGCTGCCACGTCTCTGCAGAGCGCCCGACCGGCCGATTGGCGGGATTTTTTCGCCCTGACCAAGCCGCGGGTGATGAGCCTGGTGATCTTCACGGGCCTGTGCGGACTGCTCGCGGCGCCCGGATCACTCCATCCGGTGCTGGGGTTCACCGCCATCCTGTGCATCGCCATGGGAGCCGGAGGCGCCGCCGCCCTCAACATGTGGTGGGAAGCCGATCTCGACCGTCTGATGCGGCGGACCGCGGGGCGGCCGCTGCCGGCCGGGCGGCTCGAGCGGCGCGACGCGCGCGACTTCGGCGTCGCACTCGCGGTGGCCTCCGTCGGCATCATGGGGCTGGCGATCCACTGGCTGGCGGCGGCGCTGCTCGCCCTGTCGATCGTGTACTACGCCGTAGTCTACACCATGTGGCTGAAGCCCCGCACGCCGCAGAACATCGTGATCGGTGGCGGGGCCGGGGCGTTTCCGCCGCTGATCGGCTGGGTGGCGGTGACGAACGAGATCACCGTCATGCCGCTGCTCCTGTTCGCCATCATCTTCATGTGGACGCCGCCGCATTTCTGGGCGCTCGCCCTGTTCGCCCAGACGGACTACGCCAAGGCGGGCATTCCGATGATGCCCGTCGTCCGCGGGGAGAAAGCCACGCGCGCGCAGATCCTGATCTATGCCGTGCTGCTGTGTCCGATCGCGCTCGCGCCCTTCATCATCGGCGCGGCGGGGGCGCTGTACGGCGCCGCGGCGCTGATCCTGTCGCTGGCGTTCGTCGCGCTGGCGGTGCCGGTGTTTGCCGGGCGCAGCGAAGAGGCGAGGGCGGAGAAGCGGCTGTTCGGCTTCAGCATCCTCTATCTGTTCGCGCTGTTCGCGTTGCTGGTCGCGGATGCGCTGCTGGCCCGGGCGGGACTGCTGCAATGACGCCCGACGAAGAAGCCGACCTGCAACGGCGACGCCGAAGCCGCAACCTCGTCGTGGGCGGCGCGCTGCTGTTCTTCGCCGTGCTGTTCTACGCCATCACCATCGTGCGCATGGGAGATTGAGATGGAGGCCAGTCGCAACCTCCGCACCGGTCTGCTGGCGGGCGGCATCGCGCTGGCGATGCTTGCGCTGGGTTTCGCGGCCGTGCCGCTTTACCGCATCTTCTGCCAGGTAACCGGCTTTGGCGGCACCACGCAGATCGCCAGCGAAGCGGACGCTGTGCTCGCGGAACGTTTCGCCCGCAGTGCCGGAACGCGGCCGATCTCCATCCGGTTCGACGCCAGCACGGCCCGTGACCTCCCGTGGTCATTCCGCCCCGTCCAGATCACCGACCGGGTCCAGATCGGCGAACGGGATCTGGCGTTCTACACGGCCCGCAATGACGGCGACCGGCCGATCACGGGAGTGGCCTCGTTCAACGTGTCGCCCGCCTCCACGGGCAAGTACTTCCACAAGGTGCAGTGCTTCTGCTTCACCGAGCAGACCCTGCAGCCCGGCGAGGAGGTGCGCATGCCGGTGCTGTTCTACGTCGATCCCGCCATTCTGGACGATGAGAACGCCCGCAATGTCGAGCAGATCACGCTGAGCTACACCTTTCACGAGGCGCTTGAACCGGCCGCCGGAACGTCTGGACCGGCCGCGGGCGGCGCACTAAGGAGCCAGCAGGCGAGCTGAGAAGGAAGAGCCACATGGCCGGAACTGCCAATCACGACTACCACATCCTTCCGCCCGATATCTGGCCGCTTGTCGGATCGCTTTCGGCGCTGACGTTCACGACCGGGCTCGTGCTGCTGATGCACGACATGCCGAGCCACTGGCTCGTGCTGGGGCTGGGCATCGCCGGCCTGATCGCGACCTTCTATGGCTGGTTCTCCAAGGTTGTCGCAGAGTCGCAGGCCGGCCACCACACGCCGGTGGTGCAGCTGCACATGCGCTACGGCATGATCCTGTTCATCGCTTCGGAGGTGATGTTCTTCGTCGGGTGGTTCTGGGCCTGGTTCAGCTTCGCCCTGTTCCCGAGCGAACTGGCCGATGTGATCGGCGGCCGATTCCCGCCGGCCGCCATCGAGTCGGTCATCAATCCCTTTCAGCTGCCGCTGCTCAACACGCTGATCCTGCTGTGCTCGGGGACGACGGTGACCTGGGCGCACCATGCGCTGATCCATGGCGATCGCGACGGCCTGAAGAAGGGTCTGTGGGCGACGATCATCCTTGGCGTCATCTTTTCGCTGATCCAGGCGTACGAATACGCCATTGCGCCGTTCCCCTTCGGGGAAAACACCTACGGCTCGGCCTTCTACATGGCGACGGGTTTCCACGGGTTCCACGTCATCGTGGGGACGATCTTCCTCATCGTGTGCTTGCGTCGCGCCTATCTTGGCCACTTTACGCCGCGGCAGCATTTCGGCTTCGAGGCGGCGGCCTGGTACTGGCACTTCGTCGACGTTGTCTGGCTGTTCCTCTTCATCGCCGTGTACATCTGGGGCAGCGCCGGCGTTCCCTACCACTGATGGATGAGAATGCCGGGGTGAACGCCGCGCCTGCGAAGGGGCGCATGGCGTTCACCCGTGTCGCCGCAGGTGACCGGCCGTGGTGCGGTATAGGTGCGCCAAAGTCCCTTGGGCTGTGCGGCGGCGCGGGTGGAGCGCACACGTCTGCGGACGAGGCATGACGCTGAGGCAGGTTCCGCTGGTGCCGACCGTTCTGGTCGTCGTGGCTGTGGCGGTCATGATTGCTCTCGGTGTCTGGCAGCTCGGGCGGGCGGAGGAAAAACGCGCGCTCATCGCGCAGTACAGGGCAGCCGTGACAGACGCGCAGCCGGCCGCGTTTCCGCACACCGCATCCGCCGCCGCGCGGGTGCTCTATCGCCGGACGCAGGTGCGCTGCGTCTCCGCCAGTCCGGCGGGCGCCGTCAGCGGGACGAGCGCGGACGGGCGCAAGGGATGGGCGCACCGGGCCCGGTGCCGTGACGCCAACGGAAGGGACGTACTCGTCGACCTCGGCTTTTCCGACCAGCCGGTGGCGCCGTCCTGGAGAGGCGGCTCCGTCGCCGGCGTGATTGCCCCCGGACCCCGGCTCGTTGCCGATCCGCCGCTCGCGGGGCTGTCGCCGCTCCGCCGGCCCGATCCTTCCGATCTGCCGGACAATCACCTGGCATATGCGATCCAATGGTTCGTCTTTGCCGGGGTGGCGGTCGCCATTTACGTGCTCGCGCTGCGCCGAAGGTCCACCGGTTCCTGATCCGGCCGTCGGCGCGGCTTGCCCGCCGTTGCGGGCCGGGCTAGGTGCCCAGCGGATGGACTACATCTCCACGAGGGGCGCCGCCGACCCGGTGGGGTTCTCAGCGGTCGCCCTCGGCGGGACCGCACCCGACGGCGGCCTCTATATGCCGCGCATCTGGCCACAGTTCACGCCTGAACACCTGCGCCGCATGCGCGGGCTCGATTACCCCGACCTCGCGGCGGAAGTGATGGGGCCGATGATCGGCGACGCGGTCGCAGCGCCCGACCTGTCGCGGCTCTGCCGGGACACCTACACCCGCTTCGACCATCCCGCTGTCACGCCGCTCGCGCAGCTGTGCCGGCAGCATTGGGTGCTCGACCTGGCGCGCGGGCCGACCCTGTCGTTCAAGGATGTTGCGCTGCAGTTCCTCGGCCGCCTGCTCGAGCACCTCACCGCGTCGGATCCCCTGCCTCTCGTCATCGTCGGCGCCACGAGCGGCGACACCGGCTCTGCGGCCATAGAGGCGGTGGCGGGTCTTGCCCATGTGGCGATTGTCATGCTGCATCCCGCCGACCGGATCAGCGACGTGCAGCGGCGGCAGATGACGACGGTGCGCGCGCCCAACGTGCACAACCTCGCCATCGAGGGCACCTTCGACCATGCGCAGGCGCTCGTGAAGCAGCTCTTCGCTGACGAGGAACTGCGCGCGTCGATGACCCTGACCGCCGTGAACTCGATCAACTGGGTCCGGATCATGGCGCAGTCGGTGTACTATTTTCAGGCCGCCCTCGCGCTTGGCGCTCCCGACCGTCCGGTCGCGTTCAGCGTTCCGACCGGCAATTTCGGCAACGTCTTCTCCGCTTACGCCGCGTCGCGGATGGGACTGCCGGTGCATCGGCTGGTCGCGGCAACGAACGTCAACGACATCGTGCACCGCGCAATTGCCACGGGCCGCTACGAACGGCGGCGCGTGCAGCAGACGGCGACGCCCTCGATGGACATTCAGGTCAGCTCCAATTTCGAACGGTTGCTGTTCGAGGGAGCCGGGCGTGACGGAGCGCGGATGCGCGGCCAGATGGAACAATTCGAGGCGCACGGATCGGTGGCGCTGGCGCAGGACCAGCAGGCCTTTCTGCGCCCCCTGTTCCTCAGCGAGCGCGTCGAGGGGGACGACATGGTCCGCACGATGGCAGCCGCGTGGGCCGACGCGGGCATGCTGCTTGATCCCCACACCGCCATTGCTCTCGCTGCCGCGCGGCGCCAGCCATTCCCGCCCGAGGTTCCGGTGGTGACGCTGGCAACTGCCCACCCGGCCAAGTTCCGGCAGACGGTCGAGCGAGCCACCGGAACGCGCCCGTCGCTGCCGGCGCGGCTCGGCGACCTGTTCGCGCGCGAAGAGCGACTGGAACGGCTGCCCGCCACCTACGCCGCCACCCGCGACGCGGTGCGCAGAGCGGCGCGCGAGATGGCGTGATGGCGTGGCTCGAGGAATCCCCGCTCCTGATGCGGGGGGCAGGCTGGGCCGACTACGAACTGCTGGACAGCGGCGGTTCGCGCAAGCTCGAGCGATACGGACCTCTGCGCTTCATCCGGCCCGAGCCGCAGGCCTTGTGGCGGCCGCGTCTGCCGCACTGGCGCGCGGATGGCGAGTTTCTCCCCGCCTCGGACGAGGATGGCGGCGGACGCTGGACCTTCGCCTGCGCGCCCGCGCCGCCGGGATGGCCGCTGGCGTGGGACGATGTGCGGTTCACCGCCCGCTGCACTCCGTTCCGTCACCTGGCGTTCTTTCCCGACATGGCGCCGGTCTGGCAGTGGATGCGCGAGCAGCTCGCCGGCCGCCACGATGCGCAGTTGCTCAATCTGTTCGGCTACACGGGCGTCGGCTCGCTCGCCCTGTCGCGGCACGGGACCGTGACGCATGTGGATGCATCGCGCAAATCGGTGGCGCAGGCGCGCGAGAATTGCGCCCTGTCTGGGATGGAAGACCGGCCGATCCGCTGGCTGACGGATGACGCGGTGAAATTCGCCGCCCGCGAATGCCGTCGAGGGCGGCGGTATGACGGGATCATCCTCGATCCGCCCAAGTTCGGACGGGGACCGGACGGAGAGGTCTGGCGGCTGGAGAACGACCTGCCCGTGCTGCTCGAGCACTGCCGATCGCTGCTCGACCCGCGCAGCCGCTTCCTGTTCCTCACCGTGTACGCCGTGCGGATGAGCAGCCTTGCTCTTGGCACCCTGCTGGTGCAGATGCTGGCCGACCTGCCGGGCCGGGTCGAACACGGGGAACTCGTCACTGTCGAGAGCGGAGGTGACGGGCGGCTGCTGCCGACGGCCATCTTCGCGCGCTGGTCCAATCACGATTGAGTAACTGACATGGCCGAGACGCTTACGCTGGAGGTCGCCGATCTCGAGGTCGACGTGCTCACCGGCATCTACTCCGAGGAAACGGGCAAGCCGCAGCCGCTCCGCATCACCGTCACCGCGGAGCTGCCGGCCCATCACCGCTACGCGCCGGACACGCCGCTTTCGGCCAGCAAGAACTACATGGACCTGAAATTCGCCGCGACGCAGGCCCTCCCGCCGGGCGTGCATTTCAAGCTGATCGAAGCAGTCGCCGATCACATCTGCGAAACGCTGTTCTTCCAGGACGAGCGGATCACGGCGGTGACGGTCAAGATCGTGAAGCTGGCCATCGCGGAGAACGGGGAGAAAATCGGCATGACCCTGCGGCGCGAGAGGCGCTGAGGGATGCAGCGCGTGGTCAACGTCACGGACCTGCCGACGGGCGCGCTCGAAGCCGCGTGCGCGTTTCACCGGGCATGGGTTCCGCAGGTGATGGACACGCTGCGCCTTGCCGGTTCCCCGCTCGATTCCGTGCTGATCGTCCTCCCACCGGCGGGGCACGCACACCGCGAATGGCGCGCCGCGGCCATGCGGATGCTGGCACGCGAGGCTGCGCCCATTCGCGTCAACGGCATCGCTCTGGAAGACGACGCCGACGTGCTGGAACGCTGTCGCCGCTTCTTCGAGCAGGCGCCGGGGGTGACCGGTCATTACCTCCCGATCGAGCCGGCTCGTCCCTGACCACAGCCGGGCGGGGTTTCAGCGGAGCGCGGTTTCCAGCGGTGCAAGCGCCGTGCGCTGCTGCGCGACGAGAGCGGTTATCTGGCTGCGGGCCTCGCCGACTTCCTCTGTTCCCTGCATGGCGTTGCTGCGCTCGACCAGCAGCGCGTCGATGTCGGCCAGCGCGAACACGGTTCCGCTGCCAAGGGTCTGAAGGTTTCCCAGGGCAATCTGCGCCGCGGCGTAGGCGTCGCTGTCGATGCCCGCGCGGGCACCGGCCGCCACAGCGCGCCGGGTCGCCGGCAGAGCGGCAAGGAAACGCTGGTGCGCGCTCCGGGCGCGAGCGACGGCGTCATCGAGGCGCGCGCGCGACGCGGCATCGAGCGGCGAGGTGTCGACGAGCGCCAGCGCCTCCTGCGCCGAGGCGCGCGCATGGTCGGGACGCTCGGCCGGGCGCAGAGCGAGCGACGGATAGTCGGTCCGCGCCGGAGCGCAACCGCCGAGCAAGGGCGGCGCCAGCAGCGGGACAAGGAGCGCACCAGTGGCGCGCGCGAGGAGGCGGAAACGCATCGCCTGCGCCTAGCAGCCGGCTTACGTTCTGTCAGCCGCCAGAGAACGCGGCGGGTCGGTTGACTTGCCCGTCCCGGTCGCTTATCGGCCTTGGCTTCGGGCGCACCCGCGAAGGTGTGCTGCGTCATGCCGTCCCGGCGGGGCGGCGACACCACAGATCGGAAGTGAGTACACCATGTTCGCAGTCGTGCGCACGGGCGGCAAGCAGTATCGGGTTGCCGCCGGAGACAAGATCGCCGTTGAGAAGCTGGCCGGCAATGCCGGCGACACGATCACCCTTGGTGACGTGCTGCTGGCCGGCAAGGGCGATTCGTTGCTGGACGCGGCGAGCACGACCGTATCGGCCGAGATCATCGCCCAGGCTAAGGGCGAAAAGGTCGTGGTGTTCAAGAAGCGGCGCCGGCACAACTATCGGCGCAAGAACGGCCACCGGCAGCAGCTGACCCTGCTGCGGATCGTTGCCGTCGGGGACGACCGTTACGACCCCGCCGCCGCAAAGGCGGCACAGGGCGAGGCGCAGCCGGAACAAGCGACGCCGGCGGCAGATCAGGCTCAAGGATAAGTTCGGATGGCACACAAGAAAGCAGGCGGCTCCTCGCGCAACGGCCGCGACTCGGCAGGCCGGCGGCTGGGCGTCAAGAAGTTCGGCGCGCAGGAAGTGATCGCCGGCAACATCATCGTCCGCCAGCGCGGGACCAAGTTCTACGCCGGCAGCAATGTCGGCATGGGCAAGGATCACACGCTGTTCGCGCTGTCCGACGGCGTGGTGCGTTTCCACAAGGGGCGGCTCGGCCGTCAGTTCGTCTCCGTCGAGCAGCACGCCGCCGCTGAGTGACGCCGGTTGGCGGCGCGGTGGCGGCGCGGTGGCGCGCGGGCGGCGCGCGATGCCTGCGCGGCAGACGCGCCGTTCGTGAAGCGCTCCGCTGCCGGAGCCAGAGTACGAAATGCACAGCCGCAAGCGCCTCAACGCCGGTGCCCTGCGAGAGCAGGCACTCGACGCAGCACGGACCCTGCTGATCGAGGCTGGCCCGCAGGCCGTGACGCTGAAGGCGGTCGGCGCCCGCATTGGTCGCACTCACGCCAATCTGCTGCACCATTTCGGTTCCGCCGCGGGGCTTCAGGCGGCGCTGGCCGCGCACCTCGCCCAGACCGTCTGCGCCACCATCCGCCAGGCGGTGAGCGACAGCCGGGCCGGGCTGGGCAGCCCGCGCGCGGTGGTGGACCTGACCTTCGACGCCTTTGACGGCGAGGGCGCGGCGGCGCTGGCCGGGTGGATGCTGCTGACCGGAAACGAAAATGCGCTGGATCCGATCGTGGAGACGATCCATGCGCTTGTCGATGACATCAGCGTGGGGACGGACGGGTCGGGAGACGTCGACCCCAAGGGTATTCACGAGGAGACGCTTCACCTCGTGCTGCTGGCGATGGGCGATGCCATGCTCGGGGCGCCGCTGGCCCGCTCGCTCGGGCTCCCGCGAGACGTGGTGCGGCGAAGGGCCGAACTGATCCTCAAGGAGCGGGTGAGTGACGGCGTTCAGCCGTCCGGATGAATCGCATTGCGCTGCCACTGCGGGATGGGAAGCGCCGCAAGGTCCTCCACCCTTCGGTGGTCGACGGCCATGCCAAGCTCCTCGTGCACGATGCGGCGTCGCTGAGGGTCCGAAAACTCCAGCGGCAGCACCGCGAGCCGGCGGTTGATCTTCTGCCGCCAGTTCATCCGCGCCGTGTTCTCCTGCCCGACATAGCACCCCTTGGTGAACGACACGCCGTTCAGTTCGGCGGCGTTGGTCTCCAGCCACAGGATGTCCGCCATTTCCGCCGCACCCTCGGGAACGCCGCAGGCAATCCGGTGCGCGGTCCAGTCGGCATCGGCGGTGCCATCGACAACCTCGCCGCCCGCCGCTGCGAGCCAGCGCCAGCCGAGCGCGGCGAGGCGCGGATCGCGCACGGCGCCTGCCACGGGTTCAGGCGACCAGTGAACGGCAACGTCCTGCGCGCGCGCGATGCTGACGGACCGGCGCAGCCGGTACAGCGTCAGCCGCTTGACGAGGGCATCGGCGCTCGCCGCCTCGCAGTCGAGGGCCAGCGCGTCCTCCCATTTCCACACCACCATGTCGAACAGCGTCTTGCCCTGCGGGCTGAGCAGCCCTGCATAGACCGGCAGTGACTGGCGAACATCGTTGGTGAGCAGGTCCTGAAGGAAGGCGTGCGCCTCGTCGCCGCCGGTCTGCGACCGGACCAGAACAAGGGCGCGCGACGCGAGACGGGTGGCGGCCATGGGTGACAGATAGGCGTGAACGCGCCATGGCAACAGCCATGACCGATCTGCGCGACCAGCTCACCATTCGCCGGCCCGACGACTGGCACCTCCATCTGCGCGACGGCCCGGTGCTGCGCGATGTCCTGCCGTACACGGCGCGCGTGTTCGGGCGGGCGATCGTCATGCCCAACCTCTCGCCTCCCGTCACGACGACGGCGGCGGCCCGCGCCTATCGCGACCGCATCCTGGCCGCGCTGCCCGACGGAAGCGATTTCACGCCGCTGATGACCTGCTATCTCACGGACGAGACGCAATCGGGGGATCTGATCGCCGGATACCGCGACGGCGTGTTTGCCGCCGCCAAGCTCTATCCTGCCCACGCGACGACGAACTCCGCAGGCGGCGTCACCGACGTGCACGCGATCATGCCGGTCCTCGAAGCGATGTGCGAAGCCGGGATGCCGCTGTGCGTTCATGGCGAAGTCACGGATGCGGCGATCGACATTTTCGACCGCGAGGCCGTGTTCATCGACCGCGTGCTCGCGCCTTTGCTGGACCGGCTGCCGGACCTGCGCGTGATCTTCGAGCATGTGACGACCCGACAGGCGGTGCAGTTTGTCGATGACGGCCCCGCGAACCTTGCCGCCACGATCACGCCGCAGCACCTCCACCTCAACCGCAATGCCATGCTGGTCGGGGGCATCCGGCCGCATACCTACTGCCTGCCGGTGCTCAAGCGGGAGGAGCACCGCCTCGCCCTGCGCCGTGCGGCCACGTCGGGTTCGCTGAAATACTTCCTCGGCACCGACAGCGCGCCGCACCTGCGGGCGACGAAGGAGAGCGCGTGCGGCTGCGCCGGGATCTTCAACGCGCCGCAGGCGCTGGAGAGTTATGCCGCGGTGTTCGAGGAGGAGCAGGCACTGGACCGGCTCGAGACCTTTGCCTCGGTCGCCGGGGCGCTGTTCTACCGGCTGCCGCTCAACACCGGCACCGTGACCCTGCGTCGCGAGCCGCAGCAGGTGCCCGGCGAGATCGCCGTGGCCGAAGAAACGGTGGTGCCGTTCCACGCCGGCGAGACGCTGCGCTGGAGGATCACGCCGGCGTGATCGCGCGGGCGGCAGCCGCCGCTGCCCGGCGCTGCAGCCAGAGGTCGGCGATGAACAGTGCCGCGGCGCACCAGATGAACGCAAAGCAGATGGCCTGAGCCGGTTGGAGCGGCTCGGCGAACACGGTGAGGCCGAGCACGAAGACGATGCTGGGCGCGAGGAACTGCACGAAGCCGAGGGTCGAGTAGGGAAGCCGCCGCGCAGCCGTCGCGAACAGCAGCAGCGGCACGGCCGTGACGAGACCGCTGGCAAGGATTGCAGCGTCCCGGCCCGGATCGACCCCGAGCGCAACCCCGTGACCTGCGCGGGTGCTCAGCAGGATCAGCCCCACGGCAAGCGGCAGCAGCAGGAGGGACTCGACGGTCAGTCCCGGCACCGAACCGACCGGCACGCGCTTGCGCACGAGGCCGTAGAGCGCGAAACTGACCGCCAGACCGAGGCTGACGAGCAGCGTTCCCGCAGCGCTCCACGCCAGCACCAGCACTCCGGTGCCAGCCAGGGCAACGGCCCCCCAGCGCAGCCTGCTGAGCCGTTCCCTGAGGAAGATCGTGCCGAGCAGGACGTTGAGCAGCGGGTTGATGTAGTAGCCAAGGCTTGCGGCCAGAACATGCCCTCGCTGCACCGCCCAGACATACAGCACCCAGTTCACCGCAATGAGGATGGCACTCACCGCAAGCCATGCCAGGACGCCCGCCGAACGCAGGGCCGCGGCGAGCGCCGGCATCTGCCGCCGCGCGGCGACGAGAACGAGGCACGCCGGCGCCGTGAAAACAATCCGCCAGCCGACGAACTCCAGCGCGGGAACCGTCGCCACAAGCAGCAGATACAGGGGCAGAAACCCCCAGATCGCGTAGGCGCCGAGAGCGGCAAGGAGGCCGCCCCGTTCCCGCTGCGCCGGAGCGTCAGCCCGCATCGTTCGCTGCACACCATTTCGTAAGACAGCGGCGGCACAGAGATGATCCTGCCGCAGCCTGACAGCCGCGTTGCATAGTGTTCAGAATAGAGAGCCTAGACATGAACGCAGCAGGCGAATTGCTGATTCGCCGCTCGGGGAAAGAAAGGTCGACGACAATGAACACATTCGCAAAAACGCTCACCGCTTCCACGCTGGCCCTGCTGGGCGCCGGTCTGGCCGTTCCCGCCACGGCAGCGACCACGGGCACGGGTCTGGTCACGGGCATCACTGCGTCGTCCTTCGCACCGGCCGGCATCTGGGAGGACAGCGTTGCCGAGCATCGCCGCGGTCACCGGCACCGGCACAATCAGGATTACGGGCGGCGTGCATATGACGATGCGCGGTACCGCGAAGCACAGGTCTGGCGCGACCGCGACGGCACCCTGCGCTGCCGCCGCAGCGACGGCACCATCGGGCTGATCGTCGGTGGCGCCGCCGGGGCCCTGCTCGGGCGCGAGATCGACCGCCACGGCGACCGCACCCTTGGCACGGTGCTCGGCGCCGCTGGTGGCGCGATCCTCGGCAAGGAGGTCGCCAGCCGCGTCCGCTGCCGCTGAACCCGGCAGCACTCCTCTTCAGTCGTGCCCACCCACGGCTGTGGCACGGAGCCACGACGGTTCCGTGCGGGCGCCCTCTCACTGCCAACAGGCAGGGGAGGGCGCCCTTCTTCGTTGAAGCGCAGGCGCGCCGCCATCAGCCTTGCCGCAGGCCGAGAAGGATGGAGGCGCGAGGCTGTTCCATCGTGTTGCTGGCCACGGGATAGGCGCAATAATCGGCGGCATAGAAGGCGGCGGGACGGTGATTGCCCGACAAGCCGATCCCGCCGAACGGTGCGGCGGACGAGGCTCCGCTGGTCGGCCTGTTCCAGTTGACCACCCCGGCCCGGATCTCGGTCCAGAAGCGCTCGAAGTCTTCGGGCGCTCCCCCCACGAGCGAGGCGGACAGGCCGTAGCGGGTGGCATTCGCTTCCGCGATCGCCGCATCGAAGTCGGCGACGCGGATCACCTGGAGCAACGGGCCGAACAGTTCGATGTCGGGGCGCTCGGCGATGCCGGTCGCATCGAGGATGCCGGGTTCGAGGAAGGGAAGATCAGGGTCGATGCGGCGCATGTGGCGCAGCGGCCGGCCGCCGCGGCTGATGAGGGTGAGAAAGCTTTCGCTCAGCTGGTCGGCCGTGTCGTTGTCGATCACCGGACCCATAAAGGGTTGCGGATCGGCGAGCGGCTCGCCCACGATCAGCCGGTCGGTCAGCTCCTTTACGACGGGCACGAGCGTGTCGAAGAACGCGTCGGGCACGATCAGCCGCCGCGCCGCCGTGCAGCGCTGGCCGGCGGTGGTGAAGGCTGATTGCACAACCAGCGTCGCGGCATCCTCAACCAGTGGTGTGGGCAGGACCACGATGGGGTTGTTTCCGCCCATCTCCAGCGCGACGATCTTGCCGGGATCGGACGCCAGCGCACGGTTGATCGCCACGCCCGCGCGGGCCGATCCGGTGAACAGCACGCCGTCGACGCCTGCATGAGTGACCAGCGCCTTGCCCTGCTCCGGGCCGCCATGGACGATCTGCACCACATCGGCGCCGATCCCCGCCTCGTGGTAGCAGCGGACGAGGAATTCCGCCACGGCGGGGGTCTTCTCGCTCGGTTTCAGCACCACGCTGTTGCCGGCGATCAGCGCGGGCACGATGTGACCGTTCGGCAGATGGGCGGGGAAGTTGTAGGGGCCGAGCACCGCCATGACCCCATGCGGCTTGTGCCGCACGAGCGCGGTTCCGTTCATCGCCGAGTCGAGCCGGGTCTGCCCCGTCCGGCGGGCGTATGCGGTGATCGAGATTTCCACCTTGGCCGCGACCGACTGCACCTCGGTCAGCGCCTCCCACAGCGGTTTGCCCGTTTCCCGCGCGATCAGCTCCGCGAATTCCGATTCGTGCCGGCGCACCGCGTTGGCGAACTGCCGCACCAGTTCGATGCGGCGTCCCAGCGGCTCGCGCACCCAGCGGGCATAGCCGCTGCGCGCCGACGCGACGGCGGCGTCCACGTCTCCGGCATGTCCGCGCCAGACCAGCTCTCCGGTTGCAGGTTCGGTCGAGATCAGTTCCTCCGCCACGGTCAATGTCCTGTCCCTGAGGTGTGCAGCCGCCCGTGCGGGCTGCCGTGATTTGCTTGTGGCTTGCCGGCTGGAACGTGTCCGGCCGGAGCCGGCGCGGGACCGAGCATCCGGCCAAAGGCGCGCGTCCGCTCGACATGGAGGCGCAGCGGCGCCCAGTCGTCCTGTGTAGCGATGGCGTTCCAAAGCCGCTCGACCTCTGCGTGGACAAGCATCGGCGGCTCCGCCGCGTACGCGGATGCGTGGGTGTCGGGCGTGCCGAGCACCTCGTGGCGGGCGAGCGCGCGGGCCACTGCGTCGGGGCGGGTGTCGACCTGCCGGGCGCGCCAGAAAAAACGGTCCGGCGCCTCGCCGCTCTCGATCATGTGCGCGACACTCGCGCGGACCACCGCTTCGTCCGCCTCGGCATCGCGGCTGGCATGACCCAGCCGCCAGCACCAGCGCCGTCCCAGATGCCGGCGGTACAGAGGCTGGAACTGCTCCAGCACCGCCACAAGCGCGGCGGCCGGGGCGAGCGGCTGAAGGGCGACGGCAAGCTGTCCGCAGTTCCAGCTGATCGCCTCGGGCTGGCGACCGAAGGCATAAAGGCCGGCGTGATCGAAGTAGGCGGCGGTGAAGCCCGGTTCCCAACGGGGCAGGAATCGCCACGGCCCGTAATCGAAGCTTTCGCCGGTGACGTTCATGTTGTCGGTGTTGAGCACACCGTGCACGAAACCGGCCACCATGTAGCTGGCGGCAAGGTCGGCCAGCCGCTCCACCACCTGATAAAGGAACTCGACGGCCGGCAGGGCGGCGTCGGGAATGGTGTCCGGTGCGGCAGGTCCGGGGAAGTGCCGTCGGCAATAGTCGACCAGGGCAGCGAGGTGTTCCGTCTCGCCGAGGACGAAGAGGCGCTGGAACGTTCCGATGCGGATATGTCCGTGGCTCAGCCGCGTGAGCACCGCGGCGCGCGTGGGCGAGGGTTCGTCATGCCGCTCAAGCGCCTCGCCCGTCTCGATGATCGCGAAGGTCTTGGACGTGTTCACGCCCAGCGCGTGGAGATGTTCCGTCGCCAGCCATTCGCGGACCGCGCCTTGCAGGGTCAGCCGGCCATCGGCCGTGCGCGAATAGGGGGTGCGCCCCGAACCCTTCGTGCCGAGGTCGAGCAGGCGGTCCTCCCGGTCGCGCAGCTGCGCAAACAGGAAACCGCGGCCGTCGCCGATTTCCGGATTGTACACCCGGAACTGATGCCCGTGATAGCGCAGGGCGAGCGGGCGAGAGAGATTGCCGGGCAGCGGCCGGAAGGCGGCGAAATGATCCAGCCATGCCGTGTCGTCGAGGTGGGACAATCCCACCTCGGCCGCCCAGAGGTCGTTGCGCAGGCGCAGCTGCGGTGCGGGAAACTGTGCCGGTTCGACAACATCGCCGATCCAGTGCGCCAATTCCGCCAGTGCAGGGCATGGGCGGTATGGAGCGGGCGGAGCGTCGGCGTGCATGGGAAAACGCCATGCAAACCATTCGGGTCACTTGCAAGCCGCGTGGCCAGCCGCCAAACACCGCGCTGATCGCCGCATCCTCGAGGAGGGCCCGCATCTCGGTTCAGGATCACGCGTTCCGGTCCGCATTCTGGAACACGCAAGACGGTTTGCGCCTGCACTATCGGCGCTACGACCCCGCTCGCGGAGGCGTGCCCGGCCGCCCGCCCGTCATCTGCCTGCACGGCCTGACCCGCAACGGGCGCGACTTCCACCGCCTCGCCCTGTGGCTTGCCGAGAGCGGATGGGAGGTCATCGTGCCGGACATGCGCGGCCGCGGCCAGAGCGAGCGTGCCACCGACCCGTCCTCCTACGCCGTCGAACAGTATGTGCGGGACGTCGACCGCCTGCGCACCCGGCTCGGGATCGACCGCTATGTGGCCATCGGGACGAGCATGGGGGGGCTGATGACCCTCGTCACGGCGGCGACCGAACCTGACGTGCTGGCGGCGGCCGCGCTGAATGACATCGGTCCGGAGGTGGAGCCGGAAGGCCTGCGCCACATCCTTGGCTACATCGGCCGTCAGGAAAGTTTTCTTTCGTGGAGTGATGCCGCCGAAGCGCTGCGCCAGGTGCATGGGCAGGCTCATCCCGCATTCTCTGAACAGGACTGGCTGGACATGGCCCGGCGCACGATGGTGGAGGACGACAACGAGCGCATCGTGTTCGACTACGATCCGGCAATCGCAGCTCCGCTGCAGAGCAACGGTCGCAAGGAGGCTGCCGTGCCGCCCGACCTGTGGCCGGCCTTCACCCGGCTGAGCGCGAGGCCGCTGCTTCTGATCCGCGGTGCCCATTCCACGCTCCTGTCCGCGCGCACCTTTGCGCGCATGCAGGGCGCGGCGCCCGCCGCGGCGACGGTGGAGGTGGCGGACGCCGGGCATGCGCCGACCCTCGACGAGCCGGAAGTCCGCGCAGCCCTGGCGACGATGCTGGCGCGGGTCGACTGATGGTGCAGGGACGACCATCGCGAGGAAAGGCTCCCGTGCGGATCCTGCACGTCCTGCCCCGTCCGGAGGCGACTGCGGTCACGCGGACGAGTCAGCTGCTGCGGATCTTCGGCGGTGAATTCCAGCACACGCTCTGGGGCGAACCCGAGCAAGTCCGGCGGATCGCGTCCGAGGCCGGAGTCAACGCTGCCGCGGTGGACCTGCCCTATCCCGAACAGACGCGCTGGCAACCGGGGGCGCTCCACCGCCTCGCGCGCGAGATGTTGACGCACGATCTCGTCGTCACCCACGGGTTCGCGGCCATGACCGTCGGCATGGCGCGCACGATCTTCTCGAAAGCCTACCCCTTGCCCCCGCTCGTCCATCACGAGTGGGACCACCAGCCCCGGATCACCACGGCGCAAAGGCGGCGGCGCAACTGGTACCGGCGGATTGCCCTTGGCCGCGCGGCGGCGCTGATCGTGGATTGCGAGCCTGTGCGTCAGCGCGCGCTCTCCGACTGGGATCAGCCGCCTCGCCGCGTGCATCTCGTGCCCGACGCCGTCGACCTGGCCGCATTCGCCAAGCGACCGCGCCCGGACGCGCTGCCCCGTGTGGTGAAGCGTCCGGACGAGCGGTGGGCGGTCCTTGTCGATGCCGGGCAGGATCCGGCGCCGGGTGCCGCGGCGGTTTCGGCTCTGGCAGCCATGCCGGGCGAGTGGCACCTCGTGCGGGCTGGCGCCTCTCAGGGCGAACGCGCCGTCGCCGACGCTGCGGATGCGACCGGCATCATCCACCGGGTCCACACGCTGCCGGCGAACCTGCCGCTCGCCGCGCTGGCGGGGCTGGCCGACATCGTGCTCGTGACCGGAAGCCACGGGGCGGAGCGCGCGGGGACGCTCGCGGCCATGGCGGCGGGCAAGCCGGTGCTGCCGCTGGAGGGCACGGGGGCTGCGGACATGCTCTCCCCCGCCAACAGGCAGCTTCTGGCCGGTCAGGATCGGGTCGAGGGCGCATTGGCGGCCTTGTCGGGTGACGAGAGCTTGAGAAGGCGCATTGGAGTGGACAACCAGCAGCGCGCGCGCGAGGTGCATGATCTTCGGGCTCTGGGTGCGTTCTATCGCGGGTTGTTCGACAGCGCGCTGGCGCTGCGTCCGCGGCCGGAGGAGGCGACGGCACGCTGACCATTGCTCTTGCCCGGTTGCGCCAGTATGTCCGCCCGGTTGCCGGTCCGGCCCGCCAGCTCGCGAGGCGTCCCCGACCGTCCGGCTCGATCCAGGCAGAGGATGATTGTGAGCAAGCCTCCTGAAACGTCCATTCCGATGCGCTCGCCGCCGCTGTCGCCCGATGCGGCGCGGGCGGAGGAACTGCGTCGGCGTCGCGAAGCCGAGAGCGAGGCGGCGCTGCGGGAAATCGACGAGGCCTATCGACAGGACCAGATGGCCGAGTTCGGCCGCCGGTATGGCAAGCCGCTGCTCGCCGGAATCCTTCTCGCCCTCGTCGCTCTCGGCGGTTTCCTGTTCTGGCAGCACCGGCAGGAACAGGAGCGGGAGCGCGGGTCCGAGGCGCTGGTCACGGCGCTTGACCAGGTCGAGGCGGGCAATCTCGCCGCGGCGGAACAGGGGCTGGCACCCGTTCTGGCGGAAGGAAGCGACGGCGCGCGGGCGCTTGCCCGGATGCTGACGGCCGGGATTGCGGCGCAGAACGGCAATGCGCGGCGCGCGGGCGAAGAGTTCGCCGCGATCGCCGATGACGGCAGTGTTCCGGCCGAATTGCGGCAACTCGCCCGCATCCGCCAGGTGGCCCTCCAGTTCGACCAGCTGCCGCCGCAGCGCGTGGTTGCCCTGCTCGCCGATCAGGCGCGTCCGGGGCAGCCCTTCTTCGGCAGTGCCGGCGAGCTCGTCGGCATGGCTCTCCTGGAACAGGGCAACACCCAGCAGGCCGGTGCGCTGTTCGGGCAGATCGCGCGCGACGCGGCAGTGCCTGAGTCGCTTCGGTCCCGCGCGCGCCAGATGGCGGGCCTGCTCGGCGTCGACACGATCGAGGACGTGCGCGAAGTCATCGGCCAGCAAGGTGCCGTGCCGCAAGGAGAGGCCGGACCCGCGGCTGCGGCGCCTGCCGCCGAATGACAGTCGCATCTGTGACCCACTTTTCGCAAACCGGATCAAACGTGATGAGCGCCTTGCTGACCAGGAACACCTTTGCCGCCGTGGCGCTTGGCCTCGTGCTTGGCGGCTGCAACAGCGGTGTGTTCGGCCGCGCCGAATCCCGGCAGACGCCCACCGTCGGGGAGCGGGTGCCGATCCTGTCGCGGATCGAGAATGCGGTCACGGCCGATCCTTCGCTCGCCGCGACGCCCGTGGCGCTGCCCGCGGCGCAGCAAAATGCCGAGTGGGGACAGGCCGGAGGCAATGCGAGCAAGGCCATGGGGCACCTCGCCTTGTCCGCGGCGCCGACACAGGCGTGGACGGCGCAGATCGCCGGCGCCACCAACCGCCGTCGGCTCGCCGCGGCGCCGGTCGTCGGCGGTGGGCGGCTCTTCGCGATCGGTACGGATGGGATGATTCGGGCCTTCGACGCCGCGACCGGCGGCGCCGTGTGGGCCTTTCGCCCCGAGGTCGCGGCCAATGTCGCGGATGCGCTGTTCGGGGGCGGGGTGACCTATGCCGATGGCCGGGTCTACGGCACGCTCGGAACCGGCGAGGTCATGGCGCTCGACGCGGCCACCGGCGCGCTCCTGTGGCAGGTGCGTCCGTCCGGGCCGCTGCGCGGTTCGCCGACGGTCGCCTTCAACCTCGTCATGGTGATGACGCAGGACAACCAGATCCTCGCTCTCAACGCCGCGAACGGCGCGCTTGAATGGCAGGAGTCCGGCTCCTCGGCGCAGGCGGGCGTGTTCGGCGTGGCTGCTCCCGCGGCGGCTCAGGGCACGATCGTGGCCGGTTACTCCTCGGGCGAACTCGTCGCTTACCGCTACGAAAACGGCCGGGTGCTGTGGTCGGACGCGCTGGCGCGCACCTCGATCTCGACCGAGGTCGGCGCGCTGACCGACATCGACGCCGACCCCATCATCGAGGGCGGACGCGTGTTCGCGCTGGGGCAAGGCGGGCGCATGGCGGCCTACGACCTGCTCTCCGGGCAACGCGCCTGGGAACTGAACCTCGCGGGGATTTCGACGCCCGCGATTGCAGGGAACTGGATCTTCACGCTGACCGACGACGGGCGGATGCTCGCCATCGCGCGGGGGAACGGCCGCATCCGCTGGATCACTCAGCTTCAGCGCTACCGCAACGCGGAGAAGCGCACTGGCCCCATCTTCTGGACCGGGCCGGTCCTGGCCGGGGGGCAGTTGTGGATCGCCAACTCCGAAGGGGCGGTCATGCGCGTCAATCCTGCGGACGGAGCGGCGGTGCCCTTCGTGTCACTCGGCCAGCCGGTCAGCCTCGCGCCGGTCGTCGCCAATGGCACGCTCTACATCCTGGACGACAGCGGCAGGATCACCGCCTGGCGGTAGCTCAGGCGGTCAGAAGCTGTCGCGATAGACGCGGGAGACATCGCCTTCCCACTCGCCGTGATAGCGGTCGAGCAGGGTTCGCGCCGGAACCTTGCCGCTCTCGACGATCTGGTGAAGCGTGTCGAGGAAGCCGGTCTCGTTGTCGCCGCTGGCATTCAGGCGCCGGCGCGCCGTCAGGCCGGCACGGGCAATCTCCAGCACGCGTGCGGCAAGCGGGCGCAGAGTGCCGCCGCCGGGCACCGGCGCGTCGAGGGCAAGCCGGGGCACCGCCATGCGCAGCGCCTCGCGTTCCTCGACGGTCCAGTGCTTGACCAGATCCCAGGCGGCATCACAAGCGCTGCTGTCATAGAGCAGCCCGACCCAGAACGCCGGCAGGGCACAAATTCGCGACCACGGGCCACCATCCGCGCCCCGCATTTCGAGGAAGCTCTTGAGACGCACCTCGGGGAAGGCGGTGGAGAGGTGGTCGATCCAGTCGCTTTCGCGCGGCAACTCGCCGGGCAGAACGGGCAGCCGTCCGGCGAGAAAGTCGCGGAAGCTCAGCCCGGCCGCGTCGAGGTAGCGCCCGTCGCGGAACACGAAATACATCGGCACGTCGAGCATGTAGTCGACATAGCGCTCGTACCCGAAGCCGTCCTCGAAGACGAAGGGCAGCATGCCGGTGCGATGCGGATCGGTGTCGGACCAGATGTGGCTGCGGTACGAGAGGAAACCGTTCGGACGACCTTCGAGAAACGGCGAGTTGGCGAACAGCGCCGTGGCGAGCGGCTGAAGCGCAAGACCGACGCGGAACTTCTGCACCATGTCCGCTTCGGACCCGTAGTCGAGGTTCACCTGGATGGTGCAGGTCCGCAGCATCATGTCGAGGCCGAGCGAACCCACCTTCGGCATGTGGCGCAGCATGATGGCATAGCGGCCCTTGGGCATGACCGGCAGTTCGCCGCGCGTCTTGTCCGGCCACATGCCGAGTCCGAGGAAACCGACGCCGAGCCGCTGCCCGATCGCCTTGACCTGATCGAGGTGCCGGCCCGCCTCGGCGCAGGTTTCGTGCAAGGTTTCGAGCGGACGGCCGGAGAGTTCCAGCTGCCCGGCCGGCTCGAGGCTGACTGTCCCGTCTGGACCGCGCATGGCGATCACGTTGACGGTCCCGTCCGGGCCGGTTTCCTCCACCGGTTCCCAGCCGAACTCGCGCAGGTTCAGCAGGATGTCGCGGATGCCCCCCGGCTCGCCATAGGTCGGCGCGCCATGATCGGCCGTGCGGAAGACCAGCTTCTCGTGCTCGGTGCCGATGCGCCACTGTTCCGGGGGCTTGGCGCCGTTCTCGAACGGGGCGAGGAGCTGCGCACGGGACTCGATGACGGGATCGGCCGCTGCCGAGGTTTCGCGCGTGCTCATGGCCCAACGCCGTTACGGGTCCGGCGCCGAAACGCAATCCCTCGGCTTGGCCCAGTCCCCCGCCGCGCCCATCCACAGCGCCGTTGCGGCAATGGCCGCGGTCTCGCCGCGCAGGATCCGCGGGCCGAGGGTGACCGGCCGCGCCTGCGGCAAGCCCCGGATCAGCGCGCGCTCCGCCGTGTCGAAGCCGCCCTCCGGTCCCACCAGCAAGGCGGCGGGAGAGGACGGGGCGCGGGAAAAGGCGCGCAGGGCGGGCGGTGCGTCGCCCGCCTCGTCGGCGAAGAACAGGAGGCGTTCCGCCGGCCAGTCCGCAAGCAGCGCTGGAAGGGGTTCCGGGGTGTGCAGGCGGGGCAGCGCGGTGCGGGCGCATTGTTCGGCGGCTTCGACGACGACGGTCCGCGCCCGGGCCAGGTTGAGCTGGCCGGCGACGCAGCGACGGGTGAGCAGCGGCCGGATGGCGGCAACCCCCAGCTCGGTCGCCTTCTCCAGCACGAGGTCGTAACGGTCCTTCTTGAGCAGCGCCGCGCAGAGCCAGAAATCGGGAGTGGCTTCGCGCCCGCGCATGTTCTCCACCACCTCCAGCGCGATGTGGCGGCGATCGGCCTGGATGACGCGGGCGGACCATTCACCCGTCTCGTCGTCGCACAGGACGACCGCGTCACCGGGGCCGAGGCGCATGACGCGCAGGAGATAGTGCGTCTGGTTGCTGTCGGGCTCCACCTGCGCGCCGCGGGCAAGCGGACCGGGCACGAAGAGGCGCGGAGCGCTGCGCGGAGGCCATGCGGGGGTGGCGGGCATGGCCGCATGGCCTAGCGGCATCCGGCGCCCGGCGGAAGACCGGCGCCGTCCAGCCACAAGAAGCACGGCTCGCGGGACACCCGCCTCGCCGCTCTTCCGTGCAGCCCCGCCGGCGGTTAAGGACACGGGCGTGACCCCCATCGTTCCCGACAGCGAATACCGCCGCCCGGTGAGCCGGCTTCCCGCCCTTGCCCGCGATCTGGCGATGCTCGCGCGCTTCGACCGGCCGATCGGCTGGTGGCTGCTGTTCTGGCCCTGCGCCTGGGGCGTGTGGCTCGCCGGAGTAGGTCTCCAGCTGCCGATGGTGGCGTGGCTTCTGCTGGGGAGCGTGGTGATGCGCGGCGCGGGATGCGTGTACAACGACATCCTCGACGCGCGTCTCGATGCGCAGGTGGAGCGCACCGCGTCCCGGCCACTGGCCGCCGGCAGGGTGAGCCGCCGTGCAGCTTGGCTCTGGCTCGGCGTGCTGCTCGCCGCGGGGCTGCTGGTGTGGCTGCAGCTCGGTTGGCCGGCGCGACTTGTGGCGCTCGCAAGCTTGCCGCTGGTCGCAGCCTATCCGCTGATGAAGCGGATCACCTGGTGGCCGCAGGTCTGGCTCGGCCTTGTGTTCGCGTGGGGGGCCTTGGTTGGCTGGGTCGAGGTGGGCGGCGCACGCTGGGACGTGCTGGCTGCCCTGTACCTTGGCACCGTGTTGTGGGTGGTGGGCTACGACACCGTCTATGCCCTGCAGGACCGGGAGGATGACGCCCTGATCGGGATCCGGTCCTCGGCGCGTCGGCTGGGCCGCAGAGTGCGCGCCGGCGTCGCCGTTCTCTACGCCGGCGCGCTTTCAGCCTGGGCCGCCGCTATCCTCCTTCTGAGGCAGGATTGGGTGGCGCTGCTCGCCCTTTTTCCGGCGGCAGCGCACCTTGGATGGCAGGTGTTCCGGCTCAGGCCCAACGCGCCGGAAGGCGCCCTCCACCTGTTCCGTTCGAACCGGACGACCGGCGCGCTCGTGGCCGCTGCCTGCCTCGTGGTCGGCAACGCCTAGCAGCCGACCGCGTGAGCCGAACGGCTGGTGGCATTCGCGCGCACTGTTTCGCGGCTCGGCCATTGATTGCTCACGTGAAAGGAGTGGTCATGACATTCAACAGAGTGCTTTGCCTTGCCCCGCTTGCTCTCGTCGCGGCTCCCGCCGCTGCGGCTGACCGCCCGCCGACACCCGCAGAGCGGACCCAGATCGAGCGCGTGCTGACGGAGGCGGGCTACGTCCGCTGGGACGGGATTGAGCTGGAGCAGGACGACGGCCGCAGCTACTGGGAGGTGGACGACGCGCGGCGCGCCGACGGTTCAGTGTGGGATCTCAAATTGGCGCCGCAGACCTACGCGATCATCCGCACGGACCGGGAGGACTGATCTTCCCCTGGCGCGCCGGATCCGCTGCCTTCGGGCGCGGACTACGGCTCCGGCGCAAGCCTTGCGTCGAGGTCGCGCGGGCGGGTGAAATGCGTGAGCGTTCCGCCCGCCGCGACCGCTTCGCTCCACGGCCCGTCTGGCAGTTCGATGATGGCGAAGGTCGCGGTCGGGAATTTCTCCTTCGCGGCATCAAACAGCGCGTTTTCGGCATCGGGTCGCACAAGAGTCAGCACAAGGTTCTGAAGTCCGGGGTTGTGGCCGACGAGAAGCACCGACTGCACCGTGTCGGGCAAGGCGGAAAGCGCGTCGGCCAGCACCTCTGCCGAGGCGAGATACAGCGCGGCATCGAAGGTGATCTCGGCGTCGGGAAGTGCACTCGCCGCGGTGAGGCGCACCCGCGTCGCCGTTGATGCCAGCACCAGTTGCCAGTCGGTGCCTTCGGCGGCGATATGCTCGCCCATCAGCTTTGCGCCGAGGCGGCCGCGCCGGTTGAGACCGCGATCGTGATCGCGCTTGTCCTGGTCGGACCAGTCAGACTTGGCATGCCGCAAGAGGCCAACCCGTTTCATCCGGCATTTCCGTTCACGAGAGGTGGCATAGCCAGAGGCAGGGACGATTCCGGCTGCGCCTCTGATAGCCGGAGAAGCGCCTCAGACAAGGGCACGCGTGAAACCGGCACGTCGGGCGGGAACGCATCGAGGAACCGGCTGGGCATGGCGGGCGAGAGGAGCACGACAGTCCCCCGGTCCCCGGCGTGGCGGACAAGGCGCCCGAACCCCTGCGCCAGCCGGCGACGCACGATGCGCCCGTCATATGCCGCTCCGCCGGCTGGATCGGCGGCCCGCCGCGCCCGGTGGAGGATAGTCGGGCGCGGCCAGGGCACCTGATCGAGAACCACGCAGCGCAGCGAATGTCCAGGAACGTCGACCCCGTCGCGCAACGCGTCGGTGCCGAGCAGCGATGCCGCCGGATCGTCACGGAACATGTCGGTCAGGGTGCCGGTGTCGATCGGATCGACATGCTGTGCGTAGATCGGCAGACCGGCCCGTGCCAGACGATCGACGATGCGGCCATGCACCGCCCGCAGGCGCCGGACCGCGGTGAACAGGGCAAGGACGCCGCCGCCGCTGGCCTCGATGATCTGCGCCAGCGCACCCGACAGGGCGGCCACGTCCCCGCGCGCGATGTCGGTGACGATCAGAACCTGTGCCTGATCGGCGAAGCGGAACGGGCTGGCGACGTCGACGAGGGCGGGCGCGCCGGGCAGATGCGTGGCGCCGGTGGTGCGGCGCGCCTCGTCCCAGTCCGGCCCGGCGGCGGTGCGGCCGCACAGGGTCGCGCTCGTCACCAGCACGCCGTGAGCCGGCTCGAGCACGGTGCGGGCAAAGGGCTTCATCGGATCGAGCCAGCGCCGGTGAAGCCCGACGTCGAATTCGCGCTGGTCGTTCCGCTCCACCGCCAGCCAGTCGACGAAATCGGGATCGGCCGGACCGCCGATGCGCGCCGCCAGCGTTGCCCACGCCGTCACCATGTCGATCCGCCAGGCAAGCGCCTGCCGCGCGCCGTCGAGGCGGCCGCGACCCGCCGGGTCGAGCCAGTCGGGCGGGTCCGCAACGACGCTTTCGAGCCGCTGTGCCAGCCGCATCATCGGCCGGGCGAGCGCGTCAAGGGCATCGCGGGTCTCTTCCGCATGGGTGATCAGCTCTGCCGGGAGCTGCGCCGCTTCGGTCTCGATCGCGTATCCCGCATCGACCCCACCGCTGGCATCACGCGCATAGGTCACCGCACGGACCGCCGCCAGCAGGCGCTCCACCGCACCGCACGGCTGGTCCGTCTGCACCCGGTCCAGCCACCCATCGGCAGGCAAGGCGTCGGCCGCCTCAACCGCATCGGCCAGCGCCGCGGCGCCGTCCTCGTCGGCTGCCGCGACATCGGCGAGCCGGACGGCCAGTCCGCGGCGCCGCCCGCGGCCCTGCCGTTCCGGTCCGAGCAGCCAGCGGCGCAGTTCAAGGCATTCCTGTCCGGTCAGCGAGGCGCCGAAGGTCGCATCGGCCGCATCGAACACGTGATGGCCCTCATCGAACACGATCCGCATCGGTCGCGAGGAGGGGTCCCGCCCGCGGGCGGCGTTCACCATCACCAGCGCGTGATTGGCGATCACCAGCTCGGCCTCGCTGGCGGCGCGCACGTTCCGCTCGATGAAGCAGCGGCGGTAATGCGGACAGCCGGCATAGACGCATTCGCCGCGCTGGTCGGTCAGCGACGCGATCCCGCGGCGGCGGAACAGCGTGCCCAGCCAGCCGGGCAGATCGCCGCCGATCATGTCGCCGTCGCGCGTGTAGCGCGCCCAGCGGGCGACAAGCTGTGCCAGAATGGCCGCGCGGCCGCCAAACCCCCCTTGCAGCGCGTCCTCCAGATTGAGCAGGCACAGGTAATTTTCGCGCCCCTTGCGCACGACCACCGGGCGCACGCCGTCGGCACGCCGTTCCGGCCAGGCGCGCGCGGCCTCGGCGCGGAGCTGGCGCTGGAGGTTCTTGGTGTAGGTGGACACCCACACGGTCCCGCCCGACCGCTGCGCCCAGAGGGATGCGGGGGCGAGATAGCCCAGCGTCTTCCCGGTTCCGGTCCCCGCCTGTGCCAGCACCAGGTGAGGTTCCGCCCTCCGGTCACGGGGCGCGAACATGGCGGCCACGGCGGCGGCATAGTCCTGCTGACCCGGCCGCTGCTCTGCTCCGGCACCGGCGAGTTCGGCCAGTCGTGCGCGCACGTCGGCGGCACTGAGCGAGACCGACGTGGGCTGGGGACGCTCCGGCGTCTCTTCCCATTCCGGGAGCACGGCAAACAGCGACCGCTCGGCTGTGGCGGGCGCGGTCATCACCGGCCTGAGCAGACTTGCCCAAGGCCAGCGCAGCCGCGACAGGGCCGCGAGTGTCGATGCTGCCCCCTCGCGCTCGGGCCAGAGCGGGTCGCCGGCAACCTCGAGGAGCGCGCCGGCGATGAGCCGCAGCGCCGCCGGCCCGTCGCCCTCGCTCACCACCCCCGGCTGTCCCACCGCCGCGAGTAGTCCTGCGACGGTGGGCACGCAGAAGCGGGCCGGATGCACGAAGGCGAACAGTTCGAGCACATCGAGGCCGGACAGTTCCGGATAGCCGAGGCGCCGCGCCAGGACGGGTGCGTTGATGACAAGGTGCGGCGTGTCGGCCGCCGCGGCGATGGCGGTCCCCCGGTCGACCTCGCGCGTCTCTCCCGCCGGGCCAGCGAGCCACACCCCGGCATGGCTGGCATAGAGGGCGGGAAGGTCGTGCGGCGCGGTCATCGAGCCGCACATGGGCCGCCGCGGTGCAAAGGGCAACGCGGGCGAGGCGCAAAAGGCAACGCCGGGGAGGCGCGACGTCAGTCGCGGCGCACGGTGGTCGTGCGGATAATCTCCTCGTCGCCGCTGGGAGCCGGCCGGCGGGTGTTCTTGACGGTGCTCATCAGCGCCACACCGAACAGGACGACCGCGCCGATGATGACCCAGATCTGCGGCACGCCCGCGGTCAGGGCGCCGTAGGCGAGGCCGCCGATGACCAGAAGGAAGCCGAGCAGGTAGACGATGGACGTGTTCATGACCCTCTCCCGTTGTCGTTTGCCGCGGTTATCGCGCGAACGCGGGATTGCCGCAACGGTCTTGAATGTGCGGGCCGGTTCGGCAACAGCCCGGCGATGACCGGAACCATTCTTGCCGAAGCCGCCCGTGCCTCCAAGGCCTGGCCGTTCGAGGAAGCCCGCAAGCTGCTGAAGCGCTATCCGGACGGCCGCAAGCCCGACGGCTCGCCTGTGCTGTTCGAGACCGGCTACGGTCCGTCCGGCCTTCCGCACATCGGCACCTTTCAGGAGGTGCTGCGCACCACGCTGGTGCGGCGCGCGTTCGAGGCGCTCATCGGGGCGCGGCCCGAGGACGGCCGGACGCGGCTCGTCGCGTTCTCCGACGACATGGACGGGCTGCGCAAGGTGCCCGATAACGTGCCGCGGCGTGACCTGCTTGCCGGCCATCTCGGGCAGCCGCTAACGCGCGTGCCCGACCCGTTCGCCGCGGGCCATGCGAGCTTCGCGCACCACAACAACGCCATGCTGCGCGCTTTTCTCGACCGGTTCGGCTTCGATTACGAGTTCGTGTCCGCGACCGAGCGCTACACGTCAGGCGCATTTGACGCGGCCTTGCGGCAGGTGCTCCGCTGCAACCAGGCGATCCTCGACATCATGCTGCCCACGCTGCGTGACGAGCGGAAGCGGACCTATGCGGCCGTTCTGCCCATCTCACCGACCAGCGGGCGCGTTCTTCAGGTGCCGGTGGAGGTGGTCGATGCCGAGGCGGGACTCATCCGCTTCACCGACGAGGACGGCACCCTCGTCGAGCAGTCCATCCTTGGCGGCCGGGCGAAGCTCCAGTGGAAGGTCGATTGGGCGATGCGCTGGTACGCGCTGGGCGTCGACTACGAGATGTACGGCAAGGACCTGACCGACAGCGGCGTGCAGTCCGGCCGGATTGTCGAGGTGCTGGGCGGACGCAAACCCGAAGGGCTCATCTACGAGCTGTTCCTGGATGCCAAGGGCGAGAAGATCAGCAAGTCGAAGGGCAACGGCCTCTCCATCGAGGAGTGGCTGACCTATGGCAGCGAGGAGTCGCTCGGCTACTACATCTTTCCCAATCCCCGCTCCGCCAAGCAGCTTCATCCGGGTGTGATTCCGCGGGCGGTGGACGATTACTGGCAGGCGCGCGCGCTGCTGGCCGAGCAGCCGCTCGACAAGCAGCTCGGCAACCCGGTGTGGCACCTCGCGCGCGCGAATGGGGGATTTGACGGCGCGGAGGCGCCGGGGGCGGGGGACCGGCTGCCGGTCAGCTTCGCGCTGCTCCTCAACCTTGCGGGCGTGCTTGGCGCCGCGGCGACGCGGGAACAGATGTGGAGCTATCTCGCGCGCTATGTTCCCGGCGCTCGGCCGGACCAGCACCCCGAGCTGACGCGGATGGTGGACCATGCGCTCGCCTACAACCGCGACTTCGTGGCGCCGGGGCTGCACCGCCGCGCTCCGCAGGGGGCGGAGGTTGCGGCGCTGCGCGCGCTCGATGCGCTGCTTGCGCGCGTCGACCCGGACATCGCGGCGGAGGAGCTGCAGACGCAGATCTACGAGATCGGCAAACAGCCGGAATACGGCTTCGCCTCGCTGCGCGACTGGTTCCGGGTGCTGTACGAAACCCTGCTCGGCAGCGAGCAGGGGCCGCGCATGGGCAGCTTCATCGTCCTCTACGGCATCGCCAACACGCGCAGGTTGCTCGCGGAAGCGTTGAAGTCGGCGTGACGGTCCGCGCTCGGCTCAGAGCCAGCTCCGCGTCCGGTACCATTTCGTCAGCACGTATTTGACGCCGCGGATCACCGGCGTTCCGGCATGGATCGTCGCGTGGTTCGGCGTGCCGTCAGGCGCGGCGTTGTTCCAGATCAGCAGCACGCCCGGCTGCGGGGCGATGTCGATGCCGAGCGCGGTGAAGGATGTCGCGCCGCCTTCCTCGACCGTATTGAGAAACGCCATCGCGGTCCAGCTGCGCTGTCCGCCGCGGGCGGCCTCGTTCTGCCAGTAAGGCTGGTCGGTGTGGAACCAGTCGCAGTGCGGCTTGAACTCCTGACCCGGAGCGTAGCGCTGTCCCTGGATCGTTTCTCCCCACTCGGACGCGATCCCGAGCAGGTCGTCGATCCGGCGCGACACGGCCTGGACGAAGGGATCGGACGGCTCGAAGTCGCCCGAATACGAGGTTCTGAAGCCTTCGGTGTTCGGAGCCTCGTACAGCGCGCTCGGGCGCGCCACCGCATCGATCATGCCGATGAACCGGTCGCATTCCGCGGGCGTCAGGAAGTCGCCGACGGCAAAGATCTCGGCGCCGTCGACGGGAACGCGGTAGACTTCCGGCGATGCCGCCAACCGCTCGCGCACACGTTCGCCCGTGTGGCGCAGCGCGTCCTGATCTGGTATGGTCTCCGCAGCCATGGCGCATGAGATACCGCAAGAAGGGCAGCGGGCAAACCACCCGAACGGCCTGCCTTCATCTGCCTCCCGCTACTCGGCCGTGGCCATGGCGCTGCACTGGATCATGGCCGCGCTGATCGTCTGGAACCTCGCCAGCATGATGCTGACGCCGCAGGCATGGGCGCGGACCCTGCTGCCCACGCACATGGCGGTGGGACTGACGGTGCTGCTGCTGTCGCTGGTCCGCCTCCTCTGGCGGCTGACGCATCGCTGGCCGCCTCTGCCCGCGACGATCCCCCTGTGGGAGAGGCGCCTCGCGCGCGGCTCCCATGCGCTGTTCTATGTCCTCATGCTGGCGGTGCCGCTGAGCGGATGGCTGATGGTGTCGGCCTCCAGTGGTCGCGCCGTGAACTGGTTCGGGGTGGCGAGCATCCCGCCGCTGCCCGTCGCCAGCTCCCGGTACGCGGTCGCGGCCTTCTACGAGATGCACGAGATCGGCGCGACTCTGATGGCCGGCCTGCTGCTTCTTCACGTCGCCGGGGCGCTCCGCCACAGCCTGCCGGACGGCGGGACACCGCTGCTCCTGCGCATGCTGCCCCGCCGCTCCGCCTACCAGAAGAAGTCGTAGATGACGTCCACCACTTCGCCGCTGCGCAGATCGACCAGCAGCACGTCGTCGTAATAGCGGACCCAGCGGTAAGGACCCCAAACTTCCGGCAGGCGGTACCGCCAGGGATCGTTGATCCAGTAACGGCTGCTGTAGAACAGCGGCGCGATCTGGATGCCGATGCGCAGGCGGCTGTAGCTCCAGCCACGGTGCGGCGCATGGTAGAGACCGGGGCGGAACAGGCGCTGGTTCAGGCTGCGGTGACGGTACCAGTCGAAGCGCGGATCGCGGCGCCAGCCATACCGGTCCCAGCCGCGCGCGCCCGCGTCGCGGCCGTTCCAGCCCTGTCCGCGCCAGCCCTGTCCGCGCCAGTCCTGTTCCCTCCAGGTCTGTCCCCCCCAGCCGCGCCGGTCGTCATCGCGGCGGTCGCGCCACCCGCCACGGTCATCGCGATCCCGCTGACGGCCGTCTCGGTCCCATCCGCGCCCGTCGCGCTCCCACCCGCGATCGTCGCGTGCGCGTTCGCCGCCGCGCCATTCGCCCGGCCGCAGCGCGCCGCCGCGCCCGTCGCGAGTGCGGCCGTCACTCTCGTCGCCGCGATCGCGCCACTGGCCTGCGCCGGTCTCGCCGTCACGCGCGCGCCGGTCCCACTGGTCCTGCTGCCGTGCGGCGCCGCTGCTGCCACGCCGTTCCCAGGCAGCTCCGTCACCTCGGCGCGACGGCTCCGCGCCGTCGCCGCGTCCCGCTCGGCTCTGCCGCTCGCGCGGCTGCACGGCCAGCGGCTCCACCGGACGCTCCACCTCCGGCTGCCCGCCCGTGCGGCCCCGCTGTCCAAAACTTTCCGGCTGGGCCGCCGCTGCCGACAGCGGCACGAGCGATGCCGATGACGCGGCCGCGATGATCAGCCCGCGCGCCAGCCTGTCGAACCCGATCTTCATGTCCGATCTCTCCTGCACCGGCCGCGCCACACCCAGCGGTCCTGTTTGACGATGACCCCGTCATGCGCCTACGGCGCTGACGCGATGCTGAACCCGATGGCAACCTTTCTGTTCATGTCATCATTTTTCTAGATGAACAACGAGATCACAGATTCTGGCGTGGCGACGGGTCTGGCCAAAATCCTGGCGGATGTTGCCGGGCGTCTCGCCGCCGCGCCGCTCAGCGCCCGTGATCCGCTGCACGTGCCCGCGGTGGCGACCGCCGATGCGCGGGTGCGCGGCATGGTGCTCCGGGGAGTGGACACGACGCGCTGGACCCTGCGGTTCCACACGGACAGCCGCGCGCCGAAAGCGCGGATCATCGAAACGCAAAGCGCGGTCGGCGTGCTGTTCTATGACCGCGAGGCACGGGTGCAGATCCGCTGTCAGGGGACAGGCGCGGTCGTCCGCGACGGAGCGGAGGTGGATGCCGCGTGGGAGGCGGCCACGGCCTTCGCCCGGCGCTGCTATCTGGGGCTTGCGCCGGGCGCGGTGACGGGCCGACCCTCTTCCGGTCTGCCGGACTGGGTCGAGGGCGTTCGCCCGACTGAGGAGCAGCTGCTGCCGGCTCGGCGCAACTTCGCCATTCTGTCGGTGACGGTGGACGAGATCGACTGGTTCACCCTCGCGCACACCGGCCACCGGCGCGCCGTGTTCCGGCGCGACGATGGCTGGCGCGGGGAGTGGATCGCGCCCTGACGCCGGGCGCGGGCGGCGAAGGCGCCGAGACATGGACCGCCTGTGACACGGTCCAGGCAACACTCACCCGCCCGCGCGGCACGCGGAGAGCGCAGCGCCGCGGGTGTGCGCGTCTCCTTCGCGCCGCGTCAGGACAGCGGCCGGATGGCCGCAAGCTCACGGCTCGCGGTCATTACCGGGTCAGCTTCTTGTAGGCGAGGCGGGTTGGCCGGTCGGCCGCATCGCCGAGACGGCGGCGCTTGTCCTCCTCGTAAGCGGCGAAGTTGCCCTCGAACCACTCGACATGGCTGTTCCCCTCGAAGGCGAGGATGTGCGTCGCCAGCCGGTCGAGAAAGAAGCGGTCGTGGCTGATCACCACGGCGCAGCCGGCGAAGTTCTCGATCGCCTCCTCCAGCGCGGCCAGGGTTTCGACGTCGAGATCGTTGGTCGGCTCGTCGAGCAGCAGGACATTGCCGCCCTGTTTCAGCATCTTGGCCATGTGCACGCGGTTGCGCTCGCCGCCGGACAGCTTGCCGACGTTCTTCTGCTGATCCGGCCCCTTGAAGTTGAAGGCGCCGACATAGGCGCGCGTCGACATGTCGTGGCCGTTGACCTTCATGTAGTCGAGCCCGTCGGAGATCTCCTCCCACACGTTCTTGCTGCCGTCGAGATGGTCGCGGCTCTGGTCCACATAGCCGAGCCGGACGGTCGAGCCCATTTCGATCGAGCCGCTGTCCGGCTGCTCCTTGCCGGTCAGGATCCGGAATAGCGTCGACTTGCCGGCGCCGTTGGGACCGATCACCCCGACGATGCCGCCCGGCGGCAGGGTGAAGGACAGATCCTCGAACAGCAGCTTGTCGCCATAGGCCTTGCTGAGGTTCTTCGCCTCGATGACCTTGCCGCCAAGGCGTTCGGGCACCTGGATGACGATCTGCGCCTTGCCGGGCCGCCGGTCGGCCTGGGCCTCCTGCAGCTGCTCGAACTTGCGGATGCGGGCCTTGCTCTTGGTCTGCCGCGCGGCCGGAGTCTGCCGGATCCACTCCAGCTCCTCGCGCAAGGCCTTGGACCGGCCGCTCTCCTCGCGCGCTTCCTGCTCCAGCCGCTTGGCCTTCTTCTCGAGATAGGTCGAGTAGTTGCCCTCGTAGGGGTAGTAGCTGCCCCGATCGAGCTCGAGGATCCAGCCGACCACATTGTCGAGGAAGTAGCGGTCGTGGGTGATCATCAGCACCGCGCCGGCATACTCCTTGAGGTGGTTCTCCAGCCACTGCACACTTTCGGCGTCGAGGTGGTTGGTCGGCTCGTCCAGCAGCAGGATCGAAGGCTTCTGGATCAGCAGGCGGGTGAGGGCGACCCGGCGCCGCTCGCCGCCGGACAGGTCGGTGACCGGCCAGTCCCCCGGCGGACAGCGCAGCGCCTCCATGGCGATCTCGAGCTGGTTGTCGAGCGTCCAGCCGTCGAACGCGTCGATCTTCTCCTGCAGCTCGGCCATCTCGGTGCCGAGCGCGTCGAAGTCGGCGTCGGGCTCGGCCATCAGCGCGGACACGGCGTTGAACCGTTCCACGAGATCGGCTGTCTCCCGCGCACCGTCCTTCACATTCTCCAGCACGCTCTTGCTCGGATCCAGCTCCGGCTCCTGCGGCAGATAGCCCACCGTGATGTTCTCGCCCGGCCACGCTTCGCCGGTGAAATCCGTGTCCAGACCCGCCATGATCTTCATCAGCGTCGACTTCCCCGCGCCGTTCGGGCCGACAATCCCAATCTTGGCCCCCTGATAGAACTGGAGGCTGATGTCCTTGAGCACCGGCTTGGGCGCGCCGGGAAAGGTCTTGGTCATGTTCTTCATGACGAACGCGTACTGCGCGGCCATTGGTCGGTCCTTCGTGCTGTGCGGATCGGGGGCGGAGTTGCCGGGCCATCTAGGGTGTTCGCGGGCGCCCGGCAAGCGGAGGCGGCGCGGTCCGCCATTGCCGCCGCTGCCGCGGAGCGTTAGCACCGCGCGCATGACGCGCTTTCATCTCGCCGCCGCCCTGTCGGCGCTCGCCATTCCTCACGCCGCCATCGCCCATGTGCCCGCCACTTTGGCGCAGGCGGCCGACACCGCCCTTGAAAACGACGGGATCGCCTGGGACTTCGTCGAAGGCATCACCACCGAGGTCGGACCCCGCCAGGCCGGCACCGAGGCGGAGGCGCGCGGCCGTGCCTGGGCGATGCGCTGGCTTGCGGCGCAGGGCTTCGCCCGTGTCGCCGAAGAGCCGTTCACCATGGACACTTGGATCCGGGGCGAGGAGCAGGCCGCGATCACCGCGCCGTTCGCGCAGCGGCTGGTGGTGACGGCGCTCGGCAATTCGGGCGCGACCGGGCCGCGCGGGCTTGAGGCCGAAGTCGTCTATTTCCCCAGCCATGCCGCGCTGCAGGCGGCGCCGGACGGAAGCCTTGCCGGCAAGATCGCCTATATCGGCCACGCCATGCGCCCGACGCAGGACGGATCGGGCTACGGGTTTGCCGGTCCCGCGCGCTGGACCGGGCCGGCGATCGCGGCGCGCAAGGGCGCGGCGGCGGTGGTGATCCGGTCCATCGGCACGGACCATCACCGCGGCGCCCACACCGGCGGCACCACCTTCCCCGAAGGTGTTCGGCCCATTCCGGCGGCGGCACTGTCCAATCCCGATGCCGACAATCTCGAGCGCATGTTCCGCCGCGCCGCCGGTCAGCCGATCCGGATGCGCCTCGTCCTCACTCCGCGCCAGCTTGGCCGGACCGCGAGCGGCAATGTGGTGGCCGAGGTGCCGGGGCGCGACCCGTCGCTGCCGCCGGTTCTGCTCGCCTGCCATCTCGACAGCTGGGATCTCGGCACGGGGGCGGTGGACGATGCCGCGGGGTGCGGCATCATCGCTGCCGCCGCCCTGCATGTGGGCCGGCAGGGCACGCCGCTGCGCACGATCCGGCTGCTGTTCGCCGGGGCGGAGGAGACGGGGCTGTGGGGCAGCCGCGCCTACGCCGAAGCACACCGGAACGAGCGCTTCGCCGTGGGGCTGGAAAGCGACTTCGGTGCCGACCGCATCTGGCGCCTCGACACCAACTTCACCGAAAGCAACCCGGCCCTGTATCGCCAGCTTGCCGCGGCGGTGGCGCGCTTCGGCGTCGCGCCGTCGCGCGAGGTGGCGACCGGCGGCGCCGATCTCAACGTCATCCGCGAGCAGGGCGGCGCGCTTGTCGATCTGCAGCAGGACGGAACCCGCTATTTCGATCTCCACCACACGCCCGAGGACACGCTGGACAAGGTCGACCCGGTCCAGCTGCGGCAGAACGTGGCGGTGTGGACGCAGGTGGTCGGGATCCTGGCGAACACGGCGGGCGAATTCCGGCCGGCCGAGTGACGCTGCCGGACCCGGGCGCTCAGAGGGCGAGAGCGGCGGCGATCACCATGCCCCCGCCGCGTTCTTCGCCCCGGTTGCGGCTGTAGGCAAGGTCGAGCGTCGCCTGCTGCGACAGCTGGTGCCGCACACCCAGCTGCCACACCGGCGCCTGGCCCTGCGTGAGCAGCACTTCCCCCTGCAGGCTGAGCGTGTCGGGGCGCACGTCAAACGCCAGGCGCAGCCCGCCCGTCGGCACGGTGCGCCGCGCGTCCCAGTCGCGGATCAGGCCGGCGTTGGCGTGAAGCCGCACCCGTTCATGCGCGCCCACGCTCATCAGGCCGAGCAGGGTCGTCTCGCTGCCACCGTCCCGGGCGAGGTTGACGCCGTGCTGCAGCCCGGCGCCAAGTTGCACCTCGCCGGGCGCGGGAGGGTCTTCGCCCGCGCCGCGTTTCACCTCCAGCCCGACGACCCGCGCGGCGCTCTCGCCAAAGCCGCGCTCAAGGGTCGCGGTGAACTCCCACAGCGGAGTCGCGGCTGGGGTGAAGGCGGGGGTGAGCACCACCAGCCTCTCCCGCCCGCTGAACAGGATCAGCCCCTCGACCTGCGCCCGCCCGGCCGGGGTGACGAGGGCGTCGTCGATCAGGAAGGCGCCGTTGGCGAGCCCGGCAACCGGCCATCCTGCCGTGCCGGCCGCCGCCAGCGCCAGCGACCAGCGGAGCGGCCGGCGCGCCGGCAGGGTTGCACGCTTCCGTGCCGCGGCGCGCAGCTTACTCGTCCTCGTCCACCGGCTCGAAGCGGTTGAGCGGGATCTTGAGAAACGCGCGTCCGTCGCACTCGGGGTCGGGCAGCCGGCCACCGCGGATGTTGACCTGCAGCGCCGCCAGCATCAGCGCGGGCAGTGGCAAGGTCGCGTCCCGCTTGGTGCGGGTGGCGACGAACTCCTCCTCGCTGATGCCGTCCTTGACGTGGACGTTGTCGGCCCGATGCTGCGCAACGGTGGCCATGCACATCGGGTCGCGCCCGTCCTTGCCGTAGTCGTGGCCGACGAACAGCGCGGTGTCGTCCGGCAGGGAGAGGATCTCGCGGATGCTGCGGTACAGCGCATGGGCGTCACCGCCGGGGAAATCGGCGCGCGAAGTGCCCGCGTCCGGCATCATCAGGGTGTCGTGCACGAAGGCGACATCCCCGAACACGTAGGTGATCGACGCCATGGTGTGTCCGGGCGAAAACAGCACCCGCCCGTCGAGCTCGCCGACGCGCAGCGTGTCGCCGGCGGCGAACAGCCGGTCCCACTGGCTGCCGTCCGCCGGCAGGTCGGGCAGGCAGTAGATGTCCTTCCAGAGCTTCTGCACGCCGACGACCTTCTCCCCGATGGCGCGCGGCGCGCCGTATTTCTCGGCAAGATAGGGAGCGGCGGAGAAGTGGTCGGCGTGGGGATGGGTATCGAGCACCCATTCCACCTTCAGCCCCTCGTCATCGACATACCGCGCGATGGCATCGGCGTTGCGGGTGCTGGTTGCGCCCGCCTTCTCGTCGTAGTCGAACACCGGGTCGATGATCGCCGCCGCGCGTGTCGCCTTGTCCGCCAGCACATACTGATAACTCCCCGTCTTCTTGTCATAGAATGCCGCGACACGGGATTTCTCGCGTTCGAACACGTCCATGTTCTGCTCCGGTTGATGTTGTCGTGTGCTGGCGGGGGCGGATGCCCGGTTCCTCAGGACCAACGTCGCAGCCGGCGATTGGCTCCGCGTTGCTGCGCGAAGCGCGGCGTCCTGAACCGCGGCGGGCAGCAAGCACCGGCCGTGCGGGACCGGCGGCTCAGCCCGTTGCCGTGTTCCGCTTTCTTCCCCGGCGGACCAGCCTCATCCTCAGCCCCGGCACGGCCATGAAGGCGATGAGGGCAAGGACGACGCCCGCGACAACCGCGTTCTGCGCCAGCCGGCCGACCGGGAACAGGAAGTTCCACTTGTGCGCCAGGCTGAACACCAGCCGTTCTGGCTTCTCCCAGTCCGACACCCGGTCGACGAGGACACCTGCACCGGGATCGACGAACAGGCTGGCGTTGACGGGGGTGCCGTAATCGACCCGCCACACCGGCAGCCGCTTGTTGCGAAAGTCGTAGTCGTGGCTGAACCTCGTGACCAGTTCGACGCTGCGGACCGCACCGTCGGGTGCACCGGTGAAGCGGCGGGCGATGGCCAAGGCCAGATCCCTGTCGCCCGACACGGCGGGTTCGCCCGTGGCGGCGTCGAGGAGGATCGCCGGACCATCGGGCCTGATCCCGGCAAAGCGCGCCTCGCGCATCTCGGCGTCGGTGGTGGGCACCCGGGCGGAGGCGGGCGCCACCGGCGCCGCGCCGTGGTCATGCCCGCTCCGGCCGCTCTCTGCCGCCGCAGCGGCGTCGGCCGGACCGTGATCGTGCATGCCGCCGCCCATCGCGCCTCCGGATGGCGCAAGGGCGATGCGGTAGAGCGGCTGGCCCTCAGCCCCCTCAACCAGCGCGACGCCGGCGATGCGGCGTCCTTCGGCAAGGCGCGCCCAGTCTTCCTCGACCGGCCATCGGCCGCTTGCCACGTCGATCGGCCGGCCCATCGCCAGATTGCTCACCGCCGGAGAGACGGCGGACTGGACGAGGTGATACAGACCCGAGGCGGAGAACAGGATCAGGGGCAGCGCCAGCACGTAGCCGGCCCGCCGGTGCCATCCCCGCGCGCCCGGCAGGCGCGCCTTGCGCCGGATCGTGACCAGCATGGCAAGGCCCGTCAGCGCGATGGCGAGAAGGCTGCCGACCATCAGGAAAATTACCGCGACCCGCAGCCAGCCGAGCCTCTCGGGCACCCATTCCCACGTGTGCAGCGTCCGGAACACGGCCTGAAGCCGGTTCTTGGTGTGGTTGTTCACCGCCGCGAGGCTGGATGTTTCCGTGTGGACATAGGCGGTCAGGCCGTCGTCGCCCGCAAAGCGAAGCTTCCACACGGGCAGCAGCCGGTTGACCCACGGGTAGTCCGCGTCGAACGCCGTCTGCAGCACGGCCGACGTGACCGCGCGGTCGGTGGCAAGGTAGTGGCGGGCGAGGAAATCGGCCTGCGCTTCGTCGCCGTCGGCGATCTCGGCGCCGTCTGACGGGCGGAAGTAGCGCCGCTCCGCCAGCGGCTGCGTCGTCACCTGCCACAGCACCCCGCCTCCGGCGGCCGGCACCGTCTTCACCGCCACCGCCTCGGCAATGCCGTGGCGGGCGAGGGTGGTCGCAATGGGCTGCGCGCCGGCAAGCGCGACCGTCGCGCGCGGCGGCAGGAACTGCGCCTGCTGCGGACCGAACAGCACCATCGCGACATGGGTGAGGCCCGACAGACCCCAGATCAGCAGGCTGATGCCGCCCACGATGGCCAGCACCCGGTGCTTGGACAGGGACCAGCGCGCCGTCGTGTTCTTCATGCTCATCGCTGCATCCCCTTCCCGAACATGGCGCGCAGGCCCGCGAACACGGCGCGCCCCTGACCCGGCGTGTAGAGCGCCTCGTTGGCGAGACGCTGGTTTGCGTTGGTGGTGACGTTTGCGATGAACACGGTGTCGAACAGGTTCTCCACCGAACCGAACAGCTCGAGGGTCCGCGTCAGGGCTGCTCCGGCGGTCAGCTGCACGGTCGTGTAGCCGGGCGCCCGTTCGGTGTTGGCGTAGTCCGCCCACGGGCCGTCGGGGATCCACCGCACGGTGGCCGAGAGGTGGAACCTGTCCGTCTGGTCGAAGCGGGCTTCGGTGACCAGCACGTGCCGCGGCACGCCCGCCAGCCGGTTGTCGCCATAGATGGGGTCGTTCGCGAAGGCGAAGTCGTTGAGAGTGTAGGCCGCGCTCAGCCGCAGCGACTGGCCGCGCGCCTCCAGTGCCGTCCTGAACGGCCGCAGGTCGAGGCCGAGTTCCAGCCCCCGGTGGAGGGTGCGCCCGCCATTCGCGGTCACCGTCACCAGTCCCCGCGCCCCCGGCACGGCAAGATCGAGGAACTCGTTCTCCAGCTCCGCGCGGTAGAGGGCGACATCCCAGGCGACGATTCCTGCTTCTCCGCGCGAGCCGATCTCGACCACGGTGGCGCGCTGCGGCGCGAGGGGTGCGAAGGGGAAAACGCCGCCGCTCGTCACATCGGCGAGGCTCGGTGGCTCGAAACTGCGGCTGATGTTGCCGAACACCTGAACGTTCGGGGCTGCATCCACCAGCAGGCCGATGCGCGGATTGAACTGGTCATGCGCGACCCGCCCCGTCACCGTGTTCAGGATCGCGGTCACGTCGCGCGTGGCGCGGGCATATTGCCCGCCGATGACGAGCGTTGCCGCGTCCGTGATGCCCAGATCGGCCCGCCCGAACACGGTCAGCGTGGCCGAATCCTGATCGGAGCGCGCACGCAGCGCGCCGCGCTCGCCGGAGACGTTGGCAAAGATCTGTGCGTCGTTGCTCGCGAAGGCGGTGATCGCGCCAAGCTGCCAGCGGCTGTGACGGCCGGGGAAGGGAAGCGCTCCCGACAGGCGCAGCGAGCCGCCGACCTCGTCCTCAACCTGCACGATGATGCCGGCGAAGCGGGTGATCGCATGGTCGAGATTGCGGCGGGCATACCAGCCGCCGAGTTCCAGTGTGGCGCTGTCCGCCTCGATCACCGTCAGGTTCGAGACGCGGAAAACCGCAAGATTGCGGTCCCAGTCATCGGCGACCGGACCGGGATCGACCACCACCGGTCCGGCCCGCACCGGGCGCCCCGCTGCACGCGGATTGGCCAGCGCGTCGGCAAGGCGCAGCGTGCCGGCCAGCTCGAAAATGTCGGTCAGGGCGGTGGCGTAGAACCGGCTCTCAACACGGTCGGACACGCGCCAGCCGAGATTGCCATGGGTATAGAGGCTGCGCACCGCGCTGTGTTCGCGATAGCCGTCGCTGGCAAGTCCGGTGAGCCCGCCCCAGGCATCGACGTCGCCGCTCCTGCCCGAAAGCGAGGCGTTGGCGCGGACGGTGCCGAAACTGCCGCCTTCGACGCGCAGCATCAGCGGTGCGCGCGCCGTCCGTCCCGTGGGGCTGACGATGTTGACCGCTCCGCCGAGCGATGCCGCCCCGAACCGCAGACCGTTCGCACCCTTGAACACCTCCATGTAGCGGATGGTGAGCGGGTCGACCTCCTGGAACTCGGTCGAGCCCGACGCGCGGCTGATCGGCACCCCGTCGCGCAGCACGGTGAGCCCGCGCCGCTCGAAGCTGGAATTCAGGCCCGAGCCGCGGATGGAGATCCGGCTCTCGCGCGGGGCGCTGGTGTCGGCGAAGACGCCGGGCGTGAGTTCGAGCACATCGCCGATCGCCTGGGCAAAGGTGTCGGTGAAGCCTTCGTCCTCGACCAGCCCGACGGCGCCCGGGATGCGTTGCAGCTCCCGGCGTGCAGCGTCGGGGGTGGGGGCGGTCGCGCTGCCGGGCAGGCTGGCGGTGACGATGATCTCCTCGCCGCGCTGTCCGACGCCCTGCGCCTGAAGCGGAGCGTGGAAGGCGGCGAGAGTGGCGAGCATGGTCGCGCCGGAAAGGGCGCGTTTCACGCGGATGACTGGCATGTTGTATCCCGATGTCGTGTGGCAGAGCCGCCGTGCGGCGGCGCGCCGTCAAACCTGCCGAGGCGGGTCGTTGAGGGCGGACGCCAGCCGGGTCGGCCTTGCCGGCGAGGCGGGCGCGAGGATCAGACGGTCGGGACGGGTGGGCCGCGCAAGGGCGGGCGCAGATGCGCCAGGTCGCGGACCGGCACGGACGGATGCGGCGCGCGTCCGGTCAGCAGGATGAAGAGGAGCGCCGCGGCCAGCAGCACAGCGTCGGCGCCGGCAAGAGCGGCCTGGCCGAGCCCCGAGAAGGCGCAGGGTTGCGGCTTGTTCTCAGGCTCCGGCTGCCCGCCGCCGGAATCGCGGCGGTTCGGAACGGCAATCTGCATTTCGCCGGGCATGTCGCCGGCGCCGGAGCAGATGGTGACCGTCAGGATGTGGTCGCCCGCGGCGGACACCATGACGCCGCCAGGTATCAGCGCCCGCGCCATCAGGCCGAGCGCGAGCAGCACCAGGGCGAGGCTGGTGTGCTGGCGTGACAGGATGCGCAGGGCGGCCATCTGCCCGCGCCTTAACCCGGTGCGCGTGTCCTGTCACCGGGGAACAGCGGCGGCGGGTGCAATGCGGACACGCGCCGCGTCTTCGCCCGCCCCGCGGTGACACGCGCGGCCTGCGAGCAAAATCGACTTACCGCTTGCGGGCGACGAGATCGATCAGCGCAGACATGCCGTCATGGCCCGTGCCTTCCACGATCACGCTGTCATGCGCGGTGAGCACGTCGATGTCCCAGTCGGCAAAGGCGTCGCGCAGCAGGGTTTCGGTGTACATCACGTCAGCAGAAGGCGGGCCGCCCGTGCCGAGCGCGAGCTGTTCAGGCCGGTACCCCTGCAGCAGCAGAAGGCCGCCGGGGCGCAGCGTGCGCGCGAACCCGCTGAAGATCCGGTCGCGCACGGGCGGCGGGGCGAACTGGATGAAGATGGCGACGACCGCGTCGAACGCCCCCTCCGGCCAGTCCCACTGCGCCAGATCGGCCAGCCGGTGCTCGACGGTGACACCGCGCCGCGCCGCCAGTTTCCCCGCCTTCTCGAGCGCGCGAGGCGAGACGTCGACGGCCAGCACCTCGTGGCCATGCTGCGCCAGGAAGACGCTGTTGCGGCCTTCGCCATCCGCCACCGCCAGCACCCGCGATCCGGGCGCGAGGCGATGGGCCTCCCGGGCGAGAAAGGCGTTGGGCGCCGTGCCATAGACATAGTCGTCCGGCGCATACCGTTCATCCCAGAACTGCGCCTGCGCCGTGTCAGCCACGATCAAACCTCCAACCGTTCATTATGTCGCCGTCCATTCCTTAAATCAGCCCCGTGCAGCCGGATCGCCCGCGGGAAACGCCTGCGGGCGGCCCGCGGCCGGTCAGATCATCCCCCGCGCGGCATCGTCGACAGGCAATTCGGGAGGACCGCCGTTGCTGGCGAGTTCCCGGAAGGCGCGGTCCTGGGACAGGAACACGCGGCCGTTGAGGGTGTCGAGGAAACGCGTGCGCTGCAGCCGGTCCATAACCGGCCCCTTCACCTCGGACAGGTGCAGGCCGATGCCCGCGTCGATCAGGCGGTGGTTGATCGCCTCGAGACTCTCCAGCCCCGATGCGTCAATCTCGTTCACCGCGCTGCACATCAGGATCACGTGCCGCACGGCGGGGCGGTCGGCGACCTGCTCCAGCACGTACTCCTCGAGCCAGCGGGCATTGAGATAGGTCAGGCTCTCGTCGATGCGGATTGACAGGATATGCGGCACGGTGAACACGCTGTGCCGCTCGACATTGCGGAAGTGCTCGCTCTCCGGCACCCGCCCGACGATCGCCGCATGGGGGCGGCTGGCGCGCCACAGGTACAGCAGCAGGCCGACGGCCACGCCCGCGATCACGCCCATCTCCACTCCGGCGAGCAAGGTGGTGCCGATGGTCGCCATGTGCGCGGCGAAGTCGGCCTTGGAATAGCGCCACAGCCGGCCGGGCGTCCTGAGGTCCACGAGGCTCAGCACGGCGACGATGATCGTCGCCGCCAGGGTGGCGATCGGCAGGTTGAACAGCAGGGGCGTGAGGAACAGGCCCGCCAGCGCGATCCCGACCGCGGTGAACGCTCCCGCCGCCGGCGTCTGTGCACCGGCGTCGAAATTGACCACCGACCGCGCAAACCCGCCCGTCACCGGATACCCGCCCGACAGGGCGCTGGCGATGTTGGAGGCGCCGAGGCCGATCAGTTCCTGATCGGGCGAGATCCGCTGCCGGCGCTTCGCCGCAAGGGTCTGCGCCACCGACACGCTCTCGACGAAGCCGATGATGGAAATGAGGAGCGCAGGCACCCAGAGCTGGGAAATGAGGGAAAGATCGGTTGAGGGAAGGGCGAAGGGGGGCAGGCCTTGCGGGATCGCCCCGACCACGTTGACGCCGCGCTCGCCCAGGTCCAGCAGGACGACGGCGAGGATGGTCACGGCAACCGCCACGACCGGCGCGATCTTGGCGCTGATGTCTGCGGCGCGCGCGCTCAGGCCGAGCTTCAAGAGCAGCGGCTTTGATCCCTTGCGCGCCCAGAACAGGAACAGCGTCGCCGGAATGCCGATCGCCATGGTCCACGGGTTGACCGAGCCGATCGCTGACGCGAGGCTGCCCAGCATCTCGGGCCAGTTGTCGCCGCCGGCCGGAATGCCGAGGATGTGACCGAGCTGGCTGGTCGCGATGAGAAGGCCGCTGGCGCTGATGAAGCCGCTGATCACCGGATGCGACAGCAGGTTCGCCAGAAACCCGAGCCGCAGCATCCCCATCACCGCCAGCATCACCCCCGACAGCGCGGCAAGGGTGATGGCGGCTTCCAGATAGAGGGCGGTGCCCTGAGCGGCCACGGCTCCCGCCGCGCTGGCCGTCATCAGCGAAATGACCGCGACCGGGCCCACGGCCAGGGTGCGGCTGGTGCCAAAGATCGCATAGGCCACCAGCGGCAGGATCGAGGCGTACAGACCCACAACCGGCGGCAGCCCGGCGAGCAGGGCGTAGGCGAGGCTCTGCGGGATCAGCATGATCGTGACGATGACCGCCGCGACCAGATCGTTCGTCAGGACATCCCTGTCATAGGTCCGGCCCCATTCGAGGATCGGCAGCACCTTTGCCAACCGGCCTGCACCCCCTGTGCGCGTTCCGGCCACGGCCCGTGCGCTCCGTCCCTGCGCCCCGCTGCTGCTCATCAAGCCGCGTTCTTGAGCGCGGGCTTGGCGAGCCATTCATGGCCCTTGAGCATGCCGTTCCAGTAGATCCACGGCAGCGCCTCGGACTTGAGCAGCCATGCCAGCCGGCTTGGACGCGTGCTGTCGATGAGCCAGCGCGGGAAGCTGGGGAGCAGCTTGCCGTCATAACCGAACTCGGCCAGCACGATCTTGCCGCGCTCCACCGTCAGCGGGCAGGAGCCATAACCGTCGTAGCGCGCGACCGGCGCGCCGCCGTCCAGCACCGCCAGGGCGTTGACCGCGACGATCGGGGCCTGCTTGCGAGCCGCGGCGGCGGTCTTGGCGTTGGGCATGGATCCGGCATCTCCGACGGCGAAGACATCGGGATAGGCGACATGCTGAAGCGTGAACTTGTCCACATCGACGAAGCCGCTGTCCGCAGCCAGCGGACTGTCGGCGACAAACGCCGGGGCCACTTGGGGCGGCACGACATGGAGCATGTCGAAGGGCCGGGCGGTCTCGCCGTTCTCCGTCTCGAAAGTGGCCAGGCGCGCCGGACCGTCCACGGCCTTCAGATTGGATTGCAGGTTGAGATGGATGCCATACGTCTCGACATAGTCCATCAGGGCCGGGACATACTCCTTGACCCCGAACAGGGCGGCGCCGGCGTTGTGGAACTCCACCTCGATGTCGCCGAGAACGCCGCGATCGCGCCACGCGTCGCAGGACAGGTACATGGCCTTCTGCGGCGCGCCCGCGCACTTGATCGGCATCGGCGGCTGGCTGAACAGTGCGCGGCCTTGACGCAAACGCTGCACCAGATCCCAGGTGTAGGGGGCCAGGTCATAGCGGTAATTGGACGTCACTCCGTTCCGGCCGAGCGTGTCCTCCAGCCCCTCGATCTTTTCCCAGGCCAGGCGAAGCCCGCACGCGACCACCAGGATGCGGTAGCCGACCGTCGCCCCGTCGCTCAGGGTGATTTGCCGGTCTTCGGGCTGGAAGCTCGCCGCCGCCTGCCGGATCCACCGGACGCCCTTGGGCATGACGCTTGCCATCGGTCGCCGCGTCGTCTCGGCATCGAACACACCGGCACCGACCATGGTCCAGCCAGGCTGGTAGTAGTGGTGTTCCGCCGGCTCGACGACGGCAATGTCCAGTTCGGGCCGCCGGGCCAGCAGAGAACTGGCGGTTGCAAGCCCCGCGGCCCCGCCGCCGATGATGACGATGTCGTGTGTCGTGCGTGTTGCCATCGGGTCTCTCCCACTCCGAGCCTAGGTCTTGATCCGCGCCGCAAGGGACGACAGGTCATAGCCGGCCTCTTTCGCCAGCCGCAGCCGTTCTTCCGGACTCCTGTTCGCGGGATTGGCCAGCGTCTCGAGCGAGATCGCCCGTGTCCCGGTGCGACAGAAGGCAAGCGTCTTCTTCGCCTCGCCCTGCCGCACCGCCCGGAAGGCGGAAACCGCATCCTCGGGAAAAGCGCCGCCCGACACCGGGATGTGGTGGAAGGTCATGCCGGCGGCATTTGCCGCTGCGCGCATCTCTTGGGCCGTCGGCTGCCCCTCCTCCTCGCCGTCGGGGCGGTTGGAGATGAGCACCCGGTAGCCGGACCGGGCAAGCTCGGGCAGGTCTTCGGGCGCGATCTGCGGCGCGACGGAGAACGTGTCGTCGATCGGGCGAATGTTCATCAGGATGACCTTTCCGTGAGGCGGACGATCCCCATGCCGGCCAGCAGGGCAAGCACGAACACGGCTGCAGAGGCGGGGGCGATGGCCAGAGCGGCGACGCCCGGCCCGGGACACAGACCCGCGATGCCCCAGCCGATGCCGAACAGGGCCGCACCGATGATCAGCTTCGGGGTCAGGTCGGTGCGGTCCGGCAGGGCGAACTTCTCCGCAAACAGCGGCCGCCGCATCCCCGGAACGAAGCGCCACGCGATCGCCATGACGATGACGGCGCCCCCCATGACGAAGGCAAGCGTCGGATCCCACGCGCCGAACAGGTCGAGGAAGCCGCGCACCCTGGCCGGATCGGTCATCCCTCCGAGCGCCAGACCGGCACCGAACAGCGTCCCCGAGACGAGCGGCGGAACGATGCGGCGGCTCATCGCGAACCGCCACAGGTGTTGAGGCCGAGGAGCCTGTAGGCGGGACAGAACCCCACCAAAGCGGTGCCGGCAAGCACCGCGGCCGCCACCAGACCGATGAACCCGTCCGCGCCCGGCAGCGCGCCGGCAAAGAACAGCAGCAGCAGGAGCGCCGCAAGCACCAGCCTGAAGATGCGGTCGAAGCCGCCGATGTTTCTGCTCATAGCACGTCGATTCCCAACAGGTTCATGACCGCCACGGTTCCGATGCCGAAGGCCATGAAGACAGCGGTGGCGACCAGCGACCGACGCGACAGGCGGCTGACACCGCAGACACCGTGGCCGCTGGTGCAGCCGCTCCCCAGCCTTGTGCCGATCCCGACCAGCAGCCCGGCAATCGCAAGGGTGACGGGATTGGCGAACCGCGCATCGATCCCCCCGCTCAGCAAGGCGACCACGAGCGCGCCGAGCGGCAGGCCGAGCACGAACGCCCACGCCCCGTCGCGCGAAATGCCGCCATCGCTCAGACCCACGGCCCGCGCGGTGATTCCCGAAACCCCCGCGATCCGACCGGCGCCGAGCAGCATGAGCGCCGCCGCCAGGCCGATCAGCACACCGCCCGCGAGCCCGGCAAGCGGCGCCGCGTCAGGAAAGCCGGGCAGCGTCATACCGCGTTCACCGGAATCTTGATGTAGCTGACGCCGTTGTCTTCCGGCTCGGGCAGACGCCCGCCGCGGATGTTGACCTGCACGGAAGGCATGATGAGGTTGGGCATGGCAAGAGTGCGGTCGCGTTCCGTCCGCATCTTCACGAACTCCTCTTCCGTCACGCCGTCCCTGACGTGGATGTTGCCCTTCCGCTGCAGCCCGACCGTGGTCTCCCAGGCGTATTCGTCACGTCCCGGCGCCTTGTAGTCGTGACACAGGAACAGCCGCGTGTCTTCGGGCAGCGAGAGCAGCCGGCGGATCGAGCGGAACAGCTGCCCCGCATCGCCGCCGGGGAAGTCGGCCCGCGCCGTGCCGAAATCGGGCATGAAGATCGTATCCCCGACGAAAGCGGCGTCGCCGATGATAAACGCCATGTCGGCGGGTGTGTGCCCCGGCACGTGCAGCGCGATGCCTTCCAGCTCGCCAAGGCGGAAGGTCTCGCCGTCTTCGAACAGCACGTCGAACTGGGAACCATCCCGCTCGAACTCGGTGCCGGCATTGAACAGCTTGCCGAACACTTCCTGGACGCGGATGATCTCCCTGCCGATCGCGAGCTTTCCGCCCAGACGTTCCTGCAGATAGGGCGCGGCGGAAATGTGATCGGCGTGGGCGTGGGTCTCGATGAGCCAGGTTACCTTCAGGTCATTGGCCGTGACGTACTCGATGATTCGGTCAGCCGAGCGGTGAGACGTCCGCCCCGCAGCCGCCTCGTAATCGAGCACGGAGTCGATGATGGCCGCCTCCCGGGTGGACGGATCATGGACGACGTAGGACACCGTGTTCGTCGCTTCGTCGAAGAAGCCGGCAATCGACGGCCGCAGCCGCTGATCAACCTGCGCGCGGCGGATCTGCTCGGCCGCGAGGGAAAGGGAACGATCGGAACTCATGGAAACGATACTCCGCTTACATAAATCGTTTATATGTCTTGTTTTCCAACTGTCAAGTGGTATGAAGCGGCATGGATCCTGCGCTTTCCATTCCTTCCGACTCGCGTGCGGCGCCGTGTGGCGGGCTGCGGATCGGTGACCATGCTCCCGACTTCACGGCGCGAAGCACCGCGGGCGACGTCCGCCTGTCGGATTTCCGGGGTCGGTGGCTGATCCTGTTTTCCCATCCGGCGGATTTCACGCCCGTGTGCACGACCGAATTCGTCGCTCTGGCTCGGGAGGCCGATGCCTTCGCGCGGCGGGACTGCGCGCTGATGGCCCTGTCGGTCGACAGCCTGTTTTCGCACTTCGCCTGGCTGCGGCTGATCCGCGACCGGTTCGATCTCGAGGTGCGGTTCCCCATCGTCGAAGATCCCACGCTGGTGATCGGCCGCGCCTACGGGATGGTCGCGCCGCAGGACAGCGACAGCTCCACCGTCAGGACGACGTTCTTCATCGACCCGGACGGCATCATCCGGGCGATGACGTGCTACCCGACCAATGTCGGCCGTTCGGTCCCGGAGATGCTGCGCCTGCTCGATGCGCTGCAGGCGGTCGATGGGGCGCCGGTGCTTGCTCCGGCGAACTGGGCGCCGGGTGAGGCTCTGCTGCGTCAGCCGAGCGCGACGCTGGAGGATGTGTTCGCAGCCCCGGACCAGACCAGCTGGTTCATGCGCGAGGCGACGGGGCGCACGCGGCCGTGACGGATGATGCGCTGGTGGAAGGGCTCAAGGCCGTCGCGCACCCGCTTCGCCTGCGGATCCTCAGGGCGCTGACGGGGGCTGAACGCAATGTCGGGGAGATCGACGCCGTCGCGCAGATCGGGCAGCCGATGCTGTCACAGCAGCTCGCCGTGCTCCGTGGTGCCGGGCTGGTGCAGACGCGCAGGGAAGCCAAGCTGGTGTTCTACCGGATCGACGAAGCGCGCCTGTCCGCACTGTCGCAGATGCTCGACCAGCTGCATGGCGGCTCCGCCGCGCCATCCCCAGAAGTGCGCAGAAACGCGACCGGGGCAGCCCGGTTCGCACGAATGGCATAGCGCTGTTCGGGCTCGACAGGCCCCCGACGTCGTTCACCGCCGCGGAAACGCACCGGCAGCGTTCCGCAATCCTTCTTACTTGGTGGTTGCAAGCCGAAGATCGAGGCAGGGAGCCTGCGAGATTTCGGAGCGAAAATGGTCGGGGAGACAGGATTCGAACCTGCGACATCCTGCTCCCAAAGCAGGCGCGCTACCGGGCTGCGCTACTCCCCGACACCTTCGGGCGGTGCCGCTGCGATCCGGTGGGCCCGGCAGGATTCGAACCCGCGACCTAGCCGTTATGAGCGGCCAGCTCTAACCGCTGAGCTACAGGCCCGGTGGAGCCCCGGATCGGCGCTGCGCGTAGCGGGCGGGAGGCGCCATGGCAAGCATGCGCGGCGCACGACGGCCGCGACACGCCGCCTCCCGTTCAGAGGCGTGCCCGCTGAGCAGCCGCGGGCAAGGTCAGCGTCAGCACAGTTCCGTCCCGGCAAAGATCGCCGCCCACGGACCGGGCTTCCAACCTCGCGAGCCGCAGGGTGAAGCCGGCCCCGAAGAGGCCGTGGTCGATCATGGCCGCATCGAGCTGGAATGCGAGGTCGAAGGGATCGGGAGCACGGTGAAGCACTTCGGGCAGGCTGCAGGTGAGCATCAGCAGGCCGGCGGCGTGTCGCAGTTCGACATCCACGACCGTGTGCGGCGGGAGTGCTGCTGTCGCCACCGACAGGATGCGCCACACGAGCATCTCGGCCTCGTCCGGCGGCATCGCGACGGCCGCACCGGCCTGAAGGGTGAGGTCGATGCCGCTGCCTTGCGCCTGCAGGGCCGGACGCAGGCGGCGCACGGTGTCCTGAACGATGGTGTCGAGCATCGCCTCGCCGCCGCCGCGCTCTGTCGCGCCGGCCTCGAGCCGGGCCAGCCGCTCCAGATCGTCGAATCCGGCAAGGATCCGGGCGCTGTCGCTGCCGATCGACGCCGCCACCGCGCGGTAGGCGTGCGGGGCAGGGCCGGCGACCTGCTGCTGCACCATCTCGGCATAACCCTGGATGGCGTTCACCGGTGTGCGCAGTTCGTGCAGCAGCTGGCGCAGCGCATTCGCCCGTTCCTCGCGCTGGTCCGCGGCGGACGCGCCAAGGCGGCGGGCGCGGCCGAGGTGATGCCGGTAACGCCCGTGCCGTTCGTCGAAAACGGGGAAGGCGTCGACAAACCACGCCCCGCCGACGCTGCGTTCGCCGGGCAGGGTCAGTGCGCCGCTGACCGGCTGGTGCTGCCGGAACAGGGAGTGGACATCGCGCGGCGCGCCGGAGGCAGCGTCGGGGGCACGCCCGGCATCGAGCAACTGCCCCAAGGGCAGGAACATCAGCATGGCCCGCGCCTCGGGAGAGACCCAGGTGATGGTGCCGTCCTCGTCGGTCAGAAAGTCGAAGGCGGAGAGCCGCTCAGCCTCTGCGCTATCGTCCGGCGGCGGGGTCAAGGGTGCCGCCCCGGCCGAAGAATCGACGGTGCGCTCCTCCCGCGCGGCCCGGCGGGCCTGAAAGGTGGCGATCCGCTGCAGCAGGGTGCGGATCTGGTCGTCCCGGCCTGCGGCGGACGATGGCCCGGCTTCCCGGTCAGGCGCGTCCGCACCGGGATCCGGCGCAGCGCCGAGAGGCGGCGGTGCCGGAGCGCCGCCCGGCGGAGCGAGGCGCGGCGCGGCGTCTCCCCGCTCGTCGGTGGCCTCGTGGGCGTCGGCACCGGTCTGCTCCTGGTGACCGTCCACGGTTTCGGTGTCCGGCGAGGGGAGGGCGAGGTCATGCACGCCAAGCTGGTCGAGCAGGTCGCGCACCGACGCGGGCAGATCGTCCCGCAACCTCAGGAAACCGCGCGCGCGCACCGGCAGCTCGGGAATGAGCCGGAGCCAGTCCGATGCGGGAAGGTCGACGACACCCAGCGCCGATGCGGCCACATCGGCCTCCTGTTCGGCGAGGAACAGCAGCAGGGCCAGATTGCGGTAGCGCCAGCCGCCTTCGCGGATCAGGGCGGCCCGGTCGCGCGCCGGCAGCACCGTGGCCAGTTCCTGCAGCCGCGCAAGGCCCGCCATCTCGAGGTCATCGAGCGGATCTTCCACGCGGTCGCCAAGGAGATCCAGCAGTTGCCGGAACTGCGTGCGCGCGGCTCGCTCGCTCTCGGCTTGCTGTCTCAGCACCGTGGCAAGGCGGTCGTCGATGTGCACGTTGTCTCCCGCTGCATCGGCGGAGCGGCACGGCGGGCGGCCGGTTCTCCGTACCTGTGCCATACCCGTGCGACCGCGGTGACCCCAGTGCCGCCTCCGCGCTGTTGCAGAACCGGACATGAGGCGGCGAACGGGGTGCGGCGTTCCCTTGCGGGACAGACATCATTCTTTCATAGCGGCGTGCCAGCCACGCGTGCCACCAGGGTGCAGGGACCACATGGAACTCGACCAGATCGACCGTCAGCTTCTGGCGCTGCTGCAGGCGAACGGCCGCATCACCAATGTCGAACTCGCCGCCCGTGTCGGGCTGACGGCCCCGCCATGCCTCCGCCGGGTGCGGGCGCTCGAGGAGGCGGGATACATCGAGGGCTATCACGCCCGTCTCAGCGCGCGGCGGCTCGGGGTGGACATCACCGTGCTCGTGCTGGTCAGCCTGCGCAGCCAGGCCGAAGATGTGCTGCGCGCCTTCGAGGAGCATGTCGCCGGCCTGCCGCAGGTGCGTCAGTGCCACATGGTGAACGGCGAGATCGACTTCATTCTCACGGTCGTGAGCCGCGACCTGACGAGTTTTCAGGCGTTTCTCACCACCCATCTGACCAGCGCGCCGGGCGTGGCGAGCGTCAAGACCTCGCCCGTCATCCGTACGGCCAAGGACGAGCCCGGCGTTCCCGTCGAGCTGTTCCCCTGAACGGGTGAACGGCCCGGCTTGCCGGCAGCAGGCCGGAACGCCGCGCGGGTCCGTCCGTATCTCCGGGACAACCAACTGGAGAACCGACATGGGCACCCATTCCGCATTGTTCGACACCCGCGAGGAGGCGCAGCGCGCCGTCGCCGACCTGCGCGCCGCCGGCGTTCCGGACGATGCCATCTCGATCGTGGCGCATCACGGCCGCACCACCACGACCAGCGACGTGCACGGCGAAGTCACGGACGAGGAACACACCAACATCCTGCGCGGCATCCTTGGTGGCGGCGCTCTGGGAGCCGGGCTTGGCGTTGCCGCCCTGGCCATTCCGGGCGTCGGACCGTTTGTCGCCGCCGGCGCGATCGCGGCGTCGGCGGTTCCGGCGGCTGCGGGAACGGGTGCCGTGCTCGGCGCTCTGGGCGGAACGCTGAACGAGGTGCTCAAGGGCCATGGTGTCAGCGACGAGGACGCGGCCTATTACGGCGACCGGATGCGCGACGGCGCGGTGTTCGTGTCCGTGCGGGACGACGGCATGGCCGACGATCGCCGCATCGCGGACATTCTGTACGACGCCGGCGGCCACAACGCGTCGCGCGCCCGCGTTTGAAGCGGGAGGGCTGATCTGGCGGCCCGGACGTCCTGCCAATCGCGAGACGTTCGGCCCTCCGGTCAGCGGGCAGGAGACGACGAGCCGTCCGTCGCGCGCTGTTCAAGCCAGCGCTCGAGCCACTTGATCGAGTAGTCGCCGGCCAGCACGTCCTTTTCCTGCAGCAGCGCCTGGTGCAGGGGAATGGTCGTGCGGACGCCGCCGATCGCCATTTCCTCCAGGGCGCGCCTCAACCGCATGATGCACCGGTCGCGGTCGCGCCCATAGACGATCAGCTTGGCGATCATGCTGTCATAGTGGGGGGGAATTCGGTAGCCGGCATAAAGACCGCTGTCGACGCGCACATGCATCCCGCCGGCGGCGTGATACTGCGTCACCTGTCCCGGCGACGGGGCGAAGGTGAACGGATCCTCGGCGTTGATCCGGCATTCGATCGCATGCCCTTCGAAGCGGATGTCTTCCTGCCGGCAGGACAGATCCTCCCCTTCCGCGATCCTGATCTGCTCGCGGACGAGATCGATGCCGGTGATCATCTCGGTGACCGGATGCTCGACCTGAAGCCGGGTGTTCATCTCGATGAAGAAGAATTCACCGTTCTCGTAGAGAAACTCGATCGTTCCCGCACCGCGATACTGCATCCGCCGCATCGCTTCGGCGCAGATCTCGCCCATGCGGTGGCGCTCTTCGGCGGAGAGCGCGGGCGAGGGCGCTTCTTCGAAGACCTTCTGGTGCCGGCGCTGGAGCGAGCAGTCACGCTCCCCGAGATGGATCGCCTTGCCGCGCCCGTCGCCGAACACCTGGAATTCGATGTGGCGGGGGTTGGCGAGGTATTTCTCCAGATAGACCGTGTCGTCGCCGAACGCCGCCTTGGCTTCGCTGCGTGCCTGTCCGATGAGCGTGGTCAGCGCGTCCGGATGTTCGACGACCTTCATGCCGCGCCCGCCGCCGCCGCTCGCCGCCTTGACGAGCACGGGATAGCCGATCGACGCGGCGACCCGCTGCGCTTCGTCGAGGTCGGAGATGGCGCCGTCGGATCCCGGCACGAGCGGCAGTCCCAGCGCGCCGGCCGTGCGCTTGGCCATGACCTTGTCGCCCATGGTGACGATGTGTTCAGGCTTGGGGCCGATCCAGGTGAGGTTGTGGGCCTCGACAATTTCGGCGAACTGCGCGTTCTCTGACAGGAAGCCGTAGCCGGGGTGAACCGCGTCGCATCCAGCAATCTCGGCCGCCGCGATGATGTTGGCGATGTTGAGGTAGCTGAGCGCCGCCGGAGGAGGGCCGATGCACACGGCGTGATCCGCGAGGCGGACATGCATCGCATCGGCGTCAGCGGTGGAGTGGACGGCCACCGTCTCCTTGCCCATCTCGCGCGCCGCGCGGTGGATGCGAAGGGCGATCTCGCCCCGGTTGGCGATAAGGATCCGCTTGATGGTCATGCCGTCGCCCGGGGCTCAGTCGATCAGCACGAGCGGCTGGTCGAATTCGACCGGCTGCGCGTTCTCGACCAAGACGGCCTTCACCGTGCCTGCCCTGTCGGCGACGATCGGGTTCATCACCTTCATCGCCTCGACGATCAGCAGCGTGTCGCCCGCGCTGACCCGGTCGCCGGCCTTCACGAACGGCGGCGCTCCCGGCTCGGACGAGAGGTAGGCGGTGCCGACCATCGGCGAACGCACCGCCGCCGCGCTCTCGGCCTCGCCCGAAGGGTCGCCGGAAGGGGGGGCGCCGGCCGCGCCGGGCGGTGGAGGCGCATGGGCCGATGCAGCGGCCGCAACGGGCGCCAGCATCGGCGCGCCTGCCGATGCAACCTGCCGGGAGACACGGATGCGCCGCTCGCCGTCGCGCACCTCGATCTCGGTCAGGCCCGTGTCGGCGAGCATTTCGGCCAGTTCGCGGACCAGATCGCGGTCGACGCTCATCGGGCCGTTCGGGTCGGGCTTGTCGTCGTGGTGATCGGACATACGCGTGTGCTGTGCTCGCCTTCGATTGTGCGGAACTGTGCGCGTCTAGTCCCGACCGGGGCCGCATAGCAAGCGGGAGTGTGACAGTTCAGCGACAGGAGGAGCGGCCTGCCTCCAGCCCGGCGGCGAAGGCGAGGGCGTCGGCGTAGCTGTCCACACCTTTGCCCTTGAACACCGCGCAGGCGCCCGGCTCGACATGCGACTGATGGCGGAACGCCTCGCGCTGCGCGGGATCGGTAAGATGGACCTCGATGACCGGCGTGCGGATGGCCAGCACCGCGTCGCGCAAGGCCACGGAGGTGTGGGTGTAGGCGGCGGCGTTCAGCAGCACGGCGTGAACATCGTCGCGATGCGCCTCGTGGAGCCAGTCGATCAGCACCCCCTCGTGATTGGTTTGCCGGACCTCGATCGCGACGCCGAGGTTGCCGGCCTGCCGGTGAAGCGCCGCGGTCAGCTCGGCGAAGGTGGTGTGACCGTAAAGCTCCGGCTCCCGCTCGCCCAGCAGGTTGAGATTGGGTCCGTTGAGCACGAAGATGCGCCGCCGGCGACAATCGCCGGGGGCGGAGGAAGGCCGGGCAGCCTCGATCATCCGTCCACCCCCTTGATCTTGCCCCACTGGCGCGCGGCCGTGTAGCCGAGATAGCCGGTGCCGAACAGGGTGTAGAGCTCCTGCGGCAGGCTGCGCAGGTAAAGCGTCGCCGCGTGCACCGCCCCTTCGGCGGCGGCGGGAGAGAGCGCGCCGAGCGCGGCGAGCGGCAGCGCGGCCAGAAGGATCACGTACATGGCGTAGAGGAACGCCGGCCGCGCGCGGTTCGTCAGCGGATCCCGCCCGGGCGCAGGCGAAACGGCGTTGGCGATCCTGCGTGCGAGCGTCGCGAATTCGCGGGTGTCGCCAAGGCGCAGCAGCGCCAGCTTGGCGGCTGCGCGCGCGTCGCTGCTGTCGACGACACGATCAATGACGGTGGACAGCGGCGGAATGAGCGAGTGCTGTGACATGGGCGTGACTCCGGCGTGATCTGCCTTCGCGCTAGCGCGGAGCGGCAGAGTAGGAAAACGCTTTTGCTGCCCGCTCCCGCCGATGGAAGACGCTGTGCGGCGGACGTGGCGGCAGCGAAGGCTTGACGGAGTGAGGCCAAGGCCGCGAAGGGCAGGTTTGTGGCAGCTTCCCTGATCCAGACGTTCCTGCACGGCGGTGCCGCCGTTGCTCTCGCGACGGGTGCCGCGACCCCGCTCGCCGCCCGGTCCGCTGCCCCGCCGCCTGCCGCGGAGGGTGCCTCTGACGCTGTGGCCGCCACTCAAGGGGAGGAGATCGTCGTCACGGGCGAGGGGTTGCCGGAGACGCCCGCCACCCCGGCCTATGGCAGCATCGTCCTCACCCGCGCCGACCTCGAGGCGACGCCCTCCGGCCTGATCGAGAACGCGCTGCTGCTGGTCGCCGGGGTGCAGCAGTTCCGCCGCTCCGACAGCCGCTCGGCCAACCCGACCGCGCAGGGGAGCACCTTGCGAGCGCTGGGCGGCAATGCGACCAGCCGTTCGCTGGTGCTGTTCGACGGGGTGCCGGTCACCGATCCGTTTTTCGGCTATGTTCCGTTCACCGCCTTGCCAACGGCCCAGCTGGGCCGGGTGGCGGTGACACGGGGCAGCGGCGCCGGGCCGTTCGGCGCCGGCGCTCTTGCGGGCACGGTGGAGCTGAGCAGCGCCCCGCCGGGTGCGTTGCCGCGGCGCGGGGCCAGCGTGTTTGTGGATGACACCGGGGCCAGCCAGATCGAGGTCGGCCTCGTCCAGACCCTTGGCGGCGGCTCGGCCGTGGCATCGGTTCGCCGGGATCGGGGACCGGGGTTCTGGACAACCCCTGTCGAGCAGCGCGGAACCGCCAGTGTGCGGGCCGCCTATCACAACGCGTCGGCCAATCTGCGCCTGCTGGTGCCGGTCGGCTCCGATTTCGAGCTGCAGGGGCGGATCGCCGCCTTCCGGGACGAGCGGACACTGCGCTTCCGCGGCGCCGACAGCCTATCCGCCGGGCAGGATCTGAGCGTGCGGCTGGTCGGGCGCGGACCCTGGCAGATGGACGCCCTGGCCTATGTCCAGGCGCGCGACTATGCCAATGTAGTGGTGAGCGCCGCGACCTTCAGGCCGGTGCTGGTGCAGCAAGGCACCCCGTCGACCGGTCTGGGGGCGAAGCTGGAGCTGCGTCCGCCGCTTGGCGACGACACGGTGATGCGGTTCGGCCTCGATCTGCGCGACGCGGCCGGGCAGACGCGCGAGGAGGCACGGGCAGCCGCCACGGGCCTGGTGACGGAGCGTCGCGACGCGGGCGGGCGGAACACGACGGGCGGCGTCTTTCTTGAAATCGACCGGGTGCTCGGGCCGGCCGTGCTGACCGCCGGGGCGCGGCTCGACCGGTTCGCCATCGCCGACGGCGTTTTCCGCTCCTTCGCTCCCGACGGAGCAGTGCGGCGCAACGACCTGTTCGACCAACGCAGCGGGTGGGAAACGTCCGTGCGCGGCGGCGCCGTGATCGCCCTTGGCGGGCGCTGGCACCTTCGCGCGGCAGGTTATACCGGGTTTCGCCTGCCCACCCTCAACGAGCTCTACCGACCCTTTGCCGTGTTTCCGGTGACGACCCTCGCCAACCCGGCACTGCGCAACGAGCGTCTCCGTGGTGTCGAGGCGGGTCTCGATTACCGCGACTCGCAGTTTCAGGCGGCGCTGACCGTGTTCGACAACCGCATCACCGATGCGATCGCCAACGCCACCCTGTCCGCAACCCTGCGCCAGCGGATCAATGTCGACGGCATTCACGCCCAGGGCGTCGAGGCGCAGGCGGCCTATGCTGCGGCGGGCTGGCGTGTCACGGCATCGGCCGCGCTCACGAAGGCGCGCGTCAAGGCGAGCGGCACGGCGGCGGCGCTCGACGGCCGCCGGCCGGCTCAGACGCCGGCGCAGGTCGCCAGCCTGGCGGTGGCGCGGAAATGGGCAGCTGGCCACGAGGCGGTGCTGACCCTGCGGCATGTCGGCGCGCAGTTCGAAGACGACCTCGGACGTGACCGACTGCCCGCGGCGACGACCGTCGACGGACTGCTCAGAGTGCCGCTGCGCTCGGGTGTGGCGGCGGTGATCCGGCTGGAAAATCTGCTCGACGAGACGGTCGTCACCCGCAACCAGGCCGGCTCGATCGACCTCGGAGCGCCGCGAACCGTGTGGTGGGGACTCGAGCTGCGCCGGTGACGGCGGGATGTCGTCCACTGGTCGGGACGAGAGGATTCGAACCTCCGACCCCCACACCCCCAGTGTGATGCGCTACCAGGCTGCGCTACGTCCCGAGACCAGTGGAAGCGCGGCTATAGGATCGGCCTGCGCGGGAGGCAAGGGTGGTGGCTCTCCAGCCTGAGAAACCGCGGCGGTTGATTGCTCTTGCCGCGAGATGCTGCTAGGCGCGCCGGCCAGTGAGTGCCGTCGACCGCCTCTGCCTCGGATGGCGGCGGGCATGGCACAGTTCAGATGCAACCTTCCGCTGGATTGACCCGAATGTTTGACGTCCTGATCGCCGCCGCCGTCGCGCAGGCTCCTCCGGCCTGGATCCAGTGGCTGCCGATCGTCGGCATGATCCTCATCTTCTGGTTCCTGATCATCCGCCCGCAGATGAAGCGGCAGAAGGAGCATGCGGCCAAGATCGCCAGCCTCAAGAAGGGGGACGAGGTGATCACCGCAGGCGGGCTGGTCGGACGCGTCTTGCGGGTCGACGAGACTCATGTGGAGCTTGAACTCGGGCCGAATGTGCGTGTGAAGGCGATCAAGAACACCATTGGCGACATCGTGTCTTCGCGCACGAAGTCGGCGAACGACTGACCCGCACGGACATCGCGAGATGCTGAATTTTCCCATGTGGAAGAGGTTGTGGCTGTGGGGCATCACCCTTGCGGCCAGCCTCGCCGCCCTGCCGTCGCTCGTCTCGCTGACAGGGCAGGCCTGGCCGCAGGCCTTGCCCAGGCCGACCGTCAACCTCGGTCTGGACCTGGCCGGCGGCAGCCACCTGCTGCTCGAGGCCCAGCCGGCGCAGGTCGCAGCGCAGCGGCTGGAGAACATGGAAGAAACGGTGCGCACGCTGGCGCGGCAGGCCGAGCCGCGGGTGCGCATCGGCGACCTCTCGACGCAGAACAACCAGCTCAGCTTCATCGTCGACAGTCCGGCCGACGTGGACCGGATGCGCGAGGCGCTGCTGCCCGCCATCAACGGGACGGGCATGCAGCGGGAGTGGAACCTGCAGGTCGTCGACCAGACACGGCTGGTGCTGACACCGACGGCCCAGGGGCTGGACGCCGCCGTCTCGCAGGCCATGGACAGCGCGGTGGAGGTGGTGCGTCGCCGCATCGACGCGCTCGGCACCCGCGAGCCGACGATCATCCGGCAGGGCGATACGCGGATCGTGGTGCAGGTGCCCGGCCTGCAGGATCCCGAGGCCTTGAAGAGCCTGCTGGGCCAGACCGCGCGGCTCGAGTTCCGGCTGGTCGATCTCAACGCCTCCCCGGCCGACATCGCCGCCGGCATCGCTCCTCCCGGCAGCGAGATCGTGCCCTATGCCGACACCTCTCCATTTGCCGGCCAGTCGATCGCCGTCCGGCGGCTGGGCGGCATTCGCGGCGACAATCTCGTCAACGCCACCCAGACCTTCGAGCAGCAGACGAACCAGCCGGTCGTCACCATCCAGTTCGACCAGCAGGGCGCCGCCCGCTTCGCGCAGCTGACAACCGAGAACGTGAACCGGCCCTTTGCGATCATTCTCGACGGCAAGGTGCTGTCTGCGCCGAACATCAACGAACCGATCCAGGGCGGCAATGCCCAGATTTCGGGCGGCTTCACCGTCGAGACAGCCAACGAGCTCGCCATTTCGCTGCGCTCGGGTGCGCTTCCGGTCGACCTTGCCGTGGTGGAGGAGCGGACCGTGGGTCCCGATCTTGGCGCCGACTCCATCCGTCGTGGCTTGCTGGCGATCATGGTCGGTTCGCTGGCGGTCGTGGTGCTCATGATCGCGAGCTACGGCCGTTTCGGTGTCTACGCCACCGGAGCGCTCGTGTTCAACGTGCTGATGATCCTCGGGATCATGGCGGTGATGAACACGACGCTGACCCTGCCGGGTATCGCGGGCTTTGTGCTCACCATCGGCGCGGCGGTGGATGCCAACGTCCTCATCAACGAGCGCATCCGTGAGGAGCTGCGGCGCGGCCGGCGTGTCGTCACCGCGATCGAGAGCGGTTACAAGGAGGCGAGCCGCGCCATCTATGACGCGAACGTGACGAACTTCATCGCCGGCGTGCTGCTGTTCCTGTTCGGCTCGGGACCGGTGCGCGGCTTTGCCGTGGTGCTGGTCATCGGCCTGTTCACCAGCGTCTTCACCGCGGTTGTGCTGACACGGCTGTGGGTGGCAGACTGGGTCCGCCGGAACCGCCCGACCGAACTGAACATCTGATCCCCAGGCCGAGATCCGTCATGCGCTTGCTCAAGCTCGTTCCCGAGAACACCAACTTCAAGTTCATGCGCTGGCGCGTGCCGTTCTTCGCGGTCAGCATTTTCCTTATTCTCGCCAGCTGGGTGCTCGTCGCGGTGAACGGGCTGAACTTCGGCGTCGATTTCGCCGGCGGTCAGGAAATCCGCGTGACCTTCACCGACCGTGCCGAGGCGCCGATCCCGGAACTGCGCGAGCAGCTGGGCCAGCTCGGCCTCGGCGACCCGGTCATCCAGCGGTTCGGGGATCCGAATTCCGTCTCGATCCGCGTCGCCTTGCCGGAAGGCGTCGAAAGCCAGCCCGAGGCGGCCGCGGCGATCGGCGAGCGTGTGGCCTCGGCCATCGACAGCCGCTTCCCCAATGTTCGCCGCGATGCGAACGAAACCGTGTCGGGCAAGGTGGCCGGCGAGTTCCGCACCCGCGCAGCCTACGCCCTGCTTGCGGCGATGCTGGCGGTCGCGGTCTACATCTGGGTGCGGTTCGAATGGCAGTTCGGCGTCGGCGCCATGTTCGCCCTTGTCCACGACGTGTCGCTGACGATGGGGCTGTTCGCGCTGTTCCAGCTCGAATTCTCGCTCCAGATCGTGGCGGCGGTGCTGGCGATCATCGGCTACTCGCTGAACGACACGATCGTGATCTACGACCGGATCCGCGAGAACCTGATGAAATACCGCAAGATGCCGCTGGTCGAACTGCTGGACCTGTCGGTCAACGAGACGTTGGCGCGCACGGTCATGACGTCGCTGACGCTGCTGCTTGCCCTGATCCCGCTTCTGCTGTTCGGACCGGCCAGCCTGTTCGGTCTGGTCGCGGCCATCTTCTTCGGCCTGTTTGTCGGGACCTACAGCTCGGTCTATGCCGCGGGACCGATCCTGCTGTGGACCGGGGTGCGCTCGGATTCCTTCATACCCAAGGAAAGCCCTGCGGACCGGCAGGAGAGGATCGCACGCGGCGAAGCGTAGGCACGGGTCCGTCCCGTCTGCTCAACGGAGCGGGCGGATCAGGATTTCGGTCCCCGCGATCCAGGCCGGGTCCTCGACCACCACCTGCTTGGCGCCGCGGAAGGGCGGCAGCAGCACGAGCCTGCGTCCGTCGCGGTCGATGAGGCGGCCGAACGCGAACCGTCCGCCGCGGCGGGGCACGAGCACATCCGTGTTCATCAGCGCCCCGGCCTCCTCGAGGCCGCGTTTGCGAAGCCACACCTGATCGCCGCAGCGGTACTCGCCGGCGCTGTCCTCCACCGTCATGACCAGCCGGTCGTCAGCATGGCTGCTGTCGAGCGGGTTCACGGCGTCCCGCGGGCGGGCGAGCGGTTCGACGCCGTTGAGGGTGAGCTGTGCCACGATCTGCGGCGCCGCGCCTCCCGGCGCGCGGATCAGCTGTTCGGCCGGCACATCGAGGGCAGCGGCAATCTTCTGCATCCACTCCAGCGACAGGCGCCGCATGCCCGTCTCGAGCCGGCCGATCGTCTGCGCGGTGGTCGGAGGGTCACAGGCCGCAGCGAGGTCGGCGAGCGTCATCGACCTGGACAGGCGCAGATCACGGATGCGGTTGGTCATCATGTCGCCTCTGAACCGGATTGGTTTCTTCCCTTTCCTACAGCACGAGCCCTTTGCCAAGGGCGTCGTCGAAGAACCGGAGGAACTGCGATGAAACCCATTCTCGTCGAGCGTGAAGTAGAGGAACAGACGCAAGAGGTGGACGGTGCCGTCCGGCGGCGGCGCGTGCCGGTTCGCGTCAACGTGGCCGAATCGCCGCTGAGCTGGCTGCACGCCCGCGGGCACCTTGACGACCGGCTGTTCGCCGCTGGCGAGATGCTGCGCCGGGATTACGAGCGGGCCAGCCTCGGGCCGCAGATCACGATGCGATGGGATCCTGTTCGGATCGAGCGCGGCGCGAGGACGCCGGGCACGCCGGGTGAGAGGGCGATTGCCGCGAAGCAGCGCTTCGACGAGGCCTTGCGGGCGGCCGGTCCGGGCCTTCAGGACATCCTGTGGCGGGTTGTCTGCGCGGGGGAGTCGCTCGCCATGGCGGAAGCCGGGCTGGAGTGGCCGTCGCGCAGCGGCAAGCTGGTGCTCAGGATCGCCCTTGAGCGTGTGGCGCAGTTCTATCGCGTCCAGTGAGCCACCTTCGCGCGCAGGCCTGGCAGCAGCTCGTCCTCGAACCACGGATGGCGGCGCATGAACAGCACGCTGCGCCAGGACGGATGCGGGAGCGCAGCAAGGTCCTGCCGGTGCGCCACCTGCCGCACGCGTTCGGCCATGGGCAGATGGCGCAGCTCCGGCAGATGCCGGTGCTGGGCATGGTGGCCGACAAGGATGGTCAGCCGCCTGCCCGGCACGAGGTGGAGCAGCCGGTCGTGCCAGCGTGCCGCGCATTCCGGACGCGGCGGGCGGTCGCCGCTCGCGGCACGGCCGGGATAGCACAGGCCCATGGGCAACATCGCCACCGCGGCAGGATCGGCCAGCTGCGCCGCGGACAGCCCCAGCCACTCTCGAAGGCGATCTCCGCTTGCATCATCCCACAGGATCCCGCGCGCATGGGAGCGGCTGCCCGGCGCCTGGCTGATGATGAGCACGCGCGCGGTCGTCGACACCTGCACCAGTGGCCGCGGCGTGTGCGGCAGGGCGGCCGCGCATCGTCGGCACTGCCGCACCTCGCGCAGCAGGGTCTCCGCACCCTCAGAGGCTGTCAGCACGTTCGGCAAGGGTGAGCCAGCGTTCCTCTGCCGCCTCCTTCTCCGCCTTGGCGTTGGCCACACCCTGAGCGACGGTCGCGAAGCGCTGCGGATCGGTGCTGTACAGCGCCGGATCGGAGAGGATTTCCTCGCCTTTCGCAATCGCCGCCTCCAGCGCCTCGATCCGCTGCGGCAGAAGGTCGAGATCGCGCTGATCCTTATATGACAGCTTGCGCGGGGGTGAAGTCCGGTCTGCAGCCGCCATGCCGGTCTGGTCCTGCGTCCGGTGACGGGGCGGAGCCGCAGCAGCCGCCCCTGCCGCAGCCGGCCGGCGCCGGGCCGCCCAGTCGGCATAGCCTCCGGCCACGATGTCCACCGCGCCGCTTCCGTCGAGACCCAGCGTCACCGTGACGGTGCGGTCGAGGAAGTCGCGGTCGTGGCTGACGATCAGCACCGTCCCCTCGTAGTCGGCAATCACCTCCTGCAGCAGGTCGAGGGTTTCGAGATCGAGATCGTTTGTCGGCTCGTCCAGCACCAGAAGGTTGGAGATGCGGGCAAACTCGCGCGCCAGCAACAGGCGTGAGCGCTCCCCGCCGGAGAGGATCCCGACCTTGGTGTCCACCAGCGCCGGGTCGAACAGGAAGTCCTTGAGATAGGCCTGGATGTGCTTGCGTGTTCCCCTGACATCGATCCAGTCGCTGCCTTCCGCCAGAACGTCGCGCACCGTCTTCTCGGGCGAGAGCAGGCGCCGTTGCTGATCGATCATCACGCCGGAAAGATTGCGGGCGAGGGTGACGTTGCCCGTGTCCGGGGCCAGCTCGCCGGTCAGCAGCTTCAGCAGCGTCGTCTTGCCCGCGCCGTTCGCGCCGACGATGCCGATCCGGTCGCCACGCTGAATGCGCAGGCTGAACGGCTTGATCACGGTGCGATCGCCATAGGCCTTGGAGATGGACTCCGCGACGATGACCGACCGCGATTTGAACTCTTCATCCCCGGCCAGCTTCAGCTTCGCCGTGCCCTGCGCCGCACCGGACAGCATGGCGGCGCGCTGCGCCCGCATCTGCCACAGCTTCTCGAGCCGGCCCTGGTTCCGCTTGCGACGCGCGGTCACGCCGCGCGCCAGCCAGTGCGCCTCGAGCTTGAGCCGCGCATCCAGCCGTTCCGCCGCCCGCGCCTCGTCGGCGGTGACCTGCTCTTCCCACGCCTCATAGCCGCCGAAGCCGATCTCCTTGCGTCGCAAGGTGCCGCGATCCAGCCACAGCGTCGTGCGGGTCAGCCGCGTGAGAAAGGTGCGGTCGTGGCTGATCACGACAAAGGCGCCGGTGTACCGGCCCAGCCACTCCTCCAGCCACTCGATCGCCGCGAGGTCGAGGTGGTTGGTCGGCTCGTCCAGGAGCAGCAGGTCGGGGCGCTGCGCCAGCGCCCTGGCGATCGCGGCGCGGCGCCGCTCGCCCCCGCTGGCGCCGGGGGCCTGCCGCTGGAGATCGATGCCAAGTTGCCCGGCGATTGCCTGCGCCTCGTGCTCGGCCGGCGCGTCGGGGCCGGCGAGCACCCAGTCGAGCAGGGTCGGGTGCGCTCCGAAGTCGGGATCCTGCTCCAGCACCACGACGCGCAGGCCAGGCTTGACGGTGCGGGTGCCGCGGTCGGCCTCGATGCGCCCGTCGAGCAGCCGGAACAGGGTCGTCTTGCCCGCGCCGTTGCGGCCGATCAGCGCGATCCGGTCGCGTGCGCCGATGTGCAGGTCGAGATCGCGCAGCAGCCAGCGCCCGCCCTGCTGCAAGCCGAGACCTTCCAAGGACAGAACGGGTGGTTGCGCCATCGGCCGGACCTAGGCAATGCATGGCAGGGGGACAAGCCGGTTCACTTCGCGCTCATCCGGCGTGGCGCTAGCTTGCCGAACAACCAGCCATGGGGACGAAGATATGTCACGAGCCGCTGCCGCAACCGCGATCCTTGCTGCCCTTGCGGCCACGCCGCTGAGCGCCGCCGACGTGCAGATCACCGCCCAAGGCCCGGTCGTGGAGCTCAGCGTGTACGAGGAGGTCGAAAGCAGGCCGGACACCGTGCGGATCACGGCCGGCGTGCAGACCGACGCGCCGACGGCGGTGGAGGCGCTGCGGCAGAACGCGCAGGACATGCAGAGGGTCATCGCGCGGATCCGCGCCGCTGGCGTTGCCGACCGCGACATCCAGACGACCGGCCTCAACCTGTCGCCGCGCTGGGACTATGACCAGGGGGCGCAGCGCCAGGTGTTTCGCGGCTACCGGGCGGGCAACAGTGTGGCCGTGCGGTTCCGCGACATCGCGGCGGTCGGGCCGGTGCTCGACGCGCTGGTGGCCGCCGGCGCCAACGACATCAGCGGGCCGGTGTTCTCGGTCGAGAACGACGAGCCGTTCAAGGCTGCTGCCCGCCGCGCGGCCATGGACCGGGCCCGAAGGCAGGCGGAGGAGTATGCGCGCGGGGCGGGATACACCGGCGTGCGCCTCCTGCGCATCCAGGAAGGACTGACCGGACGCACCCGCGCGGAAAGCCGCGACATCATGGTGACCGCGGCGCGCTTGGAAGCGGCGCCGCCCATCGAACCTGGAGTCGTCGGCACCGGCGTGACCATCTCGGTGGCCTATGAAATGACCCGGTAGGGGCGATGGCGTGCGCGCCAAGGGGCGCCATTCACAGGATATTCAAAGCCTCACGCCTATCGTAGGCGCATGACCAGCCGTTTCTTCATCCTCGCTGCTGTAGGCGCGGCGGCTTTCGCGAGCGTCGCGCCGCCGGCGGTGGCCAATCCCCAGCGCGGCAGCGAGCAGGGTGAGGCCCGCCGCGACCTCGAGGCCGGCGCGATCCTCAAGTCGCGCGAGATCGAGGCGCGGGTGCTGCCGACCATGCGCGACCATCAGTATCTCGGCTTCGAATACGATCCCGCCGCCCGTGCCTATCGCCTCAAGTTCATCCGCGACAGCCGGGTCAGCTTTGTTGACGTGGATGCGCGCACCGGCCGGATCATCCGCCGGTCCAACTGACCGGACGATGCCGGCCGGGTGCCGTGTTGACGCGTCCCGCGCAATCGGACACATCGCGGGTCCACACGCGCGAAGTCAATGAACACCTTGGGGGCGGCTGACCATGCGAATACTCATCGTCGAGGACGAACCGACCCTCGGCAATCAGCTCAAGACCACGCTTGAACAGAACGGCTATGCCGTCGACCTCTCCACAGACGGAGAAGACGGTCACTTCATGGGGTCGACCGAGAACTATGATGCCGTGATCCTTGATCTTGGCCTACCCGAGATCGACGGGCTGACCGTCCTCGGCATGTGGCGCAAGGAAGGGCGCCGGTTCCCGGTTCTGGTGCTCACCGCGCGGGACAGCTGGTCGGACAAGGTGGCCGGTCTTGACGCCGGCGCCGACGACTATCTTGCCAAGCCGTTCCAGACCGAGGAGCTGATCGCCCGCATGCGGGCGCTGATCCGCCGCGCGTCCGGCAACACGTCGGCCGAGCTTGTCGCCGGCGACGTGCGGCTCGACACCCGGTCCGGGCGCGTGACGCTGGCGGGCGAGCCGGTCAAGCTCACCGCGCAGGAATACAAGCTGCTGTCCTACCTCATGCACCACAAGGGCAAGGTCGTCAGCCGCACGGAACTGATCGAACACATCTACGATCAGGATTTCGACCGCGATTCCAACACCATCGAGGTCTTCGTCACCCGCATCCGCAAGAAGTTGGGCGCGGACGTGATCTCAACCATCAGGGGGCTCGGATACAGTCTCGATGACCCGGCCGATCCAAGGCGCGGCTGACCCGCCGGCCGCGGCGGGTGCCGGCGCCGTGCCGCCGCGGGCGCATCGCCGGAGCCTGGCCGGCCGGATGATGGTCATTGCCGCCGTCTGGATCGGCGTGCTTCTGCTGGGTGGCGGATTTGCGCTGAACCGGACCATCACGACGCTGATCGAGAACCAGTTCGACAGCCAGCTCAACTACATCCTCACCGCGATGATCGCCTCGGTCGAGGTGGGCGCGGACGGCGAGGTGCTGTTCAACCGCCCGCTCGGGGACCAGCGCTTCCTCGAGCCCGGCTCGGGGCTTTACTGGCAGATCAGCGGGGCGGGGCACGAGACCTTCCCCTCGCGCAGCCTGTGGGATCGCAATCTCGCCGTCCGTGCCGACCCTGCCGCGCACGGGGCGGTGTTCTACGACAGCAACCAGTTTCCGGGTGAGCCGCTGCGGGTGGCCGAGCGGTCGATTTTTCTGCCGGGGAGCGACACCCGCTGGTTCTTCGCCGTGGCGCAGCGCCGCACCGAGCTTGACCAGCAGATTGCCCAGATCCGCGGCATCCTGATCTGGAGCTTCGCCGTCCTGGGGCTCGGATTGCTGATCATGGCGGCGCTGCAGAACCACATCGGCCTGCGCCCGCTGCGCCGCATCCGGGCGGCGATCCAGAACCTGCGCACGACGGGTGCGAACCGGATCGAGGAACCCTTGCCGGCCGAGGTCCAGCCGCTGGTGGAGGAACTCAACGCGCTTCTCGCCCACACGGAGCGGCAGGCCGAGGAGGCGCGCACCCATGCCGGCAACCTTGCCCATGCGCTCAAGACGCCGCTGACGGTGGTGAACAACGCCGCGACCGCCCACGCGCCTGATCTCGCCGAGACGGTGATCCGCGAGGCGCGGACGATGCGGCGGCATGTCGACCATCACCTTGCCAGGGCGCGGGCCGTGGGGCGGCGCGCGGTCGGGCACGCCCGCACCCCGGTCTGCGAGAGCGCGGAAGCCGTCCGGCGGGCGGTGCAGCGGCTGTATCCCGATGTGCGTCTGGACATCGACGGCCCGCGCGAGGCGCGTGTCGCCATCGAGCGGCAGGATCTGGACGAGATCCTGGGCAATCTCATCGAGAACGCGGCCAAGTATGGCGGCGGCAGCGTGTTCGTCACGGTCGATGCCGAACGGACCGACGAGGAGGAGGGCGGCCGGTTCTGCGTCATCTGGGTGGAGGATGACGGCACGGGCATTCCCGAGCATCAGCGCGAGGCGCTGTTCGACCGCGGGGCGCGCCTCGACACCGGCAAACCCGGCACGGGGCTCGGGCTGGCGATCGTGCGCGACGTGGCGGAGATTTACGGCGGCAGTGTCACCATGGGCGAGAGCGAGGATCTGGGCGGACTGCTTGTCCGGTTGATCCTGCCAAGGGCGCGCTGACACGTCGGAGGTGGTTCGGGCGGCGGCGCGTGCTCGGACGTCGCGCCGCCGCCGTCACCCGGGGTCAGGCGTAGGTCAGCACCGGCTGCTGACGCCGCCGCATCAGCCCGCCCACGCCGAAGAAGCCGAGCAGCAGCATCGCCCAGGTCGAGGGTTCGGGCACGGCGGCCGTCGGCGCCAGGGTAAAGCCGATGGAGCGGATCTTGAAGGCGTCCGGGGTGGTGTCGACGAAGTTGCCGGTCGAAATCGCCCACAGGTTGCCGGTTGCGTTGCCGAGATCCAGGGTGCGGTTGCCGGAGGTGTTCGTGCCGTTGCTCATGAAGGAGCCGAGCAGCAGGGCCGATGCCGTGGCGACCGGCTGGTTGCCGAGCGCCGCGACCTGAGCCGAGGTGGCGTTGCCCCAGAGGATCTGCGCGTCGGTGTCGCCATAAGCGCTCAGGAACATGCTCTTGAGCGACACGGCGCGGTCGAATTCGAAGGTCACGAGGTCGACGGTGCCGCTGTTGTCGACCGTGTGGGTGTTGCCCGATCCATTGCCCTCGAGGCTGTTGGTGACGCCAAGACCATTGCTGTAGGTGCCGAGAAACGCGGCCCGCAGCGTGTTGTTGTCGATCGTCCAGCCGCGCGCCCGCACGGTGACGGTCTGCCCTTCCGCAACGACGGAATAGGTGCGCACATTGCCGTCCGGTCCGTCAAGGCCGGTGTTGGGCTGTCCGGCCGGGCTGAAGGTCAGCAGGGTCGTGGCCGAGGCGGGAGCGGCGCAGGCCATCAGCGCGGCGCCGGCAACAAGGGAGATCTGCTTCAACATCTGAACACCGTCCTTCTTTCGGTGCATCGGGGCCATTCCTTCCGCACTGGATGGCGTTGCGAGTAGATGCCCGAGCAGCCCTGTCCAGCGGCTCTCAGGCCGGTGTCCCAAAGGTGAACGCAAGGTGTGCGCCCGTTAACTACATTCCGAGGCGCGATGCCGCACGAGAAGGGTTGCCATCCCCGCCATCTCCGACCATCTGCGCACGGGTCTGATCATGAGCGCGCGCATTCACTCCTTGCCGGCGGCCACCGCCAGTCTCGAGCCGATGCTGGCACTGACAGCAAAGGACATGCTCGCGGTCAACGCGGTCATCCTCAACCGGATGGAAAGCCGCATCCCGCTCATTCCGCGCCTTGCCGGCCACCTGATCGCCGGCGGAGGCAAGCGGCTGCGCCCCATGCTCACCCTCGCGGGGGCCGCGCTGCTCGATTACAGCGGCAATCGCCATCACCGTCTCGCCGCGGCGGTCGAGTTCATCCACACCGCGACGCTGCTGCATGACGACGTGGTTGACGGGTCGGAGATGCGGCGAGGCAAGGCGGCGGCGAACATCATCTTCGGCAACCCGGCCACGGTGCTTGTCGGCGACTTCCTGTTCTCGCGCGCGTTCGAGCTCATGGTCGAGGACGGCTCGCTGCGGGTGCTGCGCATCCTCTCCCATGCCAGCGCGGTCATCGCCGAGGGCGAGGTGGACCAGCTCACCGCGCAGCGGCAGATCGAGACCAGCGAGGAGCGCTATCTGGCGATCATCGGTGCCAAGACGGCGGCGCTGTTCGCGGCGGCCAGCCGCATCGCCGCCGTCGTCGCCGAGTCCGAGGAGCGGGTGGAGCAGGCGCTCGACGATTACGGCCGCAATCTCGGCATCGCCTTCCAGCTGGTCGACGATGCGCTCGACTACGACGCGCATTCCGGCATCATGGGCAAGGATCGCGGCGACGACTTCCGCGAGGGGAAGATGACGCTGCCCGTTATCCTCGCCTATGCCCGCGGTTCCGCGCAGGACCGTGAGTTCTGGCGCGACGCGGTGCTCGGGCATCGGATCGGGGATGACGATCTGGCGCATGCGACGCGGCTTGTCACCGTCACCGGGGCGCTTGAAACCACGCGCCAGCGGGCGCGGCAATTTGCCGAACGCGCCATCGATGCGCTGTCGATCTTTCCCGCCGGCGAAGCACGGCAGGCCATGGTGCAGGCGGCCCAGTTCGCCGTCGCCCGCGCGTTCTGACCGGGGTCGCCCCAGCGTCCGGGACGCGCCGCATCGATGGCAGACCAGCCCGACCTCCCCGTCCATGCCGTCCTTCCCGAGGTCAAGGCAGCCCTCGCCGGGGGAGGAACAGCGGTGCTCGTCGCGCCACCGGGCGCGGGGAAAACGACCGCTCTGGCGCCGCTGCTGCTGGACGCGCCGTGGAGTGGTGGTCAGATCGTTGTGACCAGTCCCCGCCGGGTCGCGGCACGGGCCGCGGCCGAGCGCATGGCGCAGATCCTTGGCGAGCGCGTCGGACACACGGTCGGCTACCAGACCCGGTTCGACAGCAGGCATTCGGCCGCGACGCGAATTCTCGTCATGAGCGAAGCCTTGCTGGTGAAGCGGCTGGTGGCCGAACCGGACCTGCCGGATGTCTGCGCCATCCTCTTCGACGAGGTGCACGAGCGCAGCCTTGCCATCGACGTCGCGCTCGCCCTGGCGCTGGAGAGCCGCTCGGTCCTGCGCCCAGACCTGCGGCTGCTCGCCATGTCGGCAACGATGGACGAGGCGGGGTATGCCGGCCTGCTGGGCACGGGCACGCCCGTGATCGAAAGCGAGGGGCGCAGCCATCCGCTCGAGGTGCGCTGGCTTGGCACGCGGCCACACGTTCCGATGGCGGCCGCGCTAGCCGACGCGGCCGTGGCCGCCTGTCGCGAGCAAGAGGGCGACCTTCTCGTGTTCGTTCCCTCCATCGGCGACATCCGCCGGACAGCGGACCTGCTTGCGTCGCGGCTGCCCGATGCTGTCGTGCATCAGCTGCACGGACAGGCCGCGCCCGAAGCGCAGCGCGCGGCGCTGCGGCGGGATCGTGACGGGCGGCGGCGCGTGGTGCTTGCCACCAACATCGCGGAGACGTCGCTGACGCTCGACGGGGTGCGGGTCGTGGTGGACAGCGGACTGACCCGGCGTGCCCGCTACGATCCGGTCACGGGCACGACCCGCCTCACCACCGAGCGGGCCAGCCAGGCATCGGCGACGCAGCGCGCGGGACGCGCCGCCCGCCAGCAGCCCGGTGTCGTCTACCGGCTGTGGGAAGAAGCCGCGCACGCCGGCCGGCCGCCGTTTGACGAACCGGAGATCCGGCGAGCCGATCTCTCTGGGACCGTGCTGACCCTGGCGGCGTGGGGAACGACGGACCCGGCGGCGCTGTCCTGGCTCGACCCGCCGCCCGCCGCCGGATGGCGCCGTGCGCAGGAGCGGCTGCGCACCGTGGGCGCACTGGACGACGAGGGGAAGCTGACCCCGCAAGGCCGGCGGCTCGCCTCGCTGCCGCTGGAGCCGGCCGACGGCGCCATGCTGCTGCTTGGCGCAACCCATGGCGCCGCCCGGACGGCTGCGCGGCTCGTCCTGCTGTTGCAGGAGCGGGGCCTTGGCGGGCGGAGCGTCGACCTTGACCAGCGGCTCGCCGCGCTCGCCACGGCGCGTGACGCCGCGTCTGCCGGGCCGCGGCGGCTCGCCGACGGGTGGGCCGCTCTCGTGGCCTCGTCGCCGCCCGGTCCAGACCGGCGGACGCCGCCGCTGGCAGTCATTCTGGCCGCCGGCCGGCCGGATCTCGTGGCCAAGCGCCGAGATGCTCGGGGAGAGCGGTGGCTGACGGCGAGTGGCCGCGCCTTCGTGCTCGATGCGGCCGATCCGCTTGCGCGAAGCGAGATGCTGGTCATCGCCGACGCACAGGGCGATGCGGCGGGTGCGCGGATCACCGCCGCCGCCGCGCTGTCGCAGGCCGAGGCCGAGCACTGGTTCGCTGACCGGCTCGAACAGTGCTCCTCGGTCGCATTCGACAACGGGCGCATCGAAGCGGTGCGCGAGACGCGTCTGGGCGCACTGGTTCTCAGCCGCACGCCCGACCCGCAGCCCGACGCTGCCGCCGTCCGAGCCGCCTTGATGCGCGCGGCGCTCGACCGGCTGGACACGCTGCTGCCGCAGACGCTCCTTGCGCGGCTGCGCCATGCGGATGTGACGGCTCTCGACCGGGAGCGGCTCCGTGCCCGGGCGGGCGAGTGGCTGGAGCCGCTTCTCGCCGGGCGCCGCGACATCGACCTTCCGCCAGACCGGGTGGTGGAGGCTGTCACCGGCCTTCTGTCCTGGGACGAACGGCAGCGGCTCGACCTTTATGCGCCAGCGGTTTTCGTCACCCCGGCCGGCACACGGCATCCGATCGACTATGCCGGTGCGGATGCGCCGAGTGTCACGGTGCGGGTGCAGGCGCTGTTCGGCCTCGACGAACACCCGACGGCGGGGCGGGCACCGCTGCTGCTCAAGCTCGCCAGTCCGGCTGGCCGCCCTGTCCAGGCGACACGCGACCTGCCGGGATTCTGGCGCGGCAGCTGGCGCGACGTGCAGAAGGAGATGAAGGGCCGGTATCCCCGCCATCGCTGGCCGGACGAGCCGTGGCGCGAGGCGGCTGATCTGCGCACCAAGAACGCCTTTGCAGCGCGCCCGAGGTGAATTAGAGAGGCGGCCATGGCAGCCAAGATCTACCAGCGCCCCAAGAACGCGATGTCCTCGGGCAAGGCCCGGCTTGACGAATGGATCCTGGAGTTTGAGCCTGCCGAGGCGCGGGTGCCCGATCCGCTGATGGGCTGGACCGGGAGCGGCGACACCCAGGTTCAGGTGAAGCTGACCTTCCCCGACTGCGACACGGCTCAGGATTATGCGCGCCGGCACGGCATCGACGCGCAGGTCATCCCCACGCCGCCGCGTAAGCTTAAGCTGCAGGCCTACGCGGACAATTTCCGCTGATTGCCTTTTGGGGCGCTCTGCGCCATACGGGGACCGGGAGTCGGGCGGACGTTTGCGTCCGCCCACCGGGTCAGGTCCGGAAGGAAGCAGCCCAGGTGGATTGCGGCGGGTCGTCCGGCTCCTTTCCTGCATCCCCGATTGCGGTCCATCCTGCCTCGCGGGGCTGGCGTCGTGCGGCTGGCGTCGGCGCGGCATGACAAGCCCGATGTGCTCGCCTAGAGTCCGGCGATGATCGACTCACCTCCATCGCCGGCGGCCGACGACACCCTGCCGTGGAGCGCGAGCGTCGGACCAGCCGAGGGGGGCGGGCAGACGGGCGATCAGCCCGCGATGTTCGACGATCTGGCTGCGCCAGCCCCTGGCAGGACGGGGGAGGAGTCGACCGGGGAGGCGGGCACGGGCGCCTCACCCTACCGGGTGCTTGCGCGCAAGTACCGTCCGCAGACCTTCGCGGCGCTGATCGGACAGGACGCCATGGTGCGGACCCTAGGAAACGCCATCCGGCGCAACCGGCTGGCCCATGCCTTTCTGATGACCGGGGTGCGCGGCGTGGGCAAGACCACCACCGCGCGGCTCATCGCGAAGGCGTTGAACTGCATCGGTCCCGACGGTCAGGGCGGCCCCACGATCGATCCGTGCGGCCGGTGCGAGCCGTGCACCGCCATCGCTGCCGGAAGGCACATCGACGTCATCGAGATGGACGCGGCAAGCCACACCGGCATCGACGACGTGCGCGAGATCATCGAGGCGGTCCGGTATGCCGCCGTCTCCGCACGCTACAAGATGTACATCATCGACGAGGCGCACATGCTCTCGAAGCAGGCGTGGAACGGCCTGCTGAAGACGCTCGAAGAGCCGCCGGCGCACGTCAAGTTCCTGTTCGCCACGACGGAGGTCGACAAGGTGCCGGTCACCGTCCTGTCGCGGACGCAGCGGTTCGATCTGCGCCGCATCCCTGCCGCGATGCTCGCCGACCACTACGCGTCCGTCTGCGCCAGCGAAGGCGTCGAGGCCGAGCGCGAGGCGCTGGACCTCATCGCCGCCGCGGCGGAAGGATCGGTGCGCGACGGGCTGTCGATGCTCGACCAGGCGATCGCGCACGTCGACGCCGACGAGAGCGCGTCGGTCACCGCGGCGCAGGTGCGGGCCATGCTGGGGCTCGCCGACAGGGCAGCCGTGTGGCGGATCGTCGACGCCATCATCGGAGGAGATCAGGCGCGGCTGCTGCGCGAGATCGACGAGCAATACGCGCTTGGCGTGGAGCCGGCCGCCATCCTGCGTGCGATGCTCGAGGCCGTGCACGCCCTCACGGTGGAGCAGATCGGCGGCACGGGCAAGGACGCGGGCGCGCTGGTGTACGCGCCGCCGCCCGGAATGGCGGGACGGCTCGCGGCGGGGCGTTTGCACCGCCTTTGGCAACTGGTGCTCAAGGGCTATGAGGAGGTGCGCAGCGCCCCCGACGGCTTCATCGCCGCGCGCATGGCGCTGCTGCGCGTGCTCTATGCCGCAGATCTCCCCGATCCGGGTGAACTGGCCCGGCGGATGCACGCGCCGCCCTCTGCCCGCAGTGACGAGCCGCGCACTGAACAGCCGGAACCGGCGGAGCAGACATCTGCCTCGCTGTCCTGGTCCTCGCTTGTCGAGCAGGTCGAGAATGCGGGCGAGATGCATGCGGCCAGCGTGATGCGGCTTCAGGTGCGGGTCGTCTGGCTCGAGCCGCGCCTGCTCGTGTTCAGTCGGGGCGACGAGTTTCGCGACCCGATCGACAGGCTCCTGCGCGACGCGCTGTTCCGCGCGACGGGCGAGCGCTGGCAGGTCACGGAAGAGCGCGGCGCGGTGGCGAGCGAGCCGTCCCTTGCGGAAGCGCAGGCCCTCACGCGCGAGCATGAACGGCGCGCGCTTCTCGAGGATCCGGTCGTGCGCACGGCATTCGCCCTGTTTCCCGGCGCGCAACTGGTCGAGGACCGGGCGGTTGCCTCAGAGATGGACGAAAAAAGGAGCGTGACGGCATGAAATCGATGGAGGAAATGATGGCGGCGGCGCAAAAGGCCGCCGAAACCATCCAGACGCAGATGGCTGACATGCAGGGCCGCCTGGATGCTCTGGAAGTCGAGGGCGCGAGCGGTGGCGGGCTGGTGCGGGTGCGGGCCTCGGCGCGTGGCCGGATCCTTGGCGTCACGATCGACGACAGCCTGCTGAAGCCGGAAGAGAAGCAGATGCTCGAGGATCTCGTCGCCGCAGCGATCAACGATGCGCGCGAGCGCGCCGACCGCGTTTCGGGCGAGGAACTGCAGAAACTGCAAAGCGGCATGGGTCTGCCACCCGGATTCAACCTGCCGGGCCTCGGATAGGCGAACCTGTGGGCGCCGCGACAGGCGTGCGGCAGGTCCTCGCGACCCGGCTGCCGCCGTTGTTCGGCAAGCTGCAGGCCGCGGGCGTCCTCCCCTCGCCGTTCAGGCCGGGCGCGCACATCGCTTTCGCGGACGCCGCGCGCCATGCCCGCGTGCGGGAGGTCGGGTCTCACCGTCCGCCCGCGCCGCTTGCATCCTTTGTGCGGGCGGCGCCCGACCTGCGCTCGCTGGCGACGCTGGCACTGTTTGCGGACGCGGATCAGCGTTTTGCCGAGCCGGTGCGGTTCGGCATCATCGAGGCCGAGGCAGCACGGGTGTGGACACGCTTCGGCGTCCACGATGCGAAGGCCGGCAGCTTTGCCGACGTGTATTGTTCGATCGAGGCGCTCGCCAATCCCAAATACGAGGTGCCGCGTCTGCTGCTCCCGCTGGTGCCGCCCCGCCGGCACGTTCCGCGCGCCGTGTTCCTCGGCATGGCGTGGTGGCACAACCACTATCATTGGCTGATCGATATTCTGCCCCGGCTCCGCCTGGTGCAGGAACAGCTCGGCGAGGGGATCCCGCTGCTGGTTCCGCCGAACCTGCGCCGTGCGCAACGCGAGGCTCTCGACGCCGTGCTCGCGGTGCTGGGCTGCGCGGATGCGGCGGTGCTGACACCGGACGGCAGTGTCCTGCTTGCCGACACGCTGATCATGCCGACGCGCATGGCGCACACGCTCGACATGGGTCCGGCGCAGATCGATGTCCTGCGCGCGGCCTTGCTGCCGAACAGTGGAGGGCCTTCGGGTCGCCGGCTCTACATCTCGCGCCGGGACGCCGCCATCCGCCGCATCGTGAACGAGGAGGAACTGTTCAGCCACCTCGTCCCGCTCGGCTTCGAACTGACGACGCTGAGCGGCCTCACGATGCGGCAGCAGGCCATGCTCTTCGCGGAGGCGGAGATTGTCGTGGGCCACCACGGCGCCGGCCTCGCCAACACCCTGTTCTGCCCGAGAGGCGGGGTGTTTGTTGAAGTGTTCCAGGAGAACCATTTCACCTCGTGCTTCGCGCGCATCGCCCAGCTGCGCGGTCTTCGCTACGGCTTCGTCACAGGCGAGCAGAGGGGGCAGGACACGGTGGTAAATGCGGCGCTGGTGACGCGCCTGATCGCGGATCTTCTGGCCGCGGATGGTCAGGATGGTCCCGGCGCAGGGAACGGTTCGGACGCCTCTGCACTACCATGAGCATGGCGGCCATGCGGGAGCCGTCTTGCCAGGATGAAACGTTTCCGATGCCCAGCACAGCCGTGCCACCCCAGTCCACCACGTCATCAGCCGATCGCGGCCGCTCGGCAGGGTCGCCGTGGCAGATCCCGTGGTCGGGGTGGAAGGAGATCCTGAAACGCACCTACAAGGAGATCGGAGAGGACCGGGTTTCGCTGGTGGCTGCGGGTGTGGCGTTCTACGCGCTGCTGGCTCTTTTCCCGGCGCTCACCTCGCTGCTCTCGGTGGCGGGCCTGATCCTCGATCCGTTGCGGGTCGTCGATCAGCTCGCCGAGTGGACGGCAAACCTCCCCGAAGCGGCGGCTCAGATCATCCAGAGCCAGGGGGCGAGCGTTGCGAGCGGCGCCGACGGTGCGCTCAGCCTGGCGGCGCTCGCCGGTCTCGCTCTTGCGCTGTACGGAGCCGCAAAGGGGACCAAGACGCTGATGGAGGGGATGAACATCGCCTATGACGAGGACGAGAAGCGGGGATTTCTCGTGCTCAACATCGTGGCGCTCGGCCTGACGGCGCTCATGGTGGTGGCGGTGCTGCTCGCGGCAGGTCTGGGCATCGTGGTTCCGCTCGTCGTCGATGGTCTGGGTCTGCCCCCTGTTCTTGCCACGGTGCTGAACCTCCTGCGCTGGGTGGTGCTGGCGGCGATCGCCGTGCTTGGCCTGTCGCTGCTCTACCGCTTCGGCCCTTCGCGCGAGAACGCCAAGTGGCGCTGGATCACGCCGGGCTCGGCCATCGCCGTGGCCCTGTGGGTGGTCGGCACGGGACTGTTCAGCATCTATGTGCAGAACTTCGGCAACTACAACGAAACCTACGGAGCCTTGGGCGGGGTCATCATCCTGCTCACATGGCTCTGGCTGTCGGCCTTCATCGTCCTGCTCGGCGCGGAGCTCAACTCGGAGATCGAGCACCAGACCATGCGCGACACGACCACGGGACCGGAGGAGCCCATGGGCGAGCGCGGCGCGGTGAAGGCGGATTCCGTTGCCGCCGGCGACGAGCCGCAGGACGGCGCCGACCATCCTCTCCAGACCCAGGGGAAACACCGCGCGCGCGGGCATTGACGCGCGCGCGGCCAAGGTTTCGAGCAGGCGAACGCGCTCGCCCAGGTGCGGTTGCGCGTGCCGGCGCCAGCTACCATATGGCTGTCTCGACGGTATCTTCTTTGCCTGGATCTCTGCCATTCCATGACCACGCTCACCTTGCCCCTGCTCCCCTTGCGCGACATTGTCGTGCTGCCGGGAATGACCGTCCCGATTTTCGTGGGACGTCCGCGCTCGGTGCTGGCGCTCGAAGCGGCCATGCAGATGGAGCGCGACGTGTTTCTGCTGACGCAGACGGATGCCGCGTGCGAGGAGCCGCAGGCCGCCGACCTGTACGAGATCGGCACGGTGGCGCAGGTGCTCCAGCTGCTCAAGCTGCCGGATGGCACGGTGCGGGTGATGATCGAATCGAAGCAGCGGGCGCGTCTCGCCGCGCTGAGCACCGAGGGCGACTTCGCCATGGCCGAGGTGGAGCTGCGCGAGGACAGCACCGTGTCCGGCAGCCAGGTCACCGCCATGATGCGGCAGGTGGTGGAGCAGTTTGCCGAATATGCCAAGCTGAACAAGAAACTCGCCGACGGCGCCGGAGAGGGACTGTCGGACATCGACGATGCCGGTGAGCTGGCCGACACGCTCGCCGGGTTGCTGACGGTCAAGGTGTCGGACAAGCAGGCGCTGCTGACCGAGAGCGACCCGCTGAAGCGGCTGGAGATGCTGCTGACGCTGATGGACGGAGAGATGTCCGTCCTTCAGGTGGAGCGCAAGATCCGCGGGCGCGTCAAGCGGCAGATGGAGAAGACGCAGCGCGAATACTACCTCAACGAACAGCTCAAGGCGATCCAGTCGGAGCTGGGCGGAGAGGGTTCTGACGGTGACGAGCTTGGCAAGCTTGCCGACCAGGTCGCCAAGACGAAGCTTTCCAAGGAGGCGCGCGAGAAAGCGACGGCCGAACTGAAGAAGCTGCGCGCGATGCAGCCGATGAGCGCCGAAGCCACGGTGATCCGCAACTATCTCGATGTGCTGCTTGGCCTCCCCTGGGGCAAGCGCAGCAAGGTCAAGAAGGACATCGCGGCGGCGCAGGCCGTGCTCGACGCCGACCATTTCGGGCTTGAGAAGGTCAAGGACCGGATCATCGAATATCTGGCGGTGCAGGCGCGCACCAACAAGCTCAAGGGGCCGATCCTGTGCCTTGTCGGACCGCCGGGTGTGGGCAAGACCAGCCTTGGCATGTCCATCGCCAAGGCGACAGGGCGCGAGTTCGTGCGCCAGTCGCTGGGCGGGGTGCGCGACGAGGCGGAGATCCGGGGACACCGGCGCACCTACATCGGCTCGTTGCCGGGCAAGATTGTCACCAATCTGCGCAAAGCCGGCACGAGCAATCCGCTGTTCCTGCTCGACGAGATCGACAAGCTGGGGCAGGACTTTCGCGGTGATCCCGCTTCGGCGCTGCTCGAGGTGCTGGACCCTGAACAGAACACACGCTTTCAGGACCACTACCTCGAGATCGACCTCGATCTGAGCGAGATCATGTTCGTGACCACCGCGAACTCGCTCAACCTGCCGCAACCGCTTCTCGACCGGATGGAGATCATCAGGCTCGAAGGCTACACCGAAGACGAGAAGGTCGAAATCGCCCGGCGTCATCTGCTGCCCAAGCAGATTGCCCTGCATGGCCTCAAGCCGGGCGAGTTCGCGGTCAGCGAGGATGCCCTGCGCGATCTCATCCGCTTCTACACGCGGGAGGCCGGTGTCCGTACCCTTGAGCGCGAGATTGCCCGTCTGGCACGCAAGAGCCTGCGGCAGATCCTCGAGGGCAAGACGAAGAGCGTGACCATCGAACCCGGCAACCTCGCCACGTTCTCCGGCGTGCGCAAATACCGCCACGGACTGAGCGAAAAGGAGCCGGAGGTCGGTGCGGTCACCGGGCTTGCCTGGACCGAAGTCGGCGGCGACCTGCTGACGATCGAGAGCGTCACCACGCACGGCAAGGGCGAGATCAAGACGACCGGCAAGCTGGGCGAGGTGATGAACGAGAGCATCGCCGCCGCCTTCAGCTTCGTGAAGGCACGTGCGCCCGCCTACGGCATCAAGCCGTCGCTGTTCGCCCGGCGCAACGTGCACATCCACCTTCCCGAGGGTGCCGTGCCAAAGGACGGGCCGAGCGCGGGCATCGGCATGGTCACAGCGATGATCTCCACGCTGAGCGGCATTGCCGTGCGCCCGGACGTGGCCATGACGGGCGAGGTGACGCTGCGGGGGCGGGTGCTCCCCATCGGCGGACTCAAGGAGAAGCTGCTCGCGGCCCTGCGCGGCGGGATCACGACCGTGATCATTCCGCAGGAGAACGAGAAAGATCTCGACGAGATTCCCGCCACTGTTCGCGAAGGCCTGCAGATCATCCCGGTCAGCCATGTCGACGAAGTGCTGGCGATCGCCCTTGTCAGTCCGCCGCAGCCGATCGACTGGAGCGAAGAGGACGATTTCGCCACCCAGCCGCTGTTCGCCGCATCGGACGAACTGCGCACCGCCCACTGAGCGCGCGCGCCCGTCGGGAGGATGACGGGCCGCAAGCCCTTGCTCGCCCGCTTTTTTGCTTTGACAGCGCTTCCTCGTTGTGGAGAGTGCGACCCCGTCGCAAATGGCGCATCTGGAGGGGGAAACGAGTGAACAAGAACGAGCTGATCGCGGCTGTGGCGGCAACGTCCGGGCTGTCGCGTTCCGATGCAACGAATGCGGTGGAGGCGACTTTCGGCGCCATCCAGAAGGCGCTTGTCGATGGCGAGGACGTCCGGCTGGTCGGGTTCGGCACGTTCACTGTCGCCCGGCGCAAGGCGTCCACGGGCCGCAATCCCCAGACTGGTCAGCCGATGGAGATCAAGGCTTCGAACCAGCCCAAGTTCAAGCCCGGCCGCAATCTCAAGGACGCGATCAACTGATTTTCCCGCGGGCGGCGCACCGTTCAGACCGGATCGGCGCCGCCTGCCGCATTTGACCGGCCTCGCGCGTTTCGCTGTGCGACCTCGTAAAGGGCGATCGCGGCCGCGTTGGAGATGTTGAGACTTTCGACAGCGCGGCGGATCGGCAGGCGGGCGAGCACGTCGCAATGCGCAGCAACGTTGTGGCGCAGCCCTTCGCCCTCGGCGCCCAGCACGAGACAGACCGGCGCGGACGGGAGGACGTCGGCAAATTCGGACTCCGCTTCGCCGGCAAGGCCGATGCGCCACCAGCCAAGCTTCGCCACCTCGTCGAGGGCGCGGGCAAGGTTCACGACCCGGACCCAGGGCACGACTTCGAGGGCGCCGGACGCGCTCTTGGCGAGTGTGCCGCTTTCGGGCGGCGCGTGACGGTCCTGGGTCACGACCGCGGCGGCGCCGAACGCGGCGGCGGACCGGAACACGGCGCCGACATTGTGCGGGTCCGTCACTTGGTCGAGAAAGACCAGCGGCCGTCCGTCAACCTGCTCCAGCACGTCGGACAAGAGCAGATCGGGCAGTGTGCCGCATTCCAGCACGAGCCCCTGGTGCGGCGCGTCGCGGGGGCCGTGGCGGGCAAGATCAGCGCCCTGCGCATATTCCAGCGCCAGACCCGCCGGCACCGCGTCAGCCAGACCGGCCGCCGCTTCGCGCGTCGCCCACAGCTTGTGGAGCGTGCGGCGGGGGTTGGCGAGAGCGGCTTCGACGGCGTGCCGCCCCCACAGCCTTACGGTGCCGGTCGCCGACCGTCCGCTTCCACGCCCGCCCCGCATCCGTCCGGCCCGGCCACGCAAGTTCGGGCGATGTTCGTCTGCGACCACGGCGTTCATCCTTTCCGGCAAGCTGCGGCGTCCTGCCAGCCGGGGCATTGACAGGCAAGCAGCCCTTGTTCAAAGGCGCCTCTTCCGTCCGGCGGACCGGCGACATGCCGCGTGCCGCCGCGCAACGGGCGACCCGCATCGGTCGCGCAGGCGCGGAGATGACGGGGACAGGTGGCCGAGTGGTTAAAGGCAGCAGACTGTAAATCTGCCCGCGCAAGCGTACGCTGGTTCGAATCCAGCCCTGTCCACCATCCGCCGCAGCGAGGTCGCGCCCGCCGCCGTCCGGGAGTTCTTGTGGCTCCCGAGTTCATTGGGTAACGACCCCGCATGATTGCGAACACGCGCGAAGCCGGGCAAGGGGTGGTGATTGCCGCCACGGGGCTGTTCACGCCGCCTCACACCATCACCAACCGGGAACTGGTCGAAAGCTTCAACGCGTATGCGGCCCGCGAAAACGCGCGCAACAGCGCCGCCATTGCGGCAGGCATGGCCGAGCCGGTGGCGGAGAGTTCCGAAAGCTTCATCCAGAAGGCCAGCGGCATCGAGGCGCGTCACGTCATGGACAAGGCGTCGGTGCTCGACCCCGACATCATGGCGCCGCGCTGGCCGGAACGCGGCGACGACGAGTTGTCGATCATGGCGGAAATCGGAGTCGCCGCGGCGCGCGATGCTCTCGACCGTGCCGGGCGCGAGGCGCGCGACGTCGACGGGGTGATCTGCGCCGCGTCGAACATGCAGCGGCCCTATCCGGCGATCGCGATCGAGATTCAGCAGGAGCTGGGCATCGACGGCTTCGCCTTCGACATGAACGTGGCGTGTTCGTCGGCGACCTTTGCGATCCAGTTGGCTGCCGACAGCATCGCGGCAGGCAATGCGCGCAGCATCCTCGTGGTCAGCCCGGAGATCACCAGCGGCCACCTTAACTGGCGCGACCGGGACAGCCACTTCATCTTCGGTGACGTCGCCACCGCCGTGTTGGTGGAGGCGGCCGCGCACGCGGGGACGGACGGCTGGATGATCCTCGGCACGCGGCTCAAGACCGTGTTCTCGAACAACATCCGCAACAATTTCGGCTTTCTCAACCGCGCCTCGCCCGAAACCATGAACACGCCCGACAAGCTGTTCGTCCAGAACGGGCGCAAGGTGTTCAAGGAAGTGGTGCCGATGGTGTCCGAGCTGATCCTTGAAGAGGCGCGCAGGCTGGACCTCGACCCGGCGCGCCTGCGCCGGCTCTGGCTGCATCAGGCGAATGCGGGCATGAACAGGCTCATCGCGCAGCGGGTGCTCGGCCACGAGGCGGACGAGGACGAAAGCCCGACCGTGCTCGACCGGTACGGCAACACGTCGAGCGCGGGGTCCATCATCGCCTTCCATCTCCACTCCGCCGACCTGCGGCCGGGCGACACCGGGCTGCTGTGCAGCTTCGGCGCCGGCTACTCGGCCGGACTCGTGTTCGTGCGCAAGGCCGCGTGAGCACGAGTGGGGCATCGGGCAGCAGCATCCCGCGGGTGCGGACGGGTGCCGGCGGCGCGGCACAAGCCTGATGGGGGGTGACAAACTCGACAACCGCGGCAGCGGGGATGCGCGTCAGGCCTGGCCGGCGATTCAGCGCGACGGGCGCAAGGCGGCGGCGATCGCCGGGGCCGGGGGCGGTGTGCTGTATCTGCTCGGCTGGACGCTGCTGCCAGCGCTGCTGATCGGTGCCGCCGTGATCATGGTGTTCGTCTCGCGCGACCCGGAACGGGTGGTGCCGCAGGGGCGCCAAATCATCCTCGCGCCCGCTGACGGCCGTATCAGCCGCATCGAAGAAGTGCCTGTTCCGCCCGAACTCGGCGCTTTGCTGTCCGGCACGGGAAGCCCTTCCGCCCTGGTTGTGCGCGTCACCATCGCCATGTCGGTGTTCGGCGTGCAGGTGTGCCGCTCACCGGTGGCGGGGACGATCGAGAGCGCTCTGCTGATCCCGGCGCGCACGCCCGCCGCCACCCTCGGGCTTGCGGGCGAGGCGGGCGAGGCGCAGCATCTGGCGGTGCGCATGGCAGACGGCGTCGCCGTCGGCGTGAGCCTGTTCGCCGGAACGCCGGGGCAGTGGATGAACGCCTTCGTCAAAAGCGGCGACATGCTCGCGGCCGGCCAGCGCATCGCCATCATGCGGCTGGGGCGTGAGGTTGAGCTGTATCTTCCGCAGGGAACGGGATCGCAGGTCGTGCTCGGGCAGCGCGTGGTCGCCGGCGAGACCCGGATTGCGGAGGTCGGCGCGACCGTCTTCATCGAAGGATTGAGGCATTGAACACCGGTCCACACGAGCGAGAGCCGACGGAGGAGCTGAAGCGGATCGGCCCGAACGCGGCCGAGAACGAGCCGCGGTTCCAGCGCGGGCGCCACCCGGCCGGGCTGCAGTTGCGGGCGGTTCTGCCGAACGCGATCACTGCGGCGGCCCTGTGCTCCGGCCTGACCGGCATCCGTTTCGCCATTTCCGCGCAGTGGAGCCTCGCGATCCTCGCCATCATCCTTGCGGGGCTGCTCGACGGAGTGGACGGCCGCATCGCCCGGCTGCTGAAGGCCCAGTCGCGCTTCGGTGCCGAGCTCGACAGTCTGGCGGATTCGCTTTCGTTCGGCATGGCGCCGGCGCTGATCATCTATCTCTGGTCGCTGCAGGCGCTGCCGACACTCGGATGGTTCGCATCGCTCGCCTTCGCGATCTGCTGCGCACTGCGTCTGGCGCGGTTCAACGCGCAGATTGATGTCGACGACCAGCCGCACAAGTCGGCCGGATTCCTGACCGGAGTCCCTGCTCCGGTGGGCGCGGGCCTTGCCTTCCTGCCGTTCTATCTGTGGATGGCGACGGGCAACGCGGTGTTCCGCGACGCCGCCGTCGTCGGTCCATGGCTGGCGCTCATCGCCTTTCTGATGATTTCGAACCTGCCCACGCTCAGCTGGACATCGCTGAGGCCGAGGCGCACGGTCCGGCTTGAGGTCATTGCGCTGGTCGGGCTGGTCTTCGCCGCCCTGCTTCTCGAGCCGTGGTGGGCGCTCGCCCTGTTGTCGGGCGCCTATCTGCTGCTGATGCCGGTTGCGATCGTTCGTTTCGCCGGGATCAAGCGGCGACGGGCAGCGCGTCCGCGCTCCTGACACCAGTCCGCGGCATCGTCTTCGCCGCCGCCGGTTCCACAGCGCGCAGCGGCTGCACCTTCGCCGACGCCGGAATTGCCGCCGTGCGCGGCGTGCCCCACACCTCGGCCCAAGCCGCACGAAACTTCAGCAGACTGTCGACAAGCATGAGTGCCGTTGCAGTCCCCGCCGTCAGGAACAGCAGCCCGATTGCCAGCGATACCATTGCCTAGCCCCTACAATCCACGGTTGTGGATAAGCTGTGGATGGAGATACGCATCTCTCTCTCGATCGTTTCCGTGCCTGTCATATGTTCCCTATATGTTCCATACGATTTTGCAACCTGAGCGATGAACCGCCCTTCACCTGCGACGAGTCGATGCTGGACGAAGGCTGTTCAAGAGAGTAAGGGGCGGCACCGCTCGTCGAACGGGCGGATCACACATGAAAGGCGATATGCACCGGTGCCCGGCTGATCTCAGCGTCGGGTTCCTGCCTTTCAGAGGACAAACCGGAAAGGAAACGACAATGGCGGGTGTCTCCGTCTCTCTGCACGAACTCATCGAAGCCGGCGCCCATTTTGGGCATCAGACCCACCGCTGGAATCCGCGCATGAAGCCGTACATCTTCGGCGCGCGCAACGGCATTCACATCATTGATCTGTCGCAGACGGTGCCGCTGATGGACCGGGCGCTGGATTTCATCACGCAGACCGTCCGTTCCGGCGGCAAGGTGCTGTTCGTTGGCACCAAGCGGCAGGCTCAGGAGCCGATCGCGCAGGCCGCCCGCGCTTCGGGGCAGCATTTCGTGAATCATCGCTGGCTCGGCGGGATGCTGACGAACTGGAAGACGATCTCGCAGTCGATCAAGCGGCTGAAGTCGCTCGAGGAACAGCTCTCGGGCGAGGTGTCGGGCCTGACGAAGAAGGAAGTGCTGCAGCTGACGCGCGAGCGTGACAAGCTGGAGATGTCGCTTGGCGGGATCCGCGACATGGGCGGCATTCCGGACGTGATGTTCGTTGTGGACGCCAACAAGGAAGATCTGGCCATCAAGGAAGCCAACGTGCTCGGCATTCCTGTCGTCGCCATCCTCGACACCAATGTCGATCCGTCGGGCATCGCATTCCCGGTGCCGGGCAACGATGATGCGAGCCGGGCGGTGCGCCTTTATTGCGACCTGGTGGGACAGGCGGCGCGCGCCGGCAAGGGCGGCGCGGCGGTCGACAGCGGCGCCGATGTCGGCGAAATGGCCGAACCGCCGGCAGAAACCGTCGAGGCCTGAGGCGCAACCTCTTCCGCGATAAACTTGCCGGGCGCCTCACCGCGTCCGGCCGCTTACCAGACACAAAAGGATTGATCATGGCTGGCTACACTGCTGCCGATGTGAAGGCTCTGCGCGAAAAGACCGGCGCGGGCATGATGGATTGCAAGAAGGCTCTCGCCGACACGGGCGGTGACGTGGAGGCCGCGGTCGACGCCCTGCGCGCCAAGGGGCTTGCCGCGGCGCAGAAAAAGTCGAGCCGGACGGCGGCCGAAGGGCTTGTGGGCCTTGCGGTCGAAGGCACGCGCGGCGTGGCGGTCGAGGTGAACTCCGAAACCGACTTCGTTGCCAAGAACGAGCAGTTCCAGGATTTCGTCCGCAAGGCCACGGAAGCTGCGCTGCGCCTCGGCAGCGACGATGTCGACGCGCTCAAGAACGCTGCCTATCCCGACGGCGGAACGATCGGCGAAAAGCTCACCAGCAACGTCGCGACCATCGGCGAGAACCAGCAGATCCGCCGGATCAAGTCGGTGGCCGTGAGCCAGGGCATCATCGTCCCCTACATCCACAACGCCGTGGCACCGAACCTCGGCAAGATCGGCGTGCTCGTCGCCCTGGAGAGTGCTGCGGATGCCGCCGTGCTCGAGCCGCTCGGCAAGGATCTTGCCATGCACATCGCCGCCGCCTTTCCGCAGGCGCTCGATGCCGATGGCCTTGATCCCGAGGTGCTGGAGCGTGAACGCGCCATCGCGCGCGAGAAGGCGGCGGAGAGCGGCAAGCCCGAGGCTGTGCAGGAGAAGATGGTCGACGGCGCCGTGAAGAAATTCGCCAAGGAGAACGCGCTGCTCAGCCAGCTGTTCGTCAAGGACAACAAGACGCCGATCGCCGATGTCGTTGCCGCCGCCGGAAAGGACGCCGGCGCGAAGATCACGCTGACGGATTTCGTCCGCTTCCAGCTTGGGGAGGGGATCGAGAAGGAGCAGAGCGACTTCGCGGCCGAGGTGGCCGCCGCGGTCAAGGGCTGACGCCTTCCGCCTTCAAGGGACTATGCGGCATCAGGACGGCGCGCCCGTCTGGTGCCGCTCCCTCACACCCGACCCGCCGGACGAGGCGCCATGCGCCTCTCGATGGCGGGTCGGTCCGCTTCTGCGGAGGCGGGCGCGATTTCCTTTTGTGCCGCCGGGGGCGACCCGCTAAGCGGAGCCCATTCAGCAGCGGGCCGGATCAAGCAGAACAATGAGCGCCAGAACGTACAAGCGCATCCTTCTCAAACTGTCGGGCGAAGTGCTGATGGGCAGTCAGCCGTTCGGCATCGACCCGCTGTATGTCAGCCGGCTGGCGGAGGAGATCAAGGCGGCGCGTCAGGGCGGGCTGCAGCTGTGCGTCGTGATCGGCGGCGGGAACATCTTCCGCGGCATGGCGGCCGCGGCGCGAGGCCTTGACCGGACCACGGGCGATTACATGGGGATGCTCGCCACCGTCATGAACGCGCTCGCGCTGCAGAATGCGCTTGAGCGTGCCGGGGTGGACACTCGCGTCCAGTCCGCCATTCCGATGGCCAGCGTGTGCGAACCCTACATCCGCCGCCGCGCCGAACGCCATCTGGAAAAGGGCCGCGTCGTCATCTTTGCCGCGGGCACGGGAAATCCCTTCTTCACCACCGACACGGGAGCAGCGTTGCGGGCCGCGGAGATGAATTGCGACGCGCTGTTCAAGGGAACCAGCGTGGACGGAGTCTACGACCGTGACCCCAAGCTCTTCCCGCACGCCACCCGGTTCGAGGAAATCAGCTTCGATCAGGTCCTGTCGGAAAATCTCAAGGTCATGGACGCCACCGCCGTGGCGCTCTGCCGGGAGAACGAGATCCCGATCGTCGTGTTCTCCATCCGCGAGGAGGGAAACCTGGTCCGCGTCCTTGCGGGTGAGGGCACGCGCACCATGGTCAACAGCACGCCAGCCTGAGGAGGAGGACACCGCATGGCGAAGTTCGAGAAGGCCGACATCGAGCGCCGCATGGCCGGGGCGGTCGACAGTCTGAAGAGCGACCTATCGGGGCTGCGCACCGGGCGGGCGAACACAAGCCTGCTCGACCCCGTGCAGGTCGAAGTCTATGGGGCGATGATGCCGCTCAACCAGGTGGCGACGGTGTCGGCGCCCGAACCCCGGATGCTGAGCGTGCAGGTCTGGGACCGCGCCAATGTGCACGCGGTGGAGAAGGGCATCGCCCATGCCAATCTCGGCCTCAATCCGATCATCGACGGACAGACGCTGCGCCTGCCGCTGCCCGACCTGACTCAGGAGCGGCGCAAGGAACTCGCCAAGCTCGCCGGCAAGTATGCCGAAGGCGCCAAGATCGCCATCCGCAACGTCCGCCGCGACGGCATGGAGGCGCTCAAAGAAGACGAGAAGAAGAAGGTCATCTCCGAGGACGAGCGCAAGCGCTTCGAGGACGAGGTGCAGAAGCTGACCGACAAGTTCGTCAGCCAGGTCGACGAGGCGGCGCAGGCCAAGGAGAAGGAGATCCTCGCGCAGTAAGGCGCGACGGGCGCTGCTGCGATGGGTGTCGAAGGGTCACGTGCGCGTCATGTCGCCATCATCATGGATGGCAACGGCCGCTGGGCAAAGCGGCATCGGCTGCCGCGCGCCGCCGGCCATCGCCGGGGCGTGGAAGCGGTGCGCAAGCTTGTGCGCTCCCTGCGCGGGTTCGATCTCGAATGCCTCACCCTCTACGCCTTCTCCAGCGAGAACTGGAAACGGCCTGTCGACGAGGTCGACGATCTCATGACGCTGATGCGGCGCTTCATCCGCTCGGATCTGCAGGAATTCGTCGACAACGGCGTGCGGCTCAAGATCGTCGGCGACTGGCGGGCGCTCGCACCCGACATCGTGGCCATGCTCGACGACGCGCTGGAGCGCACGCGGCACGGCGAGCGGACCCTCGCCGTGGGGCTGAACTACGGCGCGCAGCAGGAGATCGTCCGCGCAGCGCGGGCCGCGGCGGCAGCCGGTCCGATCACGACGGAAACGCTCGAGGCGCATCTCGACACGGCCGACCTGCCGCCGCTCGACCTCATGATCCGCACGAGCGGCGAGATGCGGCTGTCCAACTTCCTGCTGTGGCAGGCCGCCTACGCCGAGCTGGTGTTCGTGGACACGCTCTGGCCCGATTTCACGGCCGACATGCTGGCGGCGGCTCTCGACGATTTTGAACGGCGGGAGCGGCGCTTCGGTGGTCGGTGAGGTGAGCCGGCGCCGCGACCGGATCAAGGCGCGGGCGAAGCGCTTCGTCGAGCTGCCGCTGGCGCTGCGCACCTCGGACCTGCCGCGCCGCCTCGTGTCGGCCATCGTCATGATCGCGGTTGCAAGCGGCGCTCTTTGGCTCGGCGGATGGTGGCTGGATGCACTCGTCATCGCCGTGGCGCTCGCGTGCTTCGGCGAACTTGTCAGGCTGGTGCTGCGGGCGACCCGCAAGCCGCTGCACCGGATCCTCGGAGTGGGCGGGGGAGCCGTGTACATCGGCGCCGCCACCTGGATCCTGGTGCGGATCGACAATCCCTTGCTGTTTTTGCTGATCGTCGCGTCGGTGGTGTTTGTCGACACCTTTGCCTATCTTTTCGGGCGCACGCTGGGCGGACCCAAGATCGCGCCGCGCGTTTCGCCGTCGAAGACTTGGGCCGGTCTTTTCGGCGGCATCGTCGGCGCCATGACGGTGCTGCTGCTGTTCAGTCTCGTCGAGCAGCCGGGTGCGAAAGCGACCGAGGATCTGCTTGATTTCGCGCCGGGAACGCTGATGCTGATCGGCGTGATGGTGGCATTGTGCGCGCAGGCCGGCGACTTTCTCGAAAGCTGGATCAAGCGGCGGGCGCTCGTCAAGGACAGCTCGCGTCTGATCCCGGGTCATGGCGGCATCTTCGACCGCGTGGACGGCATGCTGCCGGTGGCGATCCTTCTCGGCGGCTCCATCCTGCACTTCGATCCGGTCTGGGCCGCAGGATGAAGCGCCGCATTTCGATTCTCGGGGCCACAGGTTCGGTCGGCTCCTCCACGCTCGATCTTGTCCGGCAGGATCCGGATAACTGGGAGATTGTGGCCCTCACCGCCAATGCCAGCGTTGCGGAACTCGCGGCCCTGGCGCGCGAATTCTCGGCCGAGATCGCGGTGGTGGGGCAGGAGCATTGCCTTGATGCTCTGCGCGATGCCCTCGGCGACAGCGGGATCGTGGCCGCCGCCGGTGCGCAAGCCGTCGCAGAAGCGGCCGCCCGACCCGCCGACATCATCGTTGCCGCCATTGTCGGCTGTGCCGGACTCGCCCCGACGATGCGCGCGATCGAGCAGGGAAGCACGGTCGCCCTCGCGAACAAGGAGGCGCTCGTGTCGGCGGGCGCGATCATGACCGACCTGGTGAAGGCGCACGGCACGACGCTGCTGCCGGTCGACTCCGAACACAACGCCATCTTCCAGTGCCTTGCCGGAGCGGCGCTCGATGACGTGGCGGTGATCACCCTCACGGCAAGCGGCGGCCCCTTGCGCGAATGGCCGGCGGAGCGGCTGCGCCTCGCCACGCCGGCGCAGGCCGTCGCGCATCCGAACTGGTCGATGGGCGCCAAGATCAGCGTCGACTCCGCGACGATGATGAACAAGGGGCTGGAGCTGATCGAGGCCGCCTACCTGTTTCCCGTCGGTGCCGAACGGTTGCGGATCATCGTGCATCCGCAAAGCGTCATCCATTCGATGGTCGAGTACCGCGACGGCTCGACGCTCGCGCAGCTTGGCCCCTCGGACATGCGGGTGCCTCTCGCCTCCTGTCTGGCATGGCCGGAGCGGATGGACACGACGCTGGCGCCGCTCGATCTCGTCGCGCTGGGATCCCTCACCTTCCACGCGCCGGATGAGGAGCGTTTCCCCGCGACGCGGCTGGCACGAAGCGCGCTGCACGACGGCGGAGCGGCGCCGGCCGTGCTGAACGCCGCGAACGAAGTGGCGGTTGCGGCGTTTCTGGCCGGTCAGATAGCGTTCACGGACATCTGCGATATCGTGGCCGCGACGCTCGAGGGCGCGCACCGCCTTCCGCCGCCTGCGGATCTCGGGGCGGTCCTGGCAACGGATGCGCAGGCGCGGGCGGCTGCCGGCGCGCAGGTGAAGCAAAGGACGCGATGATCGAGACTGTTCCTGTCTGGATGTGGATCGCGGGGTTCCTGCTGGTGCTCGGACCACTCGTGACCCTGCATGAGCTTGGTCACTACCTTGTCGGGCGCTGGTTCGGAGTGGAGGCGCGGGCGTTCTCGATCGGGTTCGGGCGCGAGCTGGTCGGGCGGACGGACAGCCGCGGCACGCGCTGGAAACTCTCCGCAATACCGCTCGGCGGCTATGTGCAGTTCCGCGGCGACATGAATCCCGCGAGCGTCGGGGGCAACGGTCAGCAGGAACAGGGAAGCTTCCACGCCGCCCGGCTGTGGCAGCGGGCCCTTATCGTGGCCGCCGGACCTGTCGCGAACCTCGCCATCGCGGTGGCGATCTTCGCCGCCTTCAACCTCGCCTACGGCAAGGTCGAGACAAGCACGGTGGTCGGCGGCTTCGCAGAGCAGTCGGCCGCCCGCGAGGCCGGGCTGCGTGTCGGCGACCGCATCGTGGCGATCGACGGAGCGGCAACCGAAAGCTTCGACCAGCTTGGAAGCCGCGTGCTGATGCATCCGGGCCGAACCGTGACACTGTCCGTGGAACGCGACGGCCGTCAGCTTTCGCTGCCGGTGACGATCGCCAGCGTGACCGATACGGATCGCTTCGGCAACGAAAGCCGGATCGGAAGGATCGGGGTGCTGGCGGGCGATCCCGTCATCCGGCAGGTGGGCGCGGTCGAAGCGGTGTCGCTGGCGGGCGAGCAGACGCTTGGTCTTATGCGGATGATGGTGACCGGGGTCGGGCAGATCATCACCGGCGCGCGTTCCGTCGACGAGCTTGGCGGTCCCATCAAGATCGCCAAGTTTTCGGGTGAACAGCTGAGCATGGGCTGGCTGGCCTTCGCCAGCTTCGCCGCCCTGATTTCAATTAACTTGGCATTCATCAACCTCTTGCCAATCCCCGGACTGGACGGTGGCCATCTCGCATTCTACGCCGCGGAAGCTGTGCGGAGGCGGCCGGTCGACGCCCGGAGCACCGAATGGGCGTACCGTGGCGGCATCGCCCTGGTGCTGGCTCTGATGCTGTTCGTGACGATCAACGACATCACCGCCCTGCTGAGATTTGGTTGACGGGGCGAAGGGTGCGGGTGCGAGACCAGAGGTGCAGGCAGGTTTGACGAGAGGCGGTCACGAGGGCATGGGCGGCGGCGCAGGCGCGGCGTGGTGCAGAGTCGCCGCAGGCGCGGGCGCCGCGCTGGATTGAACGGGAAATCCCAGGCTATGAGCAGAATTTCGGGTTCTTGCGCTGCGAACCGGCGCGTCGGCGGTCTGGTGCTGCTGCTCTCCGGCACGGCTCTTGCCGGCCTGCCCGCCGCGGCTGCCGCGCAGCAGCAGCAGCCGGTCCCGTCGGACGGCGCTGCAGCACAGCAGCAGCAGCAAGCCGGGACCGCTGTGCAGGCGCAGGGCGAAATCATCCGCTCCATTACCGTGACCGGCGCGCAGCGGCTCGAGCCGCAAACCATCCTGAGCTACATCCGGCTTCGCGTCGGCGAGCCCTACAGCGCCGCCGCCGCCGACCAGGCGCTCAGCGACCTGTCCGCCACGGAGCTGTTCTCCGATTTCAGCATCCGCAACGTCAATGGCGACGTGACCATCAATGTGGTCGAGAACCCGGTCATCAACCGGATCATCCTCGAGGGCAACCGCCGGATCCGCGATGACAAGATCCTGCCGGAGATCCGGCTGGCGCCGCGGCAGATCTTCACCCGCTCCCGCGTGCGCGCCGATGTCGCGCGCATCATCGAGCTCTACAAGCGCCAGGGCCGGTTCGCCGCCTCGGTCGAGCCCAAGCTGGTCCAGCTCAGCCAGAACCGCGTCGACATCGTGTTCGAGATCGACGAAGGGCCGCGCTCGCGCGTGCGGCAGATCAACATCCTCGGCAACGAGCGGTTTTCCGACAGCACCCTGCGCGGCGAGATGCTGACGCGGCAGGCGCGGCTGACGAGCTTCCTCAGCTCCAACACGACCTACGACCCGGACCGGCTGGCATTCGACCAGCAGAAGCTGCGCCAGTTCTATCTGACGCAGGGTTACGCCGACTTCCGCGTCGTGTCGGCGGTGGCGGAACTCACCCCGGATCGCCGCGACTTCATCATCACCTATGTGGTGGAAGAGGGCGAGCGTTACCGCTTCGGCGATGTGCGGGTGAACAGCGAGCTGCGCGACTTCGACAGCGCCGCGCTGGCAAGCGGCCTGCCGATGAAGTCGGGCGACTGGTACAATGCGCAGCTGGTCGAAAACACGGTTGAGCAGCTCACGGACACCGCCGGGGCGTTCGGCTACGCCTTTGCCGACGTGACACCGCGTTTCCAGCGCAATCCCGAAACGCGCACCATGAATGTCGAGTTCAACATCCGCAACGCGCCGCGCGTCTATGTCGAGCGCATCGACGTCAACGGCAACACGCTGACGCAGGACAAGGTCATCCGCCGCGAATTCCGGCTGGCCGAAGGTGACGCCTTCAACTCGCTGGCGCTTGCCCGAACCACCGCGCGCATCAACTCGCTCGGCTTCTTCCAGGAGAATTTCGAGGTCACGCGCGTCGACGGCAGCGCTCCCGACCGGATCGTGCTCGAAGCCAATGTCGAGGAGCAGGCCACCGGCCAGCTGCAGCTCTCCGCCGGGTTTTCGTCGATCGAGAACTTCATCCTCGCGGGTTCCATCCAGCAGCGCAACTTCCGCGGTCGCGGACAGACGCTCGGCCTCAGCGTCAACTGGTCCCGCTTCTCCCGCTCCGCGCAGGCGAGCTTCACGGAGCCGTACCTGTTCGACCGGCAGATTTCGGCCGGGTTCGACATTTACCGCCGCGACCTTAACAGCTTCAACTTCCTCAACAACGCGCGGAACACCACCTTCCAGCAGACGACCACCGGGCTGAGCGGCCGGGTCGGGGTGCCGCTGTCCGAATACAGCTCGCTGATCGGCAGCTACACGCTGCGGCGTGACGACGTGACGCTGGACGAGTCGATCTACTTCCTCGATGTCGACGGCGACGGGATCGCAACCTGCGAGCCGCTGCTGTCGTCGCGCTTCCTGTGCGATGCCATCGGCAGCTTCACCAGCTCCATCGTCGGCCTGACGCTCAACTACAGCACGCTCAACAGCGCGCTCCGCCCCACCGCCGGCCGCTCGATGCAGATCACCGGCGAATATGCCGGGCTTGGCGGAACCGAGAAATACTTTCGCCTGCGCGGGCGCGCGGCGCAGTACTTCAACATCGGCGGCGGCTTCATCTTCTCGCTCAGCGCGGAGGGCGGGGTGATCAAGGCTCTGCAGGAGCGGCCGGGCCTCGGCGTCGACGACGTGCGCCTCACCGACCGGTTCTTCGTCGGCGAGGGTCAGATCCGCGGCTTCGACATCCGCGGCATCGGGCCGCGCGTGCTGCGCCAGCCGATCGATCCGGCGACCGGCGAGATCATCACCGACCGCAACCGCGTGCAGGACGACGCGCTGGGCGGCAATGCTTTCTACATCGGCCGCGCCGAGCTCGAGATCCCGCTGGGCAGCGGCGCCCGCGAACTGGGACTGCGGCCGTCGGTGTTCGTCGACGTGGGTGCGCTGTTCAACGTCGCCGATCCGCCATTGATCAGTGCCCCCAACGGTGTCGCCATCTACGCCCAGACCGTGAACGGCGTCACCACGCAGACGACCAGCCCGGTCGCCCCAGACGGCACGCCCAATGTCCTCGTGCGCGAGATCGGCGCCTTCCGCGAGGTGTTCCTCGGCGACACCGCAAGCCCGCGCATCTCGGTGGGCGTGGGGGTCAACTGGAACTCGCCGTTCGGACCGTTCAGGATCGATTTCGCCAAGGTGCTCAAGAGTGCCGAGGGCGACGATCTGAAAGCCTTTTCCTTCAACGTGGGAACACAATTCTGATGAAGACGATCTTCTCTTCGCTCGCAGCACTCGGCCTGGTCACGGCGGGTGCAGCGCTGATTTCGGAAGCGCCGGCGCAGGCGCAGGTGGTGCGCGGCATCGGCGTGGTCAATCTGCGTGCCGTCGCAGTCAACACCTCCGCCTACACCACGGCCGCCCAGCAGCGGCAGGTGACCTACCGGGCGCAGATCGAACAGGCCGAGCAGCGGCGGCAACAGCTGAATGCCCAGCTGCAGCCGCTGGCACAGCGGTTCAACACGGACCGGCAGGCCGCCAATCCAAACCAGCAGTCGCTGCAGCAGCAGTACCAGCAGATCCAGCAGATCCAGCAGGCCGGTCAGGAAGAGATCCAGCGGATCCTCGCGCCCGTCGCCCTCTCCGTCGCCTATGTCGAGGAGCAGATCAGCGACCAGCTGAACACCGCGGTCGAGAACGTCGCGCGGCGCCGCAACATCACCCTGATCTTCGATCCGTCGACCGGATCGCCGATCTACGCCGACGCGGCCTACAACATGAATCAGGACGTCATCAACGAGATGAACCGCCTTTTGCCCGCCGCGCAGCTGGTTCCCCCCGCCGGCTGGCAGCCGCGCGAGATCCGCGAAGCGCAGGCGGCGCAGAACGGCGCGGCCCAGCAGCAGCCGCAGCAGACGCCCGCCGGTCAGCAGCCCACCGGCCGCTGACCCTTGAGGGAGCCGCGCGTGACGAGCGACAGCGAAGCGGAAACGGGCGGCTTCGGCATCGCGCGGATCCTCGAAGCCTTGCCGCACCGGTTCCCGATGCTGCTGGTGGACCGGGTGCTCGCACTCGATCCCGAGCAGGGCATCCGGGCGGTCAAGGCGGTCAGCTTCAACGAAGCCTTCTTCCAGGGCCATTTTCCCGGCCGTCCGATCATGCCCGGCGTCCTCCAGATCGAGGCGCTGGCGCAGGCGGCGGGCATCCTTGCGGTGGAATCGCTGCAGCTGTCCGGCACCGGCAAGCTGGTCTACTTCATGGCCATCGAGAACGCGAAGTTCCGCAGCCCGGTCGAGCCGGGATGCCTCCTCGACCTGGCCTGCACCTTCGTTCAGCGCAGGCCGCGCGTGTGCAAGTTCGCGGGCCGGGCCAGCATCGGCGAGCAGGTGACCTGCGAGGTGCAGTTCACGGCCATGATCGCTGATCCGCCCGGCTAGTCTTGCCAGGCGCGGCGTATCTGCCTACAGGCGCCGGCAATCCTGCCATTGTGACGCCATGCCGGTTGGAACCGGCAAACACGCGTGGAGACGAACGATGAAATCCGAAGGCCATCCCGAATACCACATGATCACCATCAAGATGGTGGACGGGACCGAGTACCAGACCCGCTCGACCTGGGGCAAGGAAGGCGACACGCTCGCCCTCGACATCGACCCGACCAGCCACCCGGCCTGGACCGGCGGCAAGCAGCAGGTGCAGGAAGGCGGGCGCGTGGCGGCCTTCAACAAGCGCTTCGGCGGCCTCAGCCTCAAGAAGTAGGCGGCAATTCCGGACGGAAGACTCGGCGCGGGACTGTTCCTGCGCGCGGGACGAGGAAGCGGAGAGCTGGCGTAACATTCCATCGTCTCATGCCCGACCGGGAGACGAGGAGCGTTGTCAGGATGGGGCGTTTTGTAATAATGCAGAAGGGCCATGACACAGCTCTTGACCTGTGTCATGGCCCTTCTAACACCCGGCTCCGTTTGCGGGTCGGGCTGTGTGGCGATCGTAGCTCAGCTGGTTAGAGCGCCGGTTTGTGGTACCGGAGGTCGCGGGTTCGAACCCCGTCGATCGCCCCATCTCCTCCCGTCTGTAAAAAACATCCCGCTCCGGGAAGAGGATCCGCATGGCTGCGTTCTGGACCGAACCTGATTTCGACGATCATGAACTCGTGCAACTCGTGCGCGACGCGCGCAGCGGGCTGACGGCGATCATCGCCCTCCACTCGACGCATCTGGGGCCGGGCGCCGGCGGCACGCGGTTCTGGCACTACGGCAACCCGCAGGACGCGATGCGGGATGCGCTGCGGCTGAGCCGCGGGATGAGCTTCAAGAATGCCATGGCGGGCTTGCCGATGGGCGGCGGCAAGGCGGTGATTCTCGCGGACGAGCGCGGCACCAAGACCAAGGCGATGCTCGAAGCGTTCGGAGACGCTGTGGACGCCCTTGGCGGCCGGTACGTCACGGCCGAGGATGTGGGCATCAGCGTGGACGACATGGCCATCGTCGCACAGCGGACACGCTACGTCTCGGGTCTGGCTCCGCAGGGAGAGCAGGCGGTCGGCGGCGATCCCGGCCCCTTCACCGCGATGGGCGTTTACCACGGGATCCGGGCGGCGGTGGCTCACAAGCTCGGGTCGAACGATCTGCGGGGTATCCGCGTCGCCGTCCAGGGTGCGGGGAGCGTCGGGGCCGGACTTGCGCGGCTGCTGGCGCGTGACGGCGCCGTGCTGACGCTGGCGGACATCAATGCGGACGCGGTGGCGGCGCTGGCCGACGAGACGGGAGCCGAGATCGCCCCGACCGACGCGATCATGTCCATGAGCTGCGACGTGTTCAGCCCCAACGCGCTGGGCGCCGTGCTGGATGATGACGGCGTGGCGCGGCTGGACTGCGCGATCGTGGCCGGTGCCGCGAACAACCAGCTCGCTCGGCCCGAGCATGGGCCGATGCTCGCAGACCGCGGCATCCTCTATGCGCCCGACTACGTGATCAACGCCGGCGGCATCATCAGCGTCACTCTCGAATATCTGTGCCGCATGCAGGGAAGCCCGTGCGGCATCAACGAGGTGCGCGCCCGGATCGCCCAGATCCCCGAACGGCTGCAGCAGGTCTGGCGCGAGAGCGAGGCGTCGGGCCGCTCGCCCGATCAGGTTGCCGACGCCATGGCGATGCAGCTCATCGGGCGGGGCGATTCGGCTTGAAGACGCCGCAGCGACCCGCCACATAGCGCGTCTCGGGTCCGATGCATGGTTTCGCCAATCCTCGCAGGTTCCTGCGCCTTGCGCGCTGGCTGGTGCCGGCAACCCTTGCGCTCGGTCTTCTGCTGACCGCCACGGGGCTGATGTGGGGGCTGTTGCGGGTTCCTCCGGACCGGCTTCTCGGGGACACGGTCCGGATCATGTTCGTGCATGTGCCGGCTGCATGGCTGGGGATGGGCGGCTGGGCCGGGCTGACACTGGCCGGCGTGGCGTTGCTCGTCTGGCGGCATCCGCTCGCGGCGATCGCCGGGCGGGCGATGGCGGTGCCCGGCCTTGTGTTCACCGTCATCTGCCTCGTGACCGGAAGCATCTGGGGCCGGCCGAGCTGGGGCACGTGGTGGGAGTGGGACGGGCGGCTGACCTCGATGCTCGTGCTCGGGTTCCTCTACATCGCCTACATCGCGCTTTCCGATGCCTACGCCCGCACGGCGCAGCTGTCCGCGGTTCCCGCCATTTTCGCCTTGGTGGGCGCCATCAACCTGCCCATCATCAACCGTTCGGTGGTCTGGTGGAACTCGCTTCACCAGCCGGCCAGCATCACCATCGGCAAGAACGCGATCGACACGGCCTATCTGTGGCCGCTGCTGGTTTCGGCGCTTGGCATGGCGCTGCTGTTCGGGGCGGCGACGCTGATGCGGATGCGCGCGCTGCTGGCGCACATACAGGCCGAAGCCCGCCTGCGCCGCGAGGCGAGCGGCGCGCCGGCCGCTCTCGCGCGGGTTGGCGGGTGATGCGCGAGGGGCTCGACCAGATGGTGTTCGTGGTCGCCGCTTACGGCGTGAGCGTCCTGCTGCTCGGTGCGCTTCTCGTCTGGAGCGCCGTGACCATGCGCAGTGCCGAGCGGCGGCGCGACCTTGCGCGCACCAAGCGGGCGCCGCAGCGGTGAGGCGGGTCGCGCCAAAGCACCAGCGGCTCCTTCTTGCCGGAGCGGCGCTGCTGGCGGTGGCCGGCGCAGGGCTGAGCGGCGCCTATGCCTTGCAGAACCGAGCCAGCTATTTCTACCTACCCGCGCAGATGATGGCGGATCCCCCGGCGGCGACCCGCGCGGTGCGTCTGGGCGGCATGGTCGAACGCGGAAGCCTGCGCCGCGAGGCGGACGGCATCACCATCGCCTTCACCGTTGCCGATGATCGCGGCGGGCGGGTGCCGGTGCGGTATCGGGGCATCGCTCCCGATCTGTTCGTCGAGGGATCCGGCGTCGTCGCCGAAGGCCGCCTTGGCCCGGACGGGGTGTTTCTGGCCGACAATCTTCTGGCGCGGCATGACGAGAACTACGTCCCGCGTGAATTGAAGGACATGCATGTGGCCGGGGCGCCGGGCGGGGCGGGCGTCGCCGCCGCTGCGCGCCGATGATCGCCGAGATCGGGCTGGCCGCGCTCTGGCTGGCCGCCGCTCTTGCCGTGTTCCAGCTTGTGGCGGGCGGGTTGAGCCTGCGGCCGGGCGCGCCGCCCGTTCTCGGGCAGAGCCTGCGCCCGCTGGCCGTGCTGCAGGGCGGGTTTGCGCTTCTGTCCTTCGCCGCCTTGCTGGTCCTGTTCGCGACGACGGACCTGTCGGTCGCGCTGGTGGCGCTGAACTCCCACACGGCGAAGCCGCTGCTGTACAAGGTCACCGGGGCGTGGGGCAATCACGAAGGGTCGATGCTGCTGTGGGTGGCGACATTGGCAACGTCCGGCGCGCTCATCGCGGCGCTCGAGAGACGCCTGCCGGAGAGGACCATGCACGCGGTCCTGGCGGCGCAGGGGTTCGTAGCCTCCGGATTCTTCGCCTTTCTGCTGTTCAGCTCGAACCCGTTCACCCGGTTGCCGATGCCGGCGCCCGAAGGTGTCGGTCTGAACCCGCTGCTTCAGGACATCGGCCTCGCGCTTCATCCGCCGACGCTGTATCTGGGCTATGTCGGTCTGTCGGTGGCGTTCAGCTTTGCTGTGGGCGCGCTGCTGACGAACGCCGTCACACCGCAGTTCGCGCGCGTCATGCGGCCCTGGGTGCTGGGGGCGTGGGTGTTCCTGACGCTGGGCATCGTGGCCGGTTCCTACTGGGCCTATTACGAGCTTGGCTGGGGCGGCTGGTGGTTTTGGGATCCGGTGGAGAACGCCTCGCTGATGCCCTGGCTGGCCGCAACGGCCTTGCTGCATTCGGTCAGCGTTCTGGCCGCGCGCGATGCGCTGCGCGTCTGGACGATCCTTCTGGGCGTGATCGCCTTTTCGATGTCGATGGTCGGCACGTTCCTGGTGCGCTCCGGCATTCTGACCAGCGTGCACGCCTTTGCCGTCGATCCGCAGCGCGGCGCCTTCATCCTCGCGCTGCTGGCGCTCTACATCGGCGGTGCGCTGCTGCTGTTCGCCCTGCGGGCCGGCACGATCCTTGAAGGCAAGCGGTTCGGGCTGGCGAGCCGCGAAAGCGCGCTGGTGCTGAACAACATTCTGCTCAGCGCGCTCCTCGGCATTGTGCTGCTGGGCACGCTCTATCCCCTGTTTGCGGAGATGGTGGGCGCGCGCGTCTCGGTGGGACCCCCCTATTTCAATGCCGTGGGCGCGGTGTTTGCCCTGCCGATGCTGGCGGTCATGACCATCGGTCCCCTGCTGCGGTGGCGGAGCGATACGGCGCGGCGCCTGGCGCGTCCGCTGGTGGCGCTGAGCGCCGCGGGGCTGCTCGCCGCCGTGCTGGCGCTGCTTCAAGGTGACATCGGGCTGCTGCCGCTCAGCGGCTTCGTGCTCGGCGCGATGCTGGTGGTGGCGAGCGTCCTGCCGCTCGGAGGCCGGTCCTTCAGGCGCACGCCGTTGACCGTATGGGGCATGGTCATCGCCCATTTCGGCATCGGCGTGGCTCTGCTCGGCATGGCCAGCGATGCGGCGCTCACGCGGGAGCGGCTGGTGGCGATGGCACCGGGCGATGCGGTGACGGTCGGTCCGTGGACTGTTCGTCTGCGGGAGGTCATGCCGGTCGCCGGGCCGAACTGGACGGCGACCGAGGTGGTGCTGGACGCGCAGACGGCGGCGGGCGGCCGCACGATTACGCTGCGGCCGCAATCGCGGACCTTCTGGGCGCCGGTGCAGCAGACGACCGAAAGCGCGCTGGCGTCCCGCTGGAACGGACAGCTCTATGCCGTCTCCGGTGGTCCGGTCGACGGGGGCCGATGGCAGATGCGCCTGTGGTGGAAGCCGTTCGTCACGCTGATCTGGCTGGGCGGGCTGCTCGTAGCCTTGGGAGGAGCGCTGTCGATGGCGGGTCATCTGCGCAGAGACACGGTGCGCCGCTCTGCCGCGCGCCGGATCAGCCGCCTTGCGGCGCCGGTGCCGGCGTGAAGCGGCTGTGGCTCTTCCTGCCTGTGGCGGTGTTCGCGCTGATCGCGGGAGCCGTCGCGTACCAGCTCACGCAGCCGCGCGACGAGTTCGTGCGCAGCGCCATGATCGGCCAGCCGCTGCCGTCCTTCTCCCTGCCGCCACCGGGCGGCGGTCCGGCAACGCTGAGCGACGCCAGCTTCCGTGACGGGCGGCCGCGGCTGCTCAACTTCTGGGCCAGTTGGTGCCTCCCCTGCATTGCCGAAGCGCCGCAGCTCGAACGCCTGCGCGGTGAGGGCGCCGTCATCGTCGGAGTCGCCATCCGCGACCGGCCTGAAGATGTTGCGGCCTTCCTCCAGACTCATGGAAATCCCTATGCCGTGCTTGCCGCCGATGACATCGCCGAGCTTCAGCTCGCGCTGGGATCGTCAGGATTGCCGGAAACCTTCGTGATCGACGGGCAGGGGCGCATCCGCTACCAGCACATCGGCGACATCCGCGCGGCCGATGTGCCCGTGCTGCTCGACGAACTCCGCAAGGCGGGGTCGTGACCGTGATGAAGTGGCTGGCCGCCGCGCTGCTGTGCATCCTTCCCCTTCCGGCCGCGGCCCAGAGCGCCATGCCGCCGGCGCCGCTGGCCGACCGGCAGCTTGACGACCCGCGCCTCGAAGCCGCGGCGCGGGAGCTGATGCACACGCTGCGCTGTGTCATGTGTCAGGGTCAGTCGATCGCCGACAGCGATGCGCCCATGGCCGGCGACATGCGGCATCAGGTGCGCAGCCGGATCGCGGCTGGTGAGAGTGCCGAAGACGTCCGCGCGTGGCTGAAAGCCCGCTATGGCGATTACATCAGCTATCAGCCGGAACTCAATCGCGTAACCTGGCCGTTGTTCGCCGTTCCCGCCCTGCTGCTGCTGTTCGCGGCGCTGGTGTTCTTCAGGCGCGTCCGGGTCGCGGCGAAGCCCCGGCGTTGACCTGGCTGGCGGTTCTCGCGCTCGCTGCGGGCGGGTTTGGCGCGGCGGCGGCCCTGCTCGGCTTGCCGCGGCAGGCGTATGCGCTGCTCGGGGTCGTGCTGGCGCTGGGACTGGCGGGTTATGCCCTGCAGGGCACGCCCGACATGACCGGCGCGCCGCGGCAGGCGAGGGTGCAGGCCGCGATCGATGCGGAGCCGCTGATCGCCGCCCGCCGTGCCATGTTCGGTCCGACGCTGCCCCCGTCCCGCTACGTCACCGTGGCCGACGGGTTTCTTCGCCAAGGGCGCACCCGCGAGGCGGCCGCATTCCTGAACACCGCCGTGCGCGACGATCCCGGCGATGCCGAAGCGTGGACGGCGCTTGGCAATGCACTGGCGACGCATGCCGGCGGCACGCTAACGCCGGCAGCGTCGCTCGCCTTCGCGGCCGCGCGGCAGGGCGCGCCCGGCAATCCGGCCCCGCTCTACTTCGAGGGATTGGCCGCCATCCGCAGCGGTCGCCCCGGCGAGGCGTTGCCGCTGTGGCAGCGCGCCCTTGCCACGACACCCGCCGATGCCCCTTACCGTCCGGTGCTCGCAGCCCAGCTCGAACAGCTGCAACGGGTTCTCGCCGGCGGCCCTCCTGCGCCGCCTGCCCTGCCGCGCCCGCGGTGAAGTGGGCGGCGGAGGCCATCAGCGTGCGCGTTGCTGCCGGGGGGCGGGGGTGCTAAGGCGCGCCGCCAGACTCGCCGTGCTCCTGCGGGGAAGTGGCCGGCCGGAACGTCACAAGGGTCCACGAGCAGCCTTTCAGCCATGAGCAGCGACACACCTGACGGTCTGCCGGTGTCCGGCGTCCAACCGGCTGCCGAACCTGCGAGCGGCGGAGAGGCAGCCGCGGCAAGTGATGCCCACGGTCACGGAAAGGCGAGCCTCGGGACGCTCGCCGTCGGTGCGGTGGGGGTCGTGTTCGGCGACATCGGCACCAGCCCCCTTTACGCGTTTCGCGAAACCTTCGCGCAACACGGCGACATCCCGCCCATCCAGGCCGACCCGGTCCACATCTTCGGGGTTCTCAGTCTCGTCTTCTGGTCGATGATGATCGTCGTGACCGTCAAATACGTGCTGACGATCACCCGCGCGGACAACAAGGGAGAGGGCGGGAGTCTCGCGCTGCTGGCGCTGATCAGCCGCTCGACCGAAGGGGCGCGCTGGACCGCGCCGCTGGTTCTGCTCGGCGTCTTCGCCACCGCGCTGTTCTATGGCGACTCCATGATCACCCCGGCGATGTCGGTGCTCTCGGCGACAGAGGGGCTGCAATATGTGCATCCGGGCTTCCGCGGCTACATCATCCCCATCGCGGTGAGCATCCTGATCCTCCTGTTCGCCATCCAGTCTCGCGGCACCCACAAGGTCGGACGCGCCTTCGGGCCGATCATGATGCTGTACTTCTCCACCCTGGCGGGGCTGGGGCTGATGTACATCGTCGCCATGCCGTCCATCATCCTGGAGACGTTGAACCCGTGGAATGCCGTGGTGTTCTTCATGACGGACGGGTTCCGCGCCTTCTTCGCCATGGGTGCCGTCGTTCTGGCGGTGACCGGAGCGGAGGCCCTTTACGCCGACATGGGCCATTTCGGCCGCCGCCCCATTGCCCTGTCGTGGGTGGGGTTCGTGTTCCCGGCGCTGCTGCTGAATTACATGGGGCAGGGCGCCATGGTGCTCGCCCCCGGTGCGGATGGCGAAGCTCTTATCCGCGATCCCTTCTTTCTCATGATCCCGGATGCGATCCGCCTGCCGGTCATCCTGCTTGCCCTGACGGCGACGATCATCGCCAGCCAGGCGGTCATTTCCGGCGCCTTCTCGCTGACGCAGCAGGCGATCCAGCTCGGCTTCATTCCCCGCATGCAGATCAAGCACACGAGCGCGTCGGCTGCCGGGCAGATCTACATTCCGGTGGTGAACTGGGCCTTGATGGTGGCCGTCATCCTGCTGGTGCTTTTCTTCCGGTCCTCCAGCAGCCTTGCCGCCGCCTACGGGATCGCCGTCACCGGCGCCATGTTCATCGACACGATCCTGCTTGCGGCCGTTCTGCTGGCGCTGTGGCGCTGGCCGCTGTGGAAGGCGCTGCCGCTGGTCGCGGTGTTCCTGATCGTCGACATCGGCTATTTCAGCGCCAACCTCATCAAGGTGCCCGATGGCGGATGGGTGCCGCTGGTGATCGGCCTCGTGATCTTCACCGCGCTGACGACATGGTCCCGCGGGCGAGCGCTGATGCGGCAATCCATGGCCGAGGGCTCGATGCCGCTCGAGGTGTTCGCCAAGAGCGCCCTCGGCAGCGCGGCGCGGGTGCCGGGGACGGCCGTGTTCATGTCGTCGAGCGAGACGGGGGTGCCGTCCGCCTTGCTGCACAACATCAAGCACAACAAGGTGCTGCACCGCCGCGTCATCATCCTCACCGTCGTTATCGAGGATGTGCCCTCCGTTCCGCCCGGGGAGCGCGTTCAGGTGGTCGATCTGGGGCAGGGCTTCTACCGCATGACGCTGCGCTTCGGGTTCATGGACGACACGGACGTGCCGGCGGTCCTGCGCGCGATCGACGTCTGCGGCGCGCCGTTCGACATGATGCAGACGAGCTTCTTCCTCAGCCGCCAGACGCTGATTTCGGGCGCCACCAAGGGCCTGCCCAAATGGCGGGAGAAGATCTTCGCGTGGATGCTGCGCAACTCCGCCACCGCGATGGAGTTCTTCCGGCTGCCGTCGAACCGGGTGGTCGAGCTGGGCAGCCAGCTCAGGTTGTGAGAACCGCCAGCCGCCGGTTCAGCCCGTTGGCGGCTGGTCCTCCAGCGGCTCGCGCGGCTCGTCGACCGCAAGCCCGTGCCGCAGCAGCATCGGCATCTGCGACACCGTGAAAGCAAGGCTCAGCGGCAGGAACACCCACAGCTTGGCCCAGAGCCAGGTCTCGAAGCTGGCAAAGGCGCGCAGCCCTTCGTTCACCCCCGCAAGAACGATGAAGAACACGCCCCAGTTGCGCGACAATGTGAGCCAGCCCTTGGCGCTCAACCCCTCGAAGGCAGCTTCGAGCAGGATCTTGAGCAACGCCTTGCCGCGCCACCAGCCGATCAGCAAGGCGGCGGCGAAGAGCAGGTAGATGACCGTGGGCTTGAGCTGGATAAACCGCTCGTCGCGCAGCCACACGGTCAGCGCGCCGAACACGACGATCAGTCCGGTGGACAGCCACAGCATCGGCGAAACGCGTCCGAATCTCCACCGCGAGAACGCCAGCGCCGCCAGCGCGGCGACCATGAAGGCCAGCGTGCCGCGGACCACTGCGGCAACCTCGGCGACCGTGCCGCCGTCCCCGCCGGAGTAGAGCTTGTAAACGCCAAGGAAGACGAGCAGCGGCCCGTAATCGACGAGGATGTTGAGGCAGCCGGAAGGGCGGCGCCCGCTGCGTTCGCCGGTCACGCGACCCCCGCGATCACACGGGCGACCAGATGCGGGTCGAACGGTCTGAGGTCCGCCATTCCTTCTCCGACGCCGACCGCGTGGATCGGCAGGCCGTATTGCTGCGCCGCCGCGACCAGAACCCCGCCGCGCGCGGTGCCGTCAAGCTTTGTCATGATGATCCCCGTGACCCCGGCAACGTCCTTGAAGACCTCGACCTGCGACAGCGCGTTCTGCCCGTTGGTCGCGTCGAGCACCAGCACCACGTCGTGCGGCGCCTCCGGGTTGAGCCGGCCGAGCACCCGCCGGATCTTGGCCAGCTCGTCCATCAATTCGCGCTTGTTCTGAAGCCGCCCGGCCGTGTCGACGATCAGGACGTCGGTGCCGCGCTCGGTGGCGGCCTTCAGCGCGTCGAACACGACGCTTGCCGGGTCGCCTCCTTCGGGGCCGCGCACGAGGGGCACTCCGGCCCGCTCGGCCCACGTGCCCAGCTGACCGATGGCGGCGGCGCGGAAGGTGTCGCCGGCGGCGAGCATCACGCTGTAATCGTCTTCCTGAAACCAGTGGGCGAGCTTGGCGATGGTGGTGGTCTTGCCGCTGCCGTTCACGCCGATGACGAGGATCACCTGTGGACGGGGGAAGGCGGAAATCTCCAGAGGCCTCGCCACGGGCGCCAGGATCGCCTCGATTTCCTCGGCCACCGCGTCCTTCAGCTCGCGCTCCGTCAGGTGCACGCCGAACCGCCGGTCCGCCAGCCGCGCCCGGATCCGCGCCGCGGCGGCGGGTCCGAGGTCGGACGCGATCAGGCCGTCTTCCACGGCATCGAGCGTGGCATCGTCGAGCCCGGCGGTTCCGATCACGCCGGTGAGGTTCGTCGCCAGCCGGTCCGACGTGCTGCGGAATGCGGCGGCAAGGCGGCTGCTCCAGCTCTGGCTCATGCAAAGTCCCTTGTGTCGAAGGTGCCGCGAAAGGTTTCGCGGGCGGCGCCGGTCATCAGCACCGTGTCGCCGGTCCAGGCAATCCGCAGGTCGCCGCCCGGCTGCTGCACCGTCACCGGGCTGCTGACGAGGCGTTTGTGCCGAAGCGCCAGCACGGCCGCCGCACAGGCAGCGGTTCCGCAGGCGAGCGTCGCCCCGGCACCCCGTTCCCAGACCCGCAGGTTCAGTGTCGCGGGGCCGGCCACATGGGCGAAGCTGACATTCACGCCCTCGTGGAACACCGGATCGGCCTGCACCGCGGGCGCAAGTTCGCCCAGCCGGTCGAGCGTCGGCGGATCGACGAAGAACACGGCGTGCGGGTTGCCCACATTCACCGCGAACGGGCCGGGCAGATCGTGCCAGGTGATCGGCATCGGCTGCGTGTCCATGGCGTAGCCGAGCGGAATGTCGTCCCAGGCAAAGCGCGGACGGCCCATGTCGACCTCGGCCGCCGCGTCGTCCAAAGCTCTGGCGTGGATGAGGCCTCCTGCGGTCTCGATCGATACGTCGCAGCCCTGAAGCAGGCAGACCGCTCTGGCCGCGTTGCCGCACGCGCGTGCTTCGTCCCCGTCGGCGTTGAAGATCCGCATCCGCAGATCGGCGGCGGAGCTCGGTTCAAGGACGATCAACTGATCGCAGCCGATCCCGGTGGTTCGGTGGCACAGCGCCTGCACCATCCCGCCGTTCAGCGGCACCGGCGGTCCGCTGCGCTGATCGAGGATCACGAAATCGTTTCCGAGCCCGTGCATCTTGATGAAGGGAGCGCGCATCACCGGCGGCTCTATTGAAGCCGGTGCGGGGCGTAAAGGCGCGAGGAGGGCAAACCGGCCGCGTGCCGCGCCGGGTCAGCGCGCGGTCTGTGTCCGCACGTCCGGTCGCTGCGCCGTCCCGTCCTGAGGCGCCTCCGCGGACGGCAGGTCGGATCGCTTGCACTGGCTGGCAAGGCGGCCGAGCGACTCCAGCCGCCGGCGGACCGCGGCGCCGTCCTCCGGGCGTCCGTAGTGGTAGCCCTGCGCCTTGATCCGCGCATAGGTGCGCAGGGCGCGGCGCACCTCGTCGCTTTCCACGCCTTCGGCGGTGACGGGGATGTTCATCGCGCTGCCGAGCGCAACGATGGCCTCGACAATGCTGCGCTCCGTGCCGGAACTGTCGACGCCCTGCACGAAACTGCGATCGATCTTCAGGTGATCGAAGCTCAGGTCGCGCAGCTGGTTAAGGCCGGCATAGCCCGTTCCGAAATCGTCCAGGCTGATCTTGACGCCCTGGTTCCTGAGGCTGGTGACCATCGTGCGCACCTCCTCCACGTCGGTGTGAAGGCAGCTTTCGGTGATCTCGATGATCAGCCGCGAGGGCGAGAAATTATGCTCGACCAGCAGCTTCAGCACCCGGTGCGAGAACCACGGGTCGCGCAGCTGGATCGGAGAGATGTTCACCGACAGGGTGAGCTGCGGATCCCAGTCGCGCGCATCGATGAAGGCCTTGGCGATGAGCTGCTCCGAAAGCTGCGCGACCAGCCCGCTCTCCTCGGCAATCGGGATGAACACGGAGGGCAGGACCAGTCCGCGGCTTGCCGAATGCCAGCGCGCGAGCATCTCGAAGCCGAGCAGCTCTCCGGTTTCGAGGTCCACCTGCTGTTCGTAGTAGGGGACGAATTCGCCGTTCCTCAGTCCTGCGCGAATGTCCTCTTCGAGCTGGATGCGGCGTCCCTGCGCCTCCTCGAGGCCGGGATCGTACCACGAAAAGCGGTTCTTGCCCGACCTCTTGGCCTGATACATGGCGAGATCGGCCGCACGAAGCAGCTTCTCGGCATCAAGGCCGGGTCGGGCGCCCGGCTCCACGCCGACAATGCCGACCGACACGGTGATGTCCACCGGCGGGCCATGTTCAGGGGCGGCGCAGGACGCGCGGATCGCCTCGAGCAGCTGCGCCGCCTGTTCGCTTCCCTGCTCGCGCCCTGCCTCGTCGGCGGGGAAGGCGCAGACGAATTCGTCTCCGCCGAGCCGGGCGATCACGCCTTTGCCGCCCCCATGCGCGCGCAGGGCGTTCGCCACGGCTTTCAGCGCATCATCCCCGGTCGCATGGCCGAGGCGGTCGTTGATCTGCTTGAAATTGTCGAGGTCGACGAGAAACACGAGCAGATGCTGGCCGTGCACCGCGCAGCGCTGCAGCAGGGTGTTGAGCGCCGGTATGAACGAGCGCCGGTTGTGGCACTGGGTCAGCTCGTCGACTTCCGCGAGGCGCCGGGCTTCGCGCTCGGCGGCGGTGCGCTCGGCGAGTTCCTGGCTGAGCCGGTTGTAGCGCAGCCACCCCATAACGATCACGGCGATGTTCAGCACGAGGGCGTTGGTGAGGAACCGGTTCACATCCGTGCCGCCGGTCCAGACCTCGATCGCCGCGCCGAGGACGTGGCCGCCGATCCACACGAACAGAGCCAGCCCGGCATAGGTGATCAGCAGGGTGGTGAACTGCGAACGCAGCTTGGCGGCGGCGATGTCGTCACTGTATGCAGCCATGCGCCTCCGCTCTCCCGCCTGTTGCCCCAAGGGTGGCGCAGGTCATGCCGCGGTGAGACTAAGATCGTGTTAATGGGGCGCGGGCAGGCGGGGGCTGGCCGCGTTCTGCTCTGGTGAAAGGATCACTGATGCAGCGGCGCTGGCTGATGAAATCGGAGCCGGACGTCTTCGGCTGGCCTGACCTTCTGGCCAAGGGGGAGGAGATCTGGGACGGGGTGCGCAACCATCGGGCCCGTCTCAACCTTGAAGCCATGCAGGTCGGTGACGAGGCGTTCTTCTACCACTCCAACATCGGGCGCGAGATCGTCGGCATCGTGACCATCACGGCCGCCGGCCTGTGCGATCCGACCGATCCGACGGGCCGGTGGCGTGCCGTCCAGGTCGCGCCGCTGCGGCCGCTGAAGCGTCCGGTGAGGCTGGCGACCATCAAGGGCGACGCCGCCCTCGCCGACATGGAGTTGGTGCGGCAGTCCCGCCTGTCGGTCAGCGCGGTCCGGCCCGAGGAATGGCAGCGGGTGCTCGAACTGGCCGAAGAGTGACGCAGGTCAGGCGGCGCTGCCGCGGGTGTCAGCTTTCCCCGCGCAATCCGCTGATCGTGGCACCGCTGGCCGCCAACTGCTCGGCATCCACCTGGCAGTGGATGAGGCGCACGCCGCTCTGACCCCGCGCCTCGGCAAGCTCTGCGCGGAACTCCTCGGTGGTGCGCACGGCAACGCCCTGGCACCCGAAGGCGCGGGCGAGGGCGGCGAAGTCGGGATTGCGCAGATCGGTGCCGATGACCCGTCCGGGAAAGCTGCGTTCCTGATGCATGCGGATGGTACCGTAGCTGCCGTTGTCGACCACGATGACGATGAGACTGGCGCCATGCTGAACCGCGGTGGCAAGCTCCTGCCCGGTCATCAGGAAGTCGCCATCGCCGGATACTGCGAGGACCAGCCGCTCTGGATGGCGCAGCGCCGCCGCGATCGCGGCCGGCACGCCGTAGCCCATGGCGCCGCAGGTCGGTGCAAGCTGGCCGGGCCACGCCTCGTATTTCCAGAAACGATGCCACCACCCGGCGAAGTTCCCCGCGCCGTTGCACACGATGGTGTCCGGCGGGAGGAGTTCGCCGGCGAGGCCGACGCATCGGGCAAGGTCAAGCGCGTGACGCGGCGCCGGCGGCATCGACCACCTGCGCCACTGCGCGTGCGCCTCCTGTCCCGCATCGAAGCCGATCAGGTCCTCGCCGACCCACAGGCAGGCGCTTTCGCTGAACTCCGCCGGGTCGGCGCAGATCGCCAGGGCTGCGGGGTAGACGCTGTTCAGCTCCTCCGGGTCCGGATGCACGTGAATGAGCTGGACGCCCTCGGCGGCGGGCTCGGGCACGCTGTAGCCGTCCGTCGTGGCCTCGCCGAGACGCGCACCGACACACAGGATGACGTCGGCGGCACGCACCCGCTCGACGAGTTCGGGATTGGGTCCGTACCCCAGCGATCCCGCATAGACCGGCGAGCTGGCCGGGATGGCGTCCTGTCTCCGGAAGGCGGTCGCAACGGGCAAGCCCAGCCTCTCCGCGAACTGCTGGAAATAGTGGCGCGCCTTTGCGTTCCAGCCCGCGCCACCGACAAGGGCCACCGGCGCGGCCGCATCGCCGAGCATCTGCAGCATCGTGCCCACCGCATCGGGGCAGGGAGGCTGCGCCGGGCGGTAGACGCAGGGCCTGACGCGGGCGGTGCAGCCTTGTGCCAGCATATCCTCCGGCAAGGCGAGCACGACGGGGCCCGGACGCCCGCTCATCGCGGTGGCATAGGCGCGGGCCACATATTCTGGAACCCGCTCGGGATCGTCGATCCGGGCTGCCCACTTGGCCAGCGGTCGGAAGAAGGCGGGCAGGTCGACTTCCTGAAACCCCTCGCGGTCGCGCATCGGCCGGGCGACATCGCCGACGAACAGGATGAGCGGGCAGGAGTCCTGAAATGCGACATGCACCCCGATGCTGGCATTCGTGGCGCCGGGGCCGCGGGTGACGAACGCCACCCCGGGCCGCCCCGTCAGCGCGCCGTCGGCAGCGGCCATGAACGCCGCGCCGCTCTCGTGGCGGCAGGTCACCAGCGGGAGCGTCGGATGGTCGTGCAGCGCGTCCAGAACGTGCAGGAAACTCTCACCAGGCACCGCGAACACGCGGTCGCACTGCTGCTCGACCAGCGCCTCGACCAGAACCTCGGCAGCGGTAGGCATCGTCTCGTTCTCCCGTTCGCTCTGGGCTGCAAATAGCCCTCAAGCACGCAAGCCATGCCTGCGGAAGGCGTGCGCAAGGTGCCTCAGGCACCGGCCCCTCTGTGCCAGAACGGGCCAGCCGCCAACATGCCGCGTGCGCAAATGCTTACCGCCGCGTTAACGGTGAACCATGCGGCGATCTCTCGTACTCACCCAGGAACACCGGCGCCATCCCTTCCGTGTGCGGCTGCCGATGCCCGGCACCATGACCACGCGCTCGCAGGCGGCCCAGGACACCGGGGTGGTCGCCAGCGCTGGGCTGTCGGACGCACGCGGGGTGGTCAGCGTGTGGTTCGCCGCTTTCGCGGCCGTGCTCGTGTTCATCCTGTAGCCTGCCCGGAGCTGACCGCGGCTCCGCCGGCCGGCTGCAGCGCGGCGCGCCGCTCGACCCGGTGCAGACGGTGGGCCAGCCAGGCCGAGTAAAGGCACATGGCGGCGGCAAGCAGCAGCTGATCCGTGCTCGTCACCGAGAGCGCCGTCAGCGCCCATGAAACCAGGGACCCGGCCACCATCGCGCCGGAGTTGACGATGTTGTTCGCCGCGATCGTGCGCGCGGCGGTGGCCGGCGCCACGCGCGTGGTCAGGAACGCGTAGAGCGGCACGACGAACATGCCGCCGGCAACGGCGATCCCGAGAAGCGTCAGCAGCAGCGGGACGGCCAGGGGCATGCGCGCAAAGCCGCCGACGGTCAGCAGGTCGCCCAGCGGTTCGGTCCACAGGGCGCAGACGACATGGAACAGCAGCACGAACACGCCCATGACCAGCACCGACATCGGCGCGATGCGGGCCGAAACCGTGCCCTTGAGCAGCGCATTGGCGCTGACGGAGCCGATGGCCACTCCGACGGAGAAGATGACGAGGAACAGGCTGGCGACTTCCTTGCCGGCGCCGATGACGTTTTTCACCAGCGGCGGGAACAGGATCACCAGCACCGCGCCGATGGTCCAGAAGAAGCTGATGGCGATGATGGCGTAGAAGATCTGCGGATCGTGCATGGTGCGGGCGACGAGCTGGCGCGACGAGCGCCAGACGTTCCAGTCGATGCGCTCGACCGGGCCGATCGGGGGCGCGGGGGGAATGAACCGGCTGCTCGCATAGCCTGTGACGGCAATCAGCAGGATCGCCGCCGCCGCCCACTGCACCGGCAGCCATCCGGCGAGAATGGTTCCGCCGAGGATGGCGATGTAGGTGCCGGCTTCGACCAGCCCGGTCCCGGCCAGCACCTCGTCGCGGCGGAGATGCTGCGGAAGAAGGGCATACTTGATTGGCCCGACGAAGGTGGACTGCACGCCGGTCAGCAGCAGCGCCGCCAGCATCAGCGGAATGGCGAAGGTGCCGACGGCGACGCCGTGCCACGCCAGCAGCAGTCCGGCGGCGCCGATGGCCATCAGCACGATCTCGCCAAGTTTGACCACCCGGATGATGGCGGCCTTGTCGCGCATGTCCGCCAGCTGTCCGGCGAGCGCCGACAGAAGGAAGAAGGGCAGGATGAACAAGGCGCTGGCCGCGGCGCTGAAAGCGCCTTCGGCTTCCTCGGAATTGTAGATCGAGAACACCACGAACAGGACCATGGCGGTCTTGTAGAGGTTGTCGTTGAAGGCGTTCAGCATCTGGGTGACGAACAGCGGCAGGAAGCGGCGGCGACGCAGCAAGCGTGTCGAAGTCATCATCGCAGAACCTGCATCCCCAATGTTCGATGATGCGCCTGATGCGCGCCCGATCGTCCGGCCGCCTTGCAGCCGCGCGGAGGCTTGCGCCTTTTTCGCCGCGATGCAAGCGTCACCGCATTGCCGCGCGGCGCCTGTTCGCGGTAAGGGCGCCGTGCGCAGATCATGTGGTCACTTCCGAACATCCTCACCATATCGCGGATCGCCACCATTCCGCTGCTGGCCTTCCTGCTGTGGTGGCCGGACTGGCGGTTCGGCTATCTGCTGGCGTTCCTGCTCTACTGCGCCATGGGCATCACCGACTATTTTGACGGCATGCTGGCGCGGGCAAGCGGAGCGGTGTCGCGGCTCGGCATCTTTCTCGATCCGATCGCGGACAAGATCATGGTCGCGGCGGTCATCCTCGTGCTGACGGCGCAGGGGTTCCTGCGCGGTCCGTTCGTGGGCGACATGCATGTCATCGCCGGTCTCATCATCCTCGTGCGCGAGATTGCCGTGTCGGGCCTGCGCGAGTTCCTCGGCGGGCTTCAGGTCAGCGTGCCGGTGTCGAAGCTGGCCAAGTGGAAGACCGCGTTCCAGCTCGTGGCGCTGGGTGCGCTGATCCTCGGCGGAGCCGTGCACGGACAGCCATGCACCATCCGCGGCGACTGCGGCCCGCTGGCGAGCCAGTGGATTCATCTCGTGGGTCTTGCCAGCCTCTGGATCGCCGCCGTGATGACACTCGTCACCGGCTGGGATTACCTGCGCGTCGGCCTGAAGCACATGGATTGACGATGCGGCCCGCTCGCGTCTTGCGGGCGTCCGGTTCACCCCGTGCGCAGTTCCGCGGCGAGCAGCCGGAAATCCGCCTCGCGCGGCGAGTTCTTGCGCCACACCAGCGCAATCTCGCGCACGGCCCGCGGGGATTCGAGCGGACGGGCCACGACGTCGGTGCCGTCGAGGATCCCAGCGTCGATCGCCATCTGCGGCAGCATGGTGACTCCCAGATCGTTGTTCACCATCTGCACGAGCGTGTGGAGGCTGGTCGCGATCATCGCGGCGCTCGCGCGCAGTTCGGGCCGGTTGCAGGCGGCAAGCGCATGCTCCGTGAGGCAGTGGCCGTCCTCCAGCATCAGCAGATGCCCCTGCTCGATCGCATCGGGCACCACGCTGTCGGCCGGAATGTCGGGATGGTCGCGTCCATAGGCGACGAGGAGGCGATCCTGCGCGATGATCTCGTGCTGCGCCTCGCCGATGGCGTAGGGAAGGGCAAGCAGCACGCAATCGACGCGCCCGTTCTGCAAATGGTCAAGCGCGGTGTCGCTGGTCTCCTCGCGCAGCAGGAGCTTGAGATCGGGACGCTCGCGCCGCAGACGCGGCAGCACCCTGGGCAGCAGGAACGGCGCGATGGTGGGGATCACCGCCATGCGCAGCGCGCCGACGAGCGGCTTGCCCGCTGCCTGCACCATGTCCGTGAGTTCGTCCGCCGCGCGCAGGATGAGACGCGCCTTGTCGACGACGTTCTGGCCGAGCGGAGTGAAGCGCACGACCCGGCGACTGCGCTCCACCAGCGTCACGCCGAGGAGCGACTCCAGTTCGCGGATGCCCGCAGACAGGGTGGACTGCGAGACGAAGCACGCCTCGGCCGCGCGGCCGAAATGCAGATGCTCTGACAGCGCCACCAGATATTGCAGCTGCTTCAGGGTTGGCTGGTAAGTCGCCATCACCCCGCCCGCATGCGGCGCGGCGGAACCTGTCGCGCTCCCGTTCTCCGCGTGTGGATGGTGCCGGGTGGCGGAGTGACGGGTGTCACGTCGCCATCCGTTCCGCCGGCGCCGCCGGGGCCATTTCGATCGGCTCCTCGGCCGGGAGACGGGTCATGACCAGCCTGCCATCCCGCACCGCGAAGGCCATCTGCCCCTCGACCAGCGCCAGAGCGTCCTGGCCGAACACGTCGCGCCGCCAGCCTTCCAGCAGGGCAAGATCGCGCTGCCCCGCGGCAAGCGCCTCCAGCTCTTCGGTGCGGGCCAGCAGCCGGGCGGCGACATCGAGTTCCCGCGCGCGGATCTTGAGCAGCAGCTTGAGAAGGTCCGCGACGAGGGATCCTTCGCGCCCCAGCGCCACGCCGCGCCTGTCGCGTTCGCCAAGCTCCTCGCGCGACAGCGGCCGGGCCTGCTCCAGTGCGGCCATGAGGCGGCGGCCGATCTCGTTGTCGCGCCAGGCGGCCGACAGGCCGCGGACCTTGGCAAGATCGGCCTGGCTGGCCGGCGGATTGCCCGCCAGCTCGGCCAGCGTCTCGTCCCGCATGATCCGGCCGCGGGGTATGTTCTTGTCCTGCGCCTCCCGTTCCCGCCAAGCGGCCATGGCCTTCATCCGCCCCAGTGCGGCGGCGTTGCGGCTCGGCGGGCGGATCCGTTTCCACACCTCGTCGGGGTCGGTGCGGTAGTTGGCCGGGTCGGCAAGCTTTTCCATCTCGGCGTCGAGCCACACGCCGCGGCCGGTCTTGCGCAGCTTGCGCAGGAGACGCGGGAAGATCGCGGCGAGATGCGTGACGTCACCGATCGCGTAGTCGATCTGCCGCTCGGTCAGCGGGCGGCGGCTCCAGTCGGTGAAGCGCGCGCCCTTGTCCACCGATTTGCCCAGCCAGCATTCCACGAGGTTGGCATAGCCGATCTGCTCGGACTGGCTCACCGCCATCATCGCGATCTGGGTGTCGAAGATGGGATGGGGGGTCCGGCCCGTCAGGTTGTAGATGATCTCCACATCCTGTCCGCCGGCATGAAAGACCTTCAGCACGTCCTCGTTGTCCGTCAGCAGGGCGAGCAGAGGCGCGAGGTCGATGCCCGGGGCCAGCGGGTCGATGGCGGCGGCTTCCTCGGCATTGCCGATCTGGACGAGGCACAGCTCGGGCCAGTAGGTGTTCTCCCGCATGAACTCGGTGTCCACGCAGACGAAATCGCCCTTGGCGAGGCGGGCGCAGAGCGCGTCGAGGGTGGCAGTGTCCGTGATCAGCGGGTGTATGTGCATGGCTGCCCCTTAACGCGCGCCATCCGTCTTGACAAAGCACCCGGTGCCAAAGAAGCGCGCCGGACGCGTTTATCAACATCGCCTGCCACCCCGTCCGCTCCTGCCGCGCGCTGCAGGCCGGGCGCGGATCGCCCGAAATGCCGGGCGGGCGAGACAGGACTGGACCATCGCATGCACCCTTACCGCACCCACACCTGCGCCCAGCTCCGTCCGGAGGATGCGGGCGCGACCGTCCGGCTGTCCGGCTGGCTGCATCGCCGGCGCGATCACGGGGGCGTGTTGTTCGTGGACCTGCGCGACCACTACGGCATCACGCAGATCGTCGCCGACGCAGACTCGCCCGCGCTGGAAGTGCTGGAACGGCTGCGTCCGGAAAGCGTGATCACGGTCGAAGGCGAGGTGAAGCCGCGCGATCCGGCAGCCATCAACCCGGCGCTGCCGACCGGGGGCATCGAGGTGTTCGCCCGCGCCGTCACGGTGCAGAGCGAAGCGGCGGAGCTGCCCCTGCCGGTGGCCGGAGACCAGGAATATCCGGAAGAGACACGCCTGCGCTACCGGTTCGTGGACCTTCGCCGCGAGCGGGTCCACGCGAACATCATGCTGCGCAGCCAGGTGATCGCATCGATCCGCCGCCGGATGATCGCGCAGGGTTTCACGGAGTTTCAGACACCGATCCTCGGCGCCTCCAGCCCGGAGGGCGCACGCGACTACCTGGTGCCGAGCCGGCTTCATCCGGGGCGCTTCTATGCGCTGCCGCAGGCGCCGCAGATGTTCAAGCAGCTGCTCATGGTGGCGGGGTTCGACCGCTATTTCCAGATTGCCCCGTGCTTCCGTGACGAAGACCTGCGCGCCGACCGCAGCCCGGAATTCTACCAGCTCGATTTCGAGATGAGCTTCGTGACCCAGGAAGACGTGTTCCAGACCATCGAGCCGGTGCTGGCGGGCGTGTTCGAGGAGTTCGCCGGCGGCAGGACGGTCACGCCGGCCGGTGCCTTTCCCCGCATTCCTTACGCCGAGGCGATGCTGAAATACGGCACCGACAAGCCGGACCTTCGCAATCCGCTGCTCATCAGCGACGTGACCGACCATTTCCGGCAGAGCGGGTTCGGCCTGTTCGAGAAGATCGCGGCGGCCGGCGGCGTCGTGCGCGCCATTCCTGCGCCCGCCACGCAGGAGAAGAGCCGCAAGTTCTTCGACGACTTGAACGACTGGGCGCGGCGGGAAGGATATGCGGGGCTGGGCTATGTCACCCGCAAGGGTGGCGAATTCGGCGGCCCCATTGCCAAGAACCACGGCGCCGAGGGGATGGCGCGACTTTACGCCGAGCTGGGGCTGGGCGACAACGATGGCCTGTTCTTCGCCGCGGGCAAGGAGAAGGAGGCGGCCAAGCTCGCAGGCGCGGCGCGCACCCGCGTGGGCGAGGAACTGGGCCTGATCGAGGAGGGCTGTTTCAGGTTCTGCTGGATCGTGGACTTCCCCATGTTCGAGTACGACGAGGACGCGAAGAAGATCGAGTTCAGCCACAACCCGTTCTCGATGCCGCAGGGTGAACTCGAGGCGCTGGAAACGCAGGATCCGCTGACGATCAAGGCGTGGCAGTACGACATCGTCTGCAACGGCTACGAGCTGTCGTCCGGCGCCATCCGCAACCACCGGCCGGAAATCATGTACAAGGCCTTCGAGATTGCCGGCTACTCGCGCGAGGACGTGGACGCGAATTTTTCCGGCATGATCGAGGCGTTCAAGCTTGGCGCGCCGCCCCATGGGGGTTCGGCACCGGGGATCGACCGCATCGTCATGCTGCTGGCCGACGAGCCCAACATCCGCGAGGTGATCGCATTTCCGCTCAACCAGCGGGCCCAGGACCTGATGATGGGGGCGCCTTCGCTGCCATCGGACAAGCAGCTGCGCGAAGTGCACATCCGCACGATCACGCCGGCGGCGGGTAGCGCGTCCGTCCGCTCCGGCGACGCGACCTGAGCGCGGCGGGAAAGCGGGGCAGGGACCGCGAAAGGTCCGTGCCCCGATGCCCCGTCAGCCGTGCTGCCGCTCGATCCGGTCGCCGAACCGCTCGCCCTCCTGGATCTCGGCGAAGCAGCGCTCGATCACGGACCGCTCCTGCGGGTCGAGGTCGTCCTGTTCCAGCGCGGCGCGGAACTTCTTGGCGAGATACCCCTCGCCCTCTTCGACCCGTTCCGCTGCGGCCGCGTCGCCGGACTCGAACAGGTCGGCGACCTTCAGCCAGGTGCGGTGCAGCTCACCCGTCAGCGTGCCCTTGGTCACCAGTTCGCTGCCCTGCTGCTGCAATGCCGCGTTCAACGCCTCCAGCGTCTGTTCACGCTTGGACAGCCGTTCCTGCAGGGCCGACCGCAGATCCGCGCTCTGCGCCTTCTCGATCGCCAGGCGATAGCCTTCGATGGAGTCGTAGACGGAGTCGGTCAGGGTCTTGAGTGTGGTGCTCGCGCTCATGTGTTCGATGCTTTCGGTTGTTGTGAACGGAAGGGAAAACGCGCAAACGGAAAGTTGTGCCCGGGGCTGCCCTCTTGCAAGGCGTGACGGCGGTGTTAAGGCGCACGCAAGCCACCACTCACGCTGCAAGAGGAACTGCATGAGCGACATTCAGGAACGCGTTCACAAGATCGTCATCGAACATCTGGGCGTCGAAGCCGACAAGGTTTCGCCCGATGCGAGCTTCATCGATGATCTTGGCGCCGACAGCCTCGACATCGTCGAGTTGGTGATGGCCTTCGAAGAGGAATTCGGCGTCGAAATCCCCGATGACGCTGCCGAGAAGATCGCGACCGTGGGCGATGCCACGCGCTATATCGAGGAACATCAGGGCTGATGCTGCCGGCGGGTGAAAGGTAGCCTAGGCTCACCTTCACCGCGCCAATGCGGGTCGATGACAGGCTCGGCCCGGTGACGGGCCGGGCCTGCTTGCGTCTGGCCGCCAAGACAGACTGCTGGAGGTGCTGATGCGACGTGTGGTGGTGACCGGATTGGGGCTTGTCTCGCCGCTTGGCGGGGATGTCGAGACCACCTGGGCCAACCTGCTGGCCGGCAAGAGCGGTGCCGGACCGATCACGCGCTTCGATGCCTCGACGCAGAAGTGCCGCATCGCCTGCGAGGTGAAGGACCGTGATCATCCCTGGGGCTTCGACCCCGACCGGCGGGTCGATCCAAAGGTGCAGCGGCAGGTCGACCGCTTCATCGTCTATGGCATCGACGCGGCCGGACAGGCGCTCGAGGATGCCGGCCTGACCGAGATGGACGCGGCTCTCAGGGAACGCACCGGCTGTTCCATCGGCTCGGGCATCGGCGGGCTGCCGGGCATAGAGAGCGAATCGATCGTGCTGCACGAGCGCGGTCCTGGCCGCGTGTCTCCGCATTTCGTCCACGGAAGGCTGATCAACCTCGTGTCGGGTCAGGTGTCGATCCGCTACGGGCTGATGGGGCCGAACCATGCGGTCGTCACGGCGTGCTCCACGGGCGCCCACTCGATCGGCGATGCGGCGCGGATGATCCGCGACGACGATGCCGACGTCATGCTGGCGGGCGGGTCCGAATCGACCATCAACCCGCTGGGTGTGGCCGGTTTCGCACAGGCGCGGGCGCTGAACAGCAGCTTCAACGACCGTCCGGAGGCGGCAAGCCGCCCGTATGATCGCGGCCGTGACGGCTTCGTCATGGGCGAGGGCGCCGGCGTGGTCGTGCTCGAGGAGTATGAGCACGCGCGCGCGCGCGGGGCGCGGATCTACGCGGAGGTCGTCGGCTACGGCCTGTCGGGCGATGCGTACCACGTCACCGCTCCGCACCCGGAAGGGCGGGGCGCGGAGCTGGCGATGCGGATGGCCTTGCGCAAGGCCGGTCTCGCACCGGCGGACATCGACTACATCAACGCGCATGGCACATCGACCATGGCCGACACGATCGAACTTGCGGCGGCCAAGCGGGTCTTCGGCGACGATCTTGGCGGAGCATCAATGTCGAGCACCAAGAGCGCGATCGGCCATCTGCTCGGAGGTGCGGGGGCGGTGGAAACCATCTTCTGCGTCCTGGCGATCCGGGATCAGGTCGTTCCGCCGACGCTGAACCTCGACGATCCCGACGAGGGGACCGAAGGGGTGGACCTCGTGCCGCACACCGCCCGTCGCCGCCCGGTGCGGGCAGCGCTGAACAACAGCTTCGGGTTCGGCGGCACCAACGCCTCGCTGATCGTGCGCCAGGTCGACTGACATGGCTCGCCGGCTCGCTCTGGCAGGCGTCGCCGGGGCGCTGGTCCTGCTAGCGGGGCTCCTTTGGCTGGTCGTCCCATGGTACGCCTCGGGTCCCGCCGAGAGCGACACGACCTTCACCGTGGCTGAAGGCGCGTCTCTCAGGACCGTCGCCGCGGCGCTGGCCGAGGCAGGGCTGATCTCGTCGGCTGACGGATTCGTCCTGCGGGCGCGGGTGCTCGGCGGGTCCGGTCACGTGCGCGCCGGGGAGTTCGCCTTGCCGGCCGGAGCAAGCCCGGCGACGATCCTCGATACGCTTCAGTCGGGCGCCGTGATCCGGCGCCTCGTGACCATCCCTGAAGGGATGCCCTCCGTCCTCGTGCACGAGCGGCTGATGGCCGAACCCCTGCTCACCGGCAGCATACCGGTGCCGGCGGAAGGATCGGTGCTGCCCGACTCCTACGCCTTCGAACGCGGGGAAACCCGGCAGGCGGTGCTTGCGCGCATGCAGCGGGCGATGCAGGCCGCGCTCTCCGAGGAGTGGGAGCGGCGCAGCGCCCGCGCCGTTGTCTCGACCCCCGCCGAAGCCGTCATCCTCGCTTCGGTCGTCGAGAAGGAGACCGGCCTTGCCAGCGAACGTCCGATGATCGCCGGAGCGCTGTCGAACCGGCTGCGCACGGGCATGCGCCTCGATGCCGACGCCACGACCATCTATCCGATCACCCGCGGACGGCCGCTCGGCCGGATGATCCGCCGCTCGGAGCTCGACGATCCCAACCCTTACAACACGCGCGCCATCGCCGGCCTGCCGGCCGGGCCGATCACCAATCCCGGCCGCGACGCCATCCGTGCCGTGCTGAACCCGGCGGACACGGATGCGCTGTTCTACGTCGCCGACGGCAGCGGCGGACATGTGTTCGCCAGGACGCTGTCCGAACACAATGCCAACGTCGCCCGCTGGCGCGAGATCAGGCGTCAGCGGGGCATCTGATGGGCGCGGGACATCCGTCCGGTGCCGAACCCCTCATCCTGACCACCATGCTCCCCGCCGATCTGCACGGGTGGGCTACCGACCTGCGCACCCGGCACTTCCCCGCCGAGCGCAATCACCTCAAGGCCCACGTCACCCTTTTCCATGCCTTGCCGCACTTCCTGGAGGCGGAGCTCATCACGCTGCTCGGGCGTCTTGCGGCGGAGCAGGCGCCGGTCGCGGCCCGCCTCGAGGGCATCATGTCCCTTGGTCGGGGGACGGCCCTGCAGCTCGCCAGCCCCGCCATGCTGGCTCTGCGCGACCGCATCGCCGCGCATCTTCACGGCAGCCTCACGGCCCAGGATCAGCATCGCCCGCGTCTTCACGTGACGGTGCAGAACAAGGTGTCTCCCGAGGACGCCAAGGCTCTCCAGCGGCAGCTTGCCGCGCAGGTGCGGCCGCGCAGCTTCGCCTTTCCCGGCCTCTCGCTGCACCGCTACCGCGGCGGTCCATGGGATCATGTGCGCGACTTCCGTTTTCGCGGGACACAGCGCGGTTGACCCGCGCCACGGCATTTCCTAGGTGCGGGTCGCACCGGGGCGGAGTAGCTCAGCCGGTTAGAGCAGCGGAATCATAATCCGCGTGTCGGGGGTTCGAGTCCCTCCTCCGCTACCATTACCCGCGAAGGCCCGGCTGGCCGCCGGGGACTTCAGCCTTCCTCCTCCAGCAGGTGCATGTCGTCATCGGAGAAGCCGAAATGATGGCCCGCCTCGTGGATGGTCACGTGACGGATGAGATCGTCGAGATCGACGCCGGTCTCCTGCTGCTCGAGCAGCATGGGCTGCCGGAACAGCGAAATGCGCGGCGGGAGGTCGCCGGACGCCCAGATCGACTGATCGGGCAGGGGGCGCCCCTCGTACAGGCCTGACAGATCCCACGGATCGTCCAGCCCGACCGACGCCAGTTGCTCGGCGGTGGCGAACTCCTCCACCTCCAGCACCACCTGCGCCAGCGGAGCGCGGAACGGCTGCGGCAATCCGGCCAGCACGGCCTGCGCACGCCGCATGAAGTAAACGGCGTCGGGTCCGTGCAGCAGGTCCTTGATCATGCGGCCGATATCGGCAGCGCGTCGGCGCCCCGCAAGAGCGATGCGACACGGAGGTGGACGCGGCGGGCGCGTTGCGCCACAGCACGGCCGAGGGGAGTGTCGATGACACAGGACATCAACGCCGCGCCCGGACGCGGCGCCGGCGACAGCGTCGAACCGGGGATCTGGCGCTTTGCCGTGGCCGAGCGCGCGAGTGTCGTCATCGATGCGGCCGATTATTTCGCCCACATGCAGCAGGCCATGCTTGCCGCCAGGCGCCGCATCTTCCTCATCGGCTGGGACTTCGATCCCCGCATTCATCTCACGCGCGGGCGGCGCTGGTTCCAGAAGGGGCTGCGCCGGACCTATCCTTCGCGCTTGGGCAGCTTCTTCGTCTGGCTCGTGCGCAAGAGCAGGACGCTTGAAATCCGCATCCTCAAATGGAACGTCAGCGGCCTGTTCCTCGCCGCCAAGCCGCAGCTGTGGCCGGATCTCCTGCGCTGGTGGCCGCACCGGCGGATCGATTTCAAGTTCGACAGCGCACACCCTCTCGGGTGCAGCCACCACCAGAAGATCGTGGTCCTTGACGACCGTCTGGCTGCCTGCGGCGGCATCGACATGACGGTGAAGCGGTGGGACGACCGCGAACATCGCACCAGGTCCGCGCGCCGGAGACTGCCGGGCGGGAAACCCTACGGCCCGTGGCATGACATCACCATGATGCTCGAAGGCGAGGTGGCGCAGACCCTGGCTCATCTTGGGCACACCCGCTGGGAGCGGGCGGCAGGCAGCCGTCTGCCGCGGATCGAGCCGCGCGAGGACAGCCTCTGGCCCGAGGACCTGCCGGTTCACTTCCGCAACGTCGAGGTCGGCATCAGCCGGACGCAGGCGTGCTTCCGCGACTGGCCGCAGGTGAGCGAGATCGAAACGCTGTTCAAGGCGCACATCGCCCGCGCCCGCCGGTTCATCTACGCCGAGAGCCAGTATTTCGCCTCGCGGGCCGTGGCCGAAGCGATCATCGCGCGTCTCCAGCAGCCCGAGGCGCCGGAAATCGTCATCGTGCATCCGCCGCATGCGGATGGATGGCTGGAGCAGCAGGCGATGGATCATGCCCGCGCCGAGCTGGTGCGCCTCATCGAGGCGGCCGACCATGCCGGGCGATTCTCTCTGTGGATGCCGTTCACCGACGACACCGCCATCTACGTCCATGCCAAGCTGATGATCGTCGACGACGAGGTGATCCGCATCGGGTCGGCGAACATGAACAACCGCTCGCTGGGGCTGGACAGCGAGTGCGATCTCAGCATCGACTGCGCCCGTCCGGCCAATCGCGGCTGCGGAGAGATGATCGGGGCCATCCGCCGCTCGCTGCTGGCCGAGCATTGCGATGTGCCGGAAAGCGAGGTGGCGGCGCAGCTCGAAAAGGCCGGCAGCATGCGCGCCTTCATCGAGGATGCGGCACGGCGGGAGGGTGCGCGGCGCACGCTGAGACGCTATGTGCCACCCGAACTCAACGCCGTTCAGGCAAAGCTTGCGGAGTCGGCCGTGCTCGACCCCGAGCGGCCGGAACTGATGTTCGAGCCTTACGCGCAAGGAGGGCTGTTCCGGACCGGGAGCCGGCTTGACCGCCTGCGCAAGCGATTGAGAAGGAAAGCCGCATGAGCAGTCTCGTTGGACCTGACGAGGACCGGGCCGATGGCAAGCCTCCGGTCCCTGCCGAAGTGGCGGAGGCCGTGCGGACCCTGATCCGCTGGGCCGGCGATGACCCCTCGCGCGAGGGGTTGCGCGACACGCCGCAGCGGGTGGCACGCGCCTGGAAGGAATACTGCCAGGGCTATGCCGAGGATCCCTCGATCCACCTGTCACGCGTGTTCGAGGAAGTCGGCGGCTACGACGAGATCGTGCTGCTTCGCGACATCCCGTTCCAGTCGCACTGCGAACACCACATGGCTCCCATCATCGGCAAGGCGGCGATCGCCTATCTGCCGCGCGACCGGGTGGTGGGCATCAGCAAGCTTGCCCGCGTGCTGCATGGCTATGCCCGGCGTCTCCAAGTGCAGGAGCGGCTGACGGCGGAGGTCGCCCGATGCGTGTGGGATCACCTGCGGCCGCACGGCGTGGCGGTCGTCATCGAGGCGAGCCACGCCTGCATGACCGCGCGCGGCGTCCGGACGCCGGGTGTCCAGATGGTGACCAGCAAGCTGCTTGGTTCGTTCCTCGAGGACGAGCGCAGCCGCAAGGAAGTGCTGAGCCTGATGGGCTACTGACGTCCGTGCGGGCCGCCGCGATGCCGGTGCGGCATCGCCGGGTAGCTGGGTCGGTCAGCGACGCGCGCGGGTTGCCGGCGGAAGGTGTCCGGCACCTTCAGAGCTGGCCGAGCAGATGCTCCGCGCTCGACACCAAAAAATCGCCCGGCTGCTCGACGTTGAGGTGGGTGATCACCCCGTCCTTCACCAGCATGGAGAAGCGCTGTCCACGCTGACCCATGCCGAAGGCCGACCCGTCCATCGTCAGTCCGAGCGCCTTGGCGAACTCGCCGTTCCCGTCGCTCAGCATGGTGATGCCGTCGGCGCCGTTCTCCTTCTGCCAGGCGGAAAGGACGAAGGCATCGTTGACCGCCGTGCAGGCGATCTCGTCCACACCCTTCGCCCGCAGCGCGTCCGCATGCTCGACAAAGCCGGGGAGGTGCTTGGCGGAGCAGGTGGGCGTGTAGGCACCGGGCACGGAGAACAGCGCCACGGTCCGGCCGGCGAAGTATTCGCGCGCGTTGACCTTCTCCGGTCCCGATCCGGTCACCTTGACGAGTTGCACGTCGGGGATCGTGTCGCCTGTCGTGATGGTCATCGCTGCACTGTCCTTTCGCTCTGCGCCCGCGAAGGGGCAACCGGGTCATAGCCAAGCAGGGAGCCGACACAAGCCCGCGCGTTCGGTTGCTCTTGGCGGCGGCAGACGCTAAGTGCCCGCGCGAACCCTCTCCGGCTCCCGTGGCCGGGTTTCCTCCGATGCCGTGCTTCCGGCGCCCGGCCGCAAGACCGGCTTTCCCGAAAGGATCCTTCGTGCCGCATACGTCCGATTTCGTCGTCAAGGACATCACCCTCGCGGATTTCGGCCGTGACGAGATCGCCATTGCCGAGACCGAGATGCCGGGTCTCATGGCGCTGCGCGAGGAGTATGGCGAAAGCCAGCCGCTCAAGGGCGCGCGCATCACCGGCAGCCTGCACATGACCATCCAGACCGCGGTGCTGATCGAGACGCTGGTGGCGCTGGGCGCGGAGGTTCGTTGGGCCACGTGCAACATCTTCTCGACGCAGGACCACGCCGCTGCGGCCATTGCCGCGCGGGGGATCCCGGTGTTCGCGGTCAAGGGCGAGAGCCTGGCCGACTACTGGGACTATGTGGGCCGGATCTTCGACTGGTCCACCGCCGATGACGCCGAGAGGACGGCCAATCTCATCCTCGACGATGGCGGCGATGCCACCATGTTCGCCCTGTGGGGAGCGCGGCTCGAAGCAGGGGAGAGCCTGCCCGAGCCGGGCAACGCCGAGGAGGTCGAATTCCAGCGCGCGCTCAAGGCCTTCGTGGCGGAGCGGCCGGGCTATCTCACCCGTTCGGTCAGGAACATCCGCGGGGTTTCGGAAGAGACCACCACCGGCGTGATGCGGCTGTATCAGATCGCAAAGCAGGGCAAGCTTCCGTTCCCGGCGATCAACGTCAACGACAGCGTGACCAAGTCCAAGTTCGACAACCTCTACGGCTGCAAGGAGTCGCTGGTCGACGCGATCCGGCGCGCGACGGACGTGATGCTGGCGGGCAAGGTTGCATGCGTCGCCGGCTACGGCGATGTCGGCAAGGGATCAGCGGCGTCGCTGCGCAATGGCGGGGCGCGCGTGCTGGTGACCGAGATCGATCCCATCTGCGCGCTTCAGGCGGCGATGGACGGCTACGAGGTCGTCACCATGGACGATGCGGTGACCCGCGCCGACATCTTCGTCACCGCGACCGGCAACGAGGACGTGATCACGGCCGAGCACATGAAGGCGATGAAGCCCATGGCGATCGTGTGCAACATCGGCCACTTCGATAGCGAAATCCAGATTTCGGCCCTGTCGAATTACGAGTGGAAGGAGATCAAGGAGGGGACCGACCTCGTGACCTTCCCGGACGGCAAGGCGATCATCGTCCTCGCCAAGGGCCGGCTTGTCAATCTGGGGTGCGCGACGGGACACCCCAGCTTCGTCATGAGCGCCAGCTTCACCAATCAGGTGCTCGCCCAGATCGAGCTGTTCACCAAGGCCGACGCGTACCGGAACGAGGTCTATGTCCTGCCCAAGCACCTGGACGAGAAAGTTGCGGCGCTGCACCTCGACAAGCTCGGAGTCCGGCTGTCGCAGCTCACCCCGCGTCAGGCCGACTACATCGGTGTTCCGCAGCAAGGCCCGTTCAAGCCGGATCACTACCGCTACTGATCTTGCCGCACCCCGCCGCGGAGAAGGTGGCGGTCCGGCGCAGCCTGAGCGCTGCTCCCTTGCTCTTGGGCTGCGGCCGCAATAGCGCGGCATGATGGAGATGTCGGGCATCGGACTTGCCATGATCGGGCTGGTGCTCGGCGTATGGACGGCCGGTGCGGCGTGGTTCATGATCCGGGCCAACGGCAAGCTGCGGCAGGCCGAGGCCATGCAGGTGCTGGCGCGGCGCCTGTCCCGGCTGATCGACGACGCGCCCGCGATCCCCCTGCTTGTGCGGACGGATGGACGGATCGAGGCTCCCCACCGCCTTGCCGGCTGGCTCGGCCTCGAACGCGTGCCCGACTTTCTCAGCGAGCTTGCCGGCACCGGAGACGGCGGTCTGAGCGAGGCGCAGGTCGAGCAGCTTACCGCGCTGGTGCGCCGCACGCAGCGGACGGCGGCGCCGTTCCGGCTGTCGGTGACACCGCCGGGATCGCGGCGCACGCTTGCGCTGCGCGGCGCGCTGGCCGAGCCGGAGACGTCGCCGGGCGGCGCGGCGCTGATCTGGGTGTTCGACTTCACCGAAAGCAACGACGAGCTCATCCACCTTCGCCAGGAGGCGGAGCGCGCCCGCGATGACTTCGCCGCCCTCGTGGGCCTCATCGAAGCGGCGCCCATGCCGATGTGGTTCCGCGGACCGGACCTGCGCCTCCGCCTGGTCAACAGCGCCTATGTCGAAGCGGTCGATGCGCCCAACGCCGAGACCGTCGTGTCCGAGCAGATCGAGCTGGTCGAGGCCCACGGGGGGCGGGCCGCGGCGCAGGTCGCCGCCGAAGCGGCCGACATCGGCGCACCCATCGAGCGGGTCGTCACTGCGACCATGCGCGGCCAACGACGCACCCTGCGCGTCACCGACCTCCCGCTGATGCGGGAAGGCATTGCGGGCTATGCCGTCGACATCGAGGAGATGGAGGAGCAGGCGCGTCAGTTCCGCGCTTTCCGCAAGGCCCAGCGTCAGATGCTCGATCAGCTGTCGATCGGCGTGGCGCAGTTCGATTCGACGAGGCTGCTGCGCTTTGCCAACCAGCCGTTCCAACGGATCTTCGGTCTGCCGCCCGGCGTCGTGAACGACCGCACCGATTTCGATCAGGTGCTGTCCCTTGCCCGCGACCGCAGCCGCACGCCGGTGGTGCGCGACTTTCCGGCGTGGCGGCAGGAGCTGCGCGAATGGTTCGCGCTCGGGCAGGCGCATGAGGAGGCCTGGCCGCTCCCCGACAAGACGCATCTGCGCATCGTCGCGCAGCCGATGCCGGACGGCGGGCTGGTGATGATCGCCGAGGACCGCACCGAGCAGCTCGCCGTGTCCGCCATGCGCGACACCTTGCTGCGGACGCGGGCGGCGACCTTCGACAACCTGTTCGAAGCGATCGCGGTGTTCGCGCCGGACGGCCAGCTCGAGCAGTGGAACCGCTCCTTCGCCGGAACCTGGGGGCTGGAACAGGAGGCGCTGGACAAGCTCAAGACCGCCGAGGAACTGTTGCAGGCCATCGCCGTCAACCTGAAGGACAAGCGGCAGGCAAGCCTCGTCGGCACGGTCGTGCGGTCCGCCACTCTGGACCGGATCCAGCGCACCGGGCGGGTCGAACTGAAGGATGGCCGGACGCTGGAATATGCCGGCGTGCCCTTGCCCGACGGGAACGGCCTGCTCACGGTGCTGGATGTCACCGCGTCCCGCCGTGCCGAAGAAGCCCTGCGCGAGCGGACGCGCGCGCTCGAGGAAGCGGACGCGATGAAGACCCGGTTCCTGGCGAACATGTCCTACGAATTCCGCACGCCGCTCACATCCATCACCGGTTTCGCCGAACTGCTGCTCACCGGCGCGGGCGGCCGGCTGACCAAGCAGGCGCGCGAGTATGTCGAGGCGATCGCCCACGCCGTCGGACGGCTGACCGAGCAGGTGGAGAATGTCCTTCACCTGTCGCAGAGCGAGGCCGGACTGCTCCCGATCGCGCGCGAGCGGGTCGTGCTGCTGCCGTTTCTGACCGAGGTGGCGAGGGCGCGCGAAACCGACATCGACGCGGCCGGCATCAAGCTCGATCTGCGCGGCAGCGGCGAACTGGCCATCGACGGCGACGCGCAGCAGCTGCGGCGGGCGATGTCCCATCTGCTCGACAACGCCATCAAGGCTTCATCTCAGGGAGGGCGCATCGTGATCAGCATGGGGCAGCGGGACGGCATGGTGCGGATCGTGCTCGCCGACAACGGACGCGGCATGTCGCAGGGCGAACTGGAACAGGCGCTTGGCGGCATGGTGCCGGACGAGCAGCGCGGGCATCGCCGGCAGGGTCTGGGCATCCCGCTGGCGCGCCAGCTCATCGAGGCGCATGGCGGCACGCTGGAGATCGCCTCGCGGCCCGGCGCCGGCACCACGGTCACGGTGAAGCTGCCGGCATGACGGCGAACGACGCTGTGAGCGAATGGGCGCTTGCCGATCTCGAGGCGGTGGAGCACCTTGGCGGGCGCATCGCGGCCGTGCTGGAACCCGGTGACGTGGTGGCGCTTGAAGGGCCGCTTGGTGCGGGCAAGACGAGCCTTGCGCGGGCCATCCTGCGGGGTTGCGGATTTGCGGGCGAAGTGCCATCCCCGACTTTCACCATCATCGAACTCTACGAGCCGCCCCTGACCCGCCTTCCTGTTGTTCATGCCGATTTCTACCGGGTGTCGTCGCTGCGGGAGCGGGACGAGCTTGGCCTGACCGATTACCGGCGCGGCGCGGTGCTGCTGGCCGAATGGCCCGAAAAGATCGGCGGGTTTTCCGAAGACCCGCAGTGCCTTCGGATCGGCATTGCGTTCGCCGCAACCGGGCGGTGGGCCACGATCGAACGGGGGGATGCATGGCGCAACCGCATGCTGTGAGCGCGCTCGATCCGGTCATGGACGCCTTCCTCGCCGGGGCCGGGTGGGCGGATGCGGAGGCCGAGCCGCTGTCCGGCGATGCCTCGTTTCGTCGGTATTTCCGTGTACGCGGCGGGCAGGGCACCGCCATGCTCATGCACGCCCCGCCGCCGCAGGAGGACATCGCACCCTTCGTGCATGTCGGCACGTGGCTTTGCGCGCAGGGACTGCGCGCCCCGCGCATCCTTGCGCAGGATCCCCTGCACGGGTTCCTGTTGCTCGAGGATTTCGGCGACATCCGCCTCAAGGAGCATGTCGAGCAGGAAGGCCCGGATGCCGAGCGTGCCGCCTATGCGCAGGCCGTCGACACGCTGGTCAGGCTGCAGAACTGTGGCCCGGGGCCGTTTGCGTCCTACGACGGCGATGTTTTGATGCGCGAGGTCGACCTGTTTCTCGCCTGGTACTGCAGAAATGCACACCATCTCGACACCAGCGGCTGGACGGCGAGCTGGTCGCGTGTTCTGGAGCCAATCCTCGCACCGTCTGCCCACCGGGTGACGGTGCTGCGTGACTATCACGCGGAGAACATCATGGTTCTCCCGGACGGCTCTCAGGGCCTGATCGACTTCCAGGACGCGCTGGCGGGGCATCCCGCCTACGACCTCGTCTCGCTTCTCCAGGACGCGCGCCGCGACGTGGAGCCGGAGCTGGAGGAGGCGATGATCGCGCGCTTCATGGACGCGACCGGACAGGACGACGGTTTCCGCGCCGCCTATGCCGTGCTGGGGGCGCAGCGCAACGCCAAGATCATCGGCATCTTCTCGCGTCTGGCGCGTCGCGACGCAAAGCCGCGCTACCTCGATCTCATCCCGCGCGTCGGTGCGCTCCTCGCCAGGGATCTTGCCCATCCGGCGCTGGAGCCTGTGGCGGAGTGGATGGCACGCAACCTCGATGCCGCGTTTCCGACCGGCGGAGCGTGAGGCGCATGACGACGCACCGCCTGGCGAGCGACACGGCCATGGTCATGGCGGCAGGTCTGGGCAAGCGGATGCGGCCGCTCACGGCAACCCAGCCCAAGCCGCTCGTCCGGGTTGCCGGCAAGCCGTTGATCGACCATTGCCTTGACCGTCTCCACGACGCGGGCATCCGGCGGGCCGTGGTGAATGTCCACTACCTTGCCGATGTGCTCGAGGCGCATCTGCGCACGCGCGCCGCCCCCGCGATCACCATCTCGGACGAGCGCGCCTGCCTGCTCGAAACCGGAGGTGGCATGGTCCATGCGCAGCCGCACCTGCCTGATCCGTTCTTCTGCGTGAACTCGGACAATCTGTGGCTGGACGGGCCGCGATCGGCGCTCGAGGAGCTGTCGGCGCGCTGGGATCCGGCTGCGATGGACGCGCTGCTGCTGCTGGTCAACCACGGGCTGGCGGGGCAGTATCGCGGCGCGGGAGATTTCGCGATGGACGGCGCCGGACGCCTCAGCCGGCGGCGTCCGGGCCGCGTCGCGCCCTTCATCTACACCGGCATCCAGCTTGTCTCGCACCGCTTGCTGAGGGAACCGCCGGGAGCGGTGTTCTCGACCAACATGCTGTGGGACCGCGCCTTGTCCGAGGGACGACTCTTCGGTCTCGCCTTCACGGGTCTCTGGAGCGAGGTGGGCACACCTCAGGCCGTCGCGAGCGCCGAAACGATGCTGGTGCATGGCTGACCGGCGGTCACCGGCCGTCTTCTCGATCGCGGCGCACCGCGGCTTTGCCGACGCCTTGGTGGCGGGACTCGTGCCGCGCTATGCCGATCCTCACCTTGGCCTTGCCAGGCTGACGCTGCTGCTGCCGAACCAGCGTGCCCGCCGGACTCTTACCGAAGCGTTCGTCCGCCACTCGGAGGGGGCGGGGCGCACTGCCCTGCTGCTCCCGCGGATGGCCGTCGTCGGCGATCTCGACCTTGACGAGACGCTCGGCGTGCTGCTCGACCCCCTTGCCGGCGGAACGATCCCGCCCGCGGTCCCGCCGATGCAGCGCTGGCTCGCGCTCGGCACGCTGCTGGAGGATGAACTCGGTCCGGGCACCTTGCCCGCTCCGGCCCGCATGCGTCTGGCGCGGCAGATCGGGGAGACGATGGACCGGCTGCTGGTCGAGGAAGTCGCGCCCGAAGACCTCACCGGGGAGCCGGTCCTCGCCCTGCTCGGGGATCTGGCCGGACATTGGCAGCAGTCCCTGCGCACCTTCGCCCGCGTTCAGCTGCGCTGGCTGGACCGGCTGAGGCGCGACGGGCTGGTCGACGCGGCCCAGCGGCGCAACCTGCTGTTCGACCGTATGGCGCGCGCGCTGCGGACGGACGAATTTGCCGGCCCGATCGTCGCGGCGGGCGTGACGAGCCCGGCGCCCGCGCTGGCCCGCATGCTGCGCGCGGTGGCCGATCTGCCTGACAGCGCCGTGGTGCTTCCCGACCTCGACCTTTTTCTGACCGATGACGCCTGGGACGAGCTGGGAGCAGCGGGTCGGCCGGCTGCGGACGGGGCGGAGGCATTCACCCGCGACGATGCGGTCACGCACCCGCAATATCACCTCAAGCTGCTGCTCAACCGGATGGGTGTCGCCCGCGGCGAGGTTCGCCCGTGGCATCGGCGGGGGCAGTCTGCCGCTCCGCCCGATCGCAGCCACGCGATCAGCGCCCTGTTCCTTCCTCCCCAGGCAAGCCGCGGCTGGGTGGATCTTCCGGCGGAACGCCGCCGGATGGCCGGGGTGAAGGTGGCCGAGCTGGCCACGCCGGAGGAGGAGGCACAGGCCATCGCCCTGCTGGTGAGAGAGGCGCTGGAGACGCCCACCACCCGCGTCGCCATCGTGACCCCGAGCCGCAGCATCGCGCGCCGGGTGGTGCAGCACCTCAGGCGCTGGAACATCGAGGCGGACGATTCCGCCGGACGGCCTTTGTCGCAGACGGCTGCCGGCCGGTTGCTGCTGCTGCTGGCGCAGGTTGCGGCGGAGGAGGCCGCCCCTGTCGCGTTGCTTGGTCTGCTCAAGCACCCGCTGGTGAACGGGGGAGGGGAACGGATCGCGTGGTTGGAGTCAGTTCGCGAACTCGATCTCGTCCTGCGCGGCCCGCGGCTGGCACCGGGTCTGGCAGCCCTGCGCGTGCGGATCGGCGCGATCAAGAAGGATGAAGTTCGAGCGCGGTTGCTTGCGTGGTGGGACACCGTTGAGCCGGCGCTCGCGCAGCTGTTCGCCTGCCTTCCCGACGGGCTGGCTCCGATGGACGCGCAGCTTGCCTGCATGGTTTCCGTCGCGCAGCAGCTGTGCGGGGCGGCGGTCTGGGCAAGGGAGGACGGTCGCGCCCTGGCGGCGTTTCTCGAGGAGCTGCAGCAGCACGCCTCACGCGAAGGCACGCAGGTCGCGCCCCGCGAGCTTGCCGCCGTGCTGCAGGATGCCATGGCGTGCGTCGCCGTCCGGCCGCCGCCCATCGGGCACAGCCGGGTGGCCATCTACGGCCTGATCGAAGCCCGCATGACGCGCGCGGATCTGATGATCGCGGCCGGCCTCAACGAAGGGACATGGCCGGGCAGGGCGGCGGTCGATGCGCTGCTTGCGCCCGCTGTCCTGCGCGCGCTGGCCGTGCCCGGAGCGGAGTACCGCATCGGCCTGGCGGCGCATGATTTCGCCGCTGCCCTCGGAGCGCCCCGGGTGGTGCTGACCCGCTCCCGGCGCGACAGCAGCGGTCCGGCGGTCCCCTCACGCTTCCTGCTGCGGCTGAAGGCGCTGCTCGGCAAGCAGATCGACGACCACATGCACGGGGAACTCGTCTCGTGGGTTGCCGCCATCGACAGCGCCGGCGGAGCCCGCGCGGCCGCTGCCCGGCCCCAGCCGCGCCCCGCGCGCCATCAGCGCGACGTATCCCTTGCCGTCACCGCCCTCGACCGGCTGCGCAGCGACCCCTACCAGTTCTATGCCTCGGCCATCCTGCGGCTGAAGAAGCTCGACGAAGTCGACGCACCGGCCTCGCCCGCCTGGCAGGGGCAGATCGCTCACCAAATCCTTGAACAGTGGCACAAGGCGCGGCGGGTAGGGACGGACACCACGCTCGAGAGCATCACCGCCGCTGCTCTTGCAGAGATGGGCGCTCACCCCGTCACCCGCGCCCTGTGGCGTCCGCGCCTGCTGGCCGCGCTGCGCTGGGTGGAGCGGGAGGTCACAGGCAACTGCGAGCGGGAGCCGGTCTGCTGGGAAGTGGACGGCAGCATGCGGGTCGAGGGAGTGCGGGTGCACGGACGCGCCGACCGGATCGACCGCTTCGCAGACGGCACGCTCGCCATCGTCGATTACAAGACCGGCCGCCCTCCCGCGACGAAGGCCGTGGAGCAGGGTTTCGCGCTTCAGCTGGGCACGCTCGGTCTCATTGCGCGTGCGGGCGGCTTTGACGGTGTGCGGGGCGAGCCGGTGGCGTTCGAATACTGGTCTCTGGCGCGCAACTCGAATAGCCCGACAGGATTTGGCGCGCGCGAAACGCCGCTGCGGGTGGCGGGGAAGCGCAGCGGGGTTGACCCGGACGCCTTCCTTCCGCGCACAGAGGCCTTCCTTCTTGACGCCATCCGCCGCTGGATCACCGGCGATGAGCCGTTTACGGCCCGCCTCAACCCGGACTATCCCGGCTTCGCCGATTACGATCACCTGATGCGGCTGGATGAATGGTTCGCCCTCTCCGGCAGTCCCGAACCCGCGGAGGTCGAGGGCGGATGAGCGGCAACCTGAAAGCGCTGGAGCCGGCGCAGCTGGCGGCGGTCGACCCCGTGGACAGCGTCTGGCTGTCCGCCTCGGCAGGAACGGGAAAGACGCAGGTTCTGGCGGCCCGCGTGCTGCGCCTGCTGCTTCGACCGGACACCCATCCCGCCGATCTTCTGTGCCTGACCTTCACCAAGGCCGGGGCGACCGAAATGGCGGTGCGCGTCAACGAGGTTCTGGCGCGCTGGGTCCGCTTGTCCCAGACCCAACTGGCGCGCGAGCTGCTGCTCATCGGAGCGGACGTCGATCCCGCCACGCTGAACCGCGCGCGGTCGCTGTTTGCGTCGGTGCTGGACGCACCGGGCGGCGGCCTGCGGATCGACACCATTCACGCCTTTGCCCAATATCTGCTCGGCAGCTTTCCTGAAGAAGCCGGTCTCACCGCCGGCGCGCGCGTCATGGACGACCGGGAACGCGCGCGCCTGCTTCAACAGGTGATGAGCGACATGCTGGTCGCGGCGGAGAACGGCGCGGACTCCGACCTCGTCGCCGCCGTCGAGAATCTGTCCTGCCGCCTCGGACCGTCCGGAGCGCAGAAGTGGCTGCTGGACTGTGCCGACGCCGCCGACATCTGGAGCGGTGCCGGTGCGTGGACCCCGCCCTTTCGCGAACGTGTCCTGCGGCTGCTCAAGCTTCCGCCGGATGCTGGTGCGGAGACGGCGGCACGCCTGTGCGCCGACGCGGCCTTTCCGGTCGACGCCATGCGCCGGGTCGCGGCACGTCTCGGCGGCGCGGGGGGCAAGAAGGCCCAGACGGGCGCTGCCTTCGCTCAGGACTGGCTGGACGCCGATGCGGCGGAACGGCTGGAGCGGCTGGGCGGCTTCCTGTCGACCCTGCTGCGCAAGGACGGAAAGCCGCTCATCTTCGGCAAGAACCTCACCGACGATGCGACCTTCACCAGCGATCTTGAGCAGATCTCCGCCGCGGTGGACGCGATCAAAGCACACCTGCATCTGGTCGAGGCGGCCGGCATCGTCGAAGAGGCGCTGCTGGCGGGTCGTCGCTTTGCCCTGCTGTGGCACGAGGCCAAGCAGCGCGACGGCCTGCTCGATTTCGACGACCAGATCAGGCGCGCGGCACGGCTGCTGACGAGCGAAACGGCGTCGCGCTGGATCCAGTACAAGCTGGACCGGCGCTTCGATCACATCCTGATCGACGAGGCACAGGACACCAACGCCGAACAGTGGAGCATCATCGGCGCGCTGATCGATGATTTCTTCGATGGGCTCGCCGCCCATGATGGCAAGGTGCGCACGATCTTCACCGTGGGCGACTACAAGCAGGCGATCTTCGGCTTCCAGGGCACCAGTCCGCGCAATTTCGAAGTCGCACGCCACCGGATCGACCGGGACATGGCCGAAGCCGCGGAAGCGGCCGCGGTGCTTCGCGGTGGCCCGGTTCCGCGCCGGCTGAAGGATGTCGACCTCGGACGCAGCTACCGGAGCACCGCGCCGATCCTGTCCTTCGTGGACGAGGTGATCGCCGCCATCGGGCACGAGCGGCTGGGTCTGAACGCGCCTCCGCCGCCGCATATCGGGGCAGAGGAGCCGGGCATGGTCACTCTCTGGCCTCCTGTTTCCGCCGCGCCGCGTGATGACGATGGCGAGCCGGACGTGAACGACGGCGGGGCGACGGAGGAACCGGACGGCCCGGAAGCCTGGCTCGGCCGTCACGACCGGATCTTCGCGGATGCCCTCGCGCGGCAGGTCGCCGCCTGGATGCGCGACGGCTTCGCCTTGGCGCGCGGCGGCACGGTTCGCAACGCGCGGCCCGGCGATGTCATGGTGTTGCTGCGCAAGCGCGCGGATTTGGCGGGACTGATCGTCGCGCGGCTGCACGCGCATGGCGTCCCGGTGGCCGGCGTCGATCGTCTGCGCCTTGGCAGCCCTCTCGCCGTCAAGGACCTGATCGCGGCTTTGTCCTTCGCGGTCCAGCCGCTGGACGACCTGAACCTCGCGGCCCTGCTGGTCTCGCCGCTCATGGAGTGGAGCCAGCAGGATCTCCTTGACCACGGCTACCGTGACGAGGGCGTGCCGCTCTGGACTCATCTGCGGCGCTCCGCGCATCCGCTGGTGGTTGACACCGTCAGCCGCTTGCAGGAACTGCTTGCCAGGGCGGACTTCCAGTCGCCGCTCGACCTGCTGCACTGGATCCTCGTCGGACCTTTTCAGAGCCGTGCCCGCCTGCTGGCCCGTCTCGGCCGAGAGGCGGAGGATCCCGTCGGAGAGCTGCTCAACGCCGCCGAGTCATACGCGGCAAGCCACATCGTCAGCCTGCAAGGCTTTCTCGACTGGTTCTCGGGCAGCACCGAGGAGCTGAAACGCGAGGCCGATGAAGGCGGAGACCGCGTGCGGGTGATGACGGTGCACGCGTCCAAGGGATTGCAGGCGCCGATTGTCATCCTCGCCGACGCGACGGTGATGCCGCGGCCGGACGAGAAGCTTGTTCTTTCCGAAAGGCTGCCGGGGTCGGACCGCGTGCTTGAGGTGCCAATCCCGAACCTGCCCTCCAGCCATGTCGTCGGACCACTCCTCGACGCAAGGCAGGCGGCTGAAGCGGTCGCGATGGAAGAACACTGGCGCCTGCTCTACGTCGCTCTGACCCGGGCCGAGGAAGCGCTGTTCATCGGCGGCGCGCTCGGCAAGCGGGCGCGCGGGCAGGTTCATCCGGACAGCTGGTATGGCCGGCTGCAGCCGCTGTTCCCGGATGACGCAGTCGACGATCCGATCTGGGGCGAACGCCGGGAGCGCGGCGAACCGGCGCCGAAGCCACCGGCGGACGGGCAGCCTGCGCCGCGCCGCGAGCGCCTGTCCCTGCCATCCTGGGCAGCCGTGCCGGTCGGCCCCGAGCCGCGGCCGCCGCGTCCGCTCGCGCCCTCGGCGCCGCAGGACGGGTCCGTTCCCGAGCCGCCATCGCCAGCCGCGGCGCGGACGGCCGCGCGGCGGGGAGTGCTGATCCACCGGCTGCTTGAACGATACGATCCGACGTCGCCGGAGCCTCCCGAAAGGCTGATGGCGAGGTGGCTCGAACGGCAGGCTGCCGATTTCGACGCTGATGAGCGCAGCGATGTCCTCGGGCATGTGCTGTCGGTCGTCGATCATCCGGCGCTGCGTGATGTGTTCGGACCAGAGGCGTTGGCGGAGGTGCCGTTTACGGCGCTGGTCGGCGACCGGGTCGTGAACGGGACCGTCGACCGTCTGCTGGTGCTTCCCGACAGGGTGAAGGTGGTCGACTTCAAGACCACGCGCTCGCCGCCCGCCACAGTGGAGGAGGTGCCCCTCGTCACCTTGCGGCAGATGGCCGCGTATGAGGCGGCCATGGAGCGAATCTATCCGGAACGGGCCGTGGAGACGGTGCTCGTCTACTCCCACGTGCCCATCGTGCTGCCGCTGCCCAGCCATGTGCTTCGGCCCCATCGCGCAGGTGACGCGCAGGAGCAGGCGGCCACCTGACGGCGAAGGGTGTTCAAATTCCTGCGCATCGCCATATGGTCGCCCAAAAGGAGATGATCACATGCCCACCAAAGCCGTCACCGATGCCAGTTTCGAGCGCGACGTCCTTGAGGCGGATCAGCCGGTCCTCGTCGATTTCTGGGCCGACTGGTGCGGCCCCTGCAAGATGATTGCTCCGGCTCTGGAAGAGCTGAGCGACGAGCTGGCCGGCCGGGTGACGATCGCCAAGATGGACATCATGGAGAACACCCAGACTCCCGGGAAGCTGGGCGTGCGCGGCATTCCATACCTTGTGCTCTACCGCAACGGCGAACCGGTTGCCGAAATGCAGGGTGCGCGGCCCAAGGGTCAGCTCAAGAGCTGGCTTGAATCGCAACTCTGATCATCATTGTAGGACCGGGCGAGCTGCTCCCACAGGCGCGGGGTCGCCGCGGCGAGCAGTCCCCGGTCCTGCCACGCAGCGGCGCGATACGGCGTGCCATCCGGTCGCGCTGCCACCCCTCCGGCCTCGTTGAGAAACAGCACACCGGCTGCGTGGTCCCACGGGAGGGTCCGCTCGAACATCGACACGTCGTTCTGCCCGAGCACGAGGCGCGGGTACTGCTCGGCCGCGCAGCGGGGGATGTCCACAAGCTGATATCGACCGCTCAGCCGCCGGCGCAGGCGCTCGCGCCGGGATGCGTCGACATAGACGAGTGACATGGCCGCGACGGGGGGTGATGCCCCGGACTCGCGCGCGCGGACCCGCTCTCCGTCGACGAACGCCCCTGCATCCGCGTGGGCGCTGCACAGCCTCCCGGTGAGACAGTCGTAGAGCCAGCCGTGCCGCGCCTCGCCGCCGCGCACCAGTGCGACGATGATGCCGAACGGGCCGTGGCCGGCGGCAAAGTTGTTGGTGCCGTCGAGCGGATCCACGAGCCAGCAGTCGCCGCGCAGGCCATCCAGAACGTCCGGCGCGGCATGCGCAGCCTCCTCGCCCACGACCGCGAGCCGCGGCTCGATGCGGACAAGCCCTTCGCCGAGCAGGGCCTCGGCCTTGTGATCGGCAATCGTCACGACGTCGTTGGCGGCCTTGCCGGTGATGTCGGAAGGCTGGAGCGTCCGGTAGTGCGGCAGGATGGCCTGCTCGTTGACGCGCCGCAGGAGATCGCCCACGGCCCGGTCGAGCGCTGCGCTCATGAGCGGTAGTCCGCGTTGATCGAGATGTAGCCGTGCGTGAGGTCGCAGGTCCACACCGTTGCCGCCCCGCGCCCCAGCCCGAGATCGACGGCGATCTCGATGTCCGCACCCCGCAGATGTTCGGTCACGGCCGTCTCGTCGAGCGCGGGAACAGCGCAGCCGTCGCGCGCGACCCATCGCCCGCCGAAGGCGATGGCGAGGCGGTCGCGGTCGGCCGGTTCGCCGGCTTTGCCGACCGCCATGACGACGCGGCCCCAGTTCGCATCCTCGCCGGCGATGGCGGTCTTGACCAGCGGTGAGTTGCCGATGGCGAGACCGACACGGCGGGCGCTGGCTTCGTCCACCGCACCGCTCACCCGTATGGTAACGAACTTGCGCGCACCTTCGCCATCGCGCACCACGAGCTGTGCCAAGTTCCGGCACACCTCCAGCAGCGCGGCGTAAAAGGCGTCCGCGCCGCTGTCGTCCCAGCTTTTGAGGGCAGGAGCCTGCGCCTGCCCGGTGGCGAACACCAGCACCGTGTCGCTCGTCGACGTGTCGCCGTCCACCGTGATGCAGGAGAATGTCTGGTCGTTGGCCTTCGCCAGCATTTCCTGCAGCAGATCGGGGGCGACGGTCGCGTCGGTGAAGACGAAGCCTAGCATGGTCGCCATGTCGGGCGCGATCATCCCGCTGCCCTTGACGATGCCGGCAACAGAGACGGCGTGCCCACCGATCATCGCCCGGGCCGTGGCCCCCTTGGCGAAGGTGTCGGTGGTGCCGATTGCCTGCGCTGCCTCCTGCCAGGAACACGGCGGCGCGCCGAAGGCGTCGGCAAGTCCCCGGAGGCCCCGCTCGAGCGGCAGCGGGACGCCGATCACCCCCGTCGAGCAGACGAACACCTCATCCTCCGCGCATCCCAGACGGGCCGCCGCGGCTCGCTGGAGGCCGAGGACGGCATCCCGGCCGCGGGCGCCCGTGAAGGCGTTCGAATTGCCGGCGTTCACGATCAGGGCCCGGGCGCGACCGGCGTGCACCTGCTCTCGCCCGCGCTCGACCTCGAACGAGGCGCAGGCGCTGCGCGTGAACACCCCGGCCACGACGGTGTCTCTTGCCAGCTTGGCCAGCATCAGGTCGGACCTGTCCCACGCCTTGTACCCGGCGCGTCCCACCCGCAGGTCAACGCCTGCGACGGCCGGCAAATGCGGAAACGGCAAGGCGAGCGGAGACCGGGGACTGTCCATGGCGCCGTTCGCTATGCAACGGAGCGCCCGCTTGCAACGCGGTTGTGCGAGAACAAGTGCGCTGGTGCTTCGTTGTCGCACTCGAACGCGGCGTCAGCGGTTATGGCCGTATCTCAGGGGCGGCGGATCACCCGGCACATGGGCTGACATACACTCAGGCGGAGCTGCGCGCGCATCCGCGACAGCCGCTGCCGCGCACCAGCCCGCAAAGCTGGATCAACAGCGAAGACTATCCGCAGGCCGCTCTCCTGAACGACATGGAGGGCGTGCTGCGGTTCCGGGTAGGGGTGGATGCCTATGGCGAAGTTGTGGAATGCACGATCACGCTGTCGAGCGGGGTCGCCGCCTTCGACAGTCGCGCCTGCGCCACCGTCATGACCCGCGCCCGCTTTTACCCGGCACTGGACAAGGATCAGCGGCCAGTCAGCGGGCAGTACAACAGCACGGTGCGCTGGGTCATGGAAGACTGACCCCGGCGGGCGTGCGGCCGCGCAGACAGTGGACGATGAACCCCTGTTCCCTATATAGGCGCATGGTGTTTCACCGCCTGCTCGCCTGTTTCGCGCTGTTGACCGGCCTCACGATTGCCGGCGTGCCCGCCTTTGCGCGTGACGCGGCTGTGGAAGCTCCGGCCGTGGAGGGTCGGGAGAACGCATCCGCTGCGTGCGCCTACGCCCTGGCCGCTCTCGTGCGGCCCCGGCACGAACCACTCGACGCGGCGCCGGAGCTGGCGGTCGCCCAGACAGGACTGAAAGCCCAGGTGCCAGGCCGTGCGTCCGTTCGCCTGCGCATCGATCGCGCCCACGAATAGCGGTCAAGGATCACCCCGCACCTTCCGTTCTCTGCGGCGACCTGCCCGGGGAGCTTTTCCTCTTGTTCCAGCGCCGAGGAGCGCCATCCATGTTCCAGTCCATCGCCAAGTCCCTGTTCGGCTCGTCCAATCAGCGTTACGTCAAGTCGCTCGGCAAGATTGTCTCCCAGATCAATGCGCTGGAGCCGCAACTTCAGGCACTTTCCGATGAGGAGCTGGCGGCGCAGACCGAAAAGTTTCGGCAGCAGCTGGCCGGTGGCGCGACTCTCGACGACATTCTGCCCGAGGCGTTCGCCACCGTGCGCGAAGCGTCGGTGCGCGTCCTTGGCATGCGTCATTTCGACGTGCAGCTCATCGGCGGCATCGTCATGCACCGCGGCGAGATTGCCGAGATGCGCACCGGCGAGGGCAAGACCCTCGTGGCGACGCTCGCCACCTATCTCAACGCCATCGAGGGCAAGGGTGTCCACGTGGTGACGGTCAACGATTACCTTGCCCGGCGCGACGCCGAATGGATGGGCCAGATCTACCGGTTTCTCGGGCTGACCGTAGGCGTGATCGTGCCCAATCTCGCCGAACACGAGCGGCGCGAGGCTTATCACTCGGACATCACCTACGGCACCAACAACGAGTTCGGCTTCGACTATCTGCGAGACAACATGAAGCACGAGCGGAGCCAGATGGTGCACCGCCCCTTCAACTTCGCCATCGTGGACGAGGTGGACTCGATCCTGATCGACGAGGCGCGCACCCCGCTCATCATCTCCGGCCCGACGGAGGACAAGCAGGAACTCTACCTCGCCATCGACGCGATCGTAAAGCAGATCGACCCCTCCTTCTACGAGGCCGACGAGAAGACCAAGAACATCAGCTGGACCGAGGAAGGCACCGACGCGATTGAGCGGATGCTTAACGAGGCAGGCCTGCTGGCGACGCCCAACCTCTACGATGTGGAGAACACCCAGGTCGTGCACCACCTGGACCAGGCGCTCAAGGCGAACATCATGTTCAAGCGCGACATCGACTACATCGTCAAGGACGACAAGATCATCATCATCGACGAATTCACCGGCCGGATGATGGAGGGACGCCGCTGGTCAAACGGGCTTCACCAGGCAGTCGAGGCCAAGGAGGGCGTGAAGATCGAGCCCGAAAACCAGACGATGGCGTCGATCACGTTCCAGAACTACTTCCGCATGTATCCGAAACTGGCCGGCATGACCGGCACCGCCGCCACCGAAGCGGCCGAGTTCTGGGACATCTACAAGATGAACGTTGTGGAGATCCCCACGAACGTGCCGGTGCAGCGGATCGACGAGGAAGACCAGTTCTTCAAGAACACGCAGGACAAGTTCCGCGCCATCGCCAAGGCCATCCGGGAGAAGAACGAAACCGGCCAGCCGGTGCTGGTGGGCACGGTCAGCATCGAAAAGTCGGAGCTGCTGTCCAGTTTTCTCGACCAGGAGGGCGTCAAGCACGCGGTTCTCAACGCCCGCTTCCACGAGCAGGAGGCGCACATCGTTGCGCAGGCAGGCCGGCTCGGGGCTGTGACGATTGCGACCAACATGGCCGGCCGCGGCACCGACATCCAGCTGGGCGGCAATGTCGAGTTCCGCATCGAGGACGAGCTGCGCGACCTGCCGGAGGGTCCGGAGCGCGATGCGGCGATCGAGCGCATCAAGGCGGAAGTTGCTGCCGAGAAGGAACAGGTGAAGCAGGCGGGCGGTCTGTTCGTGCTCGGCACCGAACGGCATGAAAGCCGCCGCATCGACAACCAGCTGCGCGGACGCTCGGGCCGGCAGGGCGACCCCGGCCTCAGCCGCTTCTACCTGTGCCTTGAGGACGACCTGCTGCGCATTTTCGGACCCGACACCCTGTTCAGCCGGATGATGAACACAAGTCTCGAGGACGGGGAGGCAATCGGCTCGAAATGGCTGTCGAAGGCGATCGAGACGGCGCAGCGCAAGGTGGAAGCGCGCAACTACGAGATCCGCAAACAGGTCGTCGAATACGACGACGTCATGAACGATCAGCGCAAGGTCATCTACGAGCAGCGCGCGGAGATCATGGACAGCGAAACCGTTGCCGATGTCGTCGTCGACATGCGGCGCGATGCCATCAACGCCATGGTTGCGGACGCTTGCCCGCCCAACACCTACCCCGAGCAATGGAACATCGACGGCCTCAAGGATAGGCTGGAACGGGTGCTCGGCATCACTCCGCCGATCGATGCCTGGCTCGAGGAGGACCAGGTCGAGCCGGAGCTGATCGAGGAGCGGATCCTCGCAGAAGTGGACGCGCTCATGCGCGCCAAGGAGGAGGCGCTCGATCCGTCGTTGTGGCGCACCATCGAGAAGTCCGTCCTGCTGCGCCGCCTGGACCACCACTGGAAGGAACACCTCGCCACCCTTGATGCGCTGCGGCAGGTGATCTGGTTGCGCGGCCTCGCCCAGAAACAGCCGATCAACGAGTACAAGCAGGAAGCCTTCACCCTGTTCGAGAAGATGATCGAGACGATGCGCGAGGACATCACCGGCGAGCTTGCCCGGCTCGACCTGCGGATGCCGGAGCCGATGCCGCAGATCGTCCTTCCCGAACTGCCGGAGTTCCTCACCGGCCACATCGACCCGCTCACGGGTCTGGACAACAGCGACGACGGGGATGGTTCGGAACGTCAGGCCGCGCTGTTCGGCGCGCTGGCCGGAAGTCCGCAGGCGGCCGCCGGTCCCGGCGGAGCCTTCGTCGAGAACCCGTATGCGGACCAGAACATCAGCCGCAACGCGCCCTGTCCCTGCGGGTCGGGCAGCAAGTACAAGCATTGCCACGGCGCCATGGGGCCGCGCGCCGTGACCCCGGCCTGACGACGCCTCGCGCCAGAGAGCGGCGCGCCGAAGGCCGGGCGCGTCGCTTCAAGGGCATCATGCGCTGGACGGCGGACGGCGGCTGTTCCACCGCTGTGACGTTTTCTCGACACGCAGGTCACCATCGTAAGGCAGGCAGAGGCGGCGGGCGTCGTCCGCCGGCGCACGCAGCCAGTCGTGCCAGTCACGCGGGTGCAGCAGCACCGGCATGCGGTCGTGCACGCTGGACAGCTGCGCGTTTGCCCGGGTCATGACGAGCGAGAAACAGGCACCCCATTCCTCGCTCTCGCGCCAGATGCCGGCGCCCGCCAGCAGATCGCCCGCCGGGTGGCTGATCCAGGTGCGGGTCTTGTGCCCCGGTTCGCCGGCAGCTTCGGCAAAGGCGCTGATCGGCACGAGACAACGCCGGTGCACGAGGCTCGATCGCCAGAACGGACTGTCCAGCCGGTCGTCGCGGGCGTTGTTGATGAAACGCGGCTTCAACCGCTCGCCCGAGCGTCCGCGCCTGCCGAGCGGAAAGCCCCAGACCATGGCGCGGGCAGCGGTGTCGGTGACGACGAGCCCCGGCTGGCCCGGATAGACCTCGCCGCCGGCATTCGTCGGCGTGGACGGCGGCACCCTGAAGAGGCTGGCAACCGCTGCTGCAGGCAAGTCCAGGCGGTAGAGGTTGCACACGTCCGCTCAGCCCGATGCTGTCGGCGGCGCGGAAGAAAAGCTGGCTCCCCGAGTTGGATTCGAACCAACGACCAAGTGATTAACAGTCACCTACTCTACCGCTGAGCTATCGGGGAGCGGCCCCCAAGCGGTATGGAGGGGGCAGGGCGGCGCTATATGGACGAGCGGTTCCTTTGGCAAGGGGCTAGACGCGCTGCGTCAGAATTCGAACTGCTCGGACACGATCCGCTCGTCCAGTGCATGACCCGGATCGAACAGGAGCTCGAGCGCCTGTTTGGGCGCGGTGGCGATGCTGACGCTGGCGACATCGCGGATCTCCTTCTGGTCGGCCACGACGGAGACGGGGCGCTTGTCCGCCTCGATCACCCGGAAGGTCACGGTGCTGCGGTCCGGGAGGATGGCTCCGCGCCAGCGACGCGGCCGGAACGGGCTGATCGGTGTCAGCGCGAGAGTGCGCGAGTCCAGCGGCAGGATCGGGCCGTTGGCCGACAGGTTGTAGGCCGTCGACCCCGCCGGCGTCGACAGCAGCACCCCGTCGCAGACCAGCTCAGGGATGCGCACCTGGCCATCGACCTCCACCACGATCTTGGCGGTCTGGCGCGTCTCGCGCAGCAGCGACACTTCGTTGATGGCGTTGCAGCGGTGGGCCGTCCCCTCGCGCGTGACGATCTCGGCGATGAGCGGCGAGACCGCGATCGCGCGCGCCTTGTGCAGCTTCTGCAGGATCTTGGCCGGCGCGCGGAAGCGGTTCATCAGGAACCCGACGGTTCCCAGGTTCACGCCGTAGACGGGACGCACGATGCCGCTGTCGAGCATGGCATGCAGCGTTTGCAGCATGAACCCGTCACCGCCCAACACGACCGCCAGGTCGGCATCGTCAAGCGTGTGCCAATCGGCGGCAGCGGCGAACTCGACCGCCGCCTCCTGCGCTCTCGCGACATCCGAGGCGACGAGAGCCAGCCGGCGCGGCGACGATTGTTTCAAGGGCGGCGGCAGCCTTCGCAGGTGAATGAGGGGAATGCCTTAACTAATCCGCAAACGCTTTGTTGGCAATCCGCTCGACCATGGCTGCACCACGCCACTGCGAACCGGGTCGCGCGTGAGCGAAGGCGCCGTTCATGTCGCCGCGCCCGCGGACCCGCTGACGCGCCTCTCCACCCGCGATCAGGTCGTCGCCGTGCTGGAGCGCTGGCGCGATGCGGGTCATGCCGAACTGCACTGCATGCTGATCGCCCTCGACGAGCTGAGCGCGCTCAATCTGGCCTTCGGCGTCACTGTCGGCGACCGCGTGCTGCTGGAAACCGCGCGGCGGATCGCGATGTTCGCGGACGACGAGTTCGCCGACGAGGAAGCCTTGCTCGGCCGTCTGGGCGGCAGCAGCTTCTTTCTCGCCGTACGGAACGGTTGCACGCGCCAGCGCTGGCAGTGGCTGGCCGAAGCGCTGGCGGACATGCTGGCGGTGCCGCTCTGCACGCCCGACACGCCCGTCGGCATCCGCCTGTGGCCGCGCGTCGCCATGGTGCGTGGCAGGCCGGGGGACACTGCGGGCGATCTGCTCGACAAGGCGGCGGCCGGCCTGCAGACCCTGCGGGCTGCCGGTGTGTCCCGCGTCGGGTGGGCGGATGGTTCCGAAGGAAGCTTTGGTGCCAGCCGCCGCCAGCTCGAGATCGACCTTCTCTGCGCCATCGACCGGGACGAGATCGGCGTCGTGTACCAGCCGGTTCACGCGGTGGGCGATGGCCGCGTCGTGGGTGCGGAGGTGCTGGCCCGCTGGAACCATCCCGAGATGGGGCAGCTGGGCGCCTCGGTGCTGTTCACCCTGGCGGAACGCGCCGATCATGTGCCGCAGCTTTCCCGGCATGTGATCGCAACGGCCCTGCACGAGGCCGCGGGATGGCCGGTCGACGTGCCGTTGGCCGTGAACGTGACCGCGGCGGACATCGCGACCGGCACGTTCGACCGCGAGCTGCTGGCGATCGCCGACGGATGCGGCTTTGCGCCCGAGCGCCTGACCGTCGAACTGACGGAGCAGGCGCTGGTCCGGGATCTGGCGCAGGCGCGCGAGGTGCTGGGCAGGCTGGAGAAGCGCGGCGTGCGCATCGTGCTGGATGATTTCGGCGCTGGATTCTGCAACTTCGCCTATCTCAAGATGCTGCCCCTGCATGGGCTGAAACTCGATCGCTCGATGCTCGATGACGTGGTCGGAAACGGGCGCGACCGGGCGGTGCTGCGCGCGATCCTTGCCATGGCACGGGCGCTGTCGCTCGAGGTGGTGGCCGAAGGCGTGGAGACACAGGCCCAGCTCGACGTGGTGCGGGCCGAGGGTTGCAGCCGCTTTCAAGGGTATCTCGCTTCGCGCCCGCTCACCGCGGCGCAACTTGTCCGCTATGCGCCGGCCGGCTGAGAGGAGGACGCACGTCGAGCCACCTCGCCGGTGTCGGCTTTGCCCCGGCGGGTGGCAACGGCGCTCAACCCTTTCGTAAGCTGCTGCAGCCCGTTCAGCCGCGCGGCCGGATTGGGCCAGACGCGGTTGATGACGAGCTTCATGTCCGGGCGCAGCCGCGCCGTGCCCTTGAGCCGCTCCACATAGGCGAGCAGCCCGGCGGGATCGGGGAAAATGTCCTCGTGGAACGCGACAAGTGTCCCGGCGGCGCCGACGTCGATCTTGGCGATGTTGGCGGCGATCGCCTGCATCTTGATCTTGAGGAGTTGCAGCAGGTTCGACGCCGGCTGCGGCAGGGGGCCGAAGCGATCGATCATTTCCGCCGCCACGCTTTCGATCTCGGCCGTGCTCCGGGCGTCGTTCAAGCGGCGGTAGAGGGCCATTCGCACCGCGAGATCCGGCACGTAATCCTCGGGGATCATGATCGGCGCATCCACCGTGATCTGCGGCGTGGCCGCGTCCGTGCGGCGCTCGAGCCCTGCTTCGCCGGCCTTGGCGGCGAGGATCGCGTCCTCCAGCATTGACTGGTAGAGTTCGAAGCCGACCTCGCGGATGTGCCCCGACTGTTCGTCGCCGAGCAGGTTGCCCGCGCCGCGGATGTCGAGGTCGCGACTGGCGAGCTGAAAGCCCGCGCCGAGCGAGTCGAGGTCCGACAGCACCTTCAGCCGCTTCTCGGCCGTTTCGGAGAGCGCGGCGCCGGCGGCCCACGTCAGATAGGCATAGGCGCGCAGTTTCGAGCGCCCGACGCGGCCGCGCAGCTGGTAGAGCTGCGCCAGCCCGAACCGATCGGCGCGGTGGATGATGATCGTGTTCGCGGACGGGATGTCGAGACCGCTTTCGACGATGGTCGTCGAAAGCAGCACGTCGTAACGTCCCTCGTAGAAGGCGCCCATCCGGTCTTCCACCTCGGCCGCGCCCATCTGGCCATGGGCCGAGATGAAGCGCACTTCGGGGACATGGGCACGCAGCCATTCCTCGACCTCGTCCATGTCGGCGATGCGCGGCACGACGATGAAGCTCTGGCCGCCACGGTGATGCTCGCGCAGGAGAGCCTCGCGGATGACCACGTCGTCCCACTCGCTGACATAGGTTCTCACCGCCAGCCGGTCGACGGGCGGAGTCTGGATGGTGGACAGCTCGCGCAGCCCGGTCATCGCCATCTGCAGGGTGCGCGGGATGGGCGTCGCGGTCAGGGTGAGCATGTGCACGTCCGCGCGTAGCTGTTTCAGCCGCTCCTTGTGGGTGACGCCGAAGCGCTGTTCCTCGTCGACGATCACCAGTCCGAGGTTCTTGAACGACACCGTTTTGGCGAGGATCGCGTGAGTTCCAACAACGATGTCGATCTGCCCGCTGCTCAACCCCTCCCGTGTCTCGCGGGCTTCCTTCGCCGGCACGAGGCGCGAGAGCCGGCCGATGCGGATCGGAAAGCCGGCGAAGCGCTGCTCGAAACTGGCGAAGTGCTGCCGGGCGAGCAGGGTGGTGGGGGCGACCACCGCGACCTGAACACCGGACAGGGCGGCCACGAAGGCGGCGCGAAGCGCAACCTCCGTCTTGCCGAAACCCACGTCGCCGCACACCAGCCGGTCCATGGGGCGCCCGGACTCCAGATCGGCGAGGACGTCGGCGATGGCGCGGTCCTGGTCCTCCGTCTCCTCCCAGAGAAAACGGTCGCGGAACTGATGATACGCCGCCTCGTCCACCGCGAGAGACGGGGCGCTGCGCAGGGCACGCGCGGCGGCGGTGCGCATGAGGTCGCCGGCGATGGCCCGGATGCGGTCCTTGAGCTGCGCCCGCCGACGCTGCCACGCTTCGCCGCCGAGCCGGTCAAGCCGGACCGCCTCTTCCGTCGAGCCATAGCGGGTGAGCACTTCCAGGTTCTCGACCGGGATGTACAGCTTGTCGCCGCCCGCATACTCCACCGCGACGCAGTCGTGCTGCGACTTGCCGACCCGCACCGGTTCGAGGCCCAGATAACGGCCAATGCCGTGATCGGCATGGACGACGAGGTCGCCCCTCTGAAGAGCCGACAGCTCGGCCAGAAAGGCGTCCGCGCTGCGCCGGGCCTTCTGCCGCCGCACGAGGCGGTCACCGAGCAGATCCTGCTCGGTCAGCAGTTCGACATCGTCGCTGGCAAAGCCGTGCTCCAGGCGTAGAACGACCATCGGCACGGTGCCGCCCGCCGCCGCGCCCACGGCGGACTGCCAGCCTTCGGCGTGCGCGGTCCTGATGCCCGCTTCGGCAAGGATGGAGGCGATCCGGTCGCGCGAGCCTGGCGAATAGGCGGCGATGACCGTGCGCACCGACTGGGCCTTTCCTGCGCTCAGATGGGTGCTGAGCGCCGCGTAGACGTTCTCCCCGCGCGCACGCTCCGCGGCGAAGTCTCTGGCCGAGGTGAAGCCGAAGTCGAGTGCGTCGCCGTCGGGCTGGGCGAAGATGGTGGCGCTGTGCACGGGCGTTGCCTCCAGCCGCCGGTCTAGCTCCGTTTCCGTAAGATAAAGCGCGTCCGTGGGCAGGGGGCGGTAGCTGCCGGCCCGCTGCCCGGACGCCTCGGTGCGGGCCTGCCGGAAGTCCGCAATGTCCGCGAGCCGGTCGCGCGCCACCTGCAGCGCCGCCTGGTCGATGACCACAACGTCGCTCGGGTCCAGATGATCGAAGAGCGTGTCGAGCCTCTCCTCGAACATGGGCAGCCAGTGTTCCATGCCTGCGAGTCGGCGCCCCTCGCTGACCGCTTCGTAGAGCGGATCCTGTGTTGCGACCGCGCCGAACGCTTCGCGGTAGCGGGACCGGAACCGCCGGATGCTCGCCTCGTCCAGCAGTGCCTCGCTCGCCGGGAGCAGCAGGTGCCGCTCGAGCGTGCCGGTCGTGAGCTGTGTCGCCGGGTCGAACAGGCGCAGCGACTCCAGCTCGTCACCGAAGAAGTCCATCCGCAACCCGGCATCGAGGCCAGACGGGTAGAGATCGACGATCGAGCCCCTGATGGCATACTCGCCCGCGTCGACGACGGTGTCGACCCGCGTATACCCCTGCCGGGTCAGCAGGGCTGCGAGACTGTCGCGGCCGATCTCCGTTCCCGGCGCGAAGGCGCGCACCGCCTCGCGGATGCGGAACGGGGTGAGGACACGCTGAACAATCGCGTTGGCGGTGGTCACCAGCAGCTGTCGCCGCCCGCCAGCCCTGGCGCCGTCCTGCAGCTGGTGCAGTGCGGACAGCCGCTGCGCGCTTACGGCGAGAGCCGGGCTGGCCCGATCGTAGGGCAGGCAATCCCACGCCGGAAATTCGATCACCTCCAGTTCCGGTGCGAAGAACGTCGCCCCTTCCGCCACCGCGCGCATCGCGGCGTCATCGGGAGCGATGAACACGGCCCTGAGGCGGGATGCCCGGGCAAGGTCGGCCATGAGCAGCGGCTGGCTGCCGCGCACCACCCGCGCGAGCGTCAGCGGCGTGCGCGCCGCGAGGATGCGCTGGAGATCAATCATGGCAATCCTCGGCGCAGACAGGCCGCCCGGAGACGACGCGGCGGCAAGCGCCTTGCCTCATCCGACCCGCACATAGTCCAGCCGCTGGAACAGTGTGAGCGCGGGTCCGGACAGGTGCGGCGGAGGCGGCGCCATGCCCATCGCCCAGGCGAGAATGTCGACGTCCTCTTCCTCGAGCAGGGCCTCGAACCAGCCGAGGTCGTCGTCAGACCAGCCGGCGCTGTAACGGTCGAAGAAGCCCCCGATGACGTAATCCGCTTCACGGGTGCCGCGATGCCAGGCGCGGAACCGGGCACGCGCGAGACGGACGGGATCGGGCATGGGCGCCGGTTAGGGCACTCGTCAGACCCGCGCAAGGCGGTATAAGGGCGCGGCGATGCGTCCTGCCGTTCTCAACCCGGTGTTCGCGCAGGTCGACAGCCTGACCGGGGTCGGGCCGAAGATCGCCAGGCCGCTCGAGCGGCTTGGCCTCACGCGGGTTCGGGACGTGCTCTATCATCTTCCCGAACGCTATGTGCACCGGCGCGCGGTCGCCGTCCTGGACGAGGCGCGCGTCGGCGAGCAGATCGTCGTGACGCTCAGCATCGGCGCGCACAGGGCGCCTGCGAGCCGGCGGGCGCCGTTGCGGATTGCGGCGAGGGACGACGAGGGCGATCACTGCGACCTCGTCTATTTCGGCAAGGCGGCCTTTGCGGCGCGCAAGCTGCTGCCCGAGGGATCCCGGCGCACGATTGCCGGGCGCCTCGACCGCTTCGGGCAGACGCTCCAGATCGTGCATCCAGATCATGTTTTCGATGCGCAGGCGCAGATCACGGACCGGATCGAGCCGGTCTACGCCCTGGCCGAGGGCCTGACCCAGCCGCGCATCGCCGCGCTTGTGGCGCAGTCGCTGGAGCGGGCACCGGATCTGCCGGAATGGATCGAGCCGGGGTTGCGCGCCGCCCGCGCATGGCCATCCTGGCTGGACGCGCTGCGACAGGCGCATGGCGGCGAGGAGGAGGCCGCCCGCAACCGTCTCGCCTATGACGAGCTGCTGGCCAATGCGCTGGCGCTCGCGCTGGTGCGCTCCGACCGGCGGCGGCGCGCGTGCCGGCCGCTGGCGGGGGACGGCCGGCTGCGCGCGGCGTTGCGTCTCCCTTACGCGCTGACGGCCGCGCAGGTGCGCAGCATCGCCGAGATCGACGCGGATCTCCGGCAAGCGACACCCATGCTGCGGCTGCTTCAGGGCGATGTCGGCTCGGGAAAGACCGTGGTCGCGCTCCATGCCATGCTGGCGGCCGTCGAGGCCGGGGCGCAGGCGGCGCTCCTTGCGCCGACCGAGTTGCTGGCGCGGCAGCATGCCGACACTCTGACCCGTCTGGCCGCGCCGACCGGCATCAACGTCGCGCTGCTGACCGGGCGGGACAAGGGACGGGTCCGCGAGGCCAAGCTGATGGGGCTGATGGATGGCAGCATCCAGCTGCTCATCGGCACCCATGCGATCTTCCAGGACGCGGTGGCGTATCGCAATCTGGGGCTGGTTGTCATCGACGAGCAGCACCGCTTCGGGGTGGCGCAGCGGCTGATGCTCGCGAGCAAGGGCGAGCGGGCGCCGCACACGCTGGCGATGACGGCGACACCCATCCCGCGCAGCCTGACCCTCGCCCAATACGGAGAAATGGACGTCAGCCGGCTCGACGAAAGGCCGCCCGGGCGGCAGCCGATCGACACGCGGGTGACCTCGCTCGAGCGCATCGAGGACGTGATCGACGGGCTCTCGCGGCACGTCGCCGGCGGAGCGCAGGCGTACTGGGTGTGCCCGATGGTGCGTGCCGATGAGAGCGTCGACAGCGACATCGCCGCCGCCGAGGCACGCTTCGCGGCGCTGCGGTCCCGCTTTGGCGACGCCGTGGTCATGGTGCACGGCCAGATGGCGTCGGAAGACCGCGACGCGGCAATGGAGCGGTTCGCCCGCGGGGAGGCGGCCGTGCTCGTCGCCACGACCGTCATCGAGGTGGGCGTCGATGTTCCCAATGCGACGCTGATGATCGTCGAGCAGGCGGAACGCTTCGGCCTTGCCCAGCTTCACCAGCTGCGGGGGCGGGTGGGTCGCGGCTCGGGCCGTTCCACCTGCCTGCTGCTCAGGGGAAGCAGCCTGTCCGACACCGCCCGCGAACGCCTTGCCTTGCTGCGCAGTTCGCAGGACGGCTTCCATCTGGCTGAAGAGGATCTGCGCCTGCGCGGCGGAGGCGAACTGATGGGCACGCGGCAGTCAGGCGAGGCCGCCTTCCGCATCGCCTCGCTGGAGCAGGTCCAGCGCCTGCTGCCGGTTGCTCACGACGATGCCCTCCTGCTGATGGAGCGGGACGGCGGGCTGAACAGTCCGAGGGGCCAGGCGGCCCGCACGCTGCTCTACCTGATGGAGCGCGACTGGGGCGTTCAGCTGCTGCGCGGCGGCTGAACGGTCGGAGGCGGTCCCATCACCTCCTGCAGGATCGCCCGCACATCCACGGCTGCGCCGAGCCGGGCGCCGAGAAGCGCGGTTCCGCTCACCTTGCGCTGGACCAGCAGCAGCTCGGCCGGCGGGATCGACCAGGACTCCCGGTCGCGGGCGATCGGCATCGCTTCCTCCCGGATCTGCGGCACGAACGAGCGATCGCCGAAGTCGAGCGGACCGGGCCGGTTCATCTCGTCGACAATGATGGCGATCGCCTTGGCCACCGCATCAGGGTGCCGGACGACGGCCTGCGCGCCGAGGAACCCGGCGGCCACCGCCTCGTCGCGCACCCGCGCGTAGTTCTGTGCAAGCCCGGCGGTGATCAGGCGCCGGTAGGTGCCGCTGACATGCTCCGGCACCGTCTGCGTCGCGCCGAAATCCAGCAGGACGATGCGACCGCTCGCGCGCTGGTAGAGGTAATTGGCGAAATTGGGGTCGGTCTGCATCATGCCGAACTGGAACAATTCCCGTGCGACCAGCTCGACCAGATGCGCGAACACGCAATTCCTCAGGGCCTGTGCCTCGCTCGCCAGCGACTCGATCGGGCTGCCTTCCTCGAAGCTCATGACGAGGATCCGCGCCGTGGTGAGTGTCCGGTCCAGTTCGGGCACGATGAAGCGGGCATCGCCGCGCAGCTGGTCGGCAAAGGCCGCCAGCATGGCGCCTTCGCGCTCGTAATCCGCCTCTTCGTGAAGCTGCCGCTTTGCCGCCGTCAGCACGGGTCCGAGGTCAAGCGAAGGCGGGAGCATGCCCGAAAGCCGCAGCAGGGACGTGATGTTGTCGACGTCGGAGTCGATGCTTTGCGCAACCCCCGGATACTGCACCTTGACGGCAAGCTGACGCCCGTCACGCGTTTCGGCGCGGTGCACCTGTCCGATCGAGGCCGCGGCCACGGGCCGGGGATCGAAGCGGCGGAACCTCTGCCGCCAGTCGGTGCCCCATTCGGCCCGCAGGGTGGCGTCAAGCTGGGTCGTGGGCATGGTGGACCCGCGGTCGCGCAGCGTGGCGAGGATGCCGGACAGCTCGGGGGGAAGCAGATCACCGGCGTCCAGCGACAGCATCTGTCCCATCTTCATCGCCGCGCCTCGCATCTGGGCGAGCTCATCCGTCAGCCGGGCGGCGTTTCGGGGGGTGAGCAGAAGATCGTTAAGGCGCGGGCGCTCTCCCCTGGTCCAGCGCGCCGCCCCTTCGGTCAGCACATTGCCGGCAATCCCGCCGGCCAGCCTGCCGAACCCCGCCAGCCGCGACATCCGCCCCGCCGGAACGGCCCGCTGCTGCCATCGCCGCGCGCCAGCGCCGGGATCTGCGTCATCCATCGGCGGCATATGGCGCGGCCTCCGCCACAGGCAAGAGCCACGCCGGATGGTCGGCGCAAAGGTGAAAGATGCGGTGAAGAAACGTGGTCGGGGAGAGAGGATTCGAACCTCCGGCCCCTGCCTCCCGAAGACAGTGCTCTACCAGGCTGAGCTACTCCCCGACCGGGCCCGACCCCGACGGGTCAGGCAAGGCAGAGGCGGCGCTATAGGAGGGTGCCGGCAGGGTGGCAAGCGCGCAATTTGCGGCTAAGGCGCGTGCATGGCAGACGCGGCGTCCACCCATCCGGAGGAACAGTATCTCGCTTTGATGCGGGACGTCTGGGCGCGGGGCAGCCGCAGGATGGATCGCACCGGTGTCGGCACCCGCTCCGTGTTCGGGGCGACATTGCGCTTCGATCTCGCAGACGGTCACATGCCCCTGCTCACCACCAAGCGGGTCTACTGGAAAACGGCCACGCGCGAACTGCTGTGGTTCCTGAGCGGTTCGACCAACATCCGTCCCCTCGTCCTCCAGGGGGTCAAGATCTGGAACGAATGGCCGCACGCCCGCTATGTCAGAGAGACGGGCGACGCCCTGTCGCTCGAGGCGTTCGTTGCGCGGATCGCTGCCGACGAAGAATTCGCCGAGCGGTGGGGCGACCTCGGCCCGGTCTACGGGCGGCAGTGGACCGCCTGGCCCACATACCGGTACCGGCCGGACGGCACCTACGAGCCGGGCGAGCCGGTCAACCAGGTCGCCGAGGTGGTGGAGAGCCTGCGGCGTGACCCCGCGGGGCGGCGACACATCATCGAAGGCTGGAATGTCGCGCAGCTTGCCCAAATGGCGCTGCCGCCGTGTCACAAGACCTACCAGTATCATGTTGTCGACGGGCGGCTGAACGGCATGCTGTACCAGCGCAGCTGCGACGTCGCGCTGGGCCTGCCCTTCAACCTCTGGACGGCCGCAACGCTCCAGCGGATGCTGGCCCAGCAGACAGGACTGGCGCCGGGCGAGCTGGTCTGGACCGGCGGTGACGTGCATCTCTACGAATCGCATGCGGATCTCGTCGAGCGCCAGCTTGAACGCCGGCCGGTCGGGCGGCCGAGGCTGGTGCTGCGGCGCCGGCCCGCGTCGATCTTCGCGTACGACATCTCCGATTTCGAGGTTCTCGACTACACTCCCTTGCCGCCGCTGACGGCATCGGTGGCGGTGTAGGCCGGCGGCGCCGTCTCGACATCGCGGGCAAATGATCCTAGCGGCTGCATCCAGAGACAAGGGGAGAGTGCTGAATGGCGGAACAGGTGCAGGACACCGCGCGGGGCGGGGGCAACCGGCCCGCACTCGCGCTGCACGTTCCTGAGCCGCGCTACCGTCCCGGCGATGCGGTGGATTTCTCCCATGTCCGCGTCAGCCGTGCGGGTGAACAGGCCCGGCCCGACGAACGCTGTCCCGCAAGCGAGACGCATGGGTTGTGCACCGATCTGATCCGCGTCCTTGGCGAGGACGACAGGGCACACGGTCCCTGGGATCCCAAGCTCGACGCCGACACGCTGCGCACCATGCTGGGGCACATGGCGCTGACCCGCGCCTTCGACGAGCGCATGTTCCGCGGGCAGCGGCAGGGCAAGACCAGCTTCTACATGAAATGCACCGGCGAGGAGGCAACCTCCGTCAGCGCGGCCATGGCGCTTGCCGGGGACGACATGGTCTTCCCCTCCTACCGGCAGCAGGGCATCCTGATCTCGCGCGGCTACCCGCTCGTGGAGATGATCAACCAGATCTACTCCAACAAGGGCGACGCGCTGAAGGGCCGGCAGCTGCCCATCATGTACTCCTCCAAGGCGCACAGCTTCTTCACCATCAGCGGCAATCTGGCGACACAGACGCCGCAGGCGGTCGGCTGGGCCATGGCAAGTGCGAGCAAGGGCGACAGCCGCATCGCCGCCACCTGGGTGGGCGAAGGGTCGACGGCGGAAGGCGATTTTCACGCCGCCTGCACCTTTGCGGCCGTCTACAACGCTCCGGTCATCCTCAACGTGGTCAACAACCAGTGGGCAATCTCCAGCTTCTCCGGCTTCGCCGGGGGTGAGCGCGCGACCTTCGCTGCGCGGGCGATCGGGTACGGCCTTGCCGGGTTGCGCGTCGACGGAAACGACGCGCTCGCCGTCTATGCCGCCGAACGCTGGGCCGCCGACCGCGCCCGCGCCAATGCCGGCCCCACACTGATCGAGTTCTTCTCCTATCGTGCGGAGGGGCATTCGACGTCAGACGATCCGGCAGGCTATCGCAGCGCGCACGAGCGCGAGGAATGGCCGCTCGGCGATCCGATCGCCCGTCTGCGCGACCATCTGATCGCGCTGGGCGAGTGGGACGAGGACCGGCAGGCGGCGATGGACCGTTCCTGTGCCGAAACGGTGCGTGCCGCCACGAAGGAGGCGGAGCGCAACGGCATTCTCGGTCACGGCCTGCACCAGCCGTTCGAAACCATGTTCGAGGATGTGTACGAAACGATGCCCTGGCACCTCGCCGAACAATGCGCCCAGTCCCTCCGCGAGCGCGAGGTGAAGTTCCCCGAAGGGCTGCACGGGCGATGAGCGCGGACATGACCGCTCCGGCGAAGGGAGCCGACGCTTCGGCTGAACGGCGCCTCAACATGATCGAGGCCATCAACGAGGCGCTCGACATCATGCTCGCGCGGGATCCGGACGTGATGATCTTCGGCGAGGATGTGGGCTATTTCGGCGGCGTTTTCCGGGCGACGGCCGGATTGCAGGCCAAGTACGGCAAGACGCGCGTGTTCGACACCCCGATTTCCGAGTGCGGCATCATCGCCGCGGCCATCGGCATGGGTGCTTACGGGCTGAGGCCGGTGGCCGAGATCCAGTTCGCCGACTACATCTATCCCGGCCTCGACCAGATCGTTTCCGAAGCGGCGCGCATCCGCTACCGCTCTGCGGGAGAGTACACCGCGCCGCTCACGGTGCGCTCCCCCTTCGGCGGGGGGATCTTCGGCGGCCAGACCCACAGCCAGAGTCCGGAGGCGATGTTCACGCATGTCGCGGGCCTCAAGACGGTCATCCCGTCAACGCCCCACGACGCCAAGGGGCTGCTGATCGCCGCCATCGAAGACAACGATCCGGTCATCTTCTTCGAACCCAAGCGCATCTACAACGGCCCTTTTTCGGGCTTTTACGACCGCCCGGTCGAGCCGTGGAAGCGGCACCCCGACAGCGTGGTGCCGGAGGGGCATTACCGCATTCCGCTGGGAGAGGCGCGCCGCGTCTCCGAAGGAGAGGCGATGACGGTGCTCGCCTACGGCACGATGGTGCATGTGGTCGATGCGGTGGCGCGCGAGAAGGGCATCGACATCGACCTGCTCGATCTGAGAACCCTCGTCCCGCTCGACATCGAGGCGATCGCGCGTTCGGTCGAGCGGACCGGACGCTGCATGGTGGTGCACGAGGCGACCCGCACGAGCGGCTTTGGCGCCGAGCTGGCGGCACTGGTGCAGGAGCGGATGTTCTACCATCTCGAGGCGCCGGTGATGCGCGTCACCGGCTTCGACACGCCGTATCCCCACAGCCTTGAATGGGCGTATTTCCCCGGACCCGTCCGCATCGGCGAGGCGATGGACCGCTTGCTTCAGGATTGATTCCCCATGGCCAAGTTCACCTTCAACCTTCCGGATATCGGCGAAGGCATCGCCGAGGCGGAAATCGTCGCTTGGCACGTGAAGCCGGGCGACCGTGTCGAGGAAGACCAGCAGCTTGCCGACATGATGACCGACAAGGCGACGGTCGAGATGGAAAGCCCCGTGGCGGGCACGGTGCTGGAAGTGGCCGGTGAGGTCGGCGACATCGTTGCCATCGGTTCCATGCTCGTGGTGATCGACACCGACAGCGACGCGCCGCCGGAACCCGGAACCCGTGCGCAGGTTGATGCCGCGACGGCGGCCTCCGAACCCCCGCGCGCCGCCGACACGGCGCCGGCAGCCGCGGACGCGCAGGTCGAGGCGCGCTTGGACGCGGAAAATCCCGACGCCGGCGATGCGGATGCGGCCATTGCGGCCGGCAACAAGGCCGCGCCGGCCGGGACGAGCGCCTCGCCGGTCCGACCGGACGCGCAGGCGGCGCCGCCCCCGGCGGAAAAGGCGGACGGTGCGCGGCCGCTGGCATCCCCGGCCGTCCGCAAGCGCGCCGCCGATCTTGGCATCGACCTGCGCGAGGTGCGTCCGGCCGCCGACGGGCGGATCCGCCATGCCGATCTCGACCAGTTCCTTGCCTATTCGTCGGGCGGTTTCGCGCCCGCCGGTGCCGCCCGTGCGGACGAACAGGTGAAGGTGATCGGGCTGCGCAAGCGCATCGCGCAGAACATGGCCGCCGCCAAGCGGGCAATCCCCCACTTCACCTATGTCGAGGAAATCGACGTCACGGAGCTTGAACAGCTGCGGGCGCAGCTCAACGCCGGTCGTGGCGAACGGCCCAAGCTGACGCTCCTGCCGCTGCTGATCACCGCGGTGTGCAAGGTCCTGCCGGCGTTCCCCATGATCAACGCGCGCTATGACGACGAGGCGGGCATCGTGACGCGCCACGGATCGGTGCATCTGGGCATGGCCACGCAGACGGGCGGCGGCCTGATGGTCCCGGTCATCCGCGACGCGCAGGCCCGCAACATCTATCAGCTTGCCCGCGAGATCGCGCGTCTGGCGGATGCGGCGCGGAACGGCTCGATCACGTCGGAGGAACTGAGCGGATCGACCCTCACCATCACCTCGCTCGGTCCGCTTGGCGGGGTCGCGACCACGCCGGTCATCAACCGGCCCGAGGTCGCGATCATCGGGCCGAACCGGATCGTGGAGCGGCCGATGTTCGTGCGCGACGCCGCCGGCATCGAGCGGGTGGAAAAACGCAAGCTGATGAACCTGTCGATCAGTTGCGATCACCGCGTGGTCGATGGCCACGACGCCGCCTCGTTCGTTCAGGCGCTGAAGAAGCTGATCGAGACGCCCGCGCTGCTGCTGGTTCCCTGAAGCGGGCGCGGCGGGAAGGTGACGACGGGCGCAAATATCCTTCGCGGACGCGTTGACACCCCCGCCAAGCTGGCTTACTGGCGCGGCACCTAGCGGCGCTTCAGCCCGATTTGCGCGGGTGTAGCTCAGTTGGTTAGAGCGCCGGCCTGTCACGCCGGAGGTCGCGGGTTCGAGCCCCGTCACTCGCGCCACTAGGGTTCCTGTTCGTCGGCTCGCGCTCCGTCGGGCGGCGACAAGCGGCCCGTCTCCATCCAGATCAGGAAGCGCCGCAGCGGCAGCAGCCAGATCAGGCCGAGCACCAGATACACCACCGTCTGCAGCAACGCCGGCCAGGCGCCGACAATCTCCGGCACATACCGGGCGATGATCAGGCCGTAGACGATCAGCGCCGCCAGCAGCGCCAGCAGGCCGACGGGGATGCGCCATGTCGGTTCACGGCGCATCAGAACGGCCCCAGCACGCGGCTCGGGGTCACCACGTAATCGAGTTTGCGGTCGTGCGCCTCGCGCGGCATGTCCTGAACCTCCTGCACGTCCCAGGCGAGACCCACCACGAGCATGTCGGTGCGTGCAGCCAGAAAACGATCGTAATGTCCGCCGCCCTGGCCGAGCCGGTCGCCTTCGGCCGTGAAACCGAGCAGCGGCACCATCAGCACCTGCGGCTCGCACGGCGGTTCCGCAATCCGGGGCTGGCGAGGCCCGTGAGGACCGGGCGCTAGGCCATCGTCCGCATAGGGATCGGACCATGGCGCAAAGTGCATGGGGCTGCTGCGCGTCGAGAAAGACGGCAGGGCAAGGCGATGCCCCCGTTCGAAGAAGAACCGCGCATAACCCTGTGTCGGCGCCTCGAAGGGCGATGGATCATACAGGCCGATGGTGCTCTGCTCCGGGATGCGCCCGAGGATCTGCGTCGGCGGACGCAGGAACAGGAGCGCCCGCGTCGACTCGGGAAGCGCCTCCACATGTGCTCGCCGGGCCGCGCGCAGCCTGCGTCGCAGGGCGTTCTTTGACGCGGCGATGTCTGCGCACGGCGTGCCTGTCACCGGGTGCTCCTTTCGAGGGGACGAAGTGGCGGAACCACCATGGGTCGTTGCCGGGAAATCCTCTGACGCCTCAACGTCAGGTGGGCGCCGTGTATCCAGATCGCCGGGACGAACCCGATTCTCCGGACAGGGACAGCTCCCAAGGATTGCTTATAGCCTCAGGGATGTTCGCTTGCGGCTCGTGCCGGGCAGTCCCGCCGCGGCAAACCTAGGGAGACGCTGCCAGTTCCTCAAGGAGTGCAGCGCAGGATTCGAGCCGGTCGGCGAGGCGGTGCAGGGCGGCGCCCGGCGCGTCCTCTTCCGCCTTGTCGGCGCAAGCGGAGCGAGGCTTGGGCGCGCTGGTCGGACCGCGTTCCACGCGGGCCTGGAGGTCACCCAACTCGTCCGCCAGGGTCAGCGCCACCAGCAGCAGGTTTCTGGCATCGTTGGTCGCGTGCCTCGGCAATCCCGCCAGCCGGCGGTCGATGTCGGCGGCAAGCGCGCGCACATGCGCCTCCTGTTCCGCCGGACAGGCGAGGAGGTGGCGACGGCCGCCGACGACGAGGGCGACTTCCTTCACCTCTCGAGCTCGGCGAGCAGCGTGTCGAGTTGGCTCAGCGCCTGGGACGCCGCCGTGCGCAGTAATTCGTCGCCCGGCCGCATGGCTTGCACCTGTGCGCTCGCCCGCTCGATCCGGTCGGTGGCAGCGGCAATCCTGCTGAGCGCGTCGGCGTGGGAAGTGTTCGACATGCCGCGGACGGTAAAGGCTTTTCGCACCCGGCGCAAAACCGCGCTGTGCCTTGGCGCGAGCGTGTCCGGCTGGCACAGGCGCGACCCGCCCCGCTTGACCCCACCGCCCCCTGTCCGCAAAGGCAAGGCCGCCCGCACGACTCGCGCAGTGCCGGTGCCCGGCGGCAAGGGCCGCCCTGTAACTTCGGGAGCGTCGGAATGGCGGCAAGCAGCGAACGTCTACAGCACATGGCCAACGCCGTGCGCATTCTGGCGATCGATGCCGTCGAAGAAGCCAATTCCGGTCATCCGGGGATGCCCATGGGCATGGCCGACGCCGCCACCGTCCTGTGGACCAGACACCTCAAGCACGATCCCGCCGATCCGGCGTGGCCGGACCGGGACCGCTTCGTCCTGTCGGCGGGGCATGGGTCGATGCTGCTATACGCGCTGCTTCATCTCACCGGGTATGCGCAGCCGACGCGCGACGATCTGCGGCGGTTTCGCCGCCTCGACAGCGTCTGCGCCGGCCACCCGGAGAACTTCCTGATTCCCGGCGTGGAGTGCACCACGGGTCCGCTGGGGCAGGGCGTGGCCATGGCTGTCGGCATGGCCATGGCCGAGCGGCATCTGAACGCTCTTCATGGGGATGATCTGGTGGATCACCGCACCTGGGTGATCGCCGGTGACGGGTGCCTGATGGAAGGCATCAACCACGAGGCCGTCGGGCTGGCCGGACAGCTCGGGCTGGGTCGCCTCAACGTGCTGTTCGACAGCAACCGCATCACGATCGACGGCTCGACCGAGCTGTCGACCTGCGAAGACATCGCCGCGCGGCACAGGGCGGCAGGCTGGCATGTGCTCGAATGCGACGGCCACGATGTTGATGCCGTGGATGCGGCGCTCACCGAAGCCGCGCAGGAGCAGGTGCGACCCTCGCTCGTCATCTGCCACACGATCATCGGCAAGGGTGCCCCGAACCTTCAGGGAACCGAGGCGCTGCACGGCGCGCCGCTCGGCATCGACGAGGCCCGCGCAACGCGCGAGGCGCTCGGATGGCCGCACGAACCGTTCGTCATCCCGAACGACATCCTGGCGGACTGGAGAGACGCGGGGCGCCGCGCCGCCTCGGAGCACGCCCGCTGGCGTGACCGGGCGGGTGACAGGATCAACGAACTGCGGAGCGCGACGGAGGGGCTGCAGAACCGTGCCGCCGCCGCGGTGCAGCCGCTGATCCGCGAACTGGCGACCGCCCCGCAGACGGTGGCGACGCGCAAGGCGTCGCAGATGGCGCTTGACCGGCTGTCACCCGCCATCCCGCAGCTTGTCGGCGGCTCCGCGGACCTGACCGGATCGAACAACACGAAGGCGGCTGGCATGACGCCCTTCACCCGGAACGACCGCGCCGGGCGTTACGTGTACTACGGCATCCGCGAATTCGGCATGGCCGCCGCCATGAACGGGATGGCGCTGCATGGCGGCCTCGTGCCCTATGGCGGCACGTTCCTCGTCTTCAGCGACTATTGCCGCAACGCCGTCCGCCTGTCCGCGCTCAGCCAGGCGCAGGTGGTCTACGTCTTCACTCACGATTCCATCGGTCTGGGAGAGGACGGACCCACCCACCAGCCGGTCGAGCACCTGATGAGCCTCAGGCTCATCCCCAACCTCAATGTGTTTCGGCCCGCCGACGCAATCGAGACGGCCGAATGTTGGGCGCTGGCGCTTGCCACTCCGGGAACGCCCTCCGTCCTCGCCCTGTCGAGACAGAACCTGCCGCCGGTCCGGGGCGATGCCGATGCCGAGTGGACGCCCGAGAGCAATCGCTGCGCACGCGGCGCCTACCGGCTGAGAGAGGCAAGGTCGCCGCGGCGGGTCATCCTGATCGCGACCGGGTCGGAGGTTCACCTTGCCCTTGCCGCGGCCGATCTATTGGAGAGCAGAGGGGTGGGCGCGGATGTGGTCTCGATGCCGTGCATGGAGCTCTTCGCCCAGCAGCCGCGCGACTATCAGGAGGACATCCTGCCCGACGCGCAGCCTGACGAAATCCTGCGCGTGTCGATCGAGGCGGGCGCAACGCTGGGGTGGGACCGGTTCACCATGACGCGTGGGCTGCGCATCGGGATCGACCGTTTCGGCGCGTCGGCGCCGGCGAAGGACGTTTTCGCCAAGTTCGGATTCACGGCGGACAGCATCGCTGACCGCATCCACGACAAACTGACCAACTGACCAACGGAACAGGAGCGGTGCGCATGGCGACCAAGGTTGCAATCAACGGTTTTGGACGGATCGGACGCCTGGTCGCGCGTGCGCTGCTGGAACGGAGCGATCACGACCTTGAGCTGGTCGCCATCAATGATCTCGCCGACACGCGCTCCAACGCGCTGCTCTTCGCCTACGACACCACGCATGGCCGCTTCCCCGGCGCGGTCGAGGCCGACGGCGACACGCTGGTGATCGGCGGGCGCAGAATCCGCGTCACCTCGGAACGCGATCCGGGCAAGCTGCCGCACCGCGACATGGGCGTGGACATCGTGCTTGAATGCACCGGCTTCTTCCAGTCGGACGAGGCGTCCCGGCCGCATCTGGACGCCGGTGCCAGGCGGGTGCTGATTTCCGCACCGGCCACGGGCGTGTCCAAGACCATCGTCTACGGCGTGAACGAAGCCACGCTTACCGCCGAGGACGTGATCGTCTCCAACGCCAGCTGCACCACGAACTGTCTCGCGCCGGTGGCCAAGGTTCTGCACGACGTCATCGGGATCGAGCGCGGGTTCATGACCACCATCCACTCCTATACCAACGATCAGCGGATGCTCGACCAGATGCACTCGGATCTGCGGCGCGCCCGCGCAGGGGCGCAGAACATGATCCCCACCACCACCGGCGCGGCGCGGGCGGTGGGACTGGTGCTGCCGGAACTGAAGGGCAAGCTTGACGGCTCGAGCGTGCGGGTGCCGACACCCAATGTCAGCCTCGTGGATCTGGTGTTCGTCCCCAGCCGTGAGACTTCCGTCGAGGAGATCAACGAGGCGTTGAGGCAGGCGGCCGAGGGGGCGATGAAGGGAGTGCTCGACTATACGGACGAGCCGCTCGTCTCCTCGGACTTCAACCACCACCCCGCGAGTTCGACCGTTGACAGCCTGGAAACCTCCGTTCTCGAGGGACAGCTTGGCCGCGTGGTGAGCTGGTACGACAACGAATGGGGCTTCTCCAACCGCATGATCGACACGGCGGGGGTCATGGCCCGTCTGCTCTGACCGCCGCCTTGCGAGCACCCAGGACGCAACTCAGCTTCGGATGAACGCCGTGACCCGTTTCAAGACCCTTGATGACCTGCCCGCCAACCTTACCGGGCAGGTCGCGCTCGTGCGGGTCGACCTGAACCTGCCGATGCAGGAGGGGCGCGCCAGCGATGTCAGCCGGGTCGAAGCCGTCCGCCCGACAATCCTGGAGCTGAGCGAGCGCGGTGCCAAGGTGCTGCTGCTGGCCCATTTCGGGCGTCCGAAGGGGAAGCGGCACTCCACACTCTCGACGAGCCTCGTGCAGGGTGATCTGGAGCGCGTCCTGCAGCGGGAGGTCATGTTCATCCCCGAGGTGAGCGGACCCGTCGTGGCGCAGGCGATCGGCATCCTGCGACCCGGCGACATCGGCCTGCTCGACAATGTGCGCTTCTGGCCGGGCGAGGAGGCGAACGACCCCGCCTTCGCGGCGGCGATGGCCGAGCATGGCGACTTCTACGTCAACGATGCGTTCAGCGCGGCGCACCGCGCTCATGCCTCCACGGAAGGGCTGGCCCATCTGCTGCCGGCTTACGCCGGTCGGGCCATGGAACGGGAGCTCGCCGCGCTCGAACAGGCGCTTGGCTCGCCGCAGCCGCCGGTGGTGGCGGTGGTGGGCGGCGCGAAGGTGTCGACCAAGCTGGCGGTGCTGCAGAACCTCGTCGGGAAGGTCCAGCATCTCGTGATCGGCGGCGGGATGGCCAACACCTTCCTTGCCGCGCGCGGCGTGAATGTCGGCGCCTCGCTGTGCGAACACGAGATGATCGAGACGGCCAACGCGATCCTCAACACGGCCGAACAGGCAGGCTGCACCGTCCATCTCCCCTATGACGTGCAGGTCGCGCGGGAATTCGCCGCCCGGCCCGAGAGCCTGCGCATCTGCAATGTGCACGAGCTCGGGGCGGACGAGATGATCCTCGACATCGGGCCTCAAGCGGCCGAGGCGCTGGGGGATGTGCTGAAAACCTGCCGCACGCTTGTCTGGAACGGCCCGATGGGTGCGTTCGAGCTCGAACCCTTCGACGCCGGCACGGTGGCCCTAGCGCGAATGGCGGCAGCCCTGACCCAGGACGGTTCGCTGATCTCGGTGGCCGGTGGCGGCGACACGGTCGCTGCGCTCGCCCACGCCGGAGTGGCCGACGCCTTCACTTACGTCTCGACAGCGGGAGGAGCGTTTCTCGAGTGGATGGAAGGCAGGCGCCTGCCGGGCGTTGCAGCGCTCGAGGCATGAGCGAAGCGCAGGCGCCCGGCGGACCGGCGCCCGCGGTGATCCCGCACGGGGAGTGGGCGGGCTGGTCCACCTGGGCAAGCGACGCCTTCGAGCAGCGCGCCGGACCTTTCTACCAACGCGCCGATGCGCAGGGGCGGCGGATCTGCGCCTTTCTGGCCGGGCCCGAGCATCTGAACGGCGGCGGTTTCGTCCATGGCGGGTGCCTGCTCACCTTCGCCGACTTCGCCCTCTTCGCCATCGCGACGGACGCGCTTGGCGGACAGCAGGGTGTGACCATGAACCTTTCGGCCGATTTCCTCGCCCCCGCCCGCGCGGGTCAGCGGATCGAAGCGACGGGCGAAGTCACACGCGCGGGTGGCAAGACAATCTACGTGCGCGGGATCGCAACCGCCGACGCCGAACCGGTGCTCAGCTTCAGCGGCATCATCCGCAAGGTGCGCTGACCGCAAGCGCAGCCCGCGACCGGTACGCGAACGCGTCATTGTGCGACAGGGGGTCCGCTGTGCTGTTGCCGCGGCCTGCTGCCAGGGCTATCCGGCCCGCGAGCCGCAAGGGCGGCAGCAGCAACGCCGGAGACGCAGATGACCTTTGACGAGATGAAGCAGCGCATCGCCACGGGCCGCGGGTTCATAGCGGCGCTGGACCAGTCGGGAGGCTCGACGCCCAAGGCCTTGCAGGGTTATGGCATCAGCGATGCCGACTGGTCGGGCGACGAGGAGATGTTCGCTAGGATCCACGACATGCGCTGCCGCATCATCACTTCGCCGAGCTTCACCAAAGGCGGGATCATCGGCGCGATCCTGTTCGAGCGGACGATGAACGGCTGCCTCGCGGATGGCACGCCGGTGCCACGTTACCTCGCCGATCATGGGGTGGTCCCGTTCCTCAAGGTGGATCAGGGCATGGAGGAGGCGCGCGACGGCGCCCAACTGATGAAGCCAATGCCGGCGCTGGCCGCGATGTGCGCCCGCGCCCGCGAACTCGGGGTGTTCGGCACCAAGATGCGCTCCGTCATCCACGAGGCGAACGAGGCGGGCATTGCCGCCAATGCGCGCCAGCAGATGGACGTGGGTCTCGAGATCCTCAGTCACGGCCTGGTGCCGATCCTCGAGCCGGAAGTGTCGCTGAAGAGCGAATCCCGTGCCGCTGCCGAGACGCTGCTGCGCGACGCGCTGCAGGCGGAGCTTGAGCGCGTGCCGTCGGGGCAGCAGATCATGCTGAAGCTGACCATCCCGGTCGAGGCGAACCTCTACGCCCCGCTGATCAACGATCCCAGGGTTCTGCGCGTGGTGGCGCTGTCCGGTGGCTACAGCCGCGCGGACGCCTGCCGGGAGCTCGCCCGCAATGACGGCATGATCGCAAGCTTCAGCCGCGCGCTGCTCGAGGAGCTGCGGGTCGACATGAGCGATGCCGAGTTCGACCGGGTGCTGGGGGCCGTGATCGATGACATCGCCCGGGCGAGCGTGCCCGCCTGACCGGCGGCACCGTCATTGTCCTTCACACCGCCGGTGCCGGCCGCATGGTTGACGCTCCTCGCATACCCTGTCAGCTCTACCTCGTCTCACCGCAGGAGGTCGCGGGCGAATTTCCCGCGCGTCTCGAACAGGCGCTTTCCAGCGGAGCAGGGCTGGTCACGGCTTTCCAGTTCCGGGTGAAGGGACTGGACGATGAGCAGGCTGCGCAGCTTGCGGCGCCGCTGCTGGATCTGTGCCGGGCGCATGACTGCGCCTTCATCGTGAACGACTCTCCGACGCTTGCGCACCGTCTCGGAGCGGATGGAGTTCATCTGGGGCAGGGGGATGGCGACGTGCGCAGCGCACGCGCGCTTCTGGGTCCGCGGGCGCAGATCGGCGTGACCTGCCACGGCTCGCGCCACCTTGCCATGGACGCCGGAGAGCAGGGTGCCGACTACGTCGCCTTCGGAAGCTTCTTCCCGAGCCGCACCAAGGCAAGCGAACACCGGGCCGAGCCGGCCATCCTTGACTGGTGGAGCCGTCTGTTCGAGCTGCCCTGCGTCGCCATCGGCGGGATCACGCCGGCGAATTGCGGCCCGCTGGTGGCGGCGGGAGCGGACTTCCTCGCCGTTTCGCACTCGGTGTGGAGCGCTCCGGACGTTGCCGCGGCCGTCGCGGACTTCCGTACCGCGATGGCCATGGAACATCCGGCGGATGTCGGGGGTTGAGTGCCCAGGTGAGGAAAAGCACAAGGGTCTGGAACAGGATGAGAAGATCGATGGTGGCCGCGTCGTTGCTGGCGCTGGCGCTTGGGGGATGTGGCTTCAGCGGCACTGACGGACAACAGCAGGACACCGCCTCGCAGCAGGCCGCGGCGCCTGCACCGCAGGACAATCTGGCCGACTCGATGAAGTCGGGCGATTACGGTTTCCGCGACAGCAGCATTCCGGATGTCGCGGATGTCGAAGCGCGACCGATGATGCAGGCTCAGGTCACGCTCGACCGCTTGGGCTTTGGTCCCGGCGTGATTGATGGCGAGATGGGCCTGTCCACCCGCAATGCGCTGCGCGGATTCCAGGAGTCGCGCGGCTTGCCGCAGACGGGGGAGCTTGACGAGGCAACGCGGCAGGCGCTGCTGCAGGGGCAGCAATTTGCCGCGACGCGCATCGTGCGCATTCCGCAGGACTGGGGCGAGAAGCAGTACACGGCCCTTCCTGAAAGTCCTGCGGATCAGGCGCAGCTCGAACGCCTCGGATACGAGAGCCTCGAGGAACGTCTGGCGGAACGGTTCCACACCACAGTCGAGGTGCTGCAGGCGCTCAACCCCGGCGGCCAGCCGGCGGGCATGGCCGGGGGTGCCCAGGCCGCACCGGCGCCTGCTCAGCCGCCGGCACAGGGGCAGCCGGCTGCAACCGGCACGCCGGCGGTCGCGTTCCGGCCGGGACAGCTGGTGCGGGTGCCGAACATCGGCGCCGACCGGATCGTGCCGGGAGCGGTGAAGGACGAGGAGTGGCAGGCGACGCTTGCCTCCCTGGGTGTCGGCAGCGAGCAGCCTGACGCCGCGCGCGTGGTGGTCAGCAAGAGCGAGAACACGCTCAAGGCCTATGACGCCGACAACCGTCTCATCGCCCTGTTCACCGTCAGCTCAGGCTCGGAGATGGACCCTTTGCCCCTCGGCAACTGGGAGGTTCGCGGCATCGCCTTCAATCCCGACTATTCGTATGATCCCAGGCTGCTGCGCAATGCGCCCAACAGCGGCGATAAGCAACGCCTCCCTCCCGGGCCGAACAGTCCGGTCGGTGTCGTCTGGATCGACCTATCGAAGGAGCATTACGGCATTCACGGGACACCCGAGCCGCACACCATCGGCCGCGCACAGAGCAACGGCTGTGTCCGGCTCACCAATTGGGATGCGGCGCGGCTGGCGCAGATGGTGAGCCAGCAGACCAAGATCGAATTCGTCGCCTAGGATCGGCGAGAGGCATGCGCCTGTCGGAGCGGCTGGCGACGATCGCCACGACGGCGGTGATGACGTCCGCCCTGTGGATCGTGGCCGTTGCCGCAGGGCTGTGGCCACCGTCCGCGGGCGAACGGAACGGGGCTCAGCCCTTCACGTTTGCCGCGTTTCCCGGCGCGCGCGCGCCGGCGTCCGCCCCATCGGCGTGGCGCATCCCCGTTGCCGGGATCGCGGCGGACGATCTGCGGGACAGCTTCGGGGACGAGCGTGGCGGCGGCTTGCGCACCCATCATGCGCTCGACATCGCCGCTCCGCACGGCACGCCGGTCGTGGCCGCCGCCGACGGCGATGTGGAAAAGCTGTTCGTGTCGGATGACGGTGGCCTGACGATCTACATCCGGTCGCCGGACCGTCGCCTGCTGTCCTACTACGCGCACCTTGGCGCCTACGCCGCCGGTCTTCGGGAAGGTGCCCGCGTGCGGCAAGGGGCTGTGCTGGGAACGGTGGGAAGCAGCGGCAATGCGTCGGCGGAGGCGCCGCACCTTCACTTTGCGCTTTACCGGATGAACCCGGACGATGCGTGGCACCAGACCGGTGCGCCCATCAATCCCTATCCGCTGCTCACCCGGTCGGAGCCCATTGCCGCCGCGGATCGCCGCCCGCGCGGCGGTGACAGATGAGGGGCTTTTCTCCCGCGCCGGTCCCAGACTGCCGCAACCGGTTCCCTTCGACCTGGAACCGCAGCGACTGCAGCGGTCCGCTGGTGAACACGACGCTGTCCCCGGTGCGCAGGTAGGTGCCCGATCCCGCTGCGGTGGAGTAGGTGGCGTTGCCGGTGACCTCGAACTGCCGCGCGGGATCCGGCCGGAACGATGCGTCCCATGCGTCGCCCGGCCATCCGCACAGCCACTGCCCCGAACCGAGCGTCTGCAGCCGTCCGTCACTGGGCTGCGCCGCTACGGGAAGAGCCATGGCACAGAGAACGGAAGCGCCGATGACGGGCGCAAGGCGCTTGGAGAAGCGGAACCAGGTGTGGCGACAATCGGTTCGGGTCATGCAGCGCCCTATAGCAGGATGCGCCCGTCTTGGGGAGGCGGGTTGCCGCATCCCGGACGCCGCGCTAAAGCGCGCGGCGCGCGGCCATGTGATGGTTCAAGGCCGTCTCCTTCCCTTCCGGAGCCAACCCATGAAGATCAGCGGTGTCGACATTCGTCCCGGCAACATCATCGAGTACGAGAACGGTATCTGGAAGGTCGCCAAGATCCAGCATACGCAGCCAGGCAAGGGCGGCGCATACATGCAGGTCGAGATGAAGAACCTGATCGACGGCCGCAAGAACAATGTCCGCTTCCGCAGTGCCGACACCGTGGAGCGCGTCCGCCTCGACACCAAGGATTATCAGTTCCTCTACAGCGAAGGCGACGATCTCGTCTTCATGGACGGTGACACCTTCGAGCAGATTACCCTTCCGGCGGACCTGCTGGGGGACGCGCGTCCCTTTCTCGAGGACGGGATGCAGGTGACGCTGGAGCTGTGGGAGGACCGGCCGATTTCGGTGGCGCTGCCCGAACAGGTCGAGGCGACCATCGTCGAGGCCGATGCGGTGGTGAAGGGGCAGACGGCCTCGTCGAGCTACAAGCCTGCCGTGCTCGAGAACGGCGTCAGGGTCATGGTGCCGCCGCACATCGAGAGCGGCACGCGCATCGTGGTCAATGTCTATGATCGCGAATACGTCGGCAAGGCAGGCTGAGGCGCGGCCATGGTGGCGCTGCCGGGCATCATCCGCGTCATGGAGCGCGCCGCGCGCAAGGCAGGCGGCCGGCTGAGGCGCGACTTCGGCGAGGTCGAGCACCTGCAGGTCAGCCGCAAGGGTCCGGCCGACTTCGTCTCGAAGGCGGACCGCATCGCCGAGCGCACCCTGTATGACGAGCTTTCGCAGGCGCGTCCCGGCTGGGGCTTCGTGCTGGAGGAAGCGGGCACGATCGAAGGCGAGGACGACAAGCCGCGCTGGATCGTCGACCCGCTCGACGGCACCAGCAACTTCCTGCACGGCATCCCCCACTTCGCCATCTCCATCGCCGCGCAGGAGCGCAAAGCCGACGGCGGATGGGGCGAGGTTACGGCGGCCGTCGTCTATCAGCCCATCACCGACGAGACGTTCTGGGCCGAGAAGAGCCGCGGCGCGTGGCTGCACGATGCCCGGCTGCGCGTGTCGGCCCGCTCTCGCCTCGGCGATGCGCTGGTCGCGACGGGCATCCCCTATGGCGGCCATGGCGACTTTGCCGAATGGGCGCGGATCTTCGGTGCCATCGGACCGCAGGTCGCCGGCATCCGCCGCTTCGGTGCAGCATCGCTTGACCTCGCCTGGGTTGCGGCGGGGCGCTTCGACGCATTCTGGGAAAGCGATCTGGCGGATTGGGACACGGCGGCCGGGGTGCTGCTGGTGCGCGAGGCGGGTGGCTTCGTCACCGATTATCGCGGCCGCTCGCAACCGATCCACAGCGAACAGGTGCTGGCCGGCAACGACGCGATCCATTCGCGCCTGCATAAGATCGTCGCCGCCGCGCTGAAGTAGAACCCGTGCGCGCTCAGGGACGCGGTGCTGCTCTTGCGAGCGGTGTGCGTGGACGCTAGGGATGCGCGCCGGCCCGCATCCGGTCCATGCCCCTGTGGTGGAATTGGTAGACGCGTTCGACTCAAAATCGAATTTCTTCGGAAGTGCCAGTTCGAGTCTGGCCAGGGGCACCACCAACCCGCCTGATCATTGCCCCGGGAGGGGCGCGCGGCCGGCGCGATCCGGTGCGGGACAGGAGGACGGGCGCGAGTGCCGATGCTGAACGCGATGCAGGCGGCTATCGCGCCCTGGTCGGCGGAAATCGGCCTTGCGGTGCTTGTCATCCTGTTTACCACCTTCGTCACCGAACGCTTTGCCCCGGTCGTCGTGGCCGTGGCGGGAACGGTGGTGATGATGGCGCTGGGGTTCCTGCCGCGCGCCGACGTCCTCGGCGTCTTTTCCAATCCCGCCCCCATCACGATCGGCGCCATGTTCGTGCTCTCGGGGGCGTTGCTGCGGACAGGCGCTCTGGAGGAAGTGGCGGGGTGGGTGATCCGGCGCACCATGCGCAAGCCACGGCTGGCGCTGGGGGAAATCGCCGGAGGCACGATGCTCGCCTCCGCGTTCATGAACAACACCCCGGTGGTGATCGTCATGATCCCGATCGTCCGCCGTCTGGCACGGGTGCTCAACGTCGCCGCGACCCGGCTCCTTATCCCGCTGTCCTACATCTCGATCCTCGGCGGAACGCTGACCCTGATCGGCACCTCCACCAATCTGCTGGTGGCGGGCGTGTGGCAGGAGCAGGGCCGCGCGCCGTTCGGCATCTTCGACATCACGCCCATCGGCTTCGTCGCCGCCGCGACGGGTGTTCTCGTCCTGCTCGTCCTTGGACCGCTGCTGCTGCCCGACCGGAGGGCGGCGACGGAAAGCGACGAGCGTGAAAGCGACCTGTATCTTTCACATCTCGTGCTCGAGGCCGACAGCAAGCTGATCGGGAAGAGACTGGCGGAATGCGGCATCAGCCGCAGAGCCGGGATCCGGATCATCGCCGCGCAGCGCGGCACGGCAAAGACCCGGCGTGACCTCGGAGAGTGGGTGCTTGCCGCAGGCGACCAGCTTGTCGTTGCTGCCAACCCGACCGAACTCGCCTCGCTCGCGGAGGCGCCCGACTTCCGCACGGGCCTGGCGAGCGTGGGCGGCGGCGTCGTCACCGCCGGGCCGCGCCGCCCGGCCGATCTGCAGCTGGTGCAGGCCGTCATCTCGCCCTCGCACCCCGTCATCGGGCGGCGCCTCGCCGAGATCCCGCTGCTGTCGCGCATCCGGGTGCGCGTGCTCGGGCTGTCGCGGCCCCGTCACGTGGCCGGCCCGGACCTCGCCAATGTGCGCGTGCGCGCCGGCGACCGCCTGCTGATCGCGGCCGGCAACGACGCGGCGCTGGCGCTGCGCACGAACGTCAATCTGGCCGACGTGGGCGGAGCGAAGGTGCGCGCGTTCCGGCGTGCCCGCGCGCCGATCGCCATTCTGACGCTTGCCGGGGTTGTCGCGGGGGCGGCGATGCTGGGCTTGCCGATCGAGGTGCTGGCGCTCGCCGGGGTGGGGCTGGTCCTGCTGACCCGCTGCCTCGAGCCGGAGGAGGCATGGTCCTCCATCGACGGCAACACGCTGGTGCTGATCTTCGGGATGCTTGCCGTCGGGCGAGGTCTGGAGAATGCGGGGACGGTCGACCTCCTCGTCGCCGCAGTCGCGCCCCTGCTTGGCGCAGCGTCGCCGCTCCTCCTGCTGATCGCGGTCTATGCCGTGACCAGCCTGCTGACGGAAACCGTCACCAACAACGCGGTGGCGGTGATCGTCACGCCCATCGCGATCGGTCTGGCCGAGGCGGCGGGGATGGACCCGCGCGCGCTGGTGGTGGCGGTCATGTTCGGCGCCAGCGCCAGCTTCGCCACGCCCATCGGCTATCAGACGAACACGCTCGTTTACGGAGCGGCAAATTACCGGTTCGCCGATTTCCTCAAGATCGGCGTCCCGATGAACATCATCGTCGGCCTTGCCACCTGCGTCGCGATCGAGATGCTGATGTAGGCACGTTCCCGCGCAGGCGCTGGCGGTGCCGCTGATGCCGGCGCTTTTCTGCCGCGCACGATCGCGTATGCTTGCACAACAGGTGGAGAGGAGCGCGAGCATGATCAGGGTTCTCGGAGCGGCGGCGCTCGCCGCGATTGTCACCGCCCCGTCGGCGGCAAACACGCTGAGACAGGATGTGACCGCGCGCATGCCCGAGTTGATGGAGGTCTATCGCGACCTCCACGCCAATCCCGAATTGAGCTTCCAGGAGTTCGAGACGGCAGCCAAGCTCGCCGCCCGCGCGCGCGCGCTCGGCTTCGAGGTGACGGAGAAGGTCGGACGCACCGGCGTGGTCGCGGTCCTGCGCAACGGGCCAGGACCGACCGTGATGGTGAGGGCCGACATGGACGGGCTGCCCGTGACCGAGCAGACGGGACTGCCCTATGCGAGCACGCGCACGGCGACGCTCGCCAATGGCGCGACCAGCGGCGTCATGCACGCGTGCGGCCACGACACCCACATGGCGGCCTGGCTGGGCACCGCGCAGATCATGGCCGCGCGCCGGCAGGATTGGAGCGGCACGCTGGTCATGATCCTCCAGCCGGCCGAGGAAACGGGCGAGGGCGCGCTGGCCATGCTGGAGGACGGGCTGTTCACCCGCTTCCCGCGGCCCGATTTTGCGCTTGCCTTCCACGATGCCGCCCAGTTCGAAGCCGGTATGATCGGCTACTCCGCGGGATACGCATTGGCCAATGTGGACAGCGTCGACCTCGTCATTCGCGGGGTGGGCGGGCACGGGGCCTATCCCCACACGACCAGGGATCCGGTAGTTCTGGCGGCGTCCACCGTCATGCGGCTGCAGACGCTCGTCAGCCGGGAAATCGCGCCGTCCGATCCGGCCGTCGTCACGGTGGGAAGCTTCCAGGCCGGGGCGAAGCACAACATCATCCCCGACGAGGCGCGGCTGCAACTCACGGTCCGTTCCTATTCCGACGGGACCCGCGCTCAGTTGCTGCGCGGGATCGAGAGGATCGCGCGGGGAGAGGCGATCGCGGCGGGCCTGCCCGAGGACCGGATGCCTCTGGTCACGGTGCAGGAACCCTACACTCCGGCGACCTTCAACGACGTCGATTTCACCGAGGAGGTCATGGCCGGGCTGCGCGAGCAGTTCGGCGCCGAACGGGTGATCGCCGTGCCGGCCGTCATGGGCGGCGAGGATTTCGGCCGGTTCCGGCGCGCCGATCCCGACCGGTTGAAGTCGCTGATCTTCTGGGTTGGCGGCGTGCCGGCCGACCAGTGGCAGAAGGCACAGGCGGGCGAGGTGGAACTGCCCTCGCTGCACTCCCCCTTCTGGGCCCCGGATGCCGAAAAGGTCATCGCCACCGCGGCCGAGGCGCTGGCAGCCGCGTCGATACGGCTGATGCCGAAAGGCTGAACGGGTTCTCCGCTCCTCAGGGCAAACGCCGCCGGAAGCACAAGCTTCCGGCGGCGCGGTTCTCCTCCCCAGGAGAAAGCAGGATCATTCGTCGCCCGGAACGTACGTTCCGAGGCGGTGGTGAAGGGCGTTGATGCGGGCGAGCTCGTCGCGGTCGTCCGTCTGGCGGGCATAGGCGGTCAGCGCTGTCCGCAGCAGCCGGAAGTCGGCGGTCGAGAACAGTGCCCGGGCGCGGCCCGGCTCGCTCGTGCCCGGCTGGTCGTGGTCGGTGGCCATGGTGTTTCTCCTCAGGCAGCCGCGAACTGGTTCATGGTGTTGGCCGCGCCACCGGCCTTGAGGGCAGCCTCGCCGGCAAAGTATTCCTTGTGATCGTCGCCGATGTCCGACCCGGCCATGTTCTGGTGCCGCACACAGGCGATGCCCTGCCGGATTTCCGCCCGCTGCACGTCGCGGACGTAGCCCAGCATGCCGTCACCCCCGAAATAGCGCGCCGCGAGATTGTCGGTGCTGAGCGCGGCGGTGTGATAGGTCGGCAGCGTGATCAGGTGATGGAAGACACCGGCCTCGCGCGCGGCGTCGGCCTGGAAGGATCGGATGCGCGCGTCCGCCTCACGCGCAAGCGCCGTCTCGTCATACTCGGCGCTCATCAGGCGGCTGCGGTCATAGTCCGACACGTCGCGGCCTTCATCCTTCCACAGATCAAAGACCTGTTGGCGGAAGTTCAGAGTCCAGTTGAAGCTGGGTGAATTGTTGTAGACCAGCTTCGCGTTGGGGATCACCTCGCGGATCCGCTTCACCATGCCGCCGATCTGGCCGATGTGCGGCTTCTCCGTCTCGATCCAGATGAGGTCGGCGCCGTTCTGCAAGGACGTGATGCAGTCCAGAACGCAGCGGTCCTCGCCCGTGCCCTCGCGGAACTGGAACAGGTTCGAGCGCAGCCGCTTGGGCCGCACCAGCCGCCCGTTCCGGGAGATCAGCACTTCGTTGTTGCCGAGCGATCCCACGTCCACCTCCTCGCAGTCGAGGAAGCTGTTGTAGCGGTCGCCAAGATCGCCAGGTGCCTCGCTGTAGGCGATCTGCTTCGTCAGACCGGCTCCAAGGCTGTCGGTGCGCGCGACGATGATCCCGTTGTCGACCCCAAGCTCCAGAAACGCGTGGCGGACAGCTCGGATCTTCTGCAGGAAATCCTCGTGCGGAACGGTCACCTTGCCATCCTGATGGCCGCACTGCTTCTCGTCCGACACCTGGTTCTCGATCTGAATGGCGCAGGCGCCCGCCTCGATCATCTTTTTGGTCAGCAGGTATGTGGCTTCCGCATTGCCGAACCCGGCGTCGATGTCGGCGATTAAGGGCACGACGTGGGTCTCGAAGGAGTCGATCCGCTGCTCGATGCGGCGCGCCTCCAGCTCGTCTCCGCGGCTTCTGGCGGCATCAAGCTCGCGGAACAATCCGCCAAGCTCGCGCGCGTCCGCCTGGCGGAGGAAGGTGTAGATCTCCTCGATCAGCGCCGGGACGGCCGTCTTCTCGTGCATCGACTGGTCCGGCAGCGGACCGAACTCGCTGCGCAACGCCGCGATCATCCATCCTGACAGATAGACATACCGCCCCCTGGTGGATCCGAAATGCTTCTTGATCGCGATCAGCTTCTGCTGCGCGATGAAGCCGTGCCAGCAGCCGAGCGACTGCGTGTATTTCGCCGGATCGGCGTCATACGCGTCCATGTCTCGCCGCATCACGCCCGCAGTATGGCGCGCGATGTCCAGGCCGCAGCGGAAGCGGTTCTGCAGCCGCATCCGCGCCACGTGTTCAGCCTCGGCCGCCTTTCCGTGCACGGATCCGATATCCGCCCGCGCGCGCTCGACCATCTCGTTGTACGTCATTGCCGTCCCTCTTTTTTCGCGTTGGACCACTCAATGACCGGATCACGGCACGACGTCAGGCGAGGATGAAAAGAATTTTAGTGAAAACTCATACAAGGTGATATCCAAGGTGGTAATGTTGTGAACGGGGGATAAGGCTCGTGCCAGTTTATGTGGGCGGCGCGCTCCGTCGGCTCCGGCGGAAGGAACGCCTGACGCAGGCCGCGCTTGCCGCGCGGCTCGACATTTCGACCAGCTATCTCAACCTCCTCGAACGCAACCAGCGTCCCCTGAGCACGCGTGTCCTGATGCAACTCGCGGCCGAGTTCGGCTTCGACACCTCGCTTCTCGAAGGGCAGGGCGACTTCGGCGGCGTCGACGGACTGGCGCGGCGGCTGGCCGATCCGCGGTTCGCCGATCTCGCTCTCGACCGCAGCGAGATCGAGGATTGCGTCGCCGCCTCGCCGGGCCTTGCGGCTGCCTTCGCGCGCCTGTTCGACGCGGGGCCTCTTCCTTCCTTGTCGGAGCAGGCGCCGGGAGGCCGCCCACCGGCCGTCGCCCGCTGGCGCAATCATTTTCCCGCCCTCGACGATGCGGCCGAGCGGCTGGCCGATGCGCTGCGCATGTCCCGCAGCGACCCGATGGGCGCCTTGCTCGATCATCTGCGGCAGACCCATCATCTGCTGGTCAGGATCCTGCCTCACGAGGTGATGGCGGGGGCGGTCGGCCGGCTGGATCTGCATGCGCGGCAGCTCCAGGTGAGCGAGCTGCTGGGCCCCGAAGAGCGCCTGGTGGAGGTCGCCAGGGCAATCGGCCGCATCGAGCACGGGCCGGCGATGATGTCTCTCGCGCGGGGAGCCGAGCTTGATCCCGCGAGCATGGAGCACGCAGCATTCCTGCGGCATCTCGAACATTACTTCGCTGCGGCGTTGCTGATGCCTTACCGCCGCTTTTTGAGAGCCGCGGACGCGGTGAGTTACGATCTGCGGGTTCTTCAACGGCGCTTCGGCGTACCGTTTTCCGCTCTTGCACTGCGCCTGTCCTCGCTGCAGCGGGTGGGGGAGGCGGGCCTGCCGTTCTTCATGGGCCGCGTCGATGCGGCCGGCCAGTGGTCGAAGGCGATCGCCGGCGCGAGCGCGGCGACCTTCATCGAAACCGAACCGCGCTGTCCGCTGTGGGTCGTTCACCAGAGCTGGCGCAGCCGGGGAAGGTTGCTGGGTCAGCGGGTGAACCTTTCCGGCGTGCATCCGTCCGACTGGGTGATCTTCAGCGTCGCGGAAGGCGAGGAGCACCTTCCCGGAGGCGCGCAGGCGGTGGTGCTGGGGCTGGAGAGCCGGTTTGCGAAAGAACTGTCGCCCCAACTCTTGCCGCCGGAAATCACGCCTGCAGGCCTGGGATGCCGCCGCTGCGAGCGATCCGACTGCCTCCAGCGGTCGCTGCCGCACGCAGGCAACGCGCCGCCGTCTTGAACCCGGCGGTCAGGCGCGTTCAGGCGGTGGTCCGGTACACATGCCCTGCCGAGGGGAAGGAGCGGTTCCGGACAGCCGCTGCATAGGTGCGCGCGGCCGTGCCGACCTCCTCGGCGAGGTTGGCGAACCGCTCGACAAAGCGGGGCACACGGTCGAACATGCCGAGCATGTCGTCCGTCACGAGCACCTGCCCATCGCAGTGGTTCGAGGCGCCGATGCCGATGACCGGAATGGCAAGCCTGTCGGTCAGCGTGACGGCAATCGGCTCGACCACGCCTTCGCACACAACGGAAAACGCCCCCGCGGCTTCGAGTGCGGTGGCGTCGGCGAGGATCTTCTCGGCCTCGGCATCCGATTTCCCGCGCGCGCCGTAGCCGCCCAGCACGTTGACCGCCTGAGGCGTCAGACCCACATGCCCCATCACGGGGATGCCGCGCGCCACCAGAAACGCGACCGTGTCCGCCATGGCGGCACCGCCTTCCAGCTTCACGGCGCCCGCCCCTGTCTGTTTCAGCAGCGACGCCGCGCTGGCGAAGGCCTGCTGGGGGGCGCCCTCGTAGCTGCCGAACGGCATGTCGACGACCACGAGGGCGTGCCGCGCGCCGCGCACCACCGCTGCTCCGTGCGCCGCCATCATCTCGAGGGTGACCGGGATTGTCGACGGCAGGCCGTAGATCACCTGCGCCAGCGAGTCCCCGACCAGCAGCATGTCGCAATGCGGGTCGAGCAGTTCTGCCTGACGCGCCGTGTAGGCGGTGAGCATGACGATGGGCGTTTCGGTCCGCCCCTCGCGCTTGCGTTGCCGGATCAGGGGCACTGTCGTCGCCCTTGTCCGCGAGGCTTGCGAGGGGGTGTCGGGTTCCGGCAAGGGTGGAGCGCTCTCGTGATGCGTGGACATGGCGAGGTTGGTACATGCCCTTGCCTGCCGGGGAAAGGCCGCATTCCGCCTTGTAAAGCGGCTCGTTTCCGCTAGCGTCCGCCGCGACAAGAGCGGCAGGTGCGCCGCCGCTCGCACCAGTGGAGGGGTCGGGGACAGCATGCTTTTCGGTCGTGTGAAGCCGTTGGACGCCATTCTGGCGACCGCGAAGAAGAAGTCGCTTGAACGGACGCTCGGCGCCTTGCAGCTCACGCTGTTCGGCATCGGCGCGGTGATCGGCACCGGCATTTTCGTGCTGACCTCCGAAGGGGCGCAGAAAGCGGGACCCGGCCTCATGCTGGCGTTCGCCATTGCCGGGCTGATCTGCATCGTCGCGGCGCTGTGTTATGCGGAAATTGCGTCCATGATCCCCGTGGCCGGTTCCGCCTACACCTACACCTACGCCACCATGGGCGAATTGCTGGCCTGGACGGTGGGCTGGGCACTCGTGCTCGAATATGCAGTGGCCGCGTCGGCGGTGTCCGTGGGCTGGTCAGGCTATTTCGTCGGCACGTTGCGCGAACTTGCCGGTATCGACCTGCCGATCTGGTTGACGGCCGGTCCGGTGGCACTGGGCGGCGCGCCGGGCGGCTTCATCAACCTGCCGGCGGTGTTCATCGCCGGGGTCATCACCTGGCTGCTGATGATCGGCACCACGGAGAGCGCGCGGGTCAACGCCATTCTCGTCGTCATCAAGGTGGTGGCGCTCACGACCTTCATCGTGCTCACCCTGCCGAGCGAGGAATTCGACACGGGCCGGTTCAATCCGTTCCTCCCGGCGGGCGTGTTCGGTGGGTTCGGAACGGGGCTGGGCGCCGTCGGCGCGGCGGCGATCATCTTCTTTGCCTATGTCGGGTTTGACTCGGTCTCGACCGCGGCAGAGGAAACCAAGAACCCGCAGCGCAACGTCCCCATCGGGCTGATCGGGAGCCTGCTGTTCTGCACGGTCTTCTACATCCTCGTGGCGGCCGGCGCGATCGGCACCATCGGCGGGCAGCCGATCATGGGTCCGAACGGCATTCCGTTCCCGGCGGGTTCGGCCGAACTCGCGCGCCAGTGCGCGCTGCCGCAGTATGCGGACTGGCTCGTGTGCTCGAACGAGGCGCTTGCCCATGTCCTGCGGCAGATCGGTTATTCGACCATCGGCAACATGCTGGGGCTGGCGGCGTTCATCGCCCTGCCGTCGGTCATTCTCATCCTGCTTTACGGGCAGACGCGCATCTTCTTCGTGATGTCGCGCGACGGGCTGCTGCCGGAGGGGCTGTCGAAGATTCATCCGAAGTGGAAGACCCCCTATGTGGTGACGCTGATGACCGGATGCGTGGTGGCGTTTGCGGCCGCGTTCCTGCCGGTCGGCCGGCTGGCGGAGATCGCCAACACCGGCACGCTGTATGCCTTCCTGATGGTGGCGCTGGCGGTGCTTCTCCTGCGGGTGCGCGATCCGCAGCGGCCGCGGGCCTTCCGGGTTCCCGGGGTCTGGTTCGTGGCGCCGGCGGCGATGTTCGGTTGCGCCTTCCTGTTCTTCAACCTTCCGGCAAGCGCCATGCTCGTGTTCCCGGTGTGGGGTGCGGTCGGGCTGCTGATCTATTTCGGCTACAGCCGCAGCCGCAGCCATCTGGGCCGCGGCATTGTCGAGGTCGTCGACGACATCGAAGGCCGGGAGACGATGCTGCCGATCGACGCGCCGGGCGCGGCGGAGCGCTAGGCGCGGAGGGCTAACGTGGAAACGGGCGCCGCAACCGGGCGCCCGTTTCCTTATCCGCGCTGATCCGCGCCCCGCGCGGATGCCGCCTCAGAGTGTGGTTTCGGTGTGGTTTTCCGCCGCTTCCTGGCGCACGTCGCCGCCGAGCAGCATCTTCACATTGTCGAACAGCCCGAGATCGCTGTTCCAGATCTCGGCCTGACCGAGATCCATCCGCAACATCAGCAGGTTCGGATCGTCCTTGCCCCCGTCGAACCAGGCGGCGGTCATCCGGTCCCATTCCTTCTCCAGACGCTCGCGGCTGGTTTCCTCGTTCAGCGTGCCCTCGAAGCGGGCGAAGATCTTGTGGTCCTTGCTGGCGAAGGTGCAGACCGCTTCGCCCATCTGGGCAAGGTGATGATCGCGTCTGGTGAAGAACCAGATCGCGCTGTTTGCGTCCTTGTCGAGCTTGGCGGTCATCACCACCGCATTGGCGGGATCGGCCTTGCGCTCGAGAAATACGAAGGGCGAGTCGGCAAGGGCGCGCCAGAATGTCTGCTTCAGTTCGTCATCCTTGTGTGTGTCGTGATGCATTCGTGCTCTCCTTTGCTCGCGAACGGAGGGTGCGCGGCTTTGGTTCCGCTCGCGCTGTGGACAGCCGCGACACGCGTGTTGCCACAGCCCTGTGCATGGAACATAACAGGAACATGAGTCTTCGACACGGATCTGCTGCCGGCCCTGCTGCTGTCATGTCCGCTCTCCCGCACAAGGTGGCCGCGGCGCGGACCGGACCGCGCGGGTCTTTGCCCGGTGAGCGCTGGCACCCGGGGAAAACCATGACAAGGCCGCCGGTTCTGCATGGGGAGGTGTTCGGCAGCGGGAATGACGCCGCGGCCTGCGCCGCTGCACTTGCTCTGGCCATGGACGGCTGGCGCAGCGCGCAGGCACGCGGTTCACTCCGCGAGGAGCAGGATCGCCGCAGCGTGCTGTGGGTTCAGACCCGCAAGGCTGCCCGCATTGGCGGGGTGCCATACCGTCCCGGCCTTCCCGCAGATGTGGCCGACCGCCTCGTTCATGTGCTTGCCCGCACCTGCGAGGATGCCCTGTTCGCCATGGAAGAAGGGCTGCGGTGCCGGGATCTGGCTTTCGTGCTGGGCGAAGTGGACGGCAATCCGCGCGCACTCGACTTCACCGCCTCGCGGCGTCTCAGCCTTGCGGCAGAGCGGCACGGCGTGCCGCTGTGGCTGATCCGTCTCGACGCCGAGGCCGAGCTGTCGTCGGCGCGGGCACGCTGGCGGGTGCAGGCCCGGCCGTCCTCGCCGCCGCAGTGGAATCCGGCGGCACCGGGAGCCGCGACCTGGCATGGCGAACTCTTCCGCTCGCGGCTTCATCCGCCCGGAGAATGGCTGCTGGCCTGGGACGGCGCCGGCCAGCTCGGCATCGTCTCCGCCGACGCGTTGCCGCCCATGCGCACAGGAACCCGGCATGGCATGCGCGGACAGCCCGGCTGATCCATCCGCGGCAGCACGGTCATGACCGGCTCGCCTCGGGCGGAACGCCGGATCCTGTCGTTCTGGTGCCCGGACCTTTCGCTCGACCGCTGGCGGCAGATGCACGGGTGCGGCGCGGGGGAGGGCGCCGATGCCGTGCCGGTGGTGCTGTTTGCCGACACCGCTCATGGCCCGCGGATTGCCGCGGCCAACGCGGCCGCCGCGGCGGGTGGGGCGCGGCGGGGCATGATGCTGGCCGATGCGCGCACCCTGTGCCCCGCGATCCGGGCCGTTCCCGCCGATCCGACGGGTGACCGCGCCATGCTGGAGAAGCTCGCTCTGTGGGCTAGGCGCTGGGGACCGTGGAGCGCGCTCGATCCACCTGACGGCGTGATGGTGGATGTGACCGGCGCGGCGCATCTTTTCGGGGGTGAGCGGGCTTTGCTCGAGGATGTGAGGAGGCGATGCGGCAGGCGCGGATTTGGCGTGCGGGCGGCGCTGGCGCCCACCGCCGGCGCCGCGTGGGCGCTCGCCCGGCATGGTGCAGACGGCGCCGTCATCGCGGCGGGGGAGGAACCGATGCGCTGGCTTGCAGACCTGCCGGTTGCGGCGCTGCGGCTCGACGAGGACGTGCTCATCGTGCTGCGCCGGCTGGGGTTCAGGACGCTCGGCGAACTGGCGGCTGCCGCCGGCGCGCCGGGCGGACGGAGCGCGGTGCATCGCCGGTTCCGCAACCGCCGCTCCGCCGCAGCCAATCCGCTGATCCGGCTGGACCAGTTGCTGGGCCGTGTTCCCGAGCCGTTGCTGCCGATTGCCCCGCCGCACCAGCCGCTGGTGCAGCGCCGCCTGCTCGAGCCGCTCAGGCACCGCGAGCTGCTCGACCAGGTGATCGACGACTTGGCCGGCGATCTGGTGCGTGTGCTGGCCGAGCGCGGGCAAGGTGCGCGCCGGCTGGAGCTTGGTCTGTGGCGCGTCGACGGCGATGTCGTGGCCCGCCCGCTCGAACTCGCCGCCGCCACGCGCGACCCTGCCCACATCGCCCGCCTGTTCCGGATGCGGCTCGACGATGTCGACGCCGGATTCGGGATCGAACTGGTGCGGTTGCGAAGCACATGGACTGAATCGCTTGCCAGCGCCCAGGCCGATCTCGAGCGTCAGGCGGACACGCTGGGCACTTCACTGGCTGCCTGCGTCGACCGGCTCGTCGCCCGTCTCGGCCCCCATGCCGTGCGCCGACCTGTTCCTGCCGCCAGCCACCTGCCCGAACGGGCGCAGAAATGGGTCCCTCCGCTCGACAGCGGCATGGTGGAGCAGGGGCAGTTGCGGTTTCATGCCCGACCGCTCAGGCTGCTTGAACAGCCCGAGCAGATCGCGGTGCTCTACGCCACGCCCGACGGCTATCCCCGGCGCTTCCGCTGGCGCGGCCGGGTGCACGAAGTCACGCGCGTCGAGGGACCGGAACGCATCGCGCCCGAATGGTGGCGCGAGAAAGGGACGGCACGCCTGCGCGACTATTACCGGATCGAGGACGGGGAGGGGCGCCGCTACTGGATCTATCGGCAGGGGCTGATCGGGGACGGGCGGGGCGGAGTGCCCGACTGGTTCCTCCAGGGGCTGTGGGGATGACGCAATTCCGCAGGTTCTACGACCCTGCCCATGGCGAGCCGAAAAGCCCCACGGCCAGCTCGCCCCAGATCAGCGCCAGCGCCAGCGCCACGCCCGTCAGCCCCACGAGGCGCGTCCGTGACCCGCGCGACAGGCGGAGCACCAGTTCGGCAGCCCCCGCGCCCGTGACAAGCAGGAGGGTGGCGATGATGAAATCGGACGCGGTCCAGCGCACTGCGTCGGACACGGTCATCCCGAGAACGGGCAGGAGCAGCAGAAGCGGAATGACCGCCCACATCAGGTGGCGCGGCGTTCTCATCCCCCGGTTCAGAATGCCGTGCATCGTCATTTCTCCCGCCAGCCCACTCGCTCGCCAGCGGCACCGGGCGCACGCGTCCGCCCGCACGCCTGCTTCTAGAGATTGGCCGGGGTGGTCGCAACGCTGGCGGCCGTCACCTCGTCGACGATCGCCTGCCGGTCCTGCCGACTGGCGCCATCCAGACCATCGAAAATGCCGCCTTCCTCGCCGCCGGTGCGCTGCAGGAACGCGATGATGTCCTCGGCCAGCCGCTCCGTCTGCGTGGCGAACAAGCCGTGCGGCTCTCCGCCATACTCCAGCAGCTCGGCCCCGGGCACCTCCTGCGCCACCACGCGCGCGGTGGCATCGATCGGCACCGTCCGGTCGTCCGTGCCGTGGATGACGAGCGTGGGCACGGTGAAGCTGGGCAGGTCAGGGCGGAAGTCGGTGGTGGCAAACGCCTGCGCCGCTTTCAGCACGGCATGGCGCGAGGCCATCATGGCCGTGTTCCAGGCCCACTGTTTCTCTTCGTCGGCAACGCGGCTGCGCACCCATCCGTCGCCGTAGAAATCCTGAAAGAACCCGGTGAAGAACCGCCGGTAGTCGGTCTCCATTCCTTCGGCCATCTGGTCGAACGTCGACTGGGGAACGCCGTCGGGGTTCGAGTCGGTTTTGAGGAGGTACGGGACCACCGACCCGACCAGCACCGCCTGCGCCACGCCCTTGCCCCCATGCCGGCTCATGTAGCGCGCAACTTCGCCGCCCCCCATGGAGAAGCCGACCAGGGCAACATCCCGCGTGGCGTTCATCGCCGCCATGACGTCAGCCAGATCATCGGTGAAGGTGTCGTAGTCATAGCCGCGGGGCGCATGTTCCGAATGGCCAAAGCCGCGCCGGTCGTAGGCGATGGCGCGAAACCCGCTGTCCGCGAGGGCGATCATCACCGGATCCCAGCTGTCCGCCGACAGCGGCCAGCCATGGATGAGGACGACAGGGCGCCCCTCGCCAAGCTCCTTGACCCGGAGCTGAGTGCCATCGCGTGCGTCCACATACTTCATCGCTTGTCCCCGCAGGTTCCTGTGCTTCTGGAACGCCGCCTTCGGCATCTGGTTTCAGTCGGCGGCGCGCGGCCGCCGCAGGAAGGGCTGGTCAAACCATGGTTGAGAACATATAAGGAACAACATGGCAGAGATGACGCTCATGCAGAAGCTGGAGGTGCTTGCCGACGCCGCCAAGTATGACGCTTCCTGCGCCTCGTCGGGCACGGCGCGCAAGAACTCTCTCGGGGGGAAAGGGATCGGCTCGACGGAGGGAATGGGCATCTGCCATGCCTATGCGCCGGATGGCCGTTGCATCTCGCTGCTCAAGATCCTGCTGACCAATCACTGCATCTTCGACTGCCACTACTGCATCAACCGCAAGAGTTCCAACGTGCGGCGCGCCCGCTTCACGCCTCAGGAAGTGGTCGACCTCACGCTCAGCTTCTACCGCCGCAACTACATCGAAGGCCTGTTCCTGTCCTCCGGCATCGTGAAAAGCTCCAATCACACCATGGAACAGCTGGTGGAAGTGGCGCGCATCCTTCGGGAAGAACACGATTTTCGTGGCTACATCCATCTCAAGACCATTCCCGACGCCGATGCCGAACTGGTTCATCAGGCGGGGCTGTATGCCGACCGGGTGTCCATCAACGTGGAGTTGCCGACGGATGCCGGTCTGACCCGCCTCGCGCCCGACAAGGACGCGCGCCAGATCGAAGGGGCCATGGGCGGCGTGCGCATGGCCATCGCGCAGGCGAAGGACGAAAAGAAGCGCTTCCGCAATGCCCCTCGCTTTGCGCCCGCCGGACAGTCCACGCAGATGATCGTGGGCGCCGACGGGGCGTCCGATGCCGACATCGTGGGCAAGGCCAGCCGGCTGTATGACGGGTTCAAGCTGCGGCGGGTCTATTACTCGGCCTTTTCGCCCATCCCGGATGCGAGCGCGGTGTTGCCGCTCAAGCGGCCGCCCCTTGTCCGTGAGCACCGCCTTTACCAGTCGGACTGGCTGATGCGGTTCTACGGCTTCTCGCCGCGCGAGGTGATGCAGGCGACCGGCGAGGATGGCAACCTGCCGCTCGACATCGATCCCAAGCTTGCCTGGGCGCTGAAGTTCAGGGACCAGTTCCCGCTGGATGTGAACCGCGCCACGCGCGAGCAGTTGCTGCGCGTGCCGGGTCTGGGTGTGCATGCGGTCAACCGCATCATCGCCTCCCGCCGCCACCGCAGCTTGCGCTTGCAGGACGTAGGCCGGCTCACCGCATCGATCAGCAAGGTCCGCCCCTTCATCTGCACGGTCGACTGGCGCCCCACCGCGCTGGCCGACCGGGCCGACCTGCGCGCCCTTCTGGCACCAAAAAGCGAGCAGCTTGAACTGTTTGCCGCATGAGTTCGGCACGCTCTCTCAGGAACGTGAAGCTCGGCACCTATTACGTGGTGCAATTGCCCGAGCCGGACGACTTCGATTTCTGGCGCGAGCGGGCGCGGATCATGGTGCAGTGCGACGTGCCGCCTGACCGGATTGCCTGGATCGAGCCGGGAGGATCGGGCGACCTGTTCGCTCACGGTGACCGCCGCCTGCCCGTGCCTGCCGATCCGGCCCGGCCCGTGCGCGCGTCCAGACGGTTTCTGGCCTTGGCGAAGAACGCGGCGCTGCACTCCGATCCGGATCGCTGGGCGCTGCTCTACCGGCTGTTGTGGCGGCACCAGAACAACGGACGGATCATGGAGGACAAGGCCGATTGTGACGTTGCGCGGCTGGAAGCGCTCGACAAGGCGGTGCGGCGCGACAGTCACAAGATGCATGCCTTTGTCCGCTTCCGCATGGTGGAGGTCGACGATGCCGCCGGAACCCCGCAGGAGCATTACGTCGCGTGGTTCGAGCCGGAACATCACATCGTTCGGGCCAATGCCGGCTTCTTCATGCGGCGGTTCGCCAACATGCGCTGGTCCATTCTCACTCCGCGCGGCTCGCTGCATTGGGACGGGGAGGTGATGCGTGAAGGCCCGCCGGCCTTGCGAGCGGATGCACCGGCCGGGGATCCGGTGGAGGATCTGTGGCGCAGGTATTACGCCTCGATCTTCAACCCCGCGCGCCTGAAGGTCGGCGCGATGCTGAAGGAGATGCCGAGGCGGTACTGGAAGAACCTGCCCGAAGCCGCACTCATCCCCGAACTGGTGGCCGGAGCGCAGGGCCGGGAGGCGCAGATGGTCGAGGCGGGCGCTCTGGCGTTTGAGGCGCGGCCGGACTCGCTGGAGGAGATTGGCAAGGCGATCCACGCCTGCCGCAAGTGCCCGATCGGTCTCCTCGACAACACCGCGGTCATGGGCGAGGGGCCGCGCGACGCGCCGCTGATGATCGTGGGGGAACAGCCCGGAGACAAGGAGGATCTGGCCGGCCGCCCCTTCGTCGGCCCGGCCGGCCAGTTGCTCGACCTGCATCTGGAGAAGGCAGGCATCCCGCGGGACCGGACCTACGTCACCAACGCCGTCAAGCACTTCAAATATGTCCATCGCGGCAAGTTCCGGCTGCACCAGTCGCCCGCCGCCAAGGAAATCGACACCTGCCGCTGGTGGCTCGAGGGTGAGCGCGCCCTCGTCCGCCCGCGGCTCGTTCTTGCCTTGGGGGCGAGCGCCGCCCGCGCGCTGCTCGGCAAGACGGTCAGCATCTCGCGGGCACGCGGACGCCCGCAACCTCTCGACGATGGCAGCGAGTTGTGGGTGACCGCGCATCCGTCCTACCTGCTGCGTCTGGAGGGCGAGGCGCGGGAGGCGCAGACGCGGCTTTTCGACGCGGACCTGTCGGCCGTGCGCGCGCGGCTCGAGGAGCTGTGCGCACCGGGCAGTTGAGCCGCCGTGCCGGACGCACCCCTTACCCCGGACAAGCGGACGATCGAGGTCGATCCCGACCTGATCGACACGCCTGCACGTGCGCCGTTCGTGGAACTCGGCGTCATGTCGTGCTTCTCGTTCCTTCGCGGCGCCTCGGATGCGGTGGACCTGGTGCTCACCGCTCGGGCGCATGGCTACGATGCCATCGGCATCGCCGATGCGAATTCGCTGGCCGGGGTGGTGCGACTCCACACCGAGGCGAAAACACTGAAACTCCGGCCGCTTGTCGGGTGCAGGATCGAAACGGTGGAAGGTCTGACGCTGCTTGCCTATCCGACCGGGCGAGCGGCCTATGGCCGGCTGTGCAGGCTCGTGTCCGCGGGACGCATGGCGACGCTGGAGGGCGAATGGCAGGAGAAGGGGGCCTGCCACATCTCGCTGGCCATGCTGGCCGAACATGCCGAAGGTGTGCAGCTCATCCTGCTGCCGCCGGCCGACCTCGACGCGCCGCTGACGGTCGCGGTGCCGGGCAACGTCGTGCCGATGGCGGGAACCGGCCCGTCATCGCGCACGATCGACGGCACACTGGCGCAGCTTCTGCCGGAGCTCGTCCGCATCCTGCCGACGATGCGGCATCTGGCGGTGTCGTTCCTCTACCGCGGCGACGATGTGGCCCGGATCAACCGGCTGGATGCGTTGGCGCGGGATCACGGGCTGTCCATCCTTGCCACCAACGATGTCCATTATCACGCGCCGGAACGGCGGCCGCTGCAGGACGTCATGACGGCCATCCGCCACAAGACCACCGTGGCTGCGGCCGGACATCTGCTGCACGGGAATGCCGAACGCTACCTGAAGCCGCCGGAAGTCATGCTGCGCCTGTTCGCGCCATGGCCGCATGCGATCGCGGCGGCGCGGGCGGTGGCCGATGCATGCCGCTTCAGCCTGGACGAGCTGACCTACGAATATCCCGAGGAGATCCTCCCGGCCGGTCTCGATCCGCAGACCCATCTGGTGCAGGAGACGTGGCGCGGAGCGCAAGGGCGGTTTCCGGACGGCATTCCCGACGCCGTGCGCAGCACCCTTGAACGGGAGCTGGAGCTGATCGGCAGGCTGGAGCTGGCCCGGTACTTCCTCACCATCAAGGACATCGTTGATTTTGCCCGCAGCCAGGATCCGCCCATCCTGTGCCAGGGGCGGGGCAGCGCGGCCAATTCGGCGGTGTGCTACTGCCTTGGCATCACCAGCGTCGATCCCTCGCGGCATCAGCTGCTGTTCGACCGCTTCATTTCCGAGGAACGCCGCGAACCCCCCGACATCGACGTCGATTTCGAGCACGAGCGGCGCGAGGAGGTGATCCAGTACATCTACCGCAAATACGGGCGCCACCGCGCCGGGCTCTGCGCGACGGTGATCCATTACCGGCCGCGCATGGCGATCCGCGAGGTGGGCAAGGCGATGGGGCTGAGCGAGGATGTGACCAGCGCCTTGGCCGGCATGGTGTGGGGCGGGTGGGGCACCGAAATCGGTGACCGCCACGCGGCCGAGACGGGCATGGATGTCTCCGATCCGCATCTCAGGCGCGTGCTCGCACTGACGCGCCAGATGATCGGCATGCCCCGCCATCTGGGTCAGCATGTCGGCGGGTTTGTCCTGACCCAAGGGCCGCTGATCGAAACGGTGCCGATCGGCAACGGCGCCATGCCCGAACGTTCGTTCATCGAGTGGGACAAGGATGACATCGACGCTCTGGGCATCCTCAAGGTCGACGTGCTGGCGCTGGGGATGCTGACCTGCATCCGCAAGTGCCTCGACCTGCTGGAGGATCACCATGGCAAGGCGCTGACGCTTGCCACGGTTCCGCGCGAGGACGAAGAGACATACGCCATGCTGCGGCGCGGGGACTCGCTGGGGGTGTTCCAGGTGGAAAGCCGGGCGCAGATGAACATGCTGCCGCGGCTGCGCCCGCGCGAGTTCTACGACCTGGTGATCCAGGTGGCGATCGTGCGACCCGGCCCCATCCAGGGAGACATGGTGCATCCCTACCTCAAGCGCCGGCGCGGTGAAGAGCCGGTGGTGATCCCCGCGCCGGGTCCCGGACACGGCCCTCCCGACGAGTTGTCCAGCATCCTTGCCCGCACGCTGGGCGTTCCCATCTTCCAGGAGCAGGCCATGAAGATCGCGCTCGATGCGGCGCGGTTTTCCTCGGCGGAAGCCAACCGGCTGCGCAAGGCCATGGCCACCTTTCGCAGCCGCGGCATGGTGGACGAACTGCAGGACATGATGGTCGAGCGCATGGTGGCGCGCGGCTACGACCGGGAGTTCTCGCAGCGCTGCTTCAACCAGATCCGGGGGTTCGGCGAGTATGGCTTTCCGGAAAGCCACGCCGCCAGCTTTGCCCATCTGGTCTATGTGTCGAGCTGGCTCAAATGCCATTATCCCGCCGCTTTCGCCTGCGCGCTGCTGAATTCGCAGCCCATGGGGTTCTATGCGCCGGCGCAGATCGTCCGCGACACGGTGGAGCATGGCGTGCCGGTGCTGCCGGTCGATGTGAACCACAGCAGCTGGGACTGCACCCTTGAGCCCGCAGGGCGGGGCCACACCGCACCGGAGGGCGATGGGGCCGGTCGGTCTGCCCGGCATCCGGCGCTGCGGCTCGGGCTGCGGCAGATCGATGGACTGCCCGAAGCGGTCGCCGCACGCCTCGTGCACGAGCGCGAGGAGCACGGTCCGTTTGCCGACGTGCGCGCGCTGCGCGAGCGGACGGGACTGTCACCCGCGCATATCGAACGGCTGGCCAGCGCCGACGCGTTCGGCAGCATGGGTCTGTCCCGCCGACAGGCGCTGTGGGATGCGCGCAGCCTCATTGCCGGACCCGACCTGCCGCTGTTCGCCCACGCGGCTGCACGCGACGAGGGAGCGGATGCGCGCATTGCCCTGCCGGCCATGCCGCTTTCGGAGGAGGTGGTGGCCGATTACCAGACGACCCGGCTCAGCCTCAAGGCGCATCCGGTGGCGTTCCTGCGCGCGTCGCTGGCGGAACGCGGCTTCGTGCGCGCGGCCGACCTGCGCCAGAAGAGGTTTCGCGCCATGGTGCAGGTTGCCGGCGTGGTGCTGATCCGGCAGCGGCCGGGCAGCGCGAAGGGTGTCTGCTTCATCACGCTGGAAGATGAGACGGGCGTCATCAATCTGGTGGTCTGGCCGGATCTCAAGGAGAGGCAGCGCCGCGTCGTCATGGGCGCGCGCCTGATGGAAGTGCGGGGCCGGGTCGAATACGACGACGAGGTGATCCATGTCATCGCGCAGCACATGACGGACGCCAGTCATCATCTTTACCGCCTGTCCGACGACCTGTTGAACGCGCCGGTCGCGCGGGCCGATCATGTCACCAGCCCGCTGCCGGCCAAGTTCGGTCCGCGCGATGGCCTGCGCGACGGCAACCCGAATCCTTTTCAGCCGGTCGAGCCTTGGCAGGAACCGCCTGCGGGAAGCAAGGAATGCGGCTGGCACGGCGGCCATCCGCGGGATGTCCGGATCGTTCCGCAGCCGCGCGATTTTCACTGAGGTGACGACGCCCCTGTTCTCGCGCCGCATCGGACGGTTTCGAGGCGATCGCGCGGTGCTGGCGCTCCTCTTCGTCGCTGGACTCTTCCTGTCGGCCAGAGCCTGGCTGTCCGCGCATCCCCAGCACGATCCCCGGGCGCCGCTCGATTTGCGCCAGCCCGACGGATGGACCACCGCCGCCAAGTTCGCGCGGATCAAGGAGGACGTCGCCGAGTGCCGCGCCGTTCTCGAGCGGAGCGATGTGGCGCATGCCGTGCTGCCTCCTGCGGGCGAGCCGCCCTGCCTGCAGGCCGACCGCGTGCAGCTCGCGCAGGCGAGCCTCGCCCCTACGTCACCGCCCGTCACCTGTCCGGTCGCCGCTGCCATGACCCGCTGGCGAACCGCCACCGTGGAGCCGGCGGCGGAGGCGCTTCTGGGAAGCGCGCTTGCCCGCATCGAACATGTCGGCGCGTTCTCCTGCCGCCGGCTGTACGGGCGCGAAGACGGCGCCTTCAGCGAACACGCGACCGGCAACGCCATCGACATCGCCGCGTTCGTGCTGAGCGACGGAAGGCGGATCAGCGTGCTTCAGGACTGGTACGGCGACGATGAGGAGGCACGCTTCCTGCGCGCGGTGCGCGATGGCGCGTGCCGTGTCTTCGCCACCGTGCTGTCCCCGGACTACAACGCCGCGCACGCCGATCACTTCCATTTCGACCAGTCCGGGCGCTGGCGACGCGTCTGCCGCTAGCGCACGGCGCCTTGATCACGGCTCCAAAGCGTAGCCGGCCGAACGCACCGTGCGGATCGGATCGCGCAGCCCTTCGACCTCGATGGCCTTGCGCAAGCGGCGGATGTGCACGTCCACGGTGCGCATCTCGATGTCGCTTCCCGTGCCCCAGACCCCGTCGAGCAGCTGCCCGCGGCTGAAGACCCGGGTGGGGTTCTCCATGAAGAACTTGAGCAGCCGGTATTCCGTCGGCCCGAGCTGAAGCGTCCGGCCGGCGCGCTCCACCCGGTGCGCGACCGGATCCAGCCGGATATCCCCGACCTCCAGCACCTGCCCCGCCAGAGCGGGACGGATCCTGCGCATCACGGCGGTGACCCGGGCCAGCAGCTCGCGCGGGCTGAAGGGCTTGGTGATGTAATCGTCGGCGCCCGTCTCCAGACCGCGGATCCGGTCGTCCTCGCTTTCGCGCGCCGTCAGCATGATGATGGGCGTGTGCGCCGTCTGCTGGTTCCGCCTCAAACGGCGGCAGACCTCGATGCCGGACGTGCCGTTGATCATCCAGTCCAGGATGATGAGATCCGGGCGCTCCTCGGCGGCGAGGATCAGCGCCTCGTCGCCGTCGGCCGTGGTGCGAACGTCATAACCCTCGTTGCGGAAGCGGTACTGGAGCAGCTCCGCCAGCGAGGGATCGTCTTCGACCAGCAGCAGTTTGGCCGCATCCATCAACTCGCTCCCTGTCCAATCCCCTGCGCCCGCGGAGCCGACGCTGCGCGCGCCTCATGACGTCGTGGCGCGCTGCCTTTGCCCGTCCTCCGCTTCCGGCGGGTAGGAGCCGGTCGCGGCGAAATGGACCATCTCGGCGACATTGGTGGCGTGGTCGCCGATCCGCTCGATGTTCCGCGCCACGAACAGCAGCTGTGCCGCGCTCGAAATGGTGGCCGGATTCTCGACCATGTGGCTGACCAGATTGCGGAAGATGCTGTCGTAGAAGGCATCGACCTTCTCGTCCGAGCGGATCACCTCCAGCGCCAGCTGGGCATCGCGCGCCGCGTAGGCCGTGAGGACGTCGTGCACCATTTCGCCGGCGATCTCGCCCATGGTGGGGAGCAGGGTGAGCGGTTCGAACCGGCTGCGGTTCTCGATCCGGCCCACGCGTTTGGCGATGTTCTTGGCGTAGTCGCCGATGCGCTCCACCACGCCGCCGATCTTGAGCGCCGCGATCACTTCGCGCAGGTCGTCGGCCATCGGCGCACGCAGGGCGATGATCTGCACCGCGAGCCGGTCCACCTCGACCTCGAGCTGGTCGAGCCGGCGGTCGCGCGCCACCACCCTGTCGCCGAGCGCCTCGTCGCCACGGATCAGCGCCTCGAGCGCCTCCTGCAAGGCAACCTCCGCCAGCCCGCCCATTTCGGCGATGAGGCCGCGCAGGCGGGTGATGTCCTCGTCGAAAGCCTTGACGGTGTGTTCTCTCATCAGCCGTACCGTCCCGTGATGTAGTCCTGCGTGCGCTTTTCGCGCGGATTGGTGAAGATGTCGGTCGTCGAGCCGTACTCGACCATCCTTCCGAGGTGAAAGAACGCCGTGCGCTGCGAAACGCGGGCGGCCTGCTGCATGGAGTGGGTCACGATGACGATCGCATAGCGGTTGGCGAGTTCGGCAATCAGCTCCTCGATCCGGGCCGTGGCGATCGGATCGAGGGCGGAACACGGCTCGTCCATCAGGATCACTTCGGGATCGACGGCGATGGCACGGGCGATGCAGAGCCGCTGCTGCTGCCCGCCCGAGAGCGCCGTGCCGGAATCGGTCAGGCGATCCTTGACCTCGTCCCACAGGCCGGCGCGCTGCAGGGACCGTTCGACGACCGCGTCGAGCTCGTCCTTCTTCTCGGCAAAGCCGTGGATGCGCGGGCCATAGGCCACGTTCTCGTAGATGGATTTGGGGAACGGGTTCGGTTTCTGGAACACCATCCCCACACGCGCCCGAAGCGCGACCACGTCCATCCTGGAGCGGTAGATGTCCTCCCCGTCCAGCAGGATCTGCCCCTCGACGCGCGCCGTCGGGATGGTGTCGTTCATCCGGTTGAGCGCGCGCAGGAAGGTCGACTTCCCGCATCCCGACGGGCCGATGAAGGCCGTGACGAAGGCTGCCGGAATGTCGATCGACACGTTGTCGATCGCCTTGTTGGCACCGTAGTACACGGACACGTCGCGCGCCTGCATCTTGATCGCGCCGCCGGAGGGTATGGGTGGCTGTGTCACCATCGTCGTTCAAACCTGTTGCGAAGATATATGGCCAGGGCGTTCATCGTCAGCAGGAACAGCAGCAGCACGATGATCGCCGCGCTGGTGCGCTCGACGAATCCCCGGCTGACCTCGTCCGACCACAGGAAGATCTGCACCGGCAGGACCGTGGCCGGCGACGTGAAGCCGTCGGGCGGCGTGGCGACAAAGGCGCGCATCCCGATCATCAGCAGCGGCGCCGTCTCCCCAAGCGCGCGCGCCATGCCGATGATCGTCCCGGTCAGGATGCCGGGCAGGGCGAGCGGCAGGACATGGTGGAACACCACCTGCACCGGGCTGGCGCCGAGGGCGAGAGCGCCGTCGCGGATGGACGGAGGCACCGCCTTGATCGCGTTGCGCCCGGTGATCACGATGACCGGCATCGTCATCAGCGCCAGCGTCAGACCGGCGATGAGCGGCGCGGAGCGGTAGTTCGGAAAGATCGTCAGGAACACCGCCAGACCCAGCAGACCGAAGATGATCGACGGGACGGCCGCGAGGTTGTTGATGGAGATCTCGATCGCGTCCGTCCAGCGGTTCCGGGGGGCGTACTCCTCCAGATACAGGGCCGCGAGCACGCCGATGGGGAAGGCGAGGCTCAGGGTGACGATCATGGTTAGCAACGACCCCTTGAGCGCACCCCAGATGCCGACGTCCTGCGGCTGGGTGGCGTCCGACCGGGCGAAGAACCCGCCATCGAAGCGCCGCGCCAGAACGCCTTGCGCCTGAAGCGCCTGCGCCTGCCGCTGAAGCTCGGGATCGCCGCGCCCTTCGAGTGCCGCGACGAGAGGTGCACTGGCCGGAAGCCACAAGGTCTGCTGCCGCTGGAGCAGGCCCGGATCGGCGGCGATGTGCCGGGCCACTTCGCGCCACGCATCGGCCGGAACAGGCGAGGGCTGGAGAGGACCGTGCGCCTCCTCGACCGAGCGGGACACAAGTTCGGGCAGTCCCTGCGCCTCGAGCGAGGCAAGGCCGCTGGCACCGGCGAGCGTCTGCGCATCGCCGGCGATGTCGTCGGCGGCAAAGTTGATCGGCACCGCCAGCTCGACCCGCTGAAACCCGCGCAGTCCGGTGCTCAGGATGGTGACGAGAAGGATGAGGAGCATCGCCACCGAGACGATCACCGCGCCAAGGCCGAGCGCCTTGAAACGGCGCTCGGCCGCGTATCGCCGCGCCAGGCGACGCTGATACGCCTCGCCGCGCAGGTCGTGCATGTCGGCAGCCAGCGGCTCCGCTGTCAGGGCGCCTGCATCATTCATAGGCTTCACGGAACCTCTTCACGACGCGCAAGGCAATGAAGTTGAGCCCTAGCGTGACCACGAAAAGCACGAAGCCCAGGGCAAAGGCCGCAAGCGTGGCGGGATGCTCGAAGCTTCCCTCGCCGGTGAGCAGGGCGACGATCTGGAAGGTGACGGTGGTCATCGCCTCCAGCGGATTGGCGGTCAGGTTCGCCGCCGCACCGGCTGCCATCACGACGATCATGGTTTCGCCGATGGCGCGGCTGATCGCGAGCATGATGCCGGCCACGATTCCCGGCAGCGCCGCCGGGATCAGCACGCGCCGGATCGTCTCGGACTTGGTCGCGCCCATGGCAAGGCTGCCGTCCCGCATCGCCGTCGGCACGGCGGCGATGGAATCGTCAGCCATGGAGGACACAAAGGGGATGATCATCACCCCCATGACAACACCGGCGGCAAGCGCACTCTCGCTCGAGGCGTTGGCGATGCCGGCGGATACGGCGAGGTCGCGGATGGCCGGCGCGACGGTCAGCGCGGCGAAATAGCCATACACCACCGTCGGCACCCCGGCGAGGATCTCGAGCGCCGGTTTGATCCACGCCCGCAGCCGCGGTGCGGCATACTGTGTCAGGTAGATGGCGCTCATCAGGCCAAGCGGGATCGCGACGATCATGGCGATGATCGCCCCGATGTAGAGCGTGCCCCAGAACAGCGGAATTGCGCCGTACCGGCTCGGATCGATGGCGTCCGGCGGGACCATGGGATCCGGGCCCCACTGGAACCCGAACAGGAAGTCGAGCGGCGATACCGCGCCAAAGAAGCGCAGCGTCTCGAACAGCAGGCTGGCGATGATGCCGAAGGTCGTCAGGATGGCGACAAGCGAGGCCAGCAGCAGGACGGCCATCACCAGCCGCTCCACCCGCGTCCGGGCGGCGAAAGTAGGCTTCAGCCGCAGAAACGCGTGCGCTCCGGCGGCAAACGCGATCAGCAGCACGGAGAGCAGGCCGATGGTGTCGTAGCGCCGGATGGCGGAGCGGAACGGCTCCACGAGCGGCTGCGCGGCGGGGTTGAAGACGGCCGGCGCCTGTCCGGCCGCCACCGCCCGTGCTTCCTGAAGCAGGCTTTCGCGCTGCAGCCCGAAGGCGGGCAGCCCGCCTGCCGCAGGGTCCGCAAGAACGGCCCGCAATTCGAGGTGAGGGGAGGCAATCTCCCAGGCGACGATGAACAGGACGACGGGGATCGTCACCCAGGCGGCGACATACCAGGCATGATAGTTCGGCCGCGCGGCCAGGCGCTGTCCGCCGGACTGCAGGCTCCAGGCGCGCGCGCGGGCCGCCAGCCACGAGGCCAAGCCGAGCCCCAGCGCCAGGAGCAGCATGAGGGTGAGCGACATGGTGAGGTGCGTCGTTCCGCGCCGCGTCGGCCTAGCCGAGATCCGCCGCTGTCAGGGTCCGCATCTGCGTCGCGCGGGCGCTCTGTTCCGCGGCTTCGGCAGCAGGCAGCGCCACCAGGCCGCGCTGCGCCAGCAGGCCGTCGCGTCCCCAGTTCGCCACCCAGGCGGCGACGAATTCCCGCAGGCCCGGAATGGCATCCGCGTGCGCGCGCTTGATGTAGATGAACATCGGCCGCGCGCCGAGGTAATCGCCCGAGGCGATGTTTTCGACATTGGCCGTGACACCGTTCATCGGCAGCGCCTTCACACGGTCGAGGTTCTCCTCGAGATAGGAGAAGCCGAAGATGCCGACCGTCTGCGGATTGGACTCGATCTTCTGGAGGATGAGGTTGTCCTGCTCCCCCTGCTCGACGAAGGCGCCGTCGGTGCGGATTTCCGTGCAGATGCGGTCGTGCTCTTCGGCGTTGCTGTCCGCAAGCGCCTCCATAGCCGGATTGGCGTTGCATCCGGCCTCCATCACCAGCTCGTTGAAGGAGTCGCGGGTGCCGGAGGTCGACGGCGGACCGTAGACGAGGATGCGCTGGGCCGGCAGCGAGGGATCGACATCAGCCCAGGTGGTCGCCGTTTGCGGCTGACCATACGGACGCGCCGCCAGTGCGCGATAGACGAGTTCGGGCGTGAGGTTCATGGTGATGCCGTTCACCGCCGAGGCGAGCACCAGACCGTCGTAGCCGACCTTGACCTCCACCACGTCGGTGACCCCGTTGTTCTGACAGGTCTGGAACTCGGACGGCTTGATCCGCCGCGACGCGTTGGTGATGTCCGGCGTGTCCGGCCCCAGGCCACGGCAGAACAGCGCAAAACCGGCGCCGGTGCCGGTGGACTCGATGATCGGCGATTTGAAGCCCGGATTGCTGCGGGCGAACTCCTGCGCCACCGCCTTGGCGAATGGCAGGACCGTGGACGATCCGACGACGCGGATCGTGTCTCGCGTTCCGCCGCCGCTGTTGCAGGCGGCCAGCGCGAGCACGGGAAGGAGAAGCATCGCGACACGGGATGATGCGGTCATGTCAAACGTCCAGGATGTTCGGGATCGCCGCAGCCTAAGCCGAGCATTGTTACAGTCGCGCGACAATCGCGGGAAACCGGCGGGTCAGGCTCCTGCCGGAGTGATTTCGGCTGCCTGCGTGTTCACGGAGGTTGCCCCCGCGGGCCGGGGGCTGAGCGGCAGGCGCACCACGACGCGGGTTCCGGATCCGACCGTGCTGCTGATGTCGAGCCGGCCGCGGTGGCGCTCCACGATGTGCTTGACGATGGCCAGCCCCAGCCCGGTGCCGCCAGAGCGGCGGCTGCGGCCGGGATCGGTGCGGTAGAAGCGCCGGGTGAGGTGGGGCAGGTGTTCCTTGGCGATCCCGACGCCCCGGTCGACGACCTGAAGCCGCGCGTGGGAGTCGCCGATGCGCGTCAGGGTGACGCGCACCGGTTCGGTGTCGCTGCCGTAGGCGAAGGCGTTGGCCACGAGGTTGCGAACGACCTGTTCCAGCTGCTGTTCGTCGGCGTAGGCGGTCACGCTTTCGTCCAGCGCGAAGTCGAGCCGGTGGCGATGCTCGTCACCGGCCGCCTCAAGCGCCGCGCGGCGGACAACGGCCGCCAGCGCCACCGACGTCTCCGGGAGATCGTGCTTCTCCGCCTCGATGCGGGACAGGGAGATGAGGTCGCTGACGAGTTCCTGGAGCCGCTTGGCCTCGCGCTCGATGATCGACAGAAACTTCTCCACCGTCTCTGGCGGAAGGTCGCCGCCACTGTCGCGCAACGTTTCCACATACCCGAGGATCGACGCGAGCGGGGTGCGCAGTTCGTGACTGGCATTGGCGACGAAATCCGTCTGGGCCTGCATGGCCGTCACCTCGGCCGTCCTGTCCGTCAGCTCGATGATCGCCAGACGGTCATCGATGATCTGTCGCCGCAGCAGCCAGAAATCACGCAGCCGCCGGAAGTTGCGGATCTGCACCGAACCGCCGCTGCGGTCCTTCAGGAGTTCGATGGCGGCCGGATTGCGGAACGCCACCCGCGCATCCTGTCCAATGATGTGGGCGCCGACCACGTCGCGCGCGGCGCTGTTGGCAATGACCACCACCCCGCCATCGGTCAGGATGATGGGGGAGGACGACAGCTCGAGAATGGCGCCCAGATTTCCGCGCGTGAAAGGATCAGCCTTCACCGCCTCGACCGCACGCGGGGGACGCGCCACGCTGATCCAGATGGATCCGGCCCACACGAGCAGGATCACGGCAGCGATCGCGGGAGAAAGGCCGTTGAGGACGAGGGCCAGCGTGGCCACCGCCGCGAAAGCGAGGCCGACCCACGATGCCTTCAAGCTGTCACGCATGGCGTCTGCACATCCCGACGACGCCGCCGATGCCCCAAGCGCCGGAGCCGCGCGGATGACCATCCGGTCGCCGCCGCCGGTGATGGTGACCCCTACGGGAATCGAACCCGTGTTTCAGCCGTGAAAGGGCCGCGTCCTAACCGCTAGACGAAGGGGCCGAACCGTCGTGACAACGGAACGCCGTTGATGTGCAGGGGCGCTTAGATGGCGCATGGCCGCCCGTCAAGGCCAAGCTTTGCTGGCGTTGTGGCGGTCCGGTCCTCGCGGTGTCGATCGCGCCGTACCGGAGCCGGACACCGGCTCATGCGTGCGCGGCATCCTCCACATGCAGTTCGGCCGACCGTCTTGCGCCCCACTCGTCGAGCGACACCCTGCCTGCCAGCCAGTACCGGCGCTCCGCCGAGGCGTGCAGCAGCGACTGCCCCCATTGCGTTTCCGCGGCGCGAAAGGCGACTGCCTTGACCCGCGCGCCGTCCTCTCCCGCAGCGAGGAAACGGACGTGATCGCGGCCGACGATGGAAGCGTTCAGGATCCGCACCGGGCCGAGTGCCACGCGCGGTGCCGGCCAACCGACCCCGAAAGGCCCAGCCGCGTCGATCCGTTCGGCCAGATCCGCGTTCAGCCCGCGCGGCAGCACGGCAAGATCAAGCAGCAGCGCCCGCGATGCACGCGACCGCGCGACACGCGCGGCGAGCTGCGCCTCCAGGAAGTCGGCGAACGCGGGGATGCCCTCTGCCGCCACTGTCATGCCCGCAGCCATGGCGTGTCCGCCCCCCGCGAGCAGCAGTCCGGCGTCCTTCGCGGCGATGATGGCCGCGCCGAGGTCGACCCCGGCGATGGAACGGCCCGATCCTTTGCTGACGCCGGTGTCCGGGTCGACGGCCAGCACGATCGCCGGACGCTCCGTGCGTTCTTTGATCCGCCCGGCGACGATCCCGATGACGCCGGGATGCCAGCCAGAACCGTGGGCGATGACAACGTGCCGGTCCTGCTGGGCGGCGAGCTGCTGCTCCGCCTCCTCGCGCACCTGATGCTCGATGGCGCGCCGCTCCTCGTTCAGCCGCGACAGCTCTGCGGCAAGGGCGCTGGCCTGCGCCTCGTCGGATGCGGTGAGAAGATCGACGCCGAGCGAAGCGCGGCCGACGCGCCCTCCGGCGTTGATCCGTGGACCGAGCGCGAAGCCGAGATCGCTGCAGCGCGGAGCGCGGTGCAGCCGCGAGGCGTTCACCAGCGCGGCGAGTCCCACATTCGCGCCTCTCGCCAGAACCTTCAGCCCCTGTGCGACAAAGGCCCGGTTGAGCCCGTGGAGCGGCGCGACATCCGCCACGGTGCCGAGCGCGACCAGATCGAGGAGGGACAGAAGGTCCGGCTCAGCCCGGTGCGAAAAGAAGTTGCGGGCGCGCAGGCTGCGCACGACCGCAATGGCCAGCAGAAACGCCACGCCGACAGCGGCAAGGTGGCCGTGCGACGCCGCCTCGTCGCCCTCATCGCGGCGATTGGGGTTCACCACCGCCAGGGCCGGCGGCAGCGCGTCGGAGCATTGGTGATGGTCGACGACGATCACGTCGAGGCCGGCTTCGGCTGCGGCCTGCAACGCGTCGTGCGCCATGGCGCCGCAATCGACGGTGACGACGAGCCGGGTGCCCCGGCCGGCGATCCTTTTCATGGCCGCGACCGAAGGGCCGTATCCCTCCGCGATGCGGTCGGGGATGTAGGCGTCGGCCTCCTGCCCGAGCATGGCGAACAGGCGAAGCAGCAAAGCCGCGCTGGTGGCGCCGTCGACGTCGTAGTCCCCGAACACTGTGACAGGTTCGCCGGCAGCGATGGCCTGTGCGATCCGGTCGGCCGCCGTGTCCATGTCGCGAAAGATCGACGGATCCGGCAGGAAGGCGCGCAGGGTCGGCGCGCGGTGGCGTTCGACATCGTGCTCCGGCACGCCGCGTGTCATCAGCAGGTGACGCAGCAGGCTTTCGCCGGGAATGTTCGCGCCTGTTGCCGTGAGGTCGAGCGTGCCGCCGCGCCACTCCCATCGCCTTCCGGTGAGGGAGCGGCTGACCCCGCACGCGGCGGGAGTCTGCAGCGCGGCGTCCTGAATGTTCACCTGCAACCGCCGTCGCTTGTCCCGAGCAGCTTGCGGCGCGCGTCGTGATATTCGCCTTCGAGGCGGGACACGAGGTCGGCCACGGAGACGACGTTCTTGACCGCTCCGACGCCCTGTCCCGAACCCCAGATGTCCTTCCACGCCTTGGCCTTGGTGTTTCCGCCGCTGCCGAAGTTCATCTTGCTGGGGTCGCTCTGCGGCAGATTGTCCGGGTCGAGGCCGCTGCGCTCGATCGAGCTGCGCAGGTAATTGCCGTGCACCCCGGTGAACAGATTGGTGTAGACGATCCCCTCCGCGCTTCCCTCGACGATGCCCTGCTTGTACGCCGCGTCGGCATTGGCCTCCTCGGTGGCGATGAAGGCGCTGCCGATATAGGCGAAGTCCGCGTCCAGAGCCTGTGCCGCGAGGACCGAGCGGCCATGCGCGATGGCCCCGGACAGAGCCACGAGGCCGTCGAACCATTCGCGGATTTCCTGCATCAGCGCAAAGGGCGAAAGCGTGCCGGCGTGTCCGCCCGCGCCGGCGGCAACCGGCACCAGCCCCGTTGCCCCCTTGTCGATCGCCTTGTGGGCGAAGCGGTTGTTGATGACGTCGTGCAAAGTGATGCCGCCCCAGTTGCGCACCGCCGCGAACACCTCCTCCCGCGCGCCGAGCGACGTGATGACCAGCGGCACCTGCCACTTTTCGCACACGCGCATGTCCTCTTCGAGCCGCGTGTTCGACTTGTGCACGATCTGGTTGACCCCGAACGGGGCCGCCGGCCGGTCCGGGTGCTGCCGGTTGTGCTCGGCCAGTTCCTCGGTGATCCGGTGCAGCCATTCGTCCAGCAGGGATGCCGGCCGCGCGTTCAGCGCGGGGAAGGTGCCGACGATCCCCGCCTTGCACTGGGCGATAACGAGCTCGGGGCCGGACACGATGAACATCGGCGAGGCGATGACGGGCAGGCGCAGGCGGTTGAAGGGGGCGGGCAAGGTCATTCGGTACTCCTGCGGCAGCGGTGGAATGGAGCGGCGATCGTGCCGTCGCGGCGGGGCGGGGTGATGCGCTTACCCTGCGTCCGGATCAGCGAGGCGGTAGAAGCGCTCCGCCGTGCCGGCGAACAGCGCGTCGCGTTCTTCCGCGGACGCACCGGCGGCAATCCGCTTGAAGGCGTTCCAGATGGTCACGTAGTCGCCCGCCCAGCGGTCGACGGGATAGTTCGACTCGAACATGGCCCGGCGGGGGCCGAATGCCTCGATGCAGGTCTCGATGTAAGGCCGCCACAGATCGGCGAGCTGCGCCGAAGAGGGCCGCGGATCATCGCCTGTCGCCGGCATCCCGCAGAAGGGCATGCCCAGCCCGCCGAGCTTCACGACCACGTTCTCGCATGCGGCGAGGGCGGTGATCTTGTCGCGCCAGACGCCGAAGCGTTCCGCCAGCCTCCCTGCTTCGGCGGCGATGTTGAGCGGCGTGCCGCAATGATCGAGGCAGATCGGCAGGTCGGGCAGCGCCCGCGCGAGATCCAGCACATCCTCCAGCTGCGGCTCGAGCACCCAGGCATCGAAGGTGAGCGCGTGCGCGCTCAGCAGCGCCGCGCCGCGCCGGAACGCGTCGGAAGCATACAGGCCGGGCGGGGCGTGAAAGGGCGGCCCCAGAACATCGGGATCGGCATGCCAGGCGCCCTGGTGGCGCAGTCCGCGCAGGCGCGGGAACCGCACCGCCGCGTCGGCCAGCGCCGCATCAAGCTCCCCCTTGTCCATCCGCAGGTCGAGATGGCCCACGATGGCGGCACACGGCCGCACTTCGCCGTGAGCGCCGGCCGCGGCGCCCTGCGCCGCCACGCCCGTCACGTATTCGAGTTCGCCGAAGCTTTGCCGCGGGCCATACGCCGGATTGTAGAAGGCGCCGCATTCAATGAACACGGTGGCCGTCACCCGGTGACCCGCGGCGAGGTCGCCCATCAGTTCATCAAACCCGTAGCGCGGGGTGCGGGCCACCGTGGCGACGAACGGGTGGCGCGGTTCGGGGAAAATCGGGAGAAGCGGGCGCAGATCCCACAGATGGTGGTGCGGATCGACGATGCGCCAGTCAGGCTCCAGCGCCTCCTCCGCCGGTCTGGCGGCAGACGCCATGCTCACCGCCGCTCGAACGCGGCCGTGATGGCCAGCTCCACCTCATCCCCGACGAGCGGCAGCGCATAGGTCAAGCCGAAGTCGGACCGCTTGATCACGGCGGTGCCGGTGAAGCCGACGGTGGCGCGTCGGTTCATCGGGTTGTCCCCGGCGCCGGTGAACTGGGCGTCGATGGCGAGGGGTCGCGTGACGCCGTTCAGGGTGAGTTCCCCGTGGATCCGTGCATCGCGCGCTCCCGTCGGCTGCACGGAGGTGGAGCGGAAGCGCGCCGGCGCAGGCTCCGGTCCGAAGAAGTCGGGGCGGGCTCCGTCGGCTCCCGGCCGGAACAGGTGCTCGCGCAGGCCGCCGCTGACCACCGACAGGGAGGTGACGGGGATCGTCACATCGACGGTGGCGCCGGCAAGGTTGGCGGGATCGATCGTCAGCGTTCCTTCGACATCGCCGAACAGGCCGAAATAGGGGTTGAAGCCGAAGTGATCGACGCTCCACTGGACCAGCGTGTGCGCCCCGTCGACCGCGTAGGTGCCGGCCGCGACGCGGGTGGTGTCAAGCTGGCCGGGCAGGTCGGCGGGGCGGCCCTGGCTGGTGAACGCGGCAGCGCCGGTCGCGAGCAGCACGGCGGCGGCGATGCCGATCGGAAGCGTGGGTGCGGACATGGGCTGTCTCCTTTGGGTGGCGGCAAATCCTATCGCATGGGGAAGGGGGCCAGGCAATCAGCACGCCGGCCCGAACCGCTGCCAATGCGCCGGCGCGCTGTGCCTGAACCAGGTGTACTGCCGCTTGGCATACTGGCGGGTGGCAAGACGGGTTTGCTCGAGCGCGCTCTCCAGCGTGCGCTCGCCGCGTAGCAGGGCGGCGATCTGTGGCACCCCGATCGCGCGCATGACCGGGAGCTCGGGCGGAAGGCGGCGGGCAAGAAGGCGCTCGACCTCTGCGACTGCCCCGGACTCGAACATGCGGGTGACACGGCTGTCGCAGCACGCGTACAGGCTGTCGCGATTGGGCAACAGCACTTCGGCGGTCGTTGCGACCCGATGACCAAGGCCGCCGGTCCGCACCGCGCGCCAATGGCGCAGCGAGCGTCCCGTGGACCGCTTCACTTCCAGCGCCCGCTGTGTCCGGCTCGCGTCGTTCGGGTTGAGGCTCGCGGCGATGGGCGGATCTTCCCGCAAGAGAGCCGCCCACGCCTCGTCCTGCGGAAGGCGGCGGACCTCGGCGCGGATGACGGGATCGACATCCGGAACAGGTGCCAGACCCTCCAGCACCGCACGCAGGTAAAGACCGGTGCCGCCCACCAGGATCGGCACCGCGCCGGCGGCGTGGGCGTCGTCGATGGCCTCGACGGCGAGCGCCGCGTATCGCCCGGCCGAACCGGGCCGTGCTCCGTCCCAGACGCCGTAAAGACGATGCGGCACCCCGCCCATCTCCGCCGCTGTCGGGCGGGCGGTCAGGATCGAGAGGTCGGCATACATCTGCGCGCTGTCGGCGTTGATGATCACCGCCCGGTCGCCGCGGCGTTCCATCGCGTGCGCGAGAGCGACCGCCCGCCTGCTCTTGCCGCTGGCAGTGGGCCCTGCGATGAGGAATAGCTGTGGCCGGTCATCGGCTCTGTGAGGGGACATGGCGTTGCTCACTGCCCGAGTTCTAGCAGAACCCGACCTGCTGCGCGCAAGGGCTGCCGAGGTCGAGGCGGCGCTCTGCCGGGGCGGGTTCGCGCACGTGGCGGCGGAGGAGCGTCCGCAGGCGCCGGACAGGAGAGACTGGCGACTGGCGGACGGCGACACGAGAGCCGCGGCCCGGATCCTCGCGGACGTGCTCGGACCGTGCGATGTGCTGGTCACCAAGGACACGCCGCAGGCGCCGGCGCTCTTCGTGTCCGACATGGATTCGACCATCATCGCTCAGGAGTGCATCGACGAGCTGGCCGACTACGCCGGTGTGCGCGACGCGGTTGCACGGGTGACTGAGCGGGCCATGCGCGGCGAGCTCGATTTTGCGGCCTCCCTGCGCGGGCGGGTGGCGTTGCTACGGGGCGTGACGGAGGAGGAGATTGCCGCCTGCCTGCGCGACCGCATCGTTCCCCATGCGGGCGCCCGAGACCTGCTTCGCTGGCTGAGGAGCGAAGGGTGCCGGACCGTGCTGGTGACGGGCGGGTTCACGCATTTCGCTGCGGTGATCGCGGACGCACTCGGCTTCGACCGGGTGGAGGCCAATCGCCTCGAAATGGCCGAAGGACGGCTGACGGGCAGGGTGCTCGACCCGATCCTCGACGCGCAGGGAAAGGCAGCGATCCTCGACGAGGAACGGGGCAGGCTTGCCGGTCAGGGGCCGGTGCTCGCTCTCGGGGACGGGGCGAACGATGTCGCCATGCTGGCGCGGGCGGACATCGGCGGCGCCTATCATGGCAAGCCGGTGGCGCAGGAGCAGGCGTCCCTGCTCGTCAATCGCGGCGACCTAGCCTCCATCGTCCGCCTGTTCGCTTGAGTTCATCCCGGCTGCCGATCGACAGGACTTGCGGGGAGACCCGCATCTTGCTATTTACACCTTTGTCAGTAGTGAGGTCGAGATGAACGCTCCCGTCCCTTCCGCTCCCCTTGCGATCGAATGCAGCAGCGACGGCGTCCCGCTCCGCGACCCGGCGCGCGCGGTTCCGCGCTACAGCCTGCCGCGGGCGGTCCACCACTTCCGCGAGCTCCTGAAGGACAAGGAAGAGACCAGCCACGTCTTCAAGATCTTCGAGGCTCTGCCGTCGAAGAGCTTTCTTCCCCGCGTGCGCCGGCTTGCCCTATCTCCGCATGGAGAGGCGTTGCGCCGGTCCGAGCCGTATCTGCCGCCCATCCTCGACGACCACGCCGCCCTTCGCCGCCTGCCGCGCGGCAGCGTGGCGCATGCCTATTGCGATTTCATGGAGAGCCAGGGACTGTCGGCCGCGGGACTGGTGGCCGAGGCCGACAAGCTTGGCCGGCCGCGCTACGACGACCTCGTTCAGTGGGTCGCGGACCGCAGCCGCGATGTGCATGACCTGATGCATGTGCTCACCGGCTACAGCCGCGATGCACTGGGCGAGCAGTGCGTGCTGCTGTTCACCCATGGTCAGCAGCCCTCGCATGGCCATCTCCTCATCGGCTGGGCCGGCGCGGCGCACATCAGGCGTCTGACCCGCACGCGCGCCCCGATCTTCAAGGCCGCCCTTGAGGCGCAGCGCACGGGCCGGGCGTGTCCGCCGCTGATTTTCCTGCCCATCCGCGATCTGCTGGCGCTGAACCTCGAGGAGGTGCGCCGCCAGCTCAACATTCCCGAGCCGCGCTGGTATCGCGAGTGTCACCGCGTTTGGCGCGCGGAAGGCATCGACCCGTTCCACCTGATGGCGCCGGAGCGACCTCAGGCCGCGTGATCGCGCTCCTGCCGATCCCCGCGCGCGCAGCCGGGGACAGGCTCAGGAGCCGGCCGGGCGCGCCGTCTGCATCCAGTCGTCGAAGAAGCGTTCGTGTGCGGCGCGCAGCTGCGCCACGGAGCGGGACCAGTCCGCACCGCGGATGCTGTCTCCGCCACTCCGGGCCACGACTTCGCAGGTGATCCCTTTGGCCATGGCCCGCTCGCGCAGGACCGCCGCGGCCTTGCGGACGGCGATGAGGTAGAGACCCTGGCTCTCCCCAAAACAGGCGTCCGCATCCGGCCGGCCGAGCAGTTCCAGTCCCACATCGCCGGCGAGCGCCATCTCCGCGAGCGCCACGAGCATGCCGCCGTCGCTGACGTCATGCACGGCCGCGACGCTGCTGGTCCCGGCGAGCGTACGCACGAATTCGCCATGCGCGCGTTCTTCTTCCAGATAGACCCTGGGAGGCAGACCCGCCTCGATGCCGTGGATTTCGCGCAGCCACAGGCTCTGGCCCAGCGCCCGCTGGGGTGTGCCGAGCAGCAGGATCTCGCACTCGCCCTCGAGCGCGATGGTGTGGATCCGGGTGTAATCGTCGAGCAACCCCACACCGCCGATCGCCGGCGTCGGCAGGATCGCGCTTCCACCTCCGGTCGCGCGACTTTCATTGTAGAGCGACACATTGCCGCTCACCACGGGAAAGTCGAGCGCGGCGCACGCCTCCGCCATGCCTTCAATGGCATGGACAAACTGGCTCATGATCTCGGGACGCTGCGGATTGCCGAAGTTCAGGCAGTTGGTGATGGCCAGCGGCCTTGCCCCGACCGCACACAGGTTGCGATAGGCTTCCGCGACCGCCTGTTTCCCGCCTTCGTAAGGGTCGGCGTAGACGTAGCGCGGGGTGCAGTCGGTCGTGATCGCCAGCGCCTTTCCGGTCCCGTGCACCCGGACAACGCCCGCATCGCCCCCGGTCTGCAGCGTATCTGCGCCAACCTGGCTGTCGTATTGCTGCGTGATCCAGCGCCGCGAGGCGAGGTCGGGGCATGCAAGCAAGCGTTCAAGGTCGCCGCCGATGTCGTCGCTCTCCGGCCAGTCCTGTTCCGACTTCACCTGCGCCCACGCGCGGTAGGCGTTGCGGTCCAGATAGGGGCGGTCATAGCGCGGCGCCTCGTCCGCCAGCGGCCCGAGCGGTATGTCGCACACGACGTCGCCGTTCCATTCGAGCACGAGCCGCCCGGTGTCGGTGACGGAGCCGATGACGGCGAAGTCCAGATCCCACTTGCGGAAGATCGCCTCGGCTTCCGCCTCGCGGCCGGGCTTGAGCACCATGAGCATCCGCTCCTGGCTCTCGCTCAGCATGATCTCGTACGGCGTCATCCCCTCCTCGCGGCAGGGCACCTTGTTCATGTCGAGATGGATGCCCGCACCGCCCTTGGCACCCATCTCCACCGAAGATGAGGTGAGGCCGGCCGCGCCCATGTCCTGAATGGCGATGATGGCATCCGTGGCCATCAGTTCGAGACACGCCTCGATCAGCAGCTTTTCCGTGAAGGGATCGCCGACCTGCACGGTGGGCCGCTTGGCGTCCGCATCCTCGCCGAAGTCGGCCGAGGCCATGGTCGCGCCGTGAATGCCGTCACGCCCGGTCTTGGAACCGACATAGACGATTGGATTGCCGATGCCGCTCGCCGCGGAGTAGAAGATGCGGCTGGTCTCGGCGATGCCAACGGTCATGGCGTTGACGAGGATGTTGCCGTCATAGGCGGGATGGAAATTGGTCTCGCCGGCGACCGTCGGCACCCCGACACAATTGCCGTAGCCGCCGATCCCGGCGACGACGCCCCGGACAAGATGCTGCATTCGCGGGTGGTCGGGGCGCCCGAAACGCAGGGCGTTGGCGTTCGCGACCGGCCGGGCGCCCATCGTGAACACGTCGCGCAGGATGCCCCCGACGCCGGTCGCCGCGCCCTGATAGGGTTCGATGTAGGACGGGTGATTGTGGCTCTCCATCTTGAAGATGGCGGCCTGTCCGTCGCCGATGTCGATCACGCCCGCGTTCTCGCCCGGTCCGCAGATGACCCACGGTGCCTCGGTCGGAAGCTTGCCGAGGTGTATGCGCGACGACTTGTAGGAGCAGTGCTCGCTCCACATCACGGAGAACACCCCCAGCTCGACGAGGTTCGGTTCGCGGCCAAGGGCCTTGAGGACACGGTCGTATTCGGCCGGATCCAGCCCGTGCTGCTCGGCGAGTTCGGCTGTCGAGGGTGGGGGTGTGCTGTTCATGGCCGGCGCCTTACTCCAGACGGGGCCGCAAGCGCCAGCGGCCTGTGCACACCCATGATTGGCGTCCGCGTCGGACGATCGGCAGCCGCTCCTTGACCACCGCCGCGACGCCCGCCATTGATCTTCGGATGGAACCCGATCCCCATGCGCGTGCCGCCATGACGTTCGAGCAGGCGCTTGCGGAACTCGAGCAGGTCGTCCGCCGGCTGGAGAGCGGCGAAGAGCCGCTGGAGGAGTCGATCAGCCTGTACGAACGCGGCGAAGAGCTGCGCCGCCTCTGCCAAGCGCGGCTGGACAGCGCGCAAATGCGCATCCGGCAGATCGTCGTCGATGCGGATGGCGAGGCGGCCGGGGCGCGTCCCTTCGACGAGAACGCCTGAGCATGGCGGCATCGGGAGGGGGGGCGGACACTCTCGGTTCCGCCATGGCATCTGTCCGGCAGGAGATCGATGCGGCCTTCGGTCGCCTCCTGCCTGTGCCCGACGATCGTCGCGCGCGTCTCGTCGAGGCGATGCGGTATGCGGCCATCGGTGGAGGCAAGCGGATCCGGCCGCTGCTGCTGACCGAGGCGGCGCGGCAGTTTTCCGTCGACCGCGACATCGCCATCCGGGCCGCGTGCGCGGTGGAAGCGATCCACATCTATTCGCTCATCCATGACGATCTGCCTTGCATGGACGATGACGCCACGCGGCATGGACGGCCCACCGTTCACGTGCAGTTCGACGAAGCCACCGCCGTTCTTGCCGGAGATTGCCTGCATGCGCTGGCCTTCGAGCTGCTGGCGACGCCGCAGATGTCGGGCGACCCGTTCGTGCGCGCCGAACTGGTGGAATGCCTCGCGCGGGCGAGCGGCCACAACGGCATGGCCGGCGGGCAGATGATGGACATGCTCGCCAGCGCCGGGGCCTACGACCTGCCCACCGTGACGCGGCTTCAGCAGCTCAAGACCGGCGCGCTGCTGTCGGCCGCGGTCGAGATGGGCATGATCCTCGGGCGGCTCCCGGTCGACGGGCGGGCACCGCTCAGAGCCTATGCGCGCGACCTCGGGCTGGCCTTCCAGATTGCCGATGATCTGCTCGACGTCGAAGGAGACGAGGAACTTGCGGGCAAGGCGCTGCGCAAGGATGGCGAGCAGGGGAAGCAGACGTTCGTGACCATTCTCGGCGTCGAGGGCGCGCGCAATCAGGCCCGCACGCTGGCCGAGCAGGCCGTTGCCTGCCTGTCGGGGTTCGACGCCCGCGCCGACGTGCTGCGCGCGCTGGCGCGCTTCGTCGTGGAGCGCGACCGGTGACGGGGCCGCGCACGGGCATCTATCCCGGCACCTTCGATCCTGTGACGCTTGGCCATGCCGACATCATCCGCCGCGCAAGCAAGCTTGTCGACCGGCTGATCGTCGGGGTGACCACCAATCCGTCCAAGCAGCCGCTCTTCTCCGCGGCGGAGCGGCAGGACATGGTCCGGCGCGAGGTCGGGGCGCTCGGCCTTGGCAATGTCGAGGTGCAGGGATTCGACGCCCTGCTGGTGAAGTTCGCCCGGCGCATGAACGCCGGCATCCTCATCCGCGGCCTGCGAGCGGTGGCCGACTTCGAGTACGAGTACCAGATGGCCGGCATGAACCAGCAGATCGACCATTCCATCGAAACGGTGTTCCTGATGGCGGATGTCTCGCTCCAGCCGATCGCCTCCAAGCTCGTCAAGGAGATCGCCCTGTTCGGCGGCGACATCGCGCCGTTCGTCAGCCCGCAGGTGGCCGCCGATCTGATCGCGCGCGTGCAATCGGTCGGCCTGCGCGGCGAGTACTAGATATTCATGGCCAGGACAGAGGGCGCGCGCTAACGGCGGGCGCTCGAGACAGTTCAAGCGACGGAACCCCATGACCATGCTGATGCGCATTGCCCTTGCCGCGGCCCTGGCAGCACTTCCCGCGGGCGCCGCGTTGGCCCAACAGCCCGCGCCGACCAGCGCGGCCACCGGGGCGCAGGATTTCACCGCGCGGGTCAACTTCAACCTTGCCGAGGATCGCGACAACATCCTCTATCTCGATCTGTCCAGCGGCGAACGCGTGGCCATTCGCCTGATGCCGCAATGGGCGCCCGCCCATGTCGAGCGGATCAAGACGCTGGCGCAGCAGGGCTTCTACGATGGGGTCGTGTTTCACCGCGTGATCGACAACTTCATGGCGCAGACCGGCGATCCCACCGGCACGGGGCAGGGCGGCTCGCCGCTCCCGGATCTTGCGGCCGAGTTCAATCCGATGCCGCATGTGCGCGGCACCGTCAGCATGGCCCGCGCCGAGGCGGAGAACAGCGCCAACAGCCAGTTCTTCATCGTCTTCTACCCGCGCTTCAGCCTTGATCGCCGCTACACCAATTTCGGCCGGGTGATCGCGGGGATGGAGGCGGTGGACGCCATCGCGCGGGGCGAGCCGCCGGCCAATCCGACCCGCATCCTCCAGGCCTCGATTGCCAGCCAGAACCGCCCCCGGCCCCCCGCACAGCCTGCGGCCGTCCCGCCGCCGGGCGAAGGGCTGGATGCCCTGCTGCGCTGAGCCGCGTCTTTCTCCGTTTGCGCCGCTGCGCTAGGGGCGGGGCGTGAAGACCGACCTGTTCGACTTCGACCTGCCCGAGGACCGGATCGCCCTCCGCCCCGCAGTGCCGCGCGACGCAGCGCGTCTGCTGGTGGCCACGCGCGAGGGGCCGTTCGGCGACCATGTGTTCCGCGAATTGCCGCGCCTCCTGCGTGCCGGAGACCTGCTGGTGTTCAACGACACCCGGGTCATTCCGGCACAGCTTGAAGGCGTCAGGCGCGCACGCGACGGAGGGGCGGGCGCGAAGATCGGTGTGACGCTGCATCAGCGGCTCGGCGCGCGGCGCTGGCATGCCTTCGTCCGCAACGGCCGGCGGCTCGCGCCGGGCGACCGGATCGATTTCGGCCACGACGTCGCGGCTGAAGTGGAGGACCGGCTGCCGGATGGCAGCTTTCACCTCTCGTTCCTGGGTGCCGAACCGGCCGAGGATCTGCTGGCGCGCGCGGGCACGGTGCCGCTTCCCCCTTACATCGCCAGCCGCCGCCGCGCGGACGCGCGCGACCGTGCCGATTACCAGACGGTGTTTGCGCGAGAGGATGGTGCGGTGGCGGCACCCACGGCGGCGCTGCATTTCACCGACGCCGTGCTTGGGGAACTGGCCGGCGCGGGCATCCGCAGCACGACGGTGACGCTGCATGTCGGAGCGGGAACGTTCCTGCCGGTCAAGGCCGCGGACACCCGGGACCATGCCATGCACTCCGAATGGGGACGCATCACGCCGGAGGCGGCGCGGGCATTGAACGAGGCGAAGGCACAGGGAGGGCGGATCATCGCCGTTGGCACCACCAGCCTCCGGCTCCTTGAAAGCGCGGCGGACGACAACGGAAGCGTCGTCCCGTTTACCGGGTCGACCGACATCTTCATCACGCCCGGCTACCGCTTCCGCGCCATTGACGGACTGGTGACCAATTTCCACCTGCCGCGTTCAACCCTGTTCATGCTGGTGAGCGCGCTCATGGGACGTGAACGGATGCTGGAGGCGTACGCGCATGCGATCGAGAACCAGTACCGCTTCTACTCGTATGGCGACTCGTCGCTGTTGCTGCCTTGACGGGTGAGCGCTCGCTGCCCGGCGCGGTTCCGGCGGAGGACGAGGCGCCTCCCATCCTGCAGATCGACGGTCTGACGAAGCGATTTGCCGGCGGGGCGCTCGCGCTGGACAACGTCAGCCTGCAGATCCGTCCGGGAGAGATCTTCGCGCTGCTTGGCCCGAACGGCGCGGGCAAGACGACGCTGATCGGCGCCGTGTGCGGCCTCGTGCGTCCCACCTCCGGCCGCATCCAGGCCTTCGGACAAGACGCGCGGCGGCACTGGCGCGCGATGCGCGGACGCATCGGCCTGGTGCCGCAGGAACTCGGGTTCGACATCTTCGACACTGTCTGGCGGCAGGTGCGCTACTCGCGCGGCCTGTTCGGACGCTCGCCCGCCGCGGATCTGCTGGAGGAGGTGCTGCGTTCGCTGTCCCTGTGGGACAAGCGTGACGCACAGATCCGCACCCTGTCGGGCGGGATGAAGCGCAGGGTCCTGATCGCCAAGGCGCTGGCGCACGAACCCGACATCCTGTTCCTCGACGAGCCGACGGCGGGCGTGGACGTGGAATTGCGCCGCGACATGTGGCGTCAGATCGCCGGCCTCAAGGCCCGCGGCGTGACCATCATCCTGACGACGCACTATCTCGAAGAGGCGGAGGAGATGGCCGACCGGATCGGGATCATGCACCGCGGCCGGCTGCTGCTGGTCGACGACAAGCGGAGCATGATGAAGCGGCTCGGGCGCACGGAGGCGCGCTTCACCCTCATCCGGCCGCTCGGCGCGGTGCCGGAACCGCTTGCCGATCTGCCTGTCGAACTCGTCGACGGGGGCCGGGTGCTGCTCTACCGGGGTGGCGACGGCGCGGGACGCGGACGCGAGCACGTTGCCGTCTTGGCGCAGCGCCTCGCGGAAATGGGCGAGCGTTTCACCGCCATCGAGCAGCGGGAATCCTCGCTCGAGGACATCTTCATGCAGTTCGTCGACGCGGAAGGGACACGCGCGTGCTGAACACCCGATCGACGTGGGCAATCTACACCAACGAGCTGGCGCGGTTCCGGCGCACCGTCTTCGGGTCGCTCGTCGCGCCCGTGCTCACCACGTCGCTCTACTTCATCGTGTTCGGTGCCGCCATCGGCGGGCGCATGGATGCCATCGACGGTGTGGCATACGGCGCCTTCATCGTGCCCGGCCTGTTGATGCTCACGCTGCTGTCGGAGAGCACCTCCAACGCGAGCTTCGGGATCTACATGCCGCGCTTCACCGGCTCGATCTACGAGCTGCTCTCGGCTCCCGTAGGAGCAACGGAAATCCTGCTCGGCTTCGTCGGCGCGGCGGCCACCAAGAGCCTGGTGCTCGCGGCGATCATTCTCCTGACCGCACGGCTGTTCGTCGACTACAGCATCGCTCATCCGGTGCTTGCCCTGCTTTACGTGGTCCTGATCGCCACCGCCTTCTCGCTGCTCGGGTTCCTGCTCGGGATCTGGGCTGAAGGCTTCGAAAAGCTGCAGCTGGTCCCCTTGCTGATCCTGACGCCGCTCACCTTTCTTGGCGGGACGTTCTACTCCATTGGCATGCTGGCGGAGCCGTGGCGCATGGCGGCCATGCTCAACCCGATCGTGTATCTCGTCAGCGGCCTGCGCTGGACCTTCTTCGGACAGGCGGATGTGCCGTTTGCAACTTCGCTGCTGATGACGCTGGGCTTCCTTGCGGTCTGTGCCGGCGCGGTCGGGCTGGTGTTCAGGACCGGCTGGAGGCTGCGAAGCTGATGCGTTCCACGCGCAGCCGCCTTGCGTCGGAGCCGGGTCCGGTCCTACGACGGTCGGCATGATGCACGCCTTTGCCATGGCGGCGACACTCGTCCTCCCGCTGGCCGGGCAGGCTGCAACCCTGCCCGAACCGCTGCGCCTGATGATTGAGGCGGCCATGGCCACCGGCGACGCGGACAAGGTTGAAACCGTGCTCGACCTTGCCCGGCAGACCCACCCCGAACATGGCGATGCGATTGCCGCGCTGGAGCAGCGCTGGCAGAACCGGACCCCGGTTCCGGCGGCGCAGATCGCCGCCGCTGAGCTGCCAGCCGAGGCTCCGGTGCCGCAGGACGCTGCCCCGCCGCCCGCCCGCCGGGCCACATGGTCCGGACGAGGGGAACTGGGCGGATTTCGTGCCACAGGGTCGGGACGGAGCAGCGGCATCACCGCCGCGCTGAACGTCACTGCCACCGATGGGCCGTGGCAGCACAAGCTGCTGCTGCGCGGCGATTATCAGCGGGCGGGCGAGCGAACCGTGCGCGAGCAGCTCCTCGCCGCCTACGAGCCACGCTACGAGTTCAGTCCGCGCCTGTTCGCCTACGGGCTCGGCCAGTTCGAGACCGACCGCGTGCAGGGTTTCGTGTCCCGCACCTCCTTGTCCGGTGGCATCGGACACCACCTCGTCGACCGCGACGATCTTGACCTGTCGATCAAGGCCGGGCCGGCGCTGCGCCACCTTCGCTACACCGCGGGAGGCAGCGACCTGCGGCTCGCCGCGCTGATCGGGGTCGATTTCGACTGGCGCATCACCGACCGGCTCACGCTTTCCCATGACGCCAACGCCGTGGCGGAAACGGCGGGTTCGGCGACGGTCGTGCTCGACTCGCGCAACACCAACCTCAATCTCGTCACCGCTCTCGACGCAAAGGTGACGGACTCCGTCTCTGTCCGCGTGAGCTATACGGTCGACTATGACAGCAACCCGCCGCCGGGCGGACAGCGCACGGACACGCTGTCGCGCTTCTCGTTCGTGTACGGGTTCTGAGCGGTCCCGATGACACGCTTCCAGTTCGACCTTCTCGCCACCGACGGCGCCGCGCGGGCCGGGCGCATCGCCATGCGGCGGGGGGTGATCGACACGCCGGCATTCATGCCGGTCGGCACCGCGGCCAGCGTCAAGGCGATGAAGCCGGGCACCGTCCGCGCGCTGGGAGCACAGATCATTCTCGGCAACACCTATCATCTCATGCTGCGGCCGGGCGCCGAACGGGTGGCGCGACTCGGCGGGCTGCACCGTTTCATGGGCTGGGAGTTGCCGATCCTGACGGACAGCGGCGGCTATCAGGTCATGAGCCTCGCGGAGCTGCGCTCGCTGTCCGAGGAGGGCGTCACCTTCCGCAGCCACCTCGACGGGTCACGCCACATCCTCACGCCCGAGCGGTCGATGGAGATCCAGCGCCTGCTCGGCTCCGACATCGTCATGGCCTTCGACGAATGCCCGCGCCCGGATCAGGATCGCGATGCGCTGGGCCGGAGCATGGAGCTGTCGATGCGCTGGGCCGCGCGAAGCCGAACCGCCTTCGACGCAGGCGCCGATCATGTGCAGCGTGCCGCCCTGTTCGGCATCCAGCAAGGCGGCCTGGACGAGGATCTGAGGCGGCACAGCGCCGAGGCGCTCACCGCGATCGGGTTCGATGGCTATGCCGTGGGCGGCCTTGCCGTCGGCGAGGGGCAGGAGGCGATGTTCGCCACTCTGGATTTTGCTCCGGGGCAGCTCCCGGCGGATCGGCCCCGCTACCTGATGGGTGTCGGCAAGCCGGACGATCTCGTCGGCGCCGTGGAGCGGGGCATCGACATGTTCGACTGCGTCCTGCCGACCCGTTCAGGCCGGAACGGACAGGCCTTCACATGGTCCGGGCCGCTCAACCTGCGCAACAGCCGGTTTGCTGAAGATGAGTCGCCGCTTGATGATCGTTGCACCTGCGACGTGTGCCGCGGGTATTCGCGCGCCTATCTGCACCATCTCGTCCGCAGCAAGGAAATCCTCGGCGCAATGCTGATGACCGAGCACAACCTCGCTTTCTATCAGCAGTTGATGGCGCGCATGCGCGCCGCCATTGCGCGGGGGGAGTTCGCCGCCTTCGCCGCGTCTTTCCGCGCATCCTACGGGGCGGAGCGGTGACTGGATGGCCGCGCGCGGTGGTCGTCGGCGCCTCGGGCGGCATCGGCAGCGCGCTGGTGGCACGGCTTGAGAGCGCCGGCACGGAAGTGGCGGGGTTCAGCCGGGCGGGAGGGGGCGCGCTTCCCCCGCTCGACCTGACAGACGAAGCGAGCATCGCCGGCGCCGCGCAGTGGTGTGCCGAAAGCGGACCTTGGCATCTCGTCATCGTAGCCACCGGCATTCTGGACGGGCGGCAATGCTCCCCGGAGAAGAGTTGGCGCCAGATAGAACCGGCGGGGATGGCCGAAAGTTTCGCCATCAACGCCACCGGCCCGGCGCTGGTCGCCAAGCACTTCCTGCCGCTGCTGCCGCGACGAGGGCGGTCGGCATTCGCGGCCTTGTCGGCGCGCGTGGGCAGCATCTCCGACAACCGGCTCGGAGGCTGGTACGGTTATCGCGCGTCCAAGGCTGCGCTCAACATGATCATCCGCTCGCTGGCCATCGAACTTGCGCGCACGCGGCCCGATGCCTTCTGCGTGGGTCTGCACCCGGGCACGGTTGCGACGAAGCTGTCCCGCCCTCACCGGCGCAGCGGTGCCGGACACCACGTCTTCAGCCCCGAGGATGCCGCCGGACACCTGCTCGATGTGCTGGACACGCTGCAACCCGCCGACACCGGGAGGATCTACGGGTGGGACGGGGTCGAGATCGCCCCCTGAACCGGGCTGCCCGTCCCCACGTGCCGCAACTCGAGCACTGTACCCCGATAGGGGACGAAGGTGCCCGCGGAATCCAGGAACCCGGCCCCGATCGCATTGGCGTGATACTGCGCCTCGGTGAGCGATCCGTACCACTTGCCCCGCCGGCGGGGAGTGAGAAAACGGTACTGAATCATGACATTCAGTACAAAAGGGATGGTTCTTTGTTGTTCCGCCTTTTGCGGCGAGAAGCGGGAGGGGCGCACAAAAAAGGCGGCCATGGCGGCCGCCCTTCCTGTCGTATGATGAAGCGTCAGCGGGAGTAAAACTCCACCACCAGGTTCGGTTCCATCGTCACCGGATAGGGCACCTCGTCGAGCTTCGGCACGCGGGTGAACGTCACCTTGTCGTTGCCATCGGGAACGACATAGTCGGGGATGTCGCGTTCGGGCAGGCTCTGCGCCTCGATCACCAGCGCCATTTCCTTGGCCTTGGGCCCGAGGCTGATCACGTCGCCGACATCCACACGCCGGCTGGCGATGTTGCATTTCACGCCGTTGACGCGCACGTGTCCATGGCTGACGAGCTGGCGGGCGGCGAAGATGGTCGGCACGAACTTGGCGCGATAAACCACCATGTCGAGGCGCCGCTCGAGCAGACCGATGAGGTTCTGGCCCGTGTCGCCGCGCATGCGGCTCGCTTCCTGATAGGTGCGCTTGAACTGCTTCTCCGTGACGTCGCCGTAATAGCCCTTGAGCTTCTGCTTGGCGCGGAGCTGCAGACCAAAGTCGCTCACCTTGCCCTTGCGGCGCTGCCCGTGCTGGCCGGGGCCGTAGGACCGCTTGTTGACGGGGGAGTTAGGCCGCCCCCAGATGTTCTCGCCCATGCGGCGATCGAGCTTGTGCTTGGCGCTGGTGCGCTTGGTCATGGTCGTCTCCTGATCTGCTGGCCGCCGAAGGGTGGCGGCTTCAACCCGGCATCGCACCGCCAGACCCTTGCATCTGGCGCGGCATCCGCTTCACCGGGGTGCGGAGCCAATTCGCGAGCGCGGCCGATAGCACATGGCGGCGCGGGGTCAAGCCGCGCGTTCCGGCTCCTGCGGGCGGTTGGGTTGCGCGGCCCGCTCTCGACAAAAGGGCCGGGTCTCGGCAGGACGGCGCCATGTGCACCTCACGACACGACAGCAACACCATCGCCCCCGAGCGTTGCGAGACGATGGAGCAGGTGCGCGCCGGCGTCGATCACACCGACCGGCTGCTCATGGCGCTGCTGGAAAGACGGTTCGGCTACATGCGCGCCGCGGCCCGGATCAAGGAACGACGCGATGCGGTGCGCGACGAGGCACGCAAGGCGCAGGTCATCGCCAATGCCCGGCAGGACGCGATCGGACGCGGTGTTCCGGACGATTGCGTGGCTGCCATGTGGGACGTGCTGGTGGAAAGCTCCATCGCTTACGAGATGGAGGAATGGGACCGGATCAGGCGTTGATCCGCCGCTCGATCGCCGACAGCGCGCCGCGCAGCGTCCGCACTTCGAGATGGTTCCAGCTTGCCCGGGTCAGCAGGTTGCGCAGGGTCAGGCGGGTCGCCGCAGCGCGGTCGGCGGGCAGGAAGTAGCCAGCCGGCTCGAGCAGCCGTTCGAAATGGGCGATCAACCCGTCGAGTTCGTGTTGCGGCGCCGGCGGTAGCAGCTGTGTCGCCGTGGGCTGGGACAGGCCTTCGGCGGCGGCGGTGAGGCTCCATTCGTAGGCACAGATCGCAACCGCCTGGGCAAGATTGAGCGAGCCGAAACCGGGATTGATGGGTATGGTCAGGATCGTGCGGGCGAGGGCGACGTCGGCCGTCTCGAGGCCGGAGCGTTCCGGGCCGAACAGGATGGCGGACCGGCCCGGCAGGGCCGCCATCTGCACCGCCGCCTCACGCGGGGCGAGCACCGGCTTGGTCACGCCGCGCTTGCGCACGGTTGTCGCGAACACGTTGCTGCATTCGGCGATGGCGGAGGACACGTCGGGATAGACGCGCGCCGCGGCCAGCACGCTGTCCGCACCGGCCGCCGCGGGACCCGCCGCAGGATTGGGCCAGCCATCCCGCGGCGCCACCAGACGCAGATCCGTCAGGCCGAAATTGAGCATCGCCCGCGCAGCCTTGCCGATGTTTTCGCCAAGCTGGGGACGCACGAGAACGATGGCCGGGGCGCGATCGGAATGCATCCTGCGGCCGATGGCGCAGCGCCGCGCCCGGTGCAAGATGCGAACGCGCTAGCGCTTGATCCGGTTGTAGAAGGCGTAACCCGCCCCCGCCACCAGCCCGAATGGCAGAGTGACCACCGGGAGCAGCGCCCCGGCCAGTGCACCGATCGCCGCGCCGGCGAGCACGGGCTTCGTCGAGGGGTGCTGGAGCCCGCCCTTTGCCATGGCCGACAGTTCCGCCTTGGCGTCTTCGACCAGCCCTGACCTGCCCTTGTGATCGTCGTGTCGCATTGCTCAGCGCTCCGGATAAACGGGAAATCTGTCGCACAGGTCGGCGACCTGCTGCAAGACGGCGCGTTCCGTGTCGGTGTCGCCGTCGTCGCCGCAGCGGGACACGCCCTTGATCACCTCCGCAATCATGGCGCCGACCTGGCGGAACTCCGCCGGTCCGAACCCGCGCGTCGTGGCGGCCGGTGTGCCAAGGCGGATGCCGCTGGTGACGAAGGGGGAGCGCGAGTCGAAGGGAATGCTGTTCTTGTTGCAGGTCAGGCGTGCCCGCTCCAGCGCCTTTTCAGCCGCCTTGCCGGTCACGCCCACAGCCGTCAGGTCGACGAGCATCGAGTGATTGTCCGTGCCACCCGACACGATGCGCAGGCCGTGCTCCTCGAGGCTGGCCGCCAGGACGCGGGCATTCTCCACCACCCGGTGCGCGTACACGCGGAAGGAGGGTTGCAGAGCTTCGCGGAAGGCCACTGCCTTGGCGGCGACGACATGCATCAGCGGTCCGCCCTGCAGCCCCGGGAACACGGCGGAATTGAACGCCTTGGCAAGCCCGTCATCGTTGGTCAGGATCACCCCCGAACGCGGTCCCCGCAGGCTCTTGTGGGTGGTCGTCGTGACGACGTGCGCGTGCGGGAAGGGCGAGGGGTGCGCGCCGCCCGCCACCAGACCCGAAATGTGGCTCATGTCGCACAGCAGGGTGGCGCCCACCTCGTCGGCGATCTGCCGGAAGCGGGCGAAATCCCAGTGCCGGGAATAGGCTGTTCCGCCGCAGATGATCAGCTTTGGCCGGTGCTCGCGCGCGGTGCGCTCCACCGCGTCCATGTCGATCCGCTCGTCGTCGCGCCGCACGCCGTAGCTGACCGGCTTGAACCACTTGCCGCTGATGTTGACGGGCGATCCATGGGTCAGATGCCCACCCGAGTTCAGGTCCAGACCCATGAAGGTGTCGCCCGGCTCCAGCAGAGCGAGGAACACGGCCTGGTTCATCTGGCTGCCGGAATTGGGCTGCACGTTCGCGTGGGCACAGCCGAAGAGCTGCTTGGCGCGGTCGATGGCGAGGCGTTCGACCGCATCCGCATACTCGCAGCCGCCATAGTATCGCTTGCCGGGATAGCCTTCCGCGTACTTGTTGGTGAACACGCTGCCCGTCGCCTCGAGAACGGCCCGGCTCGCGATGTTCTCGCTGGCGATGAGTTCGATGCCGCTCTGCTGCCGTCGCAGTTCGCCCGCGACGGCCGCATGAACCTCGGGGTCGGTGTCGGCGAGGCTGTTGCTCCAGAACCCGTCATCGGTGTGTTCGCGCGGTGCGGTGGCGGTGCCCATGATTGATCCTTATGATGTCAGTTGTGCAAGCTGGTCGACCCGGCGCTGATGCCGGCCCCCCGCGAACGGCGTGACGAGGAAGGCTTCGAGACACGCCTTGGCCATGTCCACCCCGACGATCCGCGCGCCGAGCGCCAGCACGTTGGCGTCGTTGTGTTCACGGGCAAGGCGCGCGGACAGCGGCTCGGTGACGAGCGCACAGCGGATGGACGGAAAACGGTTGACCGCGATCGAGACGCCGATGCCCGAGCCGCACAGGATCACGCCGCGCTCCGCCTCCCCGTGAGTCACCGCTTCGGCCAGCCGCCGCCCCATGCCCGGATAGTCGATGCTGGCGTCCGTGGCTGGCCCGAGATCGAGAACATCGCGACTCTGCTCTGCCAGCCACGTGCGCAAGGCTTCTTTCAATTGGAAACCGGCATGATCCGAAGCGATGGCGATGCGCATGGCCGCCACATAGGAAATTTGCCGCGCCGGAACCACCGCAAAAGCGCGCGGATCTCAGTTCTCCTCGGCACCTTTCAGGGCGCAACCGATCGCCCTGGCAATCTCGAGCGGCGAGTAGGGCTTGGGGATTGTCGGGACGTGCCGGAACGGCTCCGGATGCACGGTGTTGCCGTAGCCGGTCGCGAAAATGAAGGCCATGCGCCGTTCGACAAGCTTGCTGGCAACCGGATAGCTCGGCGATCCGTTGATGTTCACATCGAGGATGGCGAAGTCGAAGCAGCCTTCCGCCGCCGCCGACATTGCCTCGTCGATGGAGCAGGTCAGGGTCGGCTGCGCCCCTGCATCGGCGAGCAGATCCTCAAGCGTGAAGGCGATGATCGGCTCGTCCTCCAGCACCAGGACCGATGCGCCTTGCAGAAACCGGAGCGGCATCCTCAGAGCCTCGCTGACATGTGATAGGCAAAGCCATCCGGCTCGAAGTCCAGCCTGGTCGCACTTCCGCTGCCCAGACCGTGACGGATCAGCCGGCTGCCGAAACCCTTGCGCGCCGGGTTCGTCGCCGGCGGTCCGCCGTGCTCGGTCCAGCACAGGTTGAGGTCCGTGTGGCTGTCGCGGTTGTCGACCGACCATTGCACGGACACCGTGCCCGTTTCGTTGCTGAGCCCGCCATATTTCAGGGCGTTGGTGGCGAGTTCATGGACGATCATGGCCATCGACACCGCCTGCTGCGGTCCGAGCGTGACCTGCGGGCCGTCGACCGCCACGCGCGCCTTCGCCGGCCCGGCGGTCGCGCTGAGCGCGTCGCAGACGATGTCCTTGAGCTCGGCCGCTTTCCAGCTGCACTGGGTGAGCAGATTGTGCGCGGCCGCCAGGGCGGCAAGGCGCGCGTTGAACGCCTTCATCGGGCCGGGATCGGTTGCGGCGGCGCTGAAGGTCTGCTGCGCGAGGCTCTGCACAATGGCGAGGGTGTTCTTCACCCGGTGATTCAGCTCGTCGATCAGCAGCTGCTGCCGCTCGGCCGCCTGATGTTCGGCCGTGACGTCATAGCCCTGGATCAGCACGCCGCTGACATCCTGTCCGTTGAGCCGCACCGGCTGGAACACGAATTGCAGCATGAGTTCACGCCGCGCGCGGCCTTCGCCGCCGTAGAGGCTGACCGGCTCCCGCACGCCGAAATAGGGTTCGCCCGTCGCGACCACGGTGTCGAGGATGTCCAGGAATCCCTGCTCGACAACCTCGGGGAGCGCCTCGGCAACGGTCCGTCCCACCAGGTCGTCACGCATCACCAGCGTCCGGTAGGCCGCATTCGTCATGACGAAGCGGTGGTCGGCCCCTTCCAGCATGGCCACGAAGCCGGGTGCCTGTTCGAACATGGCGCGCAGCGTCTCGGCCTCGTCCTCCAGCGCGTTCATCCGCGCGGTGACGGACCGGGCGCGTTCCATCAGCCCGACCTCGTCGCGCAGCCGGCGCAGATTGTGCAGCTCGGTGACGTCCACCGTATGCTGAAGGAGCTGAACCGCTTCCCCGTGTTCGTCGAGGATGGGCGTGTGCGTCGCGCTCCAGTAGCGCTCGACCATCTCGCCGTTCTCGTCCGCCAGATCATAGCGGATGTGCGGCACCTCGTCGACGCGAGCGTCCCGGAAGGTGCGGTCGAAAGAGGCGCGTAGCTGCCGCTGGCTTTCCGAGGCCTCCTCGCTGGGGAAGGCCTCGAACATCGCGCGACCGATCAGTTCGTCCCGCTGGCGACCCGTGACCGCAAGATAGGCTTCGTTCATCCAGACAATGCGGTAAGCGCGGTCGAGCACGACATACGCATTCGGTGAACGGTTGAGCAAATCCTCGTACGGGATCAAGGGCCGGTCTCCTCCGCCGTAAGTCGATGGGCCGGCATGCCTCGTGCCAGCCAGGCGCCGAAAGTCAACAGGCTGCAACTCTGAAGCCATGCGCCCAAGCGCCGGAGAGCCGCCCGGATCGTGCAGAGGCGTGCCGGGAACGGACCGGGCGCCGACGCGCGCTACTGATCGAGGAAGCTGCGCATCTTGCGGCTGCGGCTCGGATGCTTGAGCTTGCGCAGCGCCTTGGCCTCGATCTGGCGGATCCGCTCGCGCGTGACGCTGAACTGCTGTCCCACCTCTTCAAGGGTGTGATCGGTGTTCATCCCGATCCCGAACCGCATGCGCAGCACGCGCTCCTCGCGGGGCGTGAGGCTGGCGAGAACGCGCGTCACAGTCTCCTTCAGGTTGGCCTGAATGGCGGCGTCGACCGGGATGACGGCGTTCTTGTCCTCGATGAAGTCGCCGAGGTGGGAGTCCTCCTCGTCGCCAATGGGCGTTTCGAGGCTGATCGGCTCCTTGGCGATCTTCATCACCTTGCGCACCTTTTCCAGCGGCATGGAGAGCCGCTGCGCCATTTCCTCGGGCGTGGGTTCGCGGCCCTCCTCGTGGAGGAACTGCCGCGAGGTGCGGACCAGCTTGTTGATGGTCTCGATCATGTGGACCGGGATGCGGATGGTGCGCGCCTGATCCGCGATCGACCGCGTGATCGCCTGCCGGATCCACCACGTCGCGTAGGTCGAGAACTTGTAGCCGCGGCGGTACTCGAACTTGTCGACCGCCTTCATCAGGCCGATGTTCCCTTCCTGGATCAGGTCGAGAAACTGCAATCCGCGGTTGGTGTATTTCTTGGCGATGGAGATGACGAGGCGCAGATTGGCCTCCACCATCTCCTTCTTCGCGATGCGCGCCTCGCGCTCGCCCTTCTGAACCATGTTCACGATGCGCCGGAACTCGGTCAGGCTCATGCCGGTCTGCGCCGCGATGTCGCTGATTTCGAGGCGGACCCGCTCGATCGCGTCGGCTTCCTTTTCTGCGAAGGCCGCCCACTTCTTGTCCTTGCGCGCCCGCTCGGTCAGCCAGTTCTCGTCCAGCTCGTTGCCGACATAGGCGTCGAGGAAGTCGCGCCGCTTGATCCGGTGGCGTTCGGCAAGGCGAAGCATCTGTCCGCCGAGCGTCGTCAGCCGCCGGTTGAAGGCATACAGATTGTCGACGAGGAATTCGATCTTGGACGCGTGGAACTGCACGCTTTCCACCTCGGCGGTGAGCTCCTCGCGCAGGGCTTCGTACTTGCGCTCCTTGGCGGCCGGGAAGCTGTCGCCGCGCGCCAGCACGCGCATGCGTTCCTGCTGAACCTTCTCGAAGCGGCCGAACAGGTCGGTGATGCGCGCAAACCGCTCCAGCGCCTCCGGCTTGAGAGCCGCTTCCATCTGCGCGAGACTGAGGGTGTTGTCCTCCTCCTCGTCGTCGTCGCGCCGGCGCGGATCGCGCCCGGCGGCATCCTCCTCGTCGCCGCTCTCGTCGTCACCCGCGCCCGCCTCGTCACCGTCGCCCGTCTCGTCATCGTCGCGGATCGAGGGCCCGGCCGTCGCTTCGGTGATCTCGGCGTCGTCTTCGGCGCCTTCATCGGTCATCCGCTCGACCGGCGGTTCCTTGGACAGCATGGCGTCGAGATCCAGGATCTCGCGCAGCTGCATCTCGCCCGCGTTCAGCGCTTCCGACCAGCGGATGATGGCGTGGAACGTGATCGGGCTGTCGCACAGTCCGATGATCATCATGTCCCGCCCCGCCTCGATGCGCTTGGCGATGGCGATCTCGCCTTCGCGGCTGAGCAGTTCCACCGCGCCCATCTCGCGCAGGTACATGCGGACCGGGTCGTCGGTGCGTCCCTCGACATCCTTCTTGCGGACCGGAGAGGCGGCGCGGCGCTGCTCGAGGCCCAGATCCGCCTCGTCATCAACGATGACGCCGTCGGCATCCTCTTCCGATCCTGCGTCGCTGCTGTCGTCCCCGTCGCCGTCCGCGTCCTCGTCATGTTCGACGATCTGCACGCCCATCTCGGACAAGGCGGTCTGAATGTCCTCGATCTGGTCAGGACTCATCTGGTCGGAGGGCAGGGCTTCGTTCAGTTCGTCATAGGTGACGACGCCGCGCTTGCGCGCGCGGGCGATCAGTTTCTTGATCGTCGCCTCGTTGAGGTCGATCAGCGGAGCATCATCCTTTTCCGCAGTGTTCGCTTCTGAAGCCATGTCGCAATCTGATCCATCGTGCCGCGGGAGCGTTCCCGCAGCGTGTCACGTCTGTCCAACCCTGGGTGCAGGTTTGCCCGCTATGTGGCGCAGGCGGGTGTCAAATTCCAGCTTTCGTTTGCGCAGGCGCTGCTGCTCGGCGAAGGCGCCTTCCGGATCGGTTGCGAAACGGGCCGTCGCTTCGGCGAGTGCGCGCTCGAGTGCCGGCCGCTCCACCAGCAGCGTCACCGCCTCGCGCAGCGCGTCGGCAGCCTGCTGCGGATCGCGTTCGGATGCGATCGGCATGGCATCGGCGCTGCCGGCGGGCAATGCCGCCCTGACCGCCGCGGCAAGAGATGCGCCGTCGCCCGGATGCTCCGCATGGTCGAGCAGGATGTCCGTCGCGGAGGCGAGGCAAGGGTGAAGGCCGGCAAGGCGCGCAAGTAGGTCCGCGCAGCAGCCGATCGCGTCGGGATGCCGCGCAAGGCCGAGCAGGACGGCGGCGGCGAGCCGGTGACCGTCTCCGCCGCTCTGGCGGGCACGGAGCGCGGCGGAGGCCTGCTGCGGCACCGCTGAACCCGCCGATCCGGCGCGACCGCGCGTGGCATGGCCTCGCCCCGTGACCTGACGGGGCGGAAAGGCGAAGGCCGAAAAGCGGTCCATCAGCTCGCGCCGGTACAGGGCGGCGATGTCGCGGTTGCCGATCGCCTCGACATGGCGGAGCAGCCGCGCCTTGAGAGCGGCCTTCTCCTCCGGGCTTTGCACCGGGGCGGCGTCGCGTTCTGCATGCCACAGGAACTCGACGAGACTGCTCGCCCGGTCGAGAAGGCTCTCCACCGCCTTTGCGCCGCCAGCCCGGACGAGGTCGTCGGGATCCGCGCCCGGCGGCAGGGACACGATCCGCAGCGACTTGCCGGGCTGGAGCAAGGGGAGCGCCCGCTCCGCTGCCTTCAACGCCGCCCTCCGCCCCGCCGCGTCGCCGTCGAAGCACAGCAGCGGACAGTCGGCATGGTGCCAGAGCAGGGCGAGCTGTTCGCCCGTCAGCGCCGTCCCCAGCGCCGCCACCGCCTCGTCCAGGCCGGCCGCCGACAGGGCGACGACGTCCATGTAGCCCTCGACGACGATCAGCCGCCCCTTCGTCCGCGCAGCCGGAGCCGCACGGTCGAGATTGAAGAGCATGGTCCCCTTGCTGAACAGCGGCGTGTCGGGCGAGTTCAGGTATTTGGGCGCGTTCGGGCGGTCGCTGATCAGGCGGCCGCCAAAGCCCACGACACGGCCGCGCGCGTCACGGATGGGCAGGGTGATACGGTCGCGAAACCGCTCCACCGCCTGGCCGTCCTCCGTGACCGACAGCAACCCCGCGGTCACCAGACGTTCGGTGCCCAAGTGGCCGAGAGCAGCGACCAGTTGCCCTCGTGCGGCAGGGGCATAGCCGAAGCCGAAGCCGCGCAGCACCTCTGCCGGCACCATGCGCGAACGGAGATAGGCCCGCGCGCCTTCCCCCTGGGGTCCGCCGAGCTGGGCGGTGAACCAGTCCTGCGCGGCGGCGAGCGCCTCGCGCAGGAGGCTGCGCTCGTCCTGCCGTCTGGCGGCCGCCGGATCCGGCTGCGGCACGTCCATGCCCGCCTGCGCCGCCAGTTCGCGCACGGCATCCATGAAGCCGAGCCCCTGATGATCGGTCAGCCACCGGATGACGTCCCCATGCGCCTGGCAGCCGAAGCAGTGGTAGAACCCCTTCGCGTCGTTGACGTAGAAGCTGGGCGTCTTCTCCTGGTGGAAGGGACAGCAGGCGCGATACTCGCGCCCGGCCTTCTGCAGGCGGACCGAGCGGCCGATCACGGCGCTGAGCGTGATGCGGGCGCGCAGCTCGTCGAGCCATTGCGGCGACAGCGTCATGCGGCGCGGCTCACTCCGACAGCGCGTCCTTCACCAGCGCGCTGGCGCGGGCCATGTCGAGGCTCGCGCCGTGCCGCGCCTTCAGGGCGGCCATGACCCTGCCGATGTCTTTTGGCCCCTGCGCTCCCAACTCGTCGCGCAGCCGGGCGATCGCCTCCTTCATGGCAGCTTCGTCCATCCGTTCGGGAAGGAAGCTTTCGATGACGTTCAGCTCCGCGCGTTCCTGTTCGGCAAGCTCGGTGCGGCCGCCTTTGGTATAAAGGGCGATGGATTCCTGCCGCTGCTTGGCCATCTTGAGCAGCACGTCCGTGACGAGCGCATCGTCGTCCACCGGCGCAGAGGCCGTCCGCTGCTCGATGTCGCGATCCTTGATCTTGGCGCCGATCAGCCGGAGCGCCGCAAGACGTTCCTTGTCGCCGGCCTTCATCGCCGCCACCGTTTCGGCCTTGATCCTGTCTCTCAACATCGGGGTCTCCGTCGCCTGATCCGGGTCCGGGCACTGACAGGCCGGAGCGGCGTTGCCAAGAGCCGCGGTTGACGGCCGCCGCCACAGGCCTTAGCGACCGCCTCTTAGCACACATCGCCGGCTTGCCACACTTCGGAGCGCTTCATGGCCACGTCCGCACCCGTTCCCGCGCCTCCTCCCGGCGCCACCGGCTGTCTGGTGCTCGCGGACGGGACGATCATCTGGGGACAGGGGTTCGGCGCGACTGGCGACGCGGTCGGCGAGGTGTGCTTCAACACCGCCATGACCGGCTACCAAGAGGTCATGACCGACCCATCCTATGCCGCGCAGATCGTCTGCTTCACCTTTCCACATATCGGCAATGTCGGGGCCAATCCCGAAGACATCGAGAGCGAGGGGCATGGCGCGGTCGGCTGCATCGTGCGCGAGCGGGTGACGCCGCATTCGAACTTCCGGGCGGAGACGCACTTTTCCGACTGGCTGCGCGAGCATGGCCGCATCGGCCTTGCCGGGGTGGACACGCGCGCGCTCACCCGGCGGATCCGTCGCGGCGGCGCCCCAAACGCCGTCATCGCGCATCACCCCAGAGGGGAGTTCGACGTCGCCGCACTGCTTGACCGGGCACGATCCTGGCCGGGGCTGGAAGGGCTCGACCTCGCAAAGCTCGTCACGCGCGACGAGCACACGCACTGGGTGGGCGGCCCATGGTCGCTCGGCGGGGCGGAGGGGGTGGACGGTGCGCAATCGGATCGTCCGCACGTGGTCGCCATCGATTACGGGTCCAAGGACAACATCTTCCGCAATCTGGTGCGCGCCGGCGCGCGGGTGACGGTGGTGCCGGCGCGCGCCACGCTCGATGACATCCTCAGGCTCCAGCCGGCGGGCGTGTTCCTGTCCAACGGTCCGGGCGATCCGGCGGCGACGGGCGAATACGCGGTGCCGGTGATCCGCGGCCTGCTGGACCGCGACGTGCCGATCTTCGGCATCTGCCTTGGCCACCAGCTCCTCGGCCTCGCCGCCGGGGCCAAGACGGCCAAGATGCACCAGGGGCATCGCGGCGCCAACCATCCGGTCAAGCGGCTGGGGGATGGCGCGGTGGAGATCACCAGCATGAACCACGGCTTCGCGGTGGATCGTGACACGCTGCCCGAAGGGGTGGAGGAAACGCACGTCTCGCTGTTCGACGGCTCGAACTGCGGCATCAGCCTGCGCGGCAAGCGGGCCTTCGGCGTGCAGTACCACCCGGAGGCGTCGCCGGGGCCGCAGGACAGCTTCTACCTGTTCGAGAAGTTCGTGGGGGAGTTGGGTTGAGTGGCTGTGTTGAGCAAGCTCGAGAGAAGAATTCTCCTGAAGCTGCGTCGGGACGGCGCTCTCCCCGGACATGCAAAGCCAGTATGGGAAAGCAGTGCGAATGACTGGGAGGCGCGGAAAGCAGCAGGCATGTCTCTCGCAAGTTTGCACTTAGCGCGGAGGGTCCAGAACAGCGAAGCGCCAGGTATACTGCACCTCGATCTCACTCCCGCCGGTGTCAGCTTGGCTGATCGTAGCATCGAAGAAGATAGGCTGCTCAACAAGCTCAAGTCGGTCCAATGGGTAAGCTGGCTGGCGCTGGTTATGTCAGCCATCTCCACCGCCATTTCCTTCGCGAGTCTTTCAAGATAATGCCCAAACGTACCGACATCTCCTCCATCCTCGTCATCGGCGCCGGTCCCATCATCATCGGGCAGGCGTGCGAGTTCGACTATTCGGGCACGCAGGCGATCAAGGCGCTGAAGGAGGAAGGGTACCGGGTTGTCCTGGTGAACTCCAACCCGGCCACGATCATGACCGATCCGGACATGGCCGACGCGACCTATGTCGAGCCGATCACGCCCGCCATTGTCGCCAAGATCATCGAGCGCGAACGCCCCGACGCGCTGCTGCCGACGATGGGCGGGCAGACGGCGCTTAACTGCGCGCTGGCGCTCTACAACGACGGCACGCTGGCCAAGTACGGCGTGCAGATGATCGGCGCCAACGCCGATGCCATCGACAAGGCGGAAAACCGCCAGCGCTTCCGCGAGGCGATGGACCGCATCGGCCTCGAAAGCGCGCGCAGCGGGGTAGCGACCACCGTTGAACAGGCGTTCGCCGTGCTGGAGCGCACCGGGCTTCCCGCGATCATCCGCCCCTCGTTCACGCTCGGCGGCACGGGCGGGGGCATCGCCTACAACCGCGCGGAGTTCGAGCGGATCGTGCGCGAAGGGCTCGCCGCCTCGCCGACCACCGAGGTGCTGATCGAGGAGTCGCTGCTCGGGTGGAAGGAGTTCGAGATGGAGGTGGTCCGCGACCGGGCGGACAATTGCATCATCGTGTGCTCCATCGAGAACGTCGATCCGATGGGCGTGCACACAGGAGATTCGATCACCGTCGCCCCCGCGCTGACCCTGACGGACAAGGAATACCAGATCATGCGTTCGGCCAGCATCGCCGTGCTGCGCGAGATCGGGGTCGAGACGGGCGGGTCGAACGTGCAGTTCGCGGTCAATCCCAGGGACGGGCGCCTGATCGTCATCGAGATGAACCCGCGCGTATCGCGCTCTTCCGCGCTGGCGTCGAAGGCGACGGGCTTTCCCATCGCCCGCGTCGCGACCAAGCTGGCGGTCGGTTACACGCTGGACGAGATCACCAACGAGATAACCGGCGCCACTCCGGCTGCGTTCGAACCGACGCTGGATTACGTGGTGACCAAGATTCCGCGTTTTGCCTTTGAGAAGTTCAAGGGTGCGGACCCGACGCTTTCGACCGCGATGAAGTCCGTCGGCGAAGTCATGGCGATTGGCCGGAACTTCGCCGAATCGATGCAGAAGGCGCTGCGCAGTCTCGAGACCGGTCTCGACGGGTTCAACCGGGTGGTCGAGCTTGAAGGCGCGGGGCGGGACGTGATCCTCGCCTCGCTTGCGCAGCGGACGCCCGACCGGCTGCTCAAGGTTGCGCAGGCGTTCCGGGAAGAATGTTCGGTCGAGGAGGTCCAGGCGGTCACGGGTTACGATCCGTGGTTCCTGCGCCAGATCGAGGCGGTCATTTACGAAGAGCGCATGATCGGCCACCACGGGATCCCGACATCCGCCGGCGAGCTGCGGCGGCTGAAGGCCATGGGCTTTTCTGACCGGCGGCTGGCGACGCTGGCGGTGCGCTCGGTCGGGGTGGCGGGAGGGCTCGCCGAAACGCAGGCGAAGCGCGCGGGGCTGCTGCACGACACGCTGCGGGCGATGGCCGGCGCGACCTCGGCGGACGAGGTGCGGCGGCTGAGGGAGAAGCTCGGCGTCCTGCCCGTGTTCAAGCGGATCGACAGCTGCGCAGCCGAGTTCGAGGCGATCACGCCCTACATGTACTCCACCTACGAGGCGCCGAGTTTCGGCGAGGCGGAGTGCGAGGCGCAGCCTTCCGACCGGCGCAAGATCGTCATCCTGGGCGGGGGCCCGAACCGCATCGGTCAGGGGATCGAGTTCGACTATTGCTGCGTGCATGCGTGCTTCGCCCTCTCCGAGGCGGGGTTCGAGACGATCATGATCAACTGCAACCCCGAAACCGTCTCGACCGACTATGACACGTCCGACCGGCTGTATTTCGAGCCGCTGACGGAGGAGGACGTGCTCGAAGTCCTCCGCGTCGAGCGGACTCGCGGCGAACTGGTGGGCGTCATCGTCCAGTTCGGCGGGCAGACACCGCTGAAACTGGCGCGGGCGCTCGAGCGGGCCGGCATCCCCATCCTCGGCACGTCTCCCGACGCCATCGATCTCGCCGAAGACCGCGAGCGGTTCGCGCGGCTCGTCGAACGGCTCGGTCTCGACCAGCCGCTGAACGGCATCGCCCGCAGCCGCAACGAGGCCGCCGCCGTGGCGCGCGAGATCGGCTATCCGGTGCTGCTGCGGCCATCCTATGTTCTGGGCGGACGGGCCATGGAGATCGTCGACAGCGAGGCGCAGCTCGACAGCTACATCGCCACCGCGGTCAGCGTGTCCGGCGACACTCCCGTCCTCGTGGACCAGTATCTGCGCGATGCCATCGAGTGCGACGTCGACGTGCTGTGCGACGGCGAGGAGGTACGTGTCGCCGGCATCATGCAGCACATCGAGGAAGCCGGCGTCCATTCCGGTGACAGCGCCTGCACCCTGCCGCCCTACAGTCTCGCGCCGGAGATCGTCGCTGAAATGGCGCGGCAGGCCGAGGCTCTTGCCCGCGCGCTTCAGGTGCGCGGGCTGATGAACGTGCAGTTCGCCATCCGCGGCGAGCGGGTCTACCTGATCGAGGTGAACCCGAGGGCAAGCCGCACGGTGCCCTTCGTGGCCAAGGCGACGGGCGTGCCGATCGCGAAGCTTGCCGCGCGCGTGATGGCGGGGGAATCCCTGAGGGGCATGCCGTCCGTCGACACGGCGCCGCCCTACATGGCGGTCAAGGAAGCCGTGTTCCCCTTTGAACGGTTTCCCGGCAGCGATCCCGTCCTCACCCCGGAGATGAAGTCGACGGGAGAGGTGATGGGCATCGACAAGGATTTTGTGACCGCCTTCTACAAGGCGCAGCTTGGCGCCGGTGTCACGCTGCCGCGCTGCGGAACCCTGTTCGTGTCGGTCAAGGACACGGACAAGCCGGGCATCCTCGCACCGGTGCGCGAACTCGCCGCGGCGGGATTCGCGATCGTCGCCACCGGCGGCACGCAGAGGTTCCTCGCCGAGCACGGCATCACTGTGCAGCGCGTCAACAAGGTTGCCGAAGGGCGGCCGCACATCGTCGACCGGATCGTCGACGGCGATATCGACCTGATCTTCAACACCACAGAAGGGTGGCAGAGCCATCGCGACTCCGAGTCCATCCGCTCTTCGGCGCTCGCAGGGAAGGTGCCCTACTACACCACCGTGGCGGGGTGTGCGGCCACGGCGCAGGCCATTGGCGCGGTGCAGCCCGGCGCGCTTGAAGTGCGGCCGCTTCAGGACTATCATTGCGCCTGACTGCGAAGTGAAACCTCCTGAAATCCGGCTAAAAGATGCATGCGGATGTGACCGTCTCGGTTCGGCATCGGCAAGCAGGCCGGGTTGATGCTGCTTAAAGCGAAAGGCTCTTGTCGATGGAAAAGGTGCCCATGCTTGCCGAAGGGTACGAGAAGCTGTTGGCCGACCTCAAGCAGCTGCGGGCCGAGCGGCCCAAGATCGTCGAGGCGATCGAGGAGGCGCGGGCACATGGCGACCTGTCGGAGAATGCCGAATATCATGCCGCCAAGGAGCGGCAGGGTCAGGTCGAGGCGCAGATCGCCGAGCTGGAGGACAAGGTGACCCGCGCCCAGATCATCGATCCGGCCAGCCTGTCAGGGGACAGGATCGTGTTCGGCACGACGGTGCACCTCTTGGATGACGAGGATCAGCCGGTCACGTACCAGATCGTCGGCCAGACCGAAGCCGACGCCGCGCAGGGGCGGATTTCCTACAACTCGCCGCTGGGTCGGGCGTTAATCGGCAAGAAGGTGGGCGACGAGGTGGAAGTGACCGTCCCGGCCGGTGACAAGTTCTTCCTGATCGACAGCATCGAATTCATCTGATCCGGCAGGCTCCGCCCGGCTCTGCCGACGCTCCGCGAGGGGCGCTGGTGGCCCGCGGGCGGGGATCAGCGCGAAGGTGACGGGTCGAGGATCCGTTGCAGGTCGACGATGACGTACTTCATCTCGGCATCGTCGACCGTGCGCTGCGCATTGCTGCGCCAGGCGGCCTCGGCGGCCTCGTAGCTCGAGTACACGCCGGCAACGTGGATGCTTTCGGGGTCACGGAAGTGGAGCGAGCGGGGGTCGGTGACACGCCCGCCCATCACGAGATAGAGCTGCTGACGCTCCGTGGCCGCACCCATGACGAACTTGCTCCCGCGTAATCCTGCACATGGCAGAACCGCCTGCGCGCCCGCGCGAGCAGCCTGCCGCGCGGTCCTTTACCGCACCGTCGCCGCAAGGCAAGGGCGGCACCGGTTTGCGGCCGGTACCGCGGGTGCGTCAGAGGTCGCGGAGACGGCGCGACAATGCCCGGCCCGCGCTGCGCGACGTCACGCCGGCCCGGTCGCTCGCGGACCGCGCGTAATGCTCCGCGCTGCGCCGGGCTTCGCGCAGGCCAAGACCCACCCGTTCGCCCGTGTCAACCAGAGCATCCTTGCCGTGACGTGCGGCATCTGCGGCATCATCGATCAGGCCCATGGCAAAGCCGATTGCCGCTTCCGAGGCGCTGCTTGCCAGCCCGCCCGCGCGGCGCCGCACCCGGCGCCCGGCGGGAGTCATCGAGCCGATCAGCAAACCGACGGCAAGCCCGCCCAGCACCGTCGCGACCGGGTGTTCGCGCGCGAAGTTGCCCAGTGTGCTTGCCGCATCGCGCGCGTGGTGCGCCACCGTGTCGCCGTGATGCTGCGAGCCGGCGGCAATCCGCCGCTTCAGCTCCTCGTGCTTTTCATCTCCGGTCGCGGCGTCCTTTCCGGCGGCGTCCGCAGCCGCCCCGCCGGTCTGCGTGTGGCCCAGTGTTTCGCCATGAAGGGCATTTTCCCGATCAACGGTTTCCTGAAGCTTGTCACTCATCACGTCCACTCCAAATCCTTGCTGATGCCGCGGTTCAGTTGCGGAACCGGAACGCAGATCGTTCGCGTTCGTCCGGCTCCCAATCGTCGACATCCTCGTCCTCGTCCGACCGCTCGCCGGTGAAGAAAGCAATCAACGGGTGGCGGGCGAACCACACGACGATCGCCGCGAGCAGCGCGACCACCAATCCCTTGTGCTCCCTTGCCAGATGGGCGCCTTCCTCCAGGACGTCGCTGGCGCCGTCCTTGATCTTGTCCGTGGCGCGATCCTTGATGCCCTTTTCGGCGTGTCCCGCCTTCAGCAGAGCGATGTCTTCCTGAACCGCGGCGTAGGCGCTGTCTCTGGCTCGCCGCTCCTCGCCCAGCCGCCGTGCCAGATCGTCGGTCATTCGTCCTCTCCCTTGAGCACCCTGACCATCGTCATGGCCTTGCTGCGCGCCATCATCCCCAGGACGGCGGCAACCACCAGCAGAGCCACCACCACCACAAGCGTGGCGGCAAGCGGACCGATCAGGGTCGCGAGCGAGAGGATCGCGCCGACGGTCAGGCCGATGGCCGCAAGCAGGGCCACGACGCCCGCAGCCACCCCGAGACCCGCGATGCTCCCCACCGATTTGCCGGCATAGGCAGCGCGAGTCTTCTGATAGGCAAGCTCGTGGGTGAGATAGTCGCGTCCGTCGTGGTACAGAGCGGTCACATTCTCGATCAGCGAGATGTCGGAGTCCGCATCCGGCATCTCGCCGTCGTCTCCCATATGCTGGCCACGAGGAACCGCGCCGGCATGGGAGTCCGTCCGCCGGATCGGATTGTCCGCAGGTTGCGCAGGTTCGGGACGCGTTCGGTCATGCTCAAGCACGGCTCATCTTCCTCGTGGCTCTTTCAGGATCGCAAAGCCGCGCTCAGCGGCGCGAGCCGCCGAAGGTTCGCGCAAGCAGGTAGCCCGCGAACGCAGCCAGGCCGACAGCCATTCCGGGGCTGTTCCGCACGAATTCACGCGCGTCATCACCGAGTTCCTCGACGCTCTTGCGGTCGAGTTTTTCAGCAGTCTCCTGGATCGAGCGCGAGGCGCTGCGCGCATAGTCGCCATACTTGGCGCCAAGAGCGCTGTCGACGGAGGCGGCGTTGTCGTTCACCATGCGGCTGAGCGCCATCAGCGCCTCGCTCGCCTTGTGCTTGCCCTCGACGGCCAGCTCGGACGCCTTGGCCTTGGCCTGCTCTCCGTATTCGCGCGCCTGCTCCCCGACTTCGTGCCCCCGTGCGGCGGCTTCGTCCCGGTAGGCGCTGGCGCGCGATCCTGCTTCCGCCTTCAACGCGGCGGCGCCGGCCTTCGCCTCCTCGAGGGCGGCGTTGAACCGCGACTTGGCGTCGTTCTGGTGCTGACCGGAGGCCGTCGATGCGCCGGATGCGCCGGCTGCGTAGTCCAGCGTCTCGCCGCCACCGGCGCCCGTGCCGCCAAGGCTGCTGCCGCCGGCTCCGGTGCTGGTGCTGGTGCTGGCGCTGCCGGGAGTGTCGCCGTTCAAACCGTTGTTGTTCGTGGTGCTTGCCATGATTCACCTTCTGTCTGACTAGTGGAAGCGGCGCGGCGCCGCGGTCATCATTGTGTCATTCAATGCGGCTTGCTTCTGTTCGTTCCTTTTCATAGGCGCCGTGCCAACCGGGGCGGCACCCGCCTCGCATTGGGGAGAGGGTCATGACCGGCATCGTCGACATCCACGCGCGGGAAATCCTGGACAGCCGCGGAAATCCGACGGTGGAGGTCGATGTTCTGCTGGAGGACGGCAGCTTCGGGCGCGCGGCCGTGCCATCGGGCGCCTCTACCGGCGCGCACGAGGCGGTTGAGCTGCGCGACTGCGACGCCGCACGCTATGGCGGGAAGGGTGTGCAGAAGGCGGTCGAGGCTGTGAACGGCGAGATCGCCGACCTCCTGAGCGACCTCGACGCCGAGGATCAGCGCCAGATCGACGCGGAGCTGGTTGCGCTTGACGGAACGGAGAACAAGTCGCGTCTGGGCGCCAACGCGATCCTTGGCACCAGTCTTGCCGTGGCAAAGGCGGCGGCCGCCGCGCGTGGCTTGCCGCTCTATGCGTATGTCGGCGGGGTGGAGGCGCATGTGCTGCCCGTGCCGATGATGAACATCATCAACGGCGGCGAACATGCCGACAACCCGATCGACATCCAGGAATTCATGGTCATGCCGGTCGGCGCCGGCTCTCTGGCAGACGCCGTCCGATGGGGCGCGGAGATCTTCCACTCGCTCAAGGGCGAGCTGCGGCAGCGCGGCCTGTCGACGGCTGTCGGTGACGAAGGTGGCTTTGCTCCCGATCTCGCCTCGACGCGCGCAGCGCTGGACCTGATCCTCGCCGCAACGGAGCGCTGCGGCTTCTCTGCGGGGAGCGACGTGATTCTGGCCCTCGACTGTGCGGCGACGGAGTTCTTCCGGGAAGGACGCTATTATCTGGCGGGCGAGGGGCTGACCCTCGATGCCGCGGGCATGACCGATTACCTCGTGGCGCTTTGCCGGGATTATCCGATCCTCTCGATCGAGGACGGAATGGCGGAGGACGACAGCGAGGGCTGGGCAACGCTGACGAAAGCGCTTGGCACGCAAGTCCAGCTCGTCGGAGACGACCTATTCGTGACGAACCCTTCACGGCTGGAAAGCGGCATCGCCGAAGGGCTCGCCAACTCCCTGCTCGTCAAGGTCAACCAGATCGGCACGCTGAGCGAAACGCTGGATGCGGTCCGCATCGCGCACCGCGCGGGCTACACCGCCGTCATGAGCCACCGCTCCGGCGAGACCGAGGACAGCACGATTGCCGATCTGGCGGTCGCCACCAATTGCGGGCAGATCAAGACTGGCAGCCTTGCCCGGTCCGACCGCCTGGCCAAATACAACCAGCTGATCCGCATCGAGGAAGAGCTTGGCTCCACCGCGCGTTATCCGGGCATGGCGTGCCTGCGCCGGGGACGATCGGCCTCTCCCTCTGGCTGATGCGCGCCGGGGCGCTCAGGCGCCGAAGCGTTCGCGCAGGTCGAGCAGGGCCATCGCCGCCGCCGCCGCTTCGCCGCCCTTGTTCTTGCGCGCCGGATCCGCCCGTTCGAGAGCCTGCTGCTCGTTCTCCACGGTCAGGATGCCGTTGCCGATGGCGAGGCCGTCCATGGTCAGCGCCATGACTCCGCGCGCGCTTTCGCCCGCCACGATCTCGAAATGGAATGTCTCGCCGCGGATCACCACGCCGAGGGCGACGTAGCCGTCATACCGCCCGGTCTCGGCCGCGAGCGCAACGGCCGCCGGGATCTCCAGCGCACCTGGCACGGTGATCACCTCGCACTCGTGCCCGGCGCTCAGCAAGGCGTCACGCGCCCCCGACAGGAGCAGGTCGTTGAGGTGATCGTAATACCGGGCCTCAACCAGGAGAAAAGCAGCCATTCGTCACTCCGACAGGGGAACTTCGCCCACGATCTGCAGACCGTAGCCCTCGATGGCCACGATCGTCCGATGGGAATTCGTAAGCAGGATCATCTGCTCGACACCGAGATCGGCGAGGATCTGCGCGCCGATGCCGTGCGAGCGCAATTCCGAATGCGGCTCGGGTTGCGCGCCGCTGGCCGCGAACGCCGCCGCCGACAGAATCACGACGACACCGCTCCCGTGCTTGCCGATCTGGGTCATGGCACGCTGAAGGACGCGCTTGTTCGGGCCGCTCCGGCCGAGCACGTCGTCAAAGATCGACAGCGAGTGCATCCGCACCAGCGTCGGCTCGCCGGGGACGATCTCGCCTTTCTGCAAGACATGGCTGACGCTGCCATCGACGCTGTTGCGGTAGGTGATCAGCCGCCACGCGCCGCCGTAATCGGAGTGAAAATCCGCCTCCTCCAGCCGGTCGACCAGATGATCGTGCTGACGGCGGTATTCGATAAGGTCGCGGATGGTGCCGATCTTCAGCCGATGCTGCCGCGCGAAACGGACCAGATCGTCCATGCGCGCCATCGACCCGTCGTCGTTCATGATTTCGCAGATCACGCCGGACGGGTTGAGGCCCGCCAGCCGTGCGATGTCGACGGCGGCCTCCGTGTGGCCGGCGCGGACGAGCACGCCGCCCTCCCGCGCCATCAACGGAAACACGTGGCCGGGCGTCACGATGTCGTCAGGGCCGCGCGCGCTGTCGATCGCCACGGAGATCGTGCGCGCCCGGTCGGCAACGCTGATGCCGGTGGAGATGCCCTCCCGCGCCTCGATCGATGTCGTGAAGGCGGTTCCGTGCGCCGTGCGGTTGTCGCGGCTCATCGGCTGAAGGCCAAGCTCCGCGACGCGCTGGGGCGACAGCGCCAGACAGATCAGGCCGCGGCCGTGAACCGCCATGAAATTGATCGCGTCGGGGGTCGCCATCTGTGCCGGTATGACCAGATCGCCCTCGTTCTCGCGATCCTCGTCATCGACAAGGATGAACATCCGCCCGTTGCGCGCTTCCTCGATGATCTCGCGCGCGGATGCGAGAACCGGCTTCTGCTCATGCTGGTCGAGCACGCGCGCCAGCTTGGCCAGCGTGTCGGCGGTCGGGTTCCAGTCGGGGTCGCCCGCGTCACGCAGCGTGTTGACGTGAAGCCCGGCGAGGCGCGCCAGCCCCGCGCGCGTCATGCGGCCGGACGCGATGGTGTCGCGTACGCGCTCGACGATCTCGATGGTCATGCGGCCGGCTATCACATCGCAATGTGAGCAACAAGCCTGCGCGAAGGTTAGACTGCGGTGCCAGCCTCTCCGCGCGCGGAGGCGCCGGCAACCGAGTGCCCGGTCTTCAGCACCACCTTGGTCCACTCGTTCTGGTTGTCGCGGAACTGGCGATAACCTTCCGCCGCTTCCTCGAGCGGAAGACGGTGCGAAATCAGGAACGTCGTGTCGAGCGCGCCGTCCTCGATCCTGGCGAGCAGATCCTTGATGTAGCGGTGGACGTGAGTTTGACCTGTGCGGATCTGCAGACCCTTCTCCATCATCGCGCCGGTCGGAAACTTGTCGGCGAGACCGCCATAGACGCCGGGGACCGAGACCCTGCCGCCCTTCCGGACCGCGAGGATGACTTCGCGCAGGACGTGGGCGCGGTCCGCGCCGACCCCGACCTTCTGCTTCAGGGTGTCGAACATGTTGTCGAGAGCGAAACCGTGTCCTTCCATGCCCACGGCATCGATCGCGCAGTCGACGCCGAGGCCGCCGGTCATCTCCATCAGCGCCTCGAGAACATGGCTCTCGCGGAAGTTGATCACCTCTGCGCCAAGGCCGCGCGCGAGTTCGAGACGGCGGGGATGATGGTCGATGGCGATGACCCGGGCCGCGCCCATGACGAGAGCCGACTGCACGGCGAACAGGCCGACCGGACCGCAGCCCCACACCGCGACCGTGTCTTCCGGCTCGATCTGTGCGTTGTCGGCTGCCATCCACCCGGTCGGCAGGATGTCGCTGAGGAACAGGACGCGATCGTCATCGAGGTGGTCCGGAACCACCAGAGGGCCGACGTCCGAGAACGGCACCCGGACATACTCCGCCTGACCGCCGGCGTACCCGCCGGTGAGGTGCGAATAGCCGAAGATGCCGGCCATGGCATGCCCGTAAAGCAGCTCGGTTGCGTCCTGCTTCTCGACGGGGTTGCTGTTGTCGCAGCAGGAAAATTCCTGCCGGTTGCAGAAGAAGCACGCACCGCAGGCGATCGGGAAGGGGACCACTACGCGCTGCCCCTTCCTCAGCGTGCTGGCGCTGCCGGTCTCCACGACCTCGCCCATGAATTCGTGGCCGAGGATGTCTCCCGCCTGCATGCCGGGTATGACGCCGTTGTACAGATGCAGATCGCTGCCGCAAATCGCGGTCGATGTGACCCTGATGATCGCGTCGCGCGGATTGACGATCTCTGGATCGTCCACGGTCTCGACCCGCACGTCGTGCGTTCCGTGCCAGGTGAGGGCGCGCATCAGTGGTTCTCCTGCTTGGCGGCGCGGGTCTCGTCCCTGCGCCGTGCCGAGGTGGCGATCTCACCGGTTTCGAGCAGCATCTTGAGCCGCTTCAGATCGTGGCGTGCCTGCACGGCCGGCTCGCGCTGGAACAGCTTGGCGATCAGCCGTCCCGCCTCGCCCGCCGGGGGCTTGTAGGCGATGATCAGCTGCACCTGCGTTCCGCGGTCGCCCGGCGCCTCGCGCAGCTTGAGGCGTCCCTCCGTGCGGATCTGCGACCCGTCCACGGAACGCCAGGCGATGAGCTCGTCCTGCTCTTCGCGGACGATCTCCGTCTCCACCTCGAACACCCGGTCGAGCGGTCCGCGGATCTTCCACACGTTGCGCCCGTCACCCTTCGGCTCGACAGCCTCGAGATTCTCCATGAAGGTCGGCAGGTTCTGGAAATCGCGGAAGAACCGGAAGATCTCGCTCCGCGGCTTGTTGATCGTTACCGACCGGCCGGTGACGGCGTACTCTCCGAACCCGCGCCGAGCGGTGTAGCCCGGGGCGCTGTCGGGATGCTCATGCCGCCGCTTGTCCCGCCCCATCAGCAAGGCGCCTAAAGCCAAGCCTCCGAGCGCCAGCCCGGCTCCCGCCAGTGTTGCCGCCACGCCCGCCTGTCTCGTGTTCATCATCGCACCTTCCGCTGCGTCGTGCCTCTACAAGCGGGAGAGGCCGACAATGTTCCGGCGCACGAGCGCGAAAGGGCGGAGCAGGCCCGCATCCCGGACCACGGCGCGCCGATGTGCCGCAGCGCCGGTTGCGTGTCAGGCCATGATTAAGGTGGATGGTGGACGCACTAGGGCTCGAACCTAGGACCCGCTGATTAAGAGTCAGCTGCTCTACCAACTGAGCTATGCGTCCATAGACGGCGTAAAATCGACTCGTCCGCGAGCGCGTATAGCGGGCGGGCGGCAAAAGGGAAGAGGCTGTCCGCAGGGCGTCAGGAAAGACCGCGCGGAGAGACGCGGGTGTTCCAGCGGTGGACCATCAGCAGCAGGCCGATGCAGATCATGACCGTCAGCAGCGCCGATCCGCCATGGCTGAGGAACGGCAGGGGGATGCCCACGACGGGCGCAAACCCCATGACCATCAGCAGGTTGACGGCGATGTAGAAGAAAATGGTCGCCACCGCGCCCGCCGCAATCAGGCGCCCGAGGCGATCCTCGCTCGAGAGGGCGACGGCAAAGCCCCAGCGCAGGATCAGCAGATACATCAGCAGGACGAACAGGCCTCCCGCGAGCCCCCATTCTTCGGCCATGGTTGCGAACACGAAATCGGTGTGCGGTTCCGGCAGGTAGTTGAGATGGCTCTGTGTGCCATTGCCGAACCCCTTGCCGAACCACCCGCCCGAACCGATCGCGATCTTGGACTGCGTGATGTGGTACCCCGCGCCCAGCGGATCAGCGCCGGGGTCGAAGAGGGTGGTGATCCGCCGTTGCTGGTAATCCTGCAGCAGGAAGAAAAAGGCGAGCGGAACGACCAGCGCGCCCGCCGCTCCCGCGCCGACGAACCAGCGCAGCGGCAGGCCGGCGAAGAACATGACCAGTCCGCCGCCGAACAGAATGGCCAGGGCGGTTCCCAGGTCCGGCTGGGTGAGCACGAGCATCACGGGCAGACCGATCATCACCAGCGGCGGAACGAGCGCCCGCCAGGTGTTCACCATCCCGACCGGCAGCGTCTCGAAGAACCGTGCCAGCACGACCACGATGGCGGCCTTCATCAGTTCCGAAGGCTGGAGCACGAGAGGACCGATGTTGATCCAGCGCTGGCTCCCGCCGCCGATCGCGCCCATGGCCTCCACCACCACCAGAAGCAGCAGCACGGCGACATAGGCCGGATAGGCGACAAGCCTCACGAAGCGGCGCGTCATGAACGAAAGGGCCAGCGCGACCAGCACGAACACGCCGAAACGGACGAGGTGTGAGGATGCATACGGGGTCATGGAACCGCCAGCGGCCGAGTGAAGCACGGCCGCCCCGAACAGCACGAGGAGAAGCAGCGGCACGAACAGCGACCACGGCTGGCGGCTGATCGGCTCGGGCACGATCCGGTTCATGGCTCCTCCACGAGCCCGGCAGCGGCGGATCCTGCGGCGGCGGCCGCGCTCCCGGTCGGAGCCGGCATGGTCGTCCCCGCCGGGGGCGCGGGGAGGCGCGACTCGGCCGATACGGGATCGACAGCCGCGGCCGCGTGGACGCGCGGCGCCGGCACGCTCTGGCCGGCCGCGGCCGCATACGCGCGGTACTGGGCGGCGAGGCGTTCCTGGGCTGTCCCGCCCCACTGCTTCTCGAGCGCCAGCAGCGCGTCCATGCCTTTCTGCGGGTCGAACAGATAGGTCATGACGTCGCGGGCGATGGGGTAGGCGGCGCCCGATCCGCCTCCATGCTCGATGACCACCGCACCTGCGTAGATCGGCTTGTCGAACGGTGCGAAGAAGATGAACAGGCCGTGGTCACGGTATTTCCACGGGCCGCTGCGCCCGTCCGAGATGTTCAGTCCGACCACCTGTGCCGTGCCGGTCTTGCCGGCCATGAGGACGTTGTCGAGCGGCAGCCGTCCGCGTCCGGCCGTCCCCGGTCCGTTGACGACGTCGCTCATCGCCTGCCGGATATACATCTTGTCCTGCTCGGACACGCCCATCGGAGCAAAGCGCGGCACGGTGTCCGAATACTCCAGGCGCGGCATGACCATTTCGGATGTCGCCAGCCGCGCGGCCATCACGGCAAGCTGGAGCGGGTTGGAGAGCATGTAGCCTTGCCCGATGGTCGCATTCACCGTGTCGAAGGGCTGCCACGGCTGCTTGAAGCGGCGCAGCTTCCAGGCGGGATCGGGAACGGTGCCGTAGAACTGCGTGGTGACCGGAAGATCAAACTTCTCGCCCATGCCGTAGCGGCGCGCCATCGCGCTGATCGGGTCCATGCCGATCGCCTGCGCGAAGTGATAGAAATACACGTCGCAGCTCTGGTACACGCCCTTGGCCATGTCGACCTGGCCATGGCCGCCGCGCTTCCAGCAGCGGAACACCCGGTTGCCGACGCGCAGGCCGCCGCCGCAGAACACCGTCTGTTCCGGCCGCAATCCCTGCTCCAGAAACGCCATCGACACCATCGGCTTCACCGTCGAGCCGGGCGGATAGAGCCCCTGCAGCACCTTGTTGCGCAAAGGCACGCGCTCATTCTCGCGCAGCATCGCGTATTCGATCCGGCCGATCCCGGCCGAAAAGCTGTTCGGGTCGAAGGACGGCATCGACGCCATGCACAGCAGGTCGCCCGTGCGGCAGTCCATGACCACCACCGATCCGCTCTCCAGTCCGATGCGGCGGGCGGCGTAATCCTGCAGCGGGCCGTCGATGGTGAGCTTCACCGGCGCGCCCTGCACATCCTCGCGCGTCGACAGGTCGCGAACGATCCGCCCCGAGGCGGTGACTTCCACGCGCCGGGCGCCGGGCACCCCGCGCAGGCGCTGCTCGAACACCTTCTCGAGCCCGTCCTTGCCGATCTTGAACCCCGGCGTGACGAGCAGTGGGTTGCGTTCCTTCTCGTAATCCTCGCGCGAGGCGGGCCCGACATAGCCGAGCAGATGGCCGACGCTGGGCCCGGTCGGAAAGTAGCGGGAGAACCCGCGCTGCGGCACCACCCCGTCAAGTTCGGGCAGGCGCACGCTGATGGCGGCGAACTGGTCGTAGGTCAGTCCCTGCGCGACTTCGACCGCCTGGAAGCCGCGCGCCTCGTCCATGCGCTGCAGCAGGTCGGCGCGGTCGGCCGCCGTCAGGCCGAGCACGTCGCTCAGCAGGCTGATCGCGCCTTCCCTGTCGGTCAGCCGTTCGGGGATGACGTCGACGCGGAAATCGGCCCGGTTGGAGGCAAGGGGAAGATCGTTGCGGTCGAGGATCCACCCGCGTCGCGGCGGGATCAGCGACAGGTTGACGCGGTTGCTCTCGGATTCCAGCTGGTAGCGCTCGTTCTCGAACACCGCGAGGTAGGTCATGCGCGCGGCGATGAGGACGCCGATGCCGCCCTGGAACGCGGCCAGCATCGCCGTGCGGCGGTCGAACCGGTCGCGCAGCGTCGCGGCCGTGATCAGCTCGCGCGGGCGCCGCCGCCTCATCATGCGCGCCGCCAGCGGCGCAGGCGCAGCCGGTCGAGAAAGGACACAAGACGCGCGGTCACAGGAACGGCAAGGATCGTCAGAACGAGTTGCGGCACCATGGCGACGAGAAGGGGCGGGCGCAGAATGGCTCCGGACAGGATCATGCCGGCGCCAAGATAGCAGATCAGCACGATGGCGGCGACGAGCCAGTCATGGGCAAAGCTGCGCCACGGGAAGCGGCGCTCCACAATCTCGAGCACGAGCATGGCCAGCGACCAGCTCATGATGGCGAAGCCGAACGGCTGGCCGCTGTACAGATCGTCCACGAGGCCGAGCGGCAGGCCCGACCATACCGGCAGCAATCCCGGACGGACGAGGCGCCAGGACAGGAACAGCAGGAAACCCGTGGGCGGCACCAGCGGCAGGGCTGTGGCGATGACCAGCGTGGGGACCATGGATGCGGCGATGACGCTCAGCCAGGGAACAAGGGTCGCCACCGCGACGGAATGGCGCCGCTCGATGGCACCCCGTGACGGTATGCGGCGGACGGAGGGTTCAGCGCGCTCCATCAGTCACCCGCCACGGGCGCCTCGACCTCGGCAAGCGCGGAGGCGGCTTCGGGCTTGAAGATCGGCTGCACCGCGACGAAGTCCGACACCGCCGGATCGCTGATCACCCGGGCGAGCGCGCCGTCGTCGGTCACCGTCTCGACGATGGCCACGGCGATGCCGGGCGTGAAGTAGCCGCCGGCGCCGCTGGTGACGAACACGTCACCCCTCTTGAGCGGGTTGAGACCCAGATTGATCAGCCTGATCCGCAGCAGGCTGTCGCCGCGCCCCTGCGCCATGGCCGTGCCTTCGCCGGTCACCAGCCGCACCGGAACCGCGCTTTCGGTGTCGGTGAGCAGCAGGACTCGCGCGCTGTCCCGCCCGGTTTCCAGCACCCGGCCCAGCAATCCGCGCGCCGTGCGCACCGCCATGCCGGGTTCCACCCCTTGGTCGGCGCCCACGCCGATGAAGCCGAACCGGCGCACGCTGGCGGCTGTCGATCCGATCATCCGGGTGATGGCGATGGGCGGCGCCTCGCTCTCCCGCAGTGCGATAAGGGAGCGCAGCCGGGCGTTCTCGCTGCGGACCGCCTCCGCCTCGGCAAGGCGGATCCGCGCGATTTCCACCTCGCGCCGCAGCCGCGCGTTCTGTGTTCCGGCGGCGTAATACCCGGACACGGCGTCGGCGACGGCCAGAACCCCCGTGCGCATGGTTGCAACGACACCGGTGAGCGGGCTGATGGCATCGGTGGCAATGCCCCGCGCGTCCGCGAACAGCAGGGGCCGAAGCAGCGATGCGAGGATCAGCGCCGCACCCAGCAGCGCGCCCACAACGGTGAGCGCGTAGCCGGTGAACAGGGACATGCGCGCCCGCTTGGAACTGCTGGATACCCGTGAACTGACAGGCACTCTGCCCAACCCTTGTCTGCAACAGGACCGGACCGTCGCGCGGCCCGGCCGCCTCCTCAACCGGAAGTCCGTCCCGCCCCGGTCCAGCCGGCGGGGCAGGGAACGCCTAGGCGGTCATCAGCACACCGCGATAGATCGGATCCTCCATCGCCCGCCCGGTGCCGAGCGCGACGCAGCTGAGCGGGTCCTCCGCGACGCTGACGGGCAGTCCCGTTTCCTCCCGCAGGAACTCGTCGAGACCGCTGATCAGCGCGCCGCCGCCGGTCAGCACGATGCCCTGATCGACGATGTCGGCGGCCAATTCCGGAGCCGTGTTCTCGAGCGCGATCCGCACGCCCTCGACAATGGCGCCGATCGGCTCGCTCATCGCTTCGGCGATGTGTCCCTGGTTGATGGTGATTTCCTTGGGCACGCCGTTGACCAGATCACGCCCCTTGAGCGTGATCTGCTCGCCGATGCCGTCTGCGGGCGCGCGGGCGATGCCATAGTCCTTCTTGATCCGCTCGGCCGTCGCGTCGCCGATCAGCAGGTTGTGGTGCCGGCGGACATAGGAGACGATGGCTTCGTCCATCTTGTCGCCTCCGGTGCGCACCGACGTGGTGTAGGCGAGGCCGCGCAGCGACAGCACCGCCACTTCGGTCGTGCCGCCGCCGATGTCGACGACCATGGAGCCGACCGGTTCGGTGACCGGCATGTCCGCCCCGATCGCCGCCGCCATCGGCTCGAGGATGAGGTAGACCTGCGTCGCACCCGCGTTCGACGCGGCGTCGCGGATGGCACGTTTCTCCACCGAGGTCGAACCCGACGGCACGCAGATGGTGATCTCGGGATAGCGCAGCAGGCTCTTGCGACCGTGGACCTTGCGGATGAAATGCTTGATCATCTCCTCCGCCACTTCGAGATCGGCGATCACGCCGTCGCGCAAGGGGCGGATCGCCTCGATGCTGTCCGGAGTCTTGCCCATCATCATCTTGGCGTCGTCGCCGACGGCCTTCACGCGCTTGACGCCGTTGATCGTCTCGAGCGCAACCACGCTCGGCTCGTTGAGCACGATTCCCTGATCCTGCACATAGACGAGCGTGTTGGCCGTGCCGAGATCGATGGCGATGTTCTGCGTGCCGAATTTCAACAGATTGGAGAAGAAGCCCATGGAAGGAGAGGTCCGTGCTGCGAGGTTGGCCGGAGCCGGGGCGGGAGTGACGAGCGACACCCACGCACGGCTCGGGGCTGTTGACGAACCTGTCCTCTAAAGAGACGTGGTGAAAATATCCAAAATTATCTTCCCTGCGGGTCATTTTTTCACAGGCGCGAGGGGGTCGGCCATCGCCCGGTCCGGCCGGTTCGCCTACACCATGCGCCATGTCGCTCATCCGCCGCCTGCCTGAGCATCTCATCAACTGCATCGCCGCCGGAGAAGTCGTCGAACGGCCTGCCGCGGCGCTGAAGGAGCTGGTGGAGAACGCCGTCGATGCCGGCGCGCGGACCATCGACATCGCCCTGGGCGAGGGCGGCCTGTCGCGCCTCGAGGTGGTGGACGACGGCTGCGGCATGGACCCGGACAGCATCGCCATGGCGTTCGAGCGCCACGCCACCTCCAAGCTGGCGCACGACCGGATCGAGCTTGTCGAAACACTGGGCTTTCGCGGCGAGGCTCTGCCCTCGATTGCCAGCGTCGCACGGGTCGAGATCTCCAGCCGGCCGCCTTCGGCCGGGGGCGGGTGGTTGCACACCGTCGATCACGGCGTCACCGTGGAGCGGCGGCCGGTGGGCACACCCCCGGGGACGCGGGTGCTCGTGACCAGCCTGTTCGCGCAGGCACCCGTGCGGCGGCAGTTCCTGCGCTCCGCCCGCAGCGAGTATGCGGCCTGTCTCGACGTTGTTCGCCGCATGGCGCTTGCGCGACCGGAGATCGGTTTCTCGCTGACCAGCGACTCGCGCCGCGTGTTCCGGGTGGCAGGGGGAGAGACGCTTGCGGAGCGCGCGGCGCGGCTGCTCGCGCGCGCGCTGGCGGAGGACGCCGTTCCCGTGGCGCTGAACCGGGGCAAGGTGGAGGTGAGGGGGCTGGCCGGCCTGCCGACGTTCAACCGCGGGATCGCCGATCACCAGTACGTGTTCGTGAACGGGCGGCCAGTGAAGGACCGGCTGCTCGCCGGAGCCATCCGCGGCGCCTATGCCGGGCTCGTCCCCCGCGACCGGCACGCGGTGCTGGTGCTGTTCGTCACCCTCCCGCCCGAGGAGGTCGACGTGAATGTTCATCCGGCCAAGACGCAGGTCCGGTTCCGCGATCCTGAACAAGTGCGCGGCCTTATCGTCTCCGGCCTGCGCGAGGCGCTGGCGACAGGCGACCGCAGAAGCGCGGCACCGTCGGGACTGACGGCCCACGCCCGCTGGATGCCGGCGCCTGCGGATTGCGTCCCCGAGGGCACCGCCCATTCCGCGCTGCGCGAGGAACGCCTGCCGTGGGACGATGGTGCCGCCCAGCCGCGCCTTCCGGTCGAGGCTGCGCCGATGGGCCGCGCCGACACCCCAGAACACGCGCCAGCCGCCGTTTCCGCCGAACACCCTCTTGGCGTGGCGCGCGGTCAGGTGGCGGACACGTTCATCATCGCCGAGGCGGCGGACGGGCTTGTCATCGTGGACCAGCACGCCGCCCACGAGCGGCTGGTCCTTGAACAGTTGCGCGCAGCGGGCGCGATGGAGGCGCTCGCCCGTTCGCAGACGCTGCTCATGCCGGTCGTCGTCGAGTTGCACGAGAACGAGTGCGACCGGCTGGAGGCGCGCGCAGACAGCTTCGCCCGGCTGGGCCTCCAGCTGGAGCGGTTCGGCCCGTCGGCCGTGCTCGTGCGCGGCATGCCGCATGCGCTTGCCGGCGCCGACCCGTCCGCGCTGGTGCGGGACCTGGCCGACAGCATTGCGCGCGAGGATGACGATCTTGCTCTTTCGGAGCGGCTGGAGCATGTGCTGGCCACCATGGCGTGTCACGGGTCCGTCCGCGCGGGGCGCAGCCTGACCGTCGCGGAGATGAACGCGATGCTGCGCACGATGGAGCGGACGCCGCGCTCGGGCCAGTGCAATCACGGGCGCCCGACCTGGGTGAAGTTGAGGATGCAGGACGTGTTCAAACTGTTCGAGCGGCGATGAGAGCGGCCGCGCTTGCCGGATGCGCCCTGTTGGCCGCATGTTCGGGCGCAAGCCCGCCGCAGGAGCAGGACGCCGAGGATGAACGCGCCATCGCCGCCGTGCGCGATGCGCAGCGCCCGCCTCCCGAGCCGCTCGACCTGCAGCCGATCACCTTTGCCGACATCGAGCGAGAGGATCTGTTCGGAGCCGGATGCGTCTTCATGCCCGACGGGAGCACCCGGACCCTTGCCCTTGCGCAGGTCGACAGGGGCGCGCTCAAGCTGGACGGGCGCGTCGTCCGCTTCGCGCCGGATGCGGGCAGCAGCGAGCATCCCTATGGCACACGCGCCCGCTACACCGGCCCGGCGCACAGCTTCCGCTTGACCATCGCCTCCGATGCCGGCCGGCAGAGCGGCTACGAGACGACCGACTATCCCGGCGAGCTCGAGGTGAGGGATCGCTACGACCGCGTCCTCATGCAGATGGCCGGGCGCGTGCAGTGCGGCGCCTGAGGCGGCGCTCAGTCCTCTGGCGCCTACGGATCCCGCACGCGGATCAGCCCGGTGGACACCATCTCCATCACCGTCTCTCCGTTCTGGTTCAGCACCGACAGGCGCGAGCGGTAAAGACCCATGTCGGGCCGCGACTGGCTCCGGCGCTTGTCGAGCACCTCGGATTCGCAGCGCAGCGTGTCGCCGGGATAGACCGGCTTGAGCCAGCGGAGCTGCTCGACGCCGGGCGAGCCAAGCCCGGCCTGCTGCCGGTCGGCCATCCGTTCGACGAGCATCCGCATGGTCATGGCGCAGGTATGCCAGCCGCTCGCCGACAGCCGGCCGAAATGAGTCGCCGCCGCCGCTTCGTCGTCGAGATGAAAGGGCTGGGGATCGTAAGCGGTGGCAAAGGCGATCACCTCGTCACGGGTCACGGCGTAGGAGCCGAAACGGTCACGCGACCCCACCTCGATGTCCTCGTAATGCTGCATGGCGGTGCTCCTAGTCTGCCTGCTTTCCCGGCCGGGGAAGCCGGTCCGTGTCAAGGTCGGGCACGATCCGGTAGCGGGCGAGGATGAGGCTGAAGACGCCGAAGACCATCAGTCCCAGCGCAAGGGCGACGAAGGCGATGTCGATGCCCGAGAGGCTTCGCAGCGCCTCGCCGAGCGTCAGCACTTCGCTGGTCCCTGCGTCCATGAAGCCGATCCGCACGAGTGACCAGCCGATGATGACGAACACGATGGTGCGAGCCGCATAGCCGATCGCGCCGAACACCCGCGTGTGCCGCGGAGCGTCGCCGGCGACGAATTGCATGAATGACCCCGTCATCGCCTCGCGCGCCTGCGCGGCGGCCGCGCCGAAGAAGGCGAGACCGAGCACGCCGATGGCCGTGTTGCCGAGCGGCATCGAACTGGCGGTGGCCGCGGCGTCGGCGGCGCCGTTTCCATCGGTTCCGGAGCCGCTGGCGAAGGTCCACGCCGTGTAGGCAAGAGCGAAGTGCCCGACCGCGCTGCCGAGATGGCCGAGCCGCTTCGCCCAGCCTTTCGCATCGGATCCGCTGTTCTCGATGTCGAAGAAAGGAGATGCAAGCCGGAACAGGGCATAGCCGACCAGTCCGACCACGAGCAGCAGCAGGAGCGGACGCCCCAGCGGCGCTTCCTCGATGGCGGCAAAGATGCCGTCGGTCCCCTGCGCGATGTGACGGGCGCTGAACAGCGCGATGCCGCCGAGGACGATGTACAGCACGGCGCGGGCGAAGAACCCGGCACGGACCAGCGCCTCGAACCGCGTGCCGCTTCTCTTCATCGCCCGCTCTCCGCGTCCGTCCGCCCGATCCTCACTGCGCGCGGGTCCGCTCACACGTTGAACTTGAACAGCATGACGTCGCCATCCTTCACCACGTAATCCTTGCCTTCCTGACGCAGCTTGCCGGCATCGCGTGCGCCCGCTTCGCCGTTCAGGGCGACATAGTCCTCGTAGGCGATGGTCTCGGCGCGGATGAAGCCGCGTTCGAAGTCGGAATGGATGACGCCCGCGGCCTGGGGCGCCTTTGATCCTTCGGCGAAGGTCCACGCCCGCGCTTCCTTGGGGCCGGCGGTGAAGAAGGTCTTCAGCCCGAGCAGCTTGTAGCCGGCGCGGATGACCCGCGACAGGCCGCTCTCCTCCAGTCCCATTTCGGCGAGAAACTCTGCCCGTTCTTGGGGCGGCATGGCGACCAGTTCCGCCTCGATTGCGGCGGAGACGATGACCGCCTCCGCGCCTTCGGCCGCGGCCTTGGCGAACACCTGCCTGCTGAAGTCGTTGCCTTCGGCCACGTCGCCTTCGGACACGTTGCAGACATACAGCACCGGCTTGGCGGTCAGCAGCTGCGCCTGGGCGAACAGCCGCGCCTCTTCCTCGTCCCTAGGCTCGGTCAGCCGCGCAGGCTTGCCGTCGCGCAGGAGATCCAGCGCCTGCCCCAGCACGCTGACCAGCGCCTTGGCCTCCTTGTCCCCGCCGGTCGCGCGGCGGCGGGCGTTCTCCACCCGCCGCTCAAGGCTGTCCATGTCCGCGAGCAGCAGCTCGGTCTCCACCACCTCCGCGTCGGCGACCGGATCGACACGGTTGGCGACGTGCTGGATGTCGTCGTCCTCGAAACAGCGCAGCACGTGAATGATGGCGTCAACCTCGCGGATGTTGCCAAGGAACTGGTTGCCGAGGCCTTCGCCCTTGGAGGCGCCTTTCACCAGCCCGGCGATGTCGACGAAGCCGAGTTGCGTCGGTATGACCTTGGCCGATTTGGCGATTGCGGCAATGCGTTCGAGCCGTTCATCGGGCACCGCGACCTGTCCGACATTCGGCTCGATCGTGCAGAAGGGATAATTGGCCGCCTGCGCCGCCTGCGTCTCGGTCAAGGCGTTGAACAGAGTCGACTTGCCGACGTTCGGCAGTCCCACGATCCCGCATCTGAACCCCATCTCGTTCCTTCTGCCTTCCCGGTCATGCTGCGCCGCCCGCTCGCGCGTGCCTGTGTGTCAGGACACTGTTGGCGGATGGCTGGGTGCGCGGCGTGCCGTAGCCGCGGAATAGCGGTCCCGCCAGCCTGTCAGACTCCGTGCACTGCGCGGATTGCGGGGCCGATGGCGGGCGAGCCGCCAAGCCATTCCACCTGGATGCGCGCCGAGACCTCGTTGATGGCCGTCTGCGGAACAGTGCCGGCGCTGACCGGCGTGCGCAGCGGACGCGAACCCGCAGGCATGGCAATGATGCTGGCGATGGCGCGCGGCACGTCCATCGGGTCGGCGGTGCGCCCCGAACCGTCCTCGGTGCCCATGCGCTCGACGACTTGCCAATACCCGTCGGCGTGACGAGGCTCGATCCGTTCGCGCAAGGCACCGGTGTAACGGTTGCGGTTGCGCCACACATCCGTCGGATAGCCGCCGGGCTGCACGATGGCGACCTCGATCCCGTGCATGGCGACTTCGTAGGCCAGGGCTTCGCTCATTGCTTCCAGGGCAAACTTGGTGGCGGAGTAGTGGCCGCTGAACGGCGCGATGACCCGGCCGAGCTGGCTCGAAATGGGGATGATGAGGCCCCGCCGTCGCGCCCGCATGGCCGGAAGGACGGCGCGGGCGAGCCGATGGCAGCCATACACGTTCGTGTCGAAGGCGAGTTTCGTCGCCTCCATGTCCTGCACTTCGACCGGGCCGGAGATGCCGATGCCAGCGTTGTTGACCAGCACGTCCAGCGCCCCGCCGGCGAGCCGTTCGGCCTCCGCCACCGCCGCGGCGACCTGCTCGTCGCTGGTCACGTCGAGGTCGAGAACGGTGATGTCGAGCCCGTCACGCGCCGCGAGCGCGCGCAGCGTGTCCGCCTCGGGTCGGGGCAGGCCGCGCATGGTGGCGAACACCTTTGCGCCCAGCCTTGCATAGTGCTCCGCGCCAAGACGCCCGAAGCCGGAGGAGCAACCGGTGATCAGGATCGAAGTGCCCTTGAGGTCCGGCTGCCCCTCCGACCAGGGCGCGCCGGCGAAGGCGGCATGGGCGGTGGCAAGCGACCCGGCGGCTGCGGCCCCGGCGAGCAGGCTGCGGCGGCTGACTTTCGGCAAGACTGGTCTCCTTTTTGGATGATCCTACGCCGGTGAAGCCCGCCCGCACAACCTGAGGAGGGATCATTCGTCCTGGAGCCGCCGCGACACCTCGCTCATGAACCGGGCATCGTCGCCCGCCGCCAGCCAGGGCGCCTCCGCGGCGATGGCCGCCAGCATGTCTGTCAGCGCGTCGATCTCGCCCCGGGCATAGTTCCCGAGGACGTGTCCGGTGACGCGCTCCTTGCTTCCCGGATGGCCGATGCCGATGCGCACCCGCCTGAACTCTGGCCCGAGATGCTGGTCGATCGACCGCAGGCCGTTGTGGCCGGCGAGACCGCCCCCGACGCGGACCTTGACCTTGCCGGGGGCCAGATCAAGCTCGTCGTGAAAAACGGTAAGGGCGTCCACCGGCAGTTTGTAGAACCGCAACGCCTCGGCCACGGCACGGCCGGACTCGTTCATGAAGGTGGCCGGCTTGAGCAGGACAATGCGGACATCTGCGATCCGTCCCTCCTGTACCCAGCCGGCAAATTTCTTCTGCACCGGCCCGAATGCGTGCATCTCCGCGATCACGTCACAGGCCATGAAGCCGACATTGTGGCGGTTCAGAGCATAGCGCGGACCCGGATTGCCCAGACCGGCCCAGATCTGCATGAGGATGCCTCACATTGAACGCGGCGCCGCCGCGGTGGGTTGCCGTTGACCGGTTAGCAGGGCGGGGGGGGCGGCGCCGGCCGGCGAACGGCCGCGCGCCACCCTACTGGAAGGTTGAAGCCCGGCTCAGCCCTGTTCGCCCTCGACCGCAGCGGCTTCGTCAGCACCGCTCTCGGCATCGCTGCTCTTGAGCGCCGAGGGAGCGACCAGCGTGGCGATGGTGAAGTCGCGATCGGTGATGGCGCTGCTCGTTCCTTCAGGAAGCGTGACGTCGCTGATGTGGATCGAGTCGCCAACGTCGCGGCCGGTGACGTCGATCGTCACTTCGGCCGGGATGTTGTCCGCGCTGCAGATCAGCTGCACCTCGTGCCGCACGATGTTGAGCACGCCGCCCTTCTTGAGCCCCGGCGATGCGTCCTCGTTCACGAACACCACGGGCACGGCCACCTCGATCTGCGCGTCGCCCGACAGGCGGAAGAAATCGACATGGAGCGGCCGGTCCTTGACCGGATGAAGAGCGACGTCCTTGGGGATGGTGCGGATGGTTTCACCGCCCAGAGCGATCTCCACGACCGAGTTCATGAAATGGCCGGTGTTCAGCTGGCGGACCAGTTCCTTTTCCTCGACATGGATCGCGCGGGGTTCCTCCCGGCCGCCGTAGATCACGGCGGGGACGCGGCCTTCGCGGCGCAGTGCGCGGGAGGCTCCCTTGCCTGCCCGCTCGCGCGCCTCGGCCGGCAAGCTCAGAGCGTCGCTCATCGTCTTTACCTTTCGAATGCTTGATTGCTGTCAGCCATGCCGCTCCGCCTCCAGGGATGACCAGAACGGCACGCCCCGGCGCCCTACCTGCCGGCGGCGCCGTTGGCAAGGCGAGGGCAGGAAGGCGCGTTCAGCGCGGCGCCACCACCCGGCGCTGCTTCAGAATGTCCTGCACGCTGTTCTGCCCGGCGAGATGCCCAGCGCCGACGGCCATGAACACGACTCCCGGCTGCTCGAGGCGGGCGGCGATCCAGTCGGCCCAGTTGCGGTTGCGGGCATACAGAAGGCGCTCGGCAAGGTCGCTGTTCTGCTGAAGCGATTCGTTCATGATCGCCGCCAGACCGTCGGCGTCGCCCGCGGTCCATGCCGCGACCATGCGGTCCAGCATCGGCCTGATGTCGTCGGCCTGCTGCGCCACCTCGATGAGATAGGCGATCTGCGCGTCCTGCGGCATGGAGTCGAAGACGTTGATCTGGAATTCGACCGTCTCGAGAGCGGCGCGCTGGATGTGCGGGCCGGCCTGCGCCTCCAGCACCTTCTCGACGCCGCTGTCGGGGGTGTAGCCCTGCTGCACCAGCGGCAGGAGAGACAGGGTCATCGCCGCCATCCAGGGCTTGAACTGGTCGAAGGCGGCGGCCGGAATGCCCAGCTTCTGCAGCGCCCCTTCGTACGCCACGCGCTGCTCGTCAGTGAGCAGGCCGCGCAAGGTCTGCCCCTGAGGCAGCATGCCGCGGGCCATCATCTGCTGCTGCATGGCGGCGTCGGTCATTTCGGACGAAAGGATCTCGGTGACCATGACGTCCGAGGACGCGAGCGCATCGCGGATCGCCGGGGTCATCCACTGCGCCGTCGTCGGGAGCAGGTGCACGGTCCCGAAGAGAAAGATGGTCGTGTCCGCGTCCGCCACCTTCCACAAGGCGGGGCCGGTGGTCTGCACCCGCTCCACCGCCGCGCCCGCCGGCGCCGGTCGGACAGTGGTGCCTGTGGCACGCTGATCGACGGTGGACGCGGTGCAACCCTGAAGCGAGACGATCAGGGCTGCGCCTGCGAGCAACGACGTGATTCTCTTCATGTTCAAACTCCTCGGGGGAAGGGGCAACGAAAGAACGCTTACCTGAGGCCCAGCTTGCGCAGGAAGTAAGCCAGAAACATGACGGCGGTCGTGCCGCCCCACAGCAGCCAGTTGTTCACTGGCGGAGCGAGGCCGAACTGATGCAGGCTGTTCCAGATGGAAAACCCGCGAAGAAGACGGAAAAGCCGATCAATCCCGCCCACAGGTTGTCCAGCAGGTCGAGTTCATCGACACGGCGCAGGTAATCGCGGGTGAACCAGGTGAAGGCAAGCAGGAAGGCCGCTGTCGTGCCATAGATCAGTCCGCGTGGCAGAGTGCCCTGTGCCACCAGCGCGCCAAGATATCCGCTCGCCATGCCTGCCACCAAGGCGACAGCGAAGGCCAGCAGGCAATAGCGGGCGAATTTTCGCCGCCGCGATCGCAGCCGTTCTTCTCCGGTCGGTGGCGTCATGTCAGTGGCCGTCATCGAAAATCTCCTCAATCGGCAGGTCGAACAGGCGCGCGATGCGGAAAGCGAGGGGCAGGGACGGGTCGTGCTTCCCCGTCTCGATCGCGTTCACCGCCTGTCGCGACACGTCGAGCCGGCCGGCAAGTTCTGCCTGGCTCCAGTTGCGTTCTGCGCGCAGCACCTTGAGCCGGTTTTTCAAGCCCGGTCTCTCAGCCACGTCGCGAGAAAACCCACGAAGAAGGCGAACATGGCGAGCGGCGTCGCGATGTCGGGCCAGTCGCGCGTCTTGGCTGCACCGCGCAGCCCGTCAATAAGACCCTCCAACGCCGGGGCGAGGAGGAACGCCACGACGAGAACCGCAAACGAGAACGAGGTTCCCGCCACCCACAGCCGCTGGATATATTCATCTCGCAACTTCCTGCGCAGCAATATGAACAGGCTGACGAGGAGCATTCCGACCGGCAGGCCTTTGAGTACGTCCGGCCAATTGAACAGTCGAGCGAGCCAGAAGAGGACGATTGCAGCCGCGCCCATCCAAGCCATGGCCATATACAGTTTCGCTCGTTTCTCAGCCGTCACAAACACCTCGTGTCAGGTTTCCATGACGTATTGTCGCGATTCGCTTACGCTGTCAAGTTTCCATGACATCGGTCTTTCGGTGTCGCCGTTGACGCCTATTGGCCCCTGCGGCATGGCGCGCGCCATGAACCGCGATCCCGCGAACAGCTTCCAGGACATGATCCTTGCCCTGCACGACTTCTGGAGCGCGCAGGGCTGCCTGATCCTCCAGCCCTACGACATGCGGATGGGGGCGGGCACGTTCCATACCGCTACCACCCTGCGGGCCCTCGGGCCGGAGCCGTGGAACGCCGCCTTCGTGCAGCCCTGCCGCCGCCCCACGGACGGCCGGTATGGCGAGAACCCGAACCGGTTGCAGCACTACTACCAGTATCAGGTCATCCTGAAGCCGAGTCCGCCGGACATTCAGGATCTCTACCTCGGCAGCCTCGAAGTGATCGGGATCGATCCGCTGAAGCATGACATCCGCTTCGTCGAGGATGACTGGGAATCCCCGACGCTCGGCGCGTGGGGACTGGGCTGGGAGGTGTGGTGCGACGGGATGGAGGTGACGCAGTTCACCTACTTCCAGCAGATGGGCGGCTTCGACTGCAAGCCGGTTTCGGGCGAACTGACCTACGGCCTCGAACGTCTCGCCATGTACATCCAGGGCGTCGACAACGTCTATGATCTCGCCTTCAACGGCCGCGGCGTGAGCTATGGCGACGTGTTTCTCGAAAACGAGCGGCAGATGTCGCGCTGGAACTTCGAGGTCGCCGACACGGATACGCTGTTCGACCAGTTCCGCAAGGCCGCCGCCGAAAGCGAGAACTGCCTTGCCAGCAACCTGCCGATCCCGGCCTACGAACAGGCAGTGGAAGCGAGCCACATCTTCAACCTGCTCCAGGCGCGCGGCGTGATCAGCGTGCAGGAACGCGCCAGCTATATGGGGCGGGTGCGCGATCTTGCCCGGGCCTCGTGCGAAGCCTATGCGGCACGGCTCGCCCCGCAATGGCAGGCAAAATACCCGGAGTGGTCGCTGTGAGCGACTTTCTCCTCGAACTGCGCTGCGAGGAAATTCCGGCGCGAATGCAGCCCGGCGCGCGGGAGGAGCTGGAACGGCTGTTCCGCCGCGAACTTCACGGTGTGGGCGTCGATGCGGGCGACGTCACCGTCTTGTCGACGCCGCGCCGTCTTGTCCTGATCGCCAGGGGATTGCCCGACGCCACCGGAGCGGTGAGCGAGGAGGTCAAGGGGCCACCCGAGGGTGCGCCCGACGCGGCGCTTGACGGGTTCTGCCGCAAGAACGGCGTCAGCAGGGACCAGCTTCAGCTCCGCGAGGTGAAGGGGCGGCCGACGTGGTTTGCCGTGATCGAGACGCCGGGCCGCGCGATGAAGGCGGTGCTGGCTGAAGCGGTTCCGGCGATGGTGCGCGACTTCGCCTGGCCCAAGTCGATGCGCTGGGGCGCGGCTTCGCTCAGCACGGCCAGCCCGCGCTGGGTCCGGCCGCTGAGCGGGATCGTCGCCATTCTGGGCGATGAACTGGTCGAATGCGAGGCGGCGGGCGTCGCCAGCAGCTGCGCGACGCTTGGCCACCGCTTCCACCATTCGGGCGCGATCACCATCGGCGGCGCGCACGACTACGCCGAAAAGCTGCGCGCCTGCCATGTCGTCGTCGATCACGAGGAGCGCGCGGCGCTGATCCGTGCCGGCGCGGCCAAGGCGGCCGCCGACGCGGGTCTGAAGCTGGTCGAGGACGAAGGGCTGGTGATCGAGAACGCCGGTCTGACCGAATGGCCGGTGCCGCTGCTCGGCCGGTTCGACGCCGCGTTTCTCGATGTTCCGCCCGAGGTGATCCAGCTCACCGCGCGGGTGAACCAGAAGTATTTCGTCTGTCAGGATGCCGGCGGGCGACTGGCCAACGCCTTCGTCTGCACCGCCAACATTGCGGCCGCGGATGGGGGCGCGGCGATCGTGGCGGGCAATGCCAGGGTGCTGGCCGCGCGGCTCGCCGATGCGCGCTTCTTCTGGGATCAGGACCGCCGCAAGACCCTGGCCGAGCATGCCGAGGGGCTGGCGCGCATCACCTTCCACGAGAAGCTGGGCACCCTCGCCGACAAGGTGGAGCGGGTGGCGAAGCTGGCCGAATGGCTGGCCAGCGACGGCATCGTTCCGGGCTGCGATCCGGCGCTGGCGCGGCAGGCGGCAGAACTGTGCAAGGCCGATCTCGTCACCGACATGGTGGGCGAATTCCCGGAACTGCAGGGCGTCATGGGCGGCCACTACGCCCGCGCGGAAGGCTTGCCCGAAGCAGTCGCGGACGCCATCCGCGACCACTACAAGCCAATCGGGCAGGGCGATGAGGTGCCCACCGCGCCGGTCACAGTGGCGGTGAGCCTCGCGGACAAGCTGGATACGCTGGCCGGGTTCTTCGCCGCCAATCTCCAGCCCACCGGCTCGAAAGATCCCTTTGCCCTTCGCCGCGCCGCCCTGAGCTTCCTCGCTCTCCTTACCACCAGCCAGATCCGGGTTCCGCTTCGCAGGCTGTTGGACAAGGCAGGAGCGGGCATGAAGCAAACGGTGCTTGAGTCGTTCCTCATCGACCGCCTCAAGGTGCAGCAGCGCGAGGCTGGCGTTCGTCATGACCTCATCGACGCGGTGTTCGCGCTCGGGAACGAGGACGACCTCGTGCGGCTTCTTGCCCGTGTGAATGCGCTGCAGGCTTTTGTCGAAACGGCGGACGGGCAGAACCTGCTCGCCGCCTACAAGCGCGCCGCCAACATCCTGAAGAAGGAAGGCTGGAGCGGGGCGCGGCCCGCCAAGGACGAGCCGCTGCGCACGGAGGGGATCGCCCGCACCGGCGAAGAGGATCCGCTCGCCCTTGTCGACGATCCCGAACTGGCCCCTGTGGTCCAGGCACAGATGCAGGCGAAGCGCGCCGCCTCGCCGTCGGCACAGCGCGAGCCGGCCGAGGAGGCTCTCGTGGCCGCGCTCGACGAGGCTGAACCCAGAGCTGTGGCGGCGGTCACGGCGGAGGATTTCACCGGCGCGATGCAGGCGCTCGCCGGTCTGCGCGCGCCGATCGACGCGTTTTTCGAGGAGGTCACCGTCAATGACCCGGATCAGGACAAGCGGGCGGCAAGGCTGGACCTGCTCGCCCGGTTCCGCGATGCCGTCGGGCGCGTGGCCGATTTCAGCCGCATCGAGGGGTAGCATGGCTTTTGTCTGGACCCTGTAACAGGCGGTCCAGGTCTCGCAGGTGCAGGGGTCGCATGGTCCAGACGGTGTACAATTTCGGCGGCGGCGCGGAGCACGGCGATCCGCGGCAGAAGGACAAGACCGTCGTCGGGGGCAAGGGAGCCAATCTGGCCGAAATGGCCAGCATTGGCCTGCCCGTGCCGCCCGGCTTCACCATCACAACGGAGGAATGTCGCCGCTTCTCCGCCTCGGGCGTGCTGCACGCGGAACTGCGCGAGGCGATCGCGGCCGCGCTGGAGCGGGTGGAAACGTCTGTCGGCCGCCGCTTCGGCGACACGGCCAATCCGTTGCTGCTGTCCGTGCGATCGGGTGCGGCGCAGTCGATGCCGGGAATGATGGACACCGTGCTCAACCTCGGTCTCAATGACGACACGGTGAGGGGACTGGCGGGCGCGTCCGCGAACGAGCGGTTTGCCTGGGACTCCTATCGGCGGTTCATCCAGATGTACGGCGACGTGGTGATGGGAGTGGACCACGGGTGCTTCGAAGAAGCGCTCGAGATCGCCAAGGAAGAACGCGGCTTCCTCAACGACACGGAGCTGGACGCCGGCGATCTGCGCGCGCTGGTCGACACCTACAAGGACATCGTCAGGCGCGAGGCGGGTGCCCCGTTCCCGCAGGATGTCCACGAACAGCTCGCCGAGGCGATCGCGGCAGTGTTCCGCAGCTGGAATTCCGAGCGGGCGCGGATCTACCGCCGCCTCAACGCGATCGCGGATGACTGCGGGACGGCCGTCAACGTTCAGGCGATGGTGTTCGGCAATCGCGGGGAAAACAGCGCCACCGGCGTGGTGTTCACCAGGGATCCCGCCACCGGGGAGCGCACCGCCTATGGTGAGTGGCTCCCGAACGCGCAGGGCGAGGACGTGGTCGCCGGCATCCGCACCCCGCAATATCTGACCCGCCGCCACCGCGAGCGGGCGGGAGCGAAAGCGCCGAGCATGGAGGAGGCGCTTCCGCGGGTGCACGCGGAACTGACCCGCTACCTTGACCTGCTCGAACGGCATTATCGCGACATGCAGGACGTCGAATTCACCGTCGAAGAGGGCGACCTCTACCTGCTCCAGACGCGCAGCGGCAAACGGACGGCGGCAGCGGCGTTGCGGATGGCCGTCGACATGGTGGCGGAGGGGCTGATCAACGAGGAGGATGCGGTCCTGCGGGTCGAGCCGATGGCCCTTGACCAGCTGCTGCACCCCACGCTCGATCCCGATGCCAGCCGGGAGGTGCTGTGCCGCGGGCTGCCGGCCTCTCCCGGAGCAGCGACGGGACGGATCGTGCTCGACGCGGCGACGGCCGAAGCGTGGGCGGCGCGCGGCGAGCATGTGCTTCTGTGCCGCACCGAAACCTCGCCGGAGGACATCGGCGGCATGCACGCGGCGCGGGGCATCCTGACCACCCGTGGCGGCATGACCAGCCATGCCGCGGTCGTGGCGCGGGGCATGGGCCGCCCCTGCGTCTGCGGGGCGTCGGACGTGGTCATCGACATGGCGGCCCGGTCGGTGACGATCGCCGGCCACAGGCTTGCGGAGGGTGACGCAATCACCATCGACGGCTCCTCGGGCGAGGTCATGGCCGGCACGGTGCCGACCCGCGAGCCCGAGCTGACCGGCGCCTTCGGCGACCTGATGCTCTGGGCCGACCGGCATCGCCGGATGCGCGTGCGCACCAATGCCGAGACACCCGACGACTGCGCGGCGGCCCGGAGGTTCGGCGCCGAGGGGGTGGGCCTGTGCCGGACCGAACACATGTTCTTCCAGCCCGACCGGATCCGCGCCGTGCGCCGCATGATCCTTGCCGGCAGCGCTGCCGAACGCGATGCCGCGCTGGACGCGCTTCTTCCGGCGCAGCGCGCCGACTTCGCCCGCATCTTCGAGATCATGGCCGGCCTGCCGTGCACCATCCGCCTGCTTGACCCGCCGCTGCACGAGTTCCTGCCGCACAGCGACGCGGATTTCGACGACCTGCTCGAACCCGGCGGCCCCTCGCGCGAGACGCTGATGCGCCGTGCGGCCGAACTGCGCGAAGTCAATCCGATGCTGGGGCACCGCGGCTGTCGCCTGGGGATCACCTATCCCGAAATCTACGCCATGCAGGCCCGCGCCATCTTCGAGGCGGCGTGCGACGTTGCCGACGCCACAGGCTCGGCGCCGGTGCCGGAGCTGATGATCCCGCTGGTCGCGACGGCCGCGGAACTCGCCATCGTGCGTGACAAGGTCGAAGCGGTCGCCCGCGAGGTGATGGCAGGGCGGGGGCGCGCGCTGCCCTATTCCGTCGGCACCATGATCGAGCTGCCACGCGCGGCGCTGACCGCGGACGCCATCGCCGCCCATGCCGACTTCTTCAGTTTCGGCACGAACGACCTGACACAGACGACGCTCGGCATCAGCCGCGACGATGCCGGCTCGTTCATCCACACCTATCTCGATCAGGGGATCTTCACCCGCGATCCGTTCGTCGGCATCGACCGGGACGGCGTCGGCCGCCTGATCCGCATGGCAGCCGAGCTTGGGCGAGGGGCGAGCGCGACGCTGAAGCTGGGCATCTGCGGCGAACATGGCGGCGACCCGGACAGCATCGCCTTCTGCGAGGAGGTGGGGCTCGACTACGTCAGCGCCTCGCCTTACCGTGTGCCGATCGCCCGGCTGGCCGCGGCGCAGGCAAGCCTGCGGGCACGCCGCTCAGCGGGTCCAGCCGCTTAGGGTGATCATCTCGAACAATTCGCTCCAGCGTCCGTCGGCGCCGCCTTCCGCACGGAGGAACGCCTCGATCGTGCTGCGCTGGCGTCTGGTGAGGGGCGGCCCGGGCGTGCGCAGCACATTGCCGAGGCCGTGGTCGCGAAGATCGTCCACGAGGCGCGCGAGGCTGCCATAGCGCACCGTGAGGCGGGCAGTGTCGACCACCTGCCGGTGAAACCCGGTGCGCTGCATCAGCATGCTGGCGGAGCGGCTGTCGACCTGCGGATGGATCCGGGCATAGGCCCTGTCCGTCTCGGCGGCGAGGATCGCCGCGCGCAGCCGGGGCACCGAGCCGGCCCCGGCGATGCTGGCGAGCAGCATGCCCTGTGACGTCAAGGCCCGGCGCAGATGGACCAGCGCTCCCGGAAGGTCGTTCACGCTGGCCAGCCCATGATCGGCCACGACCATGTCGAACCGTGCCGGCGGGAGCGGACGTTCGGCGGCCCAGGCGTGCCAGCCCAGCGACTCGACCTCGGCGCCCCGGCGGGACAGCGCGTCCCTCAGCAGACCGGCCGCGTCGCCGATGACCAGCACTTGTCGCGGGGCAAAACGGAGGAAGTCGAGGCGTTCGTTTACCTCTTCCGCCATATGCTGCCAGAGGAACCGGGCCGCTCCTTCCTCACCTTGCCTGCGGCAGGCGCGCGAAAACACAGCCGCCTGCCGGGCAGGCGAAAAGATGAGCGGTGGCGGCGCGGGCGAGGTCAAGGACGGGGATGACGAGTGGTTGATGCGCAGGCGCTAGCATCAAGAGGCGCGGGGGTGAAGCGCGCGTCCCGCCTGATCGGCGCCGCGCTCGGCCCGCTCGTGGATTTCGTCTATCCGCCGCGCTGCTGCGGGTGCGGAAGCAGCCTCGGCACGCAGACGGGGCTGTGTCTGCCCTGCTGGCAGTCACTGGACGCGTTTCCTGGCGACACTCCGGTGACCGTTCTGCGCGTGGCGGCAAAGGCGGACGCGGCGAGACAGATCGCGCTCCCCATCCACGCTGCCGTTCCGTACAACTCCCTCGCGCGCACGCTCCTGCTGGCGTTCAAGCATGGCGGGCGCATCAGTCACGCTCCGCTTCTCGCCCGGCTCATGGCAGCCAACGCTCCGCCTCCTGCCGAACGGAGGATCGTCGTTCCGGTGCCGCTGCACAGGTCCCGTCTTTGGCGGCGGGGCTACAACCAGGCGGTCCTTCTCGGGCGCGAACTGCAGAAGCTGGGTCAGGGCCGGCTGATCGTCGATGCCCTCTGCCGTGTGCGCGCCACGCCGATGCTCGGCACGCGCTCTCGTGCCGACCGGCAGGCGCTGCTCGCCGGGGCGGTGACGGTGAACCCCCGCCGATGCGAGGCGCTGAGCGGTGCCGACGTGCTCCTGGTTGATGATGTGATGACCAGCGGGGCGACGTTCACCGCGTGTGCCGAGGCCCTGCTCGGGGCCGGTGTCGCCAGCATTTCGGGACTGTGCTTTGCCCGTGCCGGCACCACGCCGTCACGCAAGGCGGCCGCGTCGCTTCCCGAGGGGAGCGGTCGACCGCACACAGACGCCCGGAACCTCGCGATCCCGGGCGTGCCGTGACGAACCAGGCCTGCCTTCCGGCGAAGCGGCTATCCCCCTGATCGCCGCCAAGCCCGCTCCCTCAAATCCTCAGCGTCGCAAGCCTGATTAGGTTCACGCGGCGCTGTTCCTGAACCACGACCCGATGTATTCGTCTCTCGATCGTCGCCTGCTCAACAGTGCTGGCGCGCAAGAATTCACACCACTCTTGCGGAATGCAAAGAGGGCTTCGCAAACGAGGAAATTTTTTCCTGCGGCATGTTGTTGAGATGCAACATTTTCGCGAGAGGACAGAATTGAGCATGGCGGACCGGATGCAGCGCACCCTGATCGACGCACACGGCCAGAGCACGCCGTTCAAGCCCCGCTTCGATGCGTCGGGTCTGCTGCCGGCCATCATCGTTGATGCCGCGGATGGAGCGGTCCTCATGCTGGGCTACATGGACGAGGAGGCTCTCGACGCGACCCTGAGAACGGGGAGGGTGCACTTCCATTCGCGCTCGCGGGCGAAGCTGTGGTGCAAGGGCGAAACGTCGGGCAACTTCCTTGAGGTCGTCGACCTTCGCGTCGACTGCGATGCCGACGCGCTGCTCGTCACCTGCAAGCCCGCGGGACCGACCTGCCACACGGGTGCGCGAAGCTGCTTCTATCGGACGCTCACCTGACCCTCTCGGTCGGGTTGCCGTTCGCGTAAAGTCTTGACTGGCACGTCACGTGGTGGCTTAGCTGTTCTCCGTGTCTTCGCCTGATCGCCAGCCTTCTGGGGCGCACACGTGGTTGCCTGACAGCCCCGCTCGCGGCGACGCAGCCGGCTCTGCCGGACGGGAGCATTACTCCATCACCCATCTCACGTCGGAGTTCGGGTGCACCGCCCGCACCTTGCGCTTCTACGAGGACGAGGGCCTCATTGCGCCGGCGCGCGTCGGCAGCGCCCGCGTCTATTCCAAGCGGGATCGCGCGCGGCTCGCGTGGATCATGCGCGCCAAGAACGTCGGCTTTTCGCTTGCCGAGATCCGCGAGATGATCGACCTTTATGATCTGGGCGACGGCCGGATACGGCAACGCCAGGTGACGATCGAACGGTGTCGCCAGCATGTCGCCAAGCTGCGGGCGCAACGCGAAGACATCGATGCGTCAATCGCCGAACTGACCGACTTCATCGCCCTGATCGAGCGCATGGAAGCCGACCAAACCCCTGCAATGCCGCAGCCGAAGGATAGCTGATGCCGACCTACACCGCCCCCGTCCGAGATGCCCTGTTCGTCATCAACGAGGTGCTCGACCTGCCCGCGCTCAACAACCTGCCCGGCTTCGCGAGCGCGACACCCGATCTGGTGGAAAGCATTCTGACCGAAGCCGGCCGCTTCACCGCCGAGGTTCTGGCGCCGCTGAACCGCTCTGGCGACGAGGAGGGATGTACGCGCCACGAGGATGGTTCGGTCACGACCCCTGCGGGGTTCAAGAATGCTTACGACCAGTTCGTCGAGGCGGGGTGGGGCACGCTGACCGCGCCGGAGGAGTTCGGCGGCCAAGGATTGCCGCATGTCGTCGGCTTTGCCGTCGAGGAGTTCATCTCCGCGGCCAACCAGTCGTTCGGCATGTATCCCGGACTCGCGAACGGCGCCGTCGCCGCGCTGCTGGCCACCGGAAGCCAGGAACAGAAGGACACCTATCTGCCGCGCATGGTGGCGGGAGAGTGGCTGGGCACCATGAACCTGACCGAGCCGCAGTGCGGCACCGATCTCGGCATGATCCGGACCCGCGCCGTGCCGCAGGACGACGGCAGCTATGCCATCACCGGCACCAAGATCTTCATCTCGGCCGGAGAGCACGACCTGACGGAGAACATCATCCATCTCGTGCTGGCCAAGACGCCGGGCGCGCCGGACAGCACCAAGGGCATCTCCCTGTTCGTGGTGCCCAAGGTGCTGGTGAATGACGACGGCTCGCTCGGCGAGCGCAATGCCGTCGCCTGCGGGTCGATCGAGCACAAGATGGGCATTCACGGCAACTCGACCTGCCTGCTCAACTACGACGGCGCTAAGGGATGGCTCGTGGGCGAGGAGAACCGCGGTCTGGCCGCCATGTTCATCATGATGAACGCGGCGCGGCTCGGGGTCGGTGTACAGGGTCTCGCGCAAGGGGAAGTGTCCTATCAGAACGCGGTCGCCTACGCGCTGGACCGGCGGCAGGGCCGTGCCCTGACCGGGCCGGCCGAGCCGGAGGCGCAGGCGGATCCCATCTTCAATCATCCCGACGTGCGGCGGATGCTGATGGATGCCAAGGCCTTCAATGAGGGGATGCGGGCGCTGTGTCTGTGGGGGGCGCTGCTCGTCGACATGTCGCATCGCGCGGCAACGGAGGAGGAGCGGGCCGAAGCCGATCAGCTCATCAGCCTGCTGACCCCGGTCATCAAGGGCTACGGCACCGACAAGGGCTTCGAGGTGGCGGTGAACATGCAGCAGGTGTTCGGCGGCCACGGCTATGTGCGCGAATGGGGGATGGAGCAGTTCGTCCGCGACGCGCGCATCGCCCAGATCTACGAGGGCACGAACGGCATACAGGCCATGGATCTGTGCGGGCGCAAGCTTGCGCAGAAAGGCGGTGCTGCGATCCAGGCGTTCTTCAAGCTGGTCGGTGAGGAGATCGCTGCCGCGCAGGACGATGCGGAGCAGAAGGCGCTCGCCGACAAACTGCAGAAGGCGCTTGCCGACCAGCAGGCGGCGACGATGTGGTTCATGCACAACGCCATGCAGAACCCCAACCATCTCGGGGCAGGCGCCTTCAACTACATGCATCTGATGGGCATCGTGACGCTTGGCTACCTGTGGCTGCGGATGGCACGCGTGGCTCGCCGCCGGCTGGCGGAGGGTGCGGAACCTTCGGCCTTCTACGAGGCGAAGCTCGTCACCGCCCGCTACTTCATGGATCGCTACCTGCCCGACACCGGCGCCCTGCGGAGGAAGATCGAGAGCGGCGCCGATGCGGTCATGGCCCTTCCGCCGGAGGCCTTCGCCGTCGCGGCGTGATCGGCTACGAACGAGAGCGCCAGGACTAAACCGCCTGGATCCCGCGATGCCGAGTGCTTCGGCGTCGGGGTTGACCGGCTTCTGACCGGCGGTACGGTGCCGCGATGCACAGCGCAGGATCTCCGCTTCGCGACACCGCCGGGCAGGGGCGCGCCTTGCCGGGGGTGAGTCTCGTGGAACGCTTTCTCGACCACCCGCGCTCGGTTGGCGAGAACTACTTCCAGCACGCGCGGGTGGCTGTGTCGTTCGGGGCGCGGATGATCGGCGGCGGGCTTCGCTGTGTGCTGCACGCTCTCCTGCCGCCGGTCTTCCAGAACGCCGCATCGGATTGCGTCCGGAGCCTGCACGCCGAACTGGAACGGCGCCGCCGCGGTTCAGGCAGCGGCGACGATTACGTCATCTGACCGGCAGGTGCCGGCGCGGGGAGCGGCTACTCGGTCGGCAGGAAATCGGGCACGGACAGATAACGCTCGCCCGTGTCGTAGTTGAAGCCGAGCACGCGCACGCCATCGGGCAATTCCGCCAGCTTGGCCTCGATGGCGGCCAGCGTGGCGCCGCTCGAGATGCCGACAAGCAGGCCTTCTTCGCGCGCCGAGCGCTTCGCCATTGCCTTCGCGGCTTCGGGATCGACCTGGACGACGCCGCTGAGCGCCGAGGCATGCAGGTTTTCCGGGATGAACCCCGCGCCGATCCCCTGGATCGGGTGCGGCCCCGGTTCTCCGCCGGAGATCACGGGCGACAGGGTCGGTTCCACCGCGAACACCTGCAGGTGCGGCCAGTGCTTGCGCAACTCCTCGGCGCAGGCGGTGATGTGCCCTCCGGTCCCGACGCCGGTGATGATGACGTCGACCGGCGTGTCGGCGAAGTCGGCAAGGATTTCCTGCACCGTGGTTTCCGCGTGAACACGGATGTTGCTCGGATTGTCGAACTGGCTCGGCATGAAGGCGCCCGGAGTCGTGTCCACCAGCTCGTGCGCCCGCGCGATGGCGCCCTTCATCCCCTTCTCCTTGGGCGTGAGATCGAAGGTCGCGCCATACGCAAGCATCAGGCGCCGCCGCTCGAGGCTCATGCTTTCGGGCATGACCAGAACAAGCCGGTAACCCTTGACGGCGGCGACCATGGCAAGACCGATGCCGGTGTTGCCGCTGGTCGGTTCGATGATCGTCCCGCCGGGCTGCAGCCGTCCGTCGCGCTCCGCATCTTCGATCATCCGCAGCGCGATGCGGTCCTTGATCGAGCCGCCGGGATTCGCCCGCTCGCTCTTGATCCAAACCTCGTGATCCGGAAACAGGCGGGACAGACGGATGTGCGGAGTGGTCCCGATCGTCTCGAGAACGGACGCGGCTTTCATGAGATTCGCTCCTGAAGTTTCTGTTCGGGCAGTTCATCCTGCAACGCCGGCGGGGGCGCAAAGGTTCTCGTGGTCCTGAGGACAGGAAACAGCCTGCTCCACAGCGCGACCGTCAGCACGGCGCCGCTTCCGCCGGCGATCAGCGCCGCGACCGGCCCGACCAGAAAGGCCAGCGCGCCCGAGAACGCATCGCCCAGCTCGTTCGAGGCGCTGACGGTCAGCAGGCTGACGGCCGACACCCTCCCGCGCTTGTCGTCGGGGGTGTGCAGATGGATGAGCGAGGAGCGGATGTAGACGGAGAACATGTCGGCGGCTCCGATGATCACCAGCAAGGCAAGGCTCAGCGCCATCGAGCGGGACAGGGCGAACGCCACCGTCGCCGCACCGAAGACGGCGACCGCCCACAGCATGCGTGGTCCGACATTGGTTTTCAGCGGACGGTACGAGAACCACGCTGCGGTGATCGCGGCGCCGATCGCGGGTGCCATCGCGAGCTGCGCCAGACCACGTTCGCCGACCTCGAGTATGTCCCTCGCAAACACCGGCAGAAGCGCATTGGCTCCGGCAAGGAACACCGCCAGCAGGTCGAGGGTGATCGCGCCGAGCACCATCCGGTTGCGCGCCACGTAGCGCAACCCTTCCAGCACTTGGACAAGAGGGGAGACCTGCTGGCGCCGTTCGGGTCGCGGGGGTGGAGAGATGAAGCCCATCGTGACCAGCGCCATAGCCAGCAGGAGCGTGGCGACGGCGTAGGGCAGGGCCGGCTGAATGGCATAGAGGTAGCCCCCCAGGCCGGGCCCGGCGATCATGCCCACCTGCCAGGCGATCGATGAAAGCGCGATCGCGGTCGGCAACAGGGCCGCGGGCACGAGATTGGGCGCCAGCGCTGACATGGCCGGGCCGTTGAACGCTCGCACCACGCCCAGCACCACGGCCACCGCAAACAGCCAGCCAAGGGTGATGTCTCCGCTCCAGGTCACCCAGGCGAGCACGGCGCCGCTGCCGGTCTGGAGCAGAAGCGTCACCTGAGCGACACGGCGGCGGTCGAAGCGGTCCGCCACCAGACCCGAGAACGGCGTCAGCACAAAGAGCGGGATGAACTGCAGAAGCCCGATCAATCCGAGCTGGCCGGCCGCCTGAGCGATGCTCATGCCGCCGTCGCGCGCATAGCTGTAGGTCTGCCACCCGATGACGAGCATCATCGCGTACTGCGCCAGCGTCATCGCGAAACGGGCGACGAGATACGCGCGAAAGTCGCCGATGCGCAGCGGCGAGGTTGGCGAGGTGGTGGTGCTCACCACCCGGCCCTTGGCATCGGCTCCGCGCTTTGTGAAGAGCGGTGTCGGGAGCGCCTCAGCGCCGGCGGCGCAGCCGGGGATTGGGCTGAAGCTGGTCGATCATCGCATCGAAGTCGGTCTGCCTGATGATCCGTTCGAACTGGAAGCCGGCGCGGTTGTCGCGGGTCCAGATGACGTGCGCCTCGATCCGGCCGATCACCGGCAGCCGGATGATGATCCTGTCGCCGCGCGCCAGATCGACGCAGTCGTCGATCATGAAGCCATGGGCCGAGACGTTGACGACGCGCATCTGAACGTCGCCTCGCACCCTGTGCTCCACCACCACGGGGTAGTTGACGGGATGACGCGCGACCCGCCGCAGTTCCGTCACGCTCAGTTGTGCGCCCGCGCTCATTTCGCCGTCGTCCTCCAGCCTTGATGCGCCGCAAGCATAGGGCAAGAGCAGCTAACAAGGCGTAAAGCGCCGGTGCACGGTGCCGGCGTTCAGGACTCGCGTTTCAGCACGGCGTGCTTCTTGCGGCCGAGGCTGAGCCGGGCGCCGGTGCCGGGTTCCAGCCGGACCACGGCGGCAGGATCGGTCAGCGGAGTGTTGTCGATCCGCACGGCGCCTTCGGCGATCTTGCGCTTGGCTTCCGCCCCCGAGGCGCAGAACCCGAGCTGCGTCAGCACGGCGACGAGGCGCACGCCTTCGGCGGGCACCGTGATGGACGGGAGCGCATTGCCGCTGCCGCCTTCTGCGAAGGTGGCCTGCGCAGTCGCCGCGGCCCGGGTCGCGGCATCGCGCCCCCGCACCAGCGCCGTCACCTCGTTGGCGAGCACGATCTTCGCGTCGTTGACCTCCGCTCCGCCGAGCTGTTCGAGACGCTCGACTTCGACGATCGGCAGGTCGGTGAACAGGCGCAGGAACCGGCCGACGTCGCGGTCGTCGACATTGCGCCAGTATTGCCAGAAATCGTAGGCCGGCAGCTGATCCTCGTTGAGCCACACCGCACCGGCGGCCGTCTTGCCCATCTTGGCGCCGCTCGCGGTGGTCAGGAGCGGAGTCGTGAGGCCGAACACCGGCAGCCCGTCGGTGCGCCGGGTCAGCTCGACCCCGTTGACGATGTTGCCCCACTGGTCGCTGCCGCCCATCTGCAAACGCACGCCATGGCGTCTGGCGAGATGGCGGAAGTCATAGGCCTGAAGGATCATGTAGTTGAACTCGAGGAACGTCAGCGGCTGCTCCCGTTCCAGCCGGAGCCGCACCGAGTCGAAGGTCAGCATCCGGTTCACGGTGAAGTGCGGGCCGACTTCCCGCAGCATCTCGACATAGCCGAGCCCGTCCAGCCAGTCCTGATTGTCGACGACGAGCGCGCCGGTGGCGCTGTCATCGAAGCGCAGCAGGCGGCGGAAGGGCGTCAGTATGCCCTTGATGTTGGCTGCGATCTCGGCGTCGGAAAGCATGGCGCGGCTTGCGTCGCGCCCGCTTGGATCGCCGATCCGGGTCGTCCCTCCGCCCATCAGCACCACCGGCCGGTGGCCTGCCTGCTGCAACCGGCGCAGCAGCATGATCTGGACCAGGCTGCCCACATGCAGGCTCGGTGCGGTGGCATCGAAGCCGACGTAGCCGGCGACCGGACCCGATACGAGCAGCTCATCGAGCGCTGTCGCATCGGTGATCTGGTGGATATAGCCACGCTCCTGGAGAACGCGCAGCAGCGGCGAGGCGTAGTGGGACATGCCGGCTGCGGTAGCAATGGGAATACGGCGGTGCAAACACGCGCGCTGAGGCCGCACCCGACGCAGGCACACGCGACAGGCGCGAGCATGTCGGCAGGTTTGGTGACGCTGGAGCACGACTGGCTAGTGCTGCGCTGGCGGGTGACGGACGCGCGCGGTCTGCTGCTTCCCCGGTTCGCCGGCCGCCGGCGCGCCGACGGCCTTTGGCGGACCACCTGCTTTGAACTTTTCATCCGCACGGCCGGTGATCGCTCTTACCAGGAGTGGAACCTGTCTCCTTCGCAGGCTTTCGCGGCCTACGCCTTTTCCGGCACGCGGCGGGACCGCCAGGATCTCCCCGTCGCCGCCACGCCCGTCTGCACGTGGCGCGGCGGCTCGACCCGCACCGCGCTGTTCGACGCGGCCATCCCCCGCGCCGCCTTGCCGGCGCCGCCGTGGGAAGGCCATGTGACAGCGGTGCTTGAAGAGCAGAATGGCGTCGTGACCCACTGGGCTGTGGTGCACCCGGCGCCGCATCCCGACTTCCACGATCCGGCTTGCTTCGCTCCCCTGCTTGCGGCACCACGCCCGGCATGACATTCGGTCTGGACCGGCTTCTTGCCGATGCCCGCCTGCTCGGCGAGCTGAAAGGGCGGCGCGTCGCGCTGGTGGCCCATCCCGCATCGGTAACCCGTGATCTCGTCCACAGTCTCGACGCGCTGCGCCGTGCCGGCGTGAACATCGTCAGCGCCTTCGGCCCGCAGCACGGCCTCAAGGGCGACAAGCAGGACAACATGGTCGAGACGGCCGACGAGTTCGACCCGCGGCACGGGATCCCCGTTTTCAGCCTCTACGGCAAGGTCCGGCGGCCGACGGCGGCGATGCTGGATACGGCGGACATCTTCCTGTTCGATCTTCAGGACCTTGGCTGCCGTATCTACACCTTCGTCACGACGCTGCTGTACCTGCTCGAGGACGCGGCGGCCGCCGCCAAGGAGGTCTGGGTGCTCGACCGGCCCAATCCGGCGGGGCGGCCGTGCGAAGGACTGCTGCTGAGAGCGGGTCACGAAAGCTTCGTTGGTGCGGCCGCCATGCCGATGCGCCACGGGCTGACGATGGGCGAGATGGCGCAATGGTTCATCGCCGAGCGCAATCTTGACCTTGCCTTCCGGTGCGTCACCATGGCGGGCTGGGCTCCTGATCAGGGGCCGGGTTACGGCTGGCCTGCCGACCGGGTGTGGGTGAACCCCAGTCCCAATGCGGCGACGGTGAACATGGCCCGCGCCTATGCCGGGACCGTCATGCTCGAGGGCACTACGCTTTCCGAGGGAAGGGGGACGACCCGGCCGCTCGAAGTGCTGTTCGGCGCACCCGATCTCGACGCCGCCGCCGTGCTGCGGGAGATGGAACGGATCGCCCCGCAGTGGATGGCGGGCTGCACCCTGCGCGAATGCTGGTTCGAGCCGACCTTTCACAAGCACGCCCAACAGCTTTGCCACGGCATCTTCGTGCATGCCGAGGGTCCGGGATACGACCACCGCGCCTTTCGACCGTGGCGCCTTCAGGCGCTGACCTTCAAGGCCATCCGGGCTCTGCGCGACGATTACCCGCTGTGGCGCGACTTTCCCTATGAGTACGAGCGCGACCGCCTTGCGATCGACGTCATCAACGCAGGGCCGGATCTGCGTGCCTGGGTGGACGATCGCGCCGCGGTGCCGGGCGACCTCGATGACCTTACGCGCGCCGACGAGCGGGAGTGGACCGAGGCCACATCCGCGCACCTTCTCTACGAGCGGGATTGACCCTGCGGCCTCGGCCGCTGAACATGGCGGCTGACAGAAATGCCCGCCGGAGCGGCGAAGGGGAGGGGTGCAATGGCCACAAGCGTTGTCGCGCAGGAACGCTCGTCCGTCCGGTTGACGCTTTGGCTGCTGCTGATCGTCTACATCTTCAACTTTCTCGACCGGCAGATCGTCAACATTCTTGCCGAGCCGATCGCCCGTGACCTCCGGCTCAGCGACACGCAGATCGGGCTGATGACGGGTCTCGCCTTTGCGCTGTTCTACACCGCGCTCGGCCTGCCGATCGCGCGCTACGCCGACAGGTCCACCACGCACCGGCCGCGTCTGATTGCCGTCGCGCTTGCCACTTGGTCGGCGATGACCGCGCTGTGCGGCCTTGCGCAGAACTTCTGGCAGCTGCTGCTCGCGCGGGTTGGTGTCGGCGTGGGCGAGGCTGGCTGCACGCCGCCGGCGCATTCGCTGATCAGCGACATCGTGCCGCCGGAAAAGCGCAGTTCCGCGCTGGCCTTCTACTCCCTGGGCATCCCGATCGGGTCGCTGCTCGGCCTCGTCATCGGCGGCGTTCTTGCCGACCTTGTCGGCTGGAGGCTCGCCTTCATGGTTGTGGGTCTGCCGGGCGTGCTGCTGGCGGGATTTGTGTGGTTCCTGCTGCGCGAGCCTCGCCGGCAGAGCGCCCTGGTCCAGACGCAGCAGCCCTCGGCTGACGCGTCCCTGCCGCTGGGTGTGGCTTTGCGCAAAGTGATGGGGTCGCGCGCCTTCGTGCTGCTGCTTGTCGCCGGGTCCGCCGCCGCCTTCCTCGCCTATGGCAAGATCACCTGGACGACGATCTTCTTCCAGCGCACGCACGGACTGACGCCGGGGCAGGTCGGGCTGTGGTTCGGGTTGCTCAACGGAGCAGCCGGCGTCCTTGGCACATGGCTGGGCGGGTGGCTTGCCGATCGCTACGGAGCGCGCAACCGCCGGCATGTGCTCACCGCCCCGGCAATCGGCATGGCCGTCGCGGTGCCACTGGCGATCTTCGCCTATCAGGCAGCCACCTGGCAGGCGGCGCTTGCCTGGCTGCTCATCCCGACGATCTGCAATTCGCTCTATTACGGCCCGACCTATTCCGCGGCGCAGGGCCTGGTACCGTTGAAGGCCCGGGCCATCGCCGCGGCGGCGCTGCTGTTCTTCCAGAACCTCATCGGGCTGGGTCTGGGGCCGCTGTTCTTCGGCGTCCTGTCCGATCTGCTTCAGCCGCGCTTCGCCGAGGACAGCGTGCGCTACGTGCTCTACGGCGCGGCGCTGCTCGGTTTCGTTCCGGCCTTCTTCTTCTGGCGCGCGAGCCTGCGGATGGATGCCGAACTCGACCGGCACACGTGACCACCTCGCGCGCCGCGGCCCGGCGCACGTGTCAGCCCTGCTTGCGGCTGAGCTCGCGCATGGCCTCGTCCAGTCCGTCGAGGGTCAGCGAATACATCCGGTCTCCGAGCAGCTGGCGGACGAGGGTGGTGGATTGCGAGTAGCTCCACTGCGCCTCGGGCACGGGGTTGAGCCACACGGTTGCGGGATAGGTGTTGACGACCCGCTGGAGCCAGACGGCTCCCGGCTCGGCGTTCATGTGCTCCACGCTGCCGCCGGGATGGGTGATCTCGTACGGGCTCATCGCCGCGTCGCCCACGAAGACCACCTTGTAGTCGTGCCCGTATTTGTGGAGCACGTCCCATGTCGCGGTGCGCTCCTGCCACCGCCTCCGGTTGTCCTTCCACACCCCCTCGTAGAGGCAGTTGTGGAAGTAGAAGAACTCGAGGTTCTTGAACTCCGAAGTCGCCGCGCTGAACAGCTCTTCCACAAGGCGGACGAACGGGTCCATCGAACCGCCCACATCGAGAAACAGGAGCAGCTTGACCGCATTGTGCCGTTCGGGGCGCATCCGGATGTCGAGCCAGCCCTGACGGGCGGTGCCGGCAATGGTCGCGTCGAGGTCAAGCTCATCGGCCGCCCCTTCGCGGGCGAAGCGGCGCAGCCTTCGCAGCGCCATCTTGATGTTCCGGGTTCCCAGCTCGCGCGTGTTGTCAAGGTTGCGGAACTCGCGCCGCTCCCACACCTTGATGGCGCGCCGGTGGCGGCTCTCGCCGCCGATACGCACACCTTCGGGGTTGTAGCCGGCATTGCCGAACGGGGAGGTGCCGCCTGTGCCGATCCACTTGTTGCCCCCCTGATGCCGCTCCTTCTGCTCCTCCAGCCGCTTGCGCAGCGTGTCCATGATCTCGTCCCAGCTGCCCAGCGTGGTGATCTTCTCCATTTCCTCGGCAGTCAGGTAGCGTTCCGCGACCGCCCTCAGCCAGTCTTCCGGAATGCTGGCCGGTGCGGTGCCAAGGTCGTCCGCGATGCCGCGGAACACCTTGGCGAACACCTGGTCGAAGCGGTCGAGCAGCCCTTCGTCCTTGATGAACACCGCCCGGCTGAGATGGTAGAACGCCTCGGGGCTGCGCTCGATCACGCCTGCGTCGAGGGCTTCCAGCAGCACCAGATGCTCCTTGAGGCTGACCGGGATGCCGGCCGCGCGCAGCTCGTCGATGAGGTTGAAGAACACCCCGCTCCTCCGCTCCTCGCCATGCCGCGCCGCGGCAGGCTTTAGCCAATCTTAAGCCTCAGCAGCTAGCGGGAGCAAAAACAAGGGAAGTCCGCAATGCAGTTGCCGCCCATGTCCGCGTTTTCGCCCGCCGCGCTCGAAGGCCTGCCGCACCGCTGCGCCGACGTGACCATCGGCTGCAGCGATGTGGCCGGCATCCTCGACGGTGTCCTGAAGACCAGCGAACGGCTGCGCCGCGAGCACGACGCGCTCAAGGGCACGGTGCGCGCGCTCAACGAGGACCAGGACCGCGTGTCGCACGCCAGCGACGAGGCGCGGCTGCTGTCCGCCAAGGCGATCGGGCGGCTGGAGGAAGGGTCGGCGATCATCCGCGATTCGCTGGTGCAGATCACCACGCTGCTCGATCTGGTCGAAGCGCTGGGCCAGCACGTCACCGGCTTCGCCTCGGCGATGGCGCAGGTTCGGCGCAGCGCCAAGGACATCGAGGAGCTGGCCGACACCACGAACATCCTTGCGCTCAACGCGACCATCGAGGCCGCGCGTGCCGGCGAAGCCGGGCGCACCTTCTCGGTAGTCGCCGGCGAGGTCAAGAACCTCGCCGCCGAAACCCGCAAGGCGACGGACGAGATCGCCCGCACTGTCGACGCGCTGGGCCTTGAGGCGGGGGAGGTCGTCGGCCGGATCGAGAGCGGCAATGCGGCCAGCCGCGAAGCCAAGGCGTCGGTCAACAGCATCATGGCCACACTCAGCGGGGTGGCGGACCTCGTGACCGAGGTGGACCGGCAGAACGAGCAGATCGCCCGGGCGACCGGCACCATCACCGGCCACGTCGCCGCCGTGCAGCGGGTGCTGACGAGCTTCGACGATGCTTCGGGCACAAACGAGAGCAGCCTTGTCCGGGCGGGTCAGCGGGTCGAGGAACTGGAACTGGCCGCCTGCGACATGTTCGACCGGATCGTTCATGCCGGCCTGTCGCCGCGCGACAGCGCCATGGTCACGCTGGCGGAGCGGTGTGCCGACGAAATCCGCCTTCTCACCGAAGACGCCCTTGGCGCCGGCCAGGTCACCGAGGCGCAGCTCTTCGACACGCGCTACCGGGAGATCCCCGGAAGCCGTCCGCCCCGTTACGAAACCGGCCTGACCGCCTGGGCACATGCACACTGGCGCCCCATTCTCGACCGGGTGTCGGCATCGGACCGGCACATCCTCGCGGCGGCGTGCACCGACATGAACGGATACCTGCCCACGCACCTCACCGAACGGTCGCGCGCGCCCACCGGCGACCTCGCGCATGATACGGCCTTCTGCCGCAACGGGCGGATCCTTCTCGGCGCCATCGACCGCAAGGCGAAGCAAAGCTCGGCACCGTTCATGATGGCGGTCTACCGCCAGGAGAACGATGGCCTCAACTATCAGGTCGTGCGCAACGTCTATGTTCCGCTGGTGATTGCCGGCCGCCGGTGGGGCGACTTCGAGGTCGCCTACAGTTTCGACCGCCGGCAGGAGGGGTCGCGCGCCTGACGCGCCGCCGCGCCGCGGGCGGTCACGTGCCCTTGCGCCGGGCCATGAAGGCGAGCCGCTCGAACAGCATGATGTCCGCCTCGTTCTTGAGCAGAGCCCCGTGGAGCGGGGGAATGGCCTTTGTCGGGTCGCGGTCCTGCAGCACCTCGAGCGGCATGTCCTCGTTGAGCAGCAGCTTCAGCCAGTCCAGCAGCTCGCTCGTCGACGGCTTCTTCTTGAGACCGGGCACGTCGCGCAGGTCGTAGAAGACGTCCAGCGCCTCCTTCACCAGCCGCTGCTGGATGCCGGGGAAATGCACGGCGATGATCGCGCTCATCGTCTCGCGGTCGGGGAAGCGGATGTAGTGGAAGAAGCAGCGGCGCAGGAACGCGTCGGGCAGTTCCTTCTCGTTGTTGGAGGTGATGACGACCACCGGCCGCTCGCGCGCCGTGACCCGCTCGCCCGTTTCGTAGACATCGAAACTCATCCGGTCGAGTTCCTGCAGCAGGTCGTTGGGAAACTCGATGTCGGCTTTGTCGATCTCGTCAATGAGCAGCACCGGCAACCGTTCGGACGTGAACGCTTCCCACAGCTTGCCGCGGCGGATGTAGTTGCGGATGTCGTGCACCCGTTCATCGCCGAGTTGTCCGTCGCGAAGGCGCGCCACCGCGTCGTATTCGTAAAGCCCCTGCTGCGCCTTCGTGGTGGACTTCACGTGCCACTCGATCAGCGGCGCATCGAGAGCCGTCGCGATCTCCTGCGCCAGCACGGTCTTGCCCGTTCCCGGCTCTCCCTTGACCAGCAGCGGCCGGCGCAGCGTGACCGCCGCGTTCACCGCGACCTTGAGGTCATCGGTGGCGATATAGCTCTGCGTACCTTCGAAGCGCTGCATCATGCCCTTGTCCGTGCTGCCAGTGGAGGGGCCGGACTACTGCCGCCGCCTTGTCCTCACAAGTGCCCTTGCCGTGGCAGCGCAAGGATGCGCTGCGCCAGCGCGCCAAGGCGGACCGGATCGACCGGCGCGTCGGGATTGTTCCAGCCCAAGGTCAGCATGTGCCAGCGTTGCTCCCGGTCCTGCAGCAGCCAGGTGAGGTTGAGCACCCCCGGCTCCGAACCGCCCTTGAAGCCGACATACCGCCAGCCCGCGGCAGCCTCCTCGGTCATGTTGCGGTTTGCGGCCAGCAGCGCCCGCGCGGTCGCGAAGCGCGGCTCTGTCAGGGTTTTCAGAATGCGGCGAAGGCTTTGCGGGCTGGCGTGCCATTCGATCGCGTCCGGGGCGAGCGGCGCCCCGGAGAAGGCCGCTGCCACCGTGCTCGCCGCCGGCCCGGAACGCGGCAAGGCTTCAAGCATCCCGCGCCGCTCGGCTTCCGCAGCGCTCGCATAGCGGGCGCGAAGCCGCGGGTCGGCCTTGAGCACGAAGAACTCGCGCGTCATCAGGAAGGGCAACGACCGTCCGCCATCGCCGCCGGCGTCCCGCCATTCGCGCTCGACCGCCTCGCGGCCGAGCAGGGCGATGAGCTGATCGGTGGCGGTGTTGTCGCTGATCTGAAGCATCAGCGTCGCGAGCGACTGCACGGTCACCGGCGCGCCCTGCGGCCAGTCCTGCATGACGCCGCTCGGGTAGGAGCGCACGGACAGGGGCACGACTTCGTCCCAGCGATGCCGCCCCTCGTCGACGGCACGCGCCGTCGCCGCCAGCACGAACAGCTTGAAGGTCGAACCAAGCGCCAGCGGCCGGTCCGCCCCGACCTCCAACCACGCAACGCCGCCATCAACCGGACCGAACCACGCATTCACTCGTCCGGGCAGCGCGTCGAGTTCCGTCCGCACGGCATCGAGGCTGTCATTCGCCGTCTGGAAGCGCTGCACCAGCAGCCCATTCACACGGTGCGGCTCGGCCGGTTCGATCGACATCACTCCGTGTCCGGTCGCCCGCGCAAAGCGCAGCGTCACGGCGGCACTGTGCGCCCCGTTGGGGGTGACGCTGTCGATGCCGATGAACGCGCCGTGCGCGCCCTCCAGCTGCTGCACAAGCCTCTTCAGCTGAGCCTCGCTGACCTGGGCGAGAAAAACCGGGGCAAAGACCTCTGCCGCCGGACGCTGTCCCCGCAGCACGGCGGACACGTCGGATGCGCGCCGCTCGAGCGGCGATCGCGGTGCCGCCTCAGCCTGAACCGTCGCCGCCGCAGGCCCGAGCGGCAGGATGCCGACCGGCCCCGAAAGGCCGATCAGAAGAACCGAGAGAAGGGTGCGTGTGCCTCGAGTCATCATTCGTCCTTCCCAAAGGTGGCTTGGCTTTCAGGCGTCGATCAGGTCGCGGTCCACGTCCCCTGCGCGGTTCTGAATGAAGTTGAAGCGGTGTTCGGGATTGCGGCCCATGAGCTGATCCACCAGTTCCCGCACACCGGCCTGCTGCTCGTATTCCGGCGGCAGGGTGATGCGGATGAGGCTGCGGGTGGCCGGATCCATCGTCGTTTCGCGGAGCTGTTGCGGGTTCATCTCGCCCAGCCCCTTGAAGCGGGCCACCTCGACCTTGCGGTTGCGGAACACCGTGCGCTCGAGTTGGGCGCGGTGTTCGTCGTCGCGCGCATAGCGGCTGTCCTTGCCGCTAGTGAGGCGGTAGAGCGGCGGCTGGGCGAGGTAGAGATGTCCCTGCCGCACGAGATCCGGCATCTCCTGAAAGAAGAAGGTCATCAGCAGGGTGGCGATGTGCGCGCCGTCGACGTCGGCATCGGTCATGATGATGATGCGGTCGTAACGAAGCGCCTGCGGATCGCAGTCCTTGCGCGTTCCGCATCCCAGCGCCAGCACCAGATCGGCGATCTCGCTGTTGGCCGCAATCTTGTCGCGGGTGGCGGAGGCGACGTTCAGGATCTTGCCCCGGATGGGCAGGATGGCCTGGGTGCGGCGGTCGCGTGCCTGCTTGGCGCTGCCGCCCGCCGAGTCGCCTTCGACGATGAACAGTTCGGTGTCGCCGCCGCCTTCGCCGGTGCAGTCGGTCAGCTTGCCGGGCAGGCGCAGCTTGCGTCCGCTCGTCGCCGTCTTGCGCTTGATCTCGCGCTCGGCCTTGCGGCGAAGCCGTTCGTCCATCCGCTCCAGCACCTGTCCGAGCAGGGCCTTTCCGCGGTCGGGATTGTCGGTGAGGAAGTGGTCGAAATGGTCGCGGATGGCGCCTTCGACCAGCCGCGCGGCCTCGGGCGAGGTCAGCCGGTCCTTGGTCTGCGACTGGAAGGACGGATCACGGATGAACACCGAGAGCATCACCTCGGCACCGTTCATCACGTCGTCAGCCGTCAGGTCGCGGGCCTTGCGCTGTCCGATCAACTCCGCGAACGCCCGCAATCCCTTCACCAGCCCCGCGCGCAGTCCCTGCTCGTGCGTTCCGCCATCGGGCGTCGGAATGGTGTTGCAATACCAGCTCGTCGCGCCGTCCGAATAGAGCGGCCAGGCGATCGCCCACTCGACCCGCCCCTGAGGCTGTCCGTCTTCTTCGGGAAAGTCCTGCGTGCCGGCGAACGGTTCGGCGGTGACGCAGGCCCGGCCGTCGAGCTGTTCCGCGAGGTGATCCGCCAGCCCGCCGGGAAAGCGAAAGGTCGCCTCCTCCGGCACGCCGTCGCCCGCAGCCTCGGGCGTGCAGCGCCAGCGGATCTCGACGCCGGCGAACAGATAGGCCTTGGACCGGGCGAGGCGGAACAGGCGCTTGGCGCTGAACCGCCGGTCGCCGAAGATTTCCGGGTCGGGCGTGAAGGTGATCGTCGTCCCGCGCCGGTTCGGCGCCGCACCGGTCTGCTCGAGCGGGGCGAGCGGCAGCCCGCGGCTGAACTGCTGCACATAAAGCTGCCGGTCGCGTGCAACCTCCACCCGTGTGTGCTGCGACAGGGCGTTGACGACGCTGATCCCGACGCCGTGCAGGCCGCCGCTGGTCGCGTAGGCCTTGCCGGAAAACTTGCCGCCCGAATGCAGTGTGCACAGAATGACTTCCAGCGCCGACTTGCCGGGGTAACGCGGATGCTCTCCGACCGGAATGCCGCGGCCGTTGTCGGAGATCACCAGGGTGTTGTCCGGTTCGAGACGCACCTCGATGCGGGTGGCGTGGCCGGCGACGGCCTCGTCCATGGCGTTGTCGAGCACCTCGGCGGCAAGGTGATGCAGCGCGCGGTCATCCGTCCCGCCGATGTACATGCCCGGCCGCCGGCGGACCGGCTCCAGCCCCTCGAGCACCTCGATGGCAGAAGCGTCGTAATCGCCGCTCTCGAGCGGCAGCTTGTCGAACAGGTCGTCGGTCATCGCCGCCGTCCTATCGCGGGCAGGGACGGGTGGTGCAAGGGGGGCAGGGGTGGCTGCCTCAGTTCGCGAAGCGGGCCGGTGCGGGGTCGACGACAGTCACTTGCCCGGCGCGCACCTGTCTTACCTCGAGCATGCGCTGCGCGGTGCCGCGACGGTCGAAGCGGAAGGCGCCGTCCAGGCCGAGGAAACCGGCGGGATCGGCAAGGCTGCGCTGAGGAAAGGGGCGGCCGAACCGCCAGTCGTCGCCCACCGCCAGCGCCAGCAGCACGGCGTCGTAGCCGAGCGTCGCAATGCGATAGGGCGCGGCACCGAATCGCGCCCGGTAGCTGTCGACAAACTGCCGGTAGCGCGCGTCCGACACGGCCGAGAAGATGGCGCCGCGCAGCGCGGGATTGTTGGCGACGCTCGCATCGCCGGACCACAGCTCGTTGCCGATGATCTGCACGCCCGTTCCCAGCTCACGGGACGCACGTCCGGCCCGCTCCGGCGTGTCGGCGATGAACACGGCCTGCAGACGGTTCGCGCTCCGCAGGCGCCGGGCCGCGCTGACGATGGAGGTGTTGTTGCGGGCGAAACGCTCGACGCCTGTCAGCGTCCCGCCGGCAGCCGCCACGCTGCTGCGGAAGGCAGCCTCGGCGCGTTCGCCGTATTCGCCTTCGGGAACGAGGGCCGCGAAGCTTGTCGTGCCCTGCTGGCGCGCCCAGCGAACCGAACGCTCGACCGACTGCTCCGGTCCGGTGCCCATGATGAACGCTCCGGTGCCCCCGCGCGCGGCATCGTTCGAAAAGCTGATCACCGGCACGTCGCGCGACCGCGCGACAGAGACGACCGGGCCGACTTCATCCCCGAACAGCGGACCAAGGATCAGGACATTGCCATCCTGCAGCGCGGTGCTGGCCGCCGCGGCTGCGCCTCCCTCGGCCGCGGTGTCGTAGCTGGTGATCCGCAGGGTCTGCGCGCCCGTGTCGATGGTCGCCATCTGCGTGGCATTCACCAGCGCCTGTCCCACCCCAGCCTCCGGGCCGGACAAGGGCACCAGCAGCGCGATCCGGTGGCGCCCCTGGTCCGAGGGCAGCACGCTGGCACTGGGCAGCGGCACCGGCGCCCGTTCGGCCGGAGCGGGAACGGACGTGCGGGGAACGACGGCGCACCCGGCCGCCAGCAGCGACGCCGCGAGGACGACCGTTCGCCGGGTGACCGCCCGGGCCGTGCTGCGCGCCTTCACGCTTGCCGCTCCCGGACAAGCTGTTCATGGTGAGGCGCATGAGCCATCGTCGCGATCCTTCTGCCGAGCGCCAGCGCGGGGACGCGATGTCCGGCCCGCTGGCGCCAGGGCTTTACATTGTCGCGACACCGATTGGCAATCTGCGCGACATCACTCTGCGCGCCGTGGACGTGCTCTCACACTGCGAGCTTGTCGCCTGCGAGGACACGCGCGTGACCGGCCGCCTGCTGCAGCACCTTGGCGTGTCCCGGCCGTTGCAGCGCCTCGACGATCATGCCGGCGAGGCGGTTCTCGACACCGTGCTCAATCGCGCCCGCACCGGCGCGGTCGCGCTGGTCAGCGACGCGGGAACCCCGCTGATCTCCGATCCCGGCTTCCGGCTGGTGCGGGAGGCGCGCCGTCGGGGCCTGCCGGTGTTTGCCGTGCCCGGCCCCGCTGCGGCCATGGCGGCGCTGTCGATCGCCGGACTGCCGACCGACCGCTTCCTTTTTGCCGGTTTCCTGCCAGCGAAGGAGGCCGCGCGCGCGGAGGTGCTGCGCGAATTGCAGTCTGTCCGGGCCACGGTGGTCTTCTACGAAACCGCGCCGCGGCTGCTGCGGTCGCTGTCGCAGCTGGCCGAACTGTGGCCGGACCGCGCCTGCGCCGTCTGCCGCGAACTGACCAAGCTGCACGAGGAATGCCGCACGGGTTCGGCCGCCGAACTTCTGGCGCATTTTGCCGAGCATCCGCCCCGGGGTGAGATCGTGCTGCTGGCCGGTCCGCCGGTGGACCGGCCTGTCGCGCTGGCGGACGCCGACGACCTCCTGCGCGAGGCGCTCGGACGGTCCAAGCCGTCCAAGGCGGCAGCGGAGGTGGCGCGCGCGACGGGTCTGGACCGGCGCGAACTGTACGCGCGGGCGCGGACCCTGACCGGCGGATGACGCGGCGTGCTGCGGAAAGGGCGGGCCGCGACGCCGAGGCGGCGGCGACGGCATACTTCCTCGCGCGGGGATGGTCGGTGCTGGCGGTCCGGCGCCGCACGCCGGTTGGCGAGATCGATCTGGTCATCCGCCGACCGGGGCTGGTCGCGTGCGTGGAGGTGAAGTGGCGGCGGCAGGCGCGCCGGCTTGGCGAGGCCATCGACGAGCGCCGCCTGATGCGCGTGGCGGCGGCGGCGGAGGCGGTCGCGGCCGAGTACCTCCAGCCGGGCGACGACCTGAGCATCGACGTGCTTCTGCTCAGCCCGGACACCGTGCCTCAACATCTCGCCAATGTCTGGCAGCCGTGAGCGCCGCCGGGAAAGGATAGCTGACCATGAGCTTGCGTGTGGCCGTGCAGATGGACCCGCTGGAGTCCATCAACATCGCCGGGGACTCCACCTTCGCCCTGATGCTTGCCGCGCAGGCGCGCGGGCACCGGCTGTGGCATTATGCGCCCGCCGCGCTCGCCTATGAGAGCGACGGGGATGGGCGGGAAACACTTCACGTCGAGGCGCGGCCCGTCGAGGTGCGCGCCCGCCCCGGCGACCATTTCACCGCCGCGGCGCCCGAGCGTCTCGACCTGCGCGAGGATGTCGACGTCGTCCTGATGCGGCAGGATCCGCCTTTTGATCTCGGCTACATCAGCGCGGCGCTGCTTCTCGACCGGATCAAGGATCGCACGCTGGTCGTCAACGATCCGCGCGAAGTCATCAATGCGCCGGAAAAAATGTTCGTGCTGAACTTCAGGGACTTCATGCCGCCGACGCTGGTGACGCGCAGCCTGGCCGAGATCCGGCGTTTCCAGGCCCGGCACGGCGCGATCGTGGTCAAGCCCCTGCATGGCAATGGCGGCAAGGCGATCTTCCGGATCGACGCGGACGGCACCAACCTTGCCGCCCTGTCCGAAGTGTTCGACCAGCTGTGGCCGGAACCGCACATGGTGCAGCCCTTCCTTCCCGAGGTGCGGCAGGGCGACAAGCGGATCATCCTTGTCGACGGCGAACTTGCGGGCGCCATCAACCGCCGCCCCGGCGAGGGCGAGTTCCGCTCGAACCTGGCGCAGGGCGGAAGCGCCGAAGCCACCGCTCTGACGGAGCGCGAACACGAAATCTGCGCCGCCATCGGCCCGGAACTGCGGCGCCGCGGATTGCTGTTTGTCGGGATCGATGTCATCGGCGGCCGATGGCTGACCGAAATCAACGTCACCTCCCCGACCGGCATCGTGGCCGTGGACCGCTTCAACGGCACGGACACCGCTGGCCGGATCTGGGACAGCATCGAGGCGCGCTGTCGCGCCCGCACCTAGCGGCGTGGCAGGGGGCGAGGTGTCACTGCCGGAAAAAAGAGCGCGCGCTTCATGCATGACTTCGTCGTCGATCTGATCGACCGGCTGGGGCTGGTCGGCATTGCCCTGATGATGATGCTTGAGAACATCATCCCGCCTCTGCCTTCGGAAGCGGTCATGGGCAGCGCCGCGCTTGCCATCGAAGAAGGGCGGATGCAGTTCTGGCCGGTGCTCGCGGCGGGCACCATCGGCACGCTGGCGGGGAATTTCTTCTGGTTCTGGGTCGGGCACCGCTACGGGTACGAGCGGCTCGAGCCGTTCATCAACCGCTTCGGCAGGTGGCTCACCGTGGAGTGGGAGGACGTGGAAAAGGCGAGCGCCTTCTTCCGCCGGTGGGGTCACTGGCTGGTGCTGGTCCTGCGCACCACCCCGGTCATGCGCACCCTGATCTCGCTTCCCGCCGGGCTGTCGCACATGTCGGTGACCAAGTTCGTAATCTTCACGAGCATCGGCGCGGCGACGTGGAATGCGCTGCTCATCGGCGGCACCCGCTGGATCGTGCGTCATTTTCCGGGGTCGGAGGATCTGATCGGCTGGCTGATCGTCGCCATCGCCGTGCTGGCCGTGGCGGGCTATCTCTATCGCCTCGCCACCTGGAAGCCCCGTTCGCAGCGCCCCTAACGGCGCCGTTCGCGCGGATGCGCGGCTGTGTAGGTCTTCAGCATCAGCTCGGCGTCGACTCCGGTGTAGATCTGTGTCGAGGACAGCGAGGCGTGACCGAGCAGTTCCTGAAGGCTGCGCAGGTCCGCGCCCCTTGAGAGCAGATGCGAGGCAAAGCTGTGGCGCAGCGCGTGCGGTGTCGCACTGGACGGCAGGCCGAGCACCGGCCTCGCCGCCGCCAGCACACGTCGCACGATCCGCGGGTCAAGTGGACCGCCTTGTGCGCCGCGGAACAGAGGGGCGTGAGGGGGCAGGGGGAACGGGCAGAGCCGCGCGTACGTGGCCAGCGCCTCGCGCACGACCGGCAGGAGCGGCACGACGCGCTGCCGCCCACCCTTGCCGGTCAGGATGAGGGTTTCGCCCGCCGCCGCATCCGCGCCGCGCAGCGACAGAGCTTCCGCCACGCGCAGGCCAGCACCGTAGAGCAAAAGCAGAACCGCCCGGTCCCTCGCCGCGATCCAGGGTGCGCTGGCGCCCGCGTCCACTGCCTCGAGAAGTCCGGGCATCGCCTCTGCCGGCAGAGGGCGCGGGAGCCGGCGCGCGGCGCGCGGCGCACGCAGGCGGGTCTCGCTTGCGGGCGGAAGCCCGGCTTCCTTTCGGCAGAAGGCAAGGAACGCCCGGATCGCCGACAGTTCGCGGGCGGCCGAGGCGTTTCCGATCCCGTCCTCCCGGCGCCGGGCAAGGTGCATCCTGAGATCGGAGGCGCCGAGTGCAGCGATCGCCGCGGCATCGCTTGCGCCGCAGCCGGCTAGCAGCCGTTCTGCCACGCCGGCATAGGCGCGCACCGTGTGGGGCGAGCGGCGCAGAACGGAGCCGAGATGCCGCCGCCATCTTTCCAGCAACGCCGCCTGCTGTGCGTTCATGCAGTCACGGTCCGTTGTGGCTCGCACCGGACGATCTCGCCAAGCACCGCATCCAGCAGCGGCATCCCCTGCTCGGTGAGCCAAAGGCGATCGCAGGTGTGCCGAAGAAGGCCGAGCGTCTGCAGATGCGCCATCCGCCTGTGGTCGAGCGCACCGTCGACAGCCGCTCCGAAGCGGCGGCGCAGGCGGCCCAAATCGACACCCTCGGTCAGCCGGAGCCCCATGAGCAGCGCCTCGGTTACGCACTCGTCGATGATTAGCCGGCGTTCTTCCTGGATGCCGTGGCCGCTGTTGCGGATCGCGGCGAGGTAGTTCTCGGGCTTCCGGTGGCGCGCGGTCGCCACGCCGCCGCGGCGGCCGTGCGCGCCGGGTCCGACGCCGTGGTAATCCTCGTAGCGCCAGTAGGTGAGGTTGTGACGGCTCTCGCATCCGGCGCGGGCATGGTTGCTGATCTCGTAAGGACGCAGCCCGGCGTCCGCCGCAAGCTGGCGGGTCAGGGCGAAGAAATCGGCCTGAAGATCAGGGTCGGGCATGACGAGCACGCCCCGCCTCGCATCCGTGGCGAACCGCGTGCCCGGCTCGATGGTCAGCTGGTAGAGCGAGAGATGCTCGGTCCCGTAGGCAAACGCCGCAGACAGCTCGGCCGCCCAGTCATCGAGGGTCTGGCCCGGGCGGCCATAGATGAGGTCAAAGCTCACGCGCTCGAACCGGGCGCACGCGGCGTCGAGAGCCGCCCGCGCTTCCGCAAGCCCGTGCGCGCGCCCGAGCAGCCGGAGGGCGGCCTCGTCAAGAGCCTGGATGCCGGCCGACAGCCGGTTGATCCCCGCCGCTTCAAGCTCCGCAAAGGCGCGCGTCTCCACGCTGGACGGGTTCGCCTCCAGCGTGATCTCCACTCTCTCCGCAAAGCCCCACAGCCGTTCGGCTTCGCTCAGCAGAGCCGCCACCGTACTGGGCGGCATGAGGCTCGGCGTGCCTCCGCCGAAGAACACGCTGCGCAGCGGCCCCTGTCCGCCGACGGCGTGTTCATGCCGCAGATCGGTCAGCAGCGCCTCGGCCCAGGCGGCCTGGTCGACCCGGTCCCGCACGTGGCTGTTGAAGTCACAGTAAGGGCATTTGCTGAGGCAGAAGGGCCAGTGGATGTAGAGCGCCTGCGCCATGGAGGAACCCGCCTAGCGACCGAACTGCTCGCGCGACAGTTTCGCGAACGCGTCTGCGCGGTGCGACATGGAGTGTTTGGCGTCCGGCGCCATTTCGCCGAAGGTCTGCTCATGGCCGGCCGGCACGAACATCGGATCGTAGCCGAACCCGTTCTGTCCCCGCGGCGGCCAGACGAGATCGCCGTCGACCCGCCCCTCATAGGCGACGTCCGAGCCGTCGGGCCACGCAATCGCGAGCACGCAACGGAAGCTCGCGCGTCGCGACGCGCCGGCGCCAAGTCCCTGCAGCAGCCCCTCGACCTTGCCCATCGCGAGGTTCCAGTCGCGCCCGGGCGGGCCTTCGAACCACTGACGCTGCGCCCAGTCGGCCGTGTAGACGCCGGGCCGGCCGTCCAGCGCGTCGACGCACAGCCCGCTGTCGTCGGCGAGCGCCGGCAATCCCGCAGCTTGAGCCGCGGCCCGCGCCTTGATGAGCGCATTGTGGACGAACGTCGTGCCCGTCTCCTCAGGCTCGGGCAGCCCCAGGGCTCCCGCCGCCAGACAACGCATCCCGAACGGCCGCAGCAGCGCGTCGATTTCGGCCAGCTTGCCGCGGTTGTGCGTCGCGATGACCAGCGAACCGGCGGCGAGGCGCGGCGTCATCCCCGCACCGCCTGCTGCTGCCGCACGAAGATCTCCTCGCAGCCGATGCGGGCGAGGCGGAGCATGCGTAGCAACGCCTCCTCGTCATAGCACGCCCCTTCGGCCGTCGCCTGCACTTCGGCGATCTTTCCCCCTTCGATCAGCACGAAATTGGCGTCGGCGTCGGCCGTGGCATCCTCCTCGTAGTCCAGGTCGAGCACGGGGTGCGCGCCCACGATCCCTGCCGACACGGCCGCGACCCGGCCGATGATCGGATCCTCGGCCAGCGCCTTGCGGGCAAGAAGCGCGTCCACGGCGATCCTCATCGCGATCCATGCCCCGTTGATGGCTGCGGTGCGCGTCCCGCCATCCGCCTGCAGCACATCGCAGTCGAGCGTGATCTGACGCTCGCCGAGCTTGGCCAGATCAACCACCGCGCGCAGCGACCGGCCGATCAGGCGCTGGATCTCCTGCGTCCGGCCGGACTGCTTGCCCTTGACCGCTTCGCGCTGGCCACGCGTGTGGGTGGCGCGCGGCAGCATCGCGTATTCGGCCGTCACCCAGCCCTGGTTCCTGCCGCGCAGCCATGGCGGCAGGCGCTCCTCCACGCTGGCGGTGCACAGAACGCGCGTGTTGCCGATGCTGAAAAGGCACGAACCCTCCGCGTGAATGGTGTAGCCGGTTTCGACGGCGATGGGCCGGATCTCGTCGAAGCTGCGCCCGGAAGGCCGCATTGTCATCTCCTTTGAAAGCGGCAGGCCGTGCGAAGCAGGAAAACGTCCGGCCGGCAGCCCACCATTTGCGGCTAGAGCATGGGGAGGGGGCAGCGCAAGGCGCGTCTCGTGCACGGATCCGTCCCCGCGCCGGGCCGGATTGCGCCGGTGCCCCGGCAGACTAAGATTGCATGCCATGGCGCCGCACCCTCTTGCAGACCTCACCGAACGAGCGCAGACGATCTTCCGTCAGGTGGTCGAAACCTACCTCGCCAGCGGGCATCCCGTCGGCTCGCGCCTGCTGGCCGACCAGGGCGGGATCAACCTGTCGCCGGCCTCGATCCGCTCGGTGCTGGCCGACCTCGAGGCGATGGGGCTGCTTGCCGCACCGCATGTGAGCGCCGGGCGCATGCCGACGACCGCCGGGTTGCGCCTGTTCGTCGATGCCATGCTCAACGTGGGCATGCCCTCGCCCGGAGAGCAGGCGGTGATCGAGGAGCGGCTGTCGGAATCACGGCAGGTGGACGAGGCGCTTGAGGAAGCCAGCGCGATCCTCTCCGACCTTTCGGGGGCGGCGGGCATGGTCATGGTGCCGCGGCGCGAGACGGTGCTGGCCCAGTTCAGCCTCGTGCCGCTCTCCGGCGGGCGGGCGCTCGCCATCATGGTCGGGGAGGACGGGCAGATCGAGAACCGCATGCTGGACCTGCCGGCGTCCGCGGCTCCCGCCGCCCTCGAACAGGCGGCGAACTACATCAATGCGCGGCTCGTCGGCCGCACGCTGGGCGCTGCCGCGCGCCTTGTGGAAGAGGAACTGCGCGACCGACGCACGGCGCTCGACGAAGCCGCCCGCGATCTGGTGGAGCGCGGCTTGGCGCAGTGGAGCCATGATGCGGCCTCGCGTCCGGTGCTGATCGTGCGCGGACAGGCCCGGCTTCTCGACGAGACGGCGCTGTCCGACCTTGACCGCGTCCGGCAGCTGCTCGACGATCTCGAGAACAAGCAGGCCATCGCCGACCTCCTCGACCAGGCACGCGAGGCCGAAGCGACCCGAATCTTCATCGGCGCCGAAAACCGGCTGTTCGCGCTCACCGGCTCGGCCGTCATCGCGTCTCCGTACCGCGACCGCGAGGGCCGCATCATCGGCGTGCTCGGAGTGGTCGGTCCGACCCGGTTGAATTACGGTCGCCTTGTGCCCATGGTGGACTTCACCGCCCGCTCTCTGGGCAGAAGAATTGGGTGAAATTCACGTGATGACCGATGATGCGAATGGGCGTCCCGCCGAGGATGCCACCCTGGATCCTGCCGGAGACAGCCGGCGTCCCGCGAACGACCTCCCGCAGGACGAAGGATCGCCCGACGACGATCCTCTCGCCGCCATGCAGGCCGAACTCGAGCAGGCGCGCCAGGACGTTCTCTATGCGCGGGCCGAGACGCAGAACCTGCGCCGCCGCATGGAAAAGGATGTCAGCGACGCCCGAGCCTATGCCGCAACCGCGTTCGCCCGCGACGTCCTGTCGGTGTCGGACAATCTCAACCGGGCGCTGGACGCCGTGCCCGAGGAGCTGCGCGCCGATGCGCGCCTCGCCAGCCTGCTGACCGGCATCGAGGCGACGCAGCGCGAGCTCGACAAGGTGTTCGCGCTTCACGGCATCACCCGCATTGCCGCGGTCGGCCTGCCCCTCGACCCGAACCAGCACCAGGCCATGCTGGAGATCGATGACGAGGAGGCCGAGCCGGGCACCATTGTGCGGGAGCTTCAGCCTGGCTTCATGATCAAGGACCGGTTGCTGCGTCCGGCGATGGTCGGGGTGGCGCGCAAGCCCTGAGCCGGACGCCGCGCCTGGCTGAAGGAACCAAGTGAGTTCAAGCTCGTCCTCGTTGCGACAGGGAACGAGGAGACAGAACATGGCAAGCAAGATCCTGCTCGCGCCGGCACTGGCGCTGTCCACCATCAGCCTTGGCGGCTGTGCACAGAACTACGCGGTCGAAGGAGCGGGGCTTGGCGCCGCGGCCGGCGCGGGGATCGCGGCGGTCACGGGTGGCAACGTCGTGTCCTACGCGCTCGCCGGCGCCGCAGCGGGCGGCCTGGCCGGGTATTTCGTCGACAAGAACGGGCGCTGCGACGGATATGACAGTCGCGGGTATCTCGATGCCGACTGCTTCGGCACCGCCGGCTATCCGGTCGACCCGCGCCGCTGACGCCGACGTTCCGGGTCGGACGCGAAGAGGTCACAGCGTCGCGCCGGGGAACCGCACCAGTTGATCATAGGCAGCCGCTTCGCCGACGCCGGCCAGGCGGCTGCCACGCCGCAGCAGGAAGGCGTGGCGCACGATCTCGGCCTGCTGCTCGATGCCGTAACGCTCGAGGGGCCAGCCGGGGCGCAGGCTGTAGGAATAGGGCGCCCACGGCATCCGGCGCAATGGCAGATACCATCGGCCGCGTGTCTGCGCCTGCCAGACATGGGTGAGTTCATGGATGAAATGCCCCTGAAGCGCGAGCGGCGCGGTGCCGAAATCGTCGCAATACGCGCGCGACCGGGGATGGAAGTGCAGATGCCCGCACGGCGCCATCGTGACATTGGCGGGCTGGAGGGGAAACCATTTGCGCCGGCGGATGGTGACCTGGTCCGCATCGATGGCTGCGCCGAACACCTGCCGCACGAGCGCGCGCTCGCCGGCGGTCAGGCCGCGCATGCCGCCGGCCGGACAGGGCACGGCCTCGTCCACCCGCTCAGCCACGCCGATGTCAGTGACCGGCGTGATCTCCGCCGCCCGGTGGGAGCACGGCCGCTCTGAAGGTCGCGGCGCGATTGCCGAGCAGCGTCAGGGTGACGTCAGCCTCTCCGCCGGGTTGAAGATCGGCGGGAGGGCCAAAGACCATGACGTGCCGCCCTCCCGGTGCAAACGACACGGTTTCACCCGGCTGGAGCGACAGCGGCGCCATTTCGCCCATGACCATGCGGCCATCCCATTCCTGATATTCGTGCAGCTGTGCCGACTGGGCGCCGGCGACGCTTGCGCCGCGGATCGTCACCGCCCGGCTGTCGCGGTTGACGGCATCGAAGTAGACCGCGGCCGGATTGCCCTGCACGGCGTTCAGCACCAGCCGGGCGTTGGTGATCTCGAGCCCCGCATTCGCCACCTCGCCAGCCGGCTGAGCCTCGTTGCACGAGACGAGCGGCACGGACGCCGCGAGCAGGAACAGCGTCGCCAAACTTGCTTTGGGGAACATCGACCACCTCCTTGGACACGCGAGGCGCCTTCCTAGTCCGGGCGCCTCTCTTGTGCCACGAAATTCGCCGCTTATATCGCCCCCCGACACGTGTTCTGCACCGGGACGGGGACCCGTTATCCAGCACGCGGGGCGCGTCTATCACAAGATCAAGTGGGGACTAGATGGCTAAGGTAATCGGCATCGACCTCGGGACCACCAACAGCTGCGTTGCAGTCATGGACGGCGGCAAGCCCAAGGTCGTGGAAAATTCCGAAGGCGCGCGCACGACTCCGTCGATCGTCGCTTTCACCAAGGACGGAGAGCGTCTGATCGGCCAGCCGGCGAAGCGGCAGGCAGTCACGAACCCGGACAATACCATCTTCGCGGTGAAGCGTCTGATCGGCCGGCGGTTCGACGACCCGGTGACCAAGAAGGACACTGAACTCGTCCCGTATCAGATCGTGCGCGGCAAGAACGGCGATGCCTGGGTCAAGGCCGGCGGGGAAGAATACTCGCCCAGCCAGATCTCGGCCTTCATCCTTCAGAAGATGAAGGAAACGGCCGAGGCCTATCTCGGGGAGTCGGTGACGCAAGCGGTCATCACGGTTCCCGCCTACTTCAACGACGCGCAGCGGCAGGCGACCAAGGACGCGGGGCAGATCGCCGGCCTCGAGGTGCTGCGGATCATCAACGAGCCGACGGCGGCGGCGCTCGCCTACGGTCTCGACAAGGAGGACGGCAAGACGATCGCGGTCTACGACCTCGGCGGCGGCACGTTCGATGTCTCGATCCTCGAGATCGGTGACGGCGTGTTCGAGGTGAAGTCGACCAACGGCGACACCTTCCTTGGCGGCGAGGACTTCGACAGCGTGCTGGTCGAGCATTTGGCCGACCAGTTCCAGAAGAAGGAGAACATGGACCTGCGCAAGGACCGTCTTGCGCTCCAGCGGCTCAAGGAAGCGGCGGAAAAGGCCAAGATCGAGCTGTCCAGTTCACAGCAGACCGAGATCAACCTGCCGTTCATCACGGCACGGATGGAGGGCGGCTCCTCCACGCCGCTGCATCTGGTGGAGACGATCACCCGCTCGCAGCTCGAAAAGCTCGTCGACGGGTTGATCCAGCGCACGCTGGAACCCTGCCGCAAGGCGCTGGCCGACGCCGGCATCGACAAGGCCGCCATCGACGAGGTGGTGCTGGTCGGCGGCATGACCCGCATGCCGCGGGTGCGCGAGGTCGTGGAGCAGTTCTTCGGCAAGAAGCCGCACACCGGCGTGAACCCTGACGAGGTCGTGGCGATGGGTGCTGCCATCCAGGCCGGCGTGCTTCAGGGTGACGTCAAGGACGTGCTGCTGCTCGACGTGACGCCGCTCTCCCTCGGCATCGAGACGCTCGGCGGCGTGTTCACGCGGATGATCGACCGCAACACGACGATCCCGACCAAGAAGACCCAGGTCTACTCCACCGCAGAAGACAACCAGAACGCCGTGACCATCAAGGTCTATCAGGGCGAGCGCGAAATGGCGGCCGACAACAAGCTGCTGGGCAATTTCGACCTCATCGGCATTCCGCCGGCGCCGCGCGGAGTGCCGCAGATTGAGGTGACGTTCGACATCGACGCGAACGGCATCGTCAGCGTGTCGGCGAAGGACAAGGGGACCGGCAAGGAGCAGACCATCAAGATTCAGGCGTCCGGCGGTCTGTCGGATGCCGACATTGAGCAGATGGTCCGCGATGCGGAGCGGTTCGCCGAAGAGGACAAGAAGCGGCGCGCCGCGGCGGAAAGCCGCAATCAGGCCGACAGCCTGGTGCACGCCACCGAGAAGCAGCTTGAGGAGCATGGCGCCAAGATCGATGCCGGTCTCAAGGCAGAGGTCGAGGCCAAGATTGCCGACGTGAAGACGGCGCTGGAAGGCGACGACGCTGCGGCGATCGACGCCAAGGCGCAGGAACTGACGCAGGTCGCCATGCGCATGGGGCAGCAGATCTACGAGCAGGAGCAGTCCGCTGCTTCGGCATCGGCCGCCGGCGGAGACGGCGCGGCTTCCGGCTCGGGATCGGCCAGCCATGACGATGGTGTCGTGGACGCCGAGTTCTCCGAAGTCGACGACGACAAGAAGAACTGAGCAGGAACCTCTCCTGTGCGGACGCCGCTGGCGCGTGAGTGCCAGCGGCAGCCGTTCTGAGACAACAGGCGCTCCATGGCTGTGACCGATATCGACCTGTATGAATTGCTGGAAGTCGACCGCCGGGCGGATGCGGCCGCAATCAAGGCGGCGTACCGCAAGCTCGCCATGCGGTTCCATCCCGACCGCAACCCGGGCGATGCCGCCGCCGAGGCACGGTTCAAGCAGATAAGCGGCGCCTACGAAATCCTGAAAGACCCGCAGAAACGGGCGGCCTACGATCGCTACGGCCACGCCGCCTTCCAGCAGGGCGGACCCGCCGGCGGGCATGATTTCGCCGATCTCGGCGACATCTTCGAGACGATCTTCGGCAACGCCTTTGGCGGCGCCGGCGGAGCGGGCCATTCGCGGCGGGGGGCGGACCTGCGTTACGACCTCGAGATCACGCTCGAGGACGCATTCACCGGCAAGACGACCGAGATCACGATCGAGGCTTCGGTGGCCTGCGATCCGTGCGGCGGTTCAGGAGCAACGCCGGGAACAGGCACGCGCCGTTGCCAGCTGTGCTCGGGTTTCGGCAAGGTGCGGGCAAAACAGGGCTTCTTCGTCGTCGAGCGGCCATGTCCGACGTGTCACGGGCGGGGCGAACTCATCGAAAAGCCGTGCCGCGCCTGTGGCGGCGAGGGACGGGTCGACCGGCGGCAGGCGCTTTCGGTTGACATCCCCCCCGGCGTCGACACCGGCACCAGGATCCGGCTCAGCGGTCGGGGCGAGGCGGGAGCCAACGGCGCGCCAGCCGGCGACCTCTACATCTTCCTGCATGTGAAACCCCATCCGGTGTTCGAGCGGGCGGGCACCAACCTGCACACCCAGGTTCCGATCAGCTTCACCACCGCTGCCTTGGGCGGCGCTGTGGAATTGCCTGGCATGGATGGCGAGACGATCACGCTCGACATTCCGGCCGGCATCCAGTCGGGGCGGCAGCTTCGCCGGCGCGGCGAGGGCATGCCGGTGCTGCAGGGGCGCGGGCGCGGCGACCTTGTCGTTGAGGTTGTGGTGGAAACCCCCTCCCGGCTCACCCGCGAGCAGCGCGAGTTGCTGGAACGGTTCCGCGAGCTTGAGACCGGCGAAGAGTGTCCTCAGTCGCGCGGGTTCGTGGATCGGCTCAAGGCGATGCTGGGCACCTGATCCGGCACGTCCGCCGAAGGGGCCGAAAGTGCGGCGACTTCCGCATGGAGCGTCGGCAGCAGATGGGCATCGGCGGTGAGCCGGCCCTGCTCCTCGTCGAGAATGGCGAGGAACGCAGCCTGCTTCAAAGCCCGCAGTCGGTCGGCCGGCAGGGGCGGATCGGCGGTCGAGGCGAGCAGATCGACCATCCGTTCGGCCCCGTGCAGCCGGCCCCACAGATAGTCGTTCTCCCGGTAGGCGCGGCTGAAGAAGGCTCCGAAATTGTAGAACTCGATGCCCCGCAGCGTTGCCGGGGTGCCGCCCGCGCGGATCGACAACGCGTCCTCGGGCGAGATCCGGTCGATGCGGATCGGGTCGAATTCCCAATAGAGGTCGCTGCGCATGACGGTGAACGTCGCCGCATCGTAGAACGGAAAGCCGAGATAGGTCAGCAGCATCCGGCGGCGCAGCGGTTTGGACAGCGTCTCCAGCAGGGCGGAAAACATCTGCTCGGCCGCCGCGTCGGTTTCCGGCAGCAGCCGGTGCGCCGCAAAATGGCGCAGCACCGCGTCGGGATCGCGGATCACCTCAGCGGCCAGCACCGGAAATTCCTGCCCGAGCACCTCGGGCGTGGCGCGATCTTCGTAGTGGGCGATGATCCGGTAGATCTCGGCATGCGCCCTTGCGGCTTCCTCTCCCAGCGCGAGCTGCGGTTCCCACTCGCGCGACAGCCGGCGGGCGAGCATCCGCATGCGCCGCAGCCGGAAGCCGAGGTCGTGCACGCGAAAGAACTGGATGCCCGCCGGCCCGCCGTAATCCGCCGGCAGGACGCCGCCGCCGATCTCCCGCTCGATCGCGGCGCGCAGCGCGTCTTCCACCTGCGGGAGATCCGCTCCCGCGGGCGGGGGCGCTGCCGCCGTCACAAGCTCTGCCAGGCGCCGGGCGATCGCGTCGGCCTTGGCGAGCGCGTAGGAGCGGAACGCGAACCCCGCCTGAGCGACGGCGGCTTCCTGTGCCTTGCGGCGCCAGGCGGCCAGACGCCGCGGCGTGGGACGATCGAGGAACAGGGTTCGCCCGAACAGCGCATCGACGGTCTGCTCCACCTGCGGGGTGAGCGTTCGCAGGGTGCGCAGCAGCGCCTCGGCCCGGCGCGACTGGTCGGCGATGGCGGCAAGGTCGTCCCGGATGGGCTGTTCGCGCGGAATGGTGGACAGCGACCCGAAGATGGCGCTGAAGAAGTTGGGTCCGCTTGCGCGGGCGCGCGCCTGCACGGGGCCGATGCGGTCGGGCCGCGGGTCGATGTAGACGAACCGGCGGTCCACCTCGCGCGGGGCCGGGCGGCCGGTGAGGCGCCCCATCGCCTGCCGGAACGGGGCGTTGATCAGCACCGAACCGTCGATCAGGGCAAGCGTGTTGCTGTCCGCTCTCGCCGCCCCGTCGGGCAGGAGCGCGTCCAGGAACCCGGCGCGTCCCGGCCAGGCGATGTCTCTGCCGGCAAGCACCTGGTCGAGTTCGCCCGGGCGGAACACCGGAAACGCGCCGGGAAAGCTTGCGGTCGCGCGCGCGGCGAAGGCGAGGGCGGGGAGATCCGCCAGCGTTCCGCCAGCCGACGCGCCCACCACCGCGCGAAAGGCGATCGGCACCCGGTGCTCCCGCTCCTCCACCTGCGCCGGACTGTGCAGCCGGATCGGCACATGGTGGCCATGGAAGTCCGTGGCGGTGACCAGCAGGTCGAGCGGATAGCCGGGGGGCAGCAGCGGATTTTCCGGCGCGTTCGCCCGCATGGCGGCAAGGGCGTCGAGGAGAAATCCGGAGAAAGCGGCGCCGGAAAATGGCGGCTGGAACCATCGGCCTCGCACCAGGCGGGAGATCTTGCCGGCGACCTCGCTGCGCATCTCCGGGGCGACAGAGGCAGACACGGCCCCGCCCGGACGCCGCATCAGCCACCACACCAGCGGCTGCGCCCACAGCTTGCCGTACCGCCACAAGGGACGTGCGTCGGGGTCGGTCAGCCGCTCGCTGTCGGCGACGTCCAGCCACATGTCGGTCAGCGGCTCGAGCGATTGCCCGCTGTAGACCGCCTGGGCCAGAAACACCGCGTTGATGCCGCCCGCGCTCGCCCCGGTGAGAATGTCGGGCAGAACGCGCAACCGCAGGCCGGCACGCTCCTCCAGCAGGCGCAGGATCTCGGCGTAGACCGCGCATGTGCCTCGTGGCGAGGCGGCGTGACGCGCCCGGTCGCGGCTGGCGCGGGCGAGATGCCACAGCTCCTTGGTCACGCCATGCATGTAGACGGCAAGACTGATCCCGCCGTAGCAGACCAGCGCCACCCGGAGATCCTTTTGCCGCATGCGCCGGTTAGACCAGCTTTCGCGCGAAGCGCAATTGCGTTCCGCAAATGTTCCGGATAGATCGCGGCATGGGCAAGGCGAAGAAGCGGTATGTGTGTCAGGCCTGCGGCGCCGCGGCGTCGCGGTGGCAGGGACAGTGCGCCGACTGCGCGGAATGGAACACGCTGGTCGAGGATGCGCCGGTGACGGCGTTCGCGCAGAAGCACGACCTGTCGGGCGGCGGGCGGAAGATCGCGTTTTCGTCGCTCGATGCGCCAAGCGCGCCGTTGCAGCGCATCGCAACTGGCCTCGCCGAGTTCGACCGGGCGACAGGGGGCGGCCTCGTGCCCGGCTCGGCGATCCTCATGGGCGGCGATCCGGGCGTGGGCAAGTCCACCCTGCTGCTGCAGGCGGCGGGCAGAATGGCGCAGGCAGGGCGCAGCGTCGCCTATGTCAGCGGGGAGGAGGCGGCGGCGCAGGTCCGGCTGCGGGCGGCACGTCTCGGCCTATCCGCCGCACCCGTGGGGCTGGCTTCCGCGACGAGCGTGCGCGACATCCTCACGACGCTGGCGGAAGGGCCGGCACCCGACCTGCTGGTGATCGATTCGATCCAGACCATGCATTCTGACTTGATCGAGGGAGCGCCCGGCACGGTCAGCCAGGTGCGGGGGTGCGCCTTTGAGCTGATCCGCTTCGCCAAGGAGCGCGGCTGCGTCCTCGTTCTGGTCGGGCACGTCACGAAGGACGGAGCAATCGCCGGGCCGCGCGTGCTCGAGCACATGGTGGATGTGGTGATGAGCTTCGAGGGCGAGCGAAGCCACCAGTTCCGCATCCTGCGCGCGCTCAAGAACCGGTTCGGCGCGGTGGACGAGATCGGCGTCTTCGCCATGGCCGGGGCGGGTCTGGAAGAGGTGCCGAACCCGTCCACCCTGTTCCTGAGCGGGCGCGATCAGCCGCTGGCCGGGTCGGTGGTGTTTCCCGCGCTCGAAGGCACCCGCCCGGTGCTGGTCGAAATCCAGGCGCTGATCGTCCGTCTTCAGTCCGGCGCGACCCCTCGCCGGGCCGTGGTCGGATGGGATGGCGGCCGGCTGGCGATGCTGCTGGCGGTGCTGGAGTCCCGCTGCGGGCTGAGCTTCTCGAGCGCCGAGGTGTATCTGAACGTCGCCGGAGGGTACCGGCTGAACGACCCGGGGGCGGATCTCGCTGTTGCCGCGGCTCTTGTGTCCGCGCTCGCCGACCGGGAGATGGATCCCAAGCATGTGTGGCTGGGCGAAGTGTCGCTGGCCGGCGAGATCAGGCCGGTGGCGCACGGTCCGCTGCGCCTCAAGGAAGCGGCCAAGCTCGGCTTCACCGTCGCTGCCGGCCCGGCCGGCCTCGGCCCGCCGCAAGGGCTCGCCTATCATCCGATGGAGCGCCTCGGCAATCTCGTTGACCGGGTCATCGGCGGGGTCTAGGTCCGCGCAGGCAGGCGTATGACAGGGTTCGACTACATCGTGTTGCTCGTCGTCGGCGTGGCGGCGATCGGCGGCTTCATGCGTGGCTTCGTGCAGGAGGTGCTGTCCCTGCTGGCCTGGGTCGCGGGCATCATGGCCATCCGGCTTTTCCACACCGCGCTGGCGCAATGGCTGGCGGAGCGCATCGGCGAGGGCACGAGCACCGAGGTGCTGGCGTTCGTCCTTCTGCTGCTGGTGCCGTATGCCCTCATCCAGCTGCTCGCGCGCAGGGTCGGCAGCGCGTCGCGTCGGTCGGTGCTCGGCCCGGTCGACCGGGCGCTCGGCTTCGGGTTCGGCATGGTCAAGGGCGTGGTCGTCGTGATCGTGGGCTTCTCCATGCTCGTGCTTGCCTATGACACCATCTGGGGCGTCGGGGGACGACCGGCATGGATGGTTCAGGCGCGCACCTACAGTTTCATCGACGCCGGATCGCGCGCCTTCGTGGAGATGATTGCCGAGCGTCGTGACGAATACCTCCAGGGGCAGCAGGATCAGCCTGCCACCACTGATGCCGCCTGACAACGTGGGCGGTGCTGTACGCGGCGGCGCGACGACCCTCTACACGCCCGCCGTGCTGGCGCTTGCGGCCGAGCTTTCGCGTTTTCCGCCGCAGGCCGATCACCCTCTCAGGGTGGACGTGCGCTCGAGGGTCTGCGGCAGCAGGATCGTGATGACCGGGACGCTCGACAGCGACCTTCGCATTGCGGACGTCGGCGTCGCTGTCTCGGCCTGCGCCGTCGGTCAGGCTGCAACCGCGCTCCTCGTCAGGTCGGTGACCGGGTGTGATGCTGGCGATCTCGCCAAGGCGCGCGAGGCGCTGACGCAGTTCCTGTCCGGGACCGCGGGCAATGCCGGCTGGCCGGGCATGGATCTGCTGGCGGCCGTCTCCAGACACGCCGGCAGGCACGCGGCGGTGCTGCTCCCCTGGGATGCCGCCCTCGCGCTTGTGGAGCAGGGCGCCACCGCCCGTCGGGCAGCCCGGTCCTGATGCCGCTCGAAGGGGGGCATCCCACACTGCTGATCGATGCGCAGGCGCTGGCAGCGAACTGGCGCACCATGGCGCGCATGGCTCCGTCGGCCGAGGTGGCCGCGGCGGTCAAGGCGGATTGCTACGGTCTCGGGGTCGATGCATGCGTGCCGCACCTCGTCGCGGCCGGAGCCCGGCACTTCCTGGTGGCGCACTGGTTGGAGGTGGAGGACGTGGCCCGTCATGTGCCGCCGGCGCGGATCAGCGTGCTGCACGGCCCCGTCTGTGCGGCCGACGTGGCGATAGCCCGGCGGACGGGAGCGCGGCCGGTTATCAATTCTCTGGCCCAGGCGCAGCGCTGGGTGCAGGCGGGCGGCGGTCCCTGCGACCTCATGATCGACACGGGGATCAACCGCCTCGGACTGCGGCCTGACGAGGTGCGCGATCCGGTTGTCGGGCAGCTCGACATCGAGGTGCTGATGTCGCATCTCGCCTGCGCCGACGAGGACAGCCCCCGCAACGCGCAGCAGCAGTCGCTGTTCACGGCGCTTCTCAGCGCGGTGGCGCACCGCCGTGCCAGCCTGGCCAATTCGGCCGGCGTCGCTCTGGGCGCCTCCTACCACCTGGACGTGGTGCGTCCGGGGCTGGCGCTTTACGGCGGCGTGCCGCGCCGGGAACTGGCGGGGCGGATTGCGCCGGTGGCGACGCTCGCCGCCCCGCTCGTCCAGCGGCGCCGGGTGCGGCAGGGCGAGGGGGTCGGCTACAACGGCACCTTTGCCGCACCCCGTGACATGGACATCGGCATCGTCTCCCTCGGCTATGCCGATGGCCTTTTGCGTGTCTGGGGTGGGAGCGGGGCATTGCACTTCGACGGGCGGGAACTGGCCATGGTCGGCCGGATCTCGATGGACATGCTGGCCGTCGACCTGACCTGCGCGCCCGATGCGCGCGAAGGGGATCTTCTCACGCTGGCTCACGACGTTCCCGCGGCCGCACACGCGACCGGTCTTTCGCAGTACGAGGTGCTCACGACACTGGGCCGGCGCATGCCGCGGCGCACGGTGCGGGGGTCCGGTTGCACCGCGGGACCGGCCGGTGCTAATGCTGCGCAGCAATAAGCGCGAAGGAAGGATGCTGCGGTGGCGAAGCGTCAGGCGGGCGACGGCCCGGTCATCATCAAGAAATACGCCAACCGGCGCCTCTACAACACCGGGTCTTCCACCTACATCACGCTCGACGATCTGGCCACGATGGTCCGGCAGAATGTCGACTTCAAAGTGGTCGACGCGAAGACCGGCGACGATCTGACCCACGCCATCCTGACGCAGATCATCATGGAAAAGGAGGCCGGTCAGGGCGAGCCGATGCTGTCCGTGCCGTTCCTGCGTGAACTCATCGCGATGTATGGCCACTCGGTGCAGGCGCTCATGCCGGCCTATCTGACCACCATGATGCAGCAGTTCCGCGAGAACCAGGAGAAGCTCGGCGAGGCGTTCGGCATGGGACAGGGAGCGGCCGCCCTGGCCAAGATGACCGAAACGAACCTCGCCATGATGCGCGCCGCAGGCCGCGCCTTCATGCCGCCGCTCGGGGGTGCCGCCGGCAGCACCGGCGCCGGCAAGGCGCCGGCGTCCCCGAAAGCGGAGCCGCCCTCGCGGGACGACGATCTCGCCGCGCTCAAGGCGCAGCTGGCGAGCATGCAGAAGCGGCTTGACGAACTGGACCGGTGAGCGGCTTACCGGCTTTTCCCTCTTTCCAGGATTTCGCGTGGCTCAGATCCGACATGCGCTAGGCATCAAGCGCGCCGACAACTTCGCCCAGTGGTATCAGGAGGTCATCTCCGCCGCGGACCTCGCCGAGGATTCCGGCGTGCGGGGATGCATGGTCATCAAGCCGTGGGGCTACGGCATCTGGGAGCGGATTCAGCAGCTGCTGGACCGCCGCATCCGGGCCGAAGGGCATGACAACGCCTATTTCCCCTTGTTCATCCCCCTGTCCAATTTCGAGCGCGAGGCCGAGCATGTCGACGGGTTCGCCAAGGAAATGGCCGTCGTCACCCACCACCGCCTGATCGCCGACGGCAGCGGACGGCTCATCCCCGACCCGGACGCGCGTCTCGAGGAGCCGCTGGTGGTGCGGCCCACATCCGAGACGATCATCGGCGACGCCATGGCGCGGTGGGTGCAGAGCTGGCGCGACCTGCCGCTCAAGCTGAACCAGTGGGCCAACGTGGTGCGATGGGAGATGCGCACACGCATGTTCCTGCGCACGTCCGAGTTCCTCTGGCAGGAAGGTCACACCGCCCATGCCGACGCGGCGGAGGCAAAGGCGCACACGCTGCGCATGCTGGAGGTCTACCGCGCCTGTGCCGAGGACGATCTCGCCTTGCCGGTCATCGCCGGTCAGAAGCCGGAGAACGAGCGGTTCCCCGGCGCTGTCGAGACGTGGTCGATCGAAGCCATGATGCAGGACGGCAAGGCGTTGCAGGCCGGCACCTCGCACTATCTCGGCACCAATTTCGCCGAGGCGGCGGGGATCCGCTTCCAGAACCGCGAGGGACAGCAGGCGCTGTGCCACACGACCAGCTGGGGCGTGTCCACCCGCATGATCGGCGGGATCATCATGACGCATGGCGACGATGACGGCCTGCGCGTGCCGCCCCGCATCGCACCATGGCAGGTCGTGATCCTGCCGATGCTGCGCGAACGCGAGGACGACGACGCGCTGCTCCGGTACTGCGAAACCCTGCGGCAAAGCCTTGCGGGCGCCTGCGCGCTGGGCGAGCCGCTGCGCGTGCTGCTGGACGCGAAGCCCGGCAAGGCTGCGGCCAAGCGCTGGGACTGGGTGCGCAAAGGCGCGCCGGTCATTCTCGAGGTGGGACAGCGCGACCGCGAGAGCGGTGTCGTCACCCTGATCCGCCGGGACAGGCTGTGGGACGCCGGCACCGGCAAGCTGGAGACGGCGGTGCTGCCTCTCGACGGGGCCGGCGACAAGCTGCCTCTCCTGCTCGATGAGATCCAGCAAGGCCTGTTCGCGGATGCGCGGCAGCGGCGGGACAGCCACATCCGCCGCGACATCGCTACCTTCGACGCGCTTGCGCAGGCCTTCGCCGGTGACGATGCGGTGGCAGGCTGGGCCGAGGTGCAGTGGGCGCGCCCGACGGGTGACGAGCTTGCGGGCGTGGTCGAGCGGCTCAAGGCGATGCGCCTGACCTTCCGCAACGTGGACATGACGGCGGCACCGGCGGATGGCGTGTGCCTGTTCACCGGTGCCCCAGCGGTCGAGCGGATCCTCGTCGCCAAGGCCTACTGACCGGCAACGCCTTGCCTTGAGGAGCGATGTGCGGGACAAGACCTGCATGAAAACGCCTTTCGCTCTCGCCTTGCTGCTGACGACCTCCGCCGCCTTCGCGCAGGAGACGGACACCGCGTTCCCGGTGGCGGAGGACCGCCTGCGCGGGGATGTCGAAACGCTGGTCGCGTTCGGCACCCGTCACACCCTGTCCTCGCAGGACGACCCGCGCCGGGGCATCGGCGCCGCGGTCGACTGGTCGCTGGCGGAGATGCGCCGCATCGCCGCCGCCTGCGGCGGGTGCCTGGAGATCGTGGCGCCCGAGCAGACGCTCGAGGGCGCGCGCCTGCCCGGGCCGACGCGCATCCGCAACGCCGTCGCGATCCAGCGCGGCTTCGAGCGGCCCGACGAGGTGGTCATCGTGCAGGCGCACATCGACAGCCGGGTGTCGGACGTGATGAACGCCGACGCGGATGCGCCGGGCGCGAACGACAATGCGTCGGGCAGCGCGCTGGTTCTGGAGGCGGCGCGGGTGCTGTCGCAACGGCGCTACCCGGTCACCATCGTCTACGCCCTGCTGTCGGGCGAGGAACAGGGGCTGTACGGCGGGCGGGTGCTCGCCGACACCGCCGCGAGCCGGGGATGGCAGGTCAAGGCGGTGCTCAACAACGACATCGTCGGGAACAGCTGCGGATCGGACGGGCTGTGCGATGCGGCGCATGTGCGGGTGTTTTCCGAAGGCCAGCGCGCCGATCTCAGCCCGGCGCTGAGAGCCGCGCAAAGACGCGACGGAGGCGAGAACGACAGCCCGTCGCGCAACCTCTCCCGCTGGCTGGCGGAGCTTGCGGCAGAGGATGCAAGCGGTCTTGCCGTCCGGCAGATCTGGCGCACCGACCGGATGGGTCGGGGCGGCGACCAGATCCCGTTTCAGGAGCGCGGCATCCCGGCCATCCGCTTCTCCGTCGCGGTGGAGGACTACAACCACCAGCATCAGGATCTGCGCGTCGAAGAGGGCATCCGCTTCGGCGACACGGTCGAGGCGATGGACTTCGCCTACCTTGCGCGGGTGACGCGGCTCAATGTCCGGGCGCTCGACGCGCTCGCTCGGACACCGGCACCGCCAGCGCCGACGGCCACGGCGGCGGTGCAGACCTTCACCGCGCTGTCCTGGCAGCCGGTGCCGGGGGCGCGCAGCTACACCGTCTGGCAGCGGCGCACTGACGAGCCGAACTGGCCCCGGCAACCGGTGCGGGCGGGACTGACCGCGACGCAGCTCCGTCTCGACGGGGTGCGCGGGGACGACTGGCTGTTCGGCGTCAGCGCGTGCGACGCGGCGGGCCAGTGCAGTCCGGTGGCCAGTGCCGTGCCCGCAGGGGCGTTCCGCCCGGCAGAAGCGCCCGGGCAGCCAAGAGCAGGAGAGCAGTGACATGATGACGGCAAGATCCTGGCTTCTCGCGGCGGCCGCGGCCGCCCTTCCGGTGAGCGCGGCGGCGCATCACGGCTGGATCTCCTATGACGAGACGCAGCCGGTCACGCTGACGGGTCATCTGACCAGCGTCGAATGGAGCAATCCGCACGCCACGGCGACGATGGTGTGGCAGGGGCGGCAGTGGGACGTGATCCTCGCGCCCGTCTCGCGCATGACCGCGCGGGGGCTGGCGCTGCAGGACATCAACAACCGCCAGACGATCACCATCACCGGCTATGTGCGCCGCGACGGCACGCCGGAAATGCGGCTCGAGCGCGTGCGGGTCGGCGACCGGGTCGTCGAGCTGCGCTGACGCGTGCAGGAGGGGCTGCTGGCGCTCGATGCCTGGCTCGGGCAGACGGGACTGAACGCATGGGTGCGCAGCAGCCCCCACATCTATCCGTGGGCCAATGTCCTTCATGTCCTGGGCGTGGCGCTGCTGGTTGGAGCCATCGGCATTCTCGACCTGCGCATTGCCGGCGCGTGGCGGCGCCTGCCGCTTGAGGCGCTTTCGGCGGCGCTGACGCCCCTTGCGGCCACGGGAGTGGCGGTGCAGGCCGCCTCGGGTCTGGTGCTGTTCGCGGCGGACGGTCAGGCGCTGGCGGCATCCGGCGTGTTCCATGCCAAGCTGGCGCTGATGGCCGCGGCGCTGCTCAACGCGGCACTGTTCCGGTGGCGCTGGCGCAGTCTCGCACACGCTTCACGCACGCGCGGAGAGGTCGTCGCCCGCGAGGAGCCGCCGGCCTCAGCACGCCTGCTCGCCCTTGCGTCGCTGGCCCTCTGGATTGCGGTGCTGATCCTCGGTCGCCTGATCGCCTACGCCTGATGCGAGGTTGAGCATCGGCGGCCGAGGGGCCATAGCGGCACCATGCCGCGCCACCGACCCGCCGGCTTGCCTTCGCGCGAGCAGATCCTCGAGTTCCTCCGGACCTCGCCACATCCGGCGGGCAAGCGCGAGATCGCCAAGGCCTTCGGGCTGAAGGGCGACGACAAGCTGCAGCTCAAGCGGCTGCTCAGGGACATGGCGGAGGAGGGGCTGATCGATGGCAACCGCACCGCGTTCCGGCGGGCGGGCGGGGTGCCGCGCGTCACCGTGCTCAGGATCGTCGACACCGACGAAGAGGGCTGGGTGGCCGTGCCGGACACATGGGAGAGCACCCATGACGGGGATCCTCCCCGAATCCGCATCGCGGAGCGTGGCACGGACAGCGGCAGGAAACGGGCATCGACCCCGCCCCTGAAACGGGGCGACCGGGTGCTTGCCCACACGGAGCAGAGCGGCAACACGGTCACCGCCCGGGTGATGAAGCGTCTGCCGCCGCGCGCAGAAGGGCTGATCGGCGTGGTGGAGACCGACAGCGCCGGGCGGCTGGTGCTGGCTCCGGTCAGCAAGCGGGTGCGTGACTCGGTGCCGATCGGCGATGCAGGCGGGGCGCGCGTGGGCGAGCTGGTGCTGGCGGAGCGCACGGGACGTTCCGCCCGGGGAGCCGCTCGGGTCGTCGAGGTGGTCGGCGATCCGCTCGCGCCGAACAGCTTTTCGCTCATCGCCATCGCCGAGCACGACATCCCGCACAGCTTTCCCCCGGCGGCACTGGCCGAGGCCGAGGCCGCCACCGTTCTTCCGCTGTGCGCGGACGAGAGAGAGGACCTGCGCCATCTGCCGCTGGTCGCCATCGACCCGCGCGACGCGCGCGACCATGACGACGCGATCTGGGCCGAGGCCAAGGAGGATGGCGGCTTTCGCGCCGTGGTGGCGATTGCCGACGTGTCCTACTATGTCCGCCCCGGCGGCGCGCTCGACCGGGAAGCGCGGCGCCGGGGCAACAGCGTCTATTTTCCCGACCGCGTCGTGCCGATGCTGCCCGAGGTGCTGTCGGCGGACGTGTGTTCGCTTGTCGAGGGCGAGGACCGGGCGGTCATGGCCTGCCATCTCGACATCACCGCCGAGGGACGGATCGCCGCGTGGCGCTTCTCCCGCGGGCTAGCGCGGCTGGCGGCGAACATCGCCTACGAGGATGCGCAGGCCGCCATTGATGCGGGCGCCGCGGGCGCGGAGCTGCGCGCCCTGTGGGCGTGCTGGCGGCTGCTGCACGCCGCGCGGGTGGCAAGAGGTCCGCTCGAGCTCGACCTTCCCGAGCGCCGGGTCGTGCTCGACGAGGGCGGCGGCATCGCGGACATCGTCACGCGGGAGCGGCTCGACGCGCATCAGGTGGTCGAGGATTTCATGATCGCCGCCAATGTCGCCGCCGCGCGGGCGCTTGAGGCGAAGACCTCGCCGGTGGTTTACCGCGTGCACGAGCCGCCGAGCCGGGAGAAGCTGCTGGCGCTGCGCGAGTTCCTGGCGACGCAGGGCCGGTCGCTGGCGCTCGGGCAGGTGGTCACGCCGGCGCTGTTCAACCGCATGCTCAAGGACATCGCGGACGACACCGAACGGGCGCTGGTCATGCAGGCCGTGCTCAGAAGCCAGACGCAGGCCTATTACGGCCCCGCCAATGCGGGCCATTTCGGCCTGTCGCTGGCTTCCTACGCGCATTTCACCTCGCCTATCCGCCGCTATGCCGACCTGCTGGTGCACCGGGCGCTGGTGGATGCCTACGGTCTCGAGCAGAGTGGCGCCGTCGCCGGCGTGCCGCAGGAGACGGGGCTGTCGGCGCGCGACCGGGCGAGCCTTGCCTCGGTGTCCGAGGCGATCAGCGCAACCGAGCGCCGGGCCATGGAGGCGGAACGCGACACCATCGACCGTTACGTCGCCGCGTGGCTCGCGGGCCGGGTGGGGGAGGAGTTCGACACCCGCATCACCGGCGTGCAGTTCTTCGGCTTCTTCGCCACCATCACCGGCGTCGGCGGGGACGGGCTGGTCCCGGTGTCCACCCTCGGGGACGAGTTCTACCGCTTCGACGAGGCGGCGCAGGCGCTCGTCGGCGCGGACAGCGGACGGCGCTTCACCGTGGGCGACCGCCTCCGCCTGCGCCTCGTCGAAAGCAATCCGCTGACCGGGGGGCTGCGCTTCGCCTTGCCGGATGCGGAGACCGCGGACGCGGATGCGCCGCTGGCAGCGGCTCGATCGGGACAGGCGCGCAGAGGCGCGCGGCCCGAACGGCCACGACGCGGGCGGCCCGGCAACATCCGCCACCAGGGCCGCCGCCGCTAGCCGAAGCGGCGCCCGCTCAGGCGATCTCGTCGAGCGCCTCGTCCGTCATCCCGCCGGGGACGATGTAGAGGGGGCAGGGCAGCGTGCCGGCCACGGCCGAGAAGTGCGTCACCAGCGGACCCGGCCCTCCGGTCGCGGAGGCGGCCAGCACCAGCGCGGCAACGTTCGGGTACTCGTCCAGATACTCTCGGATGATCGCCTGCGGCTCGCCCTGGCGGACCGCGATGACCGGGCGGCGACCGGTCTCGGCGAAGATGTTGCCCGCCTCGCTCGCCGCCAGGACCTCGGCCCGCTCGCGCGCTTCCTGCTCGATGGTCGCCTGCACCGCGCCGAAGGCGTTGAAGCCCTGCGGCGGCGCAAGGGCGAGGATGTGGACGAGCGACTGGGTGCGCGCAGCCCTGCGGGCGGCAAAGCGCAGCGCCCGGCGCGCTTCGGCCGTCTCGTCCATCACCACCAGATACACGCGCATCGATCAGCCCCCCGAACGCATCTGCTTACCGCCCGCCGACCGTCATGTGCAAGCACTTGCCGGTGACGCGGATATTGGTCACAGAGCATGCGTTCCTTCACCCAGCCGAGGATGCGCCGGTCGCCATGCCCATAGCCATCAAGATGCCTGCCCTGTCGCCGACGATGGAGGAGGGCACGCTCGCCCGCTGGCTGATCGAGCCAGGGCAGACCGTTGCCGCCGGTGACGTCATGGCGGAGATCGAAACCGACAAGGCGACAATGGAGTTCGAAGCGGTGGACGAGGGCGTGGTGGCCAGCCTGCTGGTTCCCGCCGGAACCGAGGGCGTGAAGGTGGGGACGGTCATCGCCGTGCTCGCCGCGGAGGGTGAGGATCCGGCAGAGGCCGAACGCGCCCTGACTGCCGAGGCATCCGGGACGCAGCCCGCCGAGGGCGCCCCGACCGATGCGGCGGATCGGGGCGGCGGTTTGCCTCGCGCCGCAGAGCCGACGGGCGACGCGGCGACGGCAGTCTCACCTCCGGCGTCGCCGGCGTCATCGGCGCAGCGGTCGCGGATCATCGCCTCGCCGCTCGCTCGCCGCATCGCCGAGCAGCAGGGGGTCGACCTCGCGCAGGTGAAGGGCACGGGGCCGGGCGGCCGCATCGTCAAGGCCGATGTCGAGGCCGCGCAAGGCGACGCGGCGGTGACGCCTGCGCCGGCGCAGCCCGCAACGCCACCGCCGCCCGAACCGGCGACCGCAAGGTCGCCCGCCGCCGCCCCGGATGCCGACGCGCGAGGCGGGGAGGCGCCGTTCGAGACGGTCAAGCTCAACAACGTGCGCAAGGTCATCGCCCGGCGGCTGACCGAGGCGAAGCAGACGATCCCGCACATCTACCTGACGGTGGACGTGCGGCTCGACGCGTTGCTCGATCTGCGCGCGCAGCTCAACGCGTCGCTCGAGGCGGATGGCGTCAAGCTGTCGGTGAACGACCTGCTGATCAAGGCGCTCGCCCGCGCGCTCGCCCGCGTGCCCGCCTGCAATGTCAGCTTCCAGGGCGACGCGCTGCACCGCTACAGCCGGCAGGACATCTCGGTCGCGGTCGCCGCGCCATCCGGCCTCATCACCCCGATCATCGTCGATGCGGGTCGCAAGGGGCTGGCGCAGATCTCGACCGAGATGAAGGAACTCGCCGCCAGGGCGAAGGACGGCAAGCTGCAGCCGCACGAATATCAGGGCGGCACCGCCTCGCTCTCGAACCTCGGCATGTTCGGCACCAAGCAGTTCGACGCGGTCATCAACCCGCCCCAGGCCATGATCCTCGCCGTCGGCGCGGGCGAGCAGCGCCCGTGGGTCATCGACGGCGCGCTCGGCGTGGCCACGGTGATGAGCGTGACGGGCAGCTTCGACCACCGCGCGATCGACGGCGCCGACGGAGCGCAGCTGCTTCAGGCGTTCCGGCAGCTGGTCGAGCAGCCGATGGGGTTGGTGGTTTGACGGCGACACACACGCATCGCGAGACCGCTGCGACATGACACTTCGCGATCTCCTCATCCGCGTCACCGCCATGCCGGCGGACACCAACCCCTATGGCGGCGTGTTCGGCGGGTGGTTGATGAGCCAGATGGCGCTCGGCGCGGGGGCGCTGGCGAGCCGGGTGGGGCGTGGCAAGGCGGTGGTCGTCTCCGCCACCGACTTCGCCTTCCCCGGAGCGATGAAGGTCGGGGACGAGCTGAGCGTCTATTGCGACATCGTGGCGACCGGTACAACCTCCCTCACCATTGCCGCCGAGGCGATCGCCCGCGAACGGCATGGGGAAGCGACGACACGGGTGGCGAGCGGCGTCTTCAAGTTCGTGCTGCTCGACGAGGAGGACCGGCCGCGTGCCGTCCCTGTGTCGTTCGGGCATGCGCCGGAGACGGCGAACGAGGGCGGCTGATGCTGTCCTACACGGCGCATTCCATGGCAGGCGGGGACGATGACGAACGCCCCGCCGCGCCTCTGTTCCCCGCTTCGACCCGCCCCCGAAGCCGTCATGCCATCTTTTGCCCAGGACCGTGTCACATCCGGTCCAAGTCTCCCGCCATTGGCTGAACACGCAGGAACTTCTCATGGCTGAACCCTTCGATGTCATCGTCCTCGGCTCCGGCCCCGGCGGCTACGTCGCGGCGATCCGCGCGGCACAGCTGGGCCTCAAGACCGCCATCGTCGAGCGCGAGCTACTTGGAGGCGTGTGTCTCAACTGGGGCTGCATTCCGACCAAGGCGCTGCTCCGGTCGGCTGAGGTGCTGAACCTGATGCGCCACGCCAAGGACTTCGGCCTGTCGGTCGCCGGCGCGATCGAAGCTGATCTCGAGGCGGTGGTGAAGCGCAGCCGCGGCGTCGCGAAACAGCTCAACCAGGGCGTCGGGCACCTGATGAAGAAGAACGGCATTGCCGTATTCATGGGCGAGGGACGTCTCGAGGGGCCGGGCACCGTCAGGGTGACGGCCAAGGGCGAGGACAGCGTCCTCAACGCCGCTCACGTGATCGTCGCCACCGGCGCCCGCCCGCGCGATCTGCCTGCCGCGCCGCCCGACGGCCAGCGGATCTGGAACTACCGCCACGCCATGACCCCGCCGGAGATGCCTTCGCGGCTGCTGGTGATCGGCTCGGGCGCGATCGGGGTGGAGTTCGCCAGCTTCTACAACGACATGGGAGCAGAGGTGACGATCGTCGAAATGCTCGACCGCATCGCCCCGGTCGAGGACGACGACATCTCCGACTTCCTAGCCCAGGCGCTGACCCGGCAGGGCATCGTGATCGAGGCCGGCGCGAAGGTCGAGGCGATCGATGTGCGCGGCGACGGCGTCAGCGCCACCATCCGCGACAGTGCCGGCGACGCCCGGACGAGCGAGTGTAGCCACGTCATCACGGCCATCGGCATCGTGGCCAACACGCAGGGCATCGGCATCGACGATCTCGTCGACTTCGACGGCGGCTGCATCGCGATCGACCCCTATGGCCGCACCCGTACGCCCGGCCTGTGGGCGATCGGCGACTGCACACCCGGTCCCTGGCTGGCCCACAAGGCCAGTCACGAGGGCGTCACCGCCGCCGAGGCCATCGCGCAGGAGCTGGGCAGGTCGGGGGCGGACCCCCATCCGCTGGACCGCTCCAACATTCCGGGCTGCACCTACTGCCACCCGCAGATCGCCGCAGTCGGCATGACCGAGCGGGCCGCGCGGGAGAGCGGTCGCGAAATCCGCGTCGGCAAGTTTCCCTTCATCGGCAATGGCAAGGCCATCGCGCTTGGCGAGCCGCAGGGGTTCGTCAAGACGATCTTCGACGCAGCCAACGGCGAGCTGCTCGGGGCGCACATGATCGGCGCAGAGGTGACGGAGATGATCCAGGGCTTCGTCGTCGGGCGGCAGCTGGAAACCACCGAAACGGAACTGATGCAGGCGATCTTCCCCCACCCGACCATTTCGGAATCCATGCACGAGAGCGTGCTCGCCGCCTATGGCCGGGCGCTGCATATTTGAGCCGGGCCGAGTGCGGGTATCGGGATAAAGGGAGGCTCCTCAACGTTTTCCTTGGTGAAGGAGAACGTCGATGGAATACGAGATCAAGGACGAGCCGCAGGGCCTGCCTGAGCGGCCCGAGGCCGAACGCGACGGCGGGGTGGCCGACAACCACTCCTCGCTGCAGAACCAATCCACGGTGACGCCGCAGGACTACACCAAGGAGTACCGCGACCAGCAGGCGATCGGCGCGGGCAAGCAGCCCGGCTGACGCGGGACGGACTGGCGGACAGGGTGGGAGCCAAAATAGGCCCTAAGTAATTTATTTCATTGTAGGTCGCTCTGTCCGTTCAACCCTCAGCCTTAACCAAGAAACGCCGCGACTAGGCTTTTGCGCCAGCCTTACCCGCCATTAAGGGCATCAGCTTATTTGCCGCTCTTGCCGGGATCAGGCTTGGGCTTGGGCGGGTCAGCCGGTTTTTCCCGGTCAGTGCCGGGTTTATTCCGGCCTCGGTTTGGACCCTCTTGCGTGCTGAAGGTTTTCTTTTCGAGTTCGCTCATGTGGGGTTGATGCCAGCCGGCTAGCGGAGCCGTCAAGTTGAGCTAGGCACTTGGTCTAGCCAGTGACGTGACCCCCGTCAGCATGGAAGCCATTGCCCTCCGGGGTAAGGCTGCGAATTTTCGTGTTAGTGAGTTGCTCAATACCCGCCATAAAAGCCATCTTTTCCGCCAGTCTCAGGTTCATCCCTCTGCCTTACCCTGGGGGCTGGAAAGGGGTGTAAAACAGTGGAAGCCAGTAGAATCTGGGTAAGGTTGACAGTCAAGCAAAACCGCCATTTTACGGGAGAACAGCGGATTTGCGTAGGGTTTGTGGCGGACAGGGTGGGATTCGAACCCACGGAGGGCTTGCACCCTCGGCGGTTTTCAAGACCGCTGCATTCAACCGCTCTGCCACCTGTCCGGCGCATTGGCCGGGTCCGCCAGTTCCTCTCCTCTCGCCGCCTGTCAAGGGGGCGCGGGGTTTCGGGGTCGGCGGCGCGCGTCATGGCTTGCAGTCTGCTGTGAGGGTGCGCACAGTGGCGCCATGACGCTTCGCCGAACCTTCCTGTCGCTTGTCGCTCCGCTCGCCGCATTCTGCTCCGTCCCGGCCGCCGCGCAGACGGACTTGTCGTTTGACGGCTATCTGGCCCAGCTCAACGAGCAGGCCCGCCGCGCCGGGGTGAGCGAGGCGACGCTCGTCCGGATGAGCGCAGGGATGCAGCCGGACAGCCGGGTCATCTCCCTCGACCGGGCGCAACCCGGCTCCCCGAACGCCGGCGGCGCCTTCCCGCCGGTCAGCGCCTATATCAGCCGGCACGTGGATGCGGCCCGGATCGGCGGCGGGCGGCGGGTGTATGCCGAAACGCGCCACCTCGAACGGACGCTGGAGCAGCATTTCGGAGTGCCGTTGCCCATTCTGGTGGCGATTTTCGGCCATGAGACCGCCTACGGTCAGGTGCTCGGCAATTTCGATCTCGCCCGCTCGCTGGCAACCCTTGCGTGGGAGGGGCGGCGGCGTGACCTCTTCGCGGCGGAGTATGTCGCCCTGATGCGCATCGCCGACCGCAACCGGTACACGCGCGAGCAGCTGCGGGGAAGCTGGGCCGGCGCGTTCGGCAACCCGCAGTTCCTTCCCAGCGTGTATCTGCGCCTCGCCGTCGACGGCGACGGCGACGGGCGGGCCGACCTGTTTTCCAGCCGCGCGGACACGCTCGCCTCGATCGCGAACTATCTGCGCGACGCGGGGTGGCGACGGAACGAACCGTGGGGCGTCGGCGCCACCGTGCCGACAGGCTTCGACTGGAGCAGGCTGGGCACGCGTCTCAACGCGCCGGTGTGCCCGCGCGTCCACGATCGCCACAGCACCTGGATGACCGTGGCCGAATGGCGGGCACTCGGCGTGCGGCCGACGGGCGCCATTCGCGACGATGTGCACGCCTTCCTGTTCCAGCCCGATGGTGCGGGCACGCCGGCCTATCTCCTGACCAACAATTACCGGGCGATCCTGGAGTACAATTGCTCCAACTATTACGCGATGAGTGTCGGGCTGCTCGCCGATGCGGTCTCCGGCTGAGCCTGATCCACGGACCGGGAGCAGGAGATTGAGCAGCGGATGGAGCAGGACGCGCTCCGCGGCGCGTTCGGGGCTGCGCAAGACGGCGGGTGCCGTGCTTCTCGCGTGCTGTCCGGCGGCAGCGGGCGCCAGCCCGGCACCCATCCAGCCCATGCCGCCGGCGGAGTGGCGAACACCCACGGTCGACGAGGCTCCGATCGCGTTGCTCGTCGACCTCGCCTCGGGACAGACGCTGTTTGCCCGCGAGGAAGAACGGCGGTTCGCCCCGGCTTCCGTCACAAAGGTGATGACGATCTATTCCGCCCTCAGCCGCATCGCCAAGGGGCAGATGAAGCTGGATGACCGCTATGCCGTCAGCCCCGCCGCCTTTTCCGCGTGGCGCCGGCGCGGCTCGACGATGTACCTTGCCGCAGACGCACGCCCGACGGTGGAGCAGCTGCTGCTGGGCATTGCCGCCGTGTCGGCCAACGACGGCGCGGTCGTGCTGGCCGAAGGCGCGGCCGGATCCACCGACGCCTGGCTCGGGTGGATGAACGCCGATGCGCGCCGGCTCGGCATGCGCGACAGCCGGTTCGGCAGCGTGAACGGGTTCCCCGATGGTGGCGGCACCTACACCTCCGCCCGCGATCTGGTGCGGCTCGCATCCGCGCTGATCGACGAGCATCCGCGGCTCTATCGCCATTTCTTCGGTCGGCCCGGCTACACCTTCAACGGCATTACGCAGCGCAACCACGATCCCATTTCCGGGGTGATCGCCGGCGCGGACGGGCTCAAGACCGGCTACACCGACGAGGCAGGGTACACCTTTCTCGGCTCGGCGGAGCGCGACGGACGCCGGCTCGTCATGGTGATTGCCGCCAGCGACACGGCGCGTCAGCGCGACCGTGCCGCGCGTGCGCTGATGGAGTGGGGTTTTCAGGCGTTCGACCACCATCGGCTGTTCGCCGGTGGCGCGGCGCTGGCGCAGGCGCAGGTGCAGGGCGGGACGCGCCGCACGGTGGGGCTGGTTGCCGAGCGCCCGCTCGGCATCTCCGTCCCGCGCGGCACGCGGCCGGCCGTCACGATGAAAGTCCGGTATGAAGGCCCGCTTGCCGCCCCGATTGCGCAGGGCGATCACGTCGCCGACCTGCATGTCCGGATCGACGGGCTGCCCCCTTATACGGTGCCGCTCCTCGCGGCGCAGGATGTCGGCGTGGCGGGTCCCTTGGACCGGATCCTCAACGGATTCGCGCGATGGCTGCGGTGAAGGGGCGGTTCATCACCTTTGAAGGCGGGGAAGGGGCGGGCAAGTCGACGCAAGCGCGCCTGCTTGCCGACTGGCTCACGCAGCAGGGACGCCCGACCGTGCTCACGCGCGAGCCGGGCGGGACGCCGGGCGCCGAGGCGATCCGCGCGCTGCTGCTGTGCCCGCCGGGCGCCGAATGGCTGCCGCGTGCCGAGGCGCTGCTGTTCGCTGCCGCGCGCTCCGACCATGTGGAGCGGTTGATCAACCCGGCGCTTGCGCGGGGGGAATGGGTGATCAGCGACCGGTTCATCGACTCCAGCCTGGCCTACCAAGGTTTCGCCGGAGGGCTGGGTGTGGAGAAGGTCACGGCCCTGCACACGATCGGCACCGGGGGCGTCTGGCCGGACCTGACGCTCGTGCTGCGCGCGCCGGCGGCAACGGCGGCTGCGCGGGTGACAGCCCGCGACGGGAGCTGCCGGGACGCCATCGGCGGCCGCGGAGAAGCTTACCACAGCGACGTCGATGCCGCCTTCCTCCAGCTCGTCGCTGCTCATCCCCAGCGGATCAGGGAAGTGGATGCCAGCGGGGATGCGGACGCCGTCCACGCGCTCGTGCGGGATGCAGTGGCGCCGCTGCTTGAAGGCGCAGCGCGATGAGCGGGAGCCACAGCAGTTTCTGTCCACAGACGGCTTTCGGCACATGGCAAACCCTCGTCGCGGCCGACCGGCTCCACCACGCCTGGCTGCTGAGCGGGCCGGCCGGGTCCGGCAAGCGCGCCTTTGCCGTTCAGGCGGCCGCTCACCTGCTCGGCCAGCCCGTCTCCAAGGGCGCGGTGCATCCCGATCTGCTCCTCATCACGCGCGAGCCGCGGGACGGCGCCGAAGCGAGGAAGGCCGAGGACGGCAAGCCGTTCGAGCGCCGCAGGAACATCACCATCGCACAGATCCGCGCCATGCAGCAGCGCCTCACCATCGGGCTCGTCGGCGCCGGACAGTGGCGCGTGATCCTCATCGATGCCGCCGACGATCTCGAAGCCGGTGCGGCGAACGCCTTGCTCAAGAGCCTGGAGGAGCCACCACGGCGCACGGTGTTCCTGCTGGTCGCCGATCGTCCGGCGCAGCTTCTGCCCACCATCCGCTCGCGGTGCCAGGTGCTCCGCTTCTCGATTCCGCACAACGCCGCCGATACGCGAACGGAACCTGACGGCGCCGCAGCGACCGGCAACGCGGCGACGCGCGGGCAGGGACGGGAGGCGGTTGCGGCGGCCCGGCAGGAGCTTGCCCGCCAGCTTCCCCCTCGCACGGCGGAACACTTTGCCGCCCTCGACCGGAGCTATGCCGAACTGGCAAGGATCGAGAACGAGGTGGCGAGCTTCAACTACGATCCCGATCTGCTGCGCGCGCGCATCGCCGGCTTGCTCGCCGGCGCGCCGCTCCCTAGGGGCGGTGGCAATGACGACGCCGTTCTACATCACCACCGCGATCAACTACCCTAACGGGCGGCCTCATATCGGGCATGCCTACGAGGCGATCTGCGCCGACGTGATCGCCCGCTTCCAGCGGGCACAGGGCCGCCGGGTGCGGTTCCAGACCGGCACCGACGAACACGGCCTCAAGATGATGCGCAAGGCGCGCGAGCAGGGAGTCACGCCCGCCGCCCTTGCGGACGAGATGTCGTCGCACTTTCGCCACATGGCGGATGCGCTCCACATCTCCTACGACCGTTTCATCCGCACTGTCGAGCCAGCCCACCACGCCGCCAGCGCCGCGCTGTGGGAGGCGATGAAAGCGAGCGGAGACCTGTATCTCGGCCGTTACGAAGGGTGGTATTCCGTCCGGGACGAGGCGTTCTACGACGAGACGGAACTGCGCGAGAGCCCCGACGGCGGGCGGCTGTCGCCACTCGGCACACCGGTCGAATGGACGGTCGAGGAGAGCTGGTTCTTTCGCCTGTCGCGGTTCGCCGAGCCTTTGCTGAAGCTCTACGAAGAGCGGCCCGATTTCATCGAACCGGCGGCACGGCGGAACGAAATGGTCGCCTTCGTTCGTCAGGGGCTGCGCGATCTGTCGGTCAGCCGCACAAGCTTCGACTGGGGCGTGAAGGTGCCGGGTGCGCCGGATCATGTGATGTATGTCTGGGTCGATGCGCTGACCAATTATATCACGGGCCTCGGCTACCCTGAGCCCACCGAGGAGATGCGGGACTTCTGGCCAGCCGATCTGCATCTCATCGGCAAGGACATCGTTCGCTTCCATGCGGTTTACTGGCCGGCCTTTCTGATGAGCGCGAAGCTCCCGCTGCCGCGCAAGGTCTTTGGCCACGGCTTCGTTCTCAACCAGGGCGAGAAGGAGTCGAAGAGCCTCGGGAACGTGACCGATCCGCTTGATCTGGCGGAACGCTACGGGGTGGATGCACTGCGATACTTCCTGATGCGTGAAATTCCGTTCGGTCAGGATGGCAGCTGGTCCCACCAGGCGATCGTCACCCGGGCAAATGCGGAACTGTCAAACAGTTACGGCAATCTTGTGCAACGTGTTCTTGGCTTCATCGCGCGGAACCTGGACGGCACGGTCGCCCGTGTGACGGAACTGCAGGAGGCTGACGCGGCCCTTCTGAATCGGGTGCGGTCGGCTTGCCTTGCCGAGCTGCCGGAGCAATGGAATCGCCTTGCCCTCAACGCCGGCCTCGACGCGTGGATGAAGGCGGTCTACGCTGCCAATGCCTATGTGGACGAGCAGGCGCCCTGGGCGCTGCGAAAGACGGATCCCGAGCGCATGGCGACCGTGCTGGCGGTGCTGTGCAACGTGATCGAGATGCTCACATCGGCCATCCAGCCGGTCATTCCGGCGAGCGCCCGGAAGGTGCTGCACATGCTCGAGCCGGACCACGGCGATCTTGGCACGAAGAGCGCGAAGCGCGGCGCTGCGCTGCGCTACACCGTACGGGACGTGCAGCCGCTGTTCCCGCGCCTGGCCGATCCGACGGCGGAGCCTGAAGGGTGCTGATCGACAGCCACTGCCACCTCAACTATCCCGGTCTCGTGGAGGACGTGGACGCCGTGCTCGAGCGCGCCCGCGCGAGAGGGGTGGGCGGCATGCTGAACATCTCCACCAAGCACAGCGAATGGGACGATGTCGTCGGCCTTGCGCGGCACCATCCCGATGTGTGGGCGAGCATCGGCGTGCACCCACATGCCGCGGAAGACCACCTGCATGTCGATGTCGACCTCCTCAGAAATGCCGCATCGCAAGATCGGGTGGTGGCGATCGGCGAGACCGGCCTCGACTATCACTACAGCCACAGCTCACCTGCAGCGCAGCAGTCCCTGTTCAGAAGGCACATCACCGTCGCGCGGGAGCTTGACCTGCCGCTCATCATCCACACCCGCGACGCGGAAGACGACACCGTGGCGATGCTCGATGAAGCGGCGCAGGACGGTCCGTTTGCGGCGCTGATCCATTGCTTCACCGGATCGATCCGCTTTGCCGAGGCCGTTCTGGAGCGCGGCCTGTCGATCTCGCTGTCGGGGATCGTGACCTTCCGCAATGCCAGGGAATTGCAAGCCGTTGCGCGCCTCGTTCCGGAGGAACGGCTGCTCGTGGAAACGGACAGTCCCTTTCTCGCGCCGGTCCCGCACCGCGGCAAGACGTGTGAGCCTGCGTATGTCCGCGATACGCTCGAGCGGATCGCCGCACTGCGTGGGGTGGACGCCGAAGTGCTGGAAAACCGCACAAGCGCCAACTTCTTCAACCTGTTCAAAAAAGCGGTGCTGGCTTGAAACTGCGGATGCTCGGGTGCGGAACGTCGACAGGAGTGCCGCGCATCGGCAATGACTGGGGCGCATGCGATCCGGACGAGCCGAAGAACCGGCGCACGCGGCCGTCGGTCGTCATCGAGACGGAACGTGGCGACCGCATTTTGGTCGACACCTCCACCGATCTTCGCGAGCAGTTGCTGCGCGAAGACATTGACCGCGTCGACGCGGTGATCTGGACCCATGACCACGCCGATCACACGCACGGCATCGACGATTTGCGATTGATGCGCTCATCGCGCACGAACCCGCTGCCCGCTTTTGCGGGGGAAGAAACCGTGAGAAGACTCCGCAGCCGCTTTGGCTATGTCTTCGCCGGGAAGGACGGCTACGCGACGATTGCCCGCCTGGCGCCGCTCAACAAGCTGCATCTCGTGGTGGGGTGTTCGGTTCGCCACTGCGAGATGCCGCATGGCGGCATGACCAGCACCGGACTGCGGTTCGAATGTGACAACAAGTCCATCGGTTATGCCGTTGATTTCCAGGAAATTACTCCGGACATGGTGTCGCTGTTCATGGGCGTCGACCTGCTGGTGTCGGACTGTCTGCGGCGGCAACCGCACCCGACGCATGCCCATCTGGCCATGGCGCTGGACTTTGCTGATAGGGTGAGTGCCAGCAGGGTCGTGCTGACGCATCTGGACAACACCATGGACTATGCGACGCTGTCCGCCGAATTGCCGAAGCACGTCCGGGTCGGCTTCGATGGTCTGGAGATCGTGATTTGAACGAGGTTCAGATCGTCTCGCTGGTCGCGCTGACAGCGATGCTCATCTTCGTGGCGAGCGGTCTGCGTCGGCACGGAGCGTCCGGCGCAAGACTGGCCGGAATGGCAGCCGTCTGGGTGGTCATCTTCATCGTCGTTGCGCTGCTCGCCACGACGCTGTTCTCACGGTAATTTTACATAATATGTATTATCGGACACGGGATGATGTCTGACCCCGTAGCGCAACTCCGCTCCATCATGGCCCGCCTGCGCGATCCCGTGCATGGTTGCCCCTGGGATCAGCAGCAGACCTTCGCGTCGATTGCTCCTTATACCATTGAAGAAGCCTACGAGGTCGCAGACGCCATCGCGCGCGATGATGTCGCGGACCTGCGCGGCGAACTCGGCGATCTGCTCCTGCAGGTCATCTATCATGCGCAGATGGCGCAGGAGCGCGGAGCCTTCACCTTCGACGATGTTGCAACGGACATCTGCCACAAGATGATCCGCCGCCATCCCCATGTGTTCGGGAGCGAACCAGGCGCCGAAGCCCCGGACTGGGAGGCCATCAAGGACGATGAGCGCACCGACACGGGCCAGACCAGCGCCATGGATGGCGTGGCCTTGGCACTTCCCGCCCTCTTGCGCGCGTTCAAGCTTCAGACCCGCGCTGCGCGCTGCGGCTTCGACTGGCCCTCTCCGGATGGCGCGAAGGCGAAGATCGAGGAGGAACTTGCGGAGTTCGCCGCCGCCGGATCGGACGCCGAGCGTCAGGAGGAAGCGGGCGACGTGCTGTTTTCCGTGGTGAACGTCCTTCGCGCTCACGGGGTCGAGCCCGAAGCAGCTCTGCGGCATGCGAATGCGAAGTTCGAACGGCGCTTTCGCGCTGTCGAAGCAAACGCGGACCGTCCCTTGCGCGACATGCCTCCCGATGAACTCGAAGCCCTCTGGAATGCCGTGAAACGGGAGGGGGAGGCGGCGGCGTCCTGATCACAGTTGCGTGAACCGCCCATAGGCTTTGCCGCTCATGCGAACCTGCATGTGCCGCTGTTCCTCATCCACGGTTTCACTGATCACCTGCCCGTGCTCGTGAAGGAAAGCGCGGCGCCGGCCATCGTCCAGAGCGAGTGCGACTGCGTACACACGTTCCCCGGCGGAAAGGAGGTCGGCAAATTTGCCGACAAGCTCGTCCGTGCCCTCTCCCGTCTCCGCCGAGATCAGCACGACGTTTTCTTCAACCCGTGACCCGTCCTCGAGCGCCGCGCGCTCGGATGAGTCCAGCAGGTCCACCTTGTTCCACGCCTCCACGATGGGCACTGAGCCTTCTTCCGGGTCAATGCCGAGGTCACGCAGAACGGCGTAGACCTGATCGCGTTCGGCCCTGCTTTCTTCAGCGTGGATGTCGCGCACGTGACAGATGAGGTCCGCTTCCGCCACTTCCTCGAGCGTCGCCCGAAAAGCCGCGACAAGCTGGGTCGGCAGATCCGAGATGAACCCCACCGTGTCTGACAGGATTGCCTTGGGAAATCCCGGCAGCGACAGGGAGCGCATGGTGGGGTCGAGCGTGGCGAACAGCATGTCCTCGGCCTTGACGCCGGCGCCTGTGAGCCGGTTGAACAAGGTGGATTTGCCTGCATTGGTATAGCCCACCAGCGCGATCACCGGCCATGGCGCCTTCCAGCGCCGTTCACGATGCAACGTCCGGGTCCGCCGGACCTGATCTAGCTCGCGGCGCAGGCGGCCGATCCGCTGGCGGATCATGCGCCGGTCGGCCTCGATCTGCGTCTCGCCCGGACCGCCTAGGAAGCCGAACCCGCCGCGTTGCCGCTCCAGATGGGTCCAGCTGCGGACAAGGCGGCTTTGCTGATACTCGAGGTGCGCCAGCTCCACCTGTAGCCGCCCTTCTGCCGTCGCGGCGCGCTCCCCAAAAATCTCCAGGATGAGGCCCGTGCGGTCGATCACCTTGCAAGCCCAGGCCCGCTCGAGATTGCGCTGCTGAAGAGGAGACAACGCCCCGTCGACGATCACGAGAGACGCATCGTGAAGGACGACGGCGTCGCCAATGGCGGAGATCTGTCCGGTGCCGAACAGCGACGCCGGACGCACCGCGCGCACCGTAAGGATCTCCTCGGCGACCGGAGCAATTCCGATCGCGGCGGCAAGCCCCCTCAGCTCGGACAGGCGCGCAGGCGCGGGGCGATCGTAAAGGCGACCCCGCACGTCCGGGCAGACGAGGACGGCCCGCGCCCCTGTGGCCGCGCCGGACGAGACCTCATGCGCAGTCAGGCCGGGTCGTCCTCTGCCGTGGTCAGGTCCACGTGATCGTTGGGCTGGATTGTGGAGATGGCATGCTTGTAAGCCAACTGGACGAACGAGTCCCGCTCGAGCAGAACACAGAACGGGTCGAAAGATGCGATGCGACCCTGAAGCATCACCCCGTTGACGAGGAACATCGTCACCCCGACGCGCGCCTCGGCCACCTTGGTAAGAAAGACATCCTGCAACAGCCGTCCGGAAGCAGTCCCCACCGAGGGAAAAGAAGTTTCCGCGTCCATGGCGTGCGCCGGCATGATGGTGGAGATGGCGTGCTTGTAGACCAGCTGGGTGGCGCCATCACGGCGCAGCAGGATGGAGAAATTGTCGAACCAGGTGACGATCCCCTGAAGCTTGACACCCTTCACGAGGAACACGGTGAGCGGCGTCTTGTTCTTCCGCATCAGATTGAGGAACGTGTCCTGCAGGCTCGCAGGCTTGACGCGCTTGCCGCCTCCCTGCCCCTCGGCTGCTTCCGCCTTGGCTGGCTTGCGCACACTGAGCGTAGCATTTCCAGCCATTTACACGATCCTCCTCATATTCATCTTCGCATCCAGCCTCTCCGGCTGATGATGGCAACGTTTCGCCACATCTTGTGCCGCGACGGTCCGGGCCTCCCCGCCGCAAGGGCCTGCGCTCACACAATGAGCGAGCCTAGCTCCGGTTTCCTGCTTGTGGACGGGCTAGGCGTCCGATCCTTCTGAACGGCGATCTCCCAGCCCCAGCAGCTTGAGCTTGCGATGCAGAGCGCTGCGCTCCATGCCAATAAAGGACGCCGTGCGCGAGATGTTGCCGGAGAAGCGCCGGATCTGGATGGCGAGATATTCGCGCTCGAAGGTTTCGCGGGCTTCGCGCAGCGGGGCACTCATCATGATCGACATGCTGTTCGCGCTTGCATCGGTTCCGCCGACGATCTCCGCAGGCAGCATGGAAGGTTCCACACAGGCAAGGTTGTCGCGGGGCGAGAGAATGATGGTGCGCTCGACGACATTGCGCAGTTCGCGAACGTTTCCCGGCCAGTCGTGCGACTGCAGGACAGCAAGCGTTTCGGGCGTGATCGCCGGCGGCGGTAACCCCTGCTCGATAGCCAGTCGGCCGAAGAATTCCTCCGCCAGCAGCGGGATGTCCTCCCGCCGGTCCTTCAGCGGCGGAATGGACACCGGCACCACGTTGAGCCGGTAGAACAGATCCTCACGAAACCGGCCTTCCGCGATTTCGACGGTCAGGTCGCGCGTCGTGGACGTGACCACCCGGACGTCGACGCCGATCTGGCGATGTCCGCCGACGCGAACGAAGCTCTGGTCCGTCAGCACTCTCAGGATGCGCGCCTGCGTCGACAGAGGCATGTCCGCCACCTCGTCCAGATACAGCGTTCCGCCGTCGGCAAGCTCGAGCAGCCCTTGGCGGACGAGATTCCCGTCCACCTCTTCTCCAAACAATTCATGTTCGAAGCGCTCGGGCGTGATCCGGGCCGAGTTGACGACCACGAAGGCGTGGTCCGCGCGGTTGCTCCAGCTGTGCAGCAGCCGTGCAGCCACCTCCTTGCCCGATCCGGCAGGTCCGCTGATCAAGACGCGGCTGCCGGTGCCGGCGACCCGCTTCAAGGTTGCGCGAACTTGGTTGATGAGCGAGGAAGTGCCCGTAAACCCTTGCTCTGCCGGGAGGTTCTGCTTCAGGCCGGCGACATTGCGGCGCAGCTTTTCGGCGGTTGTAGCCCGCTCCACGAGCAGCAGCAGACGTTCGGTCTCGAAGGGCTTTTCGAGGAAATCCATGGCTCCGCGCGACACGGCGGCCACGGCGGTGTCGATGTTGCCATGGCCTGAGAAGATGATTACCGGCAGTTCCGGCTCTCTCTGCTTGATGGCGTCGAGCACCTCCAGACCATCCATCGGACTGCCATGCAACCAGACGTCGAGAAGGACGAGATTGGGCCGCCGCGCATCCACTGCCGCCAAGGCTGCGGTGCTGTCGGCCGCGGTCCGGCAGTGATATCCCTCGTCCGACAGAACGCCGGCCACCAACTCGCGGATGTCCTGCTCGTCATCAACCACAAGTATGTCGAGTGTCACGTGCTGCTCCAGACTGGCTACTCGGCCGCGGTTTCGATGAAACGGCCAGGGTTCCTGGCGAACTTCAGGGTGACGGTCGTGCCCCCTTCCCGCCCGCTGCGGAAGCTGAGGTCGCCTTCATGTTCCTCGACGATCTTGCTGACGATGGCCAGACCAAGGCCCGTCCCCTTGGCGCGCGTGGTAACATAGGGTTCGATCAGGCGCTCGTGATCCTTCGGCAGGCCGATCCCGTTGTCGGTCACGGCGACGACGATGTGCTCCTCCTCGACGGACAACGCCACGTCAATGACGCCCGCTGCCGCGTTCTCGGCATGATCCTGTCCGATCCGCGCCTCGATGGCTTCGGCGGCGTTCTTGAGCACGTTCGTGAGGGCCTGCCCGAACTGGTGCCGGTCGCACAGCATCAGGATCCGCTCGTCATCAGGAGCCGAGAAGCGGTAGGTGATGTGGCCGTTCGCCACCTCCTGCAGGAACACCGCCTGCCGGACGAGGTCGAGAGCGTCCTCCTGCCGGAACACCGGCTTGGGCAGACGGGCGAAGGAGGAGAACTCGTCCACCATCTTGCGCAGGTCGCTGACCTGCCGGATGACCGTGCTGGTGAGGTCGTCGAACAACTCGCCATCCGTTTCGATCTGGCGCCGGTAGCGACGCTTCAGCCGCTCCGTCGCCAGCTGGATGGGTGTCAGCGGGTTCTTGATCTCGTGCGCAATCCGGCGCGCCACGTCCGACCAGGCCGCCTGCCGCTGATCGAGCAGTTGCCGCGTGATGTCGTCGAAGGTGACCACATGCCCTTCGCGCAGCGGGCTGACGGTCACCGCCAGCGTGATGTGGTCGCCGGCACGGTCGAAGCTGACAAGCGCCTGACGTCGCCCCTCCCTGATCATGTCTGCAATGCCGGGCACCACGGTCTCGAGGTCGATGCCGATGGCAGACCGTGTCCCGGTGTCGAACAGCACGTCCTGGGCCGAGCGGTTGATCAGCAGGATCCTGCCCGCGGCGTCGACCGAGACGATCCCGGCGCTGACCGACTCCAGCACGGCTTCGATGAAGCGCCGCCTCTCCTGCAACTGGCTGTTGGCGGCGATGAGGGCCGCCGTCTGCTGTTCGAGCTGAGCGGTCATGCGATTGAAGGCGCGGTTGAGCAGGCCGATCTCGTCGCCGCTGGTGCGCCCCTGCACGCGCATGGCGAAGTTGCCCGCGCCGACCCGGCGCGCCGCAGCCACGAGTTCGGTCAGCGGCTGAACCTGCCGGTCCGCGAAGCGAAGGGCGAACCATACCGCCGCGCCCACAAGAGCGAGGCTGCCGAAGAACAGCGCCAGCACGAATCGCACCTGCAGGGCACGGGCCCGCTCCGTCAGCAGCCGGTAGTCGCCCGCGATCGCGGCCGCTTTCTGCCAGTAGGCAAAGCTTTCCGCTTCGCTGTTGCGCGAGGTGTAGAGGTAGATGCCGGACGCGCTGTCGATCGCGGCAACCGCCTCGATCCGGTTCGGACCGCCCTCCACGTGGACGATCTCTCCGGCTTTCAAGGCCGGAATGTGGCGGTCGACGAACGCGGTCGGCTGGTTGTCGTCGCGCAGGTTCAGCAAGGCGGCGATGCGCGTCGATCCGCCGCCGGTGTCCTGCAGGATCACGGATTCGCTGATGTCGCGGCTTTGTGCCTGAAAGCCGTAATAGGTCGGGAAGGCGGAATCGAGGATGCTGCCGTTTTCCAGATAGGCGCGCATGTCGCCTGCCATGGCCACAGTCTCTCGGCCGACGTCGAGCTGGTTGTTTTCGTAATAGCCTTGCGCCAGCTGATTGGCGTTCTCCATCAGGCCCCGCGAGGCGTCGGAGAAGAAGAAGTCGACGCCGAATTTGAACAACACGGCTGCGAAGGCCGCGAACAGGAGCGTCGGCACCGCCGCCAGCACCGAGAACAGGAACACAAGTCGGACATGAAGCCGGGCAGTGCTGCCCGCCGCGCGCCGCAGGGCGAGTCGCCGCCCCAGCAGGACGAGAAGGCCCATTGCCGGAACCAGCGCCCCGACGAGCAGCATCGTAACCTGCGCAGAAGGAAGCAGCAGCACGCCCTGGGGCGCGGAGGTGAAGGCGTCATACGCCGCCCAGATCATCGCGCCCAGCGCCAGCGCGCAGGCCAGTTCGAGCATGGCGAAGATGGGCAGCCGGCGCAGCGCCCGTGCAACGCGCCGCGACCGCAATCCCGACCGTCTCGGCAGAGTGTCGCTTCGCGTCATCGTGACATGGTTACAACGCCTGTGTGGCGGTTTGGCAAGGACCAACTCGCCTCAGCATTGCGGAGCGGCGAAAAACCGCAGGCGTGCACAATGAACGCTTTCAAGGCGCCGGTGCACCACTTGCTGCCGATCAGGTGCAGAACGGGGCGAAAAACCGCTCCACCTCGTCCATGACGTCAGCCGGACGGTCGATGAAATTGACCGTGTTCCTGAACTCCGCCGAGCCGGGGAGGCCCTTGGTGTACCAGCCAAGATGCTTGCGGGCCATGCGCACAGCAACCGCGTCCCCGTAATGCTCCCGCATGGCAGCGTAGTGTTCGGTGACAAGAGCCAGAAGTTCCGACCCGCCCGGCTCGGCCAGAAGGGTGCCGCTCCGCCACCACTCCATCACCTGACCGAGCAGCCATGGACGCCCATACGCGCCCCGACCGATCATCACGCCATCCGCGCCGGACTGTTCGAGGGCCGCGGCCGCATCGGCGACCGAGCAGATGTCGCCGTTCACAATGACGGGAATGCCGACCGCCTGCTTGACGCGCCGGACGAACCCCCAGTCGGCCGATCCCTTGTACATCTGGTTCCGGGTGCGGCCGTGGACGGTGATCATCCTTGCACCCAGATCCTCGGCGATGCGGGCAAGCTCTGGCGCGTTCAGGCTGTCGTGATCCCAGCCCATCCGCATCTTGACCGTGACCGGAATGCTGACCGCCTTCACGGTGGCGTCGATGATCGCGGCGGCAAGCTTGAGGTCACGCATCAGGGCGCTCCCGGCATCGCCATTGACGACCTTCTTGACCGGGCAACCCATGTTGATGTCGATGAGAGCAACACCCCGGTCGGCGTTGAGCTTTGCCGCTTCCGCCATCTCCGCCGGAGAACACCCCGCCAGCTGCAGCGAAATGGGTTCCTCGCTGGCGTGCCAGGCCGCCTTCTGCAGGCTTTGACGCGTTTCGCGGATCATCGCCGGCGACGCGATCATCTCCGTGACGTTCAGGCCGGAGCCGTAGCGGCGCACAAGGCGGCGGAACGGCATGTCCGTGACCCCCGTCATGGGCGCGAGGATGACCGGCACGTCGATCGTGACGGCGCCGATCCGGATCGGCCGGAGCGCGGGAGGTGTCAGGGGCGCAAGCATGGGCAGGACTGGCACACGCCGTTACCGGATTGCGGCCGCACCGGCAACAGGATAGCGGACGCAGCGATGCCCGATGCCACTCCCCAGCCCGCCTTCGCCGCCATCGTGGTTGCCGCCGGTACGGGGGAGCGCGCGCCCGGCGCGGTGCCGAAGCAGTTTCGCTCGTGGAAGGGTCGCCCGGTGCTGCTGCACTCGCTCGACGCCCTGCTCGAGGCCGGCGCCGCGCATGTGGTGGTCGCGCACCCCGCAGACCGGCGCAACGAAACCGAGGCACTTGTCGGCGCGCGCGCGCGGGTCAGCCTCGTCGCCGGCGCGGCCACCCGGCAAGGCTCCGTGGCCGCCGGGCTGTCGGCCCTGCCCGCGGATGCGCCCGGCATCGTGCTGATCCACGATGCGGCGCGGCCGGATCTTCCGATCGCGGTCATTAAACGTCTGCTGGCGGCTTTGGACATGGCAGACGGTGCGATCCCGGTCCTCCCGGTGACGGACAGCCTCGTGCGCGTTCCACCCGGCGCTGCTCCTCGCGCAATCGACCGGCGCGACATGATGCGCGTCCAGACTCCCCAGGCGTTCCGGCTCGACGCAATCAGAACGGCGCACTGGGGCTGGACAGGCTCCTTGACGGCGACAGACGACGCGCAGGTGCTCTCCGCGGCGGGCTTTCGTCTCACCACGGTGGCAGGAGATGAACGGTTGGCGAAACTGACCTACAACGCCGATTTCGGATCGGATCAACTCCCGGTCAGGATTGGAGCGGGCTACGACGTTCATCGGCTGGAGGCGGGGAAGGATTTGTGGCTGTGCGGCGTGCAGATCGAGTCGCCTGTGGGCCTGGCGGGGCATTCCGATGCCGACGTGGCGCTCCACGCCCTCACTGACGCGCTGCTTGGCGCGATCGGTGCCGGCGACATCGGCACCCACTTCCCGCCTTCGGACATGCGCTGGCAGGGGGCAAGTTCGGACCTCTTCCTGCGCCACGCGGACGCTCTCGTCGCCGAGGCGGGATACGGGATCGGCAATGTGGACCTGACGATCATCTGCGAATCCCCGCGGATCGGTCCGCACCGGGACCGGATGCGCAGTCGCCTCGCAGAGATCCTGCGCCTCGCCCCGGATGTGGTGAGCATCAAGGCGACGACAACCGAGAAGCTCGGCTTCACCGGCCGGGCTGAAGGAATTGCGGCGCAGGCAAGCGTCTGCCTTGTGCGCGCCGCCGGGGCCTGACGGAGGTGCCGATGGAGCGTGTCCTTCCACCGGAGATCATCACACTGGCCGAGCAGGTGGTCGCCGCCAACGCAGCCGCGGCGCGACGGATCGTGCTCGCGGAGAGCTGCACCGGCGGTCTTGTCGCGGCGGCTCTGACCGAGGTGGCCGGGTCATCGGCGGTCTTCGACCGGAGCTTCGTCACCTACTCGAACGAGGCCAAGATGGAGGCGCTCGGCGTGTCGCTCGACATTCTGGAGACCTTCGGCGCGGTTTCGGTCGCCTGCGTGTGGGCGATGGCGCGCGGAGCGTTGGCCCGGTCGTCCGCCGATGTAGCCGTGGCGATCAGCGGCATCGCCGGCCCCGGCGGCGGTTCGGAGCTGAAGCCGGTCGGGACCGTCGTCTTCGCCCGCGCTGTTCGCGGCCATGGCGATCAGGACGTCGCCGAAACGCGGGCGTTTCCGGACACCGACGGACGGGCGGGCATTCGCCAGGCCGCGACGATCTGCGCGCTTGAACTGCTCCTGCCCTGATCCGGCGGAGAAAAGGTCACGCGGCCTTGGCGCCGGACCCGTAAAGCTCGGCCGCACGCGCCTCGAACGCCGCCACCATCTTGCGGAATGCCCGGTCGATGTAGCGCCCCGCGAGGCTTTCGAAGATGCGGCTCTTGAACGCGAATTCGACGCAGAACTCGATCTCGCACCGGTCCGGTCCGAGCGGACGGAAATCCCAGCGGTTGTCGAGATCGCTGAGCGGCCCGTCGACATAGTGAACACGGATAGACCGGGGACGGTCCCGGGTCACGCGCGAGGTGAACCGCTCCTTGAGCGCCTTGAACCCCACGAGCATGTCTGCCGTCAGCACGACGCCATCGTCCGACCGGACGCGGACTGCCGTCACCCACGGGAGAAAGGACGGATATTCGCGCACGTCGGCCACAAGGTCGAACATCTGTTCCGCCGCGTATGGCAGCTGCCGGACTTCATGGATCCGCGGCATCAGGCAATGACCTTTGCGGCGCGGTCGAGAGCCTGCGCGCGCCGCTGCCGCATCACCTCGAAGTCGGCCCCGGCATGGTAGCTCGACCGGGTCAGAGGACTGGCGGCAACCTGCAGGAACCCTTTGGCCCGCGCGATCGAGGCATAGGCGTCGAAGGCTGCCGGCGTGACGAAGTCCGCCACCCGCGCATGCTTCGGCGTCGGTTGCAGGTACTGGCCCATGGTGATGAAATCGACATCGGCGCAGCGCATGTCGTCCATGACCTGATGCACCTCCAGGCGCTCTTCGCCCAGACCCAGCATGATGCCCGATTTGGTGAAGATCAGCGGATCGTGCGCCTTGACCTCTTCGAGCAGGCGGAGGGAAGCGTAGTAGCGCGCGCCCGGCCGGATGGTCGGGTAGAGCCGGGGAACCGTCTCGAGGTTGTGATTGTACACATCCGGGCCGGCCTGGCAGATCATCTCCACGGCCGCGCGCATCTTGTTGCGGAAGTCAGGCGTGAGGATCTCGATCGTCGTGGCGGGCGTGCTGCGCCGCAGCGCCTTGATGACCCTGACGAACTGGCCGGCACCGCCATCAGGAAGATCGTCGCGGTCCACGCTGGTCACGACGATGTGCTGCAACCCCAGCCGGGCGGCCGCGGCCGCGACATGCTCGGGTTCGAGCGGATCGACGGGCCGCGGCATGCCGGTCTTCACGTTGCAGAAGGCGCAGGCGCGGGTGCACACGTCGCCGAGGATCATTACGGTTGCGTGTTTTTTCTCCCAACATTCACCGATGTTGGGACACGCAGCTTCCTCGCACACGGTGTTCAGCGACAGCTCCCGCATCAGGGCCCGCGTCGACTGGTAGCCTTGACCAACCGGAGCGCGGACGCGGATCCAGTCGGGCTTGCGCTGCCGGGGTGGACGGTCACCCGAGAGCGCCATCGCGGAGGAGAGATCGTTCATGGCCGCCATCTAGGCTGGCAGACAGGTCACTGCAAGAAAGGGCGGCGGGTTCACCCCGCCGCCCTTCCAGCCTTCCGCCGCTGCCGCGGTCGAGTCCGGGACGCGTTCAGCCGGTCGTCCGTCCCTGCGCCCGCTGCTCCGCATAGGCCGCCCACAGCTGCGACACCGCCGAGCGGTTGCCCTCGACGCGGCCGAAGGTTTCGGCCGCGGCGGCATAGTTGCCCTGGCGGACCTGCGCGATCCCGATCCGGTTCTGCAGGGTCACGGTGTCGGCGCCGGGCATGGTCAGAGCCTTGCGGTAGAACTGCTCGGCCTTCTGCGGCTGGCCTGCATCAAGGAAGATGTTGCCAGCCGCCACCACGGTCTGCAGACGGGCCGAAGCGGCATTGGCATCGCGCTCCAGCCCGGCGAGTTCCCCCTGCACGATCGACTGCCGCGAACGCGCCGTCGCCAGCGCGTCGGAGGCAAACGAGTTCTCGCGCGACAGCAGGCCGGAGGCGTACCCTTCGTTGACGACCTGAACCACCTCGTTGGGCAGACGCCGCGGGTCGGCCATTTCGATGAACGCCAGATATTCCTGTCCGTCCCGGAAGGTGCGGGTCGCCTGCTGCAGCCGCAGCAGGTCGAGCACGTCGTCGTCGTTCAGCTGCGCGGAGGTGCGGGTGACGACGATGGCATCGCCCCAGCTGTCGCTCGCCGGGTAGTGGCGCGCAAAGAGGGTGCCGTAGCGGACGGCCGCATCACCGAGCCGGCCGGTATAGGCGACGGCCAGCGCCTTGCGCAGATGATCGCGCGACGGCACCTGGCCGGCCGCGACCTGCTGATCGACGATCCCGCCGATATAGGACAGCCCGCCGGCATGGTCGTTCTGCTGGACGAAGGTGTCGGTGATGAGCACGTGCGGATCGGTCTCGTTGTAGCCCGCGGCGACCGCCGCCTGGAGGTAGGTCCGCGACCGGGCGAAATCCCGGGCCTGATAGGCGATCTGGCCGGCGATGAAGTTGTACTGGCCCAAATTCTCCGCGGCGACCTTGCCGCTTTCGAGCATCAGGCCAAGCCCCTGAAGCTGCAGCGCGGGATCGCTCGCCGCCGTGCCTGCCGCGTAGATGAACTGACCGCCGGCGAACTTGTCGTCCGGCGTCGAAACCGCCGCGGCAATCGCCGGCACGGCTGCCCGCATCGCCTGCGGATCACGGGGCTGCGCGTTGAACAGCGCCTGCGCCGGCGCGAACGCCGCGCGGAAGGCTTCCGAGTAGGTCGCCTGCGGCGCCTGCTGTCCGCGTTCCCGGTTGCCGCGCTGCTGGGCTGCGGCCGGATCCGCGAACGATCCTGCAGTCAGCGCCACGACCGCGGCCATGGCCACACCGAACCTTCGGACGGATCTGCCTTCCCCGCCTCGCGCTCCCCGCTTGCCCGAAATCATCATACGTCTATACCCCGCTCTTTCAGGACGTGCCGCACTCCGGCCCGCCGTGTCGAAACCAAATCGTCGCGCCTTGTCTGAACCGCGAGGGTGTCCCGCCCGGTTCATGCGCAAGCCACGCGATGTCGCTATGGACCTCGGCCTTAATCATGATTGAATGTCAAAGCTCTCCTGCCGTTCATCCCCGGCGGCGCGGGGATGCGTCATGCGGTCTGTGGATAAAGCGAGCCGGCGGGCCAAGCGGTTCCCACGGGGTCTCCTGTTTCCTGTAAGACCGTGAAGCCTTCTCCCCTGTCAGCAGCGTTGGAAGTGAACTCTTGAACGATATCAGCCCCATCGGCCCCTCCGACCCACAGCACGGCGGATACGAGCGCATCGACATCGTCGACGAGATGAAGAGCAGCTACCTGGATTACGCGATGAGCGTGATCATCAGCCGCGCTCTTCCCGATGTCCGCGACGGTTTGAAGCCGGTCCACCGGCGCATCCTCTATGCAAGTCACGAGGCCGGCTTCGTGGCCGGTCGGCCCTATCGCAAGAGCGCCAAGATCGTCGGCGACGTGATGGGCAACTTCCACCCTCACGGCGACAGCGCCATCTACGACGCTCTGGCGCGCATGACGCAGGACTGGTCGATGCGCGTGCCGCTGGTCGACGGCCAGGGAAACTTCGGCAGCGTCGATCCCGATCCGCCCGCCTCCATGCGCTACACCGAGGCCCGGCTTGCCCGCGTGGCCAATGCGTTGCTGGAAGATCTCGACAAGGACACGGTCGACTTTGCCGACAACTATGACGGCTCGCGCAAGGAACCGACGGTTCTGCCGGCACGCTTCCCCAATCTGCTGGTCAACGGCGCCGGCGGCATCGCGGTCGGCATGGCGACGAACATCCCGCCGCACAATCTGGGCGAGGTGATCGACGCCTGCGTGGCGATGATCGACAATCCCGGCATCACGGCCGAGGAACTGATCGCGATCGTCCCAGGGCCGGACTTTCCGACCGCGCCGCTGATCCTCGGCCAGGCGGGCAGCCGGGCCGCCTATCTGACGGGCCGCGGCTCCATTCTCATGCGCTGTCAGCACGAAATCGAGGACCGGCGCGGCGACCGGCAGTCCATCGTGCTCAAATCCCTTCCTTACCAGGTCGGCAAGGCCAGCCTGGTGGAGAAGATCGCCGAAGCCGCGCGGGACAAGCGGGTCGAAGGCATCGCGGACATCCGGGACGAGTCCAACCGCGAGGGGATCCGCGTCGTCATCGATCTGAAGCGCGAAGCGTCGGCCGAAGTGACGCTCAACCAGATCTGGCGGCACACCCCGGCCCAGGCGTCGTTTCCCGCCAACATGCTCGCCATCCGCGGCGGTCGTCCGGAGATCCTCACGCTCAGGGAGATCATCCAGGCTTTCATCGCCTTCCGCGAGGAGGTGATCACCCGCCGCACCAAGTTCGAGCTGAACCGCGCCCGTGAACGGGCCCACATCCTGCTGGGTCTGGTCATCGCCGTCTCCAATCTCGACGAGGTCGTGCGCATCATCCGTGCGGCGGCAAGTCCCGCGGATGCGCGTGCGGCCCTGCTCGCGCGTGAGTGGCCGATCGGCGACATCGGCCGCTACATCGCGCTCGTCGAGGCGATCGAAGCCGAGGTCGAACAGGAGGCCGGCGTTTACCGCCTGTCGGCGCGGCAGGTGAAAGCCATTCTCGACCTCCGCCTGCACCGGCTCACGGCGCTGGGGCGCGACGAGATCGGTGACGAGCTTCAGGAGCTGGCCGACCAGATCGCCGGGTTCCTGCGGATCCTTGCAGACCGTTCGGTTCTGTTCGGAGTGATGCGGGAAGAACTGCTCGAGGTGCGCGCGAACTTCGCGACTCCGCGCCTCTGCACCATCGCTCCGGCGTGGGACGGGATTGACGACGAGGATCTCATCGCCCGCGACGAGATGGTGGTGACCGTCACCATGGACGGATACATCAAGCGCACGTCGCTGTCCGCCTTCCGCGCCCAGAACCGCGGCGGGAAGGGCCGCGCGGGCATGAACACCAAGGAGCAGGACGCGGTCAGCGACCTGTTCATCACCAGCACGCACAATCCGGTCCTGTTCTTTTCCACCGCCGGCAAGGTCTACCGCCTCAAGGTCTGGCGTCTGCCTGAAGGCGGACCGGCCACGCGCGGGCGGCCGATCGTCAACCTCCTGCCCGCACTGGAGGAGGGAGAGACGATCGCTGCCGTGCTTCCCCTCCCCGAGGACGAGAACGCCTGGAGCGCCCTGCACGTGGTCTTCGCCACCGCGCGCGGCAACATCCGGCGCAACGCGATGGACGCTTTCGCCAACGTGCCGTCGAGCGGCAAGCTCGCGATCCGTTTCGAGGACGGATCGGACGACCGGCTGGTTGGCGTGGCCCTGGTCGAGCCGGGTGACGATGTCCTCCTGGCCAGCCGCCAGGGCAAGGCGATCCGCTTTGCCGCGGAGGATGTGCGCGAGTTCGCCAGCCGCACCTCCACCGGCGTGCGCGGCATGACGCTGCGTCCCGATGACGCCGTGATCTCGCTCGCCATCCTGCGCGGCGGCGCATGGTCGTCCGAACAGCGCGACGCCTATCTCCGCCAGGCAGCGTGGAAGGCATCGGGTAGCCAGAACCTGTCGCCTGAACATCAGAACATGGCGGACGAGGAGCAGTTCATCCTCACCGTCTGCGCCAATGGCTACGGCAAGCTCAGTTCCGCCTACGAGTACCGGCGCACCGGCCGCGGCGGTCAGGGGATCGTCAACATCGACAACATCGCCCGCAACGGTCCGGTGGTGGCAAGTTTCACCGCGACGCCGCGTGATCAGCTGATGCTGGTGACGGACCAAGCGAAGCTCATCCGCATCAGCCTTGCCTCGCTGCGCGTGATCGGCCGCGGCAGCGCCGGGGTGCGCCTGTTCGACGTATCGCCCGGAGAGCACGTCGTGGGAGCGGCGCGGATCGACGACATCGCCGAGCCTGAGAACGAAGCCGAACTCGCGATCGTCGAGGAGATCGCCACCCGCAGCAGTGTCGAGACGGCGCCGGACACGCCGGCCGATCGCGACACGCCGTCGCCGCTCGAACCATAGCCGTAAAAATGCCCTCGTCTCCCTGTGACGTGCACGTGATCGGCGGCGGGCTGGCCGGGAGCGAGGCGGCTTGGCAGCTGGCACAGCGCGGGGCGCGCGTGCGGCTGACGGAGATGCGCGGCGGCGGGGCGACCACGCCGGCCCACGAGACCGCACTGCTGGCCGAGCTGGTCTGCTCCAACTCGTTCCGCTCGGACGATGACCGCCTCAACGCGGTCGGACTCCTCCACGACGAGATGCGAAGGCTCGACAGCATCGTCATGGCGGCCGGCGAGGACACCCGCGTTCCCGCCGGGAGCGCCATGGCCGTCGACCGCACCGCCTTCGCGCACGCCGTGCAGGAACGCCTGGAACAGCATCCGAACGTGACCATAGTGCGCGAGCGGGTTGACACACTTCCCCGGGCGGGTCTCACAATCGTGGCGACAGGACCGCTCACGGCCACCGCGCTGGCCGAAGACATCGCCCGTCTCACCGGTGCCGAGCATCTCGCCTTCTTCGACGCCATTGCGCCGATCGTTCACCGCGACACGATCGACATGGACATCTGCTGGGTCCAGTCGCGGTGGAACAAGCGCACGCATCTGTCGGGCGAGGACGGCGACTACATCAACTGCCCTCTCGACAAGGAGCAGTACCTCGCCTTTCACGCACAGCTCCTGGCGCGGGACACCGTGTCGTTCCGCGAATGGGAGACCGACACCCCCTACTTCGAAGGGTGCATGCCCATCGAGGTCATGGCCGCGCGCGGGGTGGACACGCTGCGGTTCGGACCGATGAAGCCGGTCGGCCTCGACGACCCTCGCACCGGGCGCTGGCCCTATGCCGTGGTTCAGCTTCGCCAAGACAACCGGCTTGGCACGCTGTGGAACATGGTCGGGTTCCAGACCAAGCTCAAGCACAGCGAGCAGGTGGAGCTGTTCCGCACCATCCCCGGCCTTCAGAAGGCCGAGTTCGCGCGCCTAGGCGGCCTCCACCGCAACACCTTCCTGAACGCGCCGCGTCTGCTCGACGATCAGCTCCGCTTGCGCAGGGCCCCGCATCTGCGCTTCGCAGGGCAGATCACGGGCTGCGAAGGGTATGTCGAAAGCGCTGCGGTGGGGTTGGCGGCGGGGCTGATGACGCTGGCCGAGCTGCGCGGCCTGCCTTGGGAGCCCCTGCCCGCCACGACGGCTCTGGGCAGTCTGCTGAGCCACATTACGGGCGGAGCCGCGGCGGCGACCTATCAGCCGATGAACATCAACTTCGGTCTCTTTCCGCCCCTGCACGAGATCCACAAGAAGGCGCGCAAGGAGGCTTACACCAGCCGTGCCAAGGCCGATCTCGGCTCGTGGCTGCGGGCAGCGGCTGTGTCCGCCTAGCCGGTCAGCACGCGCATCGCGGCTTTGGCTTCGGCTTCGCGGCCGGCATCCCTGCCGAAAATTCCGGCAGCGTCAGTTCCGCGTCGCGGTTCGCATCCGCCGCTTCGAACCGCTTCACGGTCGCCACCGCCCATTCCTCGAAGGTGAGGAGATTGTTCCCGTCGACGTCCAGCTTGCGGAACGCTGCCGCGCGGGTGGAAAGCATCTCGTTCCGGCTGATCCGCCAGTCGCGGTTGCGGTCATACCGGAAGAAGCGCTGTTGCTCCTTGCTCAGTTCCGTCGCGGACGGGAGCGCCGGACCGCGTGCTGCGAGGTCGGCGGCGGTCGCGAGCGGCAGGGCAATTTCTGACTGCGCAGCAGGTGCAGCCGCGGGCGGCGGGACGCCTGCGGCCTCCACCTGCGCCCGGCCCTGAAGCCAGAACAACCCGACGCCGAAGATGACGAGCACGCCCAACGCGCCCAGAAGAATGCGGCTCATTCCCGCCTCCTAGGCGGCGAACCGTTACCAAGCTGTAGCCGCGCTAGCGCCCCGTGAGCCCTGCGCGCAGCGCGTCCAGCGCGCTGGCGCGTCCGGCCCACAACGGTGCGCGCTCGTGACGCAAGGCTCTGAGCGCGATTCGCCTCAACACGGCGGCGGGACGGAGCGCACGGCTCAGCCGCGGCATCGCGGCAAGGTTCTCCCGCAGCACCTGCGCATCGGCGCGGGATCCGCCGGAACGCCGCAGCAACGCCAGCGCCCACAGGCCGCCCGCCTGCGCTGCTCCGATCCGCTGGGCGTCGCTGCGGCCGCTGGTCGCGAACGTGGCGAAGCACGCACCGAGAGCGGATCGGACCTGCTCGGCCTCGGAGTGCATCGGCTCGGCGAGCCAGTGTTCCTCGTGCGCGTCGATCAGCGCAACAAGACATTGGCGGTCTGCCACCCAGTGACGGCCAATCAGGCCGAGCAGCGGGTCGGCGGCCGTCTGCAGCCGCGCCGGATCACCCACCTGCTCACGCCACCAGGCAAGCTTCATCTGGGTCAGCAACGGTTCGCGGCCGGTTCTGCCCAGTCGGATGAGCCGAGTGTTCAGCGCAAAGAGAGCAAGATACCGCCCGTGTGTCTCGGACGGCGCATAGTGAAGCGCCGCCCCCTCGGGGAGCGTCACCTTCACCTCCGGCCGGCCGGGATCTCCTGCAAGCGCCACCGGAACGACGGGACTCAGATCCTCCATGCGGCGTTCACCATCTGCGCTAACACAATGTTGACCCTTTCCGCTTAGTGGCCGGTGTTCGATCAGGGAGCGGAGATCGGCAGATGGGGAAGCAAGAGTCGCAAGTCACGGGCTCGTCTTTCCTCCGGCGGCTTGCGGCAGACCGGTCCGGCAACGTGGTGGCCATCACTGCGGCGGCGATCATTCCCATGATCGGTGTCGTGGGGGGCGCCATCGACACCAGCCGGCTCTATCTGACCAAAAGCCGCCTGCAAGCCGCGTGCGACTCCGCCGTCCTCGCCGGGCGCAAGGCGATGACGACCAACCTCTACACCGCCTCGGCGCGCAACCGGGCGAACAGCATGTTCGCCTTCAACTTCCAGGACGCGGACTACGGGACCACCGGCACGCGCTTCCTATCCGCTGCCAACGCCGACGGGCGGCTCGACGGCACCGCGTCAACAAATGTGCCGATGACGCTGATGAAGATGTTCGGCTTCGAGGCGCAGCCGCTCGAGGTCACGTGCAGCGCGGACATCCAGGTGCCCAACATCGACATCGTGTTCGTCCTCGACGTCACCGGGTCGATGAACGGAGCCATGGGATCGGGAACGCGCCTCTCGGCATTGAAGCAGGCCGCGAAGGACTTCGCCGACGTCATGGACGCCGCGCTGATCGGCAACACCCGGTCGCAGGTGCGTTATGGCTTCGTGCCGTACAGCCAGACGGTCAACGGCCGCGACCTGTTCAAGGCCAATCCCGACCTCTCGCGCGGAGAACTGCACCTGTCGCACCTCGCGGACACGGTGACGGCCGAGTCGCGCGTGGCCAATTTCAGCACCTGGCAGGACTGGACCCAGGATCCATGGACCAGCCCCACCAGCTTCAACCAGACCTTCGGCGTCGACCGCACGATGAGCCATGAACCCTTTCAGGCGACGAGTTCGCAGGCGACGCGCATCTCCAACAGCGACTGCGACGCTTACAGCGCCAACCTGTCCTTCTCCATCAACAGCATCAACCGCAACGTCCACCTGTTCCCGCAGACCAGCTGGAGCGGGAGCGGCCGGGGTGCTTCCGAACTGTTCCAGGCGGAAGGCTCCAACACCTGGACGACCACGCCGCCCAATCATGGCAACCGCTACGTGCGGATCAGCTTCAGCCGCGTGTCAAGCACCTGGGAAGACAACAACGGCGCGACGCACTCCGCCTATCAGAATTGCGTGCGCCGGGTCACCCGCACGACCTTCCACCGCGGGTTCCGGTTCACCAACTGGATCTATCGGCCCGTCGACTATGACACGCGCACCTACAAGGCCGGTTCGGCAATCCCCTTCGTCTCGGCGGTGAATGCGAACTATCTCGTCACCGAACCGGGGATGTACGATCCTGTTGCCCTCCGCCAGCTGCCGCGGCAGGGGGGGCTGACGGCTGCCTCGATGACGTGGAACGGCTGTCTCGAGGAACGCGACACGGTGCCCGCGACCAATTTCGCTCCGATCCCGAGCGGCGCCAAGGACCTCGACATCTTCAACGGCGGCACAAACGACAGCATGCGCTGGCGCCCCGTCCTGCCCAACCTCAGCTGGAATCGCGGCACGCCCTCGCAGACAACCTCCTTCATCAACCAGAACCACAGCTGCCCGCAGTCGTTCATGCGCAACCTGAACACGATGAGCCGGGCAGAGTACGACGCGTATATCGACGGGCTGGCGGCCGCCGGCGGCACCTATCACGACATTGGTCTGGTGTGGGGCCTGCGGATGATTTCACCCACGGGCATGTTCGCCAGCCGCAATCTGATCGGTCCGAACGGCGGGCAGATCAGCCGGCACATCATCTTCCTCACCGACGGCAAGATGGAGCCACACGAGCAGACCTACTCCTCCTACGGCTACGAGCAGACCTCGCAGCGCATCCGCGGAGGCGGCGGCCCCTCCCTCGTCGATCGCCACAACGCCCGCTTCAAGGCTCTGTGCGACAGCCAGCGGGGCCTGATCAGCATCTGGGCGATCGCGTTCGGAGAGCCGCTTGGCCCTACCCTGCGCGATTGCGCCGATCCGGGCCGCGCCTATGAGGCGAACAACGCCGCGGAACTGAGCGAGGCCTTCCGGCGCATCGCCAAGGAAGTCGCCGATCTGAGGCTGGTCCAATGAGCGCGCGGAGGCGTTCTCGGCCCTGCGCGCTGGTGCGTAGACTCCGCCGGTGCGAGAGCGGTGTCTCGGCGGTCGAGTTCGGCTTCGTCGGGCCGATCTTCATCATGCTGCTGATGGCGGTGTTCGACACCGGCTTCTCCATCTACACCCGGGCCGTGCTTCAGGGCGCGGTCGAGGAGGGTGCCCGCACGGCCTCGCTGGAGAACACCCAGTGGGAGGTGATCAAACAACGGGTGAACAACCAGGTCCGCGCCGTCATCCCGGCCGCCAACCCGGAGACCGACATCTCGTTCGAGATCGATCCGTTCTACTACCAGAACTATGCCGACGTCGTCATTCCGGAGGACTTCACGGACCTCAACGCCAATGGCCGCTGGGATCCCAACGAGTGCTTCGTCGACCGCAACGGCAACCGCTCCTATGACGAGGATGTCGGCATCCAGGGACGAGGCGGCGCGCAGGATGTCGTGGCGATCCGGGCCCAGCTCGAGTTCCGGCGGGCGATGCCGCTCTGGAACATGCTCGGTCAGCCGCAGACAATGACGCTGGTGGCGAGCACCTACCTGCGCAACCAGCCGTTCTCGGGACAGGCATCGCGCGTCGGAGTGCGGATATGCCCCTGAAGACCCCAGCGCGCCGCCGAAAATGGTGCAGGCGCCTGCGCCGCGAGGACCGCGGCGTCGTCGTGATCGAATTCGCCTACACACTGCCGATCTTCATGCTGCTCGGCATCACGGGAGTGGAACTCGCGCATTTCGCCATCGCCAACATGCGCGTCAGCCAGATCACCATGACCGTGGCGGACAACATCTCGCGCGCGAAGCAGACAGTGCCCCTCGCCCTGCCCCGACTGCGCGAGGTCGACATCAACGACAACCTGCTCGGCGCCATGGTGCAGGGCGGCGAGAGCCTGAAGATCTTCGAGGAAGGCCGGATCATCGTCTCCAGCCTCCAGCAGAATGCCACCGGGCGACAGTGGATTGCCTGGCAACGGTGCAAGGGTATGCTGAACGTGCAGTCGCGTTACGGCCTCGAAGGCGCCACTCAGCCGAACAGCGGCACGAGCGGGTTCCAGGGGATGGGAACCGGCGCCAATCGCGTCCAGGCCGAACCGAACAGCGCCATCATCTTCGCCGAAGTTGCCTACACCTATCGGCCCCTGTTCAGCGAATGGGTGATCGGTCCCAAGCAGATCCGGCGCGAAGCCGCCTTCTTCGTGCGCGACGACCGCGACCTGACGCGTGTCTACAACGATGCACCGCTGGCGTCCGTGTCGTCCTGCAACAAGTTCGACACGACGTTCTGACCGTTGCCTGGCTGACTATTTTGGACAGATGCGCCGCGCGGCGGCCACGATCTTGTCCGCATTGATCAGCGCGAGCTGCTCCAGATTGGCAGCATAGGGCAGCGGCACGTCCTCGTTGCAGACGCGCAGCACCGGCGCATCAAGGTCATCGAAGCCCTCCTCCATGCACAGCGCCATGACCTCGGACGCGACCGAGCATGTCGGCCACCCCTCTTCTGCCACGATCAGCCGGTTGGTCCGTGCGAGGCTGTCGAGGATCGCCTGCCGGTCGAGCGGCCGGATCGTTCTGAGATCGAGCACCTCGGCCTCGATGCCCTCGGCGGCCAGCGTCTCCGCAGCCTCGAGCGCGAATCCCACGCCGATCGAATAGCTGACGAGGGTTACATCCCGCCCTTCACGCACGATCTTCGCCTTGCCGATGGGCAGCACCTGCTCCTCGTCCTCGTCGAGTGCGAAGCTGCGTCCGTAGAGCAGTTCGTTCTCAAGGAACACGACAGGATCCTCCGAGCGGATGGCGGCCTTCAGCAGTCCCTTGGCATCGGCTGCGTCATAGGGCGCGATCACGACGAGTCCCGGCACGCTGGCATACCAGGGCGCGAAGTTCTGGCTGTGCTGCGCCGCGACACGGCTCGCCGCGCCATTCGGGCCGCGGAAGACGACCGGACACCGCATCTGCCCACCTGACATGTAGTTCGTCTTGGCGGCCGAATTGACGATGTGATCGATCGCCTGCATGGCGAAGTTGAAGGTCATGAATTCGACGATCGGCCTCAGCCCGGCCATCGCCGCGCCGGTGCCGATGCCGGCGAAACCGTATTCGGTGATCGGCGTGTCGATGACGCGCTTCTTGCCGAATTCGTCGAGCAGCCCCTGCGTCACCTTGTACGCGCCCTGATACTGGGCGACCTCCTCGCCCATCACGAACACGCGCGGATCGCGGCGCATCTCCTCGGCCATGGCATCGCGCAACGCCTCGCGCACGGTGACTGTGCGTCCGCTTGCGGTGCGGTGCGAGCCGGCCGGGTGGGATGCGTGTGCCGGCGCCGGGACCAACGTGGCAGCGTCGGCCGTCGATTTCTCCGGGTCGCCGCTGGCACCGCCGTCTGATGCGGCAGCAGCCTCTTCCCGAACCGGCGAGGGTGTGGACGACGCCTCGCCCTCATCTGCTCCCCGGAGGAAGGCGATGACGGTGCCGACCTTGACGTTCTCCGTGCCCTCCAGAACGGCGATGCGTTCGAGCACGCCTTCATCGACGGCTTCGAACTCCATGGTCGCCTTGTCCGTCTCGATTTCGGCAAGGATGTCGCCGGGTGCCACGGAATCGCCCTCGCGTTTCAGCCACCGGGCAAGCGTGCCCTCTTCCATGGTGGGGGAGAGCGCGGGCATTTTCAGTTCGACAGGCATCAGCAACTCACCGGGCGTGTTCGGCTGCGGGGATCGCCGGCGCGCTGCCCGAATAGCTGTCCACCAAGACGTCGGTGTACAGCTCCTCCGGCTCAGGCTCGGGCGACGTTTCGGCGAAGTCGGCTGCGGCAGCAACGATGGCCCGGATCTCCTTGTCGATGGCGCGCAGATCGTCCTCGGCCGTGCCGTCCTCCACGAGGAGCCGCTTGATCGCCTCGATCGGGTCGCGCTGCTCCTTAAATTCCTGAACCTCCTCGCGGGTGCGGTACTTCGCCGGATCGGACATGGAGTGGCCGCGGTAGCGGTAGGTGCTGCACTCCATCAGCACCGGGCCGTTCCCGTCCCGGACATAGGCGAAGGCGACCTCCGCCGCCTGACGCACCTGCAGCACATCCATCCCGTCCACATGCATGCCGGGAATGCGGAACGCCGCGCCGCGCCTGTGAAACTCCGTTTCGGCCGAGGACCGCTCCACCGCCGTGCCCATGGCGTAGCGGTTGTTCTCCACAACGAACACGATCGGCAGCTTCCACAAGGCAGCCATGTTGAAGGTCTCGTAGACCTGTCCCTGATTGGCCGCACCATCGCCAAAATAGGCGAGGCACAGGCCGCCATCCTCGTTGTACTGGTGGGCAAGGGCCAGCCCGCCGCCCAGCGCAACCTGCGCGCCCACGATGCCGTGGCCGCCGTAGAACTTGTGCGCGGTCGAGAACATGTGCATCGAACCGCCCTTGCCGCGCGAAATGCCCGAATGGCGCCCCGTCAGCTCGGCCATGATGATCTTGGGATCGATGCCGTAGGCGAGCATGTGGCCGTGATCCCGGTAGCCGGTGATGACGCTGTCGACTTCCGGATTGAGCGCGCTTTGGAGCCCGATCGCGACGGCTTCCTGCCCGATGTAGAGGTGGCAGAAGCCGCCGATGAGGCCCAGCCCGTAGAGTTGCCCGGCCTTTTCCTCGAAGCGGCGGATGAGCAGCATCTGGCGGTAGAAGGCGAGCTTCTCGTCCGCGCTCGCGGGGTAGCGGGTGTTGCTCGCGAACTGGTCCTGAAGCGAACGCAGGGACGGCACCTGCGCATCAGGGGCACTGTCGTGTGGCTTGGACATGGCGGTGTGCAATCCTTGCTCGCGCGGACCGGCGGGTTCGATTCACCGCCTATAGGAGCGAGCACCGGCGCAAGGCAACCGGCCCGCCGGCATCTGCCCGGTCCGCACCCTCAACGCTGCTCCTCGTCCAGGCTCAGGATCATCTCGTCGGGGTGGACGACATTGAGATTGCGGCGGATCAGTTCGCCCACGAGATCCGGATCGGCATTGTCCGGGTTCAGCAGGATGACACGCTGGCGCAGCCGGTCGCGGCGTTCGATCAGGGCGGCGAGTTCCGCCTCGCGCTTCTCCTTGAGCTGAGCATATTCGCTCCAGGCGATGAGACCTGACGGCCCCGCCACGATGAGGCCGAGCAGAACGCTCGCCGTCACGAGCGAAGCGACGGACAAGACCCGCTCCTTCTCCAGCTTCGTCCGGCGCAACGCTATCATGGCTTGTGACAGAACACACCAGCCGCCGGCGATCAAGTCCCCTTTGTCGGCCGGCGACGCACCGCTTTGACAGCGGCGGACCGGACATGATACCGCTTCGGTGCAGAACATGACCTTAGAGTGAGAGCGACGTGGCTGACCTGTTTCCCAATCCCGCTGGTCTGGACGGCTTCGAGTTCGTCGAATTCTGCGCGCCGGAGAAGGAGGTTCTGGAGCCGGTTTTCCGCACCATGGGCTTCACGCATGTGGCGTCGCACCGGTCGAAGGATGTGCATCTGTGGCGCCAGGGCGGGATCAACCTCCTGACCAATTACGAACCGCACAGCGCGGCCTGGTACTTTGCCCGGGAACACGGGCCGAGCGCGTGCGGCATGGGGTTCCGGGTCCGCGACGCTGCCGATGCGTGGGATCATCTTCTCGAAGCCGGGGCCCAGCCGGCGCCGACCGAAGCCGGGCCGATGGAGCTGAACATCCCCGCGATCAAAGGGATCGGCGGCGCCAACATCTACCTTGTCGACCGCTACGAGGGATCGGCCAAGGGCGATCTGACCATCTACGACGTCGACTTCCGCTACCTGAACGGCGTCGACCCCCATCCGGTTGGCGCGGGTTTCCAGCGCATCGATCACCTCACCCACAACGTCCACAAGGGGCGAATGGCCTACTGGGCGGACTGGTACGAACGCCTGTTCAACTTCCGCGAAATCCGCTTCTTCGACATCAAGGGCGAATATACCGGCCTCACGTCCAAGGCGCTGACCGCACCGGACGGGAAGATCCGCATCCCGCTCAACGAGGAGGGCGAGAGCGGCAAGGGCCAGATCGAGGAGTTCCTGCGGGCCTTTAACGGCGAGGGGATCCAGCACATCGCTCTCATCTGCGACGATCTCGTCGCGGCGTGGGATCGGCTCAAGCAGCTCGGTGTGCCGTTCATGACCGCGCCGCCGGCGACCTATTACGAGATGCTCGACGAGCGGCTCCCCGGACATGGCGAGCGCGTCGATGACCTGCGCGCGCGCGGCATCCTGCTTGACGGCAGCGTGTCTGACGGACAGCCGCGCCTCCTGCTGCAGATCTTTGCCGAAGCGCAGGTCGGGCCGGTGTTCTTCGAGTTCATCCAGCGCAAGGGGGACGAGGGCTTCGGCGAAGGAAACTTCAAGGCGCTGTTTGAGTCCATGGAGCGTGACCAGATCCGCCGCGGCGCGCTGCAAGTGGACGAGCGGTCCGCCCAGCACGCAGAGGTGGCGCAATGAGCGGGAGCGACGCTGCCGCCGGACCGTCGGGATCGCCGATCCGCCTCCGCGGGATCCACCATGCCGCCTACCGCTGCCGCGATGCTGCCGAGACGGTGGCGTGGTACGGCAAGGTTCTGGGCATGGAATACACGACCGCTTTCGCGGAGGATCACGTGCCGTCCACGGGCGCTTATGATCCGTACATGCATGTCTTTCTGGATGCCGGGAACGGCAACATTCTCGCCTTCTTCGAACTGCCGAACCAGCCGGACATGGGGCGGGACGAGAACACGCCCACATGGGTGCAGCATCTCGCCTTCAAGCTCGGCTCCGAAGATGAATTGATGCGGGCCAAGGACCATGTCGAGAGTCTCGGCATCGAAGTTCTCGGCCCCACCCATCACGGCATCTTCAAGTCGATCTATTTCTTCGATCCGAACGGGCATCGGGTCGAACTCGCTGCCGACATCGCCACGGACGATCAGCTGGCCGAACTGCGCCGCGTCGCCGAACCCATGCTCGAGGAGTGGAGCCGGACCAAACGGGCGCCTCGGCACGCCGCGTGGCTGCACGAGGCCGCCCGTTGAGCGGATATCCCGACGCGGCGTAGCGCGTCAGGCGGCCTGACAATGCCTGGCATGGACTATGTCGCCACCCTGCAGGCGCAGCTGCATGCGATGGCGCTCGGCTTCGTCGCTCAGCTCCCGAACCTGGCTTTTGCCCTCATCGCGATCCTTGTCACGTGGATTGCGGCGCGGTTCGCTGTCAGGATCGCCGACCTGCTCGTCGCTCGGACCGATCTGCGGCCGAGTCTCAAGGAACTGCTCGACACTCTGGTGCGGGTGGCGATCTGGACGGCCGGACTTCTGTTCGCGGCAATGCTGGTCATGCCGGGCCTCACCCCTGCGAGCCTACTGGCAGGGCTCGGGATCGGGGCCGTGGCGATCGGCTTTGCCTTTCAGGACATCTTCGAGAACTTTCTTGCGGGCGTGCTCATCATGGCGCGTCGCAAGATGCAGATCGGCGATCTCGTCGAATGCGAAGGCATCACCGGGCGCGTCGAACACATCACGCTGCGCGAGACGCATGTGCGGGCGCTGTCGAACGAGCTGACGATCGTGCCGAACGCGGTGCTGTTCAAGAACCCGGTGCGGATTGTCACCGACGAGGAGCGGCGGCGTTATGAACTGGTGGTCGGAGTCTCCTACGACGCGGATCTCGATCGCACCGCCGAGGTGCTGCGCAGGGCGGTGGAAAAGGTGGCGTCCGTCGATCAGGCGCGGGGTGTGGAGATCTACGCCACCACCTTCGGCCCCAGCGCGATCGACTTTCTGGTGCGCTGGTGGGCCGGTTCAACACCTAGGGCAGGATTCGAGAGCCGCGACCGCGTTGTCCGTGCCGTGCGCCGCGCACTCGCCGATGCGCGCATCGAGATCCCGTATCCGCAGATGACCCACAGCTTCCGCGAACCCGTGCAGGTGCAGGTCCGCACTGGCGAAAAGGACTAAGTCCGGCGGAGGAGAATGGCGCGCCCGGAAGGATTCGAACCTCCGACCGCCCGGTTCGTAGCCGGGTACTCTATCCAGCTGAGCTACGGGCGCGCTTGGTGTGGGCGTCCTTAGGAGTGGGCCAGCGGCTTGGCAATCCCTAAAGCGCAGGCAACCCGACCAGGCGGCCTCGCAGGTCCCGGTCGAGCGGCGGCATGGCGCACGTCAGCATGGCGTCAAGGGTGAACCAGTCCACCGCCCCGCCCTCCAGCGCGGCCGGCGTGCCCGACCACACGGTGCAGCGATACAGCAGGAGCAGGATCGCTCCGCCCGCGTCGCTCACGCTGCTCGTGGCAAAGGACAGCGGCTGAAGCGACGCGGGTGCCGCCGCAACTCCCAATTCCTCCGCCAGCTCACGCGACAGGGCATCCTGCGGAGTTTCGCCTGGCTCGACCTTGCCGCCCGGAAACTCCCACAGGCCGCCATGATGCTTGTGGCGCGGTCGGCGGTGGAGAAGATGCCGACCGTCCGCGCCGACCAGATCGGCAGCCACGACCAGCATCATGGTTGCCTGTCCGGCAAGACTCCCGTCACACCGGACGTTAACGATTTGGCGCCATAAGGCGGCTGCCGGCGCGCGGATGCCGGTTGGCAGGAGCGGCCCATGTCGCAGATTTCGAAGCAACTCGGCAAGGACGATTCCGGCGCCACCGCCATCGAATACGGGCTGATCATCGCGCTGCTGTGCATCGCGATCATCGGGTCCATCACCGCGTTCGGCGGCGCAGTCAACGCCATGTGGCTGCACATCAGCACCACCATCACCGCCACCATCGGCATCTGAACGGCTTAAACATTTATCAACTCATACAGGTTAGCAGCACTCTTGCCAGAAGCGACAACAGCGGGACGGCGGGGACATCAGGATCAACGAGGAGAACGACCATGACCACCATCAACAAGCTCATCCGTGACGAAGACGGCGCCACGGCCATCGAATACGGCCTGATCGCGGCGCTGATCGCCGTGGGCCTCATCGCGGCGCTCAGCTCGCTCGGTGGCAGCCTGTCGCGCACGTTCACCGGCGTGGGCAACCAGCTCAACACCGCGAACGCCTGAGCGCCTTCGCGCAAAACGGAAGGCGGCGGGAGCGATCCCGCCGCCTTCTTCTTTGCCCGTCGTTCGTGATGCCCTCACGTGCCGCGAACGACGATCTTCACCCGCTGTCCGACCTGCAGCTGATCGGTGGAGGTCAACCCGTTCAGCACGCGGAAGCGTACCTCCTGCGCGTTGTCGAACGCCATGCGCCGGCTGAGCGACTGCACCGTATCGCCGGCCCTCACCTGCACCACTTCCAGCCGCCGCGGGACCACCTGAGCCGCCTGCTGAGCCGTGATCCGCCGCACCGACTGGAACATCGGGTTGAACACCGCCGCGCGGCCCGCCGGAGTGATGGCGGCGAAGTGGTAAGCGCGGTCGCGGGCGAACTCATAGGCGAACACCACCACATCGACCTGCTGGTTGCCGCTGTTCACCCGTGCCGTGCCCACCGCCGCTGGGATGCCGTTGACCGTGGTCCGCTGGATCGTCTGCGGGGCGAGTCGCTGCTGCTGACCGCCAAGCGCCTGGAAGACGCTCTGCACATAGCTATCGAGATTGCCGTTGTAGGCGGCAAAGGAGAACTGCGCCTGCCCGCCCTGACCCTGCACCGTCACCGCGCGCGTGCTGTTGATCATGGTGTAGCCCTGAGGCACGGTGAAGGCGAGCCGCAGTTCCGGGTGGATGAAGTCGTTGCCCTCGATCAGCCCCTGCGCCGGATCGTCCCCGTAGCGAAGACCGTTGATGCGGGTCAGGAAGGTGTCGCGGTTGGTGGCGGTTCCGGGCAGGCCCTGCGCCGTCGCGAGCGCGCCGCGCACGCGGCTCGCCGGATCCGGGTGGGTCGAGGCCCATTCGGGGATGGAGGCGCCGCGCCGACCCTGGAGCTGCGCGTCGAGCTGGTTCTGCGCCGCAAGGCTCGCGAGCACGGTCGCCATGGCGCGCGGGTCATACCCCGCCTGGCTGAGATAGCGGATGCCGAGCTGGTCCGCCTCGATCTCCTGCGCCCGCGAAAAGCTGAGCGTCAGCAGCTGCGAGCCTTGCAGCGCCGCCTGCCCCAGCTGCTGTCCGATCCCGGTGTTTCCGAGCAGAATGCCGGAGAGGATCGCCCCGCCCACGCCGAGCAGCGTGTTGCGCTGCGCATTGGCGGCGCGGCGCTGCTGATGCCGGGCGGCAACGTGCGCCACTTCGTGCCCGAGGACGCCGGCGAGTTCCGCCTCGTTGTTCATCAACGCCACGAGCTGCCGCGTCGTGTAGATGTAGCCGCCTGGAATGGCGAAGGCGTTGTTGACCGGGCTGTTAAGGAGCGAGACGGTGAAGGCGCTCTGCGCGTTGCCAAGCCCGGACTGCACCGCAATCCGCTGTCCGACCTGCTCGACATACTGGGCCTGCGGGCCGGTCATCGCCCCACCGAACTCTGCCAGCAGCTGCGGGTGCAACTGTGCACCCTGCTGCGCCTCTGTCTGGGTGATCGGGGTGGTGGGTCCGGGAATGTTGGCGGCGGTCGCGCACCCGGCAAGCGACAGGGCGGCAACGGAGGCAAGCATCCTCGAGAGCGGCATAACGTTCATCCTTTGTCGTGCCGCGCGTGCACCCACCTGCCGCGCAGCTGTTGTTCTGCGCCACAAACCGGCCGCTCCGGGTCTTGGTTCCCTTCGCGCGCCGGGGTCACCCGCCGATGCGCAGGAAGCGATCCTCGCGGTTGCGGCGGAGCGTGGACGGCGCAAGCCCCACAAGGGCGCCCAGTTCCTCGGCGATGGCCGATGCCATCGAAACGGCCGCCGCAACCGGATCACGGTGTGCGCCGCCGAGCGGCTCGTCGACGATCCGGTCGATAACGCCTGCCTGCAGGAGGTCTTTCGCCCCCACCTTCATGGCCTCGGCAGCGTCCGGCGCCTTCTCGGCCGTGCGCCAGAGAATCGAGGCGCAGCCTTCGGGAGAGATGACGGAATACACCGCATGCTCGAACATCAGCACCCGGTCGGCGCTGGCCAGCGCCACGGCTCCTCCCGATCCGCCCTCGCCGACGACCGCCGCCACCAGCGGCACCGGGAGCGCCAGGCACGCCTCGGTGCAGCGGGCGATCGCCTCGGCCTGGCCGCGCTCCTCCGCCTCGACGCCGGGGAAGGCACCGGACGTGTCGACCAGTGTGACCACCGGCAGGCCGAAGCGTCCGGCGAGATCCATCAGCCGGATTGCCTTGCGGTATCCTTCCGGCTTGGCCATGCCGAAATTGTGGCGCACCCGGGACTGGGTGTCGTGCCCCTTCTCGTGCCCGATGAGCATGATCCGACGCCCCTGGAGGCGCGCAAACCCGCCGAGGATTGCCTGATCGTCGGCAAAGGCCCGGTCTCCGGCGAGCGGCACGAAATCCTCGAACCCGTGTGCCACAAGGTCCGCGAAATGAGGCCGTCGCGGATGCCGGGCGACCTGCGTTTTCTGCCAGGGTGTCAGGTTGGCATAGGTGCGCACCAGCAGCTCGTGACTCTTCGCCTCGAGCTGCGACACCTCATCCTCGATGTCGGCGCTGCACGCGCCGCCGGCGGCGCGCAGCTCCTCGATCCGCGCCTGCAACTGCGCGACGGGCTTCTCGAATTCCAGGAAGGACTGCATCGGCTCAGCCGCTAGGCCAGCGTGGGCGTGCCGGCAAGAGGATGCCGCTCGTTGACCAGCTTCACGAGATGCGCGGCGTTCACATGGGTGTAGATCTGCGTGGTTCCGATGTCCGCATGGCCGAGCAGCATCTGGAGCACCCTGAGGTCCGCACCCCCGGCGAGGAGATGCGTGGCAAAGGCATGCCGGAGGACGTGCGGCCCAACCCGGTCAGGGGGGAGGCCCGACCTGTGAGCGAGACCCTTGAGCAGCTGGAACAGCCGCACCCGGGTGAGATGGCTGTCCCGCGAGGGGAAGACGTAGCGGGCATTGGCGGATGTCAGCGCGAGCCAGCGCTCGAGCGCCGCCTTTGCCGGGGTGCTCACCGGCACGATGCGCGCGTGTCCCCCCTTCCCCGTGATTTGGAGGATGCGGCCATCGCCTGCCACCGCCTCCATCGGCAGCGACACGAGTTCGCTGGCGCGCAGGCCCGAGCCGTACAGCAGCTCGATGAGCGCCAGCAGCCGAACCGGTCGCGGCTGTCCGCTCTCTGCCTCCCGGTGCGCGCAGGCAAGCAGCCGTTCGACCTCGGAGACTGAAAGGACTTTTGGCAGGGGGCGATGGCGTCGCGGGGCGGCGAGCGCGACGGCGGGGTTGTCGGCGCGATGGCCCTCCTGGTGCAGATAGGCGAAGAACTGCCGCAGGGTGGACAGGCGCCGCGCGACGGTGGCGGGCGACATTCTGGCCCACCCCGCGACCAATTGTTCAAGGCGCTCTGTCGTGGCCGTGTGCAGATCCGGGCATTCTGCCATGGCCTGATCAAGGTCACGGCGGTAGGCAAGCTGCGTGTTGCGGGCTGCTCCCCGCTCGGCCGCCAGCGCCGCCACAAACTCGTCGGCAAGGGCACGGACGGTCATGGTTCGACGCGTCAGACGCGGGCCACCGCCTCGGCAGCGATCATCCGCGCTTCGGCCTCCATCCCCACGCGCCGCAGGGTCGACACGATCTGGAACAGCTGCCGCGCCGTCATCCGCTCCCAACTTTCGCCCTGCATGCCCAGTCCCGCGAGCAGGGCGACGAGAACACGGTTGTCGGCCTGCGCCGCCCGCTCGATCGTCAACGCCCAGCGAGTGCGGGGCGTCAGGTCTGCTCCGAGATCGCGGGCAAGGTCGGCAGCAGCGCCGTCATGCAGCCGGCCAAGACCGGCCAGTCCCGCGACAAGGAATTGCGACCGGCGCCGCCCCGTGCTCGCATCCGCGTCGATGAAGCGGGACACCGCACCGCTCGACACCCGGAGATCGCCGGGCGCACCAAGAGCCGCAAGGGCCCAGCCCTCACTCCCCTCCGGCACGACGTCAAGCCAGCGTGCCGCGCTGCGGTCCAGGCCGGCGGTGAGCATCGACGCGATGAGCGGTCCCGCCTCGTCAGCGAAGCGTTCCTCCGGCGGTACCCGCGCCGCCGCGTAGGCGGTGAGAACCCGGCTGCCGTAGTCCTCCCCTTCGCTGTCGGTCCAGATCGCCTCCAGCGCCTGCAGCCGCACAGCCGGATCATTGGCGACGTAAGCGGTGCGCAGCAGGGCGCTGATCCGTCCCGCTCCGGCGTTGCGATCCTCGCCGCCGGCGTAGATCTGGCCGAAGAGGTCGACCATCGCTGCCGAGGACAACACCCCTGCCGCCGCGGCGGTGTATGCCGCTTCGGCGCGCGCGGCGGCAGGAAGCATGGGCATCACCGCCGCGATGCGCCGGTAGTAGAAGGGAAGATCCGCCGTCAGCCGGTCGGGAATCGGCTCGCTGAGGCTCGTGGCCAGGGCATAGCGCCAGGGCGTCAGCGCATCATCGATCGCCCATTCGACGGTGTAGCCGCGGCGGCTCCCCGCTGCGGCCGCGAAGCGCTGGGCGAGAAGGACGTCGACCCTCGGCTGGACACCTTGCCGGCGCATGCGTTCCAGATCGGTCTGGGCACGCGTGCTTTCCCCGGCAAAGGCGGAGCAGATCGCCGAGAGCATCTGCCACTGCGGATTGCCTCCACCGCTGCCGCGCTGGATCGTGGCGGGACAGATGCCGAGAACGTCGCCGCTGCCCAGATACGCCTCGACGGCGGCGGCCGTGAGGGCATCGTCCCACTGCGCGACGTCGACCGTCTGCGCCAGCGCGCGCGCAGCCTGATGTTCCCCCAGCCTGTTCAGCAGTGCGGTCCGCAAGGCGACGAACTCTGCCGGCGCCATCCCTTCCGGCGCCGCCAGCCTGCTCATGAGGACGCGCCGGAGCATGATCTGACCCCACCGGGCGACCAGCGGCCCTTCCGTCCCGGCAATCGCCGCGCGCACCAGTGACGCGGGCTGCCGCGCGAGTGCTTCGCTGGGCACGGCGCTTTCCGCAAGCGACAGCACGCCGGCCCGCTCGGGGCTGCGCTGAAGACCCGGAGGAATGTCGAAGCGTGGTCGCAGCCCCAGCAACCGGTCCAGTTCGCTGGGCGACAGGCTTTCGATCTGCCGCAGGCTCGGCAGGCCTTCAAGCGCCTGAGCCGGCACACTGACGGGCGGCGGCGCCGACGATGTCGGCGCGCTGCTCTCGACCGGCTCCGCCGGCAGCGGCTGCACGATCTCGCGCGGCGGGTTCCGCACCGTCGGCGCAGGACTTGCGGCGCCCGCCGGTGGCGGCGCCGGTTCCGCCTCGCGCGGCGGCGTGCTCGTCGGGGCCGGCTGCTGGAAAACCGGAGGAAGGATGGAGCGGGGCGCCTCCTGCGCAACCGCCAGCCCTGATCCGAGCACCAGGGCCGCTCCAGCGAACCAGTACATCCTCATGCGTTACGACCCCGCCGCCTCGACTTCGTCCCGTTCATGGCGCCGTCGTGCTGTACGATGACGGCACCGCGACCTCTTGTTCAAGCGGCGTCAGCGGCTCCGGGCCGCCGGACGCGTACGCCGCCGCGAGGAGCACCGCCAGCGTCAGTCCTGTCGCGGCAAGGACAAGTCCGCGCTTCTTTCCCCGACCCTGCAAACACGTGTTCCCGCTGAACTTGCGGCGACGACCGCCTGTCACTATCGCTCTAGCCAATGATGGCAGAGCTTACCAGCGGCCACAAACGCTCGCCTGAGGCCTCGCCCGCTGTGGCCCTGCGGCGGCCGGTCTGCCTGGTCGGGATGATGGGAGCGGGCAAGACGACAATCGGCCGGCGGCTCGCGAACCGGCTGGGCAGGCGGTTCGTGGATGCCGACGCGGCCATCGAACAGGCCGCACGCCTGTCGATTTCGGAAATTTTCGCCGCGTTCGGCGAACCAGGCTTTCGCGACGGGGAACGGCGGGTGATCGCCAGACTGCTGCGCGAAGGCTATGACGTCATCGCCACCGGCGGAGGCGCGTTCTGCGATCCGCGAACGCGGGCGCTGATGCTCGACAATGCCACCGTGGTGTGGCTCGACTGCGATATCGAGGTGCTGGTCGAGCGCACGGGCCGCCGTCGCAATCGGCCGCTGCTGGAAGGGGTGGACCGGCGCGAGGTGCTCACCCGCCTCCTTGCCGAGCGCCGCGAGTTCTACGCGCAGGCGCATCTCCATGTGAAAGCGGGGGTTCAGCCGCATCGGCGCACCGTCGATGCCATTCTGAAGGCGCTGAACCCGTGCGCCGGATAATGGTCCCGCACAGGGACGGGTGCTACGACGTTCTCGTGGGTGCGGGGCTCCTGACCGGCGATCATCTGCCGGAACCTCTTGCGGGCCTGCTGCGCGAAGGCAGGACCGTGCCTGTCGTCACCGATGCCCACGTCTTCGCCTTGCACGGTGCATCTCTCGAACGTCTGCTCACCGGCGCTGGACATTCTGTCGCGTGGCATATCCTCCCGCCCAGAGAGCGGTCCAAGAGCTGGCCGCATCTCGAGGGGCTGGTCGAGTGGATGCTGGAACTCGGCCTCACCAGAACGGACGCGGTGCTTGCCTTCGGGGGGGGCGTGGTCGGCGATCTTGCCGGCTTCGCGGCTGCGATCATGAAACGCGGTTGCGGGGTGATCCAGATCCCGACCACCCTGCTTGCCCAAGTCGACTCGTCGGTCGGCGGCAAGACGGCCATCAACGCGCGTGCCGGCAAGAACCTCGTGGGCGCCTTCCATCAACCCGCGCTGGTGCTGGCGGACACCGCGCTGCTGGCCACGCTGCCGGATCGCGAGATGCGCGCAGGGCTGGCCGAGGTGATCAAATGCGCCCTCCTTGCCGATGCGGGATTGTTCCGCTGGCTGGAGAAGAACGCCGCGGCGATCATGGCGCGCGAGGCGGAGCCGCTCAGCCATGCCATTGCCGCCAGCATCGGCATCAAGGCCGAAATCGTCGCCGCCGACGAGCGCGAGACGGCGGACCTGCGCGCGCTGCTCAACCTTGGCCACACCTTCGGCCATGCGCTGGAGGCTGAGACCGGCTTCTCGGATCGCCTGCTGCATGGGGAGGCGGTCGCGGTTGGTCTGGTTCTGGCAGCCCGCTACTCTGTTCGCCGCGGCACGCTTGCGCCCGGTGCGGCCAGCCGCGTCGAAAGCGCGGTGGCAGCGGCGCAGCTGCCCGCATCCTTGCGGCAGGCGGGCCTGACCTGCACGGGCGACACGCTCGTCGCGCACATGAAGCACGACAAGAAGATGGACGGCGCGGCCCTGCCCTTCATCCTGCTGGAGGACATCGGCCGCGCCTGCGTCGTACGGGACGTGGCGCTGGAGGACGTTGCTTGCTTCCTCGACGAGGAACGCGGTCGCTGAACCTCCGCGGATCCCCCGCGCGTGCACCGCGCCTACCGGGAAGGTGATGCGTCCCTGCCACCCAGACCGCCCGAGAAGAGCAGGCGCGACGGTGTCAGGCGAACACGGCCACCGTCTGTGTGCCAGACGCTCCGGGGCGGCCTTGGGCGTCCCAGATCATCATGTGCTGGCTTGACGTGCCCCGCGCGGCTTCATCGGCGGAGGAGCGGAGGAGCCACCACCCCTCGCCCTCGGCCGCGGCGGCGCCGGCAAAAAGGTTGATCTGCCAGGTCATTGAACTGACCGGCCCGCGCACCGGCATCACCGGAAGCACCGCCGGTGGCAGCGCATCTCCGATCAGCAGCAATTCCGTCTCCGGATGGAGGCCGCCACGGTCCAGCAGCCGCACCCAAAGGCAGATGTCGGGCTGCGGCGAGGGAGCTTTGGGGAGCGCGTATCGGGTCTCGAAGTGGTGGCGAAGAAAGGCGGGACGCTGATCGCTGTCTGCCACCGCCGCTTCGGCCGGGTCGACGAGGTCTGCAGGCGGGCGCGGACTGGCAATGACGGCGGCGCTGTCCAGAGGCTGCATGAACACGAACGTCGCGGCAAGAACGACCCGCTCCGCGCTGGTGATTTGGACGCCGATCCAGAGTGCGTTGCGCCCTTGCCGCAGGATCCGCGGCTTTGCCGTGACGGCGCCTGTGACCGGTCCGACAAAGGCGATCTGCGCCGAGCGCAGCGGCGCGACCTGAGGCAGGAGACAACGCGCCGCCTCGAGCGCCAAGGCCGCGGACAGGCCGCCATAGGCGGTGCGTCCCTGCAGCCAGGTCTCCGGCACCGTCACATCAAGAGCGCCATCATGTCCCCGACGGGCTGACGCGAGAAGCTCGCCGAGGCTCATGCAAGCTCCAGAATGACCGTGTCCACCGCCAGGCTCTCGCCCTCGCCGGCGTTGATCCGCGCCACGGTGCCGCTTTTCTCGGCGCGAAGGATGTTCTCCATCTTCATCGCCTCCACCGTGGCAAGCGGCTGGCCCGGCTGAACGTCCTCGCCTTCGGACACGTGCAGCTTCACCAGCAGGCCGGGCATGGGGCAGATCAGCAACTTGGACGTGTCGGGCGGCGCCTTCTCGATCATGTGCTGCGCCAAGGAGGCCACATGCGCCGGCAGGACACGCGCCGTGTGCCGCGCGCCGCGTGTGGTCAGCGCATATCCGGTGTGGCTCCGCTCCAGCTGAAGCGTCATTTGTTCATCGCCCCACTCCACGGCGACCATCCGGTCACCCGGAGTGTAGGCGAAGCTGATGTCCACCGGATCGCCGTCGACGCAGACGGCCTCCTCTTCCAGACTGACGGCATGATCCGTCTCGCCAAGCCGCACCACCCAGTCACCATTGGGCAGAGTCGGGCTGCCCAGCTGCTGGTCGATCCTCCGTGCCCTGTCCGCGTCCGCCGTGGCGATCACCGCCGCCACCGCGGCGAGCGCCCGTGTCAGTCCGGCGTCAACCGGCGCACCCGCGAAACCTTCGGGGTATTCTTCGGCAATGAACCCCGTCGTCAGATCACCGGCGAGGAAGCGGGGATGCTGCATGATCGCGCTGAGGAAGTCGACATTGTGCCCAAGTCCCGCGATCCGGAACTGGTCCAGCGCCTGCACTTGCAACGCGGCCGCTTCACCGCGGGTCGGCGCCCAGGTGATCAGCTTGGCGATCATCGGGTCGTAGAACATCGACACCTCGCCGCCTTCGGCAACCCCGTCGTCGAGGCGCACATAGGCCTCGTCGGGCGTGGACAGCAGCGGCTCCTGATGCGTGAGGGCCGGCGGCGGCTGATAATGGACCAGCCGCCCCGTGCTGGGCAGGAAGCCGCGATAGGGATCCTCGGCATAGACGCGGTTTTCGATGGACCAGCCGTTGATGCCGATGTCGTCCTGCTTGAACGAGAGCTCCTCGCCAGCCGCCACGCGGATCATCTGTTCGACGAGGTCAACGCCGGTGATGCATTCCGTCACCGGATGCTCCACCTGCAGCCGGGTGTTCATCTCCAGGAAGTAGAAGCTTTCGCCGGTGGGATCCGCGCCGCTGACGATCAGTTCCACCGTGCCGGCGCTGTAGTACCCGACCGCATTCGCCAGCGCGACACACTGCTCGCCCATCGCCTGCCGCATCTTGGGCGTCACGAAGGGCGACGGCGCTTCCTCCACCACCTTCTGGTGCCGGCGCTGGATCGAACATTCGCGCTCATTGAGATAGAGGATATTGCCGTGTCGATCACCGAGGATCTGGATCTCGATGTGACGTGGGTTCAGGATGAACTTCTCGATGAACACGCGGTCATCGCCGAAGGAGTTCAGCCCTTCGCGCTTTACCGCCTCGAACCCTTCGCGCACGTCCTGCTCGGTGTAGGCGAGCCGCATCCCCTTGCCCCCGCCCCCCGCCGACGCCTTCATCATCACGGGGTAGCCGATCTCGGAGGCGATGCGGACGGCGTGTTCGGTATCCTCGATCTCGCCGACGAAGCCGGGGACGACGTTGACGCCCGCCTGCTTGGCGAGCTTCTTGGATTCGATCTTGTCGCCCATCGCCGCGATCGCGCCGACCGGCGGGCCGATGAAGGCGATGCCCTCGCGCTCCAGCGCCTCGGCGAAGCTGGTGCGTTCGGAGAGGAAGCCGTAGCCCGGATGCACGGCCTCGGCCCCGGTCTGCTTGCAAGCGGCGATGATCTTGTCCGCGATCAGGTAGCTTTCAGCGGCGGGGGAAGGCCCGATATGCACCGCCTCATCCGCCATCCGCACGAAAGGCGCGCGGGCGTCGGCGTCGGAATAGACGGCGACCGTCCGGATACCCATGCGGCGCGCGGTACGGATGATGCGGCAGGCGATCTCGCCGCGATTGGCGATGAGGATTTTGGAGAACATTTTAGCCTTTCAAGACGGAATTCCACTCGAGCAGGCGTCGGGTGCCGTGATCACATGGGGACGGCGCACCGCAGGTAATCTAAGGCTTTTCTTCAAGTATCGATCTAACCACGCCTTAGTACCCACTTTTTTGATCTCTAGCTCTATCCATTGTGGTGTACCGGGAGGAAGCATCAAAGTTGAGCGGACCGATTCTTGAATCTTCGGTGCCCAGAAAGACCTTACCTTCCCTTTGTCAATCTTCAACTTGCGCCGCTTAAACTTCACGCGCGGCGTGACATCGAACCCTAAGCCTTTATTCATATTTCGAGAGGTCGTTTTGTACATAGCTAAAGAGCCTCGCTAGAAGTTCTACCAGCATGCATCGGCTCCTCGCCCTTAAGCGCCGTCAGCCCCAACTTTGCGAACAGCGCCGCATCGCTGTCGTCACCCGCGTTCGGCGCCGTCAGCAGCTTGTCGCCGGTGAAGATCGAGTTCGCCCCGGCCAGGAAGCACAGCGCCTGCGTCGCCTCGCTCATGCTCTCACGTCCGGCCGACAGGCGCACCATGCTCATCGGCATGGTGATCCGCGCCGCCGCCACGGTGCGGACGAACTCGATGTCGTCGATCTTGGCGAGCGGGGTGTCGGCCAGCATGTCGCCCAGCACCGTGCCCCTGACCGGCACCAGCGCGTTGACCGGCACGCTTTCGGGATGGCGCGGCAGAGTGGCGAGGGTGTGAATGAAGCCGACGCGGTCGTCCCGCGTCTCGCCCATCCCGACGATGCCGCCGCTGCACACGTTGATCCCCGCCGCACGGACGTTGGCCAGCGTGTCCAGCCGGTCCTCGTAACGGCGGGTGGTGATGACCCGCTCGTAATACTCAGGCCCGGTGTCGATGTTGTGGTTGTAGTAGTCCAGCCCCGCCTCGGCCAGCATATCCGCCTGGCGCGGCGTCAGCATACCCAGCGTCATGCAGGTTTCCAGCCCCATCGCGCGGACGCCTTTCACGATTTCGATGATCGCAGGCATGTCGCGGTCCTTGGGGTTGCGCCAGGCGGCGCCCATGCAGAAACGCTGTGATCCCGCGTCCTTCGCCTGCGCCGCGCGTTGCAGCACCTGCTGCACCTCCATCAGCTTGGTCGCCTGAACCCCGCTGTCGGCCTTCACCGACTGCGAGCAATAGCCGCAATCCTCCGGACAGCCGCCCGTTTTGATGGACAGCAGTGTGCAGAGCTGAACCTGGTCTGGCGGATGGTTCGCGCGGTGAACAGTGGCGGCCTGGAACAGCAGTTCGGTGAACGGGAGGTCGAAGAGCGCGGCGATCTCCTCGCGTGTCCAGTCGGTGCGCACCGCGTCATGCTGAACTTGTTTCAGCATCCATGTATCCCCTCAACCCTCGTTCTCGGCCGTAACATGGACCCTGAAACACGTTCAGGGTGACGATGGTGGATGTCGGCGGTCACTCCGCCGCCTCCCCCATCGTCTCACCCGCAGGCGGCATGTTGTGACCCAGCAGGCGCAGCATGTCCGCCGCGCATTCCACCACGTTGGAACCCGGTCCGTAAATTCCCTGCACCCCAGCCTCGCGCAGGAAGTCGTAGTCCTGCGGCGGAATGACTCCGCCCGCGACCACCTTGATGTCGGCCCGCCCCGCGTCGCGCAAGCGCTGGATCAGTTCGGGGATCAGCGTCTTGTGCCCCGCCGCCAGGCTGCTCGCGCCGACGGCGTCCACACCGTTCGCCAGCGCCATGTCGCAAGTTTCGGCCGGTGTCTGGAACAGCGGGCCTGACAGCACATCGAAGCCCATGTCGGCAAAAGCGGAGGCGATGACGTTGGCACCCCGGTCGTGTCCGTCCTGTCCCATCTTGGCGACCATGATCTTCGGCTTGCGGCCCAGCCGGCGCTCGACCGCCTGCACGCCCTCAACCACCTGGGCATAGCGGGCGTCGGTCGCATACGCCTCGGCATAGATGCCGCGTACGGGCCGGGGCAGCGTGTCGTAGCGGCCGAACACGTCCTCCAGCGCGCTGCTGATCTCGCCCAAGGTCGCGTCGCGGCGGGCTGCCTCGACGGACAGGGCGAGGAGGTTGCCGCCGCTCCGCGCGCCTTCGCGCAAGGCGTCCAGCGCAGCCCGGCAGCCCGCCTCGTCCCGCCCGGCGCGCACCTGCTCCAGCCGCGCGATCTGGCTTTGCCGCACGGCGTGATTGTCAATGTCGAGCGTGTCGATCCGCGCTTCTTCGGGCAGGCGGTACTTGTTGACCCCGACCACCACCGTATCGCCCCTGTCGACGCTCGCCTGCTTGGCCGCCGCCGCACGCTCGATCGCGGCCTTGGGAGCGCCGCTGGCGACGTAAGACGTCATCCCGCCTGCCGCATCCACCTCGGCGATCAGCGCCTCGGCCTGTTCCACCAGCGCGGCGGTCAGGGCTTCGACATAGTAAGACCCGCCCAGCGGATCGGCCACGCGGGTGATGCCGGTCTCCTGCTGCAAAACCAGCTGCGTGTTGCGGGCGATGCGGGCGGAGAAGTCGGTGGGCAGCGCGATCGCCTCGTCCAGCGCGTTGGTGTGCAGGCTCTGCGTACCGCCCAGCACCGCCGCCATCGCCTCCACCGTGGTGCGGATGACGTTGTTGTAGGGGTCCTGTTCCTGCAAGGACACGCCGCTGGTCTGGCAGTGGGTGCGCAGCATCTTGGACTTGGGGTTCTGCGCGCCAAGGTCCGTCATTACATCGTGCCAGATCTGGCGCGACGCGCGCATCTTGGCGATCTCCATGAAGAAGTTCATGCCGATGCCCCAGAAGAAGGACAGGCGCGGCGCGAAATCGTCGAGCGCCAGCCCGGCGGCCATGGCGCGCTTCGCGTATTCCTTCCCGTCGGCAATGGTGAAGGCGAGTTCCTGCACCGCGGTCGCTCCGGCCTCGTGCATGTGGTAGCCGGAGATGGAGATGCTGTTGAACCTGGGCATGTGCGCGGAGGTGTAGGCGATGATGTCCGACACGATCCGCATGCTGGGTTCGGGCGGGTAGATGTAGGTGTTGCGGACCATGAACTCCTTCAGAATGTCGTTCTGAATGGTTCCCGACAGCCTGTCCTGAGACACTCCCTGCCGTTCCGCCGCGACGATGAAGAAGGCCAGCACCGGCAGCACCGCGCCGTTCATCGTCATGCTGACGCTCATCTGGTCGAGCGGGATCTGGTCGAACAGGATCTCCATGTCGCGCACCGTGTCGATGGCGACCCCTGCCTTGCCGACGTCGCCCACGACGCGCGGATGATCGGAGTCATAGCCGCGATGGGTGGCGAGGTCGAAGGCGACGGACAGCCCCTTCTGCCCGGCTGCAAGGTTGCGGCGGTAGAAGGCGTTGGACTCCTCGGCGGTGGAGAAGCCGGCGTACTGCCGGATCGTCCACGGCCGCCCGGTGTACATCGAGGCATAAGGTCCGCGCGTGAACGGCGCGAAGCCCGGCAGGCCGGGGTCGAGGTCGGCGACATCCTCGGCTGTGTAGAGCGGCTTGACGGCGATCCCCTCCGGTGTGTGCCAGGTGAGGTCGCGGCCTTTCACTTCCTTTGCGGCGGCGGTTTGCCAGTCGGCGGGGGTCGGTTTGTCGGTCATGCTATCCCACTACCGTCATGCTGAACTCGTTTCGGCATCCGTTCATGCGGAGACGCAGGTTCCTGCGGCGAATTGGATCCTGAAACAAGTTCAGGATAACGAAGTTTGCACGGTCAGTTCGACCAGTCCGATCCTTCGCGCGGAGTTTCCATGATTTCGGTCAGCACGCCCATCATGTCCTTAGGATGCAGGAAGAAGATCGGCGTCCCGTGCGCCCCGATGCGGGTCGGGCCGAGAATGTGCTTGCCGAGCCCCTCGAACCATGCGCGCGCCTCGTTGATGTCGGTCACCTCGTAGCAGACATGATGCTGCCCCCCGAGCGGGTTCCTGGCGAGAAAGCCGCTCAGCGTGCTTTCCGGCCCCAGAGGCTCAATCAGCTCGATCTGCGTTCCTTCGGTGCCGCTCTGACCCGGCGTGTCGATGAAGCACACCTTCACCCCCTGCTCCGGCAGATCAAACGGCTCGCCGACTGTAGTGGCACCCATGATATCGCGGTAGTAGGCGATGCTGTCCGCGATGGAGGGCGTCGCAACGCCGATGTGATTGAGCCGACCGAGTTTCATAGGCTTCGTTCCTAAGTCACACTGTTGCCAAAGCGGCATCTCTTGCTTTCTTCAGCACTGAGTTCTTCGCCCCAGTGATAAAAAGAAAAATTTGTAACGTGGCTCTTACCAAATACATCGTCGTATCTTATCATGCCATAATGAACAATAGCGGCTTTTCTACTACCAATAGCAGTTCTATGTTCACGCAAACAATCATCTGAGTAGGTTGCGTAAACAAATTGATTGATTCCGGGGCCGATCATTGTTTCCGAAGGTAAGGAGTGATCTTCGCTCCGCCCATATTGCTTAGGATCAAATTCACGCGGTTCACCTTCCACGACTAGAAAATCGCTGACGAACTCAATAGCCGAGGCGGGGGTTGCACCATGATTTATTACATTCAAAGGAAATGTAATACGATTTTTCTCCGGAACGGTAACTCCCATCGGTTCGACCGACAGGTATGCTCTGAGTTGCTTCTCAGCGGAATCAGAAGCAATTTTATTCGCAAGCGTGGCTCTCTTCAAAGCCATTCGCCCTTGTAAAATAGTGGCCAATAGAGCGAACAAGGCAAGTACGCTTAACCCTATCGAAATAATAGATGCATCGACTGCCCGTTTGGCCTGAAGGGCAGACGCTTCTGCAGCTTCAACAGCTCGCACCTCGAGCGCTCGTTGTACTCGAATGACACTCATAGCGGGATATTGTCATGCTTCTTCCAAGGGTTCTCCAGCACCTTGCCCCGTAGCTTCCGCAATCCCAGAGCAATCCGCCGCCGGGTGGAGTGAGGATAGATCACCTCGTCGATGTATCCTCGACTGGCGGCCACGAAGGGGTTGGCGAACCGTTCCTCGTACTCCCGCGTCTTTTCCGCGATCTTGTCCGGATCGCCCCGGTCGGAGCGGAAGATGATCTCCACCGCCCCCTTCGCGCCCATCACGGCGATCTCAGCGGTGGGCCAAGCGTAGTTGAGGTCACCACGCAGGTGCTTGGACGCCATGACGTCGTAGGCGCCGCCATAGGCCTTGCGGGTGATGACGGTGATCTTGGGCGCGGTCGCCTCGGCATAGGCGAACAGCAGCTTGGCGCCGTGCTTGATGATGCCGCCGAGCTCCTGCGCGGTGCCGGGAAGGAAGCCGGGCACGTCGACGAAGGTGATGATCGGGATCTCGAACGCGTCGCAGAAGCGCACGAACCGCGCTGCCTTCTTCGACGAATTGATGTCGAGGACGCCCGCCAGCACCATCGGCTGGTTCGCGACGACTCCGACCGTGCGCCCCTCCACCCGGCCAAAACCGCAGATGATGTTGGCGGCGTGCTTGGGCTGCACTTCGAAGAAGTCGCCTTCGTCCAGCGTCTTCCGAATGACTTCGTGCATGTCGTAGGGCTGATTGGCGTTGTCCGGGATCAGCGTGTCGAGCGACGGCTCCTCCCGGTCCCACGGATCGGCGGTCGGCCGCTCCGGCACGCCTTCCCGGTTGGACAGCGGCAGGAAGTCGAAGAAGTCGCGGGTGGCGAGCAGAGTCTCGATGTCGTTTTCGAACGCGACATCGGCGACGCTGGTCTTGGTGGTGTGCGTCACCGCCCCGCCTAGTTCCTCTTGCGTCACCACCTCGTTGGTGACGGTTTTCACCACGTCTGGGCCGGTGACGAACATGTAGGAGCTGTCCTTCACCATGAAGATGAAGTCGGTCATCGCCGGGGAATAGACCGCGCCGCCCGCGCACGGCCCCATGATCAGGCTGATCTGCGGCACCACCCCGCTGGCCAGCACGTTGCGCTGGAACACCTCGGCATAGCCGCCCAAGGAGGCCACGCCTTCCTGGATGCGCGCGCCGCCGGAGTCGTTGAGGCCGATGACCGGCGCGCCGACCTTCATCGCCATGTCCATCACCTTGCAGATCTTCTCCGCGTGGCGTTTCGACAAGGAGCCGCCGAAGACGGTGAAATCCTGCGAAAAGACGAACACCAGCCGGCCGTTAATCGTGCCCGAGCCGGTGACGACGCCGTCGCCCGGGATCTTCTGCGCGTCCATGCCGAAATCGATGCAGTCGTGCTCGACATAGCGGTCGAGTTCCTCAAACGAACCCGGATCGAGCAGCACGTCCAGCCGCTCGCGGGCCGTCAGCTTGCCTTTGGCATGCTGGGCCGCGATCCGCTGCGTGCCGCCGCCCAGTTCGGCAGCGGCGCGGCGGCGTTCCATTTCGGCGATGTTCGCGGACATCCCGCTCTCCCTCATGTGTTTGCGGGCGGTTACGCGCCGCACCGCCGCGGCGTCAATCGCGCAGCGCCGAGAGCAGGAATTCGCGGTTGCCTTCCGGCCCGGTGATCGGACTTTCGATCACGCCCTGAACAGCCAGCCCCGCCTGCTCCACCCACGCGCAGACTTCCTCGCACACCCGCCGATGGAGCGCAGGGTCGCGCACGACGCCGCCCTTGCCCACTTCGTCCCGTCCTACCTCGAACTGCGGCTTGATCAACGCCACCAGGCGGCAGCGGGCGGCGGCCAGCTGCAACGGCCTCTCCAGCACCTTGGCAAGCGCGATGAAGCTGGCATCGCACACGATCCAGTCGCACGGCCGATCGATCTGTTCAGGCGTCAGCACGCGCGCGCTGGTCTGCTCCAGCACGGTGACGCGCGGATCCTGCCGCAGCTTCCAAGCCAGCTGGTTCGTTCCGCTGTCGACGGCGAAGACGTGCGCCGCCCCGCGCGTCAGCAGAACGTCAGTGAAGCCGCCGGTCGAACTGCCGATGTCCATGGCGGTCGCCCCCGAAGGGTCGAGCGCGAAGTGGTCGAGCGCATGCGCAAGCTTCACCCCGCCACGACTGACCCACGGATGTTCCCGTCCTCGCACCTCGAGCGGCGCGTCTCGCGGCAGGAGCTGTCCCGGCTTGGCGATCCTTTGTCCGGCAGAATGCACGAGCCCCGCCATGACCAGCGCCTGCGCGCGGGTGCGGCTTTCCACCAGACCGCGTGTGACCAGCAGGTGATCGACGCGCTGCTTCGAAGCCGTGGACATGAGGCCGGTTTAGCGCGCATGGTGAGGCCATGAAACCGATTTGCCTGCGCGCCTGCGCTGCCATTGCCCTGAGCTTCTCCATTGCCGCCTGCGTTCCGCGGACAGCGCCGCCGCCACCTGCGCCGCCCGCTCCGCCGCCGCCGGTCGCGGCGCCGGCCCCGCCACAGGCTCCGCCCCCTGCGACCAACTGGATCGACAACCCCGCCACCGCCGGCGACTGGACCTACAGCGCCCGGCCCGTGCCGACGGCGGTGTTCGCCGACTCTTCGGGCGCGGCGCTGTTCACGATGCGCTGCGACCCCGCCTCGCGGCAGATGGCGCTTGAGCGCGCGGCGACACCCGCCGGCGCCGGTCCGCTGGTCATCCGCACCGGCACGCAGGACCGCACCCTCGCGACGCAGGACGTTGCGGCGGCACGCAGCACCCTCGCCGCACAGGTGAGCGCGAGGGACCCGCTGCTCGATGCCATGGCGTTCAGCCGAGGCCGGTTCGCCGTCGAGGCGCGCGGGGCGGCTCCGCTGTATCTTCCCTCCTGGCCCGAGATCACGCGCGTTATCGAAGCGTGCCGCGGATGATCGCGCATCCGGGGAAAACCGCGCCGCCATCTTGCAAACCCCGCGCCCACACCGCAGATTGCGGGACGAGGTCAGCGGTGAACGCTGTCCTTGACCCCCGGTGAATCGGTGCGGGTCTTGGCTCACGAGCGCGAAAGGAGGTGATCCGATGTCTCATGGTTCAGCAGAGGGGTCGGCGAGTTTCCGCGCGAGGCATTACGGGTAGGTTCCAGACAGTCCGTAGAGGCTTCGTAAGCGGCACTTCCGGCCGCTGACCATGCGAAAGGCGGTTTCCGGCAACAGCCGGGGCCGCCTTTCTCATATCCAGATCGCCTCCGATCGGCGCAAACTTGCCCTCGCGCCCGATGCGCCATAACGGCTCGGAGCGAAGGAGCAGGCTTTGACCATCACCGCACCCCTGTCGTTCACGCGCGAGCTCAACCCAGATCCCTTGCCTACGGAACAGCGCGAAGCCGCGCTGGCCTCTCCCGGCTTCGGCAAGGTGTTCACCGATCACATGATCGTCATCGATTTTGACGAGGCGCGCGGGGGCTGGCACACCGCACGCCTCTGTCCGCGTGGGCCACTGCGGCTCGACCCGGCAGCGGCCGTGCTCCACTACGCTCAGGAGATCTTCGAGGGACTGAAGGTCTATCGCCACGACAGCGGCAGGCTGGCCCTGTTCCGCCCGGAGGCGAACGCCGCGCGGCTGAATGCGAGCGCCCGCCGCATGGCGATGCCCACCCTGCCCGAACACCTGTTCCTCCAGGCCTTGGGCGAATTGATGGAGGTCGACGGACACTGGTTCCCCGCCGTGTCCGGCGGCTCGATCTACCTTCGGCCGTTCATGATCGCGACGGAAGCGTTTCTCGGCGTCCGGCCCGCGCGCCAGTACAAGTTCATCGTGATCGCCTCGCCCGTCGGAGGCTACTTCAAGTCGGACGCACCGGCCGTCAGCCTGTGGGTCAGCCGCCAGCATGTGCGCGCCGCACCCGGCGGAACCGGCGCGGCCAAGACGGGCGGCAACTATGCGGCGAGCCTCATTCCCATCGCCGAGGCGACCGAGCACGGCTGTGACCAGGTCGTCTTCCTCGATGCCGTGGAGCGGACATGGGTGGAGGAGCTTGGCGGCATGAACCTGTTCTTCGTGCTGGCGGATGGCCGGGTCATAACGCCGCCCCTCACAGGCACGATCCTGCCGGGGATCACCCGCGACAGCCTCATCACCCTGCTGCGCGACGAGGGAGTGGCCGTTGCCGAAGAGCCGTATTCGATCGACCGCTGGCGTGCCGACGCCGGGAGCGGCGTCCTGTCAGAGTGTTTCGCGTGCGGCACCGCAGCCGTGGTCACGCCGGTCGGGTCGGTGCTGGATGGCGAGCAACGCTTCACCATCGGCGATGGTGCGCCCGGCCCGCTGACGAAGCGGCTCCGCGAGCGGCTGACCCGCATCCAGTCGGGCAGCGCACCGGACCCTTACGGCTGGGTCACCCAGCTCGGCTGAGACACGCGGCTGGCGTTCATCGCCATCGGCAGGAGCCAGGGAAACAGGCGCGCGACCCTTTCGGCAACGACGCCGTGTTCACGCAGCTCGCTTACCCGCCAGAGCAGGGCGGCTGCCCCGACTGGCCGACGGACAAGACGGGCGAAACGCCGCTGAAAGGCGGGCGCGGCTTCGGGGCCACCGCGCAGGTAGGCGGACGCCGCGGCGATGCCGCTGGTCAGGGCGATGGACACCCCTTCGCCGGCGAGCGAAGGGATCACGGCGGCCTGGTCCCCGAGGCGGAAAAGGCCGCAGGATGTCTCGCGCGCGATGAAGCCGTAGGGTACGGCGCCGATGGACTGGATTGCCTCGTGCGCCGGAACATGGTCGAGGCGACGGCCGAGTTGCGGGTTCTGGACTGCGAGCTGGGCAAACAGGCGGTGCAGGTCGCCGCCCGCTCCCGCCAGCCTCGATTTGTGGACCGCCATGCAGATGTTCACGGTGCCATTTTCCTGCCTGACAATTCCGGCATAGCCGCCGGCAAAGCAGTGCAGCTCGACGGCATCCCCGATCACGCGCTGCAATTCGGGGTCGCCGCACAGCCTGACCCGGCATCCCAGCACCGGATCGTCGGCTAGGCGCGGCCTCGGCTGCCCGCGCACATCGTGCTTGCCGGACGCAAGGAAGATGGCCCCGGGCGTGTGCTCGCCGGCACGGGTGCGAACCCGCCCCGGCGCCACGTCGAGCGCGTGGTCGATCCTCTCCTGCGCGCCCGCAGCGATCGCGGCCCGCCGCAGCGCGCTGTCGAGCGCGTGGCGGGACAGGCCCAGGCCCGGTTCCGGCAAGGCGGCCTCGATCGGCTCGCCGTGTCCGAAATAGCGCAGGCGCGTGACGCGGACGGCCCCCGCCCCTTCGGCGTCGACCCCCAGCGCCTGAAGATTGCGCACCGTCCGCCAGCTCAGAAAGCCGCCGCACAGCGCATCGCCGGGCGTTCGGGAGCGGTCCATGAGCACCGGCGCTGCCCCTCCGCGCGCAAGGACGATGGCGGCGGCGCAGCCGGCCGGCCCGGCACCAAGCACGAGGGGCCTCACACCACCTTCTCCACGCACAGGCGGAACGGGAAGATGCGCCGCACACGCGCCCCGGCGACGCCGGCCGTGTCCAGCTGAGCCGCCCAGTCGGACCGGCGGAACGCGCGCGCGATCGACACATGCCCGTCATGCCGGACGATCGGGTGGACTCTCAGGAGGCGCGCGAGCCACGGATAGGCACGGTAGGCGAAGTTGTGGCGATGAAGGTCGTTGACGAACCAGCCCGCCTGCGCCTCGGCATCCATGAAGCGCAGGAACGCGCTCAGCTGCGCCGGGTTCATGTGGTGTGCAACGAGGCTGGAGATGATGCAGTCCCACCCCTCGCCCGCCAGATCGGCGTAGTCACCATGGCGAAAGTCGATGGCGGTGTGCAGCGGGGTCGCCGCCCGCGCCGCGGCGATGCTGTTGCGGTTGAGATCGACGCCGACCAGTCGAACGGCTTGACCCCGCGCGCGCGCGAAGGCGGCGATCCTTCGCAGCATGTCTCCCTGCCCGAACCCCACGTCCAGAACGGAAAAAGCACGTCGGCGACCCACGGCACGTTTCAGGAACTGCAGGGTGGGCCGATAAGCCCACGTGGCCCGGTTCACCCGTGCGAGATCCGCCAGCACGGCTTCATAGGTTTCAGCCGGCAGATCCGGATCGTCCATCAGCTCATCGGCGAAGGCGCGATCCTGAAGCATGGGGTTACGCGTCGTGCCAGCCGAAGACGAACCCCTCGACGGCCAGGCCGGGGCCGAATGCCAGCGCAATCCCGCGCGTCGGCTTGTCCTGCATCAGCCGTTCGAGCACGAACATCAGGGTCGAGGAACTGATGTTCCCGCACTCGCGCAGGACCGCGCGCGACGCAGCAAGGGCGCCGGGCGGCAGGTGGAGGCCCCGCTCGACGGCATCGAGGATGGAGCGCCCGCCGGCATGGACGGCGTAGCTAACGGGTTGGTCGGTGCCGACAAGCGCCGCGATCCGTGCGCCCAGTCCGCCTTCGCCAAGCGCGGCGGCGATGCGCGCGGGGACGGCGCCCGACAGGTGCATGCGAAAGCCCGTGTCGGCGATCTCCCAGGTGATCAGGTCGTCGCTTCCGTCCAGCGTCGCCGACAGGCCGGCCCCGATTTCCAAGCCACGGCCGCAGCCTTCGACCAGTGCCGCGGCGGCGCCGTCACCGAACTGGGCGCCGGCGAGCATCGGCTCGATCTCCGGCTCGTCCTGATGATGCAGGGTCGAGAGCTCCACCGTGACCACGAGCACGCGCGCGCCTGGATCGGAACGCACGATGTGCCGCGCGGTGCGCAGGGCCGTGACCGCTGCGTAACAGCCCATGAACCCGATCAGCACGCGCTCCACCGCGCCGTCCAGCCCGAGCCTGCGGGCGATGATCTGATCGATGCCGGGTGCGACGAATCCGGTGCAGCTGGCGACGACAAGATGCGTGACCGGTGGCAGGGGGCCGAGCTTGCGGATCGCCTGCAGCGCGAGTTCCGGCGCTTCGCGGGCATAGATGCGCATCCGTGCGGAGGTGGACGGCGGCGTGTCGCCGCCGTAGAAGCCCTGCCCTTGGTCGAGCCGCGCGTCTTCGGCTTCGAGGACGGACCATCGATGCTCGATGCCCGACCGTTCCGCCATGCGGGCGTAAAGGCCCGCTCGGCCAGACGGCGCCAGACGCGCGCAAGCCCAGCGCCGGTAGTCGGCCTCGAAGTCCAGCGCGGGAACGGCGCCAGCCAGACCCGTGATGATGGCCATGCTCATCGGCCTTTCATGCACCATGCCGCGCGCCAATGCGACAGCGCATGGGCGCGGGGATCACAGATCGGGCAGGCTGGAGCGCAGGTTGTCCACCCACACCGCCGCCACGGCATCGGATGGCGCCCGCCAGTCGCCGCGCGGACTGAGTGCGCCGCCGGCCGAAACTTTCGGCCCGTTCGGCAATGCCGAGCGCTTGAACTGGCTCGTTTCGAAGAAGCGCACGAGGAACTTCTCGAGCCAGCCGGCGATGGTGGGCAGATCGTAGGCGACCCGCGCGGCCTGCGGAATGGTGTCCGGCCAGCGGCCTGCCGCCGCATCGCGCCAGGCATGCCAGCACAGGAAGGCGACCTTGGCGGGAGAATGGCCGAACCGGACGATGTGGTGAAGGAAGAAGTCGTTGAGCGCGAAAGGGCCGATGATGTCCTGCGTGCTCTGCATCCCCCCGTCCGCGTCTGCGGGCACGAGCTCGGGACTGATTTCCGTCTCGAGGATCGCTTCGAGAACCGCGTCCGTCTGCGGATCGAAGAGATCGGTGCGGGTGGCCCAGCGGATGAGATGCTGGATCAGCGTCTTGGGCACGCCGGCATTGACGGCGTAGTGGCTCATCTGATCGCCCACACCGTAGGTGCACCAGCCGAGCGCCAGTTCGCTCAGATCGCCCGTCCCGATCACGAAGCCGCGATGATGCCCGGCGAGCCGGAACAGGTAATCGGTGCGAAGGCCCGCCTGCACGTTCTCGAACGTGACATCGTGCACCGGTTCGCCGCGCGCAAACGGATGATCGATATCGGCCAGCATCTGCCGCGCGGCAGGCCGAATGTCGATTTCCTCCGCAGTGATGCCGAGCGCGCGCATCAGCTCCCACGCGTTGCTCTTCGTGCCTTCGGAAGTGCCGAAGCCCGGCATGGTGTAGCCGCGGATGGTTGTCCGCGGCAGATCCAGCCGGTCGCACACCTTGGCCGCCACGATCAGAGCATGGGTGGAATCGATCCCGCCAGACACGCCGATCACCATGCTGTCGCCGCTTGTGGCCTGAAACCGGCGCAGAAGCCCGTCGACCTGGATGTTGAACGCTTCGTAGCAGTCGTCGTCCAGCCGGTCTGGACGGTCCGGCACGAAGGGAAAGCGGCGCAGCGGCCGCCGCAGGCCGACGTCGCCGGAAGGCTCGTGGTCGAACAACACGGTGCGGTGGGTGTCGGCGGGATTTCCGGCCGCCTCCGCCGCGTCGGCAAAGGTCTGCATCCGCATCCGGTCGAGCAGCACCCGTTCGGCGTCGACATCCGCCACACACAGGCTCGGGGTCAGGGTGAACCGCTCGCTCTCCACGAGCAGGTCGCCAAGCTCGTAGATCATCCCCTGCCCGTCCCAGGCCACGTCGGTTGTGCTCTCGCCATGGCCGCTGGCCGAATACACGTAGGCGGCCGCGGCGCGGGCGCTTTGCGACCGGCACAGCAGATGCCGCTCGTCGGCCTTGCCGATGGTGATGTTCGAGGCCGAGAGGTTCGCCAGGATGGTCGCTCCTGCCAGAGCGCCATAGGTCGACGGCGGCACCGGTGCCCAGAAATCCTCGCAGATCTCGACGAAGACCTTGAAGCCGCGATGGGTGCGGGCGGCAAAGATGAGGTCAACGCCGAACGGGACGTCGTGCCCCGCAACAGTGATGCGTCCACCCCGGCGGCTCCGCCCGTGGGCGAACCACCGCTTCTCGTAGAACTCACGGTAATTGGGCAGGAAGCTCTTGGGCACGACACCAAGAAGCTGGCCGCCCTTGATGGCCAGCGCGCAGTTGTACACCCTCCCCTGACACCGCAGCGGTGCGCCCACCAGCAACAGCGGCCTCAGCCCGGCGCTCTGCTCAATCAGTTGTCCCGCCGCCGCCTCGACCGCGTCGAGAAGCGCCGCCTGCAGATGAAGATCGTCGATGGCATAGGCGGAAAGACACAGCTCGGGAAAGACGACCAGGTCGACTGCCTGCTCATGCGCCCGATGCGCGTCGGCGAGAATGGCCTCGGCGTTGAAGGAGACGTCCGCTGTCCGCACCTGCGGCGTAGCGGCCGCACAGCGCACGAAGCCATGCGTGTGAAGCGCATAGAACGGGTGACTGCTCATCCCCTGCTCAGGCTCGCCGCTGCTGCAATGCAGCGGTCGCCTCCGCGATCATCTCGAAAGCGGCTGCCAGGGCCTTGGCCCGGACCGCGGCGCGGCCAATCTCTCCGAAATGCTCTTCGCGAACCTGCGTCTCGCGATCCTGCGCGGCACAGCCAATGAAGACCAGACCTTCCTCCTGATCCTCCTCGCACGGCCCAGCGAATCCGGTGATGCCGATCGCGATGTGCGCCTCCGACCTGGCAAGAGTCCTTTCCGCCATCAGCCGGGCGACCGCCTCGTTCACGGCGGCGTTGTGCTGCACGATCTCCTCGGGAAGGTCGAGCATGTCGCACTTTGCCGTCAGCTCGTAGGTGACGAACCCGCGATCGAAGACATGGCCGCACCCCTCCACATCGGTAAGCACGGCCGCGAGCAACCCGGCGGTGCAGCTTTCCGCCGTCGCGAGGCGAAGCTCCGCATCACGCACGCGCTCAATCACGCGTTGCGCCTGTTCACGCGCGCCGGGCTCGAGAACCGCGTCGAGCACCTCAGCCATGTCCGACATTCCCTTGCATTGCGTGTCTTCTCCTACGCGGCGCTCAGCAGTTCCATGGCATCCGGTGACTCTTCGAGCAACGCGATCAATCCCCGCTCGTGGCGACTGAGCCAGCGCGTCGCGCGCGGAAGCCTGAGCTGCGCGCGCCACTCCTCCTGCTGCTCGACCACGCTGAAAACGGCCGGATGGATGTAGCTGCGCCGGGTCACGGCGGGCGTGTTGCCCAGCCGGTCCGCGACGCTCTGCGTGAGTTCCTTGATGGTCAGGACGCGGGTCGACGAGGCCAGCGTCTCGAAGCCAATCACACTTCCGTGCCACGTGCGGAACATCTTGGCGGTGAAGCCTTCTCCCATCGTTTCGCGCAGGTACTCGTTGACGTCCGAGGAATCCACGTCGTGGCAGTTCTGCTCCTCGTCGAGGTAGCGGAACAGACGCTGGCCCGGCAGATCCTGCAGGCCGCGCACCACCTTCGCCAGCCGACGGTCCGTCAGCTGCAGGTCGCGCAGCACGCCATGCTTGCCCTTGAAGCGGATGCGAAGCGTATCGCCCACCACCTTCGCGTGCCGGCCCCTCAGCGTCGTGGCGCCGAAGCTCTTGTTGCTTTGCGCATAGCATTCGTTCCCGACGCGCAGCGCGCCAAGGTCCAGAAGCCGGACCACCCCCGCGATCGCCCGCTCGCGCGTGATCCGTCGCTGGGCCAGATCCTTTTCGACGCGCATGCGCACGAGCGGCAGAAGCTTGCCGAAGGTCGCGCACCCGTCATACTTGACGCTCTCGCGGTGAGCGCGAAACTCGGGGTGGTAGCGGTACTGCTTGCGCCCTTTCGCGTCGATCCCGGTGGCGAGGATATGCCCGTTGGGCGCCGGACAGAACCACGCGTCGCGATAGGCCGGCGGCAGCGCAATCCGGTTCAGCCGCTCGCGCTCGCGGCGGTCGGAGATGAGCCGGCCCTCGGCGTCAAAATAGGCCCAACCCTTGCCGGATCGGCGTCTCGTGATCCCCGGAAGCTCGTCATCCACGAAGATCAGCGGTGCCTTGTCGACGTCCATGGTGTGAGGAACCTCGCGCCCGCCCTTGTTGTTCCTGCTCTCGTCCATCGGATGTGGGTCCGGCGGAAGGGTGGCGCAAATCGAGCACGAAAGGCACGGATGTGAGCGACGATTACCAGCCGCCTGAGGTCTGGGCCTTCGACGACGGGCATGGCGGCCGATTCTCAGCCATTAACCGGCCCACGGCCGGGGCGCGAACGACGACCCCGCTGCCCCGCGGCGAGCACGCGCTGCAACTGTATTCGCTCGCAACGCCCAACGGGGTCAAGGCGACGATCATGCTCGAGGAACTCCTTGAGGCCGGACACGGCGACGCCGAATACGACGCCTGGCCGATCGACATTTCTGCGGGCGAGCAATTCGGCAGCGGCTTCGTCGACATCAATCCAAATTCGAAGATCCCTGCGCTCGTCGACTGGTCGGAAGGAACGCCGCTTCGGGTCTTCGAGAGCGGGTCGATCCTTCTGCATCTGGCGGAGCGGTTCGGCCGTTTCCTCCCGGCGCGCGGATCGGCGCGGACGGAGACTCTGAACTGGCTGTTCTGGCAGGTGGGCAGCGCCCCGTTCATCGGCGGCGGGTTCGGACATTTCTATGCGTACGCTCCGGTCAAGATCAAATACGCCATCGACCGCTACGCCATGGAAACGAAGCGGCTGTTTGACGTGGCCGACCAACGCCTTGGCCAGACGCGCTATCTCGCCGGCGACGAATACACGATTGCCGACATCGCCGCCTTCCCGTGGCTGGCACCGTTCGTGGAAGGGTCGATCTACGGCTCGGCACGCGAATTTCTCTCGATCGCAGAATACGGCCACGTGGCCCGCTGGGTGGCGGAGATTGCCGCCCGCCCGGCCGTGCGCCGCGGCCGCATCGTGAACAAGACTTCCGGCCCGCCCGAGACGCGGCTGGAGACGCGCCACTGCGCGGCCGATTTCGCCGGCAAGGACGTCTGACAGCAGGCAGCGGCGGCGCGCCGTGCTCGCCACTTGGCAAACAGGCGCCGGGCGCTATAGCGCCTGCAGGCCTTGGGGCGTAGCCAAGCGGTAAGGCAGCGGTTTTTGGTACCGCCATGCGCAGGTTCGAATCCTGCCGCCCCAGCCACCTTTAGACCTCCTCGGAGACCCCCTGCGTCAAGACGCCTCAAGAGGGCCGAAGTTGCGGGCGCAGGCGGCGAGCATGGTTTGAACCGTCGCCAGCGCCTCGCCCGCCATGGTCATGTCGTGCGGCACCGGCTGGGGTCGCGTCGGAAAGGTGCCATAGCCCGCGAACAGACAATGCCAGCTGGCGCTGCTGTAGGCGGAATGTGGCCCGTAGATCTCGGCCAGCCGCTGCCGGAGATCGGCGTGGGTGAACCAAGCCGTGATGACCTGCTTCAGCGGTTCGGACAGCGAATGGTTGCTGGCGTTGGCACGCCAGAAGTTGCCTTCCCGCTGATTGAGCCGGTAATGCGCGACGATGTAGTCCCGGATGCCGTCATAGCGGGTGGCAACGGCTTCGTTGAAGGCCCGGAGGCGATCCGGTCCGGCATCGGGCGCCCAGGCGGCGATGAAGCGTTCGACAGTGTGGATGACGATGTGCAGCGCCGTAGCCTCGAGCGGTTCGATGAACCCTTGCGCGAGTCCGACGGCGAGACAATTGCCGCGCCAGCTCTGGCGAACGCGTCCGACCTTCATCCTCAGGCGGCGCGTCTCGCCAGCGGAGAGCATGCCCAAGGCCTGCCTCAATTCGTGCTCGGCCTCGTCATCCGACACGAATGCGGAGGAGTAGACGTAGCCGTTGCCGCACCGCGACTGGAGCGGGATGCGCCAGCGCCAGCCGGCCCGCATGGCAATCGCCTCGGTCAGCGGCGTTGCCTGCCCCGGCGGCGGTGTCGCCATCACCACCGCCCGATCGACGAACAGGTTGTCGTCAAAGGCGATGAAGGGTTCGCCGAGCGTCTTCTGCATCAGCTCCGAGCGGAAGCCCGAACAATCCACGAACATGTCGGCGGTCAGCCGCGTGCCATCGGCACACACGAGCGCGCCGATCCGCTCGTCTCCCGCGCACTCCACCGCCGCCACTTCGGCGCGGACATGGCGAACCCCCCGAGACGTCGCCCAGCCGCGCAGATAGGCGCCCAGCTTGTACGCATCGAAGTGATAGCCATGGGACGGTGCGAAGGGAAAGGAATCGGCCGCGTGCGGCGATAGCCCCGCGAGCGCGAGACGGGAGGCCAGAAACCAGTCGTCAGGATGGGCGAAGTCGACCGCAGCGCCGCGGCGGGCAGCGGCGCAGACGCGGGTGTACGGCGGCTCGGTGTGGAGATCGACCGGCGACGGGAAGGGGTGGATGTAGTGCGAAAAGCCCGGCCGCTTGCTCCACCCGTGGAAGCGAATGCCCAGCTTGAAGGTGGCATCGCACGCGGCCATCCACTCCGCCTCGTCCACGCCGAGACGATCGAAGAACGCCTTGAGCTGCGGCGTGGAGCCTTCGCCGACGCCGATGATCCCGATCTCAGGGTTCTCGACGAGCGTGACCGTGGCGCCGCGCCCGGCGAAGGCTTGGTGCAGCAGACAGGCGGCGATCCATCCGGCGCTCCCTCCGCCGAGGACCACGCAGTCCGGCGCGCGCACTCCGTCAGTCATCTGCGCTCCGGTGTCAGCCGGATTGCCAGCCCGCCCCCCGGCGCAAGCTCGAACGTCCGGGTGTCGCCCGCGCGCAGGGTGATCGTCTCGTAGGCGATGGTGTGGCGGCTCTCGTTCTCGTAGGTCGCGCCCGGCGCATCCTTGAAGACGGTGGCTTCGTATGTCCGGCGCGGGTCGAGGAACGCGAACTGGACCGTAACGTCGCGCCGGGTGGCGTCGTTGACCCCGCCGACATACCAGTCCGCGCTGTTGCGGTCCTTGCGGGCGAAGATCGCGTAGTCGCCCACTTCTCCGGCAACAAGCCGGCTGTCCTCCCAGTCCGCCGGCACCTGCTTGATGAAGGCGAGTTCGCGCGGATGCGCCTCAAGGTTCTCGATGAAGTCGGCCGCCATCTGGATGGGCGAGTAGATGGCGAGGTACAGCCCCAGCTGCTTGGCGAGGGTCGAGGAGAACGGCATGCCGCGGTCTCCCACCAGGCTCAGCACGCCCGGCGTATAGTCCATCGGCCCGGCCAGCATGCGGGTGTAGACAAGCGTCGGATCGTGATCGGGGCCGTTGCCGAAGCGCGACCAGGCGTTGTACTCTTGACCCCGGGCGCCCTCGCGCGCCACCCAGCTCGGATAGGTCCGCCGCAGGCCGGTGTCCTTGACAGGCTCATGGGGGTTGATCGCGATCCGGTGCCGGGCGGCAGCCTCGACAACGCGCAGATGGTGCTGGACCTGCCGTTGGCCGTCGTGCCACTCGAACACCTCTCCCCGGCACGGATCGGCCGCATCGGCATTGCAGGCGATGATCCCGCCGGCGTCCGCCACATAGCCCGTCTTGACCACGCGGACGTTCAGCCGGTCGTACAGCGCCAGAGCGTCATCGAGCTGTTTTTCGTAGTTGGCGATGTTGCCGCCGGTCTCGTGATGGCCGACGAGCTGCACGCCCCGGCTGCGGGCATAGGCGGCAACCTGCTCGAGATCGAAATCCGGATAAGGCTGCGTGAAGCTGTATTCCCGGCCGTTGCCGAACCAGTTGCCGTCCCAGCCGATGTTCCATCCCTCGATCAGGACGCCGGCAAAGCCGTGCCGCGCCGCGAAATCGATGTACTGCTTGGCGCGTGCGGTCGTGGCGCCATGCCGCGGACCCTGGGCCCAGGTCCAGTCGCCGCGGATCATGCCCCACCAGATGCCGATGTACTTCTGCGGCCGGAACCAGCTTGAGATGTCACCGAGCCGGTTCGGCTCGTTGAGGTTCAGTTCGAGATCGCTTTCGACCAGCCCCGCCGCACTGTCGGCGATGCGGATCGCCCGCCACGGCGTCACGAAGCCGCCGCGCCGCACGACCTTGGGTCCGCGGCTTGAAGGAGACAGATGGGTGCGGAAGCGCTGTCCATCGAACCGCTTGAACCAGTAGCCGGCATAGTCCACCAGCGCCGCCTCATGGAACGACAGGTGCGTCCCGTCGTCGAGGCGCATGGTGATCGGGGTGTGGGCCGTGCTGACGCTCCCGATGTCGGTCTTCTGATACAGGTATTCGTATCGGTTCCAGTCGCCACCCTGGATCCACCAGGCGGTTCCCTTCGGCGCGACCACGAATTCGGTCAGTTCCTCGGCGATGTTGACGAGGCCGCCATTCGTGTTCTCGGGAAAGTCGTAGCGGAAGCCGACCCCATCGTCGAACACGCGGAACTGCACCGCCAGGCTGCGCTGTGCCCCGCCCTTCTCCCGGAACGTCACTGTCATCGCGTTGTGGCGATCGGTTACAAACCGGCGTTCGCCCCAGGGCTGTTCCCAGCGCGCATCGGCGCTGCCACGCTCAACGCCGGAAAGGGCGAAGTTGCGGCGCATGGGATCGGCGTCGGTGAACAGGAAGCCAAGCTGGCTGGGCGCGATGAGAACCTGCCCGTCGCGGCTGATCTCGTAGTAGGGAACCCCCTCGCCATCGGTGTTGGCCGTCACCGTGATCCGGCCGTCCGGCGACGAGACCCGCTCCTGAGCCAGCAATGCTGCAGGCGCCGCGCCTGACAGCGCGACAAGGAGAAGCGCCCTCAGAGCTGCACGAGCAGGCCGCCAAGCGGAGGCAGCCCCTCGGGCGAGGCGCCGTTGACCGCCATCAGAACGCGTGCCTCCGGCGGGAGAGACGCGAGGCCACGGGTGTGATGAAGCGACAGGTTGAACAGGCATCGGATCCTCGCGTCTTTCCACAATCGGTCGAAACTGAGCAGGTCGTCGTCGCCGCTGCACCCTTCGAAGGCGCCAAGGCGAAGCGCCGGATGCGAGCGGCGGAGGCGAAGGAGCGCGCGGACGAGATTCAGCACCGACCCCTCGTCCTGCTCCTGTCTGTCGATGGCGCGGACACGGTTGCCCGCGCCGAGCGGCAGCCACGGCGTGCCGGTGGTGAACCCGGCCTGCGGCTTGTCGGCCCGCCATGGGAGCGGCGTCCGCACCCCGTCCCGTGACAGCGTCAGGGGCCAGTTGGCGATCGCCTCCGGATCGCGCAGATCCTCGAAGGCGATCTCGTCCTGATGCAGTCCGAGTTCCTCACCCTGGAACAGGATGATGTTGCCGCGCAGCGCTGTGAGCAGCAGCAGCTTCAGCCGCACTCCCGCTTCGTGATGCTGCTCGTCCCACCAGCGCGAAGCGGCGCGGGGGGCGTCATGGTTCTCGAATGCCCAGCTGGGCCATCCTTCGTCACCCTCCCCGCTCCATGCGGAAAGGGCATCGCAGACGAGCGCGGGCGTGAGGTTCCGCGCATATAGGAAGTCGAACCCGTAGGCTGAGTCCAGACGCCGGGGACCGGCTGTGAACGCGCGCATTTCGGCAAGAGCGTTGTCTCCCCCCACCTCCGCCACAGTGAAAATCGCGCCATAGCGGTCGGTCAGCGCGCGGATCCGTTCGATGAAGGCGATGATGCCCGGATGCGACTGGTTGAAGAGGTGCTGCTGAAAGTCGAACGGCCGGGTTCGCGGGCGTCCGTCGTCGGGCGCGGGCGGATTGTCGCGCAGGCGCGGATCGTGCATGGCGAAGTTCAGCGCGTCGATGCGGAAGCCGTCGACGCCGCGATCAAGCCAGAACTGCGCGACCGAGAGCAGCGCGTCCTGCACCTGCGGGTTGTGCCCGTTCAGCTGCGGTTGCTGAGGCAGGAAGTTGTGCAGATAATACTGGCCGCGGCGCGCGTCCCAGGTCCATGCCGGCCCGCCGAAAACGGATTGCCAGTTGCTTGGCGGCGACCCGTCCGCCTTCGCGTCGGCCCAGACGAACCAGTCCGCTTTCGGGTTTGTCCGGTCCGCCCGGCTTTGGGTGAACCACGGGTGCTGATCCGAGCAGTGCGAGTAGATCTGATCGATCAGCACCCGCAGGCCCAGCTCGTGCGCGCGGGCCACCAACGTGTCGAAGTCGGAAAGCGTTCCGAAGATCGGGTCGACATCGGTGTAGTCGCTGACGTCGTAGCCGAAATCGGCTTGGGGAGAGCGGTAGAACGGGCTGATCCAGATCGCATCCACGCCCAGTGAGGCGATGTGCGGCAAACCACGGGTAATGCCGGGCAGATCGCCAATTCCGTCTCCGTTGGTGTCGCGGAAACTGCGCGGATAGACCTGGTAGATGGCCGCGCCGCGCCACCATGGCTGCGCCTCCGCGCGCTCTTCTGACACCGGGTTTTCGCGGACCGGCAAGGCGGCGTTGGTCATCCCTGGAGTTCGCAGACCAGATGCCCGAACGGCGCGATGGTCACACGCACGCTGCCAGGTGCCGCCACAGCGGGTGGACAGGCGCCGGCAATGGGGCGGAGCCGGCTCGCCAGCCCGTGAACGGCGACGGTGCGCGTGATCGGCTGCGCAGAGGTGTTGAAGGCGACGAGCACCCGCTGACCGCTTTCGGCGTCGAAACGCTCCACGGCGAGCAGCCCCTGGCCCTCGTGGTCGGCCGCACGCACGGTGCTCAGCCCCCGCCTCAAAGCGGGATGCGCGCGCCGGATCTGCGCCAGGTCGCCGATTGCGCGATAGAGCGGGTGGTTGATGTCGAAGTTCGAATCCGCGGGCGTGGCGGTCGTGCCCAGCAGCTCGTTATCGTTGTAAACCGCCGTCCGGCTCGGAAACATCGGTTCGCGGGCAAGCTGGTCGTGGCCGTCCGACACGAACCCCTGTTCGTCACCGTAATAGATGGTGGGCACTCCCCGCAGCGTCAGCATCATGGCATGGCCCAGCATGGTGCGGGCCAGCAGTTCGTCGGCGCCGGCTTCGGGATTGGCGCGCCGGACGAACATGCTGAAGCGGCCGAAGTCGTGATTGCCGAGAAATGTCGGCAGGCTCAACGCCGCCTGTGCACCGCCGGGGTAGATCACGTCCTGCTCGAGCAGATCGGCAAGCGTGCGTGGCGACGCGCGCCCTCCGACGACCCGCTGCGCGGCGCTTGCAAACCCCATGTCGAGGGCCGACGGCAGCCCGCTCTCCCACATGATCTGCGCGGCCAGCGTAGCGGACGGCTCGTCGAAGGCGATCTCGCCGAAAATGTGGAAGTTGGGGATGCCCCGGGCCTGTGCCCGGGCCTGCATGGCCGGGACGAAACGTTGCCAGAAGCTCGAATTGACGTGCTTGGCGGTGTCGATCCGGAACCCGTCGATGCCAAAACGGTCGATCCAGCCGCCGTAGATCTCGATCATCCCTTCAAGCACCCGCGGATGCTCCGTGAAAAGATCGTCCAGCCCGACGAAATCGCCATGGCGGGAGCTTTCCCCGACCCAGTAGGTGTCCCCGCGATTGTGGTAGTAGATCGGGTCGTTCAGCCACGCCGGGACCTTCACGCCGCGCTCGTCCTCCGGCACCACCGGCGTGTAGGCCCAGCGCGGATCGTTGAGGCGGGCGAAGTTCTCCGGGCTCTCGTCCTCGTCACCTGCGAAGCCCACGTTGATCGGCGGACCTTCCACTCCGCCCCGGCGGGTGTACGGGTAGTCGGCCTTGCTGCGATAGGCATAGCCGTTCGCATCGCCCTCGGCGTAGCGGATCACGTCGGCGGTGTGATTGGTGATGATGTCCATGTAGACCTTCATCCCCCGCGCGTGCGCCGCGTCGACGAAGGCGCGGAACTCTTCGTTCGTGCCGAAATGCGGGTCGACCTGGGTGAAGTCTGTGACCCAGTAGCCGTGATAGCCTGCGCTGCGGTTGTCCGGCGGCCCCTGGACCGGCTTGTTCTTGAAGATCGGCGCGAACCAGATGGCGGTGACGCCCAGTCCCTGGATGTAATCGAGCCGCTGGGTCAGACCCTTGAGGTCACCGCCCTGGAAGAACGCCTGGCTTGTGGGATCGAAGCCGGTCACCTCGCGATCGCCCGTCAGACCGCCGCGATCGTTGGTCGGGTCTCCGTTCTCGAACCGGTCGGGAAGGACGAAGTAGATGATCTCGTCCTGCGGCAGGCGTTCGCGCATTGCCCTTGTCACGGAGGTTGCCGGCGCCTGCGCCCCAGACAGACGTTCCTCCCCGGCCGCCCATGTCGGCGTCGCCGCCAGCATCATTCCGGCGGTGAGGAGTGCGGCGAATACTCCACTGGTCATGCGCGTTTCCTCTGCGGTTCAGTCATCATCGCTTGGCGAAGAGCGGCCGCATGGGTCGGCATGCGTTCAACCGCGGCGGCATGGCGGGCGAGAATGGCGTCGAGCCGGGCGCGCAAGGCCTCCGGTTCCGCCCCGGCGGCGAGCGGATGCACGCACGCGGGCAGGATGTTCTGGCCGATCAGCACCTGCGACCACCCTTCCAGCGTGAAGAGATCCTCGTCGCGGCGCGAGACAGTCGCGGTGTGACGCCAGAGTTCGAGTTGCTCCACCAGCGTGTCGGGCAGTGCCGCTGCGCGCCGTTCATCCCAGAACGGTTCTCCCTGCCGCCCGTTGGCATGGTAGTGGAGGATCAGGAAGTCGCGGATCCGGCACCACTCCGACTGCGCCTGCCGATTGAACTCAACCGCACAGCAGGTCGCGCGCGGGTCCGAGGGCAGCAGTTGGAGCAACCGCGCGATTGAGGATTGCACCAGATGGATGCTGGTGGATTCGAGCGGCTCCATGAAACCGGCCGCCAGCCCGAGCGCGACGCAGTTGCCGACCCAGTGGCGGCGGCGCGTGCCGGTGGTGAACGAGAGCAGTCTGGGGTCCGACTCCGGCTCGCCATCAAGGTTGGCGAGCAGCACGCGACGCGCGTCCTCCTCGTCGCAGAAGCGGCTGCAGAAGACGTAACCGTTGCCGATGCGGTGCTGCAGCGGGATGCGCCACTGCCATCCGGCCTGCCGCGCCGTGGCGCGGGTATAGGGCGTGAAGTCGCCGGCAGCCGCACACGGCACCGCCCATGCCCGGTCGCACGGCAGCCAGTGCGACCAGTTGTCGAACTCGCGGGGTGCGAGTGCCTCCAGCAGCACGGCCCTGAACCCGGTGCAGTCGACGAAGAAATCCGCTGGGATGCGGCTACCGGATGCCAGGACAAGAGCCTCGACCGCCTCGCCGTCGGAGGAGAGAACCACATCGACGATCCGCCCCTCGACCCGGCGCACCCCGGCAGCCTCGGCATGGGCGCGCAGCAGCTTGGCGTAGAGTGCGGCATCGAAATGGTAGGCATAGGGGCTTTGCGGCTCGTCACCCCTGCCAAGTGGAGACGGCACGCGCCCTGCGGTAGCGGCAACCCGATTGAGCGAGTAGGCGCCGAAATCCCGCGCAAGGCCGGCGGAGCGGGCGTGGAGCCAGTGGTGGTGAAACGGCAGGACGCCATGCGCCGCGCCGGTGGGGCCGAAGGCATGCATGTAGCGTGACCCCTCGCCGCTCCAGCCCTCGAACATGATGCCGAGCTTGTAGCTCCCTCGCGTCGCGCGGAAGAACTCGCCTTCGTCAAGGCCCACCGCGGCGTTGAACAGGCGGATCTGCGGGATCGTCGCCTCACCCACCCCGACGGTGCCGATCTCCTCGCTCTCGATCAGGGTGACTTCAAGATCGGAGAGCACGCCGAGCGCGGCCGCAGCCATCCATCCGGCGGTGCCACCACCGGCAATCACGACATGTCGCAAGCCGCGCTCGCTCACCCCCGCACCCCTTCGCACCCAGCTACCGTGATTGCACCGGGGAGACGCGGCGACGCCGGCCCGCACGTTGCGGGACGGCGCCATGCCCGCCAGACCTCAGAAACGATAGGTGAACCCTGCAAGAAACCGGCGTCCGAATGTCTGATAGTCGAGCACCTGCCGGGTGAGACCCTCCCCCGCGATCGACACGAACGGTTCATTGGTCAGGTTCTGCCCCTGAACGTAAATGTTCAAACCCTGCAACGCCGTTCCCTGGGGGAATTCATAGCCGATCTGCGCGTCGACGATCGTCTCCCCGCGCGCCACGCGCCGGGTGGGCGATCCCCCGAACCCGGTGAAGTCGCCAAGGAAACTGGACCTGTGACGCACGCTGGCGCGGGCGTTCAGACCGAACGCTTCGTAGAACAGGGTGCCGTTGGCAACCCACTTCGAGTAGCCGGGAATGCGTGTCTCGTTGCCCGACGCGTCGGTGACGGAGGTTTCGGTATAGCTCACCCCGCCCGTGATCCCGAACCCGCTCAACAGGCTCGAGATGGTGTCGAAGGGCAAGGTGGCGGCGAGTTCCGCACCGTAAAGGTCGCCGCCGCCGGTGTTCACCGGCGCATCGAGATTGCCGATCGTGGTGACCGGCGCCGGTCCGGGCGGCAGGGGCAGGCCCGCATAGTCGAAGACGAAGCGACCGCCGAAGATGAAGCTCTTGATGTCCTTGTAGAACAGCTGGAGCGCCAGCACGCCGGCATTGCCGAAATACTTCTCGATGTTGAAATCGACGGCGTTGGCCCGGTACGGGCGAAGGAACGGGTTGCCGCCCCCGCCGCTGATGAAGGGCGCCTGACCCGTCGGACTTTCGGCCGGGTTGTTGTTGATGCCGTAGCCGAGCGCGATGCGCATGTCGTCAAGACGCGGGCGCATGATCTGTCGCGACGCCGCGAACCGCAGCACCAGGTCACTGTCGAAGCGCATCGACAGGTTCAGGCTCGGCAGCACATCCCAATAGGACGCGCCCCGCGTGATCACCTGCGGACCGGTGGGCGTGAAGGCGAAACCGGTCGATTCCTGGTCGGTGCTCACGGCCTGCACGCCGATGTTGCCGGTCAGGACGCCCCCACCAAGCCGCTGCTCGATGTCGGCCTGAAGATAGAGCGTCATCAGGTCTTCGCGCACCGAGAACTGCTTGGCGAGCACGTCCTGGTCGCCGCCCCCCGTGCCGTCGCGGAACTGAAGCACCAGCGCGCCGGCATCGATCAATTGCCGAGGATCGTAGCTGACGATCGGTCCGAGCCCCAGATAGGCGAGGTTCGTGGGCGCGAGCAGAAGTTCCGAAGGCACGCGCGCGGTTCTGGCTCCGCCGGGCAGCCGCACGAACGCCTCGTTCGGCGTGAGCGACTTGTCCCGGTTGGTGTAGTTCATGCCGAACTTGACGGCCGAAATGAACGAATCGATCTCCCGCTCGACATGCACCCGGTACTGCATCAGCTCGTCATCGATGATGCGGTTGTTGTAGTAACCGGCCTGAACGCTGTCGCCGCCCCAGCCGAGCGGATCGGTGAGCAGCACCAGTGACGGGTCGCTGTAGTTCAGCGACGGGCTGAACACCGTGCCGCGCTCGCCGGTTCGGAAGCCGATGGTGGCGGCGGCACCGATGCCGGTGTCGTCACCGTTGTAGCCCGTGCCGGCATAGCTTTCGAGATTGAGTTCGTTGCGGTCGGTGCGCGAGTAGCCGAAATCGAAATAGGCCTTCCACCCGTCGGCGCCGTCCCACTTCGCGTTGAACCCTCCGGCGACGAGTTCGGCCTGCCGCTGGAACACATCGTTGCGCACCACGCCGCGCACATTGGTGAACTGTCCGGCGGTAATCACGCCGTTCTCCACCGTCGCACCGGCGGGATTGAAGGCAACGCCAAAGCCCCCGCCAAAGCCGAGCGGAAGCTCGATCCCGCGCCGCAGCTGGTCATCGTCGAAGTCGGAGTAGAACCCGTCGACCGTAAGTGTGAGACCGGGCGTCGGCTCCCACTGCACCGTTCCGGCAAGACCCAGCCGCTTCAGGTTGGTCGACTGCACGAAGCTCTTGTTGCCGCCGATGACCGCATTGCCGCCCACGTCGGCATAGCCCCACGCGTTGAACTCCTGGACCTGGTACGGCTCGTCGACATAGGAAGCCGCCAGCGAAATCCCGATCGTGTCGTCGGCGAACTGGTCGACGAAGGTGGCGCTGGCGCGGTAGCCGAATTCCTCGGAACCCGCGTTCAGCCGACCGAGATCCGTGTAGGAGCCGCGCCCGCCAATCGCCAAGACGCGCCGGCCGTAGTCGAGCGGCCGGATGGTGCGGATGTCAATGGTTCCGACCAGCCCCTGTCCGACCAGCTCGGCGCTGGGAGATTTGTACACGACAACCTGGTTCACCAGCTCGCCGGGATATTGGTCGAACTCGACCGCGCGGTTGTCTCCGAGCGACGTCTGCTCGCGTCCGTTCAGCAGCGTCTGCGAGAAGTCGGGGCCAAAGCCGCGGATCGACACCACGTTCGCACGGCCGTTCAGGCGCTGCGCCGTCAGGCCCGGCAGGCGCGCGATCGCCTCGCCGATCGAGTTGTCAGGAAGACGTCCGATGTCTTCCGCAGTCACCGACTCGACGATGAGGTTCTGGGTGCGCTTCTCCGCCACCGCGCTTTGCAGGCTGGCGCGGAAGCCCGTCACGACGATCGCCTCCGCCCCCTCTTCCACCGGCTGCGCCGCGTCCGCTTCACCAGCGGGCGGGGTTGCAGCCGGGGGCTGCGGCGTGGCGCCCTGCTGGGCGAAAGCGGCGGCCGGCATCAGTGCCAACGCCATCGCGGAGCCGGCGAACAGCGCTGCGCCGCGGGTGCGCTTGATCATGGTCATCTCCCCCTCGCACGCCGGCAATCCGGGCGTGCCGTTTTCATCGCCTGACAATGAACTGAAACAATTCACCCGCCCAGTTCGCATACGTATGCCCGGCTGCCTGGGAACAGCCTCGCCCGGAATCCGCCTGAGGCGATCACCGGCGATGACGGATGCGCAGCGATGCGTTAGGCAGGCGGGACGCAACCTCTGGGCAGTGCCGCGCTATGCCTTCACGACCGCCGGACAAGGTGACAAGCTTCGACATCGCGTACCGCGCCGGCGTGTCGCAGCCCACGGTCAGCCGCGCCCTGCGCGGCGACCGGGCCGTGAGCCGCGAAACCCGCGAACGCATCCAGCAGATTGCGCGCGAGCTGAACTACACCGTCGACAAGAACGCCTCTGCGCTCCGCAGCCAGCGCGCCAACACCCTGGCTCTGCTGTTCTTCGACGAGGCGGCCACGGCCGGCAGCCGCATCAACCCGTTCTTCCTCACCATGCTCGCCGCGATCACCCAGGCGTCCGGTGCCCGCGGCTTCGACCTGCTGGTGTCCTTCCAACGCCCCGACGACGACTGGCTCAGCCGCTACGAGGACAGCCACCGCGCCGACGGGCTCATCCTGCTCGGATATGGCGACAACCGCACCTATGCCCGCTGTCTCGAGCACCTTGCGCGGCAGCAGAGCCACTTCGTGCGCTGGGGCCCGATTGGCGACACCGTGGCCGGCGCGGTGGTCGGCTCGGACAACGAGCATGCCGGGTTTCTCGTCGGGCGGCATCTGGCCGCCGCCGGACGCCGCTCCGTGGTGTTCTGCGGATGCGCGGACTCCGGCTACCCGGAGTTCAGCGACCGCTGCCGGGGGCTGATCCGCGGCTTCGTCTCTCCGCCCGGAGGCGTGCCCGTCCGCACGATTGACGCGCTGAGCAGCGAGGCGGACGGCGAGAAGGCCATCGATCAGCTGCTGTCGGCGGGAGCCAGCTTCGATGCCGTGTTCGCCGGCAGCGACCTCATCGCGATCGGCGTTCTTCGTCGCCTCAAGGCGGCCGGTTTGAGAGTTCCGGAGGATGTCCATGTTGTCGGGTTCGACGACATTCCGGCGGCGGCACTCACGTCTCCGGCGCTGACCACCGTGGCGCAGGACACGGAAGCAGCCGCCGTGCTCCTCGTCGATCTTCTGGTGCGGCAGATCGAGGGAGAGAAAGTTGAGAACGCCGTTCTGCCCCCTCGCCTGGTGATCCGCCAAAGCTCGCCCGCAGCAGCGGGTTGAGCTGCGCCCGCTGACCGTCGGCCGCATTCGTATGCAGCTTGCGCGCAGCGGTCCCGGGGTGGCACTCCGCAGGCACAACGACAAGCCGGATGCAGGCGGCGACCGCATTCGGCAGGGAGCAGGGATGGACAAACCGCGGCAGAGTGCGGCCGGGCTGTGGAATATCAGCTTCGGCTTTTTCGGTATCCAGATCGGCTTTGCCCTGCAGAACGCCAACATGAGCCGCGTCTTCCAGTCGCTCGGCAGTGCCATCGATGATCTGCCGGTGCTGTGGATCGCCGCCCCGCTCACCGGCCTTCTCGTCCAGCCCATTGTCGGCCACCTGTCCGACCGGACGTGGCTCGGCCGACTGGGATGGCGGCGATGCTGCTGTGGGTGCTGGACGCCTCGCTGAACATCAGCATGGAGCCGTTCCGCGCCTTTGTCGGCGACATGCTGCCCAAGTCTCAGCACACGGCCGGCTATGCCGTGCAGACCGCCTTCATCGGCAGCGGCGCAGTCGTCGGCTCCATCTTTCCGTGGCTGCTGGACCATTTCGGGGTCGCCAATGTCGCGCCCGATGGCGGCATTCCCGACACGGTGCGATTCAGCTTCTGGGCCGGGGCGGCGGCGCTGTTCGCGGCGGTTCTGTGGACGGTGCTGACGACGCGGGAATATTCTCCCGAACAGATGGCGCGGTTCCACAGCGATACCGCCCAGCCGGACCCGGCAGGTTTGACGCGTGCACTGGCAAGCCGTCCCTTCACGGCGCCAATCGTCTGGCTGGTTGCGGGCGTGACCGTGATGCTCGCGGTGCGGGTGTTCGCCTTCAAGCAGGAAGTGCTGCTGCTCGGCGCGCTGATGATGACCTACGGGCTTCTGAGCGCCTATGTCATTGGCCGCGCCCGCGGAGGGGCTGCGCCGGGCATGCTGGGCAGCATCATTGGCGACTTCTCAGCCATGCCGGAGGTGATGAAGCGGCTGGCGCTGGTGCAGTTCCTCAGCTGGGCCGCCCTCTTCATCATGTGGATCCACACCACGCCGGTCGTGAGCCAGTACTTCTTCGGTTCGGACGATCCCGCCAGCGCCGCCTACCAGAATGGCGCCAACTGGGTCGGCATCCTCTTCGCCATCTACAACGGTGTCGCCGCGGTCGCTGCGCTGACACTTCTGCCATGGCTGGCGCGGCGGATCGGCAAGGCGGCAACGCATGCCGCCTGTCTGCTGTGCGGAGCCGCAGGGTTCGCCGGCTTCTTCGTGCACCGCGACCCGCATTGGCTCATTGCCAGCGAGATCGGCGTGGGAATCGCCTGGGCGTCCATCCTGGCGATGCCGTATGCCATTCTCGCCTCCAGCCTGCCGGCCGGCAAGCTTGGCGTGTACATGGGCCTGTTCAACGTGTTCATCGTGGTGCCGCAGCTGCTGGTCGCGACAGTCATGGGCACGATCATGGTGTCCCTGTTCCCGACGGAGCCGATCTGGACGATGGCATTTGCCGCCGGCGCGCTGATCCTCGCGGCGGTGGCGACCCTGCGCGTGCAGACCGAGCCTGATCCGCTGCCGACAGGCGCGTCTCAGGCGGCGGCGTAGATCCTGTCGAGGACGTGCGCGACGGTCCCGACGCCATCCACGGCGGGATCGAAGCGATTGTCCTGCGCGAGGCGCAGCGCCCAGTCCGCAGCAACCCGTCCTCCCCACGCATCGGGCGCCGAGGCGATAATCTCGCGCGATGTGCCGCGGTCAACGAAGGCTTCGAAGTCGTAGAAGCTGCCGCCCACGTTACGAAAACCGGCGCTGGCCTCTGTGCCGTAGAAGGTTGCCGAAATGACCGCATCGGCGCCGGCGTTGAGGTTCCAGGAACAGGCCAGGTTCAATGCCGCTCCGGAGTCGAGATCGATGCGGGCAACCGCATAATCCTCGACCCGCACATCGTCTCTGGCCAGCGGCTGGCCACCGGCGAAGAGCCGCGCGCTCACTTGCCGAACCTCGAGCTGCTCGAGCAGGAAAAGCGCAAGGTCGACGAGGTGCACGCCAAGATCCATGACGCAGCCGCCGCCGGACTGTGCCCGGTCGAAGAACCACTCCCGCCCCGGCCCGTAGGCATTGTGGAAGACGAGATCGACAGCGAAGACGGTGCCGAGGCTGCCCTTGCGGATCGCATCACCGATCGCCTCCACCGCCCGGGTGCGGCGGTACGAGAAGTCGACGGCCAGCAGCCGGTCAGCCCGCCGGGCGGCGGCAATCGCGGCTTGCGCCTCGTCCGCGTTTCGTCCGAGCGGCTTCTGGCAGAACACCGCAGCGCCTTGATCCAGCGCCGCGATCGTCTGCGCGGCGTGGTGCGCGCTCGGGGTGGCAACAACGATTCCGTCCAGACCCATGGCGAGCATGGCGCCCAAGCCGTCCACGCGCGCCGCCTGCGGCGCCAGGAGCAGCGCTTCGCGGGCACTGGCATCGTCCGGGTCGCACACCGCCGCCGCCTCGACCACTCGCGTGGCGAGCATGGCCTCCATGCGGTGCCGGCCAATCCAGCCGGTGCCGAGGAAGCCGAGCCGGGGACGAGTCACGAGAACGCGACCAGCGCCTTGACGAAGCCGCCGGGCTTGTCCCGCGTGGCAATCAGCGCCTCGTCCAGCTGTTCCAGCGGATAGGTGGCTGAAAAGAGGGGTGAGGGATCCAGTCGCCCGCTGGCCACGGCATCGATTGCCTCGCGCAGGCCACGCATCTGGACGGCAGGATCGCGCTCGTGCGCGTTGACCACGTCGATGCCCTTCCAGTTCCAACCCTGCATGTTGACCTGTCGGGGGCCATCCTGATGATAGCCGGCGACCGCCAGCACCCCGCCCGTGCCGACGAGTTCGCCGGCGAGGTCCAGCGGCCACTGCTTGCCGACACACTCGATAACCCGTTCGCACATGGCGCCGTCGGTCGGTCCGCTCACCTGTGCGATGATGGCGTGGTGGTCGTGCATGGCGATGGTGTGCGTCGCCCCGAACCGGCGCGCCAGGGCGAGCGATTCCTCCCGGCGCGAGATGGCGATGACCCGCGCGCCCGCCTCGCTGGCCAGACGGCACAGCACTGCGCCAAGGAAGCCGATGCCGATGATCGCCACCGTCTGCCCCGCTTCGATGCGGCTGCGCCGGAAGATGTTAAAGGCACAACCCAGCGGTTCGCCCGGAAAGGGCGTGCCCGCCAGCGCGGGCGGCAGCACCGCGGTGGCGGCGGCAGGAACAACCTCGTACTCGGCGAACGACTGCGCGCCGAGAAAGGCAACGCGGTTTCCGGCCGCTGGCGCAGCAACGCCGGCTCCGACCGCATCGACCACGCCCCAGCCTTCATGCCCCAGACCGCCCGGAGCCGTGGGGAAGCGCATCCATTCCGGTCCTTCCCAAGGCTCGATGTTCGAGGCGCAAACGCCGCAGCCCTCGAGACGGACCCGCACCTCGCCCTCGCCCGGCTCGGGAACGGCAACCGATGTGACCGCGAAGCGGCGCGGGCCGGTCAGAACCGCCGCGCGCATGGCACCGTGAGCAACCGTCATGCCGCGCCTATAAACCTCTGAAGTTCCGCGTGCGCGTAGTCGTCGCTCACCTGCCGCGGCGGATGCTTGCAGAAGTAGGCCGAGGCCGGGTTGATCACCCCCCCGATCTTCCTGTCGAGCGCCAGCTTGGCGCAGCGGATCATGTCGATCGCCACCCCGGCCGAGTTCGGGCTGTCCTCGACCGAGAGGCGGAGTTCGAGGTTCATCGGCACGCCCCCGAACAGCTGCCCCTCCATGCGCAGGAAGCACACCTTGTTGTCGTTCTGCCAGGCCACATAGTCGGAAGGCCCGACATGGATGTTCTCGCTTTCGAGCCGCCGCGCCGCCACCGACTGCACCGCTTCGGTCTTGGATCGCTTCTTGGACGCCAGCCGGGTCCGTTCAAGCATGTTGAGGAAGTCGGTGTTGCCGCCCGTGTTCAGCTGGTAGGTACGTTCAAGGCGCACGCCGCGCTTGGCAAACAGGTCCGTCAGCACGCGGTGAACGATCGTCGCCCCAAGCTGCGCCTTGATGTCATCGCCGATGATCGGCACGCCGGCCTCCTCGAAGCGGCTCGCCCACGCCGGATCGCTGGCGATGAACACCGGGATCGCGTTCACGAACGCAGCACCGGCCCTTAATGCGCATTCCGCATAGAACTCCGTCGCGGCCTGCGAGCCGACCGGGAGATAGTTGACCAGCACCTCGACACGGGCCTCGCGCAGATGCTCCACCACCTCGTCCATCGACGGCTCGGCCGCCTCCGCGACGACGAAGCTCCGCTCGGGCGGATGGGCGCGCATGTGTTCGGCGACGCCGTCGAGCACGCGGCCCATGCGCACCCTGGCTCCCGTCGGCTTGACCGCATCGCAGAAGCGGGTCGTGCAGTTCGGGCTGGCGAAGATGGCCTCGCTGACATCCGTGTCCAGCTTGCGCTTGTCCACGTCCCACGCGGCAACCACCCGGATGTCGCCGGGAGCGTAGCCGCCGATGTCTGCGTGCATCAGGCCCGTGTGATCGTTCGACCCCCGCCCGTAGAGCGACAGGCCCTGAACAAGCGAGCTTGCGCAGTTGCCCACGCCGACAAGGCCCACCCTGATTTCGCGTGCGGCGCTTCCGCCCATCACTGCACCCCTCGCGCGGCAGTCCGGACCTGAGCACTGGGCGGAGCGTAGCGGTCCGTCATCCAGGCGCAGAAGTCGGCAAAGGCCTGAGGCTCCCTGGCAAGGCTGGTATGATGCGCTTCGAGGCCGAGATGTTCGGGCGTGAAGCAATACGTCACCAGCAGTTCGAAATCCTGCAACGCCTCCATCTGCCGGTCGAACCAGTCGAGCGCGCCCTCGCGGAAGCTGTCCGCCCAGCTCAGCCCGGTGCGCAGCTTGCGCACGCCCAGATCCTTCATCCACCGCACGGCATCGTCCAGGCGCGGATCCTCGAAATGGAACCATTGCATGATGCCCATTTGGGCCGCATGCCGGCGATAGTGTTCGAGCGCGAGCTTGGGCGTGCCGTCCTCGCGGATCAGTCCCATGTAGAAATGCCGGTAATAGCTGGATCCCTCCGCCTCGCGGTGCCGTGTTTCAGCGCCCCAGCTCTGCGGCAGGTCGAAGAGGGAATACCAGTACACCTGCGGCACGCGCCCGATGAGCAACTCGGCCGTCCGGTTCAGCCCGAATACCTGCACCTCCTCGGCGCCGAACGAGCCGACACCGACCTCGGTCGCCCAGACGGGCTTGTCAGGGACAACGGCTTCGATCTCGGCGATACGGTCGGGCCAGGAGTGGATCGGCCACAGGTTCCAGTCGAGCGGAAACCCGTGCACCGCGACCACGTCGACGGCTTCCAGCGCCCCCTGGTCGCGCATCCGGCTCACCCAGTGCGGATCGATGGGCGACATCCCGCCAAGGACGCGGGTCAAGCCGGGCCGCACGGACTGAACGGCGGCACCCGCCCGGATCACGGTGTCGGCATAGCCCGCCCATTCTGGATCAAGTTCGGGGTTCCAGTGCGACTTGTTGTTCGGCTCGTTCCAGAGCATCACCGCTTCGATCATGCCGCCCCCTCTTTCGCGGGATAGACCGCCATCGGCCCCATGTCCGCAAACGGGACCGGCGCGGTCCGGCACAGGTAGACTTCCGCTTCGATCTGCGCCTCCACGCGGAACCCGGCGGCGCGCAGCATTGCCTGGCTGCAGGCGCTGTTGGGTGCCCACCAGTTCGTCCAGTCGTCGGCGTATTCATGCTCGATGAAATGCATCTTGGGGTAGCCCGGTTCGTCGAAATAGTCCGGCGGGTCGAAGGTGCCCGGCTTGTGAAACGGATGATTACGCGGCGGATCGAAGACGTGCTCGCTGCCGCGCTGCATCGTCTGGAACAGCAGCCAGTCCCCGGCCACATGTTCGCGAATGAGGTCAAGCGCCAGCAGCGGGTGGCGCAGGTGATAGAGCACTCCCATGAAGATGACCCAGTCGAACGTCTCGCGAAGAGCCGCGACGTCGTAGACCGACAAGTTGCGAAACTCGACGTCGCCGACCCCGCGCGCATCCGCCGCGAGCCGCGCCTGCGCCAGATAGCGGTCGTCGGTGTCGATCCCGAGCACGCGCCCCGCACCTCTCGCCTTCATCTCGAGCGCGTAAAAGCCGGCGTTGCAGCCGATGTCGAGAACCGACCGGCCCTCCAGATCAGCCGGAAGGCTGCCGGCGAAGCGGGCGAACTTGAACGCCGGATAATCGCCGAGGAAATGTTCGGGCGCGGTCCGGATGCCGCCGCCAAGGTCGATGTTCTGAAACCATGGTGCGAGTTCCCGCACCCGTTCCTCGAGATCGGTCACGGTTCCTGATGCGGGTTTCATGCCGGAGTCTCGTTCAGGCTGATCACTCTTGCTCCCCAAGTCCCGACGGCGAGGCGGCTGATGGACGCAGGATCGATATCGAACCGGAGAAGATGGTCGAGCGAGAGCCCGAGCGCCTTGGCGACGACTGCCCGGATGACGTCGCAATGGCTGACCATCACCGCCAACCCGCCATCATGGACGGTCGCGGCGGCTTCGACCGCCCGCCAGGCGCGACCCTGAACCTCCGTCATGCTTTCGCCGCCCGGAGGCCGCGCGGTCGCGCGGCGCTCGTTCCAGGCGCGCCAGTCCGGCTCATGATCGAGCTCCGCGAAAGACCTGCCGCGCCACGCGCCGAAGTCCACCTCATCCAGAGCTTCCACCACATCGACCGTGCACGATGCGGCCTCGGCGATGGCGGCTGCGGTCCGCCGCGTGCGAAGCGATGGGCTGGCGAGCACGCGACGAGGTTCCAGCCGGGCCACGCACTTCGCCAACGCCTGCGCCTCGCGCGTTCCCTCCGCGGAAAGGTCGGCACTGTCGCTTCGCCCCGTCAGCACGCGGCCGTAATCCGCATGGCGCGCGTGCCGGATCAGCAGAAGGGTGATGCTCATCGGCCATCGCTCGGCGCATAAGCTATGTAGAAGCAAGGAACAACCCCGGAACGGTCGGCCAAGCGTGCCCTGCGCGCGACAAGCCGTTCAACTGCTTGCTGTCGAGAGGGATCACGACCCTGTGCAAGCCTTCAAGAGCTGCGGGAAACCTTTCGTTGAAAGAGCGTTCATCTTCATCTACTTGCCTTCTGCGGCAAGACGACGACCATCTGCTTGGGGGGAAGCCATTGTCAGAAACCGTTTTGGTCACCGGCGGAGCCGGGTTCATCGGCCGGCGCGTCTGCCGCGAACTGCTTGATCGGGGTCATCGGGTGCGGGTGCTCGACGCCCTGATCCCTCAGGTGCACGGCGACGGCAGCCGCCCCGCGGACCTGCCCGCGGACGTCGACCTGGTCCGCGCCGACATTCGCGACGGCGACGCAGTTGCGGATGCGCTGCGTCAGGTCGACAGCGTGGTCCACCTTGCCGCCGAGGTCGGTGTCGGACAGTCGATGTACGAGGTGGAACGCTACACCTCCGTCAACGACGTCGGCACCGCCGTTCTCTTCGAACGGCTGATCGACCATCCGGTGCGCCGCGTGGTGACCGCATCGTCGATGAGCATCTATGGCGAAGGGCTGTACCGGAACGCCGACGGCGAACTGGTCCAAGATGCCGCCCGGGCCCCGCTGCGCGACGGGCAGGCGCAGTGGGAGCCGACAGACGCGCAGGGACGCGCGCTGGAGCCGGTGGCTACGCCCGAATGGAAGCGGCCTTCGCTCTCGTCCATCTACGCCCTCAACAAGTACGTGCAGGAGCGCACGACACACATCATGGGCGCCCCGTACGGCATCGAGTCCGTCTGCCTGCGGCTGTTCAACGTGTTCGGACCCGGCCAGGCGCTGTCGAACCCCTATACGGGCGTGCTGGCCATCTTCGCCTCCCGCCTCCTCAACAAGCAACCGCCCCTCATCTTCGAGGACGGTCAGCAGCGGCGCGACTTCGTCCATGTGGATGATGTGGCGCGTGCCTTCGTGGCGGCGCTGTTCCTGCCGCAGGCCGCCGGTCAGACCTTCAACGTCGGCTCCGGACAGGACCGATCCGTGTCGGAGGTGGCGCGGGAACTCGCCCGGGCGATGGGATGCGAGGGGCTGGACGCGCAGATCGTCGGCAAGGCGCGCACGGGCGACATCCGCCACTGCTTCTGCGACCCCCGACTGGCCCGCGAGCAGCTTGGCTTCACCGCCACGGAGAATTTCGCCGAGCGCCTGCAGGAGCTTGCCGAATGGGTGGCGACGCAGACGGCCGACGACCGGGTCGAGACCGCCCGCCGCGAACTGGAACAGCGGGGGCTGGTGGCATGACGCTGGGTGCGGGTGATCACGTTCTCGTCACCGGGGGAGCGGGCTTCGTCGGCAGCAACCTTGCCGACCGCCTCGCCACCCTTGGCTGCACGGTGCGGGTGTTCGACTGGCTGAAGCGGCCGGGCGTCGACGCCAATCTTCGCTGGCTTCTCGCCCGTCATGGCGAACGCATCCAACCGATCATCGCGGACATCCGCGATGCCGCGACGCTCAGCACAGCCGTTCAGGGTGCGGCAGCGGTGTTCCACTTCGCGGCACAGGTGGCCGTCACCACCAGTCTCGACTCGCCGGGCGACGATTTTGGCATCAATCTGCACGCCACGTTCGGGCTGCTCGAGACGATCCGCAAGCACAACCCCGCCGCGGCCCTGCTCTTTGCCTCGACGAACAAGGTGTACGGCGATCTTCTCGACCTCGAGATGCCGCTCAGCGACGGTCGCTATGCGCCGGCGGATGCGGCGCTCGCCCGGCACGGAATCAGCGAGGCAAGGCCGCTCGACTTCCACACACCCTACGGCTGCTCCAAGGGGGCGGCGGATCAGTATGTGCTCGACTACGCCCGCAGCTTCGGCCTCAAGGCGGCGGTGATGCGCATGAGCTGCATCTACGGTCAGCGCCAGTGCGGATCGGAGGATCAGGGCTGGGTCGCCCATTTTCTCATCCGCGCCTTGCGCAAGGAGCCGATCACCCTGTTCGGAGACGGGCGCCAGGTCCGCGACGTCTGTCTCGTGACCGACACCTGCGATGCCTACCTCGCGCTGCACGACCGGATCGGCACCCTCAGCGGTCAGGCCTTCAACTGGGGCGGCGGTCCGGCTAACGCGGTGAGCCTGCTCGAGGTGGTGGAGGAGATCGGCCGCCTGACGGGTGTTCCTCCTCAGGTCGAGTTTGCCGACTGGCGGCCGGGTGACCAGCGGTGGTTCGTCGCCGACACGCGGCGGGCGGATGCCGCTCTGGGTCTGGCACCGCGCACGTCATGGCGCGAAGGCCTCAAGCAGTTGCACCGGTGGCTGACCGAGGAGGTCGGTGAAGGCGCCAGCGAGGCTCTGCCGCGATCCACGGCCGCCGCTTGAGCAGCGGTCCGCCACGAGTTCTGTTCATGACGGCGGACGCCGTCGGCGGCGTCTGGCGCTACGCTCTGGAGCTCGCCACGGCGATGAAGCCGCTTGGCTGGCACACGGTGCTTGCAATCATCGGCCCGGTGCCGGACTCCGCGGCGGCGGAGGCGGCTGCGGCATTCGCCGGCATCGACCTTCGCCTGACTGACCGCCCGCTCGACTGGCTGGCGCGCACGTCGGACGAGGTGACACACACGGCGACGGCGCTCGCCAGTCTGGCTGCCGACTGCGGCGCGGACGCAATCCTGTGCAACAGCCCTGCCCTTGCAGGTTGTGCGCGCTGGCCCGCTCCGGTCATTGCCGTTGCCCATGGCTGTGTCACGACATGGTGGGCGGCCGTTCGCCAGCAGCCGCTGCCGCCGGAATGGCAGTGGCACCACCGCCAGATGCGGCGCGGCCTCCTGCAGGCGGATGCAGTCGTCGCGCCCTCGCACGCCTTTGCCCTCGCCCTGCAGGCGGCCTATGCCCTCCCCGCCTTGCCGCAGGTCGTGCACAACGGACTGGCAGGCGCGCGCACGCGCGATGTCGAGGCGTCAGGCGTGCAGGTCGTGACCATCGGCCGGCTTTGGGACGAGGCCAAAGGAGCCGCGGTGCTCGACCGGGCCGCGGGCGAGGCGGGCGCTCGCCTCACGGCGATCGGCGCCCTCGACGGACCGGGCGGCGAGCATTTTCGCCCCCGCCACCTCCGGCCCGCCGGCGTTCTCTCCAACACCGAGGTGCAGGCTCGGCTGCGCGCCCGGCCCGTGTTCGTCTCGGCCGCATCGTTCGAGCCGTTCGGGCTGGCTGTCCTCGAAGCGGCCATGGCGGGGTGTCCGCTCATCCTGTCCGACATTCCCACATTCCGCGAATTGTGGGACGAAGCCGCGCTGTTCGTCGCCAGCGACGACGCGGCTGGCTTCGCAAGGGCGATCGACCTTCTTGCGGGGCGACCAGACCTGCGCCGGCACTGGGGTGAGGCCGCCGCCGAACGCAGCGGGCGCTACACTCCGGAACGCTGCGCGTCGGGCATGCAAGCCGTCATCGGGCGGGCGGTGGCTTCAAGGGCGGCGGCATGAAGATCGTCTACTTCACCCATTCGCTGCGCTCGTGCTGGAACCACGGCAACGCCCATTTCCTGCGTGGTCTGCTGCGGGTGTTGCAGAGACGCGGCCACGAGGTTGTCGCGGCCGAGCCGCGGGCGCCTTGGTCCTATACGAACCTCGTCGCCGATCACGGCGCGACGGGCGCTGCGGCCTCTTTTGCCCAACACACCGACCTGCGCATCGCCCACAGCGACAGCCCGCAGGACCGCGAGGCGCTGCTCGATGGCGCCGATCTCGTCATCGTGCACGAATGGAACGAGCCGGCTCTGGTCGCCGCCGTGGGTGCCGCGAGGCGCGCGGGAGCGGGCTTCACCCTGCTGTTCCATGACACGCATCACCGGGCGGTGAGCGCGCCCGAAGAGATGCGCGCCTTCGATCTTGACGGCTATGACGGCATTCTGGCCTTCGGCGAGACGCTGGCCGAGGTGTATCGTGGCTGGGGCTGGAACGGCCGCGTGTGGACGTTCCACGAAGCCGCTGACGTGTCCCATTTCCGCCCACCGTCCGCGCCTCAGCAGAGGCACGGCCTGGTGTGGATCGGCAACTGGGGCGAGGACGAGCGCAGCGCGGAACTCGAAGCCTTCCTGCTTGCGCCGGCACAGGCGACGGGTCTGCCATTGACCATCCATGGCGTCCGCTATCCGGCACGGGCGCAGGCGCTGCTGGAGCGTTACGGCGCGCGCTACGCCGGCTGGGTGCCCAATGTCGAAGCGCCGGGAATCTTCGCCCGGCATCTTGCCACCGTTCACGTGCCGCGGCGGTTCTACACGACGGTGCTGCCCGGAATTCCGACCATCCGCGTGTTCGAGGCGCTGGCCTGCGGGATCCCGCTTGTTTCCGCGCCCTGGAGCGACACGGAGGGACTGTTCCGCGTGGGCACCGATTTCCTCATGGCGGAGACGGGCGACGCCATGCGGCAACACCTCGCCGCCATCCGCGAGGACGCCGGCCTCCGCGACGCGCTGGTCGCCCACGGCCTCGAAACGATCCGGCGGAGCCACACCTGCGAGCATCGTGCTGGCCAGCTGTTGCAGATCGCCGCGCAGCTCGGCACGTCCCGAACGATGAAGGAAACCGCGTGAAGATCGCCTTTTACGGATCGAGCCTCCTGTCCGCCTACTGGAACGGCGCGGCCACCTATTACCGCGGGATCATCCGTGCCCTTGCCGCGCGGGGCTGCACCGTCACCTTTTACGAGCCGGACGCCTTCGACCGGCAGAGCCACCGCGACATCGAACCGCCATCCTGGGCCAGGAGCGTGGTCTATCCCGCCACCGAGGCCGGCCTGCGCGAGGCCCTTGCCGGAGCGGGCGAAGCCGATGTCGTCGTCAAGGCGAGCGGGGTCGGCGTGTTCGACCATGCGCTGCTCGAAGGCCTGCTCCGCCATGCCCGACCGGGTGCGCTGCGCATCTTCTGGGATGTCGATGCCGCCGCAACGCTGGACGAAGTCGACGACCACGCCGAGCACCCGATGCGCGCGGCGATCCCCCGTTACGATCTGGTGTTCACCTACGGCGGCGGCGAACCGGTGGTAAGGGCCTACGAGGCGCTGGGGGCGCGTCGCTGCGTGCCGATCTACAACGCCCTCGATCCGTCAACCCACCATCCAGTGCCGCGGGAGGACGCCTTTGCCGCTGACCTCGCGCTGCTCGCCAATCGTCTGCCCGACCGGGAGGAGAGGATCGCCGAGTTCTTCCTGCGCCCGGCGGCCATGCTCTCGCAGAGGAGCTTCCTGCTCGGCGGAAACGGCTGGCCCGGCGCCGATCTGCCGGAGAACGTGCGCGCCATCGGCCATGTCGCGACCGAGCATCACAACGCCTTCAACTGTTCGCCGCTGGCGGTGCTCAATGTGGCGCGCGACTCCATGGCGAAGGTCGGCTTCTCGCCCGCGACGCGCGTGTTCGAGGCGGCCGGAGCCGCAGCCTGTCTGGTGACCGACGCGTGGGAAGGGATCGAGCTGTTCCTGCGTCCGGACGAGGAGGTTCTGGTTGCCCGCGACGGGCAGGATGTCGCCGAAATCCTCCGCTCCCTCACGCCCGATCGGGCGCGCCGCATCGGCGAGGCGGCACGGCGGCGCGTGCTGGCCGAGCACACCTATGACCTGCGCGCCGAGACGGTCATGCAGGTGCTCAACGAGCACCGGCAGAAGGGCACGGTGACGGCATGAGGCTCGTCGTCCTTGGCCTCAGCCTGTCGTCCTCATGGGGCAATGGCCACGCGACCACTTACCGCGCCCTGCTGTCGGCCTTCGCGGCGCGGGGTCACGACATCGTGTTCCTCGAACGCGACCAGCCCTGGTACGCCGCGAACCGCGACCTCGCCGTCCCCGATTTCTGCGCCCTGCATCTTTACCCGGACGTGCCGTCGCTCGACGCCTGGCGGGACGAGGTCGCCGCCGCCGATGCGGTGATCGTCGGCTCCTATGTCGCGGGCGGTGTGGCGGTCGCTGAATGGGTGCATCGCCATGCCCGCGGCGTGACCGCATTCTACGACATCGACACGCCTGTCACCCTCGCCAAGCTGGCACAGGGGGACCACGAATATCTGTCGCCCGCCACGATCCCGCTGTTCGACCTCTATTTCTCGTTCACCGGGGGACCGACGCTCCGCCAGCTCGAGCGGGACTACGGCGCGGCCTCCGCCCTGCCACTCTACTGCTCGGTCGATGCGTCGCATTATCAGCCGCTGGACGTGCCCAAGCGCTGGGATCTCACCTATCTCGGCACCTACAGCGACGATCGCCAGCCAACGGTTCAGGAACTCCTGATCAAGCCGGCCCGTGCGCGCCCCCACCTGCGGTTCGCGGTGGCCGGGCCGCAATACCCGGCCGGGATCGACTGGCCCGCGAATGTGGAGCGGATCGAGCATCTTCCGCCCGCCGACCATCCCGCCTTCTACGCCGCGTCGCGGGCGACCCTCAATGTCACGCGCGCCGACATGATCCGGGCGGGCTGGTCCCCGTCGGTGCGCCTGTTCGAGGCGGCGGCCTGCGGCACGCCCATCATCTCGGATCACTGGCCGGGTCTTGACGAGCTGTTCGCGCCCGGCCGGGAAATCGTGATCGCCCGCACGCGCGACGACGTGATGCGCGCGCTTGGGGATGACCTGAGCTCGATCGGCAAGGGCGGACGAAAGGTCGTGCTGAGAGGTCACACGGCGAAGCACCGCGCCGCCGAGCTCGAGCGCGACCTGCGCGCGGCTGCGGGCCGGAAGCAGACGCGTTCCCCGCACACCGCCGCACAGGCCAGCGGGGCTGAACCAAAGCACGCCTCGGACATTTTGGCAGGATGATCCCGCCGCGTCCGCAACCGCTTCCCGCCAGCATCGTCCTGCGCAACGCAGCGATCTGGATCGGCCTCGTCATCTTCGTCCTGCTCGTCTGGCAGATCCGTCACGTGCTTCTGCTGGTGTTCGCGTCGATCCTGTTCGCGCTGCTGTTCCGCGCGGGAGGCTCGTCGCTGTGCCGGGCGACGGGAATGCCGTACAAGGCGGGCGTCAGCATCGTCATCGTGCTGTTTCTTGGCGTCATCGGGCTGTTCGGCTTCCTGTTCGGGAGCGAGGTCAGCCGGCAGGTGCGCGAGATCGAGTTCAGCCTTCCCCTCGCGTGGCGGACGATCGAAAACCTCATCGGCGACTACAGTTTCGGTGAACAGCTCCTCGCCCAGATCGAGGATGCGCTTCCCTCCGGCTCGGCCATATTCAACACCTTCAGCAGCATCGTGGCACAGGTCGTCGGCGCCCTGTCGACGCTGCTCCTCGTCCTCGTCGGCGGCATCTTTCTTGCCCTTCAGCCCCGGATGTACCGCGCGGGCATGCTCAAGCTCGTCCCGCGACCGCAGCGCGAACTGGCGGGGGACGCGGTTGAGAACGCCGGCAATGCGCTCAAGCTGTGGCTGCTGGCGCAGCTCGGCGTCATGGTGATCGTCGGGGTTCTGACCGGCCTTGGCCTGTGGCTGCTCGGCGTGCCGGGCGCCCTGGTCCTCGGTCTGCTGGCGGGGGTGCTCGAGTTCGTTCCCTATGCCGGCCCCATCCTTGCCGCCATTCCGGGACTGCTGATCGCCTCGACGCAAGGGTGGGACACCTTGCTGTGGACGCTCGGCCTCTACGTCGTCATCCAGCAGCTGGAAGGCAACGTCATCATGCCCTTGATCCAGAAATGGGCCGTGGAGCTGCCGCCGGCGCTCACCCTGTTCTCGCTGGTCGCTTTTGGCGGCATCTTCGGCGTGGCCGGGCTGCTGCTGGCGGTGCCGCTGACCGTGCTGCTTTTCGTGTTCGTCAAGCAGCTTTACGTGCGTGAAACGCTGAACGAGGAAACCGAAATCCCGGGCGAGGACACGGAACCGGACGCCGCCGAGCCCGCCGGCTGAGCGGACGGCGTGGAGAAAAGGACGTGCGCCCGACAGGATTCGAACCTGTGGCCCCCAGATTAGGAATCTGGTGCTCTATCCTGCTGAGCTACGGGCGCCTGCGGCATCCTTAGAGCGCGGTCACGCGCAAGACAATGTGCCCGACACCGCCTTCGCTACTGAAGTTCGTCCGGGGGAGCGACGGGGCAAGGAAGCGGCAACACGGCAATCCCCTCCTCGTGCAGGGCGCGCGCGTCGTCGAGGCTCGCCGTGCCGTGGATCGGTTCCGCTTCGGTCTCGCCATAGTGCATCTGCCGCGCCGTTTCGGAAAACGCCGTGCCGACCCAGCGGCTTTGCGCCAGCAGCGCCTGTTGTGCCGCGACAAGGCGCTGCCACGCCTCCGCCGCTGCCCGCACCTCGGTCGCTTCGCGTCTCCTCCGGCCACCTTCCGCCGACGCTGGCCTCGCCTCGGCGTGAGACGGCTGTGAAGACCGGGTTCTTACCGCGGGTGCCATCGGCGCCTTGGCGATGTTGCGGGAGTTGCACACCGGACAGACGAGCAGCCCCTCCTGCTGCTGCGTGTCGAAGGAAGCGGCGGACGCGAACCACCCGTCGAAGGGATGCGCGCGCTCGCAGTGAAGGGCATACACGATCATGGCGCGTCTATGTCGGGATTGTTCGCCGGTTGGCAAGGCTCGGCAGGCGGCGCCTGACAGCCGCGACCCGCCCGAGATCGATGTCGATGACGGCAAGCCGCGCCTCCTCCCCGCCCATGTCGAGCAGGACCTCGCCCCACGGGTCCACCACCAGCGAATGTCCATAGGTCCGGCGACCATCTTCATGAGTGCCGACTTGCGCCGCGGCGAACACGAAAGCGGTCGCCTCGACTGCCCGCGCCCGCAGCAGCAGGTGCCAGTGAGCCGCACCGGTCTCCAAGGTGAAGGCGGACGGTATCGCCAGAGCATCGCATGCACGTCGTCCCAGCGCCTCGAACAGCGCGGGGAAACGGACGTCGTAGCAGATGGTCAGACCGAGGCGGCCGACCGGCGTGTCATCGGCGTGCACGACCGCGTCGCCGGGTGTGAAGGCCGCGGACTCCTGCCAGGTTTCCGCCGACGACAGCTCGACGTCGAACATGTGCATCTTGTCGTATGTCACTGGAGGCCGACGGTCCGGAGCGAACAGGAAAGACCGGTTCGCAAGCCGCCCGTCCGGCCGTTGCACCGCAGCCGATCCGAGAGCAAGCCAGATGCCGTGCCGCGCGGCGCATTCGCGCAGACGTCTCTCGTATCGCCGGTCCTTCGCCTGCTCGAGCGCTGACGCCGCGCGGGAACGATCGCGGTCGAGCATCAACGCCATTTCCGGCGTGAACAGCAGGCGCGCACCTTGCGCCGACGCGTCCATGATGGCGCGCTCGATGATGCCGCAGTTCGCCTCCGGATCGACCCCGGAGGTCATCTGCAGCATGGCCACCGCGACCACGCGATCAGCCTTCGAGCAAGGCGTCCAACCGGCCTGAACGTTCAAGAGCAGCAAGGTCGTCCGAACCGCCCACGTGCCGATCGCCGATGAAGATCTGGGGAACCGTGCGCGCGCCGGGCGCACGGCTGAGCATCTCGTCGCGCCGTTCGCCGCCGAACGTCACGTCGTGCTCCACGAAGGGAACGCCCTTCTGCTCGAGCAGACGCTTGGCGCGCACGCAGTACCCGCAGCCCATTTTCGTGTAGATGACGACCTCTTGCATGCGACTACTCCCGGAAGCAGCGGATAAAAGCCCGCTCTCGCGTGCGTGTGTAGACAGCACGCACCTCACCCCGCCAGAGGTTGCGGCGCTTTCCCGGCAAAAAAGGGGACAGGCCATCGCTGGCCTGTCCCCGCGACGCCGAAGCATCGCCAATCCGGAAACGACGACCAGGGTCGCAGTGGATCGCCGCCTGCCGGATCAGCCGGGCCACCTTCGCCGGTGTTCCGGAAAAGGCGGAAGCTGAGGCGGCAAGCGCTATCGCAGAGGTGAACGCGCAGCCATGGCGCTCTGGCGCATGTGTCAGCGCGGGACGCGCGGAGCGGCGATGCTAAACGAGCCGCGCCTGCTCGAGCGCCGCGCCGATGAACCCGGCGAACAGGGGATGCGGGGCGAAGGGACGCGACTTGAGTTCAGGATGGAACTGCACGCCGACGAACCAGGGATGGTCCGGACGCTCGACGATTTCCGGCAGCAGGCCATCGGGGGACAATCCGGAAAAGATCAGCCCCGCGCTCTCCAGCCGCTCGCGATAGGCGACATTGACCTCGTAACGATGACGGTGCCGCTCCGAGATGCGGGTCGTGCCGTAGATCGCGGCCGCGTGGCTGTTGCCGAGTAGCTGCGCCTCGTAGGCGCCGAGACGCATGGTCCCGCCAAGATCGCCCGCCGCGGCGCGCGTCTCCAGCCCTTCCCGCCCCAGCCATTCGGTGATGAGGCCCACGACGGGTTCAGGGGTGTCGCCGAACTCGGATGACGATGCGTGAACCAGCCCGGCGGCGCGGGCGCCTTCGATGCAGGCCATCTGCATGCCGAGACAGATGCCAAAGAAGGGGATCGAACGCTCGCGCGCGAAGCGGATGCTGGCGATCTTGCCTTCCGATCCGCGCTCGCCGAAGCCGCCAGGCACGAGAATGCCGTGGAGCGGCTCCAGCTCTGCCACGATGTCGCCGTGCGGCTGCTCGAACATTTCGGCGTCGATCCAGCGGACATTCACCCGCACCCGGTTGGCGAGGCCTCCGTGGACCAGCGCCTCGTTCAGCGACTTGTAGGCGTCCTGCAGACCCACATACTTGCCCACGACACCGATCGTCACCTCGCCTTCCGGGTTGAAGTAGCGCTGGGTCACATCCCGCCACGCATCGAGCACGGGCGCCGGCGGCTCGTCGATGCCGAAGCCGCGCAGGACCTCGCGATCGAGCCCCTCGGCATGGTACTGGAGAGGGACGCTGTAAATGCTTGGCGCGTCGAGTGCCTGGATGACCGCGCTCTCCCGCACATTGCAGAACTGGGCGATCTTGCGCCGGTCGCTTGCGGGCAGCGGGTGCTCGCACCGGCAGAGCAGGATGTCCGGCTGGATTCCCAAGGACGCCAGCTCGCGGACCGAATGCTGCGTCGGCTTGGTCTTCAGCTCACCGGCCGCCGCGATGTAGGGCACCAGAGTGACATGAACGCTGAGGGTTTGTCCCGGGTCCATCTCGTTGCGCATCTGGCGGATGGCTTCCATGAAGGGCAGCGACTCGATGTCCCCCACCGTTCCGCCGATCTCGCACAGAATGAAATCGTGCTCATCCTCTCCGACCCGGGCGAACTGCTTGATGGCGTCGGTCACATGCGGGATGACCTGGACCGTCGCGCCGAGATACTCTCCCCGCCGCTCGCGCGCGATGATCTGCTGGTAGATGCGCCCCGAGGTGATGTTGTCGGACTGCTGCGCGCTGACGCCCGTGAACCGTTCGTAATGCCCGAGGTCGAGGTCCGTCTCGGCGCCGTCGTCGGTGACGAACACCTCGCCGTGCTGATACGGGCTCATCGTGCCCGGATCGACGTTGAGGTAGGGGTCGAACTTGCGGATCCTGACGGTGTAGCCGCGTGACTGAAGAAGCGCGCCCAGACTGGCGGCCATCAGGCCTTTGCCAAGGGATGAGACCACGCCGCCGGTGATGAAGATGAACCGCGCCATGGGAGCCGGCCCTTAAAGAACCGGCGGGATTCGGAGCAAGCGCTAATCTCTGGCGGGAGGCCGCGACCCTTGCCGCTTAGCGCTGCGGAGCGGCGCCGTCTGCGAGCGGATCCGCGGCGGCATTGCTCGGCGACGCAGGTGCAGGAGCTGTGGCGGCCGGCGCCGCCAGCGGATCGGCCGGGGCACCCGCCGGCGCCACGTTCCGGTCCAGCGTCGTGTCGATCGCCTGATCTCCCGTCACGTTGACCGCCAGTCCCGCCAGGACAATCGACAGACCAACGAACAGAATGGCCAGGATCCGGGTCGTGCGGGTCAGGAAATCGGCCGCACCCCGGGCGCTCAGCATGCCCGTCGGGCTGCCGCCGATGCCCAGTCCCCCGCCTTCGGACCGCTGCATGAGAATGACACCGACAAGCGCGGCGGCGACGATGGCCTGGACGACGGTCAGGAAGAAGAACATGGAACGGTCCGGTGCAGCGAGGGCAGAACAGCCCAGCCCCTTAGCGGTGCGCCGCGCGTCCCGCAAGCGCTGGCACGCGCGCTCTGCCCGGGATCAGTGCCTCGGACGCCACCGTCATCCCGCGTCGTCTGCACCGGCCGCCAGCACGATGCTCATGAAGCTTTGCGAGGTCAGGCTCGCTCCGCCGACCAGCGCGCCGTTGACCTCCGGCAGCGCGAGGATCTCCCGCGCATTCGTGCCGTTGACCGATCCGCCGTACAGGATCCGCACGGAACGGCCGCCCGCCTCTCCGTAGCGCCGGACCAGCAAGTCGCGGATCACCCGGTGCATGGCGCTGATCTCCGGCGCGCTCGCCGACCGGCCGGTGCCGATCGCCCACACCGGCTCGTACGCCACGGTCACCACCTCGCCAATTTCCGGACCAGTTGCCGCCATGTCGGGAAGCACGGCGTCGAGCTGGGCGAGAACATAGGGTTCGGCTTCGGCGGCATCGCGCACGTCGAGCGGCTCGCCCACGCACAGGATCACCGACAGCCCGGCATCAACGGCGCGCCCGCACTTCGCGACGAGCGCCGCATCGTCTTCGCCATGGCGGCTGCGCCGTTCGCTGTGGCCGATGATGACGAACTGCGCTCCGGCGTCCGCCAGCATCGACGCCGACACTTCGCCGGTGAAGGCGCCGCATTCCTCCGTGCTGAGATCCTGGGCGCCCACCCGGATGTGCTCCACCTCGGCGTGGACGGGGTACAGCAGGGTGAAGGGAGGCGCGAGGGCCACGTCCGCCCACGCGAGGCGCTGCGCCGCGCGGTCGATGGCGCGCGCCTCCGAAAGCGAGGCGCGGGTGCCGTTCATCTTCCAGTTACCGACAATCAGGGGCCGCAATGACATGATCGATCCTGCATGGTGACAGCCGCGGCGGTGCCCGCCGCGTCAGGGGCGCTCCGCTAGCGAAGCTTTGCCCGAGCGTCAAAAGTTGATGTGGCGAGGTTGCCGATTTGGGGCAGGCTGGTTATGCCGCCGCCGACCCTCCCGCCGCGCTCTGCCCTGCTGTTGCCGGGACAGCGGCCCGTGCGGGACCGCACCGACAGGCGCAGCGCAGCAGGACAGTGGCCCCGGACATGAAGTTTTTCAGAACCTTCTTCAAATCCAAGGTCGGGCTGGGCATCACGCTGGGATTTCTCGCGCTCATCGCGTTCGCCTTCACCACCAGCGATGTGGCCAACACCTCGTTCTTCGGCGGCGTTGCCGGCGGAGACCGCGTGGCGGTGGTCGGGGACCGTCGCATCAGCACCAGCGATCTCACGCGCGCAGCCAATGACGCCTTGCAGCAGCGGCGACAGGAGGAGCCCACCGCGTCGATGCCCGCCTTCATCGAGCGCGGCGGCCTTGAGCAGGTGCTGGAGCAGCTGCTCAGCCGCGCCGCCATCGGCGAGTATGCGCGCAGGCTGGGGCTCAGGGCTGGCGACAACCTCGTCAACAGCGAGATCAGGCAGATCGGCGCCTTTCGGGGTCCGGACGGACAGTTCAGCGAGTCGGTTTATCGGCAGGCGCTCGCCGCTCAGGGGCTGTCGGACGCCACGGTCCGCGAGGATCTGCGCACGGGACTGCTGGCCCGGCAGCTGCTGATCCCGGCAACCTTCGGTGTGACCACTCCCGAGGCGCTCGCACGGCGGTATGCCGGCCTGTTCAAGGAACGCCGCCAAGGGGCCATCGCCTTCGTGCCCAGCGCTGCGCTGGCGCCGGCAGGACAGCCGTCCGAGGATCAGCTTGCCGCCTTCTACCAGGCCAACCGCGCGCAGTTCATCCGGCCCGAGCGGCGGGTGATCCGCTACGCCTTCTTCGACGAGGGCGCCGTCGCCGCGCAGGTGGAACCCACTGCCGAAGCCGTAGCCGCCTTCTACCGCGACAATTCTGCCCGCTTCGGCCCCGTCGAACGTCGATCGCTGAACCAGTTGATCGTCCCGACCCAGCAACAGGCCGAAGCCGTCGCCCGTGCGGTGGCGGGTGGACAGACGCTCCAGGCTGCTGCGGGAGCGAGCGGACTGCGCACCAGCGCGCTGACCCGGCTGACCCGGGACGAGCTTGCCAGCCAGACCTCGGCCGCAGTCGCGGATGCGGTCTTCGCCACCCAGCAGGGTCAGGTGAGCAGACCGGCGCGCGGTGTGCTGGGCTGGCACGTGGCACAGGTGACTGCAATCGAACGCACCCCTGGCCGCTCGCTGGAGCAGGCCCGGCCCGAGATCGTCACCGCGCTTCGCGAACAGAACCGCGCACGGGCGCTCGAAACGCTTAGCCAGGAGGTCGACGACACGCTGAACGATGGCGGCTCGCTGGCACAGGTGGCGCAGACACTCGGCGTCCAGGTGCAGACCACGCCGCCGCTGACGACCGACGGGCGGATCTACGGCGGCGCCGGAGGAGAGGTCGACGCCCGCCTCCGGCCTGCCCTGCCGACCGCGTTCCAGATGGACGAAAGCGCGCCGCAACTGGCCGAGATCGAGGCAGGACGGACGTTCCTGATCTTCGATGTCGCCCGGATCGAGGAAAGCGCTGCCGCGCCGCTGGCGGAGGTGCGGGATGACGTCGTGGCGGCGTGGCGGCTGGCACAGGGGCTGGCTGCGGCCTCGCGTGCCGCCGACGCCATCGCCGCACAGGCGCGTGGCGGACGTGACCTTCGCGAGGCGGTCCGTCTCGCAGGCGTGGCGAACGTGCAGATCGAGACGATCGACCTGACGCGCGAGCAGCTTGCCCAGACCGCGGGACAGCGAGTTCCGCCGCCCCTGGCGCTGCTGTTCAGCATGGCGCAGGGCACCGCCAAGAAGCTTGAGGCGGAGCGCCGGCTCGGTTTCTACATCGTCGATCTTCAGCGGATCGAGGCCGGAACGGTCGAGGCGAACGACCCGCTGCTCGCGCAGGCGCGCACCGCCCTGGCGCCGGTCGCCGGCGAGGAATACGCCCAGCAGCTCGTCACGGCCATGCGTGCGGCAGTCGGCACGTCGCGCAACGAGGCGGCCATCGCCGCCGTGCGGCGACAGCTAGCCGGCGACAACTGAGTCGATCCGGCAAGGCAATGGACCTTCAGGGGGCTGCACACGCCGCGTCCGAACTCGCCGGCGGACGGTCAAGCTGCGTCTGGCTCCAGATCGTGGCCGACACGCTGACCCCGGTGGCCGCCGCGCAACGTCTGCTGCGGCCGAACAGGGGCGATTTCCTGCTCGAATCTGTGGTCGGCGGCGAGCAGCGGGGTCGTTACTCTGTGCTGGGTCTCGATCCGGACCTGTGCTTCCGCGCCAAGGGCGACCGGGCGCAGATCAACTCCCGCTGGCAGGTCGATGACGCGGCCTTCGAGGAGTGCAACGCGCCGGTCCTTGCCGCCTTTGAACGGCTTCAGGCCCAGTGCCGCTTTGCCCGGCCGGAGGAATTGCCCGCGGCGCTGGCCACGCTGGTCGGGTATTTCGGGTTTGAAACCATAAGGCTCGTCGAGCGCATTCCTTCTTCGGGACCGGATCCGCTCGGCCTTCCCGACGTGCTGTTCTTCCGCCCTTCGGTCGTGCTGATCTTCGATCATCTGCGCGACGATCTGTTTCTCGTGGCGCCTGTCTGGCAGGACCGGCTCGGCGACTTCGGGAGCAGCGAGGCCGCCCTTGCGGCCGCGGAGGCTCGCCTGCGCGCCTGTGTGGAGGCCCTGCGAGCGGCGCCCGTCCCACACGCGATCACAAACACGGCCGGCGCCGCTCCGCTCGTGAAGCAGGCGGTCATGGAGCCTGACCACTACCAGTCTCTCGTGCGGCGCGCGCAGGCGATGATCGCCGCCGGCGACATCTTCCAAGTCGTGCTCGCCCAGCGTTTCGTGGCGGCCCTGTCCTGTTCGGCCTTCGCGCTCTACCGCGCCTTGCGGCGCGTCAATCCCTCGCCATTCCTGTTCTTCCTCGACTGTCCCGGCTTTGCCCTTGCGGGTTCGAGCCCGGAGATTCTCGTGCGCCTGCGTGACGGGAGGGTGACGATCCGCCCCATCGCCGGCACCCGGCCGCGCGGCCGCGATCCGGACGCGGACATCGCGGCGGAACGCGCCCTGCTGGCCGATCCGAAGGAACGTGCCGAGCACCTCATGCTGCTCGACCTGGGACGCAATGACCTGACCCGCATCGCGGCACCCGGCAGCGTGGAGGTGACGGAAAGCTTCGTCGTCGAGCGCTACAGCCACGTCATGCACATCGTCAGCAATGTGTCCGGCCGCGCCGCGGACGGTCTGAGGGCCTTGCGCGCGCTGCTTGCCGGCTTTCCGGCCGGCACGGTCAGCGGAGCGCCCAAGATCCGCGCCTGCCAGATCATTGCCGCGCTTGAACCCGAGGCGCGGGGGCCATACGGAGGCGCAGTCGGCTACTTCGGTCCGGACGGAGCGATGGATAGCTGTATCGTGTTGAGAACGGCGGTGGTAAAGGACGGCATGATGCACGTCACGGCGGGAGCGGGGGTTGTGGCCGACAGTGATCCTGACGCCGAACAGCGGGAGTGCGAGGCCAAGGCCGACGCCCTGTTCGCGGCCGCACGCGTCGCCTGCGAAGAGACCACCCTTTTCTGACCCGAGACGCGACACCATGGTGATCGGACCCGTCGGCCGTCGAACACTCCTTCTTGCGGCATTGTGCGCTGTCTCTGCCTGCGAGCAGCAGCCGGCCGGCGACCCGCTGGTGAGGACCACGATCCGCGCCGACGCGGAAGGCGCCGTTTCGTCGAGCGAGCCGGCGAACGACGTGCCGCCCCCCCTCAACGCGCAGGTCGAATCCTCGTGCCGGCCGATCATCTTCGAAAACACGCCGTTCACCCATTGTCTGGCGGTGCCGGACCGGCATCGCATCACCACCGCCCTCAACGGCCCTGCCGGCCCGTTGCGCGGGTTCGAGGCGCTGGCGGCGAGCCGCGCGCCGGACGCGCCGCCGGTCGCCTTTGCCATCAACGGCGGCAGTTTCGACGACCAGGGCGTCCCCGTCGGCTACTTCGTCGAAGCCTCGCAGCGACTCCAGCCGCTCAACACCGAAACGGGAGAAGGCGACTTTTTCATGACGCCCAACGGGGTGTTCTTCGGGTCCGGCGAGAAGTGGGAGGTGCGCACGACGACCGATTTCCTCGCCAACGTGTCGCAAAGGCCCGAGTTCGGCACCCAGTCAGGACCGATGCTCGTCATCGCCGGCCGCCTGCACCCGCGCATGGCGGCGGACGGCCCCGACCGCCTCGTGCGCAGCGCGGTGGGCACGGACAAGGACGGACGCGCGCATTTCGTCATCAGCAACGCTCCGGTCAGCTTCGGCAAGCTTGCCCGTCTTTACCGCGACAAGCTCGCGGTGAGCGATGCTCTCCATCTCGACGGCCCGGTTTCGGCCTTGTGGAGCCCCGCCAACGGGCGTCTCGACGCCGGCGCGCCGCTCGGCCCCATGATCGTGGTCGAGCGCCGGCAGGAAAGCGGCGAATGATCCTGGTCATCGACAATTACGACAGCTTCACCTTCAACCTCATCCACTACCTTCAGGAACTGGGCGCGGCCGTCGAGGTCGCGCGCAACGACGCGCTCACCGCGGCGCAGGCGCTGGGCAGCGGGGCTGCGGGCATCCTCATCTCTCCTGGGCCCGGTACACCCGACGATGCCGGCATCACGCTGGATGTCGTGGCCGCCTGCGCCCAGGAGTCCCGCCCGCTCCTGGGCGTGTGCCTCGGGCATCAGGCCATCGGCCAGGCGTTCGGCGGCACCGTCGTGCGCGGGGCGCTCATGCACGGCAAGACAAGCGCCATCGCCCATGACGGGACCGGTCTTTTTGCAGGGCTGCCGAACGGCTTCACCGCAACGCGCTACCACTCGCTTGTCGTCGATGCCGTTCCCGACGAGCTGGTGGTCAACGCGACGAGCACCACGCCCGGCCTTCCCGGCGAAGCCGTAATGGGGCTTCGTCACCGCACCCTGCCGATCCACGGGGTGCAGTTCCACCCGGAAAGCATTGCCTCCGAGCACGGCCATCAGCTGCTCGCCAACTTCCTCGCCCTGTGCGGCGAGCAGCCTTGTGGCGTCTCGGGGTGAGCAGTCTCCCCGATCCTGGCGAGCACTTGGACGTGGAGCAGGCGGAGGATGTCTTCGGCCGCCTGCTGGACGACGAGTCGATCCCCGAGGACGAGATCGGCGCCTTTCTGATCGGTCTGACCGAGCGAAGCGAGACCGCCGCCGAGATCGCCGGCGCAGCCCGGGCGCTGCGGGCACGCATGATCCGCATCGCTGCGCCGAGCGGGACCATCGATGTCTGCGGGACGGGTGGCGACGGACACCACACCCTGAACGTGTCGACCGGGGTGAGTCTCGCCGTGGCGGCGGCGGGCGTGCCGGTGGCCAAGCACGGCAACCGGGCTGCCTCGTCGCGATCGGGCGCGGCGGACACTCTCGAGCAGCTTGGTCTGGACATGGATGCCGCCGGTCGCTCTGCCGAACAGTCGCTGGCCAGCCTCGGCATCTGCTTCCTGTTCGCCGCCAACCATCACCCCGCGATGCGCCGCATCCAGCCGATCCGCCGCCGGCTGGGCCGCAGGACGATCTTCAATCTCATGGGTCCCTTGTCCAACCCGGCCGGGGTCGAGCGGCAGCTGATCGGCATCGCGCGCCCGGCCTATGTGCCCATCTACGCCGAAGCGCAGGCGCAACTGAACAGCGCCTTCACCATGATCGTGTCGGGCGACGAGGGGCTGGACGAATTGAGCCTTGCCGGTGGCAACGAGGTTGCCGAGGTCCGCGGCTCCTCGTTCGAGATGCGACGCCTCGACGCCGGCGTCGTCGGCCTGCCCCGAACGCCGGTCACGGCCATCAGGGGCGGCGATCCACGTCACAACGCCGAGCGGCTGCGCGCGGTTCTGGCCGGAACGAAGGATGCCTTTCGCGACGCCATCGTCTTCAACGGCGCGGCCGCCCTCGCCGTCGCCGGACGCGGAGACGGCTGGACCGAGCGGCGCAGCATGATCGAGGACGCTCTCGACAGCGGAAGAGCCGCCCGGCTGCTTGACCAGTGGATCGATCTGGCGCGGGATGTCGCGCCATGAACATGCTGCGCGAAATCTGTGCGACCAAGCGCGAGGAGGTTGTGCAAGCCAGAGCGCGGCAGCCATACGGCGAACTCGCTCGGCGGTGTGCGGACGCCGATCCGCCGCGGGGGTTTGCCAGGAGGCTCCGGGCGGCTGCGCAGGACGGCTACGGCCTCATTGCCGAGATCAAGCACAAGAGCCCTTCGAAGGGCGTAATCCGCGAGCGTTTCGACCCCGCAGCGCATGCAAGGGAGTATGAACGGGGCGGAGCGGCCTGCCTTTCGGTGCTGACCGACCGTTCCTACTTCGGGGGCGCGGACGACCACCTGCGCGGGGCGCGGGCGGCATGCGGTCTGCCGGTTCTGCGGAAGGACTTCCTCGTCGATCCGTGGCAGGTGGCGCAAAGCCGCGCCCTCGGCGCGGACGCGGTCCTCATCATCGTCGCCGCTCTCGACCAGACGACCATGCACGAGATCGAAGATGCGGCGGAAGAGCATGGGATGGACGTGCTTGTCGAGGTGCACGATGCGGACGAGCTTGCCCGCGCGCTTGATCTGCGCAGCCCGCTGATCGGCGTCAACAACCGCGACCTGCGCACGTTCAAGACGGATCTCTGCGTGACGGAGCGGCTGGCGCCTCTGGTTCCATCCACCCGCACTGTGGTCGCGGAGAGCGGCATCGACGCGCACACCGACCTCAAACGCCTGGAAAATGCGGGTGTCCGCACCTTCCTCGTCGGGGAAGCGCTGATGCGCCAAGCGGATTTGGCAGCCGCAACCACCCGCCTGCTGCGCGGCTAAGGACGCACGGCAGCACGCGAGGCCAATGCAGCCGATCTTTGGCTGCGGCAGTCCGGCCCCGTTTCGTTGCTTTGTCTTGACCTCACGCCGATGGTTGCTTAGTTGTTCTTCATTCGTTCGCATGATGGTGCGTGTGGGCGCACAGTCCTGGCCGGACGACTGGAGATCACGACTGATGTTGACCGCCAAACAGCACCAACTTCTCCTCTTCATCCAGCGTCGCCTAGACGCGACCGGCGTGTCGCCGTCGTTCGAGGAGATGAAGGAGGCGCTCGACCTCAAGAGCAAGTCGGGAGTTCACCGCCTCATCACCGCCTTGGTGGAGCGCGGATTCATCAGACGGTTGCCGAACCGGGCGCGCGCGCTCGAGGTGCTCAGGATGCCGGAGATGTCCCGCGCCGGAGCGGCCACCCCTGCGGCCGTGCTGAAGGGTGCAAGGGACATCCGCCACGAGCCGGCGAACGACACCATCGAACTGCCGCTGCACGGGCGGATCGCGGCCGGCGTGCCGATCGAGGCGATCGAGGACCGCCAGAGTCTGAGCGTTCCGGCAGCGCTGCTCGGCCCCGGCGAGCATTTCGCCCTTGAAGTCGCCGGAGATTCCATGGTCGAGGCCGGCATTCTCGACGGTGACTATGCTCTCATCCGGCGCACCGACACCGCGCGCGACGGTGAAATCGTTGTGGCGCTGGTGAACGACGAGGAAGCGACGTTGAAGTATCTTCGCCGCGAACGGGGCCGGATCCGGCTTGATCCCGCCAACGCCAGCTATTCTCCGCAGGTCTACGAACCGCATCAGGTGAAGGTGCAGGGACGGCTGGCAGGGTTGCTGCGGCGCTACAATTGACCTTGTGCGCTTGGGGGCGCACTCCATCCGTGAGCGGCGCCGGGCGTGCGGACCTGAACGATCCGCTTCTGCGCGAGGTGCACGGCCACGCCGCCGGTGCGCTCAAGCATGCGCCGGTCGATCGTCAGCCAGCGGGCCTGGCAGGAGCGCGGCAGGCGTCGGGGCGCGACAACGATGTCCGCTGCGCCGCAGGCGGCGGCAAGCGCGTCGGCGTCGACGCGGTGGTCCGAGCGGGCGAGCAGCATCGTCCACACGCGTCCGTCGCGGCGCAGCTCGGCGGCACAGAAATCCGCATTGCACCGCGCGCCCGGCCACTGCGTCAGGGACGACATCGTGCCGTCCACAGCCGCGAGACGGGTCAGATGCTCGGCAACGTAGTCGGACCGCGTGTTCCGCAGCGTAAGGAGTTCCCCTGTGTCGCTCCGCACCGCGACGTGGCGGCCATCGCCCGTGACCACCAGGTCGGGCGGCGACATCATCACGGTCGCTGTGGCAGCCAGCGCCACCGGCAGCAGACCGAACAGCCGGACCTTCCCCTGCCACAGGGCAAGCCACGCCAGCCCTGCCGCGAAGGTCAGGGCCACACCAACGCCCATGTGCGGGTGCAGGCGGGCGGCGCCAGGCTGCGCGGCGGTGAAATGCGCGAGTCCGAGCAGCGTGTCGAGCGACCACTGCACGAGCGGCCATGTCACCCCGCCCAGCCCCGCGACGTCGAGCAGCAGCGAGAGCGCGATGAACGGCATGGCGCAGAATGTCACCAGCGGGATCGCCACGACGTTTGCCAGCGCGCCGTAAAGGCCGGCGCGCTGGAAATGGAACAGCACGATCGGCATTAGTGCCAGTTCGATCACGAGGCCGGTGGTGAACAGCGCGACCATGTTGCGCCCCGCCCGATGATGCAGCGGCTCGGCCCGCGGCGCGAGCCATGCCCGGGCGGGAGCGGATCCGTGCAGGGCGACGATCGCAATCACCGCGGCAAAGCTCATCTGGAAGCTCGGCGTGACCACCTGTTCGGGCCACAGCACCATGACGACGGCGGCGGCCATGGCCACCATGCGCATCGACAGCGCCTGCCGCCCCAGGATCAGCGCGACCAGCACCAGCAGGGCGGCAAGGCAGCTGCGCACCGTGGGCACCTCGGCTCCGGTGAGCAGGGTGTATCCCACGCCGCTCACCGCGCCCCCGAACGCCGCCACAAGCGGAACCCTGATGCGCAGCGCAAGCGGCGGCACCGCCGCCAGGACACGCGCGATCACGAAGTAGGCGGCCGCGATGGTGGCGCTGACGTGAAGGCCGCTGATCGAGAGCAGATGCGTCAGGCCGGCGTCGCGCATGGCCTCGTCATCGGCAGCGGCGATGCTGCCGCGGTCCCCGCTGGCGAAGGCGGCGGCGATCGCGCCGGACGAACCCTCGACCCGGCTTCGCACATGGGCCGACAGGGCGCGCTGCGTTTCCGCCAGTCTCCTCGCCTGTCGGACTGGGGGCGGCTGCACCTCCATGATCTCCAGCGCGGTGCCGGTTGCGGCCAGCCCCGCAAACCACGCCGCGCGGGCGAAGTCGTACGCACCGGGGAGCATCGGCTCGGCGGGCGGCATGAGGCGCGCCCGGACAGTGACGCGCGCGCCTTCGCGCAGGAGTGGCTGATCCATCGCCTCCGGAACATTCAGCCGGACCTTGATCAGCCGCCCGTCGCGTGCGTCTCTCGTCGCCAGGGTCAGCCGGACGCGTTGCTGCGCCGGCTGCTCTTCGCGGGTCAGGACGCTGGCCGCATAGATGCCCACCTGCGGAGCCCCGATAGGTGCGGCGCCGACCACCTCCGAACGCAGCCACATGAGACCCGTTCCCGCGGCACAGAGAAGCGGCGCGCTGACCCCGGCGAGCAGCAGCGCGCGGCGGTTCTCGCGCCCGCGCCAGTGCAGCCACGCCGCACCTGCACCCCCTGCAAGGGCCGCACACCACAGCAGCCACGCGGCGCGGTCCGGCAGGAGAAACCACGCGGCGATGCCCGCCGCCACCATCAGCACCAGCCATGGTCCCCGCGCCGTGTCCTGCCTGAGGAGGAAGTCGTCGACCGCGTCGGCGCATCTGGACAAAGAGTCCGGCGTCGGCCAAGAGCGCTGCAATGCAGCATGATGCCCCGCTTCCGCCGATTGGATCATGACCATGACCGGGGTTCTGAACTGTCGCGGACGAACAGACGGTAAAGATTGGCGCCCATCGTGACACTCTCGTCCCGCAGGGTGGTGACGCGGTTTGCCCCGTCACCCACCGGCTTTCTCCACATCGGCGGCGCGCGGACGGCGCTCTTCAACTGGCTCTTTGCGCGCCATCACGCGGGCACGGCGCTGTTGAGGATCGAGGACACCGATCAGAAGCGTTCGACGCCCGAGGCGGTCGACGCCATCATCAACGGTCTGGCATGGCTCGGCCTCGACCACGACGGGCCGGTCGTGTTCCAGTCGACGCGCAGCGAGCGGCACCGGGAGGTGGCGCTGAAGCTGCTGGAGCATGGTCACGCCTACCGCTGCTATGCCACGCCCGAGGAGCTGGCCGAAATGCGCGAGCAGCAGCGCGCGGCCCGGCAACCGATCCGTTATGACGGCCGCTGGCGCGACGCCGACAGCGCGCATGTCGCCCCGGACACCCCGTTCACCGTGCGGATCAGGATGCCGCGCTCGGGCTGCACCACCATCGCCGACGCCGTGCAGGGCGAGGTCACGGTCGCCAACAGCGAACTGGACGACTTCGTGCTGCTCCGCGCGGACGGGACGGCGACCTACATGCTGGCCGTCGTGGTCGATGATCACGACATGGGCGTGACCCACGTCATCCGCGGCGACGACCACCTCAACAACGCGTTCCGCCAGCTGCCGCTGTTCAGGGCCATGGACGCGGTCGAGGGCGGCTGGCCCGATCCGGTCTTCGCCCACATCCCGCTGATCCACGGCAGTGACGGTGCCAAGCTGTCGAAGCGTCATGGCGCCCTGAGTGTCGAAGCCTATCGCGACGAGTTCGGCATCCTTCCGGAGGCGCTCTTCAACTACCTTCTGCGACTTGGCTGGGGGCATGGCGACACCGAGGAGATCAGCCGCGAGGACGCGATCCGCCTGTTTGATCTCTCGGGTGTCGGCCGCAGCCCGTCACGCTTCGACCTGCGCAAGCTCGAACATCTCAACGGGCATTACCTGCGCGAGGCCGACGATGCCCGGCTAGCCGCGCTCGTGGCAGAGCGGCTCGAGCTGCCGGTGGCCCGTGACCTGCTGGTGCAGGCCATGCCGTTCATCAAGGTGCGCGCTAGGAACCTCAACGAACTCGCCGAAGGCGCCCGCTTCCTTGCAGCCGGCGAGCCGCGCGACCTGACCGACAAGGCTGAGGCGCTGCTCTCGGGCGACGGTCGGCGGCATCTCGGCATCGCCGCGGAGGCGCTCGCCAGCACGCACTGGGACGGCGCTTCGCTCGAGGCGGCGCTCGTCGCGGCGGCCGCCGGAGCCGGCCTCAAGCTCGGCCAGCTGGCGCAGCCGCTGCGCGCGGCGCTGACCGGCACGACGTCCTCGCCCGGCATCTTCGATGTCCTCGTCCTGCTGGGCCGCGAGGAGTCGATGCGCCGCATCCGCGCGCATCTTGCGCCGGGCGCCCCACAGAACCACCTCGCAACGGATGGAGGAGATGCTCGTGTCTGAGAACAAGGCCACGCTGACTGTCGGCGGCAAGGAACGCACATACGACGTTCTGTCGGGCAGTTGCGGCCCCGACGTGATCGACATCCGAAAACTGTACGGCGACACGGGCTGCTTCACCTACGATCCCGGCTACAAGTCGACGGCGAGCTGTGAAAGCGCCCTCACCTACATCGACGGCGAGCAGGGGGTGCTGCTGCATCGCGGTTATCCCATCGGCCAGTTGGCCGAGCATTCCTCCTTCATGGAAGTCGCCTATCTGCTGCTGAACGGCGAACTGCCGTCGCAGCAGGAGCTGGACGAGTTCACCTGGACCATCACCCGCCACACCATGCTGCACGAGCAGCTGGCGACCTTCTACCGGGGTTTCCGCCGCGACGCGCACCCGATGGCGATCATGTGCGGGGTTGTCGGCGCGCTGAGCGCCTTCTACCACGACAGCACCGACATCTCCGATCCCGAGCACCGGATCATCAGTTCGCACCGGCTGATCGCCAAGATGCCGACCATCGCCGCGATGGCGTACAAGTACTCGATCGGACAGCCGTTCCTCTATCCCGACAACTCGCTGAGCTACACCGGCAACTTCCTCCGGATGACGTTCGGCGTGCCCGCAGAGGAGTACGACCTGCACCCGGCGGTGGAGAAGGCGGTGGACCGCATCTTCATCCTGCACGCCGACCACGAACAGAACGCCTCGACATCGACGGTGCGGCTGGCCGGTTCCTCCGGCGCCAATCCCTTCGCCTGCATCGCGGCGGGCATCGCCTGCCTGTGGGGTCCGGCGCATGGCGGCGCAAACGAGGCCGCACTCAACATGCTGCGCGAGATCGGCACCCCCGACCGTATCCAGCACTACATCGACCGCGCCAAGGACAAGAACGATCCGTTCCGCCTGATGGGATTTGGCCATCGCGTGTACAAGAATTATGACCCCCGCGCGACAGTGATGCAGAAGACGGTGCGCGAGGTCTTCGACGCGCTGAAGGTCGACGATCCCGTGTTCGAAACGGCGCTGCGGCTTGAGGAAATCGCGTTGAACGACGACTATTTCCGCGAAAAGAAGCTCTTCCCCAATGTGGACTTCTACTCCGGCATCATCCTGTCGGCCATCGGCTTCCCGACCACCATGTTCACGGCGCTCTTCGCGCTTGCCCGCACGGTGGGCTGGGTGGCGCAGTGGAATGAGATGATTTCCGACCCGGACCAGGTCATCGGCCGTCCGCGTCAGCTGTACACCGGCCCGACGGAGCGGGACTACGTGCCGATCGGCTCGCGCTGACGCCGCACGGCCGCCGGCTGGCGACTGTCAGCCGGCGTGCGGGAGCGGCAGCGTCAGGGTGAAACGTGTGCCGTTTCCGCCCGTCTCGTCGATGGCCAGTCTGCCGCCCATCTCTTCGGCCTGGCGGCGTGACGCGAACAGCCCCAGCCCGCTGCCCGGCTGATCCTGCCGACCGAGGCGCTCTCCGGGGCGGAAAAGACGTTCCTTCGCGCTCGCGGCGAGTTCCGCCCCCTCGTCCGTCACGCTGACCTTGGCGACACCGGCGGCCCGTGCGACCGAAATCTGCACAGTCGACCGGGCGGGACCATACTTGATCGCGTTGGCGAGCAGGTTGAGGACGATCTGCCTCACGCGCCGCTCATCGCCTTGTGCCACGAGCGAAGGGGATGAAGCGGCCACCGCCAGCCTGATGCCGCGGCGGTCTGCTTCTCCAGCGAGCATCTGCGCCGCGCTTTGGCACACGGCGAAGAGATCCACCGTGGCGCCCTGCGGCAATTCCCCGCTGTCGACCTCATCCGGCAGATCCAATGCGGCGAGCATGGAGCGCAGATGCTGCACCGCCTCCACGATGTTGGCCGCATACTGGCTGTAGGTGTCCGGCAGGGGGCCGCGCAGGCGCCGCGCGGTGAGAGCGGCATTGGCCGCAATGCGATCCACCGGCGTCGCCAACGCGGGGACGAGCAGGGATCCAATCGCCTCCCGATCGAACCCGTCCTCCGTGTCGCTCTCGTCGACGAGCGCCGTCTGCGGCACAAGGTGCAGGTCGAAACCCTTTGCGACCCCGGCAATCGTGATTTCATCGAGCCGGATCGTCCAGCGACGCTCCGAGCCCGGGATCTCGCATTCGGCGCCGTCAAGAACCTGCCACGGCGTGAGGAGAGGATCCTGTCCGTGAACGAGGCGCACGAACCGGAACCAGGGCTGCCCGATTCCGCCGCGCATCGCCGCGGCGACGGCGCGCGTGTCCCTGCCCCGTGCGGTCACTGCGCACAGGTTCTGCTGCGGATCCAGCCTCGCGGACACTTCCGCGAGCGTCATGTCGACCCGGCGCCGCACGGCGTCGGCGTGCGCAGTCTCATCGAAGTGCCGAGCGCCGTGCGAGACCGAGTACACGCGGATCTTGCACCCGTTGCCGTCGGCGAGCGGTTCGCACTCTGCCCACAGCTTGATGCAGCGGTCCCCGGCATAGGCCCGGACCGTGCGGCTGAGACGCACGCCCAAATCGACCGCCTGATCGGCAAGCGCCGCCAGATCGGGCACCGCGATTGCGCCGGGGATCACGCCGCCATGGTCCCGCTGAAGCGAGGCGATCAGCGGATCGGCGCTGAGCAGCAGACCGCCGCGGTCGCGCAGGCCTTCGGCAAGCGGCACCCGGCGTGTTGCTGCGGTGGTCATGACGCTACGCCGCCCGCAAGGCCAGCGGCCAGCGCCCATGCAGAAGGAGCATCGTCCTGATCTGCGTCTCGTCGGCTGCTCCCGCAGCCTGCATCGCGGCAAGCAGATCGTCCGCATGCTCTTCCATCAGGAGAGGTGCGGCTTCGGCGTGCGGAATGCGGCGGAGGGCGGCAAGGTGGGCGACGAAGCATGGGGCGCCGGCAAGTTCCAGGCGCTGCTTCGCCGAAGCAGTCCCGCACACGGGCTCAAGCCGGTCAAGGAGGGCAAGGCGCGTGCTGTTCCCGTCGTGGCGGGCGCGGCAGTGACGTTCCACCGCGTCGGCGGTGCCGTCGCATCCGGCCACATCGCGCACAGTGTTCATGAGAAGGGCGAGCAGCGGCTCCGGCAGCTGTGGAAATGGCAAGCGCATGCGACGCATGTTCCCAAGAAACTCCGCCTGTGCCTGGACAAATTGCGCGGCAAGGCGGGCGACGTCGCGCTCCTCCGTGCCCAGCGCAGTGCAGATCAGCGGCGGCATCAGCGCATCGACGTGTCCGGCCTCGCTCAGACGCACGCTGCCCAGGTACTCAACGGTCAGGCCGAAACAGTGGGTGACGAGAGGTTCACATGAGAGAAGCCCGGACGTCATCGCATCCAACTTGTCGCCACGTAGCCCTCCGCCCCGTGCGTCCTCTGCGGCGTCGATCATCTGTGTCGCGAGGTCGCTGATCAGGGCCAGAACATGTGCGGCGATCTGCTCCGGCACAGGTGGCGCCCCCATGGGCGGACGCAGGGCACCGGCAGGAGCGAAGCCGCGACCTTGCGGATGCTGGCGATCCGATGCGCCGACGTCCTCAGCGCCAGCCGAGGAAGATCCTGTGAACACGGCCATGATGCGGACCGTTAGCATGCGACCGGGTGCCCGTCGTCATTTCATGCGCACCTGTCCTGTAAGCGTACATGGCGATCAGCAAAGCCGATCCGAGCAGGGCCACGGCGGGCGCGAGCAGACCGGTGAGATAGGCTCCACTGGCCAGCAGGCCGAGCAGCACCCGATCCTGCACCACGCGCACCGCCGGCGGAAGGGAGGCGAGCGCGGTGGCGAGATGAATCAGCACCACTGTGCTGATGGCGAGATAGGCCGCAAGAACGCCGCCCGCGTCGGGAAGCAGCGCCCCTGCAAGACCAGTGGCGAACACAAGATCGAGCACGAGTGTGTCAAACAACGCCGCTTGTGCAGGAACCGTCTCCCCGGATTTGCGCACGGACGCGCGCGCCAAACTCCGCAATGTCGCCAAGGCAAAGGCGATCGTGCAAAGAAGCAGAGCGGCAAATGGCGAGCCGACCGCAACGGCGGCGAGGCTGCCGACACCGGCAACGACGAGCGCGACGGTGAGGTGCTGCGCCGCCTGCGCCCCGTGCCAGCCGGACAGCATGGCGCGGAGCATCAAGGCTCTGAGCATTCGCTGCAGCGGGGCCGTATGGCCGCCGTCATGGCTCAACCGTTGCAGCCGTGCCTCCGCGAGAGCCGCCACCTCTCCCGCGTTGCGCGGCATGTGCAGCTGGCCAAGTTCCAGCCACGGGTCGACCGGCGCATCAGGAGTTCCGCCAATCAGGGCGAGGCGCAGCAATGCCGACGCTGCGTCGCTGTCGGGCGGGAGCGCTGCGAGACCTGCCACGCATGTGCCCGGCACGGTCATGATCCCGGCCCACGCACGGCGCGCGTCGATGCGCTCGAACCCCAAGGGAATAGCGGCAGCAGCGTTCGCGGTCAGGATCTGGTTGTGCCTGGCGTCCACCCTGGCAAGCAGCTCGTCGGCGATCCACAGGTCGGAAGCAAAGACCATCAGCCGCTGGTCCGCCGTCACCATGTCGGCGATCGCGTGCGCTCCGGCGACGGAGAGGCAGGTGAGGCCGGTGCGTTCACGGATCAGGCGGGCCTGCCCTGGCGTGCCGTTGACCAGCAGCACCCTGCCGCATCCGCTCGCCGCAGCACACGCCGCCTGACGCAGCAGCAGCAGGGTGGAGGCGTCTTCCTGCGCCGCCGGCGCATGGAGCGAGCGGTTCGGCGACAGGAGCGCGATCAGCATGCAGGCGGTCCGCGGCGTTGCCGGATCATGCCCGAGGTGTATTGCGGCCAATGCCTTGGCGTCAACCGGGGATCGGTTCCTCGCGGGTCTGCTCGATCCAGCGCGTCAATTCGTCGATGACCACCGGCTCGCCCGGTGCGGAGAGCAGAGCCGCATCCGCCACGGTCGTCAGATCCTCGTCCATGAAGCTCACCGCAAGACCCCGGATCCGGGCAGACACCGTGTACCAGTGCGCATCGCCTCGCGCCTGCCTGAGCAGGTCCACCTGCCGCTCGACGCTTTCGAGCAGGGCGTCGCGAAGCTCCCGATGAAGGGCCGGATCAGGGCCAACGGCGGTGGCCAAGGCCGTGTCCAGCGATCGTGGCAGCATGCGCATGAGGACGCCGCTTAACGGCGAATGGTTAAAACAGGTTTATCGGCCCCGCATCCGTGATAGCGTCGGCTCATGAGCAGCAGCGGCCCTTTTCGCACCGTCACCTCCTATGACGACTCCGCGGCCGAACCGGCACCGGATGCCGCCGGCGGCGACGGGAATGCGCTTCCGCTTGCGTCCGAGGTTCCGTCCGACGACACGCACTGGCAGGCGCCTGATCACGACGACACACCGTCGGTCCGCGCCGCCCGCCGGCGGGTTGCCGTTGTCGGCGCGTTGGGCATCCTCCTCTGGACCGCGCTGTTCGCCTACCTTCAGCGCGAGGTGCTTGCGGGAGGCATCACCGCTCCGCAAGTGACGGCCCTGCTGCGCGACTGGGCTGTCCCGCCCATGCTGGTGCTGGTGTGCTGGCTTCTGCTGATGCGCACCAGCACTCGCGAGGCGAGCCGCTTCCGGAACATCTCGCTGAGCCTGGACACTCAGGCCGTGCTCCTTGAACAGCGTCTCGCCTCCATCAACCGCGAGCTGAGCCTTGCCCGTGACTTCCTCAGTCACGAGACGCGCGAACTCGATTTCATCGGGCGTAGCGCGGTGGAGCGTGTCACGTCGCATGCCGGGGCCTTGCAGGAGGCCGTGGCGTTCAACGCCGCGCATGTCGACACCATCGCCACTGTCGGCGCGGCCGCGCTCGAAAACATGAACCGGCTGCGACAGGATCTGCCTGTCATCGCCGCCGCCGCCCGCGACATGAGCAACCAGATCGGCAATGTGGGCCGCAGCGCGAGCGAGCAAATCGACCATCTCGGGCGGGAACTAGAAACCCTTCAGGAGGCGGGATCAGCCGCGGCGGCGCGTTTCGACGAGGTGCAGTCGCACGCCGCCCGCCTCTTCTCTGACGCGCGCGAGCAGGTCGGGGAGCTGGCCTCGCTGGCCGAACAACGGCTCCGGACGATCGAGGCCGAGGCATCGGCCCTTCACCGTTCGATGGCGGCTCACGAGGACGAGGCGATCGCGGCCCTGACGCTGCGCACGGGCCGGCTCACCGACGAGCTGGTGCGCCACCACGAACGCCTGATCGAAGACGAGAACGCGCACAGTGCCCGGCTTGCCGAACGGATGGACGCGACGCGGGAGCAGATCGGGGCGCTCAACCGTGCGCTGAGCGAGGAAGCGGAACGCGCCGAGCAGCACGCGCAGCAACGTCTCGATCAGCTCAGGGACTCGACGACCGGGCTGCTGGCCGAGCTGGCGGAGCTGGAGCGGCAGGCCGGTGCCGAGAGCGCTCAGCGGATGAGCCGCTTGCGGCAGGCCGTGGCGGACTGCGACAGCGCCTTGAAGCTGCGCGAACAGCGTGTGCAGGAGCAGGCCGAAAGTTTCGCCGCCCGTCTCGCCGAACAGCAGGGGCTCTGGAGCGATGCGCTGCGTGAACAGGCCGCCACGCTCGACCACGACCTCGGCGCCCGCCAGGCACGCTGGGAGCAAGGTCTGGCCGGGCTCACCCGCGAAGCCGAGCGGGTCCTGCACGCGGCCGAGCGCACCGAGCAGACGCTGCATCATGTCACGCAGGAGGCAGGCGCCGCCCGTCACAGCATGGACCTGTCGGTGCAGGAACTCATCGAAAGGCTCGGTGCCCTGCGCGAGCTGGTCGAGGAGGCTGACGCCGCTCTGTCGGTGACCGCCCGGACCGGGCAGGAGACTCTCGATCTGGCCCGCAGCACCGCCACCGTTCTCGGCGAGCAGGTCGGCAGCCTTGCGCCGCAAAGCCTCGAGGTTGCCACGTCCCTCAGGCAGGTTGCCGATGACGTGGCCCGCCGCCTCGACACCAGTGCCGACGTGGCAGGCCGGCTGCAGGAGCAGCTCGCGGCCGTTCACTCTGTGTCCGGCGCGACCGGAACCGGTCTGAAGGCGGCGAGCGGAGAACTCGCTGCGCTTCTGGAGCAGCATGCGCAGGCGCGTGAACACCTCGACCATCATCTGCACCAGCTCCGCGCAACCCTGAATGACTCCGCGCAACTGCGTCTTGCCGAGGTGGACGCCGAAGCGGAGCAGCTGGTCCGGCGGTTCGACGAGCGGCTGAAACAGGAGCTTGACGCCCGCTCGGGTGGGATCGCCGCCGCGTTCGCCGATCTGGCGCGCCGGGCACAGGAGGACCTCTCCGGTACGCTCGCCGACGCGGGCGAGGATGCGGCCCGGCACATCGAGACGACGCTGGCGCAGGCGGCGGCGCGGAGCCACGATGCGTTGAGCGCCCTTCGCGACCAGCTGGCGCGCCTGAACGAGCTGACGGCGAATCTCGAAGCGCGCGTGAGCCGGGCGCGCGAGCAGGCCGAGGAGGAACAGGACAGCGGCTTTGCGCGCCGGGTCAGCGCGCTGACCGAACAGCTGCAATCCGCCTCGATCGACGTGGAGAAGTTCCTCGCCACGGAGGTGAGCGACCTTGAATGGCAGGCCTACCTGAAAGGGGACCGCGGCATTTTCAGCCGCAAGGCCGTGCGGCTGCTGGCGCAAAAGGAGGCGCGGGAAATCGCCGACCTTTACCATCAGGATGCGGATTTCCGCGAGACGGTGAACCGCTACATCCACGACTTCGAGAGCATGCTGCGGCTTCTGCTGTCGACCCGCGAAGGGCACAATGTGGGCGTCACCATGCTCAGTTCGGACATCGGCAAGCTTTACGTCGCGCTGGCTCAGGCGATCGAGCGCCTGCGGCGCTGATCGCGCTGACCGGCTCGTTCGCTTCGCGCTCAGTCGAGGGCAGGCGGATTGTACAGGTTGAGGTCCTCGGCCACGATCCAGCCGTTGACGTAGTTGGCGACATAAAGCCCGGTCAGCACCGCCGCGAGCAGCGTTGCCCGCAGGACCAGACGTCCGGGGCGGAAATTGGCCGGCGCACTGTCGGCCTGGCCGGGGGTCTTGCGCAAGTTTAGCTCGTCATGGGTGCGCACCCCGAAGGGGAGCATGAGGAAGGCACAGGCCGTCCACACCAGAATGTAAATCGCGACGATGGAGGTCCACTGCATCAGCGACGCCGCCTCAGATCTGGATCACATGCACCTGCGGGTTCTTGCCGCTCCACCGACGGGCGGCCTGCCGGACGGCAACCCGCATCGCCTCCTGCAGCGCCGCTGCATCGCTGCGCCTGATGTCGCGTCGACGCGCCGCCTTGCCGGCGTCAGCCACCGCCTCCTCGACGAACTGCTCGTGATCTTCGTCGAGCGGCAGGCCGAAGCTGTGCACGGCGAGGATCGCATCCTCCTGCGCGACGACGACCACGAGGCCGTTCGCGGCCAGCCGCCGCCGCGCCGTGACGGCATCGCCATCGGCAGGGATGATGAGGTCGCCATCGAGCACCAGACGGCCGGTCCGCACCCGCGCGATCACCTCCGGCGTGCCGGGCGCAAGCCGCACAATGTCGCCGTTCTTCTGAAGGAGACTGTGCGGCACGCCGCGCGCCTTTCCAAGGCGTGCGTGCTCGACGAGGTGACGCAGCTCCCCGTGGACCGGCACGAGGATGTCTGGCCGCAAGCAGTCGATGAGGGTGTTCAACTCCGGCTGTCCGGGGTGGCCGGAAACATGGATGCGGCGCTGATCGTCCATGACCATGCGGATGCCGCGGCCCGCCAAGGCGTTCTGGACCTGACCGACGGCGACTTCGTTGCCGGGGATCTGGCGACTGGAGAAGAGCACGACGTCGCCTTCTGCCAGCTCGACCGGATGCGTTCCTTCGGCCATTCTCGCGAGGGCCGCCCGCGGCTCCCCCTGCCCGCCGGTCGCCAGCACCATGACCTGCCCCCGCGGCAGCTGCATGGCTTCCTCGGCGCTGATGGGGCGGGGAAACCCGACGAGATAGCCGCGTTGCTGCGCCACCTCGATGATGCGGTCGATCGACCGTCCCGCGACACAGATCTGCCGCCCCGTTTCGCGCGCCACCTCGCCGAGCGACTGAAGCCGCGCCACGTTCGAAGCGAAGGTGGTGACCACGATCCTGCTGTCCGGATGACGACGCACCTCCTCGAGCAGGCCCTTGTACACGGCACCCTCGGACCCGCTCGGGGTTGGCTTGAAGACGTTCGTGGAGTCGCTGACCAGCGCAAGCACACCTTCGTCGCCAAGCGCACGCAGCTCGTCGAGATCAGCCGGTTCATCGATGATCGGCTCGGCGTCGAATTTCCAGTCGCCGGAGTGGAACACCCGCCCGTGGGCCGTGTCGATGAGCAGCGCATTCGCCTCGGCAATGGAATGCGCCATGGGCAGGAAGGTGAGCGTGAACGGCCCGAGCCGGAACGGCTCGCGGAGGGCGTCGATGACGTGAACCTCCACCCGGTCGCTCAGACCCGCCTCGGCGAGCTTGCGCGCGATCAGCTCGGCGGCGAACGGCATGGCGTAGATCGGCAGGTGGAGTTCGTCCGCCAGATAAGGGATGGCGCCGATGTGGTCCTCGTGACCGTGCGTGATCACGAGGCCGACCACCTCGGACAGGCGCTCCTCCACGAACTCCAGATCGGGGAACACCAGATCCACGCCCGGATAGCGTCCGCCGGAGAACGTCATCCCGAGGTCGACCATCAGCCACTTGCCGTCGCAGCCGTAGAGGGTGACGTTCATCCCCACCTCGCCGGAGCCGCCCAGCGCCAGGAAAAGAAGCTCGTTCTCGGGTGTGCCGTTCTTCATCGCCGGTTCCGTCTTGCCATCAGGGCGAGCCCTTTCAAGGTGAGGTCTCCATCCACCACGTCGAACAAACGCGTGTGTTCCTGAAACAGCACCGCAAGGCCGCCTGTTGCGATGACGGTGCAGGGGCGGCCGATCTCGTTCCGCATGCGCGTCACCAGCCCCTCGATCATGGCGACATAGCCCCAGAACAGGCCGACGCGCATCTGCTCCTCCGTCGTGCGGGCGACGATCTGTGCTCCGGCGGGTGGTGACACCGGCACCCGCGGCAGTTTGGCCGTGTTGGCAACCAGCGCTTCAAGCGAGAGATTGATGCCGGGCGCGATGATCCCGCCCTTGTATGCTCCGTCGGCGGCCACGTGATCAAAGGTGGTGGCCGTGCCAAAATCGACGACGATGAGGTCGCCCGGATGCTCGGCGTGCGCCGCCACCGCGTTCAGCGCCCGGTCCGCGCCCAAGGAGGCAGGATCGGGCAAATCTATCCGCATCGGCCATCCCGTCTCCCCCTCGCCTGCAAACTCGGCGGTGACACCGAAATAGCGGCTGGCTAGCTGCGCAAGGTTGTGCCGTGCGCGGGGCACGACGGTGCCGATGATGCACGCATTGATTTCGGTCCGCGCGTGCCCCTCGATGGCGAGCAGTTGCAGAAGCCAGACCGCGTACTCGTCCGCAGTGCGGCGCGGGTCGGTGGCGATGCGCCAGCGTGCGCAGATGCGGGGCGCGGCGCCCCCTTCGGCGGCGATCAGGGCAAACACCACGTTCGTGTTGCCGACATCAACGGCGAGAAGCACGGTTCACACCTCCGTCACGAGCGAAACGTCGCCAGCGGTGATCTGGCGCACGGTCCCATCCGCTGTCCTGACGAGAAGCGCGCCATCGGCTGTCAGCGACTGAAAACGGCCGGTCTCCTCGCTGGCACCGGCGCGGAAACTGAGCGGCGTTCCGGCCGGATGCGCCCTGTCCAGCCAGTCGCGGATGATCGGCCCCAGTCCGTGCGACCGCCAGCGCGCGACGCACTCGGCCATGTGCTCGGCAAGCGCGGCGGCAAACGTGTCGCGATCCGGTGAAGGTCCAAATTGCGCCAGAGCAACCGTGGGGCGGTCAGGCAGGGCCGGCGCCGAGGCAAGGTTCACGCCGATGCCGACGACCACCCATTGCTGCTGCCGTTCGAGGAGTATTCCCGCCGCCTTGGCCTTGCCGATCAGCAGGTCGTTCGGCCACTTGAGCATCAGCGGTAGTTCGGGGGCGAGACACGGGCGCACGGCTTCGAACAGGGCGAGACCCGCTGCAAGCGAAAGGCTGGCCGGCGCGGGGTCGGTAGCCGTGACGCGCACGGCCGTCGACCCCATGAAATTGCCGCTGCCGTCATGCCAGTGCCGCCCGAGACGCCCGCGACCGTCCGACTGCCGGTCCGCGATCAGCCACTCCCCCTCCGCAGGCGGATCACCGGCAGCGATGCGGGCGAGCAGGTCCGAATTCGTGGAACCGGTTTCGCGGACGGTGCGCAGCGAGATGGAAGGTCCAACCCTCCCGCTCATGCCGTCAGGAACAGCGCGCTCGCCGCCGCCGCCGCCCAGCGCTCCATCGCCGGAGTGAGCAGGAATCCGAGCGGCGAGAGGAGCACCGTCGATGCCGCGAGCACCGACCAGTGGCCGGCCGGGTTGCGGGCCACTTCCGCACGCGCGTCGGATGACGGGCGGGCGTCGAAGAACATGACCTTGACGAACTTGATGTAGTAGAAGGCACCGATCACGCTCGCAGCAATGCCCACAGTTGCCAGCGCGATCAGCCCGGCGTCGACCGCCGCCTGGAACACGACCAGCTTGGCGTAGAACCCGAACAGCGGCGGGATGCCGGCCAGGCTGAACATCAGCACCAGCAACGCCCAGGCGAGCGCCGGCTTGCGCTGGGCGAGGCCGGCGATGCTGCCGAACGTCTCCATCGGCACCCCGTCAGCGTCGTGCAGCATGAGCAGCGCGACGAAGCTGCCCAGGGTCATGACCGCATAGATCGCCAGGTAGATGAGCATGGCGCTGACCCCGGCGGCCGTTCCTGTCGCCAGCCCGATCAGCAGAAAGCCGACATTGTTGATCGAGCTGTAGGCGAGCACCCGCTTGAGGTTTTCCTGCCCGATCGCGCCCAGGGCGCCGACGACGATGGAGGCCAGCGCGACAAAGGCGACAATCTGCTGCCAGGCGGCGAACTGCTCCCCGAAGGCGCTGAAGGACAGCCGCGTCAGGATGGCGACAGCGGCGATCTTCGGCGCACCGGCGAAGAAGGTCGTCACCGGCGTCGGCGCGCCGTCATACACGTCGGGCGTCCACATGTGGAATGGGACGGCCGAGATCTTGAACGCCAGCCCGGCAAAGACGAGCACGATCCCGAAGAGCGCGCCGGTGCCAAGCTCGCCGGCTAGGGCAGTGCGGATTGCATCAAAGTTCGTGCTGCCGGCGAATCCGTACACGAGGCTCATCCCGTAAAGCAGAATGCCGCTCGCAAGGCCGCCGAGGATGAAGTACTTCAGGCCCGCTTCGGCAGACCGCATGTCACTGCGGGCGAAGCTTGCGAGGATGTAGGACGAAAGGCTGGACAGCTCGAGCCCGATGTATAGCGTCATGAGGTCCGTGGCCGAAACCAGCAGGCTCATGCCCACGGCGTTGAACAGCAGCAGGACGGGATACTCGCCACGATACTGTCCGCGCCGCTCGAAGAAGCTCGGCGTGACGACGAGGCAGGCGAAGGTGCTCAGGTAGATCAGCAGCTTGGCGACGGCGGAGAAGGCGTCGAGCCGCAGCAGCGCGCCGAAAGCATTCGCGTCCGGACCCGCCGTGCCGTTCAGCAGCAGCGCGAGGGTGTAGATCGACGCACCGGCAAGCGCGGACGCCGCCGCAATCGTGAGCACACGTGCGGCCGCTCGCGGCAACCATGCCGAGAGCAGCAGCAGCACGAGAGCGACCAGACACAGGCCGAGTTCGGCGCCGATCAGCATCAACGAGGTTGCAAAGTTCATCAGTGGTGCCCTTCACCGGTCGCCGCACGGTGAGCAATCGCGTTCGCCGGAAGCTCGCGCGGCTCTCCGATCACCGGTAGGGCATCTCCGGCAGGTGCCGCACGGGCAAGTCTTGCCTCGAGAGCGGCGATGTCGTTGCGCATCGGGGCGAGAAAGGGTTCGGGATAGACGCCCATCCACAGCACGGCTGCCGCAATCGGTGTGAGAAGCGTCCACTCGCGCGCCGTCAGATCGGGCATACGTGCGGCTTCCGGCGTCCTGTGACCGCCATAGGCAATGCGGGCGTAGAGGTAGAGCATGTAGCCCGCACCAAGAATGATGCCCGTCGTCAGGACAAGGGCAGCCCAGCTGGAAATCTGGTACACCCCCGCCAGGCTCAGGAATTCGGCCACGAAACCGCTTGTGCCGGGCAGCCCGATCGCCGCCATGGTGAAGAACAGGAAGAACACGGCGTAGCGCGGCATTGTGTCGGCAAGGCCGCCATAGCGCGCGATTTCCCGCGTATGCAGACGGTCATAGATCACGCCCACGCACAGGAACAGCGCGCCCGACACCAGACCATGCGAGAGCATCATGATCATGGCGCCCTCGAGTCCCTGGACGTTGAAGGCGAACAGTCCGGCCGTGACGATCGCCATGTGCGCGACCGAGGAGTAGGCGATCAGCTTCTTCATGTCCTCCTGGACCAGCGCGATCAAGCTGGTGATGACGACCGCCGCCATTGACAGGCCGAGGATCAGCCAGGTGAACTGCGCGCTCGCCTCTGGGAACATCGGCAGGCTGAAGCGGATGAAGCCGTACCCGCCCATCTTGAGCAGAACGCCTGCAAGGATCACCGATCCCGCAGTCGGCGCCTGCACGTGCGCGTCGGGCAGCCAGGTGTGAACTGGCCACATCGGCATCTTGACGGCGAAGCTGGCGAAGAACGCCAGCCACAGCCATGTCTGCGCGCCGGCAGGGAAGTCCGTCTGCATCAGGTCCGGGATGTAGGACGTGCCGGCCGTGGTGATCATCCACAGCATGGCGATGAGCATCAGGACGGATCCGAGCAGCGTGTAGAGGAAGAACTTGTAGCTTGCGTAGATGCGGTTGTCGCCGCCCCAGATCCCGATGATCAGATACATCGGAATCAGCCCGGCTTCGAAGAACACGTAGAACAGGATCAGGTCCTGTGCCGCGAACACCCCGATCATGAGCGTTTCCATGAACAGGAAGGCGGCCATATACTCGCCCACGCGCGTGTCGATCGCGCGCCAGCTCGCCAGAATGCACAGCGGCATGAGGAAGACGCTGAGAAGGATCAGCATGAGCGCGATGCCGTCGATCCCGAGCGCCCAGGCAAAACCGGAGAACAGCGGCGCGTATTCCTGGAACTGCCACTGCGGCCCGCCGACCTCGTAAAGCCTCCACAGGAGCACGCCGCCGGCAAGGTTCACCAGCGTCGCCCCCAGCGCCAGCTGGCGAGCCGCCGCAGCCTGCAGGAACAGGCACGCCAGCCCTGCGACCAGCGGCACGAGCATGAGGAGCGAGAGCAAGGGATAACCGGTCATCGCACAAGCACCCAGCTCACCGCCGCGACCACGCCGAGCAGCATGACAAAGGCGTAGTTTGCCAGCTGGCCGTTCTGCAGGTGACGGACCGCGCGGCTTCCGCGCCGCACCACCCAAGCCGCGCCATCAGGCCCGAAGCGGTCGACCAGGCCGACATCCCCGCGCCGCCAGAACAGCCGGCCGAGCCAGAAGGCCGGGCGCACGAACACGGCGTTGTAAATTTCGTCGAAGTACCATTTGCGGTACACGAAGCGGTAGATCGGGCCGAGCTGCTCGGCCGCCTGTCCGGGCAGGCGCGTATCCCGGAGGTATGCCTGCCAGGCCAGTGCCAGCCCCGCCAGCATGGCGATCGTCGCCGCCAGCTTCACCAGCAGGGGCACCTCGTGCATCGCATGCATGAGCGGCGCGTTGTAGAAGATGGAGCCGCCCCAGAACTCCTCGCGGTCGAGGAAGGCGCCGGAGAAGACGAACCCCGCCGCCACCGCGCCGACCATCAGCACCCCCAGAGGAAGGAGCATCGAGGCCGGGCTTTCGTGCGGATGGTAGCCGCCGGTGCCGGCCTCGTAATTGGGTGAAGGGACGGCATGCGGCCCCTTGGGCTGCGCGTCTTCCTGGCTCGGCGGATTGTCGGCACCACCATGGTGAGCATCGTCATGCGCCGCGTGAGCGATGTGCGGGCTGTCGGCCCACCGCGGCCGCCCGAAGAACGTCAGGAACATCAGGCGCCAGCTGTAGAAGCTTGTGAGGAAGGCCGCGAACGCACCGACCCAGAACGCGAAACGCCCCATCTCGCTGCCGCGGGCAAACGCCACCTCGAGGATCGCGTCCTTGGAATGGAAGCCCGCAAAGCCGCCGATGCCGTAGATGCCGACGCCTGTGATCGCCAGCGTGCCGATCAGCATCGCCCAGAACGTGACCGGAATATCGCGCCGGAGGGCGCCGTAATAGCGCATGTCCTGCTCGTGATGCATCGCGTGGATGACGCTGCCCGCGCCGAGAAACAGCAGGGCCTTGAAGAAGGCATGGGTGAACAGGTGGAACATGGCCGCCCCGTAGGCGCCGACGCCAGCGGCAAAGAACATGTAACCGAGCTGGGAACAGGTCGAATAGGCAATCACCCGCTTGATGTCCCACTGGGTCGTACCGACCGTAGCGGCGAAGAGACAAGTGGCGGCACCGATGAAGGTGACGAGCGCAAGCGCGACCGGTGCCGTCTCGAACATGGGCGACAGGCGGCACACCATGAACACCCCGGCCGTCACCATGGTGGCGGCATGGATCAGCGCCGACACCGGCGTCGGGCCTTCCATCGCGTCGGGCAACCAGGTGTGCAGCCCCAGCTGCGCCGACTTGCCCATCGCGCCGATGAACAGCAGGATGCACAAGACGTCCATCGTCTGCAGACGCATGCCGAGGAAGGTGATGGTCGCCCCGCTCATCGCCGGCGCGGCGTCGAGGATCTGGCCGATGGAGGTGGTGCCGAACACCAGAAACGTGCCGAAGATCCCCAGCATGAACCCGAGATCGCCGACGCGATTGACCACGAACGCCTTGATCGCCGCCGCATTCGCGCTCGGCTTGCGGTACCAGAAACCGATGAGCAGGTAAGAGGCCAGCCCCACCCCCTCCCAGCCGAAGAACATCTGCACGAGGTTGTCCGCCGTCACCAGCATGAGCATGGCGAAGGTGAACAGGCTGAGGTAGGCGAAGAAGCGCGGCTGGTCCGGATCCTCGGCCATGTAGCCCCAGGAATAAATGTGCACGAGCGCAGACACGCTCGTGATGACGACCAGCATGACCGCCGTCAGCGTGTCCACCCGCAACGCCCAGTCGAACACCAGCGTCCCCGACTGGACCCAGGGCGCGACCGGCACGAGAGCCGGAGACGCCTCGCCCGTCAGGAAGCCGAGGAAGATCGGCCAGGACAGGGCACACGCAACGAGCAGAGCGCCGGTCGTCACCGCCTTGGCAAAGACCGGCGGCGCCGCCTTGTTGACGATGCCGGCCGCCAGCGCCGCCAGCAACGGCAGGAACACGATGATGGTGATGGGTTGCACCGCGGCCTCAGTCCTTCAGCCTGTCGACATCGTCGATCGCGATCGTCCCGCGACCGCGATAGTAGATCACGAGGATCGCCAGCCCGATCGCCGCTTCCGCTGCCGCCACGGTCAGCACGAACATGGCGAAGATCTGCCCGGTGAGATCGCCGAGAAACGCGCTGAAGCCGACCAGATTGATGTTCACGGCGAGCAGGATGAGCTCGATCGCCATCAGGATGACGATGACGTTCTTGCGGTTCAGGAAGATGCCGAGGACGCCGAGGACGAACAGGATGGCGCTGACCACGACGTAGTGTTCGATGCCGATCACGACACGCATCTCCTCGCCCAGCGGAGAAAATCCGTCTTCGAACGAGGTCCGATCACAGCTCGACCCCCTCTCCCACCTTGGGCCTGGTCATCACTGTGGCATCGACCGGCTTGCGCCCGATCTGCCGCGCGATGTCCTGCCGCGCAGCCGATCCGCGGCGGTCGCGGTGCGTCAGCACGATCGCCCCGATCATTGCCACGAGAAGGATGAGACCGGCCATCTCGAACAGGAACACATACCGCGTGTAGAGCAGCGCCCCCACGTTCTGGATGTTGCTGAGCCCCGGCAGCGCCTGCGAGGGCGCGGCCGGCGTGCCGAGCGCCAACCCTCCTGCACGGTAGGCGCCGAAGCCGAGCACCATTTCGGCCAGCAGCACCAGCGCGACGGCGAAACCCAGCGGGGCGTTGCGCACGAACCCGGCCCGCATGCTCGCCACATCGATGTCCAGCATCATGACGACGAACAGGAACAGCACCGCAACGGCGCCGACATAGACGATGACGAGCAGCACGGCGACGAATTCGGCACCGACCAACACCATCAGACCGGCTGCGTTGAAGAAGGCGAGGATCAGCCAGAGGACGGAATGAACGGGGTTGCGCGCGAGGATCACCATCACCGCAGCGAGGATGACGATGGTCGCGAACATGTAGAAGGCAAAGAGCTGGATCATGCTGTTCGTCGCCCCATGCCGTGGCCGGGCTTTGCTCCCCTAAGACAGTCCCGTGGCCGTTTGGACACCGGCGGATCGCACCGGCGCTCCGCTCGTGACTCGTGCGCGGTCGTGTTGCTGCCGCCCCTAGCGATAGCCGGCGTCGGCTTCAAGGTTGGCCGCGAGCGCGCGTTCCCACTTGTCCCCGTTCGCCAGCAGCTTGGCCTTGTCGTAAAGCAGCTCCTCGCGCGTCTCCGTCGCGTATTCATAATTCGGCCCCTCCACGATCGCGTCGACCGGGCAGGCCTCCTGACAGAACCCGCAATAGATGCACTTGGTCATGTCGATGTCGTAGCGCGTCGTGCGCCGGCTGCCGTCCGCGCGGGGCTCGCTCTCGATGGTGATCGCCTGGGCCGGACACACCGCCTCGCAGAGCTTGCAGGCAATGCAGCGCTCCTCGCCATTGGGATAGCGCCGCAGCGCATGCTCGCCGCGGAAACGGGGCGAGATCGGGTTCTTCTCGTAAGGATAGTTGATCGTCGCCTTCGGCTTGAACAGGTAGCGCAGCGTCAGCGCGTGGGCCTTGAGGAATTCCCACAGCGTGAACGACTTGATCAGCTGAGCCGCGTTCATGAACCCGCTCCGAAATGTCCGGTCGCCATGAGCCAGCCGGAGTTGATAACGATGAAGAACAGCGACAGAGGCAGGAACACCTTCCAGCCCAGACGCATCAGCTGGTCGTAGCGGAACCGCGGAACCGTGGCCTTGATGAGGCTGAAGACGAAGAAGAAGAAAAAGATCTTGGCGAACAGCCAGATCCATCCGGGGACGAGGTAGAGCGGCGCCCAGTCCACCGGCGGCAGCCACCCGCCGAAGAACAGGATCGCCAGCAACGCGCACATGAGGAGCACGTTGGCATACTCGCCCAGCCAGAACAGGGCGAAGCTCATGGAGCTGTATTCGGTCTGGTAGCCGGCGACCAATTCGCTCTCCGCTTCCGTGAGGTCGAAAGGCGCCCGCGCCGTTTCCGCCAGAGCGGAGATCAGGAACATCACAAAGAGGGGAAACAGCAGCGGATTGACGACAAAGGCGTTGATGACGCCAAGGCCGTGCCCCTGCTGCGCGGCGATGATGCCGTTCATGTTGAACGTCCCTGCCCACAGGATGACGCACACGATGATGAAGCCGATCGACACCTCGTAGCTGATCATCTGCGCGGCGGCCCGCAGAGCCGAGAAGAACGGGTATTTTGAGTTCGACGCCCAGCCCGCGATCACCACGCCGTAGACGCCGAGCGACGACACCGCGAGGATGTAGAGCAGACCGACATTGATGTCGGCCAGAACCGCCTCGGGTCCGAACGGCACCACCGCCCAGCCGAGCAACGCGACGGTGAAGGTGATGATCGGGGCGATGAGAAATAGGCCGCGGTTGGCGGCGCTGGGGACGATGGTCTCCTGAAGGAAAACCTTGAGCCCGTCGGCAAAGCTCTGCAGCAGCCCGAACGGCCCCACCACATTCGGTCCGCGCCGCAGCGCGACGGCCGCCCAGACCTTGCGGTCGACATAGATGACCATCGCCACCGCCAGCATGAGCGGAAGGGCGATCAGCAGAATACCCAGAACGGTCGCCAGGAACCACGCGGCACCGTAGGCCATGCCCAAACTGACGAAGAACTCAGTCACGATCACCCGCCTTCATTATGCCGCGCCCACGGCTGACGCGCCCGCGCTCCGTGAACGCGAGGCCGAAACCCTGCCGCTCTCCGCTCACTCGGCAGCCTCCAGCATGTCTGCGTTGCCGAGCAATTCCGCCGAGCACCGCTGCATCGTCGGGCTGGCACGGCAGATCGCGTTGGTGAGGTAGAAATCGGCGATGGGATAGGAGATGACGCCGGCTGCGCGCGCGCTGCCGTCCCCGCGCGGCAGTTCGCCCAGATCGATCAGACCGGGCGACGACAGAGCCGGCACTTCGGCAATCATCGCCTCCCTCAGTTCGGCAAAGCTGTCGAAGCCGACGTCGACGCCAAGCACATCCGCAAGCGCGCGCATTATCGTCCAGTCGGCACGTGCGTCACCGGGAGGGAACACGGCCGCCTCGGCAGTCTGCACCCGCCCTTCCGTGTTGACGAACGTGCCGTCCTTCTCCGCATAGGAGGCCGCCGGAAGGATGATGTCGGCGGCGTGCGCGCCCCGATCTCCGTGATGGCCGACATACACCTTGAGGCTCCCGGCAAAGGGCTTGTAATCCATCTCGTCGGCGCCAAGCGAAAGCAGCACCCGCGGCCGTTCCTCGGCCACGGCGCGGATCCCCCCGGCCTGCGCGAAGCCGAGCAGCAGTCCGCCCATCCGGCTCGCGGCCATGTGCAGGACGTTGAAGCCGTTCCAGCCGTCCCGCACGAGGGTCCAGTCCTGTGCCAGCGCCAGAGCCGGGTGCAGAGCTCCCTTCGCCAGCCCGGCTGCCCCGACGATGATTGCCGGCCGCTGCGCCGCGGTGAAGACATCGCCCACCGCGTCCGGCAGATCGTGCAGAACGGCCGCGTCCTCTCCGAGAAACTCGGCCGGGTAGGTCGTATCCCAGTGTGGCCCGATGATGAAGATGCGCGCCCCGCGCTTCCAGGCCTTGCGCAGACGGCTCTGGACCAGCGGCGCCTCCCAGCGCACGTGACTGCCGACGATGAGAATGGCGTCGGCGTGCTCGATTCCGGAAAGGCTCGAGTTGAACGCGACTGCGGCAAGGCTGGACGTGTCGTAGACAAGGCCGGTCTGCCGCCCTTCCAGCAAGTCCGACCCCAGAGCCCGTAGGAGACGGCGCGCCGCAAACATCGTCTCGCAGTCGACCAGATCGCCCGCAACGGCGGCGATGCTGCCACGCGGATCGGCCGCCGCGATGGCGGCGAACGCCTGCTCCCAGCTTGCGGGCTGAAGCCGTCCTTCCTTGCGCACCCACACCCGGTCGAGGCGGCGGTGCATCAGCCCATCGACCTGATAACGCCCCTTGTCCGACAGCCACTCCTCGTTGACCTCGTCGTTCACGCGCGGCAGCGCCCGCATGACCTCGCGCCCGCGGCTGTCGAGGCGGATGTTCGCGCCCACGGCATCCGACACGTCGATGGACAGCGTCTTGCGCAGCTCCCAGGGCCGCGCCTCGAAAGCGTAGGGCCGGCTGGTCAGGGCGCCGACGGGACACAGGTCGATGACATTGGCCGACATCTCGTGCCGGACCGCCTGTTCGAGATAGGTGGTGATCTCCATGCTCTCGCCCCGGCCCACCGCGCCGATTTCGTCCACGCCCGCGATCTCTTCGGAGAACCGCACGCACCGTGTGCAGTGGATGCAGCGGGTCATGACCGTCTTGATCAGCGGACCCATGTACTTCTCGGACACCGCCCGCTTGTTCTCATGGTACCGCGATGCGCCGCGACCATAGAACATGGCCTGGTCCTGAAGATCGCACTCGCCTCCCTGATCGCAGATCGGGCAGTCGAGCGGATGGTTGATGAGCAGGAACTCCATCACCCCTTCGCGCGCGGTCTTCACCATCAGGCTGTCGGTGCGGATCTCCTGCCCCTCGGTCGCAGGCAGAGCGCAGCTGGCCTGCGGCTTGGGCGGACCCGGCTTCACCTCGACGAGGCACATCCGGCAATTGCCCGCGATGCTCAGCCGCTCGTGATAGCAAAAGCGGGGGATCTCCTTGCCGGCAAGTTCACACGCTTGCAGCACGGTGGCGCCATCGGGCACGTCGACCTGCTGGCCGTCTACGGTGACTGTTGGCATGTCAGCTTTCCTGCGCCTGCAGAAGGCGGAAAGACGCGGTTGCGAGCATCGAGCGCATGCCCATAGCCGACGCCTCCACGGGCCGCCCACCTTGGCGCGCGCAGATGTCGAAAACCGGCTTCACGTCGGCAAGCGCATGGACTTCTTCCGGTGAGTTGATCGGCGTTTCAAAGAGCGCGGCGACGACGTGCGGAGCGCCCCGTACGGCGCACATGGCGACGGCATCGGTGTACGAATAGGTTGCGGGCGCCTTGCCGGCGACGGCGCGCGACAGCCGCAGCACCAGCGGATCGGGATGCGTCTCCAGCAGACGCTCGGCCAGGCCACCGGCGAAGGGCAGTCCGCCAAGCTCAATGCGGCGATATTTCGCTGGCATGGCGTTGAAGCAACGCCCGGACCCGCGGGTTTGGGCCAACTTCGTCATTTCGCGTTGATATTCGGCCGACGTGAAATCCCGCGCCAGTGTCCGGGCTACGCTCTCCCGGTTCTCGTCGGCAATGCAGGCGGTCCATGCCTCGATCGCGGCGCGCTGTTTCGCGACATCCAATTCCTTTCGGGGCATCTGAGCGGACAGTCCACTCGCCGCCAGTACCGACAGCGCCAGGCAAATTGCAAATCTCATTCCGCCGCCTCCGCATAGGTGCGTTGCCGCTCGACGATACGCCGCTCGAGTTCCGGGCGGAAGTGGCGGATCAGCCCCTGGATCGGCCATGCGGCCGCATCGCCCAGCGCGCAGATCGTGTGGCCTTCGACCTGCTTCGTGACCTGTTGCAGCATGTCGATCTCGTCGATGGCCGCATCGCCTTCGCGCAGCCGCTCCATCACCCGCCACATCCACCCGGTGCCTTCGCGGCAGGGGGTGCACTGGCCGCAGGACTCGTGCTTGTAGAAATAGGACAGGCGGGCGATTGCGCGCACGATGTCGGTCGACTTGTCCATGACGATGATGCCGGCCGTGCCCAGCCCGGAGCCAAGCTCCTTCATGCCGTCGAAGTCCATCGGCGCGTCGATGATCTGCTCGGCGGGCACCAGTGGGACCGACGACCCGCCGGGGATCACCGCCAGCAGATTGTTCCAGCCGCCGCGGATGCCGCCGCAATGCTTCTCGATCAGCTCGCGGAACGGGATGCTCATCGCCTCCTCCACGACGCAGGGCCGCTCGACATGGCCGCTGATCTGGAACAGCTTCGTGCCCTTATTGTTATCGCGCCCGAACGAGGCGAACCAAGCCGCGCCGCGCCGCAGGATGGTCGGGGCGACCGCGATGCTTTCCACGTTGTTGACGGTCGTGGGGCAACCATAAAGCCCGGCGCCGGCCGGGAAAGGCGGCTTGAGGCGCGGCTGGCCCTTCTTCCCCTCAAGGCTTTCGATCATGGCGGTTTCTTCGCCGCAGATGTAGGCGCCCCCGCCGCGGTGCATGAAGATGTCGAAGGCGTAGTCCGATCCGCAGGCATCCTTGCCGATCAGCCCGGCGGCGTAGGCCTCGTCGATGGCGGCCTGCAGGGTTTCGGCTTCCCGGATGTACTCGCCGCGGATGTAGATGTAGGCTGCTCGCGCACGCATGGCGAAGCCGGCGACAAGCGCGCCTTCCAGCAGCTTGTGCGGGTCGTGCCGGATGATCTCCCGGTCCTTGCAACTTCCCGGCTCGGACTCGTCGGCGTTGACGACGAGAAAGCTGGGCCGCCCGTCTTTCGACTCCTTGGGCATAAACGACCACTTCATCCCGGTCGGAAACCCGGCCCCGCCCCGCCCCCGCAGACCGCTGGCCTTGATCTCGTCGATGATCGCGTCCGGCCCGCGGGCGAGCAGCGCCTTGGTGTCGTCCCAGTCGCCCCGCATCCTCGCGGCGGGAAGGCGCCAGTCCTGGTAGCCGTAGAGATTGGTGAAGATGCGGTCCTTGTCGTGGAGCATCACAGCATCCTTCCGAACACGACAAGGGCGGCCAGAGCCAGGATCGCGACGAGAGCGACCGTCTTTGCAACGCCCTTGAACAGCTTCCACGCGATCACCACCGCGATCAGCGCCACCACGAGCAGGAGGACGGATGCGTCCATCACCACTCGCTCCGGTAGTCGTGGTTGGCATCGACCATCGCAGTCAGCGTCGTGGGACCGCCAGCTGGCTCGCTGGTGTGACGTCCGGGTTCCTGCGTGCCGGTTTTCGGCCTCTGTCCGGCGGCAAGCGCGTCAAGGATGGCGTCGAGCCGCTCTGGAGTCAGATCCTCGTAGTTGTCGTCATCGATCTGCGCCATGGGTGCGGTGGCGCAGTTGCCCATGCACTCGACCTCGGTGAGCGACCAGAGCCCGTCCGCGGACACCTGCCCTTTCTTCATCCCGCGCCTGTAGCAGGTCTCGAACAGGGCGTCCGAGCCGCGCAGCATGCACGGCGTCGTGCCGCACACCTGGACGTGATGGCGCCCCATGGGCTGAAGGTTGTACATGAAATAGAAGGTCGCGACCTCGAGCGCGCGCACCACCGGCATGTCGAGATAGCGGGCCACGTATTCGATCACCGGCAACGGGAGCCAGCCGGCTGTGCCCAGTTCCTCCCCGACCTGACGCTGGGCGATGAAGAGCAGCGGCATGATGGCCGACCGCTGCCGCCCTTGCGGATAGCGGGCGATGGCGCGGTCGGCTTCGGCCTTGTTGGCAGGCGTGAACGCGAACCCGCCCCAGCGCTGGCGCAGTTCGGGAGTGTCGGGTGCCGGGGAACGATCAGCCACGCGCGAGCCTCCGCTCAAGATGGCGTCCCGCGTAGAAGCCGAGCAGCGCCGCAACAGCAGTGGACAGGACGTCCTTCACCGTGGCCTCGCCATGGAACACGGCCAGATAGGCGGCGATGCCGGACGCAAACAGCGCAAAGGCGCCGAGCACGATCAAACCCTCTCTCAGGATCACCGGTCGCACTCCCCGAACACCACGTCGATCGCCCCGAGGATCGCCGTGGCATCGGCCAGCATGTGCCCGCGGCACATGAAGTCCATCGCCTGAAGATGGCTGAAGGCGGTCGGCCTGATCTTGCAGCGATACGGCTTGTTGCTCCCGTCACTCACGAGATAGACGCCGAACTCGCCCTTGGGACTTTCCGTCGCGACGTAGACTTCGCCGGCTGGCACATGGAACCCTTCGGTGTAGAGCTTGAAGTGGTGGATCAGCGCCTCCATCGACTGCTTCATCTCGCCGCGCCGGGGCGGCACCACCTTGCGGTCTTCGCTGGCAACCGGTCCCGCCGGCATTTCCGCCAGACACTGCTTGATGATGCGCGCACTCTCGTACACTTCCTTCACCCGCACCATGAAGCGGTCGTAGCAGTCCGAGTTGGTGCCGACCGGCACGTCGAACTCCATCCGGTCATACACGTCGTAGGGCTGGCTCTTGCGCAGATCCCACGGAATGCCCGCGGCCCGGATCATCGGCCCGGAAAAGCCCCAGGCGAGCGCATCGTCCTTGCTGACCTTCGCGATGTCGACATTGCGCTGCTTGAAGATGCGGTTGTCCATGACGAGACTCATCGCATCCCCGAACAGCTGCGGCAGCCGCGTCTCGACCCACTCCCCGATGTCGACGAGCAGCTTTTCCGGCACGTCCTGATGCACGCCGCCCGGCCGGAAATAGGCCGCGTGCATCCGCGCTCCGCTGGCGCGCTCGTAGAAGTTCATGGTGTCTTCGCGCAGCTCGAACACCCACAGGTTCGGCGTCATCGCCCCGACGTCCATGACGTGACTGCCGATGTTGAGCATGTGGTTCATGATGCGCGTCAGTTCGGCGAACAGCACCCGCAGATACTGTGCGCGGAGCGGCACTTCGATGTTCAGCAGCTTCTCGATGGCCAGCACCCAGCTGTGCTCCATGCACATCGGGCTGCAGTAGTCGAGACGGTCGAAATAGGGCAGCGCCTGCAGATAGGTCTTCGTCTCGATGAGCTTTTCGGTTCCTCGATGGAGCAGGCCGACATGCGGATCGACACGTTCGATCACTTCGCCATCCAGCTCCATCACCAGCCGCAGCACGCCATGGGCTGCGGGGTGCTGCGGCCCGAAATTGATGGTGTAGTTGTTGATGACGCCATCGCCCGTCGTGGGCGACTGCTCCGCCTGCAGCCCGCTCATCTACGCGCCCTCGCCCTGTTCCTTGCCGTGCGCTCCCGACACATCCGGCTTCGTGGCCGGAGCGGTTCCGGCGGTGCTGCCCGCGCGAGCGGGACGCGACGGCCTGTCTTCGGTCGGATCGGGCGACGACGGCTCGTCGACCTTGGTTTCAGTGGGAACGGGCTGCCCGCTCCCCAGCGTGCTGCTCGAAGGTGCGAACCCTGCGGGTGCGACCGGCTCGGCGGCCTTGCTGTCGGCCTGACGGCCGGCGCCGGTCTGTCCGGCCTGTTCGGTGGTCTTGGGCTCTGCGACCGGCGGGTGGGTCGCCTTCTCGTCACCGGGCAGCGGATAGTCCGCGCCTTCCCACGGCGACAGGAAGTCGAACGTGCGCAGGTCCTGAGTCAGGCGGACAGGCTCATAGACAACCCGCTTCTCGTCCTCGGAGTAGCGCAGCTCGATGTAGCCGGTCAGCGGGAAATCCTTGCGAAACGGATGCCCTTCGAAGCCGTAGTCGGTCAGGATGCGGCGAAGATCCGGATTGCCGGCGAACACGACCCCGAAAAGGTCGAAGACCTCGCGCTCGAGCCAGCCGGCATTCGGCCACAGGGTCGTGACGGTGGGAACCGGCGTGACCTCGTCCGTGCGCAGCTTCACCAGCACCCGCTGGTTGCGCGTGACGGAGAGGAGCATGTAGACGACCTCGAACCGTTCGCGGCGCGAGGGGAAGTCGACTCCGGCGATCTCCATGAGCTGCTGGAACTCGTGCCGGTCGCGCAGCACCCTCAGCACGTCGGCGATGCTCTCGCGCCGCACCTCCAGCACCATCTCGCCATGCGCGAACCGGGTCGAGAGCACGTGCGCCGCCACGCTGTCGGCAAGTTCGGCCAGAGCCTCGGCCGAAGTCCGGACCCGGGGGGCGGAATGCAGCACCGCGCTCATCGCTCGATCGTTCCTGCGCGCCGGATCTTCCGCTGCAGCTGCATGACGCCGTACAGCAACGCTTCCGCACTCGGCGGGCAGCCGGGGACATAGATGTCGACAGGCACGATCCTGTCGCAGCCGCGCACCACCGAATAGCTGTAGTGGTAGTAGCCGCCGCCGTTCGCGCAGCTGCCCATCGAGATCACGTACTTGGGATCCGACATCTGGTCATAGACGCGCCGAAACGCCGGAGCCATCTTGTTGCACAGCGTGCCGGCGACGATGATCACGTCCGACTGCCGCGGAGACGCGCGCGGCGCGACGCCGAACCGCTCCATGTCGTAGCGCGGCATGTTGACGTGGATCATCTCCACGGCGCAGCAGGCGAGGCCGAAAGTCATCCACCACAGGCTCCCGGTCCGGGCCCACTGGAACAGGTCCTCCGTCGAGGTGACGAGGAATCCCTTGTTGTCGACTTCCGTGGCGAGCGCGTTGAAGTAGTCCTGATCCGGCAGGCGGACCTCCCCGCCCTGCGCGGTCGGCAGGCGTTCAGGGCTGACCCGGCCGTCGCGGCCAGCCGGACTGATTGTCGATGTCGTGTCCATGTCAGTCCCAGTCCAGTGCGCCGATCTTCCACTCGTAAGCGAGCCCGATGGCGAGGATGCCGAGGAAGATCATCATGCCGGTCCAGCCGACCCACCCAGTCACGCCGAGGCTGACCGCCCAGGGAAACAGGAATGCCGCCTCGAGGTCAAAGATGATGAAGCTGATCGCCACGAGATAGAACTTGACGTCGAACTGGCTGCGCGCATCCTCGAACGCGGGGAAGCCGCATTCATACTCGCTCAGCTTCTCGGCGGTGGGATTGTACACCCCCGTCAGCCTCGCCGTCGCCATCGGCAGAAAGACGAACAGCGTGGAAAGGCCCAGCGCGATCACCAGGAAGATCAGAATGGGCAGATACTGCGACAGGTCGACCACGAGCGATTCCGGTTCGGCTGGATGTGCTGCTGGCATCTACGCCGCAGACCGACGGAGCGCAAGGCCGCTGCCAGCGCCGCCCGTTCCCCCTTTGTCCCGGCCGAACCCCTACTTCATCGTCATGCGCACCGTCCGGTCGGTCGCCGGACCGTACGGCGGCTTGAACCCGGCCAGCTTGGCCACGTCCACCCGCGCCTGATGATAGATGCTGCGGGCGTGACTGAACTCGCGGAACCCTTCCGGCCCATGATAGGATCCGATCCCCGACGCGCCCGTGCCGCCGAACGGAAGATCGTCCATCGACACGTGGAACAGCACGTCGTTGGTGGTGACGCCGCCCGATGCGGTGCGGCCCAGCACCACCTCCTGCTCGGCGCGGTCGTTGCCGAAATAGTACAGCCCAAGCGGCCGGTCGTTGGCGTTGATGTGGTCGATCGCCTCTTCGGTCCGGGAATAGGTTTTCACCGGCAGCACCGGACCGAAGATCTCCTCCTGCATGGCGCGCATGTCATCGGTGACCTTGCGCAGGATTGTGAGCGGCATCTTGCGCGCGTTGCTGTTGGCAAAGTCCTCGTCGGCAGGGTTGACGACGACTACCTCCGCTCCCTTGTCGCGGGCGTCTTCCACCAGGTCCTGCAGACGCTGATGATGCCGGTCGGTGACGATGCTCGCATAATCATCATTGGCGAGCACCGTCGGGTAAAGCGTGCGGGCACCAAGCTCGACGGCGGCGACCATCGCGTCCTCCTGGCTCTCGTGCACCAGCAGATAGTCGGGTGCCAGGCAGATCTGCCCCGCGTTCATCATCTTGCCCAGCGCGATGCGCTCGCCCGCCTTGGCAAGGTCGGCGGAACGGCCGACGACGACCGGCGACTTGCCGCCGAGTTCCAGCGTCACGGGGACGAGATTGCGGGCGGCTGCCTCCATCACCTTGCGTCCGGTCTGGGTCGAGCCGGTGAACACCAGATGGTCGAACGGCAGTTCCGAGAACGCCTGCGCGACGTCTGGGCCGCCGGTGATGACCGCCACTTCCTCCTCGGCAAAGGTGCGCTCGACAAGCTGCCTGAGCAGTTCGGATGTCCGCTCGGTGAACTCCGACGGCTTGAGCATCGCCCGGTTGCCCGCGGCAAGAACCTGCATGAGCGGACCGAAGGACAGGTTCACCGGAAAGTTCCAGGGGCTCAGAATGCCCACCACCCCCTTGGGTTCGTAGCGCACCTCGGCACGGGCACCGAGAAGCGGCAGGGGGAAGTCGAGGCTGCGCCGGCTCGGCTTGGCCCAGCCCTCCAGATGCTTCAGACAATACTTGCCGAACCGCACCGTGCCGGCGATGTCCGTCATCATGGACTGACGCTGCGACCGGCTGCCGAAGTCCTCGGCCATGGCCGCGCAGAGCGCCTCGGCATGGTCCTTCAGCAGCCGCACGGCCCGCTCGATGCGGTTGCGCCGCACGGCGAGCCGTTCGGGGCGCGAGGCCACGAAAGCGCCGCGCTGCCGCTCAAGCACATGCTGCATTCTCGCCGCCTCTCCGCTCATCCGCTGCACCTCCGCATTGTCAACATCTGCCGGGGACATTAGCTACCCGCCACTGATTTACCAGCCTCCGCTGCCACCGAAAGGTTCCCGTTCATGCCGTCCTTCAGTCCGTCCGATCCTGTGGTTCTCCTGTCCTATGCGCGCACGCCGATGGGCGGGATGCAGGGCGTGCTGGCCGATGCGTCCGCCACGGATCTCGGCGCAACCGCCGTGCGCGCGGCCGTGGACCGGGCGGGCGTGGCCGGAGACACGATCGACCGGATCTACATGGGCTGCGTCCTGCCGGCCGGCCTGGGACAGGCGCCGGCAAGGCAGGCGGCGATCAAGGCGGGGCTGCCCGTTTCCGTCCAGGCCAGCACCGTCAACAAGGTGTGCGGTTCGGGCATGCAGACCATCATCATGGGCGCCGAGGCGCTCGCCACCGGCAGCGCGGACGTCATCGTCGCCGGTGGCATGGAGAGCATGACCAACGCGCCCTACCTTCTGAAGAAGCACCGCTCCGGCGCCCGCATCGGACACGACACCGCCTATGACCACATGTTCCTCGACGGGCTGGAGGACGCCTACGAGGCCGGCCGGGCCATGGGCACATTCGCGCAGGACACGGCCAACGAGTACCAGATGAGCCGCGAGGACATGGACGCCTATGCGGTGGAGTCGCTGCGCCGTGCCAACGCGGCAATAGAAACGGGCCGCTTCGATGACGAAGTGGTGCCGGTGGTCGTCTCCGGCCGCGGCGGCGAGACGCGCGTCACCACCGACGAGCAGCCGGGCCGCGGAAAGCCCGACAAGATCCCGTCGCTGAAGCCGGCCTTCGCCAAGGACGGCACGATCACCGCCGCCACCTCCTCGTCGATTTCCGACGGCGCGGCAGCCGTCGTTCTCACCCGCGAGAGCGTCGCCCGTGCCAGGGGGCTGGCGCCGGTTGCCCGCATCGTGGCCACGGCCGCGCATGCACAGGAGCCAGCCCGCTTCACCACGGCGCCCATCGGGGCGATCCGCAAGGTGCTGGACCGCGCCGGGTGGCAGGTGGCCGATGTCGATCTGTGGGAAATCAATGAAGCGTTCGCCTGCGTCGCGATGTTCGCCATGCGCGACCTGTCGATCCCGCACGACCGGCTGAACGTGAATGGCGGCGGGACCGCGCTCGGTCACCCGATCGGCGCGAGCGGAACCCGCATCGTCGTCACTCTGCTCAACGCCCTGAAACAGCAGAACAAGCGCCGCGGCGTGGCCAGCCTGTGCATCGGCGGCGGCGAGGCAACGGCCCTCGCCATCGAGATCTGCTGACAGGCGGAAAAGAACGCGCCCTTCAGGAACATCGCACCGCGCGGGGCGCTTGGAAGCTTTATTCGTGGAGATTCCGAGATGAAGCGAACCGCGCTCGCCTGCATGACTCTGGCTCTTGCGGCCTGTGGGCAGAACAACCGCACGGCACAGGAGCAGCAGGCGCAACCGACCACACCGGCCACCGGCGCGATGGCGCCCGCTGCTCCGTCCGCCAGCGCCGGCGTGTACGAGGTGACAACCACGGACAACCAGCGCCTGACCAAGCGCCTGAACGCTGACGGTTCGTATCTAATCTCGCGCGACGGCACGCAGACCGAGAGTGGCCGCTGGCGGGAGTCGGGACAGCAATTGTGCCTCACTCCGCAGGGCGGAAGCGAAACCTGCTACACCGGTTCGCAGCCGGACGCGTCAGGCGCGTTCGTGATGCAGGGCAGCGGCGGGGCGCTGAACGGGGCGAGCGTGCGGCGAACCGCAGGCTAGCATTGTCGGAGCCGCTGCGGATCCGCGCGCCCATGGCGCGCGGCCCTGCGCGCTGAAGTCAGATGCCCCAGAGGTGATTGGCAGGAGCCCAGCCGCGGCGCTTGCCGATCGCGATGCGGCACCAGCCCTCCGCGCAGGTTTCGAGCCGCGCGATGACGTCGCGTTCGAGCCGCCACAGCAGACGGGCACCCGCGTCCGGCTCTTCGCGCATCGGCGTCAGGCCAGGCTGCACGACCATCACGGTACGCTCCTCCGTCAGCAGCCGCGCCGCCACCCAGCCGCGCGCGCCGTCCTTGTCCTCGACGAGGCGCCACCCCTCGCGCACGCGCACGACCCGCAGTGGCACGCCGACGCGCTTGTAGATCCAGGCGATCCGGAACTCCGGACTGGGCCCCACGCGCATGTTCACTTCGTTCACCCGGGTCGAGGCCCAGTAGGGAACCGTTCTCTGCTGCGCCTCGAGCCGTTCAGGAAAGGCGAACGCCGCGAGGAGGAGAAGCACACAAGCAAGTGACCGCATGCGCGAGCAGTAAGACGGTTGGCGCGTGCCTCGCAAGAGAGGTTCAGCAAGGCGCACAGGCAGCGGAGCGTCCCCCTGGCCCTGCGGCGGCGGCGCCTATGCAGCCGCGTCCTGCAGCCCTTCGTCGACGTCGGCGCTCTCATCCCGGGCAGCGCCGGCCTCCAGCCGCACCTCGTCGGCAGCAAGCCGGGCCGCATCGTCTTCGGTGATTCCGAAGCGGGCGGCGACATCCGGCGCGAAGCGCAGCAAGTCCGGCCTCAGGCGCAGCAGGCTGATGTCCTTTGCCTTGCCTTCCAGCATGACGTCGAAGATCAACCCTTGAGCCATCCGCATGAAGGTGGCGAACTCGAACGGATTGGTGAAGTCGGAATGGCCGGTCCAGACCGGCGCCCTCAGCACCGTCTTGATACGCGCGCCTGCCTTGACGGGTGTTTTCAGCATCTCGCCCTTCGGGGCTGAAGGCGTTCCGCTTCTCGCCGCGTCCCGCTGCCTGGCGGTGAGTTTCACCTTGACCTCGCGCAGTTCCGTACGCGGGGAGGAAAAGTGGATCTTCGGGCGGCATCCGTCCGGCCACGTGGCGAGGAACCGCTCAAGCGTGCTCCGCATGTCCACCCGCTCGGGGTTGAGGCACCAGAAATGCTGGTAATCGAACACCAGCCGCACACCCGTGCGCTCGTGGATCCACAGAACGTCCGCGGCAGAAAAGCGGATGTCGTCATTCTCCAGCACCAGGCGCCGACGAACATGTTCGGGACACCTCTCGAACCCGGAAATCCACCGCGCCCGGCTGGCTTCGTGATCGCCGTAAACGCCGCCCACGTGCGTGACGAGCACCGCCTCGTCATCAAGCTCCATGCGGTCGAGCATGTCCGCCTGGCTCGACAGATCCCAGATGCTCTTGGCGGTCAACGCGTCGTCGGGCGAATTCAGCAGCACATACTGCGAAGGGTGGAAGGACAGACGGATGCCAAGCTCCCTCGCCCTGCGTCCGAATGCCCTCAGCTCCGCGTCGCTGTCCGCCACCTGATTGTGGAACTGCGGAAGTTCCGGATGGGTGGCGTACGGCGCGATGTCCGAGGAAAGCCGGTACATGCGGATGTCCTCTTCATCGAGATAGTCGAGAACGGGGTGAAGCAGATCGAGCGAGCATTTGAGATGCGGGTTCTTCTGCCAGCGCCGGGTGTCCTGCGTCCTGAGCCCCGCCCGCCCCATCACTTTGACCGGAAAGCCGAGCCGCAGGGGCTGCCGCTGATCACTCATGCCCGCTCCCCGCCTCCCCGTTTGGCAGACGCGTCCACGATCCCTGCGGCCGCTCTACGGGCAAGTGGCTGGCGGCGATGCCCGTCTGGTTTGCGTGCGGGTGTGGGCCGGTCATGGCAGGGAAATGCAGTCCGGCCGCAAAGGGTCCGCGCCGGCTGATCGCACCGCATGATGCACACGGACAGAAGGCGGACGACGCATCCGCCGTGCCCCCGCGGCGCGTCGCAGTCCCTTTCCTTAGAGACATCCCTTCGTCTGGCGCCCCTAGGCAGCCGGACAGCCGCACAGGCTGGCCGGCGGCGGCTCAGTCGCCGGTCAGGATGCGTTCCACCAGCTGCTGAACAGTCGGGGTGAAGTTGTTGGAGTAGAAGGGATCGTCACGGAACCGATAGGCGGCATGTCCGGCGAACATGAGGTTCTGTTCCACCGGTCCGCCATGGGCGATGTCCTGAAGCGTCTTCTGGATGCAGAAGCTGCGCGGATCGGCCAGCCGGCCGGTCGTGTAGTCGTCATGATCCTTCCAGGAGGAAAACTGGCAATGCGACAGACAGCCCATGCAGTCCTTCTGGTCCTGGCGGATCATGTCGCGGCTTTCCGGTGTCACATAGACGATGGTGTCGTCCGGCGTCTTGAGCGCCTCGGTGTAGCCTTGCGCAAACCAGGCCTGCGCGCGGCTGTAGTCGCGCGGCGCGACCCAGAAGTTCCTGCCGCGCACGCCGACGTCGAGCTGCATCGTGTGTTCGCCGGCAGGCACCTTGCTGTAGGGGATCTGCCGCTCCGAGCGGTGGATCAGATCGAGCAGAAACGGGTTCTTGACCGCGCTCGAATAGAAGCCTGTCGGCGAGAACTTGTGCAACAGCACGTCACCCGGGGCGATGTGGCGCAGGGCATCCTTCCAGCCTTGCGGGATCGGGCTTTCCTCGGTCAGCAGCGGACGGGTTCCGAACTGGAAGGCGATCTCGCCCAGCTCGGGATTGTCGATCCAGTCGTTCCATTCGCGCAGGAACCACACGCCACCGGCCATGACGATGGGCACAGTCTCCGCCACCCCTTCGGCCCGCATCGTTGCGCGCAGTGCCGCCACGCGGGGATAAGGATCTTCCGGCTTCAGCGGATCCTCCGCGTTGGACAGTCCGTTGTGTCCCCCCGCAAGCCAGGGATCCTCGTAGACGACCGCGGCCATGAGGTCGGGAACCTTGTGGTACGACCGCTTCCACAGGGCCCGGAATGCCCGCGCCGAGCTGACGATCGGCAGGTAGTGAACCCCGTGACGCTGCGCGATTTCCGCGAGCCGGTACGGCATGCCGGCGCCGCAGGTGACCCCGGCCACCATGCCGCGGGTGCGTTCCAGCACGCCTTCGAGCACCTCCTGCGCGCCCCCCATCTCCCACAGCACGTTGATGTTGATGGCGCCGCGCCCGCCGGCGATCTCGTGCGCGCGGCGGACCTGTTCGACGGCGCCGTCAATGGCATAGCCGATCAGCTGCCGATGCCGCTCGAGGCGGGTCATGGCATCATAGACCTGCGGCACGATCCGGCCTTCGGCATCATAGCTGTCGGCGTTGACGGCACTGATGGTGCCGATGCCGCCCGCCGCAGCCCACGCTCCGGAAGATGCGTGGTTGGTCGCGGATACGCCCTTGCCACCCTCAATCAGCGGCCACACCTCGCGGCCGCCATAAAGGATCGGCTTCAAACCCTTAAATGCCATTGTTCATACTCACTCGCTGTGCCGCAGGCTTTGCCGCCGAAGCGCGCCTCGTGTCGAGGCGGCAGGGGCGGATGGCCCGCGGTTCGGGCCGCGACGCGGCGGGGCGGAACTTGGCGAAGAAGCCCGCCAGTTTCGGCTTGTCGCTGAACTGCACGAGTTCGAACCCCACGGCGCGGAACTCGCATTGAAGAAGCAGCGGATCGATGCCGTGCTCGTCGGTCGGCCGGTCAGTGTCGACCACGATCACCTCGCCGCCCGGCTTGAGCGCGCCCCACAACCTCCACAGGAAGGCATAGGGTTCAGCGACTTCGTGGTACATGTGGACGAGAAAGATGCGGTCGAAACTCCCCGGGGGCAGGCGCGGATCGTCCGGAGCGCCAAGCTTGATCGAGACGTTGTCGAGCCGCTCCCGGCTGACCCGCTCACCAAGCCTGCGCAGGGCGTCGGCGTCGATGTCCTGCGCCAGAACCCGGCCTTCCGGTCCCACGCGTTCGGCTAGACGGACCGTGTAGTAGCCTTCGCCCGCGCCGATGTCGGCGACGGTCATGCCGGGGCGGATGTTGGCAAGGTCCATCACCACCTGCGCCTCGTTCACGCTGTCGCGGGCCGTTTCCGTCGAAAAGCGGTTGGCGCCGAGATTCGATACCGGCCGGTCAGCCCGCGGGAACTCGCGCGCCGTCTCGGGACGGTCACTCGCCCGCCCGTCGCATGCCGCCAGGGTCGACGATGCGGCCGCCAAAGCCAGCAGGAACACCGTCCGGATCATTCAACGTCTTCAACCTGCGCCTTGTCCCCGGTGACCCGCTGCGCGAGCGCCGCCGAGATGAACGGCTCGAGCGCGCCGTCGAGCACCGCGTCGGGCGCGGTGGAGGTGACGCCGGTCCGCAGATCCTTGACCATTTGGTAGGGTTGCAGGACATAGGAGCGGATCTGGCGGCCCCAGCCGATCTCGCTTTTCTCCTGGTACTCGCCGGACGCCGCCTCCTCGCGGGCGGCCATTTCACGCTCGTAGAGCCGCGCCTTGAGCATGCCCATGGCGGTGGCGCGGTTCTTGTGCTGGCTCCGGTCGTTCTGGCTGGCGACGACGATCCCGGTGGGCACGTGGGTGATCCGCACTGCGCTGTCGGTGGTGTTGACGTGCTGCCCTCCGGCGCCGGACGCGCGGTAGGTGTCGATCTTCAGGTCGGCCGGGTTGATCTCGATCTCGATGCTGTCGTCGATCACCGGATACACCCAGACAGAGCTGAACGACGTGTGGCGGCGGGCGGCACTGTCGTACGGGCTGATCCGCACCAGCCGGTGCACCCCGCTCTCGGTCTTGGCGTATCCATAGGCGTTCTCTCCCTTGAGGAGCAGGGTCGCCGACTTGATGCCGGCCTGTTCGCCCGCCTGGTATTCCACCGTCTCGACCTTGAAGCCGCGCCGCTCGGCCCAGCGCACATACATGCGCATCAGCATTTCGGCCCAGTCCTGGCTTTCCGTGCCGCCGGCACCGGCATGAATTTCCAGATAGCTGTCGTTCGCGTCCGCCTCTCCCGACAACAGCGCCTGCACCTTGTCGGCGTCGGCCCGGTCGGCGAGCTGCGCCAGCGTGGCGAGCCCCTCGCTCACGGCCGCATCATCCCCCTCGGCCTCGCCCATCTCGATGTACTCGACCGCGTCGGCCTGCTCGGCCTCGATCTGCCGGACCGTGGCGACGGCGGTCTGCAGCCGCTTGTGTTCCTGCGTCAGCGCCTGCGCCTGCCGCGGGTCGTTCCAGAGGTCGGGATCCTGCACCCGCGCATCGAGTTCGTCGAGGCGCCGCAGCGCCTGCTCCCAATCGAGCGATCGGCGCACGAGCGCCAGCGCCGCCTCGATCCGCTCAACATGTGCCTGGCCCTCGGCCCGCATCGGTCTTCAACTCCGTCCGTTTCGGCAACGCGCCTATCCGAGCACGGCAAGAGTGGCAATGTCGCAGAACAGCCGCGCATCCGATCCCCGGTGACAGGGAGGAGCCTGTTCAGTACAGGCCGCCCTGCTCCTGCACGAAGTCTTCGGTGTCCGCCGTCTCACGTCCGGCGGGGACGCGCGGCGCGGCCGCCGAGCCGCCGGAATGCGCGAGGCGGATCAGCGAGAGAAGCTCCTCCCGCCGGGCGGCAACCTGGCTCTGCCGTGTAGCGACCGGCGGTTCGGTATCCGGCTTGAATGCTTCCCAGATCACCGCCGCCTGCGGCTCGTCCGTCGGCCAGGCATCGAACACCCGTCTCCCCGACCGGCGGTCAATCCGCACCATCTGCACGCCGGGCGGCGCGACGATGGGCTCGCGCGTCCAGTGGTCGCGCGTCTTCTGCACGAACTCCTTGAAGATGGGCGCGGCAACGCGGCCGCCCTGCACCCAGCCACCCATGTTCCGCGGCTGATCGAAACCGAGATACACCCCGGCGACGATGTCCTTGTTGCCGCCCACGAACCAGACGTTGGTCGGGCCGTTGGTGGTGCCGGTCTTGCCGAACAGCGGGAGGTCGAGGTCGCGCAGCACCGTCGCCGTGCCGCGTTCGATGACGCCTTCGAGCATGTGCACGACCTGATAGGCCGTGCGCGCGTCAAGCACCTGCCGTCCGCGCAGGCCGAAGCGCGGCATCGGCTTTCCGTCCCACTGCGCCATGTTGCAGCCCCGGCACTCGCGTGAGTCGCTGCGCCAGATCACCTTGCCGTTGCGGTCCTGCACGAAATCGATGACGGTCGGCGGGTTCAGCCGCCCGTGGTTCACCAGCGCCGCATAGGCGTTCACCATCCGCAGCACGGTGGTGTCCCCGGCGCCAAGCGCGAAGGCCGGATAGGGCTGGTAGTCGCCGATGCCGAGATTGCGGATCGTGCCCACCACGTTCTGCATGCCGGCGTCGTTGGCGATGTGGACGGTCATGAGGTTGCGGGACTGTTCCAGGCCCCAGCGCATGGTGTGCACGCCGCCGCCCTCGCCGCCGAAGTTGCGGAAGCATTTCTCGCCAAGCCCCGCGCCCTGATAGAAGCAGAACGTCTGGTCCGGGACTTCGGAAGCAGGCGTGAAGCCGTGATCGAGGCCGGTCGCGTAGACGAACGGCTTGATGGTGGAGCCAGGCTGCCGCGCCGCCTGGGTGGCCCGGTTGAAATCGCCAAGTCGGCTGTCGAAGCCGCCCTGCATGGCCAGAACACGACCATAGTATGGCTGCTCGGCGAGGAAGCCGCCCGACACCTCCGGCACACCCTGCAGGCGGAAGCCCGCTCCTTGCGGCGACACGACCACCACGTCGCCAGCGCGCACCGCGGCCTGTCCGGCAGCAAGCGCGCCGGTGCGGCCGTTGGCGAAGGCGATGGCCGGCGTCGGTCCCGCCTGGGTGACGACGGCGACACGCCAGTCGCGGTAGCTGATGCCAAGATTGGCCGAGGCGAGCTGCGCGACGAGATCGCCATTGGCCGGATCGAGCGTCGACACCGGTCCGGCATAGCCGCGCCCGCCGTGATAGCGCAGGAGACCGGCCCGCAGAGCGTCGCGGGCCGCGTCCTGAAGTTCGGTGTCGAGCGAGGTGCGCACCCAGAGACCGCCGGCATAGACAGAGTTCGGCCCGTCCTCCGCGACCTCGCCGAACCGTCCTATCAGTTCCCGCCGCACCTCCTCGAAGAAATAGCCGGCATCGGCCGATCGTTCGCGCGGCCGCTCCTGGATGAGGCCCAGCGGGCGCGCCTGAGCCGCCCGCGCCTCGGCCTCGGTGACGAATCCGTTGCTGGCCATGAGGCCGAGTACGGCGTTGCGGCGCGCGAGCGCGCGGTCGGAATACCGCTCGCGGCTGTAGGTTTCCGGCGCCTTGGGCAGGATGGCGAGGAAGGCCATCTGCGGCAGATCAAGCTCGTCGACGTCCTTGTCGAAATAGGCGCGCGCTGCCGCCTGGACACCGAAGGCGCGGCGGCCCAGAGCGATCTCGTTGAGATAAAGTTCGAGGATCTGCTCCTTCGTCAGCACGCTTTCGATGCGTCGGGCGAGGATCATCTCCTTCAGCTTGCGGGTGACGCTGTACTCGTTCGACAGCAGAATGTTCTTGGCCACCTGCTGCGTGATCGTCGAACCGCCGACCGCCCGTTCGCCCGAGCCGAGTTTGCTGGTGTAGTCGATCACGGCTTTCGTGAGCCCGGCCAGGTCGATGCCGCCATGCGAAAAGAATGTCCGGTCTTCGGCGGCAAGGAACGCCTCGATCAGCTCTGGCGGCAGATCGTCATAGCGCAGCTGCACCCGCCGCTCGCGTTCGAAGCGGTGCACGATCTCGCCGTCGATGCCCCGCACGACCGTCGGCAGCGCCGGCTGATAGCTCAGCAGCATGCGCGCATCGGGCAGATCGCGCGCAAGCACGGCCCAGCCGACCGAGAAGAGGAGGAACGCCGAGGCAAGCAGCACCGTCGCCCACCGGAACGGGCGGCTGTTCCGCCAGCGGGCGGCGATCCAGCCCGCTGCGGCTGTGAACGAGGCCTGGGTGGTGCGCAGCGCGGAGCTCATCGGACGGGTCATGTTCATGGGATCCGCGCTGCCTTAGCATGAGGTCTCTTGCCGCTGCCAGAACGAAACGCAGGCTGGACCCCGGTGCGGCTTCAGCTCCGGTCGCGCCGGGCGAGATAGGCGCGGATGGCCGACGCCGTGACCCTGGCGATCTGCGCCTGTCCTTCGGGTGAATGGAGACGCGCCGCTTCTCCCGCATTGGTGATGAAGCCCACCTCGAACAGGGCGGAGGGGACATCCGGGGCTGCCAGCACGATGAGGGCTGCCGACCGGGTCGGAGGCTGCCGGAAGGTCAGTTCCCCTGCACTCTCGCGCACGAGCAGGCGCTTGAATTCGGCGGCATCGGCGCGCGTGCCGCGACGGGTCAGGTCGGCAAGGATGTCCTGAACGGCCGGAGCCGCATCCCCGGCGCCGTTGTCCCCCGGCAGGCCCGAATTGTTCTCCCGCTCCCCGAAACGGGCCGCTTCGCTGCTCGAGGCGCGCGGAGCGAAGGTGTAGACGCTGGCACCCAGAGCGTTGGCTTCCGCTCCGCCGGAGTCGGCGTGAAGGGACAGGAACAGGTCGGCGCCCAGCCGCCGCGCCAGCGCCGGCCGCTCCCTCAGGGAGATGAACCGGTCGTCCGTCCGTGTGAGAGCGACGCGGATGCCGCCCCGCGCGACGAGTTCGTCGCGCAGCGCGAGGGCGATCGCCAGCACCGCATCCTTTTCGCTGCGCCCGTCGGGAGCCGAGGCGCCGGGGTCGAACCCTCCGTGACCCGGATCGATGACGACCAGCGGCAGCGAGGGGTCAGGAGGTCCAAAGACGGTCGTCGTCTCTGCCGACAGGCCGCGCTGAAGCAGAACCCGCTGCACCGGCGCCCCCTGCCCCGCGCCGGCCATGGTGAACACCGCCACCACAGCCAGCAGGGCGGCCAGTCCCGCAGCAAGCCACCAGCGCCCGCGCGCGCTTCCGGTTTGCGACCCTCGCATCCTGCTGCCGGGGTGGCCCGCGTCCATGCAAAAAGCAATATAGTTGCTGTTGCGCCGCAGGGGTGCTAGCCTGCCGATGCCGGCATGAACCGCCTTCGGGTCACGGTGCCGCCGGCCGGAGTGTGGGCGGGCGTCCCTTGTCGACGCTTTCTTCGCAGGCTCCGATTGCTAGCAGGTTGATGCACACCGATGATGATTTCCTTCATGGCTGAACGCAGGGACGCGCGTGCCGCTGCCCTGCCTTCGCCTGCGGCGCCCGACGGATCGCGGCGCCGGTCATCGCGTGCAGACACATCCGGCCGGACGCTCCGCGCTCCGCTCAAGGCGCCGCGGCGGCCACGCTTCACACGTTCCGTCGCTGTGCGACCGGAACCCTTCACAACACGACGCGAACCCGCGCGCGCCCCGGCGCCGCGCCTTCGCGGATGGAGACACGCACATGACCAAGCGCATGCTGATCGATGCGCGCCACGCCGAAGAAACTCGGGTGGCCGTTCTTGACGGACAGCGGATCGAGGAATTTGATTTCGAATCTGCCGAACACAAGCAGATCAAGGGCAACATCTATCTCGCCAAGGTAACCCGCGTCGAGCCGAGCCTGCAGGCGGCATTCGTCGACTTCGGCGGCAACCGGCACGGCTTCCTCGCCTTCAGCGAGATCCACCCGGACTATTACCAGATCCCCCACGCGGACAGGATTGCCCTGCTCGAAGAGGAGGCGCGCGCCGCCGAGGAGGAAGAGCGGCTGCGGGCCGAGGACGAGGAACGCGGCAACCTGCCCGGCGAGGAGTATGACGCCGCCGACGACACCGGCGAGCAGCTGGTGGAGGAATTCGCGGAAGACGGCGTCGAGGAGGTCGACACCTCCGACAAGGACGACGTGGCCACCATCGAGGAAGGCGTCATTGCCGGCGATCGCGCGGCCACGGGTGACGAGGAGGCGGAAGAGAACGGCGAGGAGGGCGAGAACCGCCGCGGGCGCGGACGCAACCGCAAGGCGCAGCCTAAGGCGATCGACGAGGCCCGGGAGCGGCGCCTTGCCCTGCGCCGCCGCTACCGCATCCAGGATGTCATCCAGCGGCGCCAGGTGCTCCTCGTCCAGGTGGTGAAGGAGGAGCGCGGCAACAAGGGCGCCGCCCTCACCACCTATCTCAGCCTTGCCGGACGTTACACGGTGCTCATGCCCAATTCGGCGCATGGTGGCGGCATCAGCCGCAAGATCAGCTCGGCCGGCGACCGCAAGCGTCTCAAGCAGATCGTCGCGGATCTGGAACTGCCCCGGTCCATGGGGCTGATCGTGCGGACGGCGGGCCTGTCGCGAACCAAGCCCGAGATCAAGCGCGACTTCGACTACCTCGCCCGCCTCTGGGACGAGGTGCGGGAAAAAACGCTCAAGTCAACGGCGCCGACGCTGATCCACTCGGACAGCGACCTCATCAAGCGCGCCATCCGCGACCTGTACCATCGCGACATCGAAGAGGTTGTCGTCGAAGGCGCGGAAGGGTTCCGTTCGGCGCGCCAGTTCATGAAGCTGCTCATGCCGAGCCACGCGCGGCGGGTGAAGCCCTACACTGATCCCGTTCCGCTGTTCCAGCGGCACGGAGCCGAGGACCAGCTGCGGGCGATGTACGAGCCGGTGGTGCAGCTGAAATCGGGCGGATATCTCGTCATCAATCCGACCGAGGCGCTGGTGTCGATCGACATCAACTCCGGCCGCTCGACCCGCGAACACGGGATCGAACAGACCGCCGTCGCGACCAATCTCGAGGCGGCGGAGGAAATCGCCCGCCAGCTGCGGCTGCGCGACATGGCGGGCCTTGTGGTGATCGACTTCATCGACATGGAGCGGTCCGGAAATGTGCGCAAGGTCGAGCGGGCGCTGAAGGAAGCGCTCAAGAACGATCGCGCGCGCATCCAGATCGGCCGCATCTCGAGCTTCGGCCTGCTGGAGATGAGCCGCCAGCGGCTGCGCACCGGGGTGCTGGAAGCGACCACGCGCGAGTGTCCGCACTGCGACGGCACGGGACTGGTGAGAACCGCCTCCTCTGCTGGTCTGACCGGGCTGCGGCTGCTGGAGGAAGAAGCGGCACGCGGCCGGGGCAGCCAGATCGTGCTGTCGGCCAGCACGGAGGCTGCCATCTATCTGCTCAACAGCAAGCGCGCCGATCTTCAGGAAATCGAGCAGCGTTACGGCGTCACGGTCGAAGTTCTGCCCGAAGGCGAGAACGAGGGCGCGAAGATGAGCGTCGCGAGCAAGGGGCCGAAGCCGTCGCGGCCGCCGCAGCCGCTGGCCGCACCGACGGTCGATCTCGACGACATCGACCTTGATGCGGACGACGAAGACGACACGTCCGCTTCGCAGGACGAAGCGAGCGGGGCCGGGGCAAGCAGCAGCGAGGACGAACGCCGTCCGCGCAAGCGCCGGCGGCGCGGCGGCCGCAACCGCAACCGGGCACGGCACGACGAGGCGGACGCGAACGGCGCCGATAACGGCATGACGGCACTTACGGGTGAGGCATCTTCTGACCGGAGCGCGGATGAGGAAGGCGACGCGGCCGAGACTGCTGCCGCGGCGCAGCCCGGCGACGGCATGAACGGTGAAGGCGAGGCGCGGCCAGCGCGCCGGCGGCGGCGCGGCGGGCGCGGACGGCGCGGCCGCGACGGCGAGGCGTCCGGCCTCTCCGCCGACGGGCGCGATGAGGATGGCGATGGCAGCGCAGGTTCGGAGTCCGACCTCGCGGACGCCGCGCCCGCCCTTGCCGAGGCTCTCCCTGCTCTCGACGAGAGCCTTGCCGTGGTGGCCGGACCCGAAGATGTGCCCCACGCCGCCGAAGCCGCCGCGGCCGAACCCGCGACGGACACCGGCTCTGCGGGTGAAGGCGCCGCAGCTCCGGAGCCGCGCAAGCCGCGGCGCCGCGTGCGCCGTGCCGGCACGAAGCTCCGCGAGGATCGAGGCGACGATGCGGCCTTGCCGGCATCGCCGATGACGGCCGGCGACGAAGCAGACTCGTCGGCGGCGGCGCTGCTCTCCCCGGAGGCGGACGACGCGCCGTCGGCCGCCGAACAGACAATGGAGGATCCGGCAAACAGCAGCGATCGTCCGGCAGGTGCCGGCGACATCGCCGGCGCCGTCGCCAACGACGTGGAGCCGGTCGCATCGCCGCCGGCGCGCCGGGGATGGTGGCAGCGCACCTTCGGTGACTGACCCGGCGGTGCGCGGTGCGGCGGTGTCCGGCGCTGCCGGCGGTCCGACCACCTTCGTGGTGCTGGCCGGCCAGCGCGCCGGTGTCGTCAATCCCCTGGCGGCTCGGGCCGGTGTGTCTCACAAGTGCCTCGTGCCGATCTGCGGCAAGGCGCTTGTCTGGTGGGTGGTCGAGGCGCTGCTGGATGCCGACGCCGAGGCAGAGATCAGGCTGGTGCTGGAGGAGGACGGCATTGCTCAGGTGTCCGCGCAGCTGCCGCGGCTGGGCGCGTCCGCAGCCCGCGTCCGGTTCGTGCCCGGAGCCACCAGTCTCCTCGACAGCGTTCTCGCGGCGACTGCCGATCTGGCCGGGCCGGTGATCGTGACGACTGCCGACAACGTGCTGCTGACACCGGAGGCGGTGGCGCAGGTCCACGGCGCACTGGCGCACGGCGAGGCCGTTTTCGCGCTTGCCCGCCGGGAGGCGGTCCTCGCCGCCCATCCCGACGGACAGCGCAACTTCTACCGCTTCCGTGATGGCGAGTATGCCAACTGCAACATCTACGGACTGGCCGGCCCGCATGCGTTGCGCGCGGCAGAGGCGTTCCGCGGCGGCGGGCAGTTCATGAAGAGCCGCAAGCGGATGGTCGATGCCTTCGGCCTGCTGAACATCGCCCTGCTCGCACTCGGACTGCTGGACCTGAAGAGCGCGGCGCGGCGCCTCAGCCGCCGCTTCGGGGTAACGATCACGCCAACCGTCTTCCGCGACGGGGCGCTGGCGATCGACGTCGACAACGAACGGACCTTTGCCGTGTGCGAAGAGCTGCTCGCCCGGCGCATCCGCGCCACCTGATCCGCGCGATTGCGGTCCATGGCAGGCGGCTACACCCCACTCTACTTCGCCAAGAAGGCGTTCAGCCTCTATCCCGGCATTCTCGCGCCACGCTCGGCACGCTTCCTTGAAGAGCACTACGCGACGCGCCGCCGTCGCCGTTCCGTCACCCGGACGGTCCTCGACGCGGCGATCGGCTGCGCCTTCCTGCTCTGGGTGCCGCTGCGCGCCGCGGCCGTGGCCCGCCGCCACCGGCTCGGGCGCGGCTGGGCGCGCGAGGCGACGCGCATCGCCTGGCAGCGTTTTGCCGATCCCAACGATCTGGCGCTGTTCCGCATCACCCGTGCCGAGGAGCTGGACCTGTTCCTGCGCCGCTTCGAGGATGCCGGGATCAACAAGATGCTCAACCCGCTTGGCTGGAGCGACGCCTGTGCTCTCGCCGACAAGCTGCGCTTCCACGACCGCGCGAATGGCGCTGGTCTGCCGACGGCCATGCTGATTGCGCGAGCCGACAACGGGCATGCGATCGTGATGGAAGAGCCGGCGGGCCGCGACCTGATCCTGAAACCCGCCAGGGGCGAAGGTGGCGGCGGGGTGATCCCGCTGGAACGCGTTGCCTCTGCCGCAGAGCTGCATGCGCGGCTGGCCGGACTGCCAAGCCTGCGCAGGGGCCGCTGGCTGGTCGAAGAACGCGTGCGGCCGGACCCGGACCTTCGCGACATTGCACTGACTGCCCTGCCGACCGTCAGGATGGTGACGATCCTCGATGAACAGGGCGCCGCCGAACTGGTCAGCGCAACCTTCCGCTGCGCCAGCGATCCGGCGGCGGTCGTCGACAACATGAAGGCCGGCGGACTGATGGCACCGGTGGAGCTTGCCACCGGGGTCCTGGGCCTTGCATGCACCGGCTACGGAGGAGGCGATCACCGGACTCATCCCGTGACCGGCGGCGCCATCGAAGGACGCGTGCTCCCGCACTGGAACGCGGCGACGGCCCTCGTGAAGAAGGCACACGACCGGGCCTTCGGCGACTACGTTATCGTGGGCTGGGACGTCGCGCTGACGCCGGACGGTCCGCTGCTGATCGAGGGAAACGGAAAACCCGGCGTGCTGATGCCCCAGCGCGCCGCGCGGCGCGGCATCGGCGCTGGACGCTATGGCGAACTGCTGCGTCACCATCTACTGCGCCGTGCGAACGCAGGCGCGCCGCATCGGCGCGCCGCCAGCACAAGGTGATGCCATGCGGCTTCTCAAGATCCTGCCGGAGGACAAGCGGCGCCTCAAGGTCATGTTCCTCGCCAAGCACGCGCTGGCGGACGGGACACCGGATCCTCAGGACGGCAACCATGCCGTTTATCACGTGGAGATGCGGGAGACGCTGCGCGGGATCGGGTTGCACGTCGAGGCGCGCAATGATTTCGACGCGCTGTTCACCCCGACAGGGGCGGATTTCGTCGTCACCCTGCTGAACCGGGCCGGTTTCCTGAACAGCGAGATGCTGGCACCGCTGCTGCTGACGCGGGAGGGAACGCCCTTCCTCGGCGCCTCGCCCATCATCCGCGGCCTCGGCGATGACAAGCACCTGATGAAGACCGTCGCCCGTCAGCGCGGTGTGGCGGTGACCGAGTGGAATGTGCACCGGCGCGGCGCGCTTAGCCCGCCGGCGGAGCCGCATTTCGCGTGGGAGCGGCTGGTGGTGAAGCCCAACGCCAGTTCCGCCTCGTGGGGCGTCGGCATCTTCGACCAGTGGGACACCGCCGCCGCCCACATCGCGGATCTGCACGCCCAAGGGCACGACGCCATCGCCGAGCCGTTCTTCGGCACCGGCGACGTCGTGCTTCCGGTGGTCGGCGGGGATGGTCCCGTGCTGTTGCCGGCGATGCGCTTCGCCATGCCGGGCGCCGGCGACAATTTCCGCTCCTACGAGGAGAAGCGGGCGCTCGTCGATGCGCCGCGCGAAAGGCTGGAGGCGATCACCGACGAGCTCCTCGTCGATCGGATGCGGGCGGACGTGATGCGCCTGCTCCCCGAACTATGGCCGTTCGACTATGGCCGCTTCGAATTCCGCCACGACGCGCAGTCGGGCACTTTGCGGTTCATGGAAGTGAACCTGTCGTGCAATCTGTGGTCGAAGAAGACGGTCTCGGGTGCCGCGCGCTTGCTGGGCGTGAGCCACGCCGAGCTGGTCGAGACGATCGTTGCCCATTCCATGCTGCGCCAGGGCGTCATCGCCGCGGTTGAGCGGGTGTGAGGGATCCGCTGCGCCGGAGCCGCTTTGTGCTTGTCCGGTGCGGCGCGGGCATTAGATAGGGCAGGAAACAGCAGGAACTGCACCAACGATGGCGACCTTCACCCTTCCCAAGAACTCGCGCATTTCGCGTCAGGGCCGCAATCATCCGGCGGTCGGCACGGGTGGACGGATCAAGACGTTCAAGATCTACCGCTACGACCCGGACAGCGGCGAAAACCCCCGCTACGACCGGTTCGCCATCAACCTGGACGAATGCGGGCCGATGGTGCTGGACGCCCTGTTCAAGATCAAGAACGAGATCGACCCGACCCTCGCCTTCCGCCGCTCCTGCCGAGAGGGCATTTGCGGTTCGTGCTCCATGAACATGAACGGGCGCAACGGGCTGGCCTGCACCACGGCGATCGCCGACCTGAAGGGCGAGATCAGGATCACGCCCCTTCCCCACATGGAAGTCGTGAAGGATCTGGTGCCCGACTTCTCCCACTTCTACGCGCAATACGCCTCGATCCGCCCGTGGCTGCAGACGGTCACGACGACGCCCAGCGGCAAGGAGCGGCTGCAAACGCCGGAGCAGCGGGAAAAGCTCGACGGGCTGTATGAATGCATCCTGTGCGCATGCTGCTCGACGGCCTGTCCGTCGTACTGGTGGAATTCGGACAAGTTCCTCGGTCCGGCCATCCTGCTGCAGGCCTATCGCTGGCTGGCCGACAGCCGGGACGAGATGACGGGCGAGCGGCTCGACCAGCTCGAGGACCCGTACCGGCTCTACCGCTGCCACACGATCATGAACTGCGCCAACGTCTGTCCCAAGGGCCTGTCCCCGGCCAAGGCCATTGCCGAGACGAAGAAGATGCTGGTCGAGCGGCAGCTTTGACAAGCGATGCGGAGCCTGGCGGTCTTCTTCGATCATCAGCCTGATCCCGACCATCCGGGCTGGCACACCTGGGATCTCAAGGACGAGACCCGCTTCAACGGCGCCGTGATGGGCAAGCTGCTGGTCCGGCGGGAAGGCGATCATTGCCGGCTGCGCATGTTTCCCGAGCGGCGGCACACCAACCTGCAGAACATGGTGCACGGGGCGGTCACGCTCGGGCTGATCGACATCGCTCTGTTCGCGGCCCTGCGGACGCTGAGCGACAACGATCCCGGGCGCGCGGTGACGCTTGAGCTGTCGAGCCAGTTCATCGGTGCCGGAAAGCCGGACGAACCGCTCGACGCCGTGACCGAGCTTCTGCGCGAAACCCGGCAGTTCGTGTTCCTGCGCGGGCAAGTCGTTCAGCGCGACCATCTCGTCGCCTCGTTTTCCGGCATGATCCGCAAGGCACAGCCCTCTTGAGCACATTGCTGGCGCGCTACGAGGCGCTGATCGCCGGAGGCGAGCTTCGCCCCGACCCTGCCCAGACGGATGCGGCACGCATCCTCCAGGACATCCAGGATCGCCTCGTCGCGCAGGTGCTGCCGCGCTGGCGCTGGCCGGCCCGGCGCCGTCGCCGGGAGCACGCCGGCGGCGCCTATCTCTGGGGCGGCGTGGGCCGCGGCAAGTCGATGCTGATGGATCTCTACCATCAGACGCTGCCGCTGGCTGGCAAGCGCCGCGTCCACTTCCACGCCTTCATGCAGGAGGTCCATGCCCTCCTGCGGCAGGAGCGTGCCAAGGCGGCGGGCGACCCGATCCCCGCGGTTGCCCGCCGCATCGCGGACGGGCTGCACAGCCTTGCCTTCGACGAGATGATCGTCACCAATTCTGCCGATGCGATGATCATGTCGCGGCTGTTCCGGGCCCTGATGGTCGAGGAGCAGGTGACGGTCGTCACCACCAGCAATCGGGCGCCCGGCGACCTCTACAAGGACGGGCTGAACCGCGAGCATTTCCTGCCGTTCATCGATCTGCTCGAGCAGCGTCTCGCGATCGTGGAACTGAACGGGCAGGTGGATTACCGCCTCGCCCGCATGGCCGGCCTGACCGTCTGGCACACGCCGCTTGGCGACGCGGCCACGCAGCGCGTGCGTGAGGCGTTCTTCCGCCTGACGGACTTCGCTCCGGAGGACGCGGCGCATGTCCCGTCAGAGGATTTGCCGGTGGGCGGTGGCCGCAGCCTGCATGTGCCGAAGAGCCTGAAGGGCGTCGCCGTCTTCAGCTTCCGCCGGTTGTGCGGGGAGCCACGCGGCGCCCCGGACTATCTCGCGGTCGCCCGCACGTTCCACACGGTCATCGTGGTGGGCATTCCGCACCTGACTCCGGACATGCGCAACGAGGCCGCACGCTTCACCGCGCTCGTTGACGCGCTCTACGAGTACCGGGTGAAGCTGTTCGCGACTGCCGCGGCGGAACCGGATGACCTCTATCCGTCCGGCGACGGCACCTTCGAGTTCGCCCGTACGGTCAGTCGGCTGCACGAGATGCGCAGCGACGCCTACCTCGCCCTCGGTCACGGAAGCGGATGACGCAACCCGTTCACACCAGCAGCTCGGCGGCCGGCCCATGGCCGAGAAACGCCGAAGGGGACGCCGTCGCGCCATAGGCTCCGGCGCAGAACACCGCCACGATGTCACCGACCTCCGCCCGCGGAAGCCACGCGGAATCCGCCAGCCGGTCGAGCGGCGTGCACAGACGGCCCACGACCGAGACGACCTCGCTCGCCGGGGTGTCGAAGCGGCTGGCGATCGCCACGGGATAGTTGCGCCGCACCACCGTGCCGAAATTGCCTGATGCGGCGAGCTGGTGATGAAGTCCGCCGTCCGTGACGAGGAAGATCTGTCCGTGGCTTGTCTTGCGGTCGACGATCCGCGCGAGATACACGCCGGCCTCCCCGACGAGATAACGGCCGAGTTCGATGGAGAACACGGTTCCGCGCAGGCGCGGCGGAACCTTGGCAAGCTCGTTCTCGAGCGCGGTGCCCAATGGTCGGAGATCGAGCGGCCGGTCGCCATGGAAATAGGGAATGCCGAACCCGCCGCCGATGGTCAGTTCCGGCACGTCCGTATCCGCTGCGTCGCCCAGAGCAGCCGCCAGGCGCAGCACGCCGGCCTGCATCGCCGCCAGCGCAGTGCCGTCGAGCGACTGGCTGCCGGTGTAGATGTGCAGCCCGCGAAATTCGGCGCCCTCCGATACGACCGTGCGGATGGCGGCGGGAACACGCTCGGCATCGATGCCGAAGGGCTTCGGCCCGCCGCCCATCTTCATCCCCGACCCGCGAAGGTCGAAGGACGGATTGACGCGGATGGCAAGCCGCGGCTGCCTCCCGAGCGTCCGCCCGCAGGCCAGGGCGCGGGCAAGCTCGCCCTCGGACTCGACATTGATGGTGACACCATTCGACACTGCCAGCGCGAGTTCGTCGTCATCCTTGCCAGGACCGGCAAAGCTGATCCGCGCCGGCGCCATGCCTGCACCAAGCGCCAGACGCAGTTCGCCTCCCGACGCGACATCAATGCCGTCCACCAGCCCGGCCATGAGCCGGAGCAGGGGCGGGAACGGGTTGGCCTTCATCGCGTAGCGCACGCGGAGCGGCGCAGGCATGGTGTCACGCAGATAAGCCACCCGTTCCCGCAGCGCTTCGGCGCTGTAGACGAACAGCGGCGTGCGTCCCGCCCGGTCGATGAGCGCGTTCACGTGCCAGCCGCCGATCGTCAACGCTCCGGCTTCGGTGCCGAAGCCCGGCGGGATCGGTCCGAGCGGTTTGGCCTGCGGGGCGTCAGCCATCCTGCACCGCCGCTGCGGCGAGGCGCCGCAGCGCGTCGCGATCATATTTTCCGTTCGCCGTGCGGGGCAGGCTGTCCGCGCGGTGGATCTGCGCCGGGTGCATGAAGCCCGGCAACTCGGCCGCCAGCCAGGCAGCCAGCTTTCGCTCGAGGTCCGCACCTACCTCCGGCGGGGGACGGATGAACAGGTGGATGGCGTCCCCGATCCGTTCATCGGCAACGCCGACGGCAACGGCCTCGCGGATCATGCCGCTGCGAACGGCGGCATCTTCGATCTCCTCCGCGCTGACCCGGTGACCGCGGCTCTTGATGAGCGAGTCCCGGCGCCCGACGAAATAGTGCAGACCGTTTTCGTCCCGGCGCATCAGATCGCCGGACCACACGGCGACACCGCCACTGCGCGACCATGGCGGCGCGGGACGGAACACCTCCCGCGTGCGCGCCGCGTCGCCCCAGTACCCTTGCGCCACGAGAGGCCCGCAATGCACCAGTTCGCCCGGCTCACCCGCGGGCGCCGGTTCTCCGTCCGCGCCCACCAGCAGCACTTCGGCATACGGCACCGCGCCGCCGACGGAACCGGGGTGCCGAGGCAGGAGGGCGGGCGGCAGATACAGCGACCGGAACGCCTCCGTCAGCCCGTACATGGCGAAGACGGCGGCGTCGGGAAAGGTGGCGGTGAGGGTCTCGACAAGGCGGGCGGATAAGGCGCCGCCGCTGTTGGTCACGCGGCGCATGCGCATACGAGCGGCCGGCGGCCAGGGCGCTTCAAGCAGCTGCGTCCACAGCGGCGGCACCGCGGCGAGCGTCGTCACCCGGTGCCGCTCGCAGGCTTTGCCGACATCCTGCGCCACAAGGTAGTCGAGCGGCACGACCCGTCCGCCGGCATACCACGTGCTGAGCAGCTGGTTCTGCCCGTAGTCGAACGACAGCGGCAGCACGGCGAGCGTCACGTCGTCCTCCGCAAGCTCCAGATAGTCCGCGACGCTGGCCGCTCCGAGCCAGAGATTGCGGTGGGACAGCATGACGCCCTTCGGCCGGCCGGTGCTGCCGCTGGTGTAGAGCAAGCACACAAGCGCGTCCGGGTCGTGATCCGAGGGGGGCAGCGGCGCGCCGGCGGCGCACGCAAGCGGCAGCACCTCATGATCGGACAGCACCGTGCAGGCGGCAGGCACATCCCCCGGCTCGAGCTGGCTTCCACGCTGTCCACCGGCGACAAGCAGACTTGTGTCGCAGTCGGCCAGCACATGCGCCACCTGAGCCCGCCGGAGCATCGGGTTCAGCGGGACGTGAACGACACCCGCGCGCGCCGCGGCCAGCGGCAGGAGGCAGGTCAGCCGCGACTTGGCCGCCCAGCTCGCCACCCGCGCGCCCTGCTCCACCCGGCCGACAAGCCAGCCGGCGAGCAGAGCCACCTCCCGCTCCATCGCGGAATAGGTCAGCGCCTCTCCACCGATCTCCAGCGCGCAGGCCTCGCCCGCGCCGCGCAGATGGACATGGTCGAGCGGGAGAACGTCTGAGACAGGCGGCGGCGTCATCGCCCGACCCGTAGCGCGCACCTGTGATGAGGTCGAGATCGTCCGGGGAGCCTCCTTGCTTCGACACCACGCGGCAGGTAAGGCGCCGCTGCCAACCGATTGACGCAAAGGCTCGATCTCACCATGCGCTCCCACAGCACCAGCACAGCGGCCGATCTGCGCGCACTGCCCGAGGATGCCGCCCTGAAGGGACGCGGGATCGATGCCCGGTTGCGGATCGTCCTGGAAGAGGCCCTGCACCTTCGGCCCGGGTCGACCGCCGACTTCGGGGAGGAGACCGAACTGTTTGGCGCGCTTCCGGAACTGGACTCCATGGCGGTCGCGACCCTGTTCACCGCCATCGAGGACACCTTCGACATCGTGGTCGACGACGAGGATGTGAGCGCCGACCTGCTCGCGACCTATGGCGCTCTGCTCCGTTTCGTCGAGGAGAAGGCGAGCAGCCGCTAGCGGGTGAACAGGCTGAACAGTTCCACATGCGTTGACCAGCGGAACTGTCCCACGGCCCGCAGCGCCGCCAGCCGGTATCCGCCCGTGGCCAGCCGCGCGGCATCGGCGGCCCAGCTTGCCGGGTTGCAGCTGACATAGGCAATCTTCGGCACCGCACTGGCGGCAAGCTGTTCGACCTGCTGCCGGGCTCCGGCGCGGGGCGGATCGAGCACGGCGAAGTCGACGCCGGCCAGCTCTGCCGCACTGACGGGCGAACGGAATAGGTCGCGGTGGCTGGCGGTGGACCCGTTCGCCGCCGCGTGAAGCGCCTCGCGACCGGCCTGCCAGGCCGCCCGATCCCCCTCGAACGCATGCACCCGGATCCCGCTGCCCGTCAGCGGCAGACCGAGTGTCCCGAGGCCGCTGAACAAATCCACGGCGCGCCGGGCGCCGCCGGCGGCTTGGCGCACGTCGTCCTGAAGAATGCGCTCGCCGTCCGTCGTCGGCTGGAGAAAGGCTCCCGGTGGCAGGGTGACACGCACGCCGGCAAGGGTCACGGAGACCGGGTGCGGCTGCCAAGCGACCTCCGCGCCCAATCCACGGTCGACGCTCAGCCGGGCAAGCGCGTGGGTGCGTGCGAAGTCGAGGAGCCCGGACCGCGCCTCGGCATGGTCGCTGACGCCACCGCTGATCAGAACGTCCACGCCGCCATCCGTTGCCGTGAGCCGGACCGAGCAGGCGCCCCTTGGCGCCGTCCTGCGCAGGAGCGCGCGCAACGGATCGAGCAGGGCGAACAGGTCGGGGCGCAGCACGTGACACTCGCGCAGGTCGACGACCGCATGCGACCGGTTCTCCTTGAACCCGAGCAAGAGGTGCCGGCCACCTTGCGCATGCACGGTGGCCACACGCCGCGAGCGCGGCGGCGACAGATGGGTCGGCAGGAGCGGCGGAACCGCGAGGCTCGCTCTCTCCGCTGCACTCTTCACGCGATCGGTGACGAAGGCCGCCAGCGCGTCCTCGTCGCAGTGCTGAAGCTGACACGCGCCGCAACGGCCGAAATGCCTGCACGGTGGGACGGCGCGGTGCGGACCGGGCAGCACCGCACCGTCGGGAGCCACGCGGTCGCCAGGCGCGGCACCGGAGACATGGCGTCCGTCTGCCGTGATGCCGTCACCGCGCGAGGCGAGCCGGACGACCAGCACGGTGACCTCTCCGGTCACGTGAACGCGCGCCAGGCGGCCGAGATGCCGTGGGCGAGTTGCGAGGCGGTGAACGCGAGACCGCACAGCCGTGCGGCCTCCCCGTGCAGCCACACCGCTTCGACAGCCGCCTCCGGCAGCGACCCGCCAGCCGCAGCCCGCCCGGCCACGATGCCGGCCAGCACGTCCCCGCTGCCGGCTGTCGCCAGCCAACTCGGCGCGGGGGGAAAGAACCGCACGCCGTCCGGTGCCGCGACGAGCGTATCCGGCCCCTTCGCCACGACGCAGCACCCCAAGGTGCCGGCAAGAGCGCGCACCCGGCACAGGCGCTCGCCGGCGGGGACGCCGAACACGTCGCACAGCGCCGCGAGCTCACCCGCATGGGGGGTCAGGACCGCACGCACGCCGAGCCGGTCGCGGTCGTCCACCCGCAGCAGCAGCAGCGCATCCGCGTCGAGCACCAGCCGGACGGTGGAAGCAAGAACGCGGTCCAGAAGCTCGCGCGCGCCGCTGTCGCGGCCCAGACCCGGCCCGGCCACGACCACCTGCGTTCGGGGGTCAAGGCCATCCTCCGCGTCCGCAATCGCGGCGGTGACGATGTGCGGCGGCACACCTTCCGGACGACTCCGCGTGAGCAGCTTGACGTAACCGGCCCCGGCACGGGCGGCGCTCTCGCAGGCGAGGATGGCCGCACCCGGCATGGCGCCACCCAGCACGGCCACCAGCCCGCGCGTGTATTTGTGCGCCTCGGCGGGTGGTGCGGCGAGCCGCGGCCGCGGCGCCACCCGATCAGGTGATGCGGCCTGGAGCCCGATCGGGATCAACCGCGTCATGCCCATCCGCGCCCGCGCCGGCATCAGCCAGTGCGCGGGCTTCCACGCGCCGAGCGCCAGCGTGTGCGTGGCACCCGGCAGGCCGTCGAGCAGCACGGCACCGGTGTCGGCGGCGATCATGCTCGGCACGTCTATCGCCACCCGCAGCGGGTGACGGGCATAAAGCGTCATCAGCTCGGCTCTGGCCTCGCCCTCCGGCGGTCGGGCAAGTCCCGTTCCGAAAAGCGCGTCGATCAGCAGCGGAGCGGTCGCTTCGGCCGCGCCGACGACCGAACCGTTGAAGAGATGCCGCGCCCGCACGGCCAGCGCGTCCCGCGGCGGGATCGGACTGACGACCTCCACCGCAACACCGCGCCGGCGCAGCCTTTCGGCGACGAGATAGCCATCGCCTCCGTTGCGACCAGGGCCGCACAGCACCGTCACCCCCCGTCCTGCCGCGAGGCGCCAGATCCACTCGGTGCAGCCTTCCGCCGCCCTCTGCATCAGCGACCATTCATCGATCCCCGACGAGACCAGCGCCGCTTCGGCCGCGCGGACCGCATCGGCCGTGAGTACGGCTGCTTCCGTTTGGTCTGCATCGGACAGGGGGGCTGTCACCGGAGCTGTCCTGCAAGCTGCCACCAGCCGGGGTGCAGGCGCGTCAGACGCTCGTGCGCGGCGTCGCGGGCGGCAGGGCTGCGATAGAGCGCAAAGCAGGTCGCTCCCGAGCCGCTCATCCGCACCAGCCACGGGTCCGTGCCCTCCAGCGCTGCACGCACGTCGGCAATGGCGGGACACAGACCCGTGGCCGGATTTTCCAGATCATTGCGTCCGCCCCGCGCGACCGTCTCCATGTCGCCAGCCGGCAACGGCCCCCGGTCCTGCCCGTCCCAGGCGGCAAAAACGCTGGCCGTTGGCAGTGGCAGCCGCGGATTGACCAGCAGCACGGGCGTGCCGGCCATCGTGTTCCTCACGGGCTGAAGGACGTCGCCGATCCCTGTGGCCAGACAGGGCTCGCTTCGCACGCATGCCGGCACGTCCGCGCCAAGTCCGACCGCGCGGCGATGCCAGTCGCCGGGCAATCCGCCCGCGTCCTCCACGGCGCGGAAGACGGCTCCCGCATCTGCCGAGCCGCCGCCAAGGCCGGCCGCGACCGGGAGCCGCTTGTCGAGCAAGACCGAAAACCGGCCAGCCCGCGGCAAGACGCTCAGCGCGCGCGACACGATGTTGCCCGGATGCCCCGTCAGGGCACTGGCGAACTCGCCGCCGATGCGCAGCGTGTCCTCCTCCGCCGGGGTGAAGACAAGCTCGTCACCCTGATCGACGAAGGCGAACAGCGTCTCGATCTCGTGATACCCGTCGGCGCGCCGCCGCCGGATGTGCAGGGCAAGGTTTATCTTCGCGTAGGCGGTCTGCCGCATGGCCGGCGGCGCGTGGTCACATGTTGGGGTAGTTTGGACCGCCGCCGCCCTCGGGCGTGGTCCACTCGATGTTCTGGTTGGGATCCTTGATGTCGCAGGTCTTGCAATGCACGCAGTTCTGCGCGTTGATGACGAAGCGCGGATCCCCCTCTTCAACACCGACCCACTCGTACACGGCGGCGGGGCAATAACGCGTGGATGGTCCGGCATAGACCTCAAGCTCGCTCGTGCGCTGAAGCTCCGGGTCGCGCAGCTTCAGGTGACACGGCTGATCCTCCTCGTGATTGGTGTTGGACAGGAACACGGAGGACAGCCGGTCGAAGCTGATGACGTTGTCGGGCTTGGGATAGTTGATCGGGCGATGAAGGTCGGCCCGCTGGAGATGGGTATGGTCCGGCCGGTGCTTCATCGCATAGGGCACGCCGATGCGCAGGGTGCGCATCCACATGTCGGCGCCGGCGATGATGGTCCCCAGATCCGCGCCGAACTTCGACACCGCCGGCTGCGCGTTCTGCACCGCCTTCAGCTCGCGGGCGATCCAGCTCGAACGGACCGCCTCGTCGTACTCGTCCAGCTGGGCATGCGCCCGCCCTTTGGCGATGGCCGCGGCGACGCTTTCCGCAGCGAGCATGCCGCTCTTCATCGCGGTGTGGCTGCCCTTAATGCGCGGCACGTTGACGAAGCCGGCCGCGCACCCGATCAGCGCGCCGCCCGGAAAGGCCAGCTTGGGCACCGACTGCCATCCGCCTTCGTTGATCGCCCGCGCGCCATAGGCGACCCGCTTGCCGCCCTCGAGGTAGGCCGCGATTGCGGGATGATGCTTGAAGCGCTGGAACTCCTGGAACGGGGACAGGTACGGGTTCTTGTAGTCGAGCGCGGTGACGAAGCCGATGGCGATCTGGTTGTTGGCCTGATGGTATAGGAAGCCGCCGCCCCAGCTCTCACTTTCCGACAACGGCCAGCCCTGCGTGTGGATGACACGGCCCGGAACATGCTTTGCCGGATCGATGTCCCAGATTTCCTTGATGCCCAATCCGTAGATCTGCGGCTGGCAGTTGGCCTCCAGATCGAACCGCTTCTTCAGCGTCTTGGTCAGATTGCCGCGCACACCTTCGGCGAACAGGGTGTATTTGGCGCGGATTTCCATGCCGGGCTGATAGTCCGGCTTGTGCGAACCGTCCGCCGCGACGCCCATGTCCTGCGTGACGACTCCGCCCACCGAACCGTCATCGTTGAACAGGATCTCGGCGGCGGGGAAGCCGGGGAACACCATCACCCCTGCTTCTTCCGCCCGCTCGCCGAGCCAGCGGGCAAGGTTGGCGAGCGAGCCGGTGTAATTGCCCTTGTTCGACATGAATGGTGGCATGAGCAGATGCGGAAGGCTGTACTGCTTGCGGCGCGTGAGCACCCAATGCCAGTTGTCGGTGACGGGTGTTTGCGCCATGGGACAGTCCATGTCGCGCCAGTCGGGAAACAGCTCGTCGAGCGCCTTGGGATCGACAACCGCCCCGGACAGCACATGCGCGCCGATCTCGGAACCCTTCTCAAGGACCACCACTTCCAGCGCGTCGTTGATCTGCTTGAGCTTGATCGCCGCGGCGAGGCCAGCCACACTGCCGCCGACGATGACGACGTCGCAGTCCATGGATTCCCGTTCAGCCATTCGTCTTGCGCTTTCCTGCCATCACCGTCCGCCCTCTGCATTGGTCACTGCCCGATGACAGGTCAAGGGGTGCGCGCGTGAGCGGCACGGAACCGCAGCGAGGCGCTCCGAGCCGGATTGCCGAGGGCATCCATGACTGGTGGCGCCTTGCCGGAGTCGATCAACTCTACGCCGACGAACCGGCGCCGCTCGCCGCCCCTCCCCGCGACCCGGCGGAAGACGGGTCTGGCGGCGCGAGCGCCACGTCCGCAGCTCACGCGGAGAACCATCAGCCTGTGTCGGCGAGCGGCCCTGCTGCACGCTTCGGCGGCGAGGAAGCCAGCTGGCCGCGGAACCTTGCGGCGTTTCGCCAGTGGTGGCTCGACGAACCGCTGCTCGGGGAGCGCGGCGCCTATCCGCGCATTCCGCCGGCAGGAGAACGCGGCGCGCAGCTCATGATCGTTGTTCCCGAGCCGGAGGCGGAGGATCGCGACGCCCTGCTGTCCGGCCCGCTGGGCCAGACGTGCCGCCACATGCTTCGCGCGATGCAGATTGATCCCGCCTCGGCCTATCTGGCCAGCGCCCTGCCGCGGCACACCCCGCTGGCCGACTTCGCCGCTCTTGCCAAGGAGGGACTGGGCGATATCCTGCGCCTGCACATCACGCTGGCAAGCCCCCGGCAGGTGCTTGTCCTTGGCCGGTCGCTTCATCCGCTGCTGGTGGACGATCCGGCGGTGTTTTGCGGGCCCGGCCTCGAGGAGCTGCGCCGTTCCGCGCTGCGCCGGCGCCGCTTCTGGGCGAGGTGGCTTGAAGAGACGGAGGGATAGGATGCGGGTCGAACGGTTGCTGGGGGCGGTCCTGTGCGCCTGCTCCATGTCCGTCCTGCCGGTCGCAGCCGTGGCGCAGGAGGTCGATCTGTCGCAGCTGCGTCCGCCGCCGGCCGCTCCGGTCCTGAGCGAGCGGGAGGCAATCGACGCGGCCCTGCGCGCCTTCGACCGCGCCGATTGGCCGGCCGTGTCGGCGGCCCTTGCCGGTCAAGCCGACACCGCGCTGAAGGGCTTCATCATGGCGGAGATGCACCTTGCGGCGGGCAGTCCCCGCACCGAGGCGCACGAGATCGCCGCGTGGCTGCAACGCTATCCCGACCTGCCGCAGGCGGAGCAGATGCTGCGGCTGGGACAGCGACGCGGGCTGACCATGCCGGTCACCCTGCCGGGCGCCAACCCGACGAGCCGCGGCGCGCCGATCAGCAAGCGCGTGCGGCCGCGCACCACGGGCGACGGAACCATGCCGCAGGCGGTGGCCGATGCCATTCAGGAGCGCATCCGCACCGACGATCCGGATGGCGCGCGGCTGCTGCTCGACGGGGTGGATGCAACGCTGAGTCCCGAGGCGCGTGCCGAGTGGCGGCAGCGGGTCGCGTGGTCCTACTACATCGAAAACCGCGACAGCGCCGCACTGACCATGGCGCAGACGGTCCGCGACGGGCGAGGCCCTTGGCTCGCGGAAGGAGAATGGACCGTCGGGCTTGCGGCGTGGCGGCTTGGCGACTGTGCCACCGCGTTCGACGGCTTTGCCCGCGCGGCAGGCCTGACCGGTGACACGGAACTTGCCGATGCGGCGCACTTCTGGGCTGCACGAGCGGCCGCGCGCTGCCGGCAGCCTGAACGTGCCCAGCACCATCTGCGTCTCGCCGCGCGAAACGACGAAACGCTCTACGGCATGCTGGCGCGCGAACGGCTCGGGCAGCCTCTGCCTGCGCATACCGTTCACCCGCTCAGCGCGGAGGACCGGCGGATCATCGCCCGCTCGCGCAATGCGCAGCTCGCGACCCAGCTGGCGGAACGTGGCAGGGACGCGTGGGCAAGCCGGGCGTTGCAGCACGAGGTGCTGACCGGCGAACCGCGCCATTTCGGCACCTACGCGCGCCTCGCCCGCGAACTCAATCTCCCCCGCACACAGGTGTGGATGAGCATGAACGTTCCGCGCGGAGCCGTCTCGGACCCGGCGCTGCGTTATCCCACCGTGACCTGGCAACCCACGGAAGGTTGGCGGGTCGATCCGGCGCTTGCCTTCGCCCACGCCCTGCAGGAATCCGATTTCGTCGCCGGCGCGGTCAGTTCGGCCAACGCCATCGGATTGATGCAGGTGCGGCCGATTGCCGCCCGCGATGTCGCAGGCCGCACCAATCTCGACGCGCGTCATGCCGATCTCCGGGATCCCGCCACCAACCTGACTTTCGGTCAGCGGAACCTCGAAAAGCTGAGCGAGGCAAGCGCCACGCAGGGCACGCTGCTCAAGGTGATGGCGGCTTACAATGCCGGGCTCAGCCCGGTGACGCGCTGGAACGCGGAGATCATGGCCGGCGGCGATCCGCTGCTGTGGATGGAGTCGATCCCGTTCTGGGAAACGCGCGGCTATGTCGCCGTCGTTTTGCGCAATTACTGGATGTATCTGCGGCAACGCGACCAGAGCGCGCCGAGCCGCCTGGCCCTTGCCCAGAACGAATGGCCCATGTTCCCGCGTTAGCGCATCGCGTGCGCCTCGTTGCCGATTGCAACGGCGGATCCAGCCCACTGGACGCCTTCCATGTTCCTGCTATGTTCCGTGCATGGAACGATCCGTTCACCGCATCAAGGGACGCGGCGCGCAATCGGGGGGCCTCTCGACCCGGTTCGCCGAGCTCCAGCGCGTCGCGGACGAGGTCTGCGAGGGGTCCCATGCCTCGCCGGCAGAACAGGACCGGCGCACCCAGGTCGAGGTCGAACATGCGCGCGCGGTCCTGACCCGCAACGCCTCGCCCGACATCGGCTTCGACCGCTCGGTCAATCCGTATCGCGGCTGCGAGCACGGGTGCATCTACTGCTACGCCCGCCCGACCCACGCCTATCTGGGGCTGTCTCCCGGCCTCGACTTCGAGCGGCGGATTACCGTCAAGAGCAATGCCGCCACTGTCCTGCGGCAGACCTTTGCCAGCCCGTCCTACCGTCCGGCGCCGCTCGCCTTGGGGACGAGCACCGACGGCTACCAGCCGGTCGAAGCGACATGGCGCGTGACCCGCGCAATCCTGGAGCTGTGTCTCGAATGCCGTCATCCGGTGACCGTCACGACGAAGTCCGACCGGGTGCTGAAAGATCTTGACCTGCTTGCCCGGCTGGCGGCGCAGCGGCTGGTCAGCGTCGCCGTCTCGGTCACCTCGCTTGATCCGGCCTTGTCGCGGAGGCTGGAGCCGCGCGCTGCGTCGCCGGCAAGGCGCATCGCCGCGATGCGGGAACTCGCCGCTGCCGGCATTCCGGTCCACTGCGCCGTCTCGCCGGTCATCCCCGCTCTGACGGACATGCACCTCGAGGCCATTGTCGCGGAGGCCGCACGGGCAGGCGTGGTGTCGGCAGGGTGGATCCCGCTGCGATTGCCGCTGGAGGTCGCCCCCTTGTTCAAGGAGTGGCTCGACACTTTCTATCCCGACCGGGCCAGCAAGGTCATGGGGATCGTCCGCTCGATGCGGAACGGACAGGAGAATGATCCGCGCTTCTTCGAACGCTTCAGGGGCTCGGGACCGTGGGCCGAACTCCTGCAGGCGCGGTTCGCCGTCGCCTGCCGTCGCGCCAATCTTGGCAGGCAGCGCATCACTCTCGACACGAACGCATTCCGCCGCCCGCCGGACACGGATCAGCTTCAACTGCTCTGAACAGGCTCGGTGTTAATCTGATCGAAAGCATGGCGTGCGCAGATCCTGCCTGCGTGACGGGGAAGAACAACGGATGCGGGTGAAGCTTGCGCTGGTGCTCGTTGCGATCGCCGCGGCGGGTTGCGCTCCCGAGGCACGAACACGCGCGCTTGCGGATCTTAATCTGTCCGATCCGCGCGTCGTCGAGGATGTGCTCAGTGACCTCCCCGCCGATGACCGTGGCGCGTTCTCGACCTTTGTCGTGCATCACCTCGCCACCTCCAAAGCGTTCTGCGGCGAGGTGCTCCTCGATGAGCAGGGACGCCAGCCGACCACGGTGGGCGAAGCGATCCGGCTGACCCGTCTGCGGGAGGAACGGCTCAATGCCGTGCCCGAGGTGGTGAATCCGGACCGCCTCGATCCTGACGCCCGGCATCAGTACGAGCTGGCCGCGCTGCTCGAGGCGCATCGCCGCCTTGTCGACAGCCGCGAAACGCTGATGATGGTGAGCGGCGAGAAAGCCCGCGATCGGGTGGCGCAGCTCGACCGCGAGATTGCCGTCGCCGCCGAACGGCTTGAACAGGCCCGCGCGGCCGGCCCTGCCGCCCGTCAGGAGACGTGACCCCGCGGCCTGCGAATTAGCGGCGCCCGAACTGGCGTCCGCAGGATTCCTGCGCCCCGCGGTTCAGGCGAAATCCCTGGAAGAAGCGTGCCAGCTCCACGGACTCTGTTCCGAAGACGTGCTCGATCCGGATCACCGGGCGCGGTGCCGCGCTCGGCATCGTTCCTTCGATCACCGCCCATGATCCCGCTCCCGAGCCGACCTCCATCACGTGGAAATCGGGTCCGGTGAACGCCACCCGCCCCGTCTCTCCAAGCGGAGCGAAACTGGCGCTCTCGGTGACTTCGAAGGCGTGCGGCCCGATCATGCCCGTCAGATTGACGCCCAGACGCCCCTGATCGGCGTCGACAATCATGCCTTGCGACGGGAGAACGAAGGAGCTGCGATCGAGGCAGATTGTGGTTTCACCCTGAACCACCTCGGTCAGACCCGAGCGTGGCACGGTGGCGCAGGCGGACAGCACGGCGAGCGCAGCAATGGCAGACAGCGACCTCATGCGGGCAACCTGTAGTCAGCGTAACGCGCCCGCAGATCCTTCTTGCTGATCTTGCCGGTGGCGGTGTGCGGGATGTCGTCGACCATCTCGATCGCATCGGGAAGCCACCATTTGGCGACCTTGCCATCGAGATAGGCCAGGATCTCGTCCGGCTGAACGGTTTCGCCATCCTTTGGCACGACGAACAGGACCGGCCGCTCGTCCCATTTGGGATGCGGCACGCCGATGGCCGCCGCCTCCGCCACCTTCGGATGGCCGACCGCGGCATTCTCCAGCTCGACCGAGCTGATCCATTCCCCGCCGGACTTGATCACGTCCTTGGTCCTGTCGGTGAGCTGAAGCGTGCCATCCGGATGAAGGATGCCGACATCGCCGGTGTCGAACCATCCATCGGGCGTCAACGCGTCCTCCTCTGCCTTGAAGTAACGCCTGATCACCCACGGACCGCGGATCTGCAGCGCACCGGCGGTCTGGCCGTCGCGCGGCAGCACCGTCCGCATGTCGCCAAGATCCACCGTGCGCAGTTCGACGCCGAAGGGCGCGCGCCCCTGCATCTGCTTGATGCCGACCTGCTGATCAAAGGTCAGCGAGTCCCAGTCCGGCGTCTTCGCTCCGGTGGTGCCGATCGGGCTCGTTTCCGTCATGCCCCAAGCATGGGCAACGTTGACACCCTGCCGCATCAGCCGCTCGATCATGAACCGCGGCGCGGCGGAACCGCCGATGATCGCGTGACGTAAATCCGGCAGCGTGGCGCCGGTTGCATCCATGTGCTGGAACATGCCGAGCCACACGGTCGGTACGCCGGCGGAGTGCGTGACCCTTTCCTCCCGCATCAGGTCGCACAGCACCTTGGGCTCATTGACGGCCGAGAACACGAACTTGATCCCCGCCGCCGCACCGGCCCAGGGTAGGCCCCAGCTCGCCGCGTGGAACATCGGCACCACCGGAAGCATCACCGACTGCGGGTCGGCGTCGAAGATCGCCGGCTGAAGCGCGACAAGAGCATGGATGACCGTCGAGCGGTGCTCGTACAGAACGCCTTTGGGGTGTCCGGTCGTGCCGCTGGTGTAGCACAGCATGCACGGGTCGCGCTCGTCGACCGGCACCCATGCGCCTTCCTCCTCGTCCGCAATCCATTGGTCGAACTCGCCGTCGTCGAGGCAGATGTAGCGCTCGATGCTGGTCCAGCGCGGCTTCATCTTTTCCACCAGAGGCGCGAAGGCGGCATCGTACAGGAGGATACGATCCTCCGCGTGGTTGGCGATGTATTCGAGCTGATCCTCGAACAGCCGCGGATTGATGGTGTGGAGGATGGCGCCAACCCCCGTGACCCCATACCAGCACACAAGGTGGTTGGCGTGGTTCATGGCCAGCGTGGCGACGCGGTCTCCCCTTGCAACTCCCGCACGCTTCAAGGCCCGCACCATCTTGCGCGCATCGGTCCTGGTGGATTGCCAGTCCGTGCGGGTGATCCGCCCGTCGGCCCAGCGGGTGACGATCTCCCGGTTGCCGTGCTCGCGTGCCGCATGGTCGATCAGGTGGGTAACGGAAAAGGTCCAGTCCTGCATGCCGCCAAGCATTCAACTCTCCTCATGTTTTCCGTCGCAGTCTGGCGCGCCGATCGGGACCGGGCAAGCCTCAGCGTTCTTCAAGCGACTAGACGCAGCTTCGCACCGCCGCGGCGCGGGGCAAGCCGCACGTCTTTCACATCCTGCAACCCGCGCACCTGGTCGAGGACATCGCTGTCGAGCGCGAAGCCGGAGCCGAGCCGCACGGTGACGCACCGCCCCGAGGCGGTCTGCAACTCGGCAAGCACCTCACCCTGCCCCGCACTCTCCTGCCGGAGAATGGCGGCAAGGCCGTGCAGGGCCGCCTCGGACGCGACCGACAGGGTGAGACGCATGGGGGTGCGGCCGGAAACCTCGGCCAGCGGGCGCGCGCCCCTGATGGTGCAGCGGGGCGGCTCGTCCGGTCCGGCGCTGTCCAGTTCCACGGTCAGCAGGAGACAGGTCCCGTCAGCGCTCCACTGCGTGAGCGGATCGACAAGCGTCTCTTCGAAACACGCTGCGCTGAACTGGCCGCTGGCATCCGAAAGGTCGCAGCGGACGAACTCGGCCCCGCGCTTGGTGCGACCGCGCCGCACTCCCTCGATCATCGCTGCCATCAGCACCGTGCCCGACTGGCCGCCGCTCAGGACCGCCGCGCTCGACTGCGCACCCTGCGCACGGGCGACGTCGCGGAATGCGTCCACGGGATGGCCCGAGAAGAAGAAGCCGAAGGTCTCCCGTTCGCGGTTCATCCGCTCGGTCCGGCTCCAGCCATCGCTGCCCTGCAGGCGCAGCTGCGCGGCCTGATGCGGCTCGGCCGCGAACAGCCCGGCCTGCCCGCTCTCGCGCTCGCGGAAGGCCGCGTCGGCATAGGAGAGCAGCTGATCGGCGTTGCGCAGCAGCAGCGCCCGGTCACCCTCGATGCTGTCGAAGGCTCCGGCGCAGATCAGCGCCTCGAGCTGACGCGCGTTCAGACTGCCGCGGGGCAGGCGGCGGAAGAAGTCGGCAAGATCACGGAACGGCCCCGCTGCGGTGCGCTCCGCCACGATGGCGTCCATCGCCTTCTCGCCGACATTCCTCAGTCCTGCCAGCGCATAACGGACGGCGAACCCTTCCTCGGTGCCTTCCACCGTGAATTCGGCTTCCGAACGGTTGATGTCCGGTCCGTGGAGCCGGATGCCCAGACGCCGCGCATCGTCGACGAACACGGCGAGCTTCTCGCTCTGGTGCATGTCAAAGCACATGGAGGCGGCAAAGAACTCCTCGGGATAATGCGCCTTCAGCCAGGCCGTCTGATAGGCAAGCAGCGCATAGGCGGCGGCATGGCTCTTGTTGAAGCCGTAGCCGGCGAACTTGTCGATGAGGTCGAACAGGCGGTTGGCCTCGGCCATCTCGATGCCGGAAACCGCGCGGCACCCGTCGACGAAGCGCTGTCGCTGCGCATCCATCTCCGCCTGGATCTTCTTGCCCATCGCGCGTCGCAGCAGGTCCGCGTCACCCAGTGAGTACCCGGCGAGCAACTGGGCGGCCTGCATCACCTGTTCCTGGTACACGAAGATGCCGTAGGTCTCGGACAGGATCGCCTCCAGCTTGGGATGCGGATACTCGATCGGCACCTCGCCGGCCTTGCGCCGGCCGAACAGGGGGATGTTGTCCATCGGACCGGGACGATAGAGCGACACGAGCGCGATGATGTCCTCGAACTTGGTCGGTTTCACCGCGGTCAGGGTCCGCCGCATGCCTTCCGATTCAAGCTGGAAGACGCCCACCGTGTTGCCGCTCTTGAGCAGGTCGAACACCGCCGGATCGTCGAGCGGCAGCCCGTCGAGGCTGACGTCGATCCCCCGTCGTTGCAGCAGATCCTGCGCCTTGCGCAGCACGGACAGCGTCTTCAGCCCGAGGAAGTCGAACTTCACGAGCCCGCTGCTCTCGACATGCTTCATGTCGAACTGGGTCACCGGCATGTCCGAACGCGGATCGCGGTAGAGCGGGACGAGGCGAGCCAGCGGTCGGTCGCCGATCACCACGCCCGCCGCGTGAGTGGATGCGTTTCGCGGGAAGCCTTCGAGCTGAAGCGCGAGATCCACCAGCCGCCTGACATCGTTGTCATTGTCATAGGCGCGGCGGAAGTCGGCCACGCCATTCAGCGTCCGCTTCAGTGTCCACGGGTCGGTGGGATGGTTGGGCACCAGCTTGCACAGCCGGTCCACCTGTCCGTAGCTCATCTGCAGGATCCGGCCGCAGTCGCGCAGCACCGCGCGCGCCTTGAGCTTGCCAAAGGTGATGATCTGCGCCACGTGGTCGTGGCCGTAGCGCTCCTGCACGTAACGGATCACCTCGCCGCGCCGGGTTTCGCAGAAGTCGATGTCGAAGTCGGGCATCGACACGCGTTCGGGGTTGAGAAACCTCTCGAACAGCAGGCCGAGGCGGATCGGGTCGAGGTCCGTGATCGTCAGCGCCCAGGCAACCAGACTGCCCGCGCCCGAGCCGCGTCCGGGTCCAACGGGGATGGACTGGTCCTTGGCCCACTTGATGAAGTCGGCCACGATGAGGAAGTAGCCGGCGAACCCCATCCGCACGATCACGTCGATCTCGAAGTCGAGCCTGTCGTGATACGTCTGCCGCTCCTGCGCGTCGCTGATCCCGGCGTCGGCGAGCCGCCGCTCCAGCCCGGCGCGGGCATCCCGGGCGAGCATCTGCGCTTCGCCCTGCTGATCGCCGGCAAGGCTTGGCAGAATGGGAGCGCGGCTGGGCGGGACGAAGGCGCAACGCTGGGCCACGACGAGCGTGTTGCCGAGCGCCTCGGGAATGTCGGCAAACAAATCCTGCATCATCGGCGCCGACTTGAGCCACGCCTCGCGGTTGGACTGCCGCCGGTCCTCGACGTCGAGATGGGTCGAGGCGGCGATGCAGAGCATGGCATCGTGCGCGCCGTGAAGATGCGGCTCGGCGAAGCTGGCCGGGTTGGTCGCCACCAGCGGGAGCGCGTGACGGTCCGCCAATGTCAGCAGCATGTCCTCCGCCGCCGCATCGACAGGATCGTTCATGCGGCACAGCTCGACATACAGGCGCCCCGGGAACAGGGCGGCAAGCTCGAGCAGAACGCGCTCCGCCTCCGCATCCTGACCTTCGGCGAGGAGGCGGCTGACAGCTCCCTCGTGCGCGCCGGTCAGCGCGATCAACCCCGCGCTGCGCCCTTCCAGATCCGCGTGGGTGACATGCGGCTCATGCTCGAGCGGCCGCTCGAGATGGGCCCGGCTCACGAGTTCGCTGAGGTTCAGATACCCCTGCTCATCCTGCACCAGCAGGGGCAGGTAGTCGATCACCGGGCCGCTGCGTGCTGCATCGCCCCGCCGCGCCACGCCCAGCAACGCACCCACGAGCGGCTGCACACCCTCGGCCATGCAGGCCTTGGCGAACGGGATGGCGGCGTACAGGCCGTTGCGGTCGCACACAGCGGCCGCCGGGAACCCCCTTTCGCGCGCCGTGCGGGCGATCTGCTTTGGCTCGATGGCACTTTCGAGCATCGAGTAGGACGACTGGATCCGCAGGGGAACGAACGGCGCGTAAGGCATCGAGACGTTATGCGCGCCGCGGCCTCACCTGCCAAGAACCGTCGCCACGCAGCGCCTGCGGCCGGCTGGACAGCGGCCGTCGACCGCCGTCGCGTCTGCCCGACCCGACGCCCCAGCTACAGCCGGGAGGGGAAGTCCGGCCGACGCGAGACCGCCGCGATCTGCTCCGCATCGAACCGCTGATCCCCGGATTTCAGGATCGCGTAGCGTTTCTGCTCCTCCGGCGGGAGCACCATGACCTGCGCGACGAGTTCGGCAAACGTGCCGCGACGCACCGCCGTCAGGTCAGTGAGAAGGCCTTTCGACCCTTCCGCAAGATGCAGCGACGCACGGTCATCCCATTCGATCTGGTCGGCATGCAACGCGTCGTGGCTCGGGGGCTTGGTGTCTGGCATGAGAGTCTCCGGTTGTCCCAACGCGCTGTGTGCGCAGTTTATCCCTGCTCGAGCAGCCCGTTGTGCAGTCGCACGACCCTGTCCATGCGCAGGGCCAGTCGCTCGTTGTGCGTGGCGACCAGAGCGGCGCTCCCCTCGCCGCGCACCAGTTGCAGGAACTGGGCAAGCACGCGGTCGGCGGTGGCCTCATCGAGATTGCCGGTCGGCTCGTCGGCCAGCACCAGCGCCGGCCGGTTTGCAAGGCCGCGCGCGACCGCCACCCGCTGCTGCTCCCCACCCGACAGCTGGCTCGGCCGGTGACCAAGCCGCTGCTCCAGCCCGAGCGACGTCAGCAGCTCGCGGCCCCGGACCTCGGCCTCGCTGCGGGACCGGCCGGCGATCAGCTGCGGCAGGATGACGTTTTCCAGCGCCGTGAAATCCGGAAGAAGGTGATGGAACTGGTACACGAAGCCGAGATGATCGCGACGCAGCTGCGTACGGGCATCACCGCTCATGGCCGAGGCATCGCTGCCGGCAATGATGATCTGGCCGCCAAAACCGCCCTCGAGCAGACCGACCGCCTGCAGCAAGGTCGACTTGCCCGACCCGGACGGTCCGAGCAGGGCGACAATCTCCCCGGCCGGAATCGCAAGGTCGACGCCGCGGAGCACATCGAGGCGCTGCCCGCCCTGCTCGAAGCTCCGCGTCAGCGCCCTGAGTTCGACGACGGCTTCGCCGCGCGCCCTATTCATAGCGCAGCACCTGCACCGGGTCCGTCGAGGCCGCCTTGAAGGAGGGATAAAGCGTCGCAAGGAAGCTGAGCCCAAGAGCCAGCAGGACGATCAGCGCAATTTCCACGGGGTCCGTGCGCGACGGCAGGGTGGACAGGAAGCGCACCTGCGGATCCCAGAGGTTCTGCCCCGTCACCGCGCCGATGACGGAGACGATCGACTGGCGGAAGTACAGGACGACGAAGCCCAGGACGAGCCCCGCGACCGTCCCGATGGCCCCCACGGTGAAGCCGGTCGTGACGAAGATCTTGAGCAGGCTCCGGCGGGAGGCGCCCATGGTGCGCATGATGGCGATGTCCCGCGTCTTCGCCCGGACAAGCATCACGAGGCTCGAAAGGATGTTGAAGGCGGCCACCAGGACCATGAACGACAGGGCAAATCCCATGGCCACCCGTTCGACCTGGAGAGCCTCGAACAGGCTGGAATTGATGGTCTGCCAGTCCGACACGATGGCGCGGCCTGCCAGCTCGTTCTGCAAGGGCGCCAGAATGCGGTCGACCTGGTCGGGATTGTCGACCGACAACTCGATCATCGTCACCGCATCGCCGATCAGGAGCAGCGTCTGCGCATCGGAGAGCGGCATGACCACGTAACGCTGGTCATAGTCGTAGATGCCCACCTCGAAGATGGCGGTGATCTGGTAGCCGATCTGCCGCGGCACGGTGCCGAACGGCGACGAGCGTCCCTGCGGATTGATGATGGTGATCGTGTCTCCCACCCTGGCGCCGAGATTCTGCGCCAGCCGCGAGCCGATCGCGACGTTGCCCGATCCGGGCTGGACCGTGGCCAGATTGCCGGCAATGACCTGCTCGCGCAGCCGCGCCAGATCCTCCGCGGTGTTGCCGCGCGCGAAGATCGCCTCGGCGCGCCCGTTGAACGTCGCCAGCAGCGGCTGTTCGATGAGCGGGCTGGCGCGGGTCACGCCCGGCGTCGCGCGCACTCTGGCGAGGATGTCCTCCCAGTCATCCATGCGGCCGCCGAAGGCCTGCACAATGGCATGGCCGTTCAGCCCCGTGATCTTCTCGAGCAGTTCGGCGCGGAAGCCGTTCATGACGCTCATGACGATCACCAGCATGGCGACAGACAGCATCACCACGCCCACGCTGATGCCCGCCACCAGCGCGATGAACGCCTCGTTTCGTCCGGGCAGCAGGTAACGCCGCGCGATGGTGCGTTCAAAGGTGGAGAGGATCACGAAGGAAACGGCCCGATCAGCATACGGCGGTGCCGCTTCCTTAGGGTGGGGGCACTGCGGACGCAAGCCGGTCGGCCCGGAGCCACTTGTAATCGCGGCCCGTTGACGCCATTGCCGGTGCAGGAAACGGAACCGCGGCGCGGCGGTGTCCGCCAAGGCGAGCCCGCATGATCTCGACGCACCCCTTCTGCGATCTGTCCGGCGACACGCTGCGCGAGGAATGCGGCGTGTTCGGCGTCATCGGCACCCCCGATGCGGCGGCCGTGACGGCGCTCGGTCTGCATGCGCTCCAGCATCGCGGGCAGGAAGCCGCAGGCATTGTCAGCTTTGACGGCGCGGAATTCTACGCCCACCGGGGGCTTGGCCACGTCGCCGAGAACTTCTCCTCGCGGGAGACGCTTGCCGGCCTGCCCGGCTTCATGGCCAACGGCCATGTGCGCTACTCGACCACGGGCGGCGCAGGACTGCGCAACGTCCAGCCGCTGTTTGCCGATCTCGCCAGCGGCGGCTTTTCCGTCGCGCACAACGGCAACATTTCGAACGCGGCCGCGCTGAGAGCGGAACTTGTCGCGCGCGGATCCATCTTCCAGTCGACCTCGGACACCGAAGTCATCATCCACCTCGTCGCCACCAGCCGCTACCCCACGCCCGTCGACCGGCTGATCGACGCGCTGCGCATGATCGAGGGGGCGTTCTCGCTCGTGGTGATGACCAAGGACCACATGATCGCCTGCCGCGATCCGCTCGGCATCCGCCCCCTCGTCATGGGCCGGCTGGGCGAGGCGACGGTGTTTGCCAGCGAGAGCGTCGCCTTCGACGTCGTGGGGGGCAGCTTCGAGCGCGAGGTCGAGCCGGGTGAGCTGATCGTCGTCGACGCGAACGGGGAACGTCAGTCGCTGCGCCCGTTCCAGCGCCAGCGCCCCCGCCCCTGCATCTTCGAGCATGTCTATTTCAGCCGCCCCGACTCCGTCTTTGCCGGCCGCAGCGTCTACGAAGCACGCCGCGCCATCGGCGCGCAGCTGGCGCTGGAGGCGCCGGTGGACGCGGATCTCGTCGTGCCGGTGCCCGACAGCGGCGTGCCCGCCGCGATCGGCTATGCACAGTCCTCCGGCATTCCTTTCGAACTCGGCATCGTCCGCTCGCACTATGTCGGCCGGACCTTCATCCAGCCGTCGGAAAGCGCCCGCCATTCGGGCGTCCGCCGCAAGCACAACGCCAACCGCGCCCTTGTCGCGGGCAAGCGGATCGTGCTGATCGATGACAGCATCGTGCGCGGCACCACGAGCCTCAAGATCGTGGAGATGATGCGCGACGCGGGCGCCACGGAGATCCACTTCCGGGTGGCCAGCCCGCCGACCGCGCACAGCTGCTACTACGGTGTCGACACGCCGGAACGCTCCAAACTGCTGGCGGCGCAGATGCAGCTCGAACCGATGCGCGCCTTCATCAAGGCCGACAGTCTCGCCTTTGTCTCGCTCGACGGGCTGTACCGCGCGGTGAGCGGGTTACCCCGGGAGCCCGGCGCACCGCGCTTCTGCGACGCGTGTTTCAGCGGCGACTACCCCACCACGCTGACCGATCTGGCCCGCCAGACGCAGGGCGACGCCCAGCTGTCGCTGCCGGTCGGACAGGCGGCCTGAGCATGCCGGCGCAGCAGGACCGGACCGGGACGGTCGCGCTCGTGACCGGCGCCAGCCGCGGGATCGGCGCAGCGATCGCGCAGGCACTCGCCGCGCGCGGAACGCACGTCATCCTGACGGCGCGCGACAGCGCCGCGCTCGAGGCGGTCGAGGACAGCATCCATGAGAGCGGCGGCACGGCGACCATCGCGCCCCTCGATTTGGCGCAGGCCGACGCCGTGCCGCGCCTCGCCGCCGCGGTGGCGGAGCGTTGGCGGCGCCTCGACACGCTGGTGATCAATGCGGCCTATCTGCCTCTGCTCACCGCCGTCGCCGACCTCGACCAGAAGGAATTCACCAAGGCGCTGACCACCAATGTCGTGGCGAGCCAGGCACTGCTGGCGTCCTTCCATCCCCTGCTCAGGCAGGCGGCCGCCGGGCGGGTCGTCGGCCTGACCAGCAGCGTCGGGAGCGTGCCGCGGGCCTTCTGGGGCGGGTATGGGGCAAGCAAGGCGGCGTTCGAAATGCTTCTCGACTGCTATGCGCTCGAGACGGAGAGGCTCAGCGCGATCAAGGTGGCGATCGTCGATCCCGGTGCCACCGCCACGGCCATGCGCACGCGCGCCTTTCCCGGTGAAGATCCCGCAACCCTGAAGAGGCCGGAGGTGGTGGGTGCGGCCGTTGCCGATCTGCTTGACGACGACTTCGAGAACCGGCTGCGCATCCGCGTCGACGGATCGCGCTGAGCCGGGCGTTTACCACTTCTTAACCTTTCCCGCTAATCATTCGCTAGGCAGCTTCCGTCACAAGAACGAAGCCATCGTGGTCGTGAGTACAGCCGAGGTGGAGCAGCGGCGACCGGGAACCACTCTCTTCCCCTGCATGCGCCTGCTTGTCGCCACCCTGTTCGGGGAAGTGCCATGTCGTTGTTGAACCAGAGCCGGTATGACATCGCCGCCCAGGAGGACCGCTGCGCCCCGCGCACGCGCCTCACGATCCCCGCGCAGTTGCGGGCTTCGGGCGGCCGCGCGTTCCAGACCGTCGTGCAGGACCTTTCGATTTCCGGCTTCTCCGCCGCGGCGATCAACCGGATGCACGAGGGGCAGATCTGCTGGCTCACCCTGCCCGGACTCGAATCGCTCCAGGCACAGGTCGTGTGGTGGGAAAACTGCGTGGCAGGCTGCGCGTTCGCGAAGCTGCTCAGCCCGATCGTCCACGACAATCTGCTGCAACGCTACAGCGCGGGCACCCCTTACCGCTCAACCCTCTGAAAGCCGATCAGCGACGCGGCGCGGCGGCCAGCTGCGCGGTCAGCCGCTGCCACGCCGCCCGCTCCGGCCCGCCCGACGCCTGCGGCTGATTGCTCACCATGGCGATGACCAGCCCGGCTTCCGGCACGATGGTGATGCCCTGCCCGAAGATGCCCTGGGCGCCGAAACCCTCCGGATAGGTCCACCACTGGAGACCATAGCCGAAGCCGGGCCGCTGCTCGAACCGGGTCGCCGGCGCGGTGCTGCGCGCGATCCAGTCGGCCGAAACCGTCCCGCGGCCACCTTCGAGCACCCATTGGCCGAAGCGGGCATAGTCCGCCAAACGCAGCGACAGGCAGCATCCGCCGATGTTGCGGCCGGTGAGGTCGGTCATCCAGAACAGCGGTCCGGCGAAGCCGGCGGGCACGACGATCTTCTCCCGCGCGTAATCCGCCAGCCGGCGCCCGGTCGCGGCCTCGACGATGTCGCCGAGCAGGTTCGTCTCCAGGGTGTTGTAGCGCCAGCGCCCCTGACCCAGCGGCTCCGCGCGCCGCAGCGAGCGGGCATAGGTCACGGACTGCGGCTCGCCGGCCTGCGGCTCCACCAGCAGCATGCGGGCGACATCGCTGGCCGGATCGGCATAGTTCTCGTTCCAGGCCACGCCGGAGGTCATGGCGGCGATCTGGCCGACGGTCACCCCGTCATAGGCCGTTCCGCGCAGCGCCGGAAGGTAACGGGTGGCCGGATCATCGAGGCTGGCGATTGCGCCATCCTTGAGCGCGGCACCAAGCAGCGCGGAGGTGAAGCTCTTGGCGACCGAGAAGCTGGTCCACCGGCGCTCTGCCGAGAAGCCGTTGGCATAGCGCGCATACCGCACGCGGCCATCCTGAAGCACCATCAGGCCGACCGCATGGTTGGCGTCGAACGCCTCATCGAGCGCGCGGCGCAGATCGGGCGCGAAGGGACGGCCCGCCGAAAGATGGCGCGGCGTCGGTGCAGGCGCGGCTTCCAGCCCGGCGAAGTAGTCCTCCATCCGGGCAAAGCGGTCGCGCTGAGTCGCCTGATCCCAGAAAAGGACCTGGAGTTCGGCCGGCGGGCGTTGCTCGCCGGGAACGCTCGCCCGCACAGGCGACGGCGCCGTGGCCACGGACGCCGGCGCGCTTGCGCAGGAGGCGAGCAGCAGACCCGACAGGGCGATCGACACCATCCGTTTCATGCTTCTCTCCTCTTGATCAGCGTCACTTGGCACACGTCAATGCCGCCGCCCCGGAACCCGCCTTCGCAATACATCAGGTAATAGCGCCACAGGTCGCGGAACTGCGCGTCGAACCCTTCGGGCAGCCGACCGGCAGAACACGCGCTGTCGAACCGCTCCCGCCAGCGACGCAAGGTTTCGGCGTAGTCCGCGCCGAACCGTTCCTCGTCCGTCCACTGCAACCCCCGCGTCTCGGCCAGCGCGCGGAACTCGCTCTGACGGACAAGGAGGCCGCCGGGAAAGATGTAGGCCTGGATGAAATCCACACCCCGCGCATAGGCGTCGAACAGCTCGTCGCGCAGGGTGATGAACTGCAACGCCGCGCGCCCGCCGGGCTTGAGCGCGCGGGCGAGGCGGTCGAGGAACACCGGCCAGTATTCCCGCCCGAGCGCCTCGACCATCTCCACGCTGACGATCGCGTCGTACTGGCCCTCGATGTCGCGATAATCGCGATGGTCGAACGCGATCGACGGCAGCCTGTGCGCGCGGGCATGGTCGAGTTGCGCGCGCGAAAGGCTGATCGCGGTCACGGCTGCACCCGAGCGGGCGAAGCGGTCCGCGAGCGCGCCCCAGCCGCAGCCGATCTCCAGCAGCGTTGCCGGCGCGCCGAGACGTTCCGCCAGCCGGGCCACCTTGCGCTCCTGCCCCTCCTCCAGCGACATCGCTGGCGTGAGGCCATAGGCGCTCGAGTAGCTCATCGTGCGGTCGAGCCAGGCGGCGTAGAAGTCGTTGCCGAGATCGTAATGGGCCGCAATGTTGCGGCCGGCGCCGGCGGGTGTGTTGCGGTTGCGCGCGTGCACCAGCCTGAGCGCGCGGCGCAGCAGCCCCTTGGGCCGCGCCGTGTCGCCCAACGCCTCGGCATGCTGCATGAACAGGGCGAACAGCGGCACCGGATCGGGACTCGACCACTCGCCCGCCGCCCATGCTTCGTACCAGCCCACCGAACCGCTGGCGGCGAGGCGTGTCAGTGCCCGCCAGCTCCGCAAGGAGACGTGGCATTCGAAACCCGGCCGTCTTCCCCCGAGGGTGCAGCGGGTGCCATCGGGAAGTTCGGCGTGAATGGCCCCGGTGCCGAGCGCCGCATCGATGCGGCTGAGGAGCCGGTCCCGGCTGCGCGCCAGCAGCCGCGTGGCCGGAGCGGCGAGGAAACCCGGAGCGCGCGAGAAGCGTGCGCCCGCCGCCTGCAGCAGATGTCCGCGCTCGCCGGTCGCCACGTCCATGGCACCGGCCTATGCGTCGGCGCCAGCCGGTAGGCAAGCCGGCTCGGCGGGTTACGCGTCCGCCTTCATCCGCCGGTAGGCGGCCAGCGCCCGCTCCCGCGCCTCGCCGTGCTCCACCCGTCGCGGCGGATAGGTGCGCGGCCGCACCGCGTCACCGGGGTCGTGAATCGCCGCATCGTCCAGATCGGCCAGTTCCGGCACCCAGCGGCGGATGTACTGCGCGGCGTCGAACTTCTCCGACTGGGCCAGCGGCGCCATGATCCGCGTGAACTGCTGCGCGTCGACGCCCGTGCCGGCCACCCACTGCCAATTGTGCGTGTTGTTGGCGTAATCCGCGTCGACCAGCGTGTCCCAGAACCACCGCTCGCCGTGCCGCCAGTCGATCAGGAGATGCTTCACGAGAAAGCTCGCCGTCAGCATGCGGACCCGGTTGTGCATCCAGCCGATGGTCCACAGCTGGCGCATTCCGGCATCGACGATCGGGTAGCCCGTCCGCCCCTGCTGCCAGGCGGCAAGGCCTGCCGCGGCCTCGTCATCGGCAGTGGGGTCGCGCCACGGAAAACGGTCGAAATCGCGGCGGATGTTCGCCTCGCCGTAACGGGGAAACTGCACGATCAGGTTCTGAGTGAAGTCCCGCCACAGCAGCTCGCCGCGGAACTTGTCCCACCCCGCGCTGCCTTGCTCGGCGAGAGCGTGCCACACCCGGGCCGGACTGATTTCGCCCCAGTGCAGGTGCGGGGAAAGCCGGGAACTGCCGTCGGCAGCGGGCTGGTTGCGTGCCTCGGCATAGGCGGCGAGCCTTGCCGAGAACCGTTCCAGCGCGCGAACAGCCGCAGCCTCGCCGACCGCGCCGTTCCAGCAGGCGCGAAGCCCGCCCGCCCAGTCCGGGCGGGTCGGGAGCAGGGTAAGATCGTCGAGATGCTCTCCCCGCGGCGGATCGGCGACGCTTTGCAGGGCCGGCGCCGGCAACGGCTCGGCCGGCGGGAGAACAGCCAGCGCCGCGCGCGCGAAGGGCGAATAGACCTTGTATAGCCCGCCACCGCCCGTCCTGAGGCAGCCGGGCGGCAGCAGGTAGTTGCCGTCGTGAAGGTGCAGCGTCACTCCGGCCGGAAGTCCGTCCTTCAGGTCGCCTTCCGCCTTGCGCCACCACGGCTCGTAGTGGCGGATGGCGTGGATGCCGCCGGCACCGCTCGCGCGGGAGATGTCGAGCAGCTGCGCCACGCTGTCCCCCTGGCGCAGGACCAGCGGCACGCCGCGTGCCCGCAGATCGTCCGCCAGCGCCGCAAGCGAATGATGCAGCCACCAGCGGTGCGCCCCGCCCGGCCGGCGGTCGCCCGGCCGCACGTCGTCGAGGACGAACACCGGCAGGACCGGGCCGCGCGCGGCCGCATGGTGGAAGGCGGCTTGGTCGGCAAGCCGCAGATCGCGCCGCAGCCAGACAATCTGGGGTGCCGTCATGGCGCATGGAACACAAGCGCCCTGCCTCGGGTTCCTTGGCGATGCTCCGCCATACCCTTCCCGACCGCCGCGCGGTTCTTCTGGCCGCGTGCGCCTGCTGGCTCGGCTTTGCCCTGCTCGTGGCGCTCGTTCTTTCCGGCGGGGCGGAGGCGTTCGACGCCGCCGGGCTGGTGCTCTGGCGAACCGCGGACGGCATGCCGCGCGGACCCGGCTGGCTGGAAGAGGGCGTGCGCGACCTGACCGGCCTTGGCGGCGTCACCCTGCGCAACGCCGCCGCGCTCGTCGCCGCGGCCGTTCTCCTTCACCTGCGCCGCGGGCGGGCGGCCGCCTTCGTCGTGCTGACCGTGGGTGGCGGATGGGCCTTCAACACCGGGCTGAAGCTGCTCTTCGGCCGCGACAGGCCGGATCTGGTCACGCCTTTGATGGAGGCCGGCGGCCCCGGCTTCCCGAGCGGCCACGCCTTCAACGGCACGGTCGTCTGGCTGGCGATCGCGCTCGCCTTCGTTCCGCTGGCCGCGACCCGCTTGGGGCGGGTGTCGCTGGTCTGGGGTGCCATGCTCCTCACTCCGGCGATTGCGTGGAGCCGGGTGTGGCTCGGCGTGCACTACCCCTCGGACGTGCTCGCCGGCTGGCTTGGCGGTGCCGGCTGGACGCTGCTCGCCTGGGCGGTGCTCCTCACGGCAAGGCAGGCGCGCAGCGAACCTCCGGCAGCCTGACCGAGAAACGGTCGCGCGCGCGGGGATCGGTAAAGCGCGCGTCGCGAAGGATCACCGACCCATCCGCCGCCGCGTCGGCGAACGGGGCGCGCGACCAGAACAGGAACGCGTCGAGGTCCGCGTTCGGGCGGGCGGCGGCCGCCAGCGCCTCGCTCAGGTCGCACCGGCCGTAAAGGTCGCTGTTCACGCGCCACAGGTTCTCGTTCTCCCGCGCGATCACCTCCCTCTGCCAGCTTGCCAGCGGAACGGGGCTGGCGAACGCCGCCGGGCGGGTCGAGGCCATGAACCACGAGATCGCGGCCTGCGCGCCGACATAGAGCGCACCCACGGCGAGCACGGCGCGCGCCACCTGCCGCCAGTTCCCGCTCCGCTTCTCCCGCCTGAGCGACAGCCAGGTGCCGAAGCCGAGCAGCGCCCACAACCACACATCGATGATGAACAGCGTGTCGCCATAGAACCAGCGGCTGGAGAACGGCTCGAGCAGGCGGATGCCATAGACGTTCAGCCAGTCGAGCGCCGGGTGGCTCAGCGTGCCGAGCAGGCTGAGCCCGTACAGCCAGCCGAAACGGACCGGGAGCCGTCCCTCCGGCTGCCTGCCCCGCCGCGCCTGCCAGCAGTCGAAGGCGTAGAGCAAGCCGGCCAGGATCAGCGGCAGCAGCACCCAGGCGACCGGCCCGTGCGTGATCCCCCGGCGGAAGGCGAGATGCCCCGTCCCCTCCAGCCAGAAGAAGCAGGCCGCATCGAAGTCGGGGATATTCGCCCCGACGACCAGGGCCGGCATGGCAAGCCCCGTGCGGCGTTTCAGGCCCGCCTGCCCGATCAGGGCGCCGACGAGGGAGTGGGTCAGATTGTCCACGGGGCCGCTCGGTTCGCCGCTGGTGAGGAACACCTGGACCGCATGTGACACGGTCCAGAGCGATTGATCTCAACCCGCGGACGGAAACGGGTCAGGCGGTGAGACAGTCCAGGTTGGGCGCTGTTCATGAGGTCGGCATAGGGCAGCCCGCGCGCGTAGGACAACGCATCCCCCTGCCCCGTGGCTCCAGCCCGCGCGGGAGTGACGATCCGCCTACAGGTCCGGTCCGCCCTGCCCGGCGACGCTCGACCCGACGGGGTCCGCCGCGCTGCCCGGCACGGTCCATGTCTGCCCCTTGGCGAGCAGGCGGGCCAGATCCGCGGTCTTGCCTTCGCTGGCCTTCGTCCGCTCCGCCACGACGGCGCTCTCGAAGGTGGGCCGCGGATCGTCGTAGATCACGCCGAGCGCCATCGGAAACGGCCCGAACGGCATCTCCACCAGCAGGTGCGCCAGCATCCGGTTGCGGGGGATGTGGACCAGGACGCCCGCCGCCTGCCAGTCGCCGCCGCTCACCTCGACAACGCGCAGCGACAGCGTGTCGGTGTCCAGCGCCAGCCCGCGCGTGCCGCCGGCAAACAGCATTGGTTCCCCATCGGTCAGCCACAACTGCCGGTCTTCCGCGCCCTTGGGCTGGGCAAAGTCGTTGAACACGTCCTTGTTGTAGACGACGCAGTTCTGGAAGATTTCCACGAACGCCGCGCCCTGATGCGCGTGGGCCGCCATCAGCACGTCGGGCAGATGCCTGCTGACGTCGAACCCGCGGGCGACGAAACGCGCCCCCGCCCCCAGCGCGAAGGCGCAGGGATTGGCAGGGTGATCGACCGAGCCGATGGGCGAGGACGGCGAACGCGTGCCTTCGCGGCTGGTGGGCGAGTACTGCCCCTTGGTGAGACCATAGATCTCGTTGTTGAACAGCAGGATCTGCATGTTCACGTTGCGCCTGAGGACATGCAGCATGTGGTTGCCGCCGATCGACAGTCCGTCCCCGTCGCCCGTGATGAGCCAGACGTCGAGATCCGGGTTGGCGAGCTTCACCCCCGTCGCCACCGCCGGCGCGCGGCCGTGAATGGTGTGGAAGCCGTAGCTTTCGATGTAATAGGGAAACCGGCTGGAGCAGCCGATGCCGCTGATGAAGACGGTGTTGGCCGGGTCGCTGCCGAGCTGCGGCAGGGTGCGCTGCACCGCCTTGAGGATCGCGTAATCCCCGCACCCCGGACACCAGCGGACCTCCTGGTCGGTCTCCCAGTCCTTGAGCGTCGTTTCGATCCTGGCGGGTGCGTTCATGGCCGGTCCTGCGTTGCGGGTGTTCCAGGCTGCGCGGCAGCCGCGTCCTTCAGCGTCCCGTCGTCATGCCCCTGCGCGAACGAGGGCAGCTGCTGGGGGTTCGGCGGCACCTCGCCCCCTTCGTTGCCGGGAATGCCGTCGAAGAACTTGGCGATGGCCGCCTCCAGCTCGGCGATCTGGAACGGCTGGCCGCTGGTCTTGGTGAGGCTCTGCGCGTCCACCAGATACCGGTCGCGCAGCACCGTCTTGAACTGGCCGGTGTTCATTTCCGGAACCAGCACCGCGTCGAAGCCGCGCAGCAGCTCGCCGAGATTGGCGGGGAGCGGCCAGATGTGGCGGACGTGAATGTGGCTGACGTCCAGCCCCTTCGCGCGGGATCGCCGCACCGCCTGATGGATCGGGCCGTAGGTCGAGCCCCAGCCGACGACGGCGAGCGCACCGCCCGCCGCGCCGAGGCAGACCTCCTGATCGGGCACCGCCACCCCGTCCACCTTGGCCTTGCGGGCATCGGTCATCCGCTGGTGGTTGGCGGGCGAATAGTCGATGTTGCCGGTCAGCTCGTGCTTCTCGATGCCGCCGATGCGGTGCATGAGCCCCGGCGTGCCCGGTTTGATCCACGGCCGCGCGCCCTTGTCGTCGCGCTGGTAGGGGAGCAGCGTTGCGGCACCTTGCGCGTCCCGGCCGTTCTTCTCCCGCAGATGCCGCGCGGGGAACGGAGTGAACGCCGACGGGTCGGGCACGCGCCACGGCTCGGCGGCGTTGGCGATGTAGCCGTCGGTCAGCAGCATGACCGGCGTCATGTACTCAACCGCGATGCGGCACGCCTCGATGGCGCAGGCAAAGGCGTCGGACGGACTGCGGGCGGCGATCACGGGCATGGCGGCATCGCCGTTGCGGCCGTAGACAGCCTGGTAGAGGTCGCTCTGTTCGGTCTTGGTCGGCAGACCCGTCGACGGCCCGCCGCGCTGGCTGTTGACGATCACCAGCGGCAGTTCCGTCATGATCGCCAGCCCCATCGCCTCGCCCTTGAGGGCGATGCCCGGTCCGCTCGACGAGGTGACGCCCAGAGACCCGGCGTAGCTCGCGCCCAGCGCGGCGCAGATGGCGGCGATCTCGTCCTCCGCCTGGAAGGTGGTGACGCCGAATTCCTTCAGCCGGGCAAGGTGGTGCAGGATCGCGCTGGCCGGCGTGATTGGATAGCCGCCAAAGAACATCGGCAGGCCGGCAAGCTGCGCGCCCGCCACCAGGCCCAGCGACACCGCCTCTGCCCCGGTCACGGTGCGGTACAGCCCCGGCTCGGCCGGCACCGGCGGCAGATGAAGCTGACGCAGCGGGCCGGACAGTTCGGCCGTTTCGCCATAGGCGTGACCGGCATCGAGCGCGGCGATGTTGGCCGCCGCGATGTCGGGCTTGGTGCGGAACTTCTCCCGCAGCCATTCCTGCAGCGGTTCGCGCGGGCGATCGAACATCCACAGCGCCAGGCCCAGCGTCCACATGTTCTTGCAGCGCAGCGCGTCCTTGTTGCCAAGGCCGAAGGGCTTCACCGCCTCGACCGTTTGCGCCGAGATGTCGAACGCCAGCACGTCGAACGCGGCGAGCGACCCGTCCTCGAGCGGGTTGGCGGCGTATTTCGCCTTGTCGAGATTGCGGCGGGTGAACTCGCCGGTGTCGATGATGACGAGACCGCCGGGCTTCAGTGCCGGAAGGTTCACCTTCAACGCCGCCGGGTTCATCGCCACCAGCACGTCGGGAGCATCCCCGGCCGTGTTGATCTGGCGGCTGCCGAAATTGATCTGGAACGCGGAGACACCGAACAGCGTGCCCTGCGGCGCGCGGATCTCTGCCGGGAAGTCGGGAAACGTGGCCAGGTCGTTCCCGGCCAGCGCGGTCGACAGGGTGAACTGGCCGCCGGTCAGCTGCATGCCGTCGCCGCTGTCGCCGGCGAACCGCACCACGACGGCATCCGGCACCATGTCGGGCGCGGCGGGTTCGACCTCAGGCTGGTGAGTGGGTGCGGCGTGAGTGGCCATGACCATCCTTGTAACCTGTCGCCGGGCGCAGCGCCACGGCTTCGCAGCGCACCTATGCCCTGCCCCGCGGCTCGGCAATGCCCTTCTTGGTCCGCCTCCGCGCAGGCGATTGTCACCGGCCGGACATGCCCTTACCACCTGTGCCGGCGAACCGGGAGGAGAGGGCAGACGATGGCCGACACCGAACACTATGTCCGCGACGACGTGCGCGGGTTTCTGGCGATGCTGGAGCAGCTTGGCCGCCCCGGCGTGGAGGAGCTGCCGGTCGCCGAAGGGCGGCAGGGGATGGCGGTTCTGGGCCAGATGGCCGAGGCCGATCCCAAGGAGCTGGCGGTGGTGCGCGACCTGACCTGCCCCGGTCCGGCGGGCGACATTCCGCTGCGGCTCTACGACAGGCGCGACAGCCGCGACGCGGGACCGGTGATCCTGTTCTTCCATGGCGGCGGGTTCGTCATCGGCGACCTCGACATCTACCACAGCCTGTGCACGGAGATCGCCTGGCAGATGGACCTGCCGCTGGTGTCGGTGGATTACCGCCTGGCGCCCGAAGCGCCCTTCCCCGCGGCGCCCGACGACTGCGAGGCGGCCGCGCGGTGGGTCGCGTCGAACCCGGCGCCGCTTGAGCGGCCCTGCACCGGCCTCATCCCGATGGGCGACAGCGCGGGGGGCAACCTCACCATCGTCACCACCAACCAGCTGTGCGCCCGCCCGGCCGAGGTGCCGGTGCTGTTCCAGGTGCCGATCTATCCGGTCGCGGACGACGTGACCCGGCACCGCAGCTTCCACGACTTCGCCGAAGGGTTTCTCCTTACCCGCAAGGCGATGGCCTGGTTCACGGAGCAGTATGCCGGCGACCCTGAGGACGCACGGCACACCCCGATGATCGCCGACTGTGCGAACACGCCGCCCACGGTGCTGTGCACGGCAGGTCTCGACCCGCTGCGGGATTCGGGCCGCAACTACGCCGCGCATCTGATCCAGCAGGGGACGGACGTCGTGTATCTCGAATTCGCCGGGACCATCCACGGCTTCGCCACCCTGCGCAAGGCCCTGCCCAGCGCGCAGGACGATCTCGACGCGCTGATCGCGGCGATGAAGCTGATGGCCGGGCGTCACAAGCGATGACCGGCATGGAGACGCTTGGCTACCGCCCCTGTGTCGGGGTCATGCTGGTCAACGCGCACGGTCACGTGTTCGTCGGCCGCCGCATCGACAACAAGGAAGGCGACTGGTGGCAGATGCCGCAGGGAGGCGTTGACGCGGGCGAGGATCTTCGCCGCGCGGCGCTGCGCGAGCTGGCGGAGGAGACGGGCGTCGCGGCGCGGCTGGTCGAGATCATCGACCGGGCCGCGGAGCCGCTGCGCTATGACCTGCCGGCCGAGCTGATGGGGCGGCTGTGGGGCGGGCGCTTTCGCGGGCAGGAGCAATGGTGGTTCCTCGCGCGCTTCGGCGGCAGCGACGCGGACATCGATCTCAACGCTCACGAACCGCCGGAGTTCTGCGACTGGAAGTGGGTCGAGCCGGCGCTGCTTCCCGAGCTGATCGTGCCGTTCAAGAAGCCGGTCTACACCCGGCTGGTGGACCAGTTCGGAGCGCGGATCGACGCCATGCGGAACGGCGCCTAGCCAGGCTGCTCCGCACCCGGGCGTCTCAGTTGGGCACGATCCCGTTGGCCTTGGTCTCGGCCGCGAGGGCAGGACGCACGGGGCCGCGTTCGATCGCCCCCTGCAGGCTGCCGACCTGCGGGCAGTCGTTGCCGCACAGCGAGCGCAGGCGTGACAGGTTGCCCCGCGCGCGTTCCACCGCGCCCTGCTCCGCGAACGCCGCACCCTCCCCCGCGATCGCATCGAGATTGGCCGGATCGCGCGCCAGCGCCTGCCGGTAGAGGCCGACGGCCTTGCCGGTCATGCCCGCCTGACGGGCCGCGGCGGCCATTTCGACGAACAGGGGCGTGTAGGCCGGATCGATCACCAGCGCCGCTTCGAACGCGTCGATGGCCTCCTGCGTCTGTCCGGCCGCAAGCGCGGCGCGGCCCGTATCGATGAGCGCGGACGCCGCCGGATGCGGGACCGGCTGCTGCGCCACCAGAACGCTGCCGGTCATGGCCAGAACGAGGGAGAGAGCCGCGGCGGCAGGGGCAAAACGCATGATCTGTTCCCAAACGGAAGAGCGGACAACGTGGTTCCGGACCGACATCACTCTCAGGCTATCACGGCTTTTCGAAACCAGCGATGAAAAATCCGTCGGTGCCGTCGCGCAGAGGCGACAGTCGCACCCCGCGTCCACGGGCGTGGCCAAAGGGCAGCGCAAGAGCGGCCGGGTGCAGCGGAAGGCGATCGGCGGCTTTCGCCGCCTGATCCGCGCCCTCCTCGTCGAACAGCGAGCAAGTGACGAACACGAGCCGCCCGCCCGGCCGCAGCAACTCGGCGCCAAGCCCGATCAGCCGCGTCTGCAAGGCCGCCAGCCGCGACAGCTCCGCCGGGGTGAGCCGCCAACGCAGTTCGGGATTGCGGCGCCACGTTCCGGTGCCCGAGCACGGTGCATCGACCAGCACCAGATCGGCGCGGCCGCGCCAGGGCGCGAGCGCCTCGTCCTCGCGGCCGGGGTCGAGCAGCACCGGCGCGACGCAGCTCACCCCCGCCCGTTCCGCCCGCGCGCGCAGCTCGCCCAGACGGCGCCGGTCCGTGTCGCTGGCGACAAGCGATCCCGTGTTCTCCATCGCCGCGGCGAGCGCCAGCGTCTTGCCTCCGGCGCCCGCGCACAGGTCGATCACGGTCATGCCGGGCCGCGCGGCGGCCGCGAGACAGGCAATCTGGCTGCCAAGATCCTGCACCTCGATCAGCCCGTCGCGGTAGGCGGCCCATTGCGTCACGTTGATCCCGCTCTCCACCCGCAGCGCCTGGGGCAGAGGCAGCAGCTCGACCGGCACCGGCAGAAGCGGCAGCAGCGCGTCGCGGTCCGACTTCAGCGTGTTCACCCGGAGGTCGAGCGGCGCACGGCCGAGCAGGGCCTCCTGCTCCGCCTCCCCCACCCCGGATCGCGCCAGCCGTTCGACCAGCCAGGGCGGCGCAGTTCCACCGGCGGCGACCGGCTCGTCCGGCATCCGCGGGGCAGGCGCGTGCGGAGACCCGTCGAACAGGGCGAGCAAATCGGGGCGCAGTTGCGCCAAGCGAAGCATCGCGGCCCGCCCGCTTTCCGGCCGTGGACCGCAGGCGCGGATGGCGGCGAACACGAGCTCGCGCACGGCGCGCCGGTCCCCGCCGCCGGCGTAGCGCCGCTCGCGGAAGTAGCCGGCGATCAGCCGGTCGGCCGGGGCGCCGCGCGTCGATGCGGCGTCGACGATCCGGTCGAGCAGATCGATGGCGGCCTGGACACGCGCCGCGGGCGTCATGGTTCAGCGCGAGGGATAGTTCGGCGCCTCGCGGGTGATCGCCACATCGTGCACATGGCTCTCGGACAATCCTGCATTGGTGATGCGCACGAACTGCGCGCGTTCCTGCAAGGCGCGCACGGTGTCCGCACCCAGATAGCCCATGGCCGCCTTGATGCCGCCGACGAGCTGATGCACCACGTCCGCCGCCGGACCCTTGAACGGTACCTGCCCCTCGACCCCCTCGGGCACGAGCTTCATCGGGGACACGTCCTGCTGGAAATAGCGGTCGGCGCTGCCCCGCGCCATGGCGCCGACCGAGCCCATCCCGCGGTAGCTCTTGTAGCGCCGCCCCTGATAGAGGAATGTTTCGCCGGGCGCTTCGGCCGTGCCGGCCAGCATGGAGCCGACCATCACCGCCGACGCGCCGGCGGCCAGCGCCTTCGCCGCGTCGCCGCTGGTCCGCAGGCCGCCGTCGCCGATGACCGGCACGCCCGCTTCGGCGGCCGCGGCGGCGCATTCGAGGATCGCGGTGAACTGCGGCACGCCGACGCCGGCCACCACCCGCGTCGTGCAGATGGAGCCAGGCCCGATCCCGACCTTCACCGCGTCCGCCCCCGCATCGATCAGCGCGCGGGTCGCTTCCGGCGTGGCAACGTTGCCGGCGATGACCTCGACCGAATTCGACAGGCTCTTGACCGCTTCCACGGCGCGGGCAACCTCGCTGTTGTGTCCGTGCGCGGTGTCGATGACCACGACGTCGACCTCGGCCTCGATCAGCGCTTCGCTCCGCGCCAGTCCCTTGTCACCCACGGTCGTCGCCGCCGCGACGCGCAGCCTGCCCGCGGCATCCTTCGTGGCGTCGGGATAGGTGACGGCCTTCTCGATGTCCTTCACCGTGATCAGCCCGATGCAGCGGTAGTCGTCGTCAACAACCAGCAGTTTCTCGATCCGCCGCTGATGCAGCAGGCGGCGCGCCTCCTCCTGGCCGGTGCCGAGCGGCACCACGGCGAGATCCTGCGTCGTCATCAGCTCGCGCACCGGCTGTTCGGGATGCTCGGCAAAGCGCACGTCGCGGTTGGTGAGGATGCCCGCCAGCCGCCCGCTCTCGTCGGTGACGGGGATGCCGCTGATCCGGTGCTGCGCCATCAGCGCCCGCGCCTCGCCCAGCGTGCCGTCGGGCCGCATGGTGATCGGGTTGACGACCATGCCCGACTCGAAACGCTTGACGGCGCGGACGGCCGCGCACTGTTCCTCGATGGACAGGTTGCGGTGCAGGACGCCGATGCCGCCAAGCTGCGCCATGGCGATGGCCATGTCCGCCTCCGTCACCGTGTCCATCGCCGCGGAGATGACCGGAATGTTGAGTTCGATGCCGCGCGTCAGCCGGGTGCGGGTGTCGGCCATGCTCGGCAGGATGTCGCTGTGCGCGGGGCGCAGCAGCACGTCGTCGAAGGTCAGTCCCAGCGGAATGTCGGATGAAGCCACGTTGGCGCCTGCGCGGTTGGAGGAGGGTGGCTGCCGCCTGTAACGCGGAGCGCCGTCCCCTGCTAGTGGCAAGTCCGGCCACGCGGACGGCCGCCGCAGCGGAACCGGGTTCACGGGCGAAGGTTCTTGTGCACAGAACAGGACGCGGCCGGCGAAGCGCCGTGGAGGCAAGGGGGACCAGCGACGATGCGGCTCAATCCGTTCAATCCGGGCAACATCAATGTCGGCACCACCGGCGGCGGCGGCGGCATGGGCCGCGCCGGCGGGCTGGGATGCGGGACGATCATCCTCGCCGCGCTCGGCTACTTCGTCTTCGGACTGGATCCGATGCAGACCGCCGCCACGATCGAGGGGGTGCAGGGCAGCCGGCAGGTTGCGTCGGCGCCGGCGAACGAGGACGTGCAGGCGATCTGCACCAGCAACCCGTACGCGACCGAGACCTGCAACGCCCTGTCCTCGCTGAATGACACATGGGCGCCCATCTTCGCGCAGCAGAACGCCGCCTTCCGCCCGCCCACCCTGCGCTTCGCCACGGCACAGCAGTTCAACACCGCCTGCGGGCCGGCCTCGACCGGCATGGGGCCGTTCTACTGCCCCGGCGACGAGACGATCTACATCGACACCGCCTTCTATGACGAGCTGGCGCGCATGGCGGGCAATGCGGGGGATTTCGCCCGCTACTATGTCATCGCGCACGAATACGGGCACCACATCCAGACCATCACCGGCATCGCGCAGCAGATCCGCAGCGCGCAGCAGGCCTATCCCCGGCGCGCCAACGAGCTTCAGGTGCTGATGGAGCTGCAGGCGGACTGCTATGCCGGGGTCTGGGCCGGCCGCAACCGCAACCTGCTGGAGCCGGGCGACATCGAGGAAGGACTGATGGCCGCGAGCGCGATCGGCGACGACACGCTCCAGCGCCAGGCCGGACGCCGCGTCAATCCCGAAACCTTCACTCACGGCACCAGCCAGCAGCGGATGCAGGCACTGCGGCTGGGCCTTGGCGGCGATGACCGGCAGTGCGACCGGATCACCGCGCTCGGCTAGGAGCGCGGGCGAGGCGCCGCGCCTCGCCCGTGCGCCCCCTCGGCCTCAGTACACGCGCTTCTTCGGCTTGATGTAGGCGATGTCGTCGGTCAGCGTGTATTCGTGCACCGGCCGGTAGTCGATGCGGACATCGCCCTTGCCGGCGCCCTTCGCTCCTCCGCCCCAGCCGTCGAACCACGCCAGGGTGTGCTTCATCCAGTTCGCGTCGTCGCGTTCCGGGTAGTCCTCGTGGGCGTGGGCGCCGCGGCTTTCCTTGCGGTTCTCGGCCGACGCCATGGTGACGCTGGCCTGCGCCATCATGTTGTCGAGCTCGAGCGTCTCGACGAGATCGGTGTTCCAGATCAGCGACCGGTCGGACACGTGGATGTCCTGCATCCGCGCGTTCTGTTCCGCCATCCGCGCCAATCCCTCGCTCAGCGTCTCGCTGTTGCGGAACACCGCGGCGTGCCGCTGCATCACCTTCTGCATGTCGGCGCGAATGCCCGCCGTGGGCGAGCCGCCCTTGGCATGGCGGAAGTGATCGAGGCGGGTGAGCGCCAGATCCGCGCTGTCCCGGGGCAGCTCGGCATGGGCGGTGCCCGGCTTGATCACCTCGCGCAGACGGAACCCCGTCGCCCGGCCGAACACCACCAGATCGATCAGCGAGTTGGAGCCCAGCCGGTTGGCGCCGTGGACCGACACGCAGGCCGCCTCCCCGACCGCGAACAGGCCCGGCACCACGTGGTCCGGGTTGCCGTCCTTCAGCGTCACCACCTCGCCGTGATAATTGCAGGGGATGCCGCCCATGTTGTAGTGCACCGTCGGCGTCACCGGCAGCGGCTCACGGGTCAGGTCGACGCCGGCGAAGATCTTGCCGGATTCGGTGATGCCGGGAAGCCGTTCCGCCAGCACCCGCGGATCGATGTGATCGAGGTGAAGGTGGATGTGGTCCTTCTCCGGTCCGACGCCCCGACCCTCGCGCATCTCCAGCGCCATGGAGCGGGACACGACGTCGCGGCTCGCCAGATCCTTCGCGGACGGGGCGTAACGCTCCATGAACCGCTCCCCCTCGGAATTGGTGAGGTAGCCACCTTCGCCCCGCGCCCCCTCGGTGATGAGCACGCCGGCGCCGTAGATGCCGGTGGGATGGAACTGCACGAACTCCATGTCCTGCAGCGGCAGCCCCGCGCGCAGCACCATGGCGTTGCCGTCGCCGGTGCAGGTGTGGGCGCTCGTCGCGGTGAAGTAGCAGCGGCCATACCCGCCTGTCGCCAGCACGACCGCGTGGGCGCGGAAGCGGTGGATGGACCCGTCGTCGAGGCACAGGGCGATGACCCCGCGGCAGGCCCCGTTCTCCATGATGAGGTCGATGGCGAAGTATTCGATGAAGAAGTCGGCGTCGTATTTGAGGCTCTGCTGATAAAGCGCGTGCAGCATCGCATGGCCTGTCCGGTCGGCCGCCGCCGCCGTCCGCTGCACCGGCGGGCCTTCGCCCATGTTCTGCATGTGTCCGCCGAACGGGCGCTGGTAGATGGTGCCGTCGGGATTGCGGCTGAACGGCACCCCGGCGTGTTCCAGCTCGTACACGGCGTGCGGCGCCTCGCGCACCATGTACTCGATGGCGTCCTGGTCGCCGAGCCAGTCGGATCCCTTGACCGTGTCGTACATGTGCCACGACCAGTGGTCGGGAGAGTTGTTGCCGAGCGACGCCGCAATCCCGCCCTGGGCGGCGACGGTGTGGCTGCGGGTCGGAAAGACCTTGGTGATGCAGGCGGTGCGCAGGCCGCCTTCGGCCGCCCCCATGGTGGCGCGAAGCCCGGAGCCGCCCGCCCCGACGACGACCACGTCGTAGGTGTGGTCGGTGATCGGATACGCCGCGCCCGGCCCGCCGGCGCTCTTGGGCGCCGTGGTGTCCGGCGTGTTGGGCGCAGGATTGGACATCAGGAAGCTCCTCCAAGCGCGAGCCGCGCGATACAGAACAGTCCGAACGCCGCCCCGGCCACGGCGGCGAGGTTGAGGATGGCCAGCGCCGCGAACTTGTTGCCGGGCGCATCGACATAGTCTTCGATCATCACCTGCATGCCGAGCCGCGCATGCCAGAACGTGCTGATCACCAGCAGCGCCATCGCCGTCGCCGGCACGGGCGAGCCGAGCCAGCCGCTCACGGTCGCGTGGCTGAAATCAGGAAGCAGCACGAGGCTGATCAGCAGGAAGCCCACCAGCACGAGATTGCCGATGGAGGTCAGCCGCTGCTGGATCCAGTGGTGCACGCCCTCGTGCGCCGAGCCCAGGCCGCGCACCTGGCCGATCGCCGTTCCCTTCGAGCCGTAACGCCCGAGCGTCGTTCGCTTGTCCATGCCAAATCCTACAGGAGAAGGAGAGCGCCCCAGAACAGCGCGGTCAGCACGATGCCGGCCACCACCACGCCGCGGGCGGAGTTCTTGTTGCTGCGCAGTTCGTAGTTCGCACCGATGTCCATGAACCAGTGGCGGATGCCGCTCGCCATGTGGTTGAAAAACGCCCAGGTCAGCCCGACGAGCACGACATAGCCAAGCGGGCTCGTCATGGCCGCCGAGAAGCTGTCATAGGCGGCCGGCCCGCTGGCCAGCGCGCCCAGCCACCACAGCAGCACGCCCAGCCCCACCACCGCCATGCCGTTGCCGGTGATGCGGTGGAGGATGGAGACGAGCATGTGCGGCCCCCACCGCCAGATCGTCAGATGCGGGGAAAGCGGACGTTGAACCATGCGGTGCCTTTCCAGTGTCGCGGGCGATCTGCCTTACCGCAGATGGCGCCGGAGGCAAGCTGGTCAAGGCTCGACAGTGCCATGTGGCGCGGCGATAAGCGCAGCGATGCAGAAAATCCTCCTGACAGGCGCCAGTCGCGGCATCGGGGCCGCCACCCTCTCCCTGCTGCACGACGCTGGCGCCCGCGTCGTCGGCCAGTCGACCGCCGGCAACGGGGACACCTGCCTCGCCGCCGACTTCGCGCGGCCCGGAGCGGCCGACGCGCTGTGGCACGCGGCGCTCGACCGGCTTGGCGGTCAGGTGGATGTGGTCATCGCCAATGCCGGCGTGTTCGAAAGCAATCCGCTGGACCGCGGCGGCGCCGACTGGGCGGCGCAGTGGGAGCGGCAGATGACCATCAACCTCTCGTCCGCGGCCCAGCTGGCGCGGCTGGCCATCGCCCACTGGCTTGGTCAGGGCGCCGGAGGACGGCTGGTGTTCGTCGCGAGCCGCGCCGGGCACCGCGGCGACTCGCCCGACCACTGGCATTACGCGGCGGCCAAGGGCGGGATGCTCGCGCTGCACAAGACCATCGCGCGCGGCTATGCCCGCCACGGCATCCTCAGCTTCGCCGTCGCCCCCGGCTTCGTCGACACCGCCATGGCCGGCGACTACCTCGCCAGCCGCGGCGGCGAGGGCATCCTTCAGGACATCCCGCTCGGCCGGGTAGCGGAGCCGGAGGAGATCGCCCGCATCATCGCGTTCTGCGCGCTCGAAGCACCCGCCTCGATGACCGGCGCGACGCTCGATGCGAACGGGGCCAGCTATGTCCGCTGACACCTGGAAGATCACCGCGGTGGCCCTGCGTGGCGACGTCGAAGCCGCCCTCGCCGCGCTGGACGGGGACGGCCGCATGGTGCTGTCGGGCCGAGAGGTCGCCGAGGACAGCGAGGAGTGGGTGCTCGAAGCGTGGCTCTCCGACGCGCCGGACGAGGACGATCTGGCCCGCTTCGCCGCGCTGCTGCCCGTCGGACCGGACGCATTCCGGGTGGAACGGCTGACGGAACAGGACTGGATCACCCTGAGCCAGCAGGGAATGGAGCCGGTGGTCGCCGGCCGGTTCCATGTCCGCACCCCCGATCATCCCACCGCGCAGGACGGCGCGCGCATCGACCTCGTCATTCCCGCCAGCCAGGCGTTCGGCACCGGGCAGCACGAGACCACCGCCGGATGCCTCGCCATGCTCGACCGGCTGGAGCGGTGCGGCGAACGTCCGGGCCGGATCGTCGATGTCGGCACCGGCACGGGCGTGCTCGCCTTTGCTGCCGCGCGGCTGTGGCCCGGCGCCACCATCTTCGCCAGCGACGTCGATCCGGTGTGCGCAGGCGTCGTGCGCGACAATGCGGCACGCAACGGCGTGGCGCTCGGCACGGGCGCGGGCGAGGTGGCGATCGTCACCGCAGCCGGCCTTGACCATCCCGACCTGCGGCGGGACGGCGCGTTCGACCTCGTGATCGCGAACATCCTCGCCGGCCCGCTGATCGAGATAGCCGGGCAGCTGACCAGAGCCTTGGCTCCGGCAGGCCACCTCATCCTTGCGGGTCTCCTCACCCGGCAGCAGGACGAGGTGCTGCAGCCCTACGCCGACGCCGGGATGACCTTGCGCGAGAGGCTCATGAACGGCGACTGGTCGATCCTTTGGCTGGAACGCACGCGATCCTGACCCGCCGCGGGGTGTGGCGGGCGGTGACGCGCGCCGCCGCCGCGCTTGTCCTTGTCGCCGCCGCCTACTTCCTCGCCGCCTGGGCCGGATCGTCCCTGCCCCGGAACCGCGACTGGGTTGAGCCTGATGCCGGTGTCGATCTGCTTGTCGGCACCAACGGACTGCACACGGTCGTGATCATGCCGATCGCCGCCGAGGGGGTCGACTGGCGCGCGGTGTTTCCCTCGACCGCACGGCCGACGCCCGCAGGAAACTTGCCCACCCATGTCGCAATCGACTGGGGCGAGCGCGAGGTCCTGCTCACCGTGCCGGAGTGGAGCGATCTGCGCCCCGGCACCGCCTTGCGGATCCTTGTCGCAGGCGGACAGCCCGTCATTCGCATCAACGCCTACGCCCATCCGCAGCCGGACGATGATTACCGCATCCTGCGCCTCCGGCCGGCCGAATACCGCGCCCTGGCGGCCAGCATCATGGCGCAGCTTCCGCCGCTGCCTGCGGGAGAAACACGCCCCGTCCTTCCCGGCTTCGACACCCGCGCGGTGCATCACGCGAGTCTCGGCCGCTACACCATCTTCAACACCTGCAACACGTGGATCGGCAACCGTCTCGCTGACGCTGGCGTGCGTACGGGATGGTGGACACCGCTGGCGGGGGGCGTGATGAAATGGGTGCCGCGAGCCGAACCGTCCGTCGGGGTCAGCCCGCGCTCCGGGCGAGCTGTGCCCACTGCGCCTCGTCGATGACCCTGATGCCGAGTTCGGCCGCCTTCTTCAGCTTGCTCCCGGCGCCGGGTCCGGCCACCACCAGATCGGTCCGGGCGCTGACGGAGCCGGCGACCCTTGCGCCAAGCCGTTCCGCCTGCGCCTTGGCTTCCTCGCGGCTCAGCGTCTCGAGCTTGCCGGTGAACACCACCGTCTGACCGGCGACCGGACTGGCGAGCGTTTCCACAACATAGGCCGGCGGCGTCACCTCGGCCAGCAAGGCGTCCCAGACTTCGACATTGTGCGGTTCGTGGAAGAACGTGCCCAGCGCGCCGATGACGACATCGCCCACCCCGTCGATCGCGCGCAGCGTCTCTGCCGCCTCCGCATCGCCCGCGTGCGCCCGCTCGGCGACCTGACGCAAGGTCTGGAGGTCTCCGAAGCGTCGCAACAGGTCGCGCGCCGTCACGGCGCCGACATGCCGGATGCCGAGGCCGAACAGCAGGCGGGCCGCATCCGGCGCCCGCTTGGCCTCGATCGCGGCGAGCAGCTTGTCGACCGACCGCTCCTGCCAGCCTTCCAGCGCCAGCAGCGCGTCGCGCTTCTCGTGCAGACGGAAGATGTCGGCCGGACTGTGGATCCAGTCCCGCTCGAAGAACTGGGCGATCGTCCGCTCGCCCAGCCCCTCGATGTCCAGCGCCGGGCGCGAGACGAAATGGCGCAGGCGTTCCTTGCGCTGTGCCGGACAGATCAGCCCGCCGGTGCAGCGGATGTCGACCTCACCGGGAGCGGCTGTCGCCTCGCTCCCGCAGGCGGGACACCTGTCCGGAAAGACGAACGGCGGCCGCTCGATCCCGCGGTCCAGATTGTCCACCACCTGCGGAATGACATCGCCCGCGCGCTGGATCAGCACCCGATCTCCGGGCCTGAGGTGGAGGCGCTCGATCTCGTCGCAATTGTGCAGCGTCACGTTGGTGACGGTCACCCCTCCAACCAGCACCGGAGCCAGCCGTCCGACGGGCGTCAGCTTGCCGGTGCGTCCGACCTGGATGTCGATCGCCTCCAGCACCGTCTCCGCCCGCTCCGCCGGAAACTTGCGCGCCAGTGCCCAGCGCGGCGCCCGGGCCACGAAGCCGAGCCGCTGCTGCAGCGCAAGCGAGTCCACCTTGAAGACGACGCCGTCGATCTGATACAGCATCCGCGCGCGATCGGCCGCGATGCGGGCATAGGCCGCCAGCATGTCCGCCAGCGTGCCGCACCGGGCAAGATGCGGCGACACGCGGAACTGCCACTCCCGAAGCAGCAGCATCATATCATACTGGCTGTCGCGTGGCACCACCGAGGCAGCACCCCAGCCATGCGCGAGGAAGCGCAGCGGCCGGGTGGCCGTCACCCCGGCATCTTTCTGCCGCAGCGATCCGGCCGCGGCATTGCGCGGATTGGCGAAGAGCTTGCCGCCCTTTGCGGCCTGCGCCTCGTTGAGAGCGGTGAAGGCCGCTGTTTCCATGTACACTTCGCCGCGCACCTCGAACACCTCCGGCAGCGGACCGGACGCGCGCTCAAGCTCTTGCGGAATGTCGGCGATGGTGGCGACGTTGGCGGTCACGTCCTCGCCCACCAGCCCGTCGCCCCGCGTCGCGGCGCGCACCAACCGGCCGTGCTCGTAGCGCAGGGCGCATGACAGTCCGTCGATCTTGTCTTCGGCCGTGAAGGCCAGCGGCTCCGTCCCGTCCAGCGACAGGTAGCGCCGCACCCGGGCGACGAAGTCCGCCACCTCCTCGTCGCTGAACGCGTTGTCGAGGCTGAGCATGGGGACCTCGTGCGGCACCTTCGCCAGCGGCGACGCAGCTGCGTCATGGCCGACCGCGCGCAGCGGCGAGTGCGGGCTGGCCAGCTCGGGATGGCGCGCTTCCAGCTCGGCGAGACGCCGCACCAGCGCATCAAAGGCCTCATCGCTGATTTCCGGCGCGTCCTCCAGATGGTAGAGCCGGTTGTGGCGGGCGATGGCCGAGGCGAGCGCCGCCATCTCAGCTGCAGGATCGCCGTCGTCCGGCGCCGGAGCGCTTCTGCCGCCGTGGTCAGCCATCGGTCAGCAGCTCGCGCGCCTGCGCGATGGCGGCCTCGGTGATGGTCGCGCCCGACAGCATCCGGGCGATCTCGCGCTGCCGCTGCACCTCGTCGAGCCGCGTCACCGACGTGCGCGTGATCGTGCCCTCGCTCGACTTGGCGATGAGGTAATGGTGACTGCCGCGCGCCGCGACCTGCGGACTGTGCGTGACGGCCAGCAGCTGCCCTGCCTCTTCCCGGCCTCTGGCCAGACGGGCCAGACGTTCGCCGATCGCGCTGGCGACGGCGCCGCCGACACCCCGGTCGATCTCGTCGAAGATCACCGTGGCCGCGCCCCCCTCCTCCGCCAGCGCCACCTTCAGTGCCAGGATGAAGCGCGACAGCTCGCCGCCGCTGGCGATCCGGGCCAGCGGGCCGAACGGCGCCCCGGGATTGGTCGAGATCAGGAACTCCACCTGGTCCATTCCCGCCGGACCCCACCGCTCAGGCGGCTGCCGCGCGACGCTGGTCTCGAAGCGCGCGGCGTCGAGCCGCAGGGGAACCAGCTCCGCCGCCACGGCCGCGTCCAGCCGGCGGGCGGCGGCGAGGCGCTGCTCGTGCAAATGGCCGGCGAGCGTCTCGAACCGCCGGCGCGCGCCCGCCGCCTCGATGGCGAGCGCGTCGAGGCGCGCTTCGCTGCTCTCGATGGCGTCGAGCTGGGCACGCAGCGACCGCATCCGCTCAGGCAGGGCATCCACTTCGCAGCGGTGCTTGCGGGCAAGCGCGCGCAGGGCGAACAAGCGGGCTTCGGCATCCTCCAACGCTTTCGGATCGAACAGCAGCGCTTCGCCGGCGGCGCGCAGCTTGTCCTCGGCTTCGCCGGCGTCGATGATGGCGCGGTCGAGCGCCTCCAGCGCCTCGGCGAGCAGCCTGTGCTCTCCGGCCAGCCGGTCGAGCCGCCGCCCCGCCACGCGCAGCGCCGCCAAGGGCGAGTCGGAACCGTCCCACAGCCGGCGCAGCTCCTCCAGCTCTCCGGCCAGCCGTTCCCCTTTCTGCATGGCGGCGCGGGTCTCCGCCAGCCGCGCCTCTTCGCCGGCCACCGGCTGAAGCTCCGCGAGTTCGGCAAGATGCGCCAGCAGCAGATCCTGATCCGCTGCGGCCTGTTCCGCCTCTTCCCTGACGCGCGTGAGGCTCGCTTCGGCGGACTGCCACTCGCGATAGGCACGCGCCACTTCGCCCGTGTCATGCCCGCCGTAGCGGTCGAGCAGGTGCATGTGGCCGCGCGGATTGACCAACCCGCGATCATCATGCTGACCGTGCAGTTCGACCAGCAGCGGCGCGAGCGTCCGCAGCAGGGCGACACTGGCAGGCTGGTCGTTGACGAAGGCCTTGCTGCCGCCATCCGCTTTGAGCTGCCGGCGCAGGAGCAGCGGCTCCCCCGGCTCGACCTCGATGGCCGCGTCTTCCAGGAGCGCGTGCAGCGCGGGCGGCGGAGCCGCGAACTGAAAGGTCGCGCTCACCACCGCCCGTTCGGCTCCGGCGCGCACCAGCCCCGTCTCGGCGCGGTTGCCGAGCACCAGCCCGAGGGCATCGAGAAGAATGGACTTGCCGGCCCCGGTTTCGCCGGTCAGCACACCAAGGCCCGGGCCAAACTCCAGCTCAAGCGCTTCGATCAACACGACGTTGCGGATGGAGAGGCGGGTCAGCATCGCTGCCGCTGCCTATCCCATTCACCCGTCGGCGTCACCCGGTGAAGCGCCGCGCCGGGTGATATTCAGCTCGCCGTGACGCCGGGCGCGTGGTTCTGCACCAGCCGGTGCGCCTTGCGGTACCAGTCCGAACCGGGATAGTTCGCGCCGAGCACGGCCGCGAACTTCACCGCCTCTTCCGGCAGACCCAGCGCCAGACTGCTTTCCGTCAGTCGGAACAGCGCCTCCGGTGCGTGGCTGGTCGTCTGATACTGCTCCACCACGTTGCGGAAGCGGATGTTGGCGGCAAGCCAGCGGCCCGAACGCTGGTATCCGCGGCCGATTTCCATCTCCTTTCCGGCCAGATGGTCGGCGACGAGATCAAGCTTGAGCCGCGCGTCGGCCGCGTATTCGGACGTGGGAAAGCGGCGCACGACTTCGTTGAGCGCCGTGCGGGCGAGTTCGGTGTTCTTCTGATCCCGCTGCACGTCGCTGATCTGCTCGTAGTAGCTCAGCGCGATGAGGTAATAGGCGTAGGGCGCATCCTTGTTGCCGGGATGGATGGTCAGGAAGCGCTGCGCCGACTGGATGGCCTTGGCGTAGTCGGCGGCGGCGTAATAGCTGAACGCGCTCATCAGCTGCGCCCGGCGCGCCCACGGGCTGTAGGGATGCTGCCGCTCCACCTCGTCGAACAGCCCGGCCGCGAGGACGTAATTGCCGCGATCGAGGCGGTTCTTGGCCTCGGCGTAGAGCGTCTCGACATCGCGCGCGACATAGGCGGTGTCGGCAGGACGGTTCTGTCCGCCGCCGCAGGCGGTGACACTCAGGGCGGCCAGCGCCAGGACGCCGGCCTTCGGCAGCGTGCGAATGATCGGTTGCATCCGCGCGGTATAGGGGGTTCGTCACTGAACGCCAAGTGAAGCCGCGCGGGAACGCCGCAACCGCGGCCAGCTTTCACCCGTCCTTAACCTTAGGCAAGTAAGGCGCGCTCCGGGGAACTGGAGGGGGCCAAGTGTGGATGCACACGTTCTCGTCGTCGAGAGCGACGAACTGCTGCGGGATCTGCTGACCGTCAGGCTGCATGTCGCGGGTTTCCGCAGCCATCCGGCCGCGGACGGAGCCGAGGCGCTGCGCTGGCTCGAGACGCATTCGACGGATCTCGTGCTGCTGGCCAGCATGATGCCGATGATGTCAGGCGCGGAAACGCTCGCCCGCCTGCGGGCCTCACCCAGCCTGTCGCACATCCCGGTCATCATGATGACCCCGCCTCTCGCGGGCGAGGATGCGCGCCGGCTGAAGTCGCTCGGCGCAACGGACATCCTGAGGAAACCGGTTTGCGGCGCGCGCCTTGTCCGCGCCATCTCCGAGGCCGTGCAGGCACGCCGGTCCGCCGCCACGCCGCTCCGCCGGCTCAAGATAACGGTGATGACACCCGCCGTTCTCGCGGCCACGGCAGCAGCCGGCACGGCGGCGGCGGCCACGATCCCCGCGCCCGCGGCAGCGCCTGCTGCGGTTTCAGCCACCGGGTCGGCGAAGCACACGGCGTCGGCGGCGGAGGCGCGCGCGCAGACGGACGAGCCGGCGCGATCCCGACCCGCTCCTCCGCCGGTCCCGCCCCAGCCTGAACCCGCATCCGGGGCCGAGCCATGGTCGCCTCGCACCAGCATCGCGCTCGTTCATGGGCGCAGCTGGGCCGAGGACGTGGCGCATTCGGCGTGGAGCGACACCACTCTCACGCTCGCCTACCGGCCCACCCGCCGGAGCGGATACAGCCTCGAGGCCGGCCACGCGCGCCGCTTCGGCCTGTCCGACACGCAGCTTCAGGTGAGGGGCGACTGGGCTGTGGGCACGCGCAGTTCGGTGTTTCTCGCCGGCGTGGCGACGCCGCAGGCCGAATTGCGCGAGCGGGTCGGCCTGCGCGCCGGCTTCGCCCACACGCCGCGGCCGCATCTGGAGATCGGCGCCAGCACCCGCCTCGGCGAGTTCCGCGACGGCACGAAGCTCGTGGCGACGCCCTACGTCGCGGTCAGCACGACCGGCGAGCGGGTGACGGTGATCGCCGAAGCCATCAACCTGTGGAACCTGTCGGGTCCGGCCGATCACCGGCTCGGGTTCGGCTTGCGTGTCCGGGCGGCGCCGGACGAGCGGTGGCGGCTGCTTGGCGGTTATGCGCGCTATCCGGAAGTCGAGGCGGGAACCGCACGCACCGTCCGCTCCCTCTATGCCGGCGCGTCCGTCCGGGTGGCGGAAACCGTCACGCTGTCGGCAAGTGTCGCCAACGACCGCTACGAAGGACTGTTCACCCGCAACGGCGTCACGCTGGGCATGGTGCATGAGTGGCGAGGACGCAGGTGAGCGCATCCGCGCAAGCCCTGCTGATCATCCTGTTTCAGGGCCTGTGCGTCCTTCTTGGCGGTGCGCTGATCATCGTGACGAGGCGCTGGTTCGTGGCGCAGCGCGCTGCCCGTGACCGTCTGCGGCAGCGGATCCTGCGCGCCGAGCTCATCCAGGCCGTCATCCGCGACAATGACGGCTTCGTGTGCAGAAGCTGGTCGGCACGCGATCGCCGCGCCGCCTTCGCCGTCGCTGCCCAGCTTCTCGCGCTCCTGCCCGACAGGGAACGCGGCCGGCTGGAACGGATCGTCGAGGGCCATGGTGTTCTGGCGGAAGCGATGCGGCAGCTGCGTCACAGGAGCCCCCACCGGCGCATCGCGGCCGCACGCCGGCTGGCCCCGTTCGGAACGCCCGCGGTGCAGGATGCGCTCCATGGCTCGCTTCGCCGCGATCCGTCCGTCCGTGTGCGGCTCGAAGCGGCCATCGCCATCTCGGTGCGGGGGACACTGCCGCCCCTGTGGCGGCTTGTGCGCGATGTTCTCCCGGAAGGACAGCCGCTGACGCCCAACCACCGGCTGCTGTTCCGCAGCCTGGCGCCGCGCTGTCCGGACGCCCTCGTCGCGCTTGCGACCTGTCAGGACGAGGCGCGGCTGCGCGTCCTTGCGGTGGACGGCCTGCTCCATGGCGCGCCGTCCCGCCTTGACCATGTGGCAGACCTGCTGGGCGATGATCCGGATCCTGAGGTCGCACGGCTGGCCCGGATTGCCGCGCAGGAGGCCCGCGCCCCGCGGCCAAGATCTGCGCCTCAGCCCGCGCCCGCGCCCCCGGTCACGCCGCCGCTGCTCCCACGGCCGCGGCTGGCCGCCTGAGGCGCGGACAATGACAGCCAGCCTCGCACTCACTGTCCTGCTGATCCCGGTCGCCGCGGTGCTGGCGATCCAGAACCTCGTCTATGTGGCGCAGCTCGTCGCCACCGTGCGCCAGCGGATGACGGAGCCACTCGGCGTCGGCACCCTGCGCGACCTGTGGGCGCTGCAATCGCGGCAGTCGCCGCCGGTGTCCATCGTCGCCCCCGCCTTCAACGAGGAGCTTTCGATCGTCGACAGCGTGCGCGCGCTGCTGTCGCTGAACTATCCCGACTTCGAGGTGATCATCGTCAATGACGGCTCCAGGGACAGGACGCTGGAGGTGCTCATCCAGACCTTCGACATGGTGCCGCGCCGCCGCCCGGTTCAGGCGCTCCTGGCACATCAGCCGATCACGCGCGTCTACCGCTCCGTCAGCCATCCGGCGCTGGTGGTGGTCGACAAGGTGAACGGGCGCAAGGCGGACGCCGCCAACGCCGGCATCGCCGTGGCCGTCAATCCTCTGGTCTGCATCATCGATGCCGATTCCCTCATCGACGAGGATGCGCTGCTGCGCGCGTCGCAGCCGTTCCTGTCGGACGGCGGCGCCGTGGTCGCCGTGGGCGGCACGGTCCGCCTCACCAATGGCTGCGGCATCGTCGCGGGGCAGCTCCAGACGGTGAACATGCCGCGCGGCTGGATCCCGCGCTTTCAGGTGCTGGAATATCTGCGCGCCTTCATGGTGGCGCGCGTCTCCGCGTCGCGCTGGGGCATGCTGATGCTGATCTCCGGCGCGTTCGGGCTGTTCCGGAGAGACGCGCTGCTCGCAGCCGGCGGCTTCGATCACGACAGCCGCGGAGAGGATCTCGAACTGTGCGTCCGGCTGCACCGGATCGGCCGCGAGCGCGGGCAGAGGCCCAAGGTCGTCTTCGTGCCCGATGCGGTGTGCTGGACGGAAGCACCGTTCAACCGCGCCGGACTGCGCAACCAGCGCACGCGCTGGAGCCAGGGTGGGCTTGAGGTGCTGGCCAAGCATCGGAGCATGCTGTTCAACCCGCGCTACGGACGGATCGGCCTGGTCGGTCTGCCCCTGGTGCTGCTGGAGACGGCGCTGGTGCCGGCCGCCGAACTGCTGGGCTATCTGCTGGCGCCGCTGCTCTATCTGACGGGAACGGATGAAGGCGCCTTGCTGGTGGGCATGCTGTTCCTGCACCTGCTGTTCGGCACGAGCGTCAGCCTCGCCGCCGTGGCGCTCGAGGAGTTGCAGATGCGCCAGCACGAGCGGATCGGCCATGTCGCGGTGCTGATCGCCTGCTGCTTTCTCGAGAACTTCGGCTACCGGCAGCTCAACGCCTGGTACCGTCTGAAGGGCGTGCGGGCATGGTGGAAGGGCGAAACCGGCTGGCTCGCGGTGGAGCGACAGGGGTTTGCCGCCGCGCGGAGCTGAAAAGGTCCGAGAGGCACGCCCGCCAAGGCTACGGCTCCCCCATCCTCAGCGCGGCGATGAAGGCCTCCTGCGGGATCGAGACGTTGCCGTATTCGCGCATCCGCGCTTTGCCCTTCTTCTGCTTCTCCAGCAGCTTCTTCTTGCGGGTAATGTCGCCGCCATAGCATTTGGCGGTCACGTCCTTGCGCAACGCGGCGATGGTTTCGCGGGCGATGACCTTGCCGCCGATCGCGGCCTGGATCGGGATCTTGAACAGGTGGCGGGGAATGAGGTCCTTCAGCCGCTCGCACATGCCGCGCCCGCGTTCCTCCGCGACCGAGCGGTGGACGATCAGGGACAGGGCGTCGACCGGCTCATTGTTGACGAGGATGTTCATCTTGACGAGATCGCCTTCCCTCAGGCCGATCTGCTCGTAGTCGAAGGAGGCGTAGCCGCGACTGATCGACTTGAGCCGGTCGTAGAAGTCGAACACCACCTCGTTCAGCGGCAACTCGTAGCTGACCTGCGCCCGCCCGCCGACATAGGTAAGGCCCGTCTGGATGCCGCGGCGGTCCTGGCACAGCTTGAGGATCGAGCCGAGATATTCGTCGGGCGTGTAGATCGTCGCCTTGATCCACGGCTCCTCGATGGAGAGGATGCGGTTGACGTCGGGATAGTCGGCGGGATTGTGCAGATACAGTTCGCGCGCGTCCTCCGTCCGGCTGGCCGCGAGCTGGATGCGGTAGACGACCGATGGCGCCGTGGTGATGAGGTCGAGATCGTATTCGCGGCTGAGCCGCTCCTGGATGATCTCGAGATGCAGCAGGCCAAGGAAGCCGCAGCGAAAGCCGAAGCCGAGCGCCGCCGACGACTCCATCTCGTAGGAGAAGGAGGCATCGTTCAGGCGCAGCTTGGCGATGCTCTCGCGCAGCTTCTCGAAATCGGCGGCGTCGACCGGGAACAGGCCGCAGAAGACGACCGGCTGCACCTCCTTGTAGCCGGGCAGGGCCTGCGCCGCGCCGTTCTTGACGGTGGTGATGGTGTCCCCGACCCGGGCCTGTTCCACCTCCTTGATCTGGGCGGTGATGAAGCCGATCTCGCCCGGCCCGATTTCCGGCAGGTCGACGCGCTTGGGCGTGAAGGCGCCCACCCTGTCGACGAGATGCTCGGTGCCACCCTGCATGAAGCGGATGTTCAGCCCCTTGCGGATCACCCCGTCGATGACGCGCACCAGAATGACGACGCCGAGATACGGGTCGTACCAGCTGTCGACCAGCATGCCGCGCAGCGGCGCGTCGCGGTCGCCCTTGGGCGGCGGGATGCGGGCGACCACCGCTTCCAGCACCTCCTCGATGCCGATGCCCGACTTGGCCGAGGTCAGCACCGCGTCCGAGGCGTCGATGCCGATGATGTCCTCGATTTCCGCCTTGACCTTTTCCGGCTCGGCGGCGGGCAGGTCGATCTTGTTGATGACGGGCACGATTTCGTGGTCGTGCTCGATCGACTGGTAGACATTGGCGAGGGTCTGGGCCTCGACCCCCTGCGCGGCGTCGACCACCAGCAGCGCGCCCTCGCAGGCGGCGAGGCTGCGGCTGACCTCGTAGGCGAAGTCCACATGACCGGGCGTGTCCATGAGGTTCAGGGCATAGGTCTTGCCGTCGCGCGCGGTGTAGTTCAGCCGCACGGTCTGGGCCTTGATGGTGATCCCGCGCTCGCGCTCGATGTCCATGTTGTCGAGCACCTGCTCGCTCATCTCGCGATCGGTGAGGCCCCCGCACGCCTGGATGAGCCGGTCGGCGAGCGTGGACTTGCCGTGGTCGATGTGGGCGATGATGGAGAAGTTGCGGATCAGCGAAAGCTCGGTCATGACCCGCCCGGCCTTAGCGGTGCGGCGGGTCAGCGACAATCGGCTTCGGCGTCGGACGGACGGGTGGTCAGCTCTGCGCGTCGCCGGCACGCGGGGCACGCGCCGACAGGGTGAAGCAGGCGGGCGAGCCACCGCCTTTCTCTCCCCCGGCGATCAGCGACGGGCCGGCGCCGAGCGCGGCGACGGGTGCTCCGGCCACGGCGAGCGCATAGGGGGAAACCCGGTGACGCGTGCACAGACCGCCGGCACCGTCATCGACCAGCGCGCTCTCGAATTCGAGGCCCTGCGTGTCTCCGTCGGTCCGCACCACGGTCGCCACGGCCAGTTGACCACCTCCGAAGTCGAGGACGAACTGCGTGCCGACCGGAACATCCTCCAGCCCCTCGATCATGGCGCCTGTCCGGGACAGGTTGCGCAGCGTGACCTCGTAGTAATGGTCCTGATGGATGAGGCCCACGCGGCGGAACACCGTGCGGCGCCCGGCCCGCTGCGCGCCGTCGCGCACCGGTTCGAGCTGCCAGTCGTCCGCGGCAAGCTGCGCGGCGACCTCTTCGGCGGCCAGCGCTTCCGAAAAGACGAAGCCCTGCGCGTGGGTGATGCCACGACCCCGCAGCGCCTCGAGAAGCGCCATCGAACCGACGCCGGCCGCGACCGTCTCCAGCCGGAGCACCTTGGCAAGCTCCACGATCGCCTGCACCATTTCAAGGTCGCCGAGCGTGTCGGTGATCGTGCTTTCGAAGAACGACTGCCCCAGCTTGATGGTGCAGAACGGGGCGCGGCGCAGATAGCTCAGCGAGACATAGCCCGACCCGAACTGGTCGAGCGAGAGCCTGACGCCGCGGCGGAACAGGGCGGAGACGATCCGTTCGACCTCGTCGTGGTCGTTGCGGTAAAGGTCTTCGCCGACCTCGATCTGCAGCCGCTGCGGATCAAGACCGCTCTCGTCGAGCGCGGCTTCGACGTCGTCGAGAAACTGCCGGTCGGTGAACTGGACCGGCGAGACCGGCACGACAAGCCGCAGCCCCGCCGGCCACTGCGCGGCGTCGCGACATGCCTGTCGCAGCCCGTCGCGTCCGATGCGGGTGACGAGGCGGCTTGCCTCCGCAACGGGCATGAAGGTGTCGGCGGAAACCCGGCCTCTCTCAGGATCGTGCCAGACATACTGGAGCTGCAGGGCGCAGACGCGGTTGTCCGCCAGCGCCACCACCGGCTGATACTCGACCCTGATGTGGCCTGCCTCGATGGCTGCGGCGAGATCCTCTTCCATCTGCCGGCGCAGGCGGTCCTCCGCCTCGAGATCGACGGCATAGAAGCGGAACTGACCCCGGCCGTTGTGCTTGGCGGCATACAGCGCCAGATCGGCGGCCCGCGTCAGCTCGTCCCGCCCCACGCCGTCATAGGGCGCGATGGCAATCCCGACCGAGGTGCCGATGCTGCACCGACCCTCTTCGAGGGCAAAGGGCTGCGAGAGCATGGTGATGATCTTGCGCGCGAGGTCGCCAAGCTGGCCGCGATCGTCCAGATCGGGCAGCAGCACCTGGAACTCGTCACCCCCCAGACGGCCGATCTCGCCGCGGGAGCCAACGACGCTCTCGATCCGGCGTGCCACCTCCACCAGCAGCTTGTCGCCGGCCGCATGGCCGAGCGTGTCGTTGACGTGCTTGAAACGGTCGAGGTCGAGCATCATCAGCGCACAGGCCCGGCGCGAGGCTCCGAAGGCCAGCAGCGTGGCGTCGATGACCTGTTCCATGCGGTAGCGGTTGGCGAGGCCGGTGAGTGCGTCCGACCGCGCCTGGCGGGCGGCTTCCTGTTCGCCGAGGAACGCGTCGGTCACGTTGATCCCGCTCCCGCGGAAGCCGAGGAACGCGCCCGCCGCGTCGCTGACCGGTCGCCCGGACAGCCGCAGCACGAGCGTCCGGCCGCCCTCCCCGACCTGAACCGTGAAGCCGGCGAAGGACTTGCGCGCGGCAAGCTTCAGCGCGAGCGACGGCGCCTCCCCGCCCTGCCCCACGGGCGTCAGCACGGCGGTCAGCGGGCGTCCGATGAGGTCGTCCACCGCCACACCGGCACTCGCGGCGATGCGCGGGCTGAGATAAGTCACGTGCCCCTGTGCGTCCGTGGCCCAGAACCAGGCGAGTCCCCGCTCCTCGAGATCCTCGATGATCGCCAGCTTGTCCTCGCGCGACAGCGGAGCGGCGTTCGCGGAAGGGGGCGGAGACGCAGGATCGGACAGGCCGGAGCGACGGCCGCGCATGCGCGTTAGGAACGGCATCTCACCCATTATTCCGCACCCGCCGACTGCCCGATCCAACCGTTCCGCACGCCGCGCACTCTGGTCGATGCGTGGTTAGCATGAGGTAAAGGCGCGCTTCGCGATCCACCCCTGAGGTGCAGGTACTCCTCGGAACCTCGCCCCCGCAGGCTCCGTTCGGTCTGCAGATCAGGAGGCTTGCATGAAAACTCTTCTCGTAACCGCCGCGGCCGCGCTCCTCGCGGTGCCGGTGGCAGCGCAAAGCGATTCGCCGCCCAGCCAGCCGCTGCCGGAACGCAGCACGGTCCGGACGGAGGCCGGAACCTTGCAGATGCAGGTCATCGCACGGGGGCTGGAGCATCCGTGGGCCGTGGCCCTGCTGCCCGACCGGCAGGCGCTGGTGACGGAGCGCAATTCCGGGCGCCTGCTCGTCGTCAACACCGCCGACGGCAGCCGACGCGCCGTCTCTGGCGTGCCGCAGATCTTCCGCTTCAAGGGTGAAACGGGTCGCAGCCAGGCGGGATTGTTCGACGTCAAGCTGCATCCCGGCTTTGCGCAGAACCGGCTCGTCTATCTCAGCCTGTCGGCGCCCACCGAACGGGGTGCGACGCTCAAGATCGTCCGCGGGCGGCTCGTCGACGAGAGGGGCAGCGCCCGGCTGGAGGACGTGACCGACATCTTTTCGCTGCAGGAGGACGATCAGGACTCGAGCGGCCTGCACTTCGGTGGGCGGATGGCGATCCATGCGCCCACCAACGCGCTGTTCCTGACCGTGGGCGACCGCCGCAACATCTCGCGCGCGCAGGACGGCGAGGATCAGGCCGGCTCCATCCTGCGCATGACGCTGGATGGCGACGTCCACCCCGACAATCCGCACCGCGGCGAAGGCGACATCAACGACTACATCTTCGCCATGGGCAGCCGCAACAGCCAGGCGCTCACCCTCGACTCGCGGGGACGGCTGTGGTCCGTCGAGCATGGACCTCAGCGCGGCGACCGCGTCGACCTCGTGCGCAGTGGCGCCAACCTTGGCTGGCCGTTCATCACCGGCGGCAGGGACTATTCCGATGCGCCGATCGGCGTCGGGCTCAGCCACCCCGGCATGACTTCGCCACTGCACGTGTTCGCAGAGACGATCGCGCCGTCCGGCGCGGCCTTCTACGACGCGGCGGCGCTGCCCGCGTGGCGTGGGAACATGCTCGTCGGCGGGCTCTACAATCAGGCGCTGGTGCGGGTGGTCGTCGACGGAGAGCGGGTCGCCGCGGTGCACACGGTTCCGGTCGGCCGCCGCATCCGCGACGTGCAGGTCGCCCCGGATGGCAGCATCTGGATGGTGACGGAACATGCGGACGGGGAACTGGTGCGGCTCTCGGCACGCTGAACCGCCTGCCCGCTCCCCGCGGCCGCTTGCCAAGACCCGGACCGGCGTGCACCCTGCGTCCCGGGCGGAACGCCGCGTTCCGCCGGAAAAAGGGGGGCGCCATGCACCACCTTGCGATCGTCGGGGCAGGTCCGGCCGGCTTTTACACCGCGGAAGCGGCGGCGAGGCGCTGGAACGATGCCGTTCAGATCGACATCATCGACGCGCTTCCCGCCCCTTTCGGCCTCATCCGCAGCGGCGTTGCGCCCGATCACCAGTCGATCAAAGCGGTGGCCCGCCGCTATGCCCAGACCGCCGCGTCACCCCCCGTCCGCTTCGTCGGGAATGTCCGCGTCGGTCTGGACGTGACGCTTGCCGAACTGCTGGAGCTTTACGACGCGGTCGTCCTTGCGACCGGCGCGCCGGAGGACCGGCCGCTCGGGCTCCCGGGCGAGGACCTGCCGAACGTGTTCGGCAGTGCCGCGTTCGTCGGGTGGTACAACGGGCATCCGGCCCACGCCGCCCTGAAGCCCGACCTCTCCGGCCGGCATGCGGTTGTGGTCGGCATGGGCAATGTCGCCCTCGACGTCGCCCGCGTCCTCGCCAAGACCCCCGAGGAGTTCGCCGGAGCCGACATCGTCGCCCACGCCCTCGACACCCTCTCCGCGAGCGCCATCTCGCGCATCACCATTCTGGGTCGGCGGGGACCGCACCAGATCGCCATGACGCCCAAGGAGCTGGGCGAACTGCTTCACCTTGCCCGCGCCTCGCCGCACGTCGATGCCGCCGACCTGCCGCCGGCAGAGGACGACGCCGCGCTGGAGCCGGGTCGGCGCAAGTCGGTCGCCCTGTTGCGGCAGTTCGCGCGGGAGGATGGCCCGGGCAAGCCGGTCCGCATCGCCTTCGACCTGTTCGCCGCGCCGGTCGCCTTCAGGGGCGACACGCGGGTGCGGCAGGTGGAGGTGGAACGCACCCGGCTGGAGGGCGACCGGGCCGTGGGCACGGGCGCGCGCTACCGTGTCCCCGCCGATCTCGTCGTCACCTGCACCGGCTATCGCAGCACGGCTCTGGAAGGAGCGCCTTTCGACCATCAGGCAGGCCGCTTCGTCAACGAGGGCGGACGCGTGGCTCCGGGACTCTATTGCGTGGGCTGGGCGCGGCGCGGCCCGACCGGGACCATCGGCACCAACCGGCCCGACGGGGAGGAGGTGGTGGAACGGCTCGAGACCGACGGCTGGCGCGCCGGCGGTGCGCGCCGCGGCCGCGAAGGACTGGACGCCCTTGTCGACGCGCGGGGTATCGACGCGGTGACCTTCGACGACTGGCTGAGGATTGATGCCGCGGAGGTCGCAGCCGCACGGCCCGGCGCACCGCGCGAGAAGTTCGTCAGCGTCGCCGCCATGCTGCAGGCGCGCACGCTGCTTAAGGAAAAAACTCCTCGTCCACCGCCTTGATCGCGATGCGCTCCTCGACCCGGCAGCCGACCGAGTGACGAACCATCAGCCGCCCCAGCGTCTCGCCATCGACCAGCACGATGCGCTTGCTCAATCCGTCGGCGGTCTGGCGTGCCTGATGCGAGAAACGGGCGGTCGTCACGAACAGGCCCTTGCGCGCCTTGCGCTGGTCAAGGGCGCCGAAGAACCCGCGGATCGCCTCCGCACCGACGGCGGTTCCGGGTGCGTAACGCTTCGCCTGCACATAGACCTGTTCCAGCCCGAGTTCATCCTGATTGATGACGCCATCAACCCCGCCATCGCCGCTGCCGCCCAGAACCTCGCCCATCTCGTCGGGTGACCCGCCATAGCCCATGGCAATCAGCAGCCTGACGACGGCTTGCTCGAAGAAGGCCGGGGGCGCGGCGACGAGCCGGGCGAGCAGGTCCGCCGCAAGGGCGCTTTCCAGCTCCTCGCGTGCGCGCAGCATGCGTTCGTTCGGGGGCAACTCCTGCTCGGCTTCGGGGGGTGACGTGGCATCCGCTTCCCGTTTCGTCGACGATGTGACGAACGCTTCGAAAGCCGCATAGCGCCTGAGAGAGGCGGTGGTGATGCGCCCGGGAGCTTCCCTGAGCGCGGCTTCGCCCTCGCGCGTGATCGCGAAGACGCCGCGGCTCATGGGCGCGAGCAGTCCCGCCTTGCAGAGGTAGGTCTTGGCCCAGTGCACGCGGTTTGCAAACGTCGTCTGGCGCCCGGAGGGGAGCCGCTGCGCCTGCTGCTCCTGCGTCAGCGCGAAGCGGAGGGCCAGCCGGTCCACCATGTCACGCACCCGCGTCGTTCCGCCGGCAGCCTCCTCGAGGAGCGGGAGCATGAGCGTCTGGAAGTCGGGCACCTCGGGCCGCATCGGCATCGGCGGCAACCTCCCCTTGCGAGCGGTTAGCGGGCGTCGCCCTCCTCGAGAGCGGCAATCTGCCGGCCGAAGGCCTGGATTCGCTGGCCAATCACGCGCGCGGCGGCTTCGCACCGCGGAGCGAGCGCAGCGGCGCCCGCGATCGTCTGCTGCAGCGCCTCCCGGGTGCCCCAGGCCTCGAGCGTTCCGCCACTCCGCGCTTCGTAGCGCCCCATCCAGTATGTCGCGACAGCCGCCAGTCCCGACTTCTGCTGTGCATCCTCAACCTGCCCGGAGGCTGCTAAAGCCATCAGCGCGCACCGCATCTCCTCGTCAGGGCTGAGCGCATCCTGCGCCGATAGCGGCTGGGCAAGGCACAGGAGCGCCGCGGCGACAGGAAACAAGCGCATGGATCAGACCCTCATCGGCATGAGAACATACAGGGCGGATGCCTGGTCATTCTTGCGGATCAGTGTCGGCGCTCCGGCATCGGCAAGGTGCACCTCGACCACGTCGGAGTCCATCTGGCTCAGGATGTCCTTGAGATAATTGGCGTTGAATCCGATCTCTAGCCCGTCCGCCGCATATTCGGCGGCGAGTTCCTCGGCGGCGGTGCCGTTGTCGGGCGATGTGACGGACAAGGTCACTCGGTCATTGTCGAGTCCCATCTTGACGGCCCGCGTCTTTTCCGTCGCGATCGTCGCCACCCGGTCGACGGCCTGGTAGAACAGGCGCGGATCGAGGCGGAGCAGCTTGTCGTTCGCGGTCGGAATGACCCGGCTGTAATCGGGAAAGGTTCCGTCGATCAGCTTGGAGGTGAGCACCACCCCGTTCTCGCCGCCCAGGGTGAAGCGCACCTTCGACGGGGACAGATCGACCCGCACCTCGGCGTCGAGCGCCTCCTCCAGCAGCTTGCGCAGTTCGGCCACCGTTTTGCGCGGAATGATGACGTCCGGCATCCCCTCTGCGCCTTCCGGTCGCGAAAGCGTGAACCGCGCCAGCCGGTGTCCGTCCGTCGCGGCCGCGCGCATCACCGGACCTGACCCGTTCTCCCCGTCCGACACATGCAGGAAGATGCCGTTCAGGTAATAGCGGGTCTCCTCGGTGGAGATGGCAAAGCGCGTGCGGTCGATCAGCTCGGCCAGCAACCGGCCCGGCAGGGTGAATGTGGTCGGCAGGTCACCCTCGACAATGGTCGGGAAGTCGTCGCGCGGCAGGGTGGGAAGCTGAAACCGGCTCCGTCCCGCCTTCACCGTCATGCGGTTGTCGGCCGCCTCGAGGCTCACCTGGCTCCCGTCGGGCAGCTTGCGCGCGATGTCGAACAGCAGGTGGGCCGAAACGGTGATGGCGCCCGGCGTGTCGACGCCGGCCGCGGGGATGTGCTCGACAACCTGCAGGTCGAGGTCGGTGGCCATGACCTTCAGCGACCCGCCGGCCTCGGCCTCGATCAGCACGTTCGACAGGATGGGGATGGTGTTGCGCCGCTCGACGACGGACTGGACGTGGGACAGGCAGCGCAGCAGCGTTGCACGTTCCAGAGTGGCTTTCATCGTGTTCCTACCCCTGTAGATCGCTTGCGGGCATGGCCGCGGACTCGCCGCAGGCAACGGCGTGGCCTTGACACCATCCTTAGCCGCCACACCGCCCGCGGCAAGCGGGCGCGGGCGGACACCGCACGACGCTGGGGAAAACAGTTCAGGACAGCATCGCCATGCCGCCGTTCACATGCAGCGTCTGGCCGGTGATGTAGCCCGCCTCGCGGCTGGCGAGAAAGGCCACGGCCGCGCCGACCTCCTCGCCGGTGCCCATCCGCCCGAGCGGAATGCGCGCGTTGAGCGCCGCCTTCTGCGCCTCGGGCAATGTGTCGGTCATGGCTGAACGGATGAAGCCGGGCGCGACGCAGTTCGCCGTGATGCCCCTCGTGGCGATCTCCTGGGCCAGCGCCTTGGTCATGCCGGTCAGCCCCGCCTTGGCGGCCGCGTAGTTCATCTGGCCGGGATTGCCCATCAGCCCCACCACGCTGGTGATGGAAACGATGCGGCCGAACCGCGCCTTCATCATCGGCTTGACGGCCGCGCGCATCAGCCGGAACGCGGCTTCCAGGTTGATGCGGATCACCTGATCCCACTCCTCGTCCTTCATCCTGAGCGCGAGGTTGTCGCGGGTGATGCCGGCGTTGTTGACGAGAATGTCGAGCTGCCCGAGCGTCGCCAGCGCAGCCGGCACGAGTTCCTCGACCTGCACCGGATCCGACAGGTCGCAGGTGATCTCGACATGCTCGCCGCCGAACGACTCGTGCAGTTCATCCTTGAACGCCCGCAGCTTGGCCGCGTTGCTGCCGGTCAGCGCGAGGCGGGCGCCCTGCGCGGCGAGCGAACGGGCGATGGCCGATCCGATCCCTCCGCTGGCGCCTGTGACCAGCGCCGTCATGCCGTTCAGTGAAAACATCGCCGCTCTCCGTTCCTTCTTTGCCGATCCGGTGCCGTCAGCCCAGCGACCGGGCGAAACATTCCAGATCCGCCATCGTGGTCAGGCTGGACACCTGCATGGCCGGTTCCGTGCGGGAGACCATCGGGCCAAGCACCTTGCTGCCGATCTCGACGACCTGTTCCACCCCGCCGCGCCGCAGCGCGTGGACCGTCTCGCGCCAGCGGACCCGGCCGGTGACCTGGCGGACAAGGAGGCCGCGCACCGCCTCGGCCGCCGCATTGGCCTGAGCGGTCACATTGGCGTAAACCGGCACGTTCAGGGATCCGGCCACGATCTCGGCCAGCGCGTCGTCCATCCGCTTCGCGGCCGGCTCCATCAGCGAGCAGTGGAACGGTGCCGACACTGGCAGCTTCACCGCCCGGCGCACGCCGTGTTCGCGCGCCTGTTCCAGAACCCGGGCGACAGCGTCGGCGTGGCCGGAGACGACCACCTGCGAGGGGTCGTTGTCGTTGGCGATCTCGCAGACCTGCCCGTGGGCGGACGCGTCGCACAGCGCCTGAGCCTTCTCCACATCGGCGCCCAGCAGCGCCGCCATGGCGCCGACACCGACCGGCACGGCCGCCTGCATCGCTTCGCCGCGCAGCCGCAGGAGACGGGCCGTATCCGCCAGGCTGAACGCGCCGGCCGCATGAAGCGCGGTGTACTCGCCGAGGCTGTGCCCGGCCATCGCTCCGCCGTGGTCCGTCAGCCGCACGCCGAAGTCCTGCGCCAGCGCCGCCACCATCGCCGCGGCCGCCGCCATGATCGCCGGTTGGGCGTTGGCGGTCAGCGTCAGTTCGTCCTCGGGTCCCTCGCGCATGAGCCGGGACAGGTGCTGTCCCAGCGCCTCGTCCACTTCCTCAAAGACGGCGCGCGCCGCCGCGCTGGCCGCCGCAAGCTCGGCGCCCATGCCGACCTTCTGGCTGCCCTGCCCCGGAAAGATGAACGCCCGCATCGCCTCTGCTCCCTGTGCTGGCGACGCCTTATGCAGCGCGCCGGGCTTCGGCAAGCCGGTGCCGCGGCACGGTCCGGGTTCAGCCGCGATGGCCGAACGGCACGATCCGGTTGCCGGGGTCATGCCCGATGTCGGCAAAGCCGAGATAGGGGATGCCCGACCGCTCGCACCAGAACCGGGCGATGTCCTCCTCGCTGGCGCCGAAGGGGCGGTCATTCTCGGGCACGTCCGAGACCCGGCCGAGCCGGATCCCGGCAATGCCGCGCAGGTTCTGCGTCACGTGGAAGAAGAGCCGGTCCACGGCGTAGAGATGCTCCGACACCTCCTCCACCAGCACCACGTGACCGGTCAGGTCCGGCATCAGCTCCGTGCCGACCAGCATGGCGAGGGTCATGAGGTTGAAGGCGACGCTGGGCTGCGCGCCGAGAGAGCGTTCCAGCCCGTCCGTGCTGCCGCGCAGGAAGTCGAACACCCGCCGGATTGCCGCCTCGCCGCCGTCGTGGCGGATGTCGGCGGCCATGGGTGCGTGAACCGGCCTGCCGATGCCGTGCCGGTACAGCCCGGCAAGGAGGTATCCCGCGTCGGAATAGCCCAGAAACGTCTTGGCGCGGCCCACCGCATCGAGGCGCGCCAGCGCGGCCGCCGCGATCCGGTTCGTGCCATAACCGCCATGGGCGAACCACACGGCGTCGGTCAGCGGATCGTTGGCACAGTCGAGCAACGCCTCGAGCCGGGTGTCGTCATCGCCGGCGAAATGCCCGTGGCGGGCAAAGCACTGCCGGTGGAACGCGACCTCGATGTCCGGCTCCTGCGCCGCGAGATCGAGCACCCTGTCGGCCAGCTCCCGCTCCATCCGCTTGCCCGGCGCGCACACGCTGATCCTGATCGTCATCGCGCGCGTCTAGCCAGCTTGCCACTGCCGCTTCAACTGAATACCTCGCGGCGGATGAGCGATCCCCTTCCCGCTGATGCGATCCGGACACGCCCGTTCTTCTTCTGCGGGATCGGAGGGTCGGGCATGCTGCCTCTGGCGCAGCTGCTCGTGGCCATGGGCGCTCGGGTTGAGGGGTCGGATCGCGCGCATGACCAGGGCCGCACTCCGGAAAAATTCGCTGCCCTGCGTGCGGGCGGCGTCACGCTCTGGCCGCAGGACGGCAGCGGCGTGCGCGCGGCGGAACAGATCCTCGTCGCCTCCGCGGCGGTGGAGGAGACGGTTCCCGAAGTCGGGCGCGCGGCGGCGCTGGGATGCCTGCGCCTGAGCCGCGCGGAGCTGCTCGCCTCCCTGTTCAACGCGAGTGGCCGTGGCGTGGCGGTCGCCGGCACCAGCGGCAAATCGACCGTTACCGGCATGATCGGCTGGATCCTGCACACCGCCGGCGAGGCGCCGACGATCGTCAACGGGGCGGTGATGAAGAACTTCGCCTCCGCCCGGACGCCGTTCGTCAGCAGCATCGCCGGTGCCGGCGATGCCTTCGTCAGCGAGGTGGACGAGTCCGACGGCTCCATCGCGCTGTTCCGACCGGCCGTCGGCGTGCTGCTCAATGTCAGTCTCGACCACATGGCGATCGAGGAGCTGCGGGAGCTGTTCAGCGGCTTCCTGGTGGAGAGCAGGACCGCCGTCGTCAACGCCGACGATGCGGAGGTTCGCGACCTTCTGCCCTCGGCCAACGAAGTGGTCACCTTCGCACTGGATCATCCCCTCGCCCAGTTCGGGATCGAGTCGGGCAGCGAGAGGGCGACGGACGAGGGACAGGAGGCGGTTCTGCTCGACCGGGAGGCGGGTAGCAGACACGCCCTGACGCTGCGTCTTGCGGGACGGCACAACCTCGCCAATGCCGTTGCCGCGGTGGCTGCGGCCGCTGCCTGCGGGATCGACACCGACGCGGCGGTTGCCGCTCTGGCAGACTTCGCCGGCATTGCGCGCCGCTTCGACGTGCTGGGCACGAGTGCGGGCGGCATCACGGTCATCGACGATTTTGCCCACAACCCCGAAAAATGCGCCGCCACCCTGCAGACGCTGAAGGCGCGGCCGGGCCGGGTGCTCGCCTTTTTCCAGCCGCATGGCTACGGCCCGCTGCGGCAGATGGGCGCCGAACTGGCGACGGTGTTTGCGCGCGCGCTCGACGCCGGAGACGTCGTGATCCTGTGCGATCCGGTCTATTTTGGCGGCACGGTCGACCGCAGTGAGGGCAGCGAGCGCATTGCCCGTCTGGTGGAGGAGGCCGGCGGCGATGCCGAGTATCTGCCGACCCGCGAGGAATGCGGTGACTGGCTGGTCGCGAACGCCCGCCCCGGCGACCGGATCGTGATCATGGGCGCCCGCGACGACACCCTGACCCTGTTCGCGCGCGACCTGCTGAACAGGCTCTGATCGCGCAGGGTCAGTGCGCCGCTTCGGCTCCGCCCGCGTCGGCGTGGCCGAGGCGCAGCACCTTGTGCACCAGCACGGCGATCGCCGCCCCGACGAGGAGGCCGAAGACCGCCGACACGGCGGCAAAGGTTACCCAGCCGAGAACGCCGCCGCCGACCGTCTCCACCGCGTGCTCCACCCCGTGCGCGTACTTGTACAGCCCGTCGATGCCCAGCTCGTGCATGCCGTGAAGGATGATCCCTCCACCGACCCAGAGCATTGCCACCGTGCCGACGATCGACAGGACCGTCAGCACCCGCGGCATGGCCGCCACCAGACCCCGGCCGACGACGCGGGAAAACCCGTCGGCCCGCTGGGCCAGATGAAGGCCGGCATCGTCCATCTTCACGATCAGGGCGACCGCCCCGTACACGAGCACGGTGATGCCGATGCCGACCAGCGCAAGGATGATCGCGCGGTTCATGACCGTTTCCGCCGCCACCTCGTTGAGGACGATGGCCATGATTTCGGCCGACAGGATCATGTCGGTGCGGATGGCGCCCGCGACGCGTTCCTTCTCGAAGGTGACCGGGTCGGTGATCGGATCCTCCAGCGTCTTGCCGTGCCGCGCCCCGCCCAGCTTCTCCATCACCTTCTCGGCGCCCTCGTAGCACAGGAAGGCTCCGCCCAGCATCAGCAGGTAGATGATGGCCTGCGGCAGAAAGGTGCTGAGCAGCAGGGCCGCCGGCAGCAGGATCAGCAGCTTGTTGCGCAGGCTTCCCACCGCGATCTTGCCGATGATCGGCAGCTCGCGCGCCGGGCTGAGCCCCGTGACATAGGACGGCGTGACGGCGGCATCGTCGATGACCACGCCCGCCGCCTTGGTGCTGGCCCGCCCGGCCGCCAGCGCCACATCGTCGACCGACGCGGCCGTGGCGCGGGCGATGACCGCGATATCGTCGAACAGCGCCACGAGACCACTCGGCACGGGCAGGATCCTTCTTCTGCTCAGAAGCTGACGGTCCTGCCCCGCCCCTGCCCGAGATGCAAGCCTTGCAACCGTGGCACGATCCGCTATGAGCGCCGCTCCCGCGCCGGCTGTTCCGGCCGTGCGGACTTGGCGAAGAAAGCCGGAGGGGCGGCCCGGAGCGGGGTGGCCAGCGATCGGCACAGACACAAAGGACGCAGCGCATGGCTCATTACGAGCATGTCTTTCTCGCGCGTCAGGACCTGAGTCAGGCTCAGGTCGACGCGCTGGCCCAGCAGGCCACCGAAATCATCGAGTCGAACGAGGGCAAGGTCATCCGCACTGAAACGTGGGGATTGAAGAACCTCGCCTACCGCATCGACCGCAACCGCAAGGCGCACTATGTCATGCTGGCTTTCGACGCGCCCGGCGGAGTAGTCGCGGAGCTGGAGCGCCAGACGCGCATCAACGAGGACGTGATCCGCTATCTGACCGTGCGCGTCGACGAGCACGAGAACGGACCCAGCGTGATGATGCGCAAGAACGACCGCGAGCGCGACCGCAAGCGCCGCCCCGAACGTGAGGAGCGCGACTGATGGCCCGCCCGTTTTTCCGCCGCCGCAAGTCCTGCCCGTTTTCCGGCAAGAACGCGCCGCGCATTGACTACAAGGACGTCCGCCTGCTCCAGGGCTTCATGTCCGAACGCGGCAAGATCGTGCCGGCCCGGATCACCTCCGTCTCGGCCAAGAAGCAGCGTGAACTGTCGCAGGCGATCAAGCGCGCCCGCCAGATCGGCCTGCTGCCGTATCTCGTGAAGTAGGAGGAGCGAGGCCATGCAGATCATTCTCCTGGAACGGGTCGAGAAGCTCGGCTCGATCGGCGATGTCGTCACCGTCAAGGACGGCTATGCCCGCAATTTCCTCCTTCCGCAGAAGAAGGCGCTGCGCGCCAACGAGGCGAACCGGCGGGTCTTCGAGGCGAACCGCGAACGGCTGGAGCAGGAAAACGCCCAGCGCCGCAGCGAGGCCGAGGCCCGCGGCAAATCGATCGACGGCGCCGAGATCGTGCTGATCCGCGCCTCGTCGAACACGGGCCAGCTCTACGGTTCGGTCAACGTGCGCGACATCGTCGCGGCGCTGGGCGAGCAGGGGCACGCCGTCGACAAGCGCCAGGTCATCATGGGCACGCCGATCAAGAGCCTCGGCTTGCACGACGTGCGGGTCGACCTTCACCCCGAAGTGTCGGTGACGATCAAGGCCAACGTCGCGCGTTCCGACGACGAGGCCGAGCTTCAGCGGCAGGGCATCGACGTCATGGCCCGGATGTTCGAGGACGAACGGCAGGACCAGACAGGGTTCACCGAAGCGGTCGACCCGACCCTCGAACCCGGCGAGATCCCGCAGGAACTGTTCGAAGACCGCAACGCGGACAGCGACGCCTGACCGCCGGTTCGCATTGCCGACCCATGCGAAAGGCGCGGCGTCATCGTCGCGCCTTTTTCGTATCGATGCCCTGATGAGGAGTCGCTGCGCATGATCGAAACAGCCGGTCGCGGCCCCGATGCCGCCGAGGCCGAAGTCGCCGACGTGCTCGACCGCCTTGCCGCGACGCACGCCGCGGCGACGAAGTGCCTGCGCGACGACGTGCTCGCGTTTGCACGCACGGGCGCGCTGCCGCCGCCGGAACGGCGGGTGGACGGTTCCTACGCCTATCCCGAGCTGCGCATCCGCTACGGTGGGGGACGCCAGCCGGCCAGTCAGGGTCTGGCCTTCGGCCGGCTGAACATCCCCGGCATCTACGCCACGACCATCACCCGGCCGCATCTGTTCGCCGATTACCTGCGCGACCAGTTGCTGCTGATCGCCGGCGGCTACGACGTCGAGTTCGAAGTCGCCCGGTCGCGGCAGGAAATCCCCTTCCCTTACGTCCTCGACGGCGATGCGGGCAGCGAAATGGCCGGCGTGGCGGCACAGACGATCGCCCGCCACTTCCCTTCTACCGAACTTGCCGACATCGGCGACGAGCTGGCCGACGGCTTCGACATTGGCGGACCCGACGATCCCCTGCCGCTGTCGCTGTTCGACGGCCTGCGCACCGATTTCAGCCTTGCGCGCCTGGCGCACTACACCGGCACGCAGCCGGAGCACTTCCAGCGCTTCGTGCTGTTCACCAACTACCACCGCTATGTCGATGAATTCGTGCGCTGGGCCGGTCAGCAGCTCGGCACCGAAGGCTGCGCCGCGCTGGCGGGGCCTGGCGGCCTTTACCTCACCGAGCGCGAGGAGGATGCTGGGTCCAAGCTGTCCGACGCGGCATGGCGCCGGCACCAGATGCCGGCCTATCACCTTCTGGGCGACAACCGCGACGGCATCACCCTCGTCAACATCGGCGTGGGGCCGTCCAACGCCAAGACCATCTGCGACCATCTGGCCGTGCTGCGCCCGGAAGCGTGGCTGATGATCGGGCATTGCGGCGGGCTGCGGCCGACGCAGCGGATCGGCGACTACGTGCTCGCCCACGCCTATCTGCGCGACGATCACGTGCTCGATCCCGTGCTCCCGCCCGAGATCCCCCTGCCCGCGATCGCCGAGGTGCAGCAGGCGCTCGCCGCCGCGGCGGAGGAGGTGTCGGGCGCTCACGGCCTCAGCCTGAAGCAGCGGATGCGGACGGGCACCGTCGTGACAACGGACGACCGCAACTGGGAATTGCGCTACTCCGCGTCCGCGCGGCGGTTCTCGCTCAGCCGGGCCGTGGCGATCGACATGGAGAGCGCCACCATCGCCGCGCAGGGCTACCGCTTCCGCGTCCCCTACGGCACGCTGCTGTGCGTCAGCGACAAGCCGCTCCACGGCGAGATCAAGCTGCCCGGCCAGGCCAACCGCTTCTACGAGGAAGCGATCCGCGCCCATCTCCAGATCGGCATCGCCGCCTGCCGCAGGCTGCGCGACGAGGGCGCCCGGCTGCACAGCCGCAAGCTGCGGGCGTTCAACGAGCCGCCGTTCCGCTGATGCGGCTCTCGCGCGGCGGGCGCGTCCATTGCCGAAGCGGGTGCGCTTCGTCCCGGTCGGGGAACGGTTCGACGGCCGTGCGGGACGCCGTGCCGCGGACTTGCCCGCAGCCTTTCCTTCTGCCGGTTCAGCGCCGCGGCACCACGCCTCTCCTGCGACGTTGGACTCCTGAACACGCAGGAGTTTTGTCATGTCGTACAGGTTGAAGCCGCTGAACCAGCAGACGGTCGTAATCACAGGGGCATCGTCCGGCATCGGGCTGGCCACCGCCCGGCGCGCCGCGCGGGAGGGCGCCAAGGTCGTGCTCGTTGCCCGTAACGAGGATGCGCTGCGCGAGGCTGCGGAAGACATCGAAGCCGCAGGCGGTCAGGCGGCCTGGTGCGCCGTCGACATCGCCGACAGCGCCTGGCCCGAAAAGGTCGGCAAAGTGGCCGACGATCGTTTCGGCGGCTTCGACAGCTGGGTCAATAACGCCGCGGCATCGCTTTACGCCCGGTTGGACGAAGTCACCGAGGAGGAGCACCGCCGGGTGTTCGACGTCGGCTATTTCGGCACGGTGGCCGGATCGCTCTATGCGGCCAAGCGGCTGCGCGAGCGCAGCGGCGGCGCCCTCATCAACACCGGGTCTGTTCTGTCGGAACGCGCCGTGGGCGTGCAGGGCGTGTACAGCGCGATGAAGCATGCGGTGAAAGGGTTCACCGATGCCCTGCGCGTCGAGCTGCAGGAGGAGGATGCCGGCGTGTCGGTCACGCTGATCAAGCCCAACGGCATCGACACGCCCTATCCCGAGCACGCGCGCAACAAGATGGACCGGCCGGCCAGCGTTCCGCCGGTGATCTATGACCCTGAACTTGCGGCCAAGGCGATCTGCTTCGCCTGCGAGCATCCCCGCCGCGAACTGCTGGTCGGGGGTCAGGGGCTGCTGCTGACCAAGGCTGGCAACCTGTTTCCGGGCCTGACGGACCTCATCATGCAGAACTTCATGATGGAGGACGGACAGTCCTCGGACACGCCGCCGGAGCCGGGAGCGGAGGACAATCTGTTCGAGCCGCGCAAGGATGGGCGCGTCCGCTCGAACCAGGACAATTTCGTGCGCAAGAGCAGCCTGGCGCTGGAGGCGCAGATGCATCCGGCGGTGGCAATCGCCACGGGCATGGGCACCATCGCCGCCGCCGGCCTCATCGGCGCGCTGGCACGCAGCCGCCGCGCCTGAGTCCGGGCCAGACAGGGGGCGGTGGCTGGCTCAGCCGCCGCTCCTTGTCATTCGCCCGCAAAAACCGCGTCGCCGATCTCTCCGACGGTCCAGGAAAAGTGATCCAGCGCCTTCAGGAACACCGGAGCCGGGATTCCGTCCAGCGTCACGATGTCGAATTGCACGAACGGGTCGCCCTCGTCGTCGAGGTGGATGCCGGCGAACCGGTATCGGGAAGACAGGGCGTTGACGGCGCTGGCATCCATGGGCTGCTGGCGGTCGAAGCCGACGGAAAGCTGCACCGACTGGCACCGGGTGTGGGTCTTGGGGTCGCAGCCGTAGAAGTAGACGCCGCCCTTGTAACCGCCGAACTCGGTCAGGATCATCGGATCGCCCACGTTGTCGGTGCCCAGCTCCACCGGATAGCCGGCATAGCGCATGGCGCTCGCCATTCCTTCGGGATCGGCCGCACTGACCCGGGCCGGCGAGCTTTGCGCCGCCGCGGGAGACCCGAAGGCCGCACCCGCAAGGGCCAAAGTCAGGGCCATCGCCTTCAACATGTGCATCTTCACTGTCCCCCCTCCTGCCCGATTACGCTCATCGCGATCGGGTGTCTGCAATGATTGCCAGGCCGTCTCCGCCTTCTCCGGCGCTGATGCGGCGCCGAACGGCTCCGGTGGCAAACTCCACTTCCGCCACTGCATCCGCATTCGTCTCCGCGACGTAAACGAAGCGGCCGTCGGGCGACCACAGGATCGTGACCTGAAACGGTTCGCGCGAGCCGGACACGGTGATCGTGCGCACCGCCCGCGCTCTCGCCGTGTCGATCACGGTCAGGGTGCCGCTGGCAAGGTCGGACGTCACCGCCACGTCGCCCTGAGGGCGGATAGCGATCCGCAGGGGAAAGGCCCCGGTCGCCACTTCGTGCCGCACGTCCAGTGTGGCGGGATCAAGCGCGAACGCCCGGTCGGACCTCCGGGCGGACACCCACAGCGTCTGCCCGTCGGGCGCAAGCACGATCCCCTCCGGCTCCTCGCCCACGACGGCCGACAGCGGCGCGCGTCCGCCGGCAAGGTCGATCCGCGTCACCGTCCGGCTGCCCAGATCGGTCGTCCACGCCGTCCGTGCGTCCGGTGCCACGGCCAGCATGTGGCTGCCGTCCTTGCCGGTCGCGAACTCGGTCAGCGCGGCCGTTCCCAGCGGGTCGGCGATGCGGAAGACGGAACGACGCCCCTCTGCCGTGACGAACAGGTCTCCGCCCGCATGCCAGACAATGCCGTGCGGACGGGCGCCCGGACCAAGATCGATGCTGCGCACGCGGTGGAGATCACCGGTGCGGAAAACATCGACACGCGTGCCGCCGTAGCAGGCCAGCGCCACATGACGTCCGTCCGGTGACGTCGCCAGCTCATGCGGGTTGGCGCAGGCATCGACGCGCCGCGTCTCCTGCCCGGTGGCAAGGTCGATGCGGGACAGGCTGTTCCCGCGCTTGTTGGCCACGAACAGGACTCCGGACGGCACGCCCGCGCCCGCCGGCCCCCCGCCAGAAGTCGCCGCACAGCCGGAGGCGAGCACGAGGCACAGCGACAGCATTCCTGCGCCCATGGTCCTGAGGCCAAACATCCCGCTCCCCTTGGTTGCCCCGCCGCGCAGGCGTCAGCCGAAAAACCGTGCCAGCTCCTCGCCCATTTCGGGCCGGGCGACGCTCGACATGTGTGTGCCGGGTATGAACTGGAGCCGGGCATCGGGCAAGAGCGCGGCCAGACGTTCCGGCGAGCCGTTGTCGCGGTCGTCGTTCCCGCACAGCACCAGCACCGGCATGGTCAGCGCGGCCGCGAGCTGCGCCGGTTCGGCATCGGCCACGGACTGCAGCAGGAGACGGGCCGCGAGCCGGTCCACCTTCATCGTCTTCATGAAGCTGACGGCCATGAATGCGGGGTCGCCTTGCCGCACGTTCTCGAAGCGGTCGATCGCATCGAGGAAGAAGGCCGCACGCCGGTCCCACCCGGTGAGCCCCTCCAGCCCCATGCCGACAAGCGCCAGCCGCCGAGGCAGAAGGCCGTTGATGACACACCGCGCCGCTGTCCGCGCGCCCAGCGAGAAGCCGGCAAGGTCGAACCTGTCCCAGCCATAGTGCCGCACCATTGCCGCGACATCGCGCGCCAGCACGTCTGGCGGGTAGGCCGCCGCGTCGTGTGGCTTGCCGCTGCGCCCGTGGGCACGCAGGTCCGGCATGAACACCGCCCGCCCTGCCGCGGCCAGCCTGGCCGCGTGGCCGAACCTGATCCAGTTGGTCTGCGCGTCGGAGAACAGCCCGTGAAGCAGCAGGAGAGGCTCCCCCTCACCCAGCCGGTGCACAGCCAGTTCAGCACCGTCGAAGGAGCGGACGACGTCGCGCGTCGGCGGCTTCATTCCGGCACCTCCAGCCCCGCCGCCTGCCAGCGGGCGACGCTGCCGGGAATGTCCTGCGTCCGGTGACGAGGCAGTGCAGCGGTGTCGAGCCACGGCTCGAGAATACGCTCGGCTCCTCCATGCGCCACCGGTGTGAACCGCGACGGCTCGTCGAAGCTGCCCAGCATCAGATCCATGTCATCGCCCGCGAGTGCCGCCCAAGCCAGCGGCGAACCGCAGGTGCGGCAGAACAGGCGCTCGGCAATCGGCGAAGAGCGGTAGCGCGCCGGCTCTCCGCTCCACCGGACGTCCGCGGGATCGACTTGCACAAGAGCGGCAGCAAATCCGCCACTCGCGCGTTTGCACATGGAACAATGGCAGAGGCCCGCGTCCGGTCCAGCAACGCGGACGGTGTACCGCACCGCTCCACACTGGCACCCGCCGGTCATCGCCTCTGCCATCTGCCCTACCCCTTCTTGAGATGCCGCCGCCCCAGCAGCTCGGCGATCTGCACGGCGTTGAGCGCCGCGCCCTTGCGCAGGTTGTCGCTGACGCACCACAGCGAGATGCCGTGCTCCACCGTCGGATCGTCGCGCACGCGGCTGATGTAGGTGGCGCTGTCGCCGGCGGCCTCGACGGGAGTGACGTATCCCCCGTCCTCCCGCTTGTCGATCAGCATGATGCCCGGCGCCTCGCGCAGGATGTCCTGCGCCTCGCGGGCCGAAAGCTCGCGCTCGAACTCGATGTTCACCGCCTCCGAATGGCCGACGAACACCGGCACGCGGACGCAGGTCGCCGTCAGCTTGATGCGCGGGTCGAGGATCTTCTTGGTCTCGACGACCATCTTCCACTCTTCCTTGGTGGAGCCGTCGTCGAGGAAGCTGTCGATGTGCGGAATGAGGTTGAAGGCGATCTGGCGCGTGAAAGTGCGCGGTTCGACCGGGTCGCCGACGAAGATCGCCCGGCTCTGCTCGAACAGCTCGTCCATGCCCGCCTTGCCCGCGCCGGACACCGACTGGTAGGTGCTCACCACCACCCGCCTGATGGTGGCGGCATCGTGCAGCGGCTTCAGCGCCACGACGAGCTGCGCGGTCGAGCAGTTCGGATTGGCGATGATGCGGCGCGCCGTGTAGCCGTCGATCGCCTCGGGGTTCACCTCGGGCACGATCAGCGGCACGTCCGGGTCCATGCGGTAGAGCGAGGAATTGTCGATCACCACGCAGCCGGCCGCCGCCGCCCGCGGCACATGGTCCCGCGACACGGCGCTGCCGGCGGCGAACAGGGCCATGTCCCACCCGGCGAAATCGAAATGCTCGAGGTTCTGGCAGCGCAGCATCCGGCCGGTGTCGCCATACTCCACCTCCGACCCGACCGACCGGGAGGAGGCGACGGCCGCGACCTCGTCCGCAGGGAACTCCCGCTCGCTGAGGATCTGCATCATCTCGCGCCCGACATTTCCCGTCGCGCCGACAACGGCCACCCGATAACCCATTCGCATTCTCCGCTGATCAAGCCGTTCAGATAGACGCCGGCGGCCGCATCGCAACGGCGCGCCGAGGCCCGCCCCTCACTCGGGCGGGGTGACGCCGTTCGCTTCGAGGAACCGGAACACCGTGTTGTAGCGGTGCGGCGAAAGTGTGGGGCCGGCGACCCTGTGGGTCAGGCCGGGATACAGCATCATGTCGAACGGCACGTTGGCGTTCTGCATGACCGCGATGATCTCGGTCGCGTGTTCGAACACCACGTTGTCGTCGGCCATGCCGTGGATCAGCAGCAGCGGATCCGTCACCGCCGCGGCGCGGGGGATGGCGCTGCCGATGCGATAGGCGTCGGGATCGGACTGGGGGGTGCCCATGAACCGTTCGGTGTAGTGGGTGTCGTACAGTTCCCACTTCGTCACCGGCGCCCCGGAAATGCCCGCGGCATAGAGGCCCGGATCGGCCTGCAGCTGCAACAGCGTCAGATAGCCGCCATAGGACCAGCCATCGATCGCGATCTTGTCGGGATCGACGAAGGGCAGCGTCTTGAGATACTCGGCCCCGCGCTTCTGGTCGCGCACCTCCACCGTGCCGAGCGCCCGGTAGAGCGGCTGCTCGAACGCCACGCCGCGATTGGCGCTCCCGCGGTTGTCGAGCGCGAACCAGATGTAGCCCCGCTGCACGATCGCCTGCCGCAGCGGATTGTCCCAGCCGCGGCCGACGACCTGAACACCCGGCCCTCCGTAGTGATAGAAGAACACCGGGTAGCGCTTGCCCGGCTCCAGCTGCGGCGTGACCATCTCCCAATAGAGCGTCTGCCCGTCCTCGGCCTGGAGAGTGCCGTATTGCGCCGGGCGATGGCGGGAGAGGTACGGCGCGTAGGGGTGGGCGGCGTTGACCGCGTTCTCCTCAATCCAGGCAAGGCGCTGTCCGGCCGCGTCGGCGAGGTAGGATTGCGGCGGCTGCGTGTCGTTCGAGCGGGTGATGAACAGCGTCTGGCCGCGCTGGTCCATGCTGGCTGCATGCGCGAAGGCGGGATCGCTCAGCAGCGTCACCTCGCCCGGCCGCGTGAGATCGACGCTGTAGAGCTGCTGCGCCAGCACGTCGTCGCGCGTTCCGGTGAAGAACACCCGGCCGGCCTGCTGGTCGACGCCGACGAGCTTGGTGACGACCCACTCGCCGCGCGTCAGCTGCACCCATTCGCTCCCGCGGCGGTGATAGAGATGCCCATACCCGTCGCGCTCGGACCACCAGACGAGCGAGCCGTCATCGAGCCAGCGGTAGTCGTCCGACAGGTTGATCCAGTGCCGCGACGCCGCCCGCTCGGTGAACAGCACGCGGCTTGACCCCGTGGCCGGGTCGACCGCCAGCACGTCGAGGCGTGTCTGCGCCCGGTCCTGCCGCTGCACGTAAAGCGTCTGGCCATCGGGCGCCCAGTCGACCCGGGCCAGGTAGATGTCGCTGTTCGGCCCGAGGTCGACCTCGACCCGGTTGCCGCCATCCGGGTCGATCACGAACAGCTGCACCAGCGCGTTCGGGCTGCCCGCGACGGGATAGCGCTGCTCGAACACGCGGGTGCCGGTTGCTCCGATGGCGGCGCGGGTGACGATGCCGACGCCGCTCTCGTCGAACCGCTGCACCGCGATGCGGCGGTCGCCCGGTGCCCACCAGTAGCCGGTGAGGCGCTTCATTTCCTCCTGCGCGACGAACTCGGCCTCGCCCCAGCGGACCGTGTCGCTGCTGTCGGGCGGCGTCACCGGCTGCGGCTCGCTGCCGACCGCGCCGACCCACAGCCGGCCCTCGCGCGCAAAGGAGACGAAGCCGCCCGACGGGCTGAGCTTGGGGTTCAGCTCGCTTTCGGGGGTGTCAGTGAGGCGCGTGATCTCGCCGCCGAGGCGGGCGAGGAACAGGTCGCCATCGAGGGGCACCAGCAGGCTCTGCCCGTCCGCATTCCACTGGTAGCTGACAATCCCGCGCAGGTTGCCGATGCGGGCGCGCTCGCGCTGCATCTTCTCGGCTTCCGAAAGCTCGCGGCCGGTGCCAAGCTTCAGGCTGTCGACGAGCATCGCCCATTCGCCCGTCTCGCGGTCGTAGCCCCAAAGGTCGAACCGCTCGCGGTCATCCTCGCGGTTGCGCAGGAGCGTCAGATACCGCCCGTCGGGTGACAGCTGCGCGGCGCGGGGTGCCGGTCCGTCGAGCGAGGGGCTGGCAAACACCCGCTCGAAGGTGAGCGGCGGCGCGGCGTCCTGCGTCTGGGGGGCGCTCACCGGCTGCGCCCCCGCGGCAAGCGGCGTGGCAAGGGCGATGGCAGCGGCAAGTGCGGTGAAGGTTCGCATGGCAAGGCGTCGTCCCGTGACTGTTCGGCCGATCCCTAGCCGCCCTGCTGCGCACGAACAAGAAAGGCGCCGCGGTCCGCCCGCGACGCCCTTCTTCGTTTCGTGCCGTCTGCGCTCAGGCCTTGGGCGCGTTGTCCCGCCGCTCGGCGATGCGGGCGCGCTTGCCGGTGCGGCCGCGCAGGTAATAGAGTTTGGCGCGGCGGACGACACCCCGGCGCACCACCTCGATGCTGTCGATGATCGGCGAGTAGAGCGGAAACACGCGCTCCACCCCTTCGCCGAAGCTCATCTTGCGGACGGTGAAGTTCGAGCCCATGCCCCGGTTGGAGCGGGCAATCACCACGCCCTCGAAGTTCTGCACGCGCTCCCGCGTGCCCTCGATCACCTTGACGCCGACGCGCAGCGTGTCGCCCGCGCGGAAGTCGGGGATGTCCTTGGCCGCTTTGGCGATTTCCTCGGCCTCGATCTGCTGAATCAGGTTCATTGGTCCTGGTCCCTTGCCGTGTGCCGCGCGCCAGAGGCAGGTCGCACCCGAGCGTCACAGTAACGCTCCCAGAGGTCCGGCCTGCGTGACCGTGTGTCGCGTTCGCTCATGGATTGCCTCCATGCGGCGATCTTCGCATGATCCCCCGATCGCAGCACTTCAGGGATCGTGCGCCCTTCCCACTCCTGAGGTCGGGTGTATTGCGGATATTCGAGCAGGCCGCTTTCGAAGCTCTCCTCGGTTCCGCTCTCGGGCGCGCCCATTACGCCGGGCAACAGTCGAATGCAAGCGTCGAGAATGGCCAGCGCGGCCGGCTCGCCGCCCGACAGGACGATGTCGCCGAGGGACACCTGCTCGATGAAGGGGCGCGCCTCGAACAGGCGTTCGTCGAAGCCTTCGAAGCGCCCGCACAGCAGGACGACACCGGACCCGGCGGCGATCTGGCGGATGCGGGTCTGGGTGATGGGTGTTCCCCGCGGCGTCATGGCGAGCACGGGCCGCCCGTCGCGCACGCTGTCAACCGCCCGGGCAAGGACATCCGCCTTCAGCACCATGCCCGCGCCGCCCCCGGCAGGCGTGTCGTCCACCGTGCGGTGGCGGTCCGTCGCGAAGTCGCGGATCTGCACCGCCTCGCACGACCATTCGCCCTGGGCGAGCGCACGTCCGGCCAGGCTTTCTCCGAGCGGCCCGGGAAACATCTGCGGGTAGAGCGTTAGGACGGTAGCGGCGAACGGCATGACGCCCGCCTTGGATCGACGGGAGGCACGAGGCAAGCGCTGTGGAAGACTGCATCATCATCGGGGGCGGGCCGGCGGGCCTGACGGCAGCGATCTACCTCGCCCGCTATCATCTCGACATCCGGCTGTTCGACTGCGGCACGAGCCGGGCGGCGCTGATCCCGTGCACCCACAACCACGCCGGCTACCCCGACGGCATCGCCGGCACGGAGCTGGTCGAGCGCATGCGGCGGCAGGCGGAGAAATACGGCGCCCGGCGCGAGGAGAAGCGGGTCGAGAAGCTGGAACGGGACGAAGAGGGCTTTCGCGTCCACGCGCAGGGACAGGTGTTCCGCGCCCGTTCGGTCCTGCTGGCGACGGGCGTGTTCAATCTCCACCCGCCCGGCATGGACGATGCGCTGCATGACGAGGCGCTGCGGCGCGGGGCGCTGCGCTATTGCCCGGTGTGCGACGGTTACGAGGTGACGGACAAGCGCGTGGGAGTCATCGGCACGCGGCAGCACGGGACCGCCGAAACCCTGTTCATCCGCACCTTCACCCGCGATCTCACCCTGATCGCGCCCGACGCCGAGCACGACCTCGACGCCGAGTGCATCACCAGCCTCGACGAGGCCGGCGTCGCGCGCGTCGACGGGCCGTGCGGCCGCTACCGTCTCGAGGGCGACCGGCTGGCGGTGGAGACGGCGCGCGGCTGGATGAGCTTCGACAGCGTGTACCCGGCGCTCGGCTCGCACATCCGCTCCGAACTGGCCGTCGCGCTGGGCGCGCGGGCCAACGAGGATGGCCGGCTGGAGGTCAGCGACCATCTGGAGACCAGCGTGCGCAACCTGTTCGCCGCGGGCGACGTGGTGGAAGGACTGGACCAGATCAGCAACGCCATGGGACAGGCCGGAGTCGCGGCAACCCGGATCCGCAACCGGCTGGCCGAGGAGCGGGCGGTGTGGCGCTGAGGCGCTCTAGCCCGCGTCGGCGAAGTCGTCGCTGACCACCAGCCGTTCCGCATCCCATGCCGGAACGGCGGCGGGGATGAGCGGGACCATGAAGCGCGCCCCCGAAGGGCGCTCGATCTCGACGATGTCGGTCGCGCCGAAGTTCTCGACCGCCACCACCGTGCCGATCACGGCGCCGCTCGCCTCCGCGACCGCCGCGAGGCCGAGCAGGTCGGCATGGTAGAACTCGCCCTCTCCGAGCGGCGGCAGGGCCGAACGCGGCACGGTCAGCCGCGTTCCGCGCAGCCGTTCGGCCATCGTCCGGTCTGTCACCTCGGCAAACCGCGCGATGGCCCCGCCCCGCCCGTCGCTGCGGACGGAGCGCAGGGTCAGTGCGCCGTCGTTGAAGAGGGCGTGTCCGGCGAGAGCATCAATCCCTTCACCGAAGAGCTTGAGACGAACCTCGCCCGTCACTCCATGCGCCCCGGCGATCGCCGCAAGGGTGACGGTGGTGCGCGCCTCCTCCCCGGCGTCGGCCGGCGTGCGGGAGGAGGCGCCGGGCATCACCCCTCCGCCGCAGCGTCGCTGCTGACAGCGGTGGCGGCGTCGTCGCCGGTCGCGGGGGCAGCGTCGCCCTCAGCCGCGTTGTCCGACCCGGCGCCCGCCGCGGCGGCGGCCGCTTCTTCGGCTTCGGCCTGCTTGGCGGCCCGCTCTTCCGCGCGCTCCTTGGCCTTCTCGCCCGGCTCGCCCTTCTTCGGGTTGGACCGCGCGGCGCGCTCCTTGATCCCGGCGGCGTCGAGGAACCGCGCCACGCGGTCGGACGGCTGCGCCCCCACGCCCAGCCAGTGCCGCGCCCGATCCTCGTTCAGCTTCACCCGCTCGGGCGAGTCCTTCGCCAGCAGCGGATTGTAGGTGCCGATCTGCTCCAGATACTTGCCGTCGCGCGGGGCGCGGCTGTCCGCCACCACGATGCGGTAATAGGGGCGCTTCTTGGCGCCGCCGCGCGAGAGACGGATTGCGATTGCCATGGTCGTGTGCCTTTCCGGTAGGTTTGAGTGACTATTTCTTGAGCAGCTTCTGAAGGTCGGGAGGGAGCGTGCCGGGATCGGGCAGACCGCCGGCGCCGCCGGGAAGGCCCGGCAGCCCGGCCAGCGGATTGGCACCGCCCATCGCGCCGCCCTTGCCGCCGAGCAGACCGCCCAGCCCTCCGCCGCCGCCAAGCAGCGCGCCCAGCCCCTTCAGCCCGCCCATCTTGCGGATCTGCTTCATCGCCCGCTCCATTTCCTGATGCATCTTGAGCAGGCGGTTGATGTCCTGGACCTCGGTGCCCGAGCCGGCCGCCACCCGCCGCTTGCGCTTGGCGTTGAGCAGTTCGGGCCGGCTGCGCTCCTTGGGCGTCATGGAGCCGATGATCGCGTCCATGCGCACCAGCAGCCGCTCGTCGACATTGCCCGGCGCCATGGCCGCCTTGGCCTTCTTCATCCCCGGCAGCATGCCCGCCAGAGCGCCCAGACCGCCCATCCTCTGCATCTGCCGCAGCTGCATCCGCAGATCGTCGAGGTCGAACTTGCCGGCGGCGAACTTGCGCGCCAGCGCTTCCGCGTCCTCCGCCTCGATGGTGGCCGCGGCCCGCTCGACGAGGCTGACCACGTCGCCCATGCCGAGGATGCGGCCGGCAACCCGCTCGGCGTTGAAAGGCTCGAGCGCGTCGAGCTTCTCGCCGGTGCCGGCGAACTTGATCGGCTTGCCGGTGACGTGCCGCATCGACAGGGCGGCGCCGCCCCGCGCGTCGCCGTCCATCCGGGTCAGCACCACGCCGGTCAGCGGCACCTCGCCGCTGAACGACTGGGCGACGTTGACCGCGTCCTGGCCGGTCAGCGCGTCGACGACCAGCAGCACCTCGGTCGGAGACGCCACCTGCGCCACCGCCTGCATCTCGGCCATCAGCGCATCGTCGACATGCAGCCGCCCCGCGGTGTCGAGCAGCAGCACGTCGAAGGCCTGCATCCGCGCCGCCTCGAGCGCGCGGCGGGCGATGTCCACCGGCTGCTGTCCGGGAACGATCGGCAGGGTGGCGACATCGATCTGCCGGCCGAGCACCGCCAGCTGCTCCTGCGCGGCCGGACGCTGCACGTCGAGCGACGCCATCAGCGGCTTCTTGCCCCGCTTCTCGCGGATCATGCGGGCGAGCTTGGCCGTCGTGGTGGTCTTGCCCGACCCCTGCAGCCCGACCATCATGATGATGACCGGCGGACGCGCGTCGAGGAGCAGGTCGGCCGTTCCCTCTCCGCCAAGCATTGCGACCAGCTCGTCGTGGACGATCTTGACCACCTGCTGCCCGGGGGTGACCGACCGCAGCACGTCCTGTCCGACCGCCTTCTCGGTCACGGCGTCGATGAAGCGTCGCACCACCGGCAGCGCGACATCCGCCTCCAGTAGCGCGATTCGCACCTCGCGCATCGCGTCCCGCACGTCCTGCTCGCGCAGCGCGCCGCGACCCTTGAGCCGGTCGAAGACCCCGCCGAGCCGCTCTGACAGTGTGTCGAACATGGCCGTACTCCCGCGCCTCAGGCAGCTGGTCCGCGCCACCCGCCGGCAAATGCAAAAAGCGCCGGCGGACGAAACCTCGTCGGCCGGCGTGGAGCGTCGCCGCTCCGCAATCTGGGTGCCGGACGCGGTGTCCGGCGACTGGTGGAGCCTAGCGGGGTCGAACCGCTGACCTCTACAATGCCATTGTAGCGCTCTACCAACTGAGCTAAGGCCCCGACCTGTCGTGTCCACCGGACCGAAGGGGTTTTCCCCTCCGCTGGTGGCTTTGCCTGTCGGCGGGGGCGGGCTTTAGGTCCCGCGCCGCGCCGATGCAAGCCTTTTTCGGCCTCGCCATTGCAACCGCCGCACGCGATCCGGCGGGGATTGCCGCGAGGTCAGATTTCCTCGTCCTCCTCGGGCCCCGCGGCCACGCCCAGATCGTCGTCGCCGCCAAGGTCGACCTCGTTGTCCGGCGAGTCCTCGCCGTCGTCGATGTCCTCCAGATCGTCCTCCGCCAGGTCCGCGTCGGCTTCACGGTCCTTCTTCTTCTCCAGCTCCTCGAACGGGATCGGCTGCTTGGACTTGAGCACCGGTTCGGGATGCCAGCTTTCGCCGCATTCGATGCAGGTGACCGGCTCGCTCTTGCCGAGATCGTAGAAGCGCGTCGCGCATTTCGGACAGGTGCGCTTTGCGCCCCATTCTGGTTTCACCATCGCCATTCCCCGTAGAAGTTCCGCATCCCGCAACCGCACGCGCATTGCCGGGCGCGCCGCCATGCGACGCCTGCCGCGGCGCCTTGCCATAGGGGCGCACCGCTGTCAAAAGCCGCCTGCCTCGCGCCGCCCGGCAGCGGGCGCAGCCTGAGGATCCGCCCGCCGCGTGCCGCACACATTCCTGCCTTCGCCTCCGCTCGTGGGCCGCCTCAGGGTGCCGGGCGACAAGTCGATCAGCCACCGCGCCCTCATCACCGCCACGCTCGCGACCGGCGAAAGCCGCATCACCGGCCTGCTCGAAGCCGAGGACACGCTCGCCACCGCCGAGGCGATGCGCGTGATGGGCGCGGTGATCGAGAAGCGCGACGGAACCTGGCATGTTCACGGGGTGGGCGTCGGCGGCCTGCTCCAGCCGGAGGTGGCGCTGGCCATGGGCAATTCCGGCACTTCAGCCCGGCTGCTCGCCGGCCTGATTGCCAGCCACGGGATCACCGCCTGCCTGACCGGCGATGCCAGCCTGTCGCGGCGGCCGATGGAGCGCATCATCACGCCCCTGTCGCTGATGGGCGCCAGCTTCGCGCCCTCGCCCGTCGATCGCTTGCCGATGATGGTGACCGGCTGCGACCCGGCAGTGCCGATCCGCTACCGGCTTCCCGTTCCCTCGGCCCAGGTCAAGAGCGCGCTTCTGCTTGCCGCGCTGAACACCCCCGGCGAGTCGGAGATCATCGAGCCGGTGCCGACCCGCGACCATACGGAACGCATGCTCCGGGCCATGGGCGCCGCCGTCACCGTGAGCGAAGAAGGCGGCGAACGGATCATCCGCGTTCGCGGGCGCACGGATCTCCACGCCGCCGCGATGGACGTGCCGGGCGACCCGTCCTCGGCGGCGTTCCTCGTGGTCGCCGCATTGCTGGTCGAGGGGAGCGACGTGGTGATCGGGAACGTCTGCATGAACCCCACCCGCACGGGCCTGTTCGCGGTGCTTCGCCTCATGGGCGGCTGGATCGAGGAACGCGACGCCCGGCATGTCGGGGGCGAGCCGGTGGCCGACCTCCATGTGCGCCACTCCGCCCTGACCGGGGTGGAGATCGATCCTGCCCTCGTTCCTTCGATGATCGACGAGTTTCCCGTCTTCTTTGTCGCGGCCGCCTGCGCGCGCGGGCGCACCGTCGCGACGGGGCTTGGCGAACTGCGTGTCAAGGAAAGCGACCGGCTCGCGGCCATGGCGCGCGCGCTGACGCTGGCCGGCGCGCGGGTGGAGGAGACTGCCGACGGGCTGGTGATCGACGGCACGGGCGGGGAGCCGCTGCCCGGCACGCCCGACGGCACCGCGGTGGCGACCCTGCTCGACCACCGCGTCGCCATGAGCATGGCGGTCGCCGGGCTTGCCAGCCGCGCAGGCGTGTGCATCGACGATGCGGCGCCCATCGCGACCAGCTTCCCGGACTTCGTTCGCACGCTGGAGGAGGCGGCATGAGCGGGCTGGCCACCGGCACGATCGACGGGGCGATGGCGGCCGGCTTTGTCGGCACCGCGTGCATCATCGGCGCCTATGCATATCTCACCCTCAGCAAGGCCCCCAACCCCTTTGTCCTGCACGGGACGAACCTGGCCGGCGCCATGCTGCTGACCATGTCCCTGCTGGTGCACACCAATTGGCCGAGCCTGGTGCTGGAGGGGTTCTGGGCCGCCATCGCCATTGCCGGACTGGTCAAGGCGGCGCGCGCACGCACACGTCCCGGCGACCTGGTTCCGGTTCCCGAGAGTCGCGAGGTGCCGGAATGATCGTGGCCGTGGACGGACCGACGGCGTCCGGCAAGGGCACGATCGCGGCGGCGATTGCGCGTCATCTCGGTCTTCCGCATCTCGACACCGGACTGCTCTACCGCGCGGTCGGATGGACGGTGCGCGAACACGGCGGCGACCCCGACGATCCGGCGGACGCCGCCGCCGCCACCGCGTTCGACCCGTCCCTGCTGAGCGACGAGCGGCTGCGCGGCGAAGACGCCGGCTCGCTGGCCAGCCGTGTCTCCGTCCACCCGGAGGTGCGCGACGCGCTGTTCGCGCGCCAGCGGGCGTTTGCCACCCAGCCGGGGGGCGCTGTCTTGGACGGCCGCGACATCGGCACCGTGATCGCTCCCGATGCGACCGTGAAGCTGTTCGTCACGGCAAGTGCGTCAGAGCGGGCGCGGCGCCGCTGGATGGAACTGAAGGGGCGCGGCGTCGCGGCGACGCTGGCGGAGGTCGAGCGCGACATCGCCCGGCGCGATGCCCGCGACATCGGCCGGCCCGACGCTCCGCTGAAACCCGCCGCGGATGCCTTCGTGCTCGACACCACCCCTTTCGGCAGGGATGACGCGATCCGGGCCGCGCTGGACATTGTCGAGGCGGCGCGCCGCTCCTGAACCGGGATCCGCCAAAGGGCGGCAGACCTCTTGCGTTTGCGGGCCGTTCACGCTAGGCGCCGGGCCGTCCGACGAGCGGGGCACGCGCTCGCGACACGGTATCCTGCATGGCTGGCTGTCGGGCGCGCAAGGCGCCGCTCCCATGCGGAACCCGTGCCGCGAACACCCCGCCCTCACGGGCGCTGCCGAGAGCATCCGGCTCCGGCGGCATGGGCGGCCAAAAGACCGGTGGAGACAACCACCTGGCCGGTAAATCGATACGAGCAGGAACAACCAGACACATGGCCACCTCGGCACACCCCACCCGCGACGACTTTGCGCGGCTCCTCGACGAACAACTGGGCGGCGCGGCCGACGGCGGCTTCGAAGGCCGCGTGGTCAAGGGCACGATCACCGCGATCGAAGCCGGTTCCGCGCTGATCGACGTCGGTCTCAAGAGCGAGGGACGCGTTCCGCTGCGCGAGTTCAGCCGCGAGGGCGACGAACACGGCCTGAAGGTGGGCGACGAGGTCGAGGTTTATGTCGACCGCGTCGAGAATGCCGAGGGCGAAGCGATGCTCAGCCGCGACCGGGCCCGGCGCGAGGCGGCGTGGGACCGTCTCGAGAGCGAGTTCGGCGAAGGCAAGCGGGTGGAAGGCCGCATCTTCGGCCGCGTCAAGGGCGGCTTCACCGTCGACCTGGACGGCGCCGTGGCGTTTCTTCCGGGCAGCCAGGTGGACATCCGCCCGGTCCGCGACATCACGCCATTGATGGACGTGCCGCAGCCGTTCCAGGTGCTCAAGATGGACCGCGCCCGCGGCAACATCGTCGTCTCGCGCCGCGCCGTGCTCGAGGAAACCCGTGCCGAGCAGCGCACCGAGCTCATCGACAAGCTGGCCGAAGGGCAGGTCATCGAGGGTGTCGTCAAGAACATCACCGACTACGGCGCGTTCGTCGACCTTGGCGGCATCGACGGCCTGCTGCACGTCACCGACATGAGCTACAAGCGGGTGAACAACCCCTCCGAGCTGATCGAGATCGGTCAGACCGTGACGGTGCAGATCATCCGCATCAACGCCGAGACGCAGCGCATCAGCCTTGGCATGAAGCAGCTCGAGAGCGACCCGTGGGAAGGAGTCGCGGCCAAGTATCCGGTCGGCGCCAAGCTGCGCGGCGTGGTGACGAACATCACCGAATACGGCGCCTTTGTCGAACTGGAGTCGGGCATCGAGGGCCTCGTCCATGTCTCCGAGATGAGCTGGACGAAGAAGAACGTGCACCCCGGCAAGATCATCTCGACGAGCCAGGAGGTCGATGTCGTCGTGCTGGAGGTCGACTCCGAGAAGCGGCGCATCTCGCTCGGCCTCAAGCAGGCGCAGGGCAATCCGTGGGAAGAATTCGCCGAGAAGCATCCGGTCGGCTCGCGGGTCACCGGCGAAGTGAAGAACGCCACCGAGTTCGGATTGTTCATCGGCCTTGAAGGCGATGTCGACGGCATGGTCCACATGTCGGACATCGCCTGGGGCATCTCGGGCGAGGATGCGCTGGCCCTGCACCGCAAGGGCGAGCAGGTCGAGGTCGTCGTTCTCGACGTCGACGTGGAGAAGGAACGCATCTCGCTCGGCATGAAGCAGATCGAGAAGGGTGCGCCGAGCGAGGCGGGCAGCAGCGGCTCGCTGAAGCGCAACGACATCGTCACCGTGACGGTGCTCGAGGTGCGGGACGGCGGGCTGGAAGTCCAGGTCGGCGACGAAGGCGCCACCGGCTTCATCAAGCGGTCGGATCTTGGCCGCGACCGCGACGAGCAGCGGCCTGACCGTTTCCAAGTCGGCCAGAAGGTCGATGCCATGGTGGTGGGCTTCGACCGCTCGAAGAAGCCGAACTTCTCCATCAAGGCGCGCCAGATCTCCGAAGAGAAGCAGGCGGTCGAACAGTACGGCTCGTCCGACTCGGGCGCGTCGCTCGGCGACATTCTTGGCGAGGCGCTCAAGCAGCGCAGCGAGTGACGCAGCCATGGCATCGGCGGGGAGCGCCGGTGCCGCCCTGCGGATCCGGCGAGGCCCGCCTGCCCTTCCACCGGGCGGGCGGGCCTTCCTGCTTGTGCCGGCCGGCCGGCTGCCTACAGTGACGCGATGCTGCGCGTTCACGTCTTTCCCTGCCGGAGCGACAATTACGGGTTCCTGCTGCACGACCCGGACAGCGGAGGGACGGTCGCGATCGACACTCCCGATGGCGAGGCCTACCTGCGCGAAGCGTCAACCATGCGCTGGACGATCACCCAGATCTGGAACACGCACTGGCATCCTGACCATACCGGCGGCAACGGCGTCATCGCGGCCGCGACGGGCGCAGCTGTAGCCGGTCCGCCCGAGATCACCCGCGTCGCGCCCGTTGACCGGGTGATCCGGGCAGGCGACACTCTCGCCCTCGGCAGCTGGACGGCGCAGGTTCTGGACGTGGGCGGACACACGCGCGAGCATGTGGCGTTCCACATCGAAGCCGCCGCCATGGCGTTCGTGGGCGACAGCCTCTTTCCGCTTGGCTGCGGGCGCATGTTCGAAGGCACGGCCGACCAGTTCTGGACCAGCCTCGAACGGTTGCGGGCTCTGCCGCCGGCAACGCAGCTCTATTGCGGGCACGAATATGCGCAAAGCAACGCCCGCTTCGCCCTCTCGGTGGATCCGGACAACGCCGCGCTGCGCGCCCGCAGCGCAGACATCGCGGAGAAGCGACGCCGCGGCGAGCCCACGGTGCCGACATCTCTCGACAGGGAACGCGCCACCAACCCGTTCCTGCGCTGCGACGATCCCGCAATGCAGGAGAGGTGGGGAACGGCGGGCGATCCGGTGCGCACCTTTGCGGCGCTCAGGGCCGCCAAGGACGCCTTCTGAAAGGCGCGCCCGGCCGCTGTTTGGTGAGGCGTCGCGCGCCGCCGACAGGACGCGCGTGATCACACGGCGCGAACGCCGGTCTCCTCAGAGCGAGGCGATCAGGTCGTCGGCCAGCCTGCGCTCGGTGGTTTCGTCCCGACGAGACGCGATCAGGAGGCGCGATGCCTCCGCCGCCGCGGTCGCCGCCCGTGTCCGCAGCGCATCGACCGCCTCGCGCTCGGCGCCCGCGATCCGTTCTTCGGCAAGCCGCTGCCGCCGCGCGACCATGTCATCGCCGTCGGCGCGCGCTTTGTCGAGAATGACCGCTGCCTCGTGCTCCGCCCGCGCGATCAGCGCCGCCGCGTCCGCCTCTGCGCCGGCCAGCTTGCCGGCATATTCGTCGCGCAGGGCTTCGGCCTCCGCACGCAGCACCTTCGCTTCTTCGAGCTGGGAGCGGATGACAGCGATGCGCGAGTCGAGATTGGCGGCGATGGCGCGGTGAACCTTCGCGCCAAGGAACACCACCAGCAGCAGCACCAGCATCGCCAGCGAGACGATCTGGTACGGTGCCAGGCCGAGCAGCTCGGGCTCGACATGCTTGCCGGCATCGGCCCCGACCGTCGCCTGCACCTCGGCAGGACTGGTCGCGAACACCTGAGGAGCGTCAACCACGCTGCATCACCCTTTCCACCGCCATCCGGGCCTCGTCCTCCGCCACCTCGGCGCCGGTCAGCCGCCGCACGATGTCACGCGACGCCTCGGCCGCGACGCGCTCGAGTTCGCCCAGCGCCTGCTGCCGGGCGGTGGCGATGCTCTGCTCCGCCTCGTCGAGGCGGGTGTCGAGTGTCGCCTGCACCTCCGCCAGCCGTGCCGCCGTCTGAGCCGCACCGTCCGCCTTGGCCGCGGCGACAATGTCGCGCGCCCGTTCACGCGCCGCCGCCTCCCGCTGCCGCCAGTCGCGCTCCTGCGCCTGCGCCTCCTCGCGGGCATTGTGCGCCGCGAGAAGATCGCCAGCGATCTGCTGGTCACGCTGATCCACCGTGTCGAGAATGCGCGGCAGCATGCCACGCCCCACGACGAGGTAGACCAGCCCGAAGAAGATCAGCAGCCAGAAGGCCTGGCTGGCGAAGGTTTCGGACAGTTGCGCGATCTGTGGCATCGGGAGCGGTTCCGAACGGGGTCAGCAGGCGTTCAAGGCCCGCAGGCGGATCACCTCCGACCCGCCCGCGCGCCGGTGCCGTTCAGGCAACAAAGACGAGGATCATCGCCACGACGAAGGCCAGCAGGCCGAGCAGTTCCGCCGCGGCGAAGCCGATGAAGAGACGGCCCTGCTGGCCATCGGCGGCACCCGGATTGCGAAGCGCGCCTTCCAGATACTTGGCGAACACATTGCCCACCCCGAGAGCGGCCAGACCGGCGCCGATCGCGGCAAGACCGGCACCGAGCATGCGTGCAGCTTCAACGTCCATGTTCATAACTCCTTAGATTCAGTTCAAGCGTGTTCGGGAACCCCGGCAGGCGGGGTCAGTGAAGGTTTTCCGCATCGCTGATGTAGAGCGACGTGAGCAGGGCGAAGACGTAGGCCTGGATGCCCGCCACGAGGATTTCGAGCGCGCTGATGCCGACCATAAGGACGAAGGCGGGCAGCGCGACCACCCCTCCCCACAGCGGCCCGGCATTGCCGCCGTCGATGACGAAGCTCGACAGCACCTTGAGCAGCAGGTGCCCGGCCATCATCGCCACGAAGAGGCGCAAGGCCAGCGAGAACGGCCGCACGAGGAAGCTGATCAGCTCGATGGGGAAGATGATGGGGACCATCGGCAACGGCGTGCCGTGCGGCACGAAGAGCGAAAAGAACTTCAGCCCGTGCTTGGCGAAGCCGACGATCAGCACGATGGAAAAGCTGATCAGCGCCAGCACGCCCGTGACCGTGAAATGGCTGGTGAAGGTGAAGGGATGCACCCCGACGACGCCCAGCGGCATCAGCCCGAGCAGGTTGGCGAACAGGATGAACATGAACAGCGAGAACACGTAGGGCAGGTACTTGCGGCCGCCCTTGCCGATGTTCGCTTCAAGCATGCCGTCGATGAAGCCAGTGAAGCTCTCCACCGCCATCTGCCAGCGGCCCGGCACGAGCTGGCGCTTCATGCCGCCCAGCATGAACACCCACAGGAGCACGGCGGCGACCATCATCCACAGGGCGCTGTTGGTGAAGGCGATGTTGTAGCCGGCCAGCGTCCAGTCCTGCGTGCCCCAGAGAGGCTCGATCGTGAACTGGTACATCGGATCGACCTTGGCCGGTGCAGCTACCACGACATGCATGCCCTTGCTCGAATCGGGTGCGGCCGCTCTGTGCCGCACGCCCTCGCCTTGACTTCACTCCGGAGGCCGCGCGGCCATCCGCATCACGTTCCTGAAGGCCACCACAACGCCAAGGAACAGCCCGATCAGCAGACCCCAGGGACCGGTGCCCGCCAGGTAATCAACCGTCCCGCCGACGACGAGACCGCCGACGATGCCCCCCAGCAGATCGGCCAGAACCCGGCTGCCGCTGCGATAGCTCGCGTCGGTGGCCGTCCCGTGAGCCGGAGTGCGTCCGCCTTCGCGCCTGCGAGCCGCCTCGAGCCGCTCCTCGAGCGCCGCGATGCGGACATCCTCGCCGTGGGATCCCGGTGCGTTCGGATCGTCGGTCATGGAGCGCGCGTTAGGACACGTTCACTCCACAGGCAACAACCCGCCCGCACGAGGCGAGGCCCCCTTAGGTGCGCCGCTTGCGCAAGTCAACCGGAGCCGGCGGACGCCCTCCCGCCCTCGTCGGCGCCCGCCTCTTGAACCCGTGGCGCGCCCACGGCAACAGGCACAGCGGACGTCGAGGAGGCACGGTGCGGCACGGATCACCCCCCATGGCCCACAGCGGCACAGGGCACCGCGAGCGGCTGCGCGCGCGGCTGCTCGCGGGCGGCGACGAGGCGCTGGCCGATTACGAGCTGCTCGAATTCCTGCTCTTCGCCAGCATCAGGCAGGGCGACACCAAGCCGCTCGCCAAGGCGCTGATCGCCCATTTCGGCTCGCTGGCCGCCGTGCTGAGTGCCGAACCCGCCGCGCTGCAACAGGTGCGCGGCATGGGCGCGAGCAGCGTGGCGGCGCTGAAGGCGGTGGCGCTCGCCGCCCGGCGGATGGCGCGGATCACCGCCACCGAGAAGCCGCTGCTGGGCAGCTGGTCGGCGCTCCTGGACTATCTCACCATCGACATGGCGCATCTGCCGCATGAGCGGGTCCGGGTGCTTTACCTCGACACGCAGAACCGGCTGGTGCTCGACCACCTCGTGTCCGAGGGATCGATCGACGAGGCCGCAATTCACCCGCGCGAGGTGATTCGCCGCGCCTTCGACGTGGGTGCGGCGGCGCTGATCCTGGTCCACAACCATCCGAGCGGTCGTGCCGAGCCGAGCAAGGCCGACATCGCCATCACCGGCCACATCGCGGAAGCGGGCCGGCTGCTGGGGATAACCGTCCACGATCACGTGATCGTCGGACGCGAAGGCTGCGTCTCGCTGCGCGCGCGGGGGCTGCTCTGAGGCGTCCGCAACGCCAGCGCATCCTTGCACGCCGTGCCGCAGCTTCCTAGCGCGGCGGCGCAGCACCAGCCGGAGACATCGCCATGGTTCCACGTTACGCCCGTCCGCCGATGATCGCCCTGTGGGAGCCGGAGGCGCGCTATCGCATCTGGTTCGAGATCGAGGCGCACGCGACCCAGAAGCTCGCCGATCTGGGTGTCGTGCCCGCGCGCGCGGCGGATGCCCTGTGGCGGTGGTGGGACACGCAGCCGCAGATCGACGTCGCCGCCATCGACGCGATCGAGGCGGTGACGCGCCATGATGTGATCGCCTTCCTCACCTGGGTGGCCGAACAGGTGGGCGAGGACGCCCGCTTCCTGCATCAGGGCATGACCAGTTCCGATGTGCTCGACACGACGCTGGCGGTGCAGCTCAGCCGGGCGGCGGACCTTCTCCTGGAGGATCTGGACGCCCTGCTCGCGGCGCTCGAGCGGCGGGCGCAGGAACACAGATACACGCCGACCATCGGCCGCAGCCACGGCATTCATGCCGAGCCGACGACCTTCGGGCTCAAGCTGGCGCAGGCCTACGCAGAATTCGCCCGCTGCCGCGAGCGGCTCGTGGCGGCCCGGCGGGAGATCGCCACCTGCGCCATCTCCGGCGCCGTGGGCACGTTCGCCAACATCGCGCCCGAGGTGGAGGCGCATGTGGCACGGCAGCTCGGGCTGAGCGTGGAGCCGATCTCCACCCAGATCATTCCCCGCGACCGGCACGCCATGTTCTTCGCCACGCTGGCCGTGATCGCCGGCTCCATCGAGCGGCTGGCGGTCGAGATCCGCCACCTGCAGCGCACCGAGGTGCTGGAGGCGGAGGAGTATTTCGCGCCGGGGCAGAAAGGCTCCTCGGCCATGCCGCACAAGCGAAACCCGGTGCTGACCGAAAACCTCACCGGCCTTGCCCGCATGGTGCGCGCCTATGCCCTGCCGGCGCTGGAAAACGTCGCCCTGTGGCACGAGCGGGACATCTCCCACTCGTCGGTGGAACGGTTCATCGGCCCGGATGCGACGATCACCCTCGATTTCGCTCTCGCGCGGCTCACCGGGGTCGTCGACAAGCTGGTCGTCTATCCCGAACGCATGCGGCGCAACCTCGACCGCATGGGCGGGCTGGTCCATTCCCAGCGTGTCCTGCTGGCGCTGACGCAGAAGGGCATGAGCCGCGAGGACGCCTATGCCGTGGTGCAGCGTCACGCCATGGAGGTGTGGGGCAGCGACGGCGAGACTTCGCTGCTGTCGCTGCTGTCCGCCGATCCCGAGGTGACGCGGCTGCTCGATGAAGACGCGCTGGCGGCGCTGTTCGATCCCGAACACCACTTCCGCCACGTGGACACGATCTTCGCGCGCGTCTTCCCCGGTTCGCCGCCCGCCGCGGCGCTGGACGGAGAGGGGCGTTCGGCCTAGCACAGCGGGAGCAAGCCCGCCGCGCGGCGGGGTGGAGGACACATGCATCTCGTGCGCACGATCGTCTGGGTCGCTCTCCTGTTCGGCCTGCTCCTGTTCAGCTGGGCCAACTGGGAACCGGGCATCTCAGTGCGGATCTGGACCAATCTGGTGGTGGACACGCGGCTGCCGGCCCTGGTCATCGTCGCCTTCCTCGCCGGGCTGGTGCCGATGTGGCTGATCCATCGCGGCGCGATGTGGCGGCTCCAGCGCCGGCTGCAGAGCGCCGAGGACGCACGGGCTCACCCGGCTCCCGCCGCCGTTCACCGACCCGGCGACGCGCGTGCGGCCGCGTCCGCGGATGGGCTCCAGCCGGTGCGGCCGGACCGTCCCGGCAGCCCGGATGCCGGCCGGCCGTGACCAACCCGATCTGCCTTGCCGTCGATCTGCCGCGCCTCGACGCCGCGAAGGCGCTGGTGACGCAGGTGGCGACGCACATCGGCATGGTGAAGCTCGGGCTGGAGTTCTTCTGCGCCCACGGCCGGGCCGGGGTGCTCGACATGGGGCATCTGGGCCTGCCGGTGTTCCTCGACCTGAAGCTCCACGACATCCCCAACACGGTGGCCCGCGCGATGCAGGCGCTCAGCATGCTCGAGCCAGCGGTGGTCACCGTGCACGCCGCCGGCGGCCGGGCGATGATGGAGGACGCCAAGGCGGCCGCCCCGCCGCACACCAAGGTCGTGGCGGTGACCGCCCTGACGAGCCTCGACCAGCGCGATCTGGAGCGCAGCGGCGTGACCGGCACCATCGCCGATCAGGTCCGGCGGCTGGCGGATCTGGCGCAGCTTGCCGGCCTCGACGGGATCGTCTGCTCCGGGCACGAGGTCGAAGCGGTCCGCTCGTCCTGGCCGGGAGGCTATTTCGTGGTTCCGGGGCTGCGTCTGGACGACGCGGGCACGGGCGACCAGAAGCGGGTCGTCACGCCGCGCCAGGCGCGCGACCGCGGCGGCAGCCTGCTGGTCGTGGGCCGTCCGATCAGCCGGGCGGCCGACCCGCTGGCGGCGGCACGCGCGATCGAAGCGACGCTGTAGCCGCGCCACCCGGCCACGCTTGACAAACACGCGTGCGGTTTGCTCCGGAGCGGCAATCCGGTTTCTTCCCGCACGCACTTTCCCACGGAGTTCTGGTTCCATGCGTCTGATCCTGCTTGCTTCCGCCGCGGCGCTGGCCCTTGTGCCGGCCACCGCCTCCGCGCAGTCCGAGCGCGTGCCCGTCGGCAGCGGCGTCTCGCCCGTTACCCTCGGCAACACGGCCGAACGGCCGCTGCGGTTCGCGGTGGCCGTGCCGTCCTCGGGCACGCTTGTGATCCCCATGGCCGGCGCGGCGGACCTGTCCCGCGTGCCACCGGCGCTCGTCCCGGCGGTGCGGGACGCCGTTGCGGCCGCGGGGTTCAAGGCGGACGCGGACGAAACGCTGAACCTGTATGCGACCGGCGGTTACCAGCGGGTGCTGCTGATCGGCATGGGCACGGGCGAGCCGGATGCCGTGGCGCTGGCCAATCTCGGCGGCCGCGCGGCACAGGCCACCCGCGGCGCCACCACGCCGGTGGCGATCATCGCCACGGGCCTGTCCGGCACTCTCGACCAGCCGGCGGCCCACGTCGCCAGGGGCGCGGGACTGGGCCAGTACCGCTTCGACCAGCTGCGCACGGTCGGTCGCAGCACGGGCGGCGACCAGCCGATCACGATCGTCGGCGACGCCGGAACCGAGGCTGCCTACCGCCGGGAGCACGCCGGGCTGGTGGACGCGATGCGGCTGACCCGCGACCTCATCTTCATGCCGGCCAACATGGTCTACCCGGAAAGCTTCGTTGCCATGGCGCGCGAGGCGTTCAACGGCGTTCCCAACGTCCGCATCACCGTGCTCGACGAGGCGCAGATGCGGCGGCTCAACATGGGGGCGATCCTGTCCGTGTCGCAGGGGTCGGCCCGGCCGGCGCGGATGATGATCGTGGAATACCGCGGCGGCGGCGACGCGGCCCCGCTGGCGCTGGTCGGCAAGGGGATCACCTTCGACACAGGGGGCATCTCGCTCAAGCCGGGGGCGGGCATGGAAGCGATGAAGGGCGACATGGCCGGCGCGGCCGGGGTCATCGGCGCGGTGCTCTCGGCGGCGCGGCGCGGGGCGCGGGCGAATGTCGTCGCGGTCGCGGCGCTGGCCGAGAACATGCCCGGCCACAATGCCACCCGGCCGGGAGACGTGGTCCGGACCATGAACGGACAGACGATCGAGGTGATCAACACCGACGCCGAGGGCCGCATGGTCATGGCCGACGCCAACCAGTACGTCATCGACCGCTACCGCCCCGCCGCCCTCGTCAATCTCGCCACGCTCACCGGGGCGGTGACGACGGCGCTGGGCGACGACTACGCCGGCCTGTTTGCGCGTGACGAGGCGCTGGCGCGGCGGATCGAGGACGCGGCGCGCCGGTCGGGCGACCACGTCTGGCGCCTGCCCATCCATCCCAGCTATGCCCAGGACATGAAATCGCCGATCGCCGACATCGCCAACGTCACCCGCGCCGCGGGTCCGGGCGCGGGTCGGGCGGCGCATTTCCTCAGCTTCGTGACGCCCGAACCGACGCCGTGGGCGCACATCGACATGGCCGGCGTCGACGAGCCGCGCGCCGCCCCGACCTCGCCGGAAGGACCGCCGGGGTTCGGCGTCCGCCTGTTCGACGACCTCATCCGCAGCTTCGAGCGGTGAGCGAATCCGCCGCGCGCGGCCGCGTCCAGGTCAAGATCTGCGGGCTGACCACCGCCGAGACCGTCGACGCCGCGGTTGATGCGGGGGCGACGCACATCGGCTTCGTCCACCACCCGCCCTCGCCGCGCCATCTGGAACCGGGCGACGCGGCCCGGTTGCGGGCGCGCATCCCGCCGACCGCGCGCGTCGTGCTGCTGACGTCGGAGGCCGAGCCGCTGGTCCTGGGACGAGCCATCGAGGCGATCCGCCCGGACGTGCTCCAGTTCCACGGACGCGAGTCGCCGCAATGGGTCGGGCTGGTGCGGGAAAACACCCGGCTCGAGGTGTGGAAGGCCGTGGGGATGCGCGACGCCGGAACGCTGGAACGCGCGGCGAAATGGACGGGCATCGTCGATCGGCTGATCTTCGACGCGCCCGCCGCCGCCCTGCCCGGCGGCAATGGCGAGACGTTCGACTGGTCCCTGCTGAAAGATCACCGGCACCAAGTGCCCTGGGGCCTTGCCGGCGGTCTGACGCCGGACAATGTGACCCAGGCGATCCGCGCCACCGGGGCCGAACTGGTCGATGTCTCGAGCGGGGTGGAGCGTGAGCCGGGCGTCAAGGACAGCGACCTCGTCCGCGCCTTCTGCGCGGCGGCGCTGTCAGCCTGATGCCGCGGAAGCGCTTCGCCTCGCCCGGCCCTTCCGCGCCAGACGCACGCTGGACAGGGTGGGTCCGCCCGCGCAAAGGGACTAAGCGATGAGCAACGCCCTCAACACCTACCGCAACCAGCCCGACGAACGCGGCCATTTCGGTGCCTATGGCGGCCGGTTCGTGGCCGAAACGCTGATGCCGCTGATCCTCGAGCTTGAGCGCGCCTACCGGGCGGCGCAGGCGGACCCGTCCTTTGCGGCGGAGTTCCAGCATCTGCTGACCCACTATGTCGGCCGCCCCTCGCCGCTCTACTTCGCGGAACGCCTGACCGAAAGTCTGGGCGGGGCGCAGGTGTGGTTCAAGCGGGACGAGCTGAACCACACCGGCGCGCACAAGATCAACAACTGTGTCGGTCAGGTGCTGCTGGCGCGCCGCATGGGCAAGACGCGCATCATCGCGGAGACGGGCGCGGGTCAGCACGGGGTCGCCACCGCCACCGTGTGCGCCCGCTTCGGCCTGCCCTGCGTCGTCTACATGGGCGCCACCGATGTCGCCCGGCAGCAGCCCAACGTGTTCCGGATGAAGCTGCTCGGCGCCACGGTCGTCCCGGTGACGAGCGGGCGCGGCACGCTCAAGGACGCGATGAACGAGGCGATGCGCGACTGGGTCGCCAACGTCCACGACACCTTCTACATCATCGGCACCGCCGCCGGGCCGCACCCTTACCCCGAGATGGTCCGCGACTTTCAATCCGTGATCGGGCGCGAGGCGCGGGCGCAGATGCTCGACCGCATCGGCCGCCTGCCGGACCTGCTGGTCGCGGCGATCGGCGGCGGATCGAACGCGCTCGGCCTGTTCCACCCGTTCCTCGACGACCCGGACGTCAGGATGCTCGGCGTCGAGGCGGCAGGGCGCGGCCTGCATGGCGAGGAGCACGCGGCGTCGCTTTTGGGCGGGTCGCCCGGCATCCTCCACGGCAACAGGACCTATCTGCTCCAGGACGAAGATGGCCAGATCACCGAGGGCCATTCGATCAGCGCCGGGCTGGACTATCCCGGCATCGGCCCGGAACACGCCTGGCTGAAGGACACCGGCCGCGTGGAATACACCGCCGTCACCGACCAGGAGGCGCTGGAGGCGTTTCAGCTGCTCTGCCGGACGGAGGGGATCCTTCCTGCGCTGGAGCCGAGCCACGCGATCCATGCCGTGGCGCAGCGGGCGAAGGCGATGCCGAAGGACAGCGTCATCCTTGCAAACCTTTGCGGACGCGGGGACAAGGACATCTTCACCGTGGCCGAAGCGCTGGGAGTGGAGATGTGAGCCGCTCGGCGCGCGAGGAAAGCGTTGGCTGTCAGGCACCTCGCGTTTCCGATTGCCGCCGGCTCTGCGGTTCATCACGCCTCTGTCCTACCGTGCATCCCATCGGTCATGACATGCTGTGCGCCGATCCATGCTGACAAACTCCCGCCGCCGCATCCGGGGACGCTTGCAGCCCGCGTTTTCTGCTTCTGGACCGTGTAACATGCGGTCCATGTCTCCCGTCACACGAGCGCGATCATGACTGTTGAACTGCGTGGCTCTCGCCTCGCCTCCGCCTTCGCCAAGCCGCATCCCGCCCTCGTCACCTTCATCACCGCAGGCGACGGCGACACCGCGGCCAATCTCGACGCGCTGGTCGACAGCGGCGCGGACGTGATCGAGCTGGGGATGCCGTTCACGGACCCGATGGCGGACGGCAAGGCGATCCAGGAGGCGAACATCCGCTCGCTCGGGCGCGGGACCACCACGGCCGAGGTGCTGCGCATCGCAGCCGCCTTCCGCGCCCGCCACCCGCAAGTGCCGCTGGTGCTGATGGGCTACGCCAACCCGATGGTCCGGCGCGGGGCGGAATGGTTCGCGGCCGCCGCCGCTGATGCGGGCATAGATGGTGTGATCTGCGTCGATATCCCGCCGGAGGAGGACGGCGCGCTCGGCCCTGCCCTGCGCGCGCATGGCGTTGCGCCCATCCGGCTCGCCACGCCGACCACCGACGCGGCACGGCTGCCGCAGGTGCTCGCGGGGTCGCAGGGGTTCCTCTACTACGTCTCGGTCGCCGGGATCACGGGCAGCCAGCAGGCGACGACCGGATCGATCGCGGAGGCGGTGGCGCGGCTCAAGGCGTCCACCGATCTCCCGGTCGCCGTCGGATTCGGCGTAAGGACGCCGGAGCAGGCGGCAGGAATTGCCGAGGTCGCGGACGGGGTGGTGGTCGGATCGGCGCTGGTCGAACTGGTCGGCCGCCACGGCAGCGCGGCGACGGAACACCTGCGGGCGCTCACGCGCAGCCTTGCGCAGGCGGTGCACGGCGCGCAAAGGGTGCCCGCATGAGCTGGCTCGACCGCGTCCGCAACACCCTCCCGTTCCTCGCCCGGCGCGAGGTGCCCGAGAACCTGTGGATCAAATGCCCGCGCTGCGACGAGATGGTGTTCACACGCGAATACGCCGAGAACCTGTCGGTCTGCCCGCGCTGCGACCATCACGGCCGCATCGGCGCGGACGAGCGGCTGCGGCAGGTGCTGGACGAGGGGTTCGCCCTGCTCCCCACCCCGGCCGTGCGCGAGGATCCGCTGAAGTTCCGCGACCAGAAGCGCTACACCGAGCGGCTGAAACAGGCGCGGGCGAAGAGTGCCCACGCCGACGCCTTCGTGGTCGCCGTCGGCGCGATCGAGGGGCGTCCCGCCACCGTCGGGGTGCAGGATTTCGGCTTCATGGGCGGGTCCATGGGGCTGGCTGTGGGCGCGGCGTTCTGTGCCGGGGCGGACGATGCCCTGCGGAACAGGCGGCCCTACATCGTGTTCACCGCCGCCGGCGGCGCCCGGATGCAGGAAGGCATCCTGTCGCTGATGCAGATGCCCAAGACGACCGTCATGGTGCGGCGCCTGCGCGAGGCCGGGTTGCCTTATATCGTGGTGCTGACCGACCCGACCACCGGCGGCGTCACCGCGAGCTATGCCATGCTGGGCGACGTGCAGATCGCCGAGCCGGGCGCCCTCATCGGCTTTGCCGGCCAGCGGGTGATCCAGGAAACGATCCGCGAGAAGCTGCCCGAGAACTTCCAGCGCGCCGAATACCTGCTCGAACACGGCATGATCGACATGGTGGTGAAGCGGAGCGAGCTGCGCCCGACGCTGGCGCGCATCCTCGACTATCTCGCGCCGCACACGGGGTGAACACGAGTGCGCGACGTTGGCCGGTCCGATGACCCGCGGGTGCAGGCGCAGCTGGACCGGCTCGCCCGCCTCAGCCAGCCGGAAGGCCGGCTGGGACTGGAGACAATCCGTGCACTGCTCGCCCGGCTCGGTGACCCGCAGGATCGCCTGCCGCCGGTGTTCCACGTCGCCGGGACGAACGGCAAGGGATCGACCTGCGCTTTCCTGCGCGCCATCTGCGAGGCGCAGGGGCTGCGGGTCCACGCCACCATCAGCCCGCATCTGGTCCGCTACAACGAGCGCATCCGCCTCGCCGGAGCGCTGATCGAGGATGCTCCGCTCGCCGTGCTGCTCGAGGAGGTGCTGGACGCCGCCGAGGGCCTCGCCCCGTCCTTCTTCGAGGCGACCATCGCGGCCGCCTTTCTCGCCTTCGCGCGCGTTCCGGCCGACGTGTGCATCGTCGAGGTCGGACTTGGCGGACGGCTGGATGCGACCAACGTGATCCCTGCGCCCGCCGCCTGCGGCATCGCGGCGCTCGGCCTCGATCACGAGCGGTTCCTGCTGGCGCCCGAGGAGAACACGCCGGCGCACCCGCTGGCCCGCATCGCCTTCGAGAAGGCCGGCATCGCCAAGCCCGGCGTGCCGCTGGTGACGCTCGCCTATGGCGAGCCGGAAAGGGAAGCGATCGCCGCCACGGCCTCCCGCGTGGGCGCGCCCTGGTTCGCGCAGGACCGGGATTGGGACATCCGCGACCTTGCTGTCGGCCTTTACTACGGCGACGAGACCCGGGGGGAGACAAGCGGCCTGCATCTTCCGCTGCCGTCGCTTGCCGGCGCGCATCAGGTCGCCAATGCCGGCCTAGCCATCGCCATGCTTCGCCATCAGGAGAAGATCGTCGTCAACGAGGCAGCCATCGCCCGCGGTCTGACCACGGCCGAATGGCCCGCAAGGCTCCAGCGGCTTGGTCCCGGCCCGCTCCTCGCGGGTCTGGCGCCGCGCGAGATCTGGCTCGACGGCGGGCACAACGGCTCTGCCGCCGCGGCTCTGGCCGCGCACCTTGCGGGGCGGCCAGTCCACCTGATCGTGGGCATGATCGAGAGCAAGGATCCCGGCGCGTTCGTCGCCGCCTTCGGCAACAGCGTGGCCAGTCTCGGCGTCGTTCCGGTGCCGGGCCACCGGTGGCACGACGCCGCCGCCTTTCCGCCGCCTGCCTGCTTCCGCGAAACGGTGGCCGACGCGCTTCGCGCCATGCCGGACGATGGCCTGCCGGTGCTCATCACCGGCTCGCTCTATCTTGCCGGCGCCGTGCTGAAGCAGAACGGCGCCCTGCCGCGCTAGAGCGGGGGATCGCTGCGCGCGCTGCCCGGCCCGACTTCACCGGCGGTGCCGATCGCCGCGTCCACCAATCCGGTGCGCATCATCCACCAGAACAGCACGATGCCCGGGAGCGCCAGCACCGTGGTCAGCAGGTAGAAGTTGACATAGCCGACAGCGTCGATCAGCGCGCCCGCGGTCGTGCCCGTCAGCACGCGCCCGACAATGCTCGCCCCGGCGCTGATGAGGGCATATTGCGCGGCGGTGAAACGCAGGTCGCACAGGGCCGAGAAATACGCGACGACCACGACCCCGCCATACCCGCTGGCGAAGTTCTCGAAGCCGATCGCGGCCGCCATGCCAAGGTTGCTCTTGCCGGCCGCCGCCAGCGCGGCGAAGCTGAGGTTTGACACCGCCATCAGGACCAGGGCGATGAGCACCGATCGCTTTAGCCCCAGGCGGGCGTAGATGATCCCGCCGACGAACACGCCGACGATCAGCGCCCAGAAACCGACGCCGACATCGTAGATGGCGATCTCGTCGTTGGTGTAGCCGAGATCGTTGAACAGCAGGCGGAAGGTGAGGTTCGCCAGCGTGTCGCCGATCTTGTGCACGAGGATGAACAGCAGGACGAGCCAGGCGCCGTGCCGCCTGAAGAATTCCGAGAAGGGCCCGACGATGGCCCGCCACGTCTCGGCCAGCCCCTGCCTCGCTGCAACGATCTGCCGGCGCGCAGGCTCGCCGAGCGCCAGCGCCGTCAGCATCGCCGGCAGGGCGAACACCGCGCACGCCATGTAGGCCGCTTCCCATCCGTAACGGGCGGCCACCACGAGGGCCAGGGCGCCCGCACCGGCGGCGCCGATGCGCCAGCCATACTGACTCATCCCCGAGCCGGTGCCGAGCTGATAGGGTTTGAGCGTCTCGATGCGGTAGGCGTCGATGACGATGTCGAAGGTCGCGCCCGCGATGCCGAGCAGCACCGCCGACGTCGCGGTCCAGACGATGTCGACGCTGGGCTGCACCAGCGCCAGGTTGATGGTGGCGGCGATCACGAGAGCACCGGCCACCAGCATCCACGACACCCTCTGGCCGAGACGGCCCAGGACCGGGATCCGCACCCCGTCGACGATCCACGCCCACAGGAACTTGAGGTTGTAGACGAGGAAGGCGAGGGTGAAGGCGGTGACGGTCGACTTGTCGATCCCCTCCTGCGCGAGCCGCGTCGTCAGGGTGGCCGCCAGAAGCGCGAACGGGAAGCCGGAGGAAATGCCGAGAAGGAACGCCGCCGCGGACTCCTTCTCCAAGTACGGCAGAACGGCAGCGAACAGCGACGGCTGCGCGGCCGTCTGCGCCGGTTTGGTGTCCACCATGTTCTGCTCCCCTCCTCGTTCCGGTCCGCTGTGCTCAGCGTTCAGCCGGTTGCTAGCACCCGTTGATGAACGCAAGTGTTATGCGCGCGTCAAGGGCCCTGCCTTGCACACCGTCCGGCGACGCCGTAGGCGCGAAGGATGATGTCCGATCCCCGGCCGAGCGGCGACCGCATTGCCAAACTGCTTGCCCGCGCCGGCGTGGCCAGCCGGCGGGAAGTCGAACGGATGATCGCGGACGGCCGGGTGAGCGTGAACGGGCAAACGGTGGAAGGTCCGGCGACCTTCATCACCGACCTGCGCGGCGTGACCGTCGATGGCCAACCCGTGGCGCAGCCCGAGCGTGCACGGCTGTTCCGGTTTCACAAGCCGCCGGGCCTGATCACCGCGGAACGAGATCCGCGCGGTCGCCCGACGATCTACACGGCACTTCGCAACGCGCTGCCGGCGGGAGCGCCGCGGGTGATGCCGGTCGGCCGGCTCGACCTCAACACCGAAGGTCTGCTGCTCCTCACCAATGACGGCGCGCTGAAACGGGCGCTCGAACTGCCGTCGTCCGGTGTGCCGCGAACCTACCGCGCCCGCACCTACGGCACCATCACTCAGGCCGCGCTCGAGGATCTAATCGAAGGCATCACCATCGACGGGGTCCGTTACGGGCGGATCGACGCCAATCTCGAACGGCGCACCGGCCGCAATCAGTGGATCGAACTATCCCTGACCGAGGGCAAGAACCGCGAGGTGCGCCGGGTGCTGGAGCATCTGGGTGTCGCCGTGAGCCGCTTGATCCGCACTGCCTACGGGCCGTTCCTGCTCGATCATCTGCCGCCGGGCCAGGTGGCGGAGGTGCCCGGCCGCGACGTCGCCGCGCTGCTGAGGCAGCTGCGAGTGGGGGGCTGAGCCGTGCGGATCATCGCCGGCGAATGGAGGGGGCGCCGACTTCGGGTTCCCGACTCCGGACTGACCCGACCCACCGCCTCGCGCGTGCGGGAAACCCTGTTCAGCATGCTGCACAGCGAACTGGGCTCGCTGGAGGAGCTGCGCGTCGCGGACCTGTTTGCCGGGTCGGGCGCGCTCGGGCTGGAAAGCCTCTCCCGCGGCGCTGCGTCCTGTGTGTTCGTCGAGCACGAGGCTAAGGCTCTTGTCTGTCTGCGGGCGAACATCGCCGCCCTGGGCGCCGACAGCCGCGCGACCGTGCTGACGGAATCTGCCACCCGGCTTTCCCGGCGCGCGGATGCGCTGGACCTCATCCTGCTCGATCCGCCCTACGACAGCACGCAGGGCGACGTGGCGCTTCACCGCTTGCTGCGCATGGGCTGGCTGGGCGAGGCCAGCATCGCCGTTCTTGAACATGATGCCCGTCGCACGGTGTCGATCCCAGGTCTTCAGGTCGTGAAGACGCGGCGGGTCGGCGTGGCCGGTCTTACGTTTCTGCGCCGCGACCCAAACGCCGTGACGGTGTGACGTCCGCGAAGGACGCCACACCGCAAGGCACAGCGAAAGGTCAGCGGGTCCGGGCGCGCGCGGTCTGACCGCGGGCTTCCGACCGGTTGATGCAATGGTCACGGCGCGTCGCGGAGCACACCGGAAGGTTGCCGGCCGTCGTGTCCACGTTTGAGGCCGGAAGCGGCTGCACGCGCGGATTGCTGACCCACCGGATGTTGCCGCTGGTCATCCCCTGCTGGCCCATCGCGCCCTGCTGCTGAGCCATCGTGCCCTGCTGCTGGGCCATGGCGCCCTGCTGCTGAGCCATGGTGCCCTGCTGCTGGCCCATGGTGCCCTGCTGCTGCCGCATCGTGCCCTGCTGCTGGGCCATGGCGTTCTGCTGGGCGGCTGTCGCACCGCCGGCGGCCGCGATCTGCTGGCGGATGGAGGNTTCTGCTGGGCGGCTGTCGCACCGCCGGCGGCCGCGATCTGCTGGCGGATGGAGGCCCAGGCCGCCGTGCGCTGCTCAGCGGGAAGGTTGTAGAGCTGGCCGCGCTGTTCGTCGTTCAGCAGCCACCAGGCGTCGCGATCGCTTTCGCTCAATGTCCAGTAGTAGGACTGCATCTGGGGGCTCATCCGGTCAAAGGTGCCACGCCGTTCCGGGGTGAGCCGGTCATAGGCGGCGCGCTGGGTAGCGGTCATGGTCTGGCTTTGCGTCCCGCTCGTGCCGGTCGTGGTGGTGGTGGTCGTCTGCGTGCGGGTCTGGGTCTGGGTCTGGGTTTGAGGCTGTGTCTGGCTCTGGGCGACGACGACGGCAGGAACCGCCATCAGCGCGGCGCCGGCCACGCCGGCGAAGACATGTTTGATCATGGTGCTACTCCTTGGTGTTCATCGTCACGATGCTACGCAGAGGCACGCGGTTGCGTTCCGGCAATGCGCCGAACTGCCCTTGTCGCGCCGTCCGCCGTTCTCTAGCTGTTCCGACGAGCCATGAACGACATCGAGACCACAGCGGAACACCCTGCCCACGTGCCGGAGTTTCTCCGACGGCTGAACCCGCCTCAGCGTGAAGCCGTGCTGACGACCGAAGGGCCGGTCCTCATGCTGGCGGGCGCCGGAACGGGGAAGACGGCGGCGCTCACGGCCCGGCTTGCCTATCTCATCCTGACGCGGCGCGCGTGGCCAAGCGAAATCCTGTGCGTCACCTTCACCAATCGCGCCGCCCGCGAGATGCGCGAGAGGGTCACCCAGAACCTCGGCGGCAATGTGGACGGGATGCCATGGCTCGGCACCTTCCACGCCTTGTGTGCCCGGATGCTGCGGCGGCACGCCGAATGCGTCGGTCTGCAAAGCAACTTCACCATTCTCGACACTGACGACCAGCTGCGCCTGCTCAAGCAGCTCATCATCGACAACGAGGTGGACGAAAAGCGCTGGCCCGCGCGCCAGCTCGCACAGCTGATCGACAGGTGGAAGAACCGGGGCCTGAACCCTTCGGACCTTGACGCATTCGAGAACGAGGCCTTCGCCAACGGGCGTGGACAGCAGTTCTACGATCTCTACCAGCAGCGCCTGAAAGCACTGAACGCCTGCGACTTCGGCGATCTGATCCTGCACATGGTCAACATCTTCAGGCGCGAACGCGGCATTCTCGAACAGTATCAGCAGCGTTTCCGGTATATCATGGTGGACGAGTATCAGGACACCAATCAGGTGCAGTACCTGTGGTTGCGGCTGCTGGCGCAGGGACGCGGCAATGTATGCGTCGTGGGAGACGACGATCAGTCGATCTATTCGTGGCGGGGCGCGGAGGTGGCCAACATCCTCCGTTTCGAGAAGGATTTCCCCGGTGCCGCGGTGATCCGGCTGGAACAGAACTACCGCTCGACCCCGCAGATCCTGGCCGCCGCGTCGGGTCTGATCGGCGCGAACCGCGAACGGCTGGGCAAGACCTTGTGGACGGAACTGCCGGCAGGAGAACGGGTGCGGGTGATCGGCGTCTGGGACGGACCGGAAGAAGCCCGCCGCGTTGCGGACGAGCTTGAGGAACTGATGCGCGGCGGAACCAGGCTCGATGCGACCGCCATTCTCGTGCGGGCGCAGTATCAGACCCGCGAGTTCGAGGACCGGTTCATCCAGTCCGGCATCTCCTACCGCATCATCGGCGGCTTCCGCTTCTACGAGCGGGCCGAGGTCCGCGACGCGCTTGCGTATCTGCGCGTCATCGCCCAGCCGGCGGACGATCTCGCGTTCGAGCGCATTCACAACCAGCCCAAGCGCGGCCTCGGGGCCAAGGCCTTGGACGCCATGCGCCGCCACGCGCGCCGCACCGGGATGCCACTGGCGGCAGCCGCGCTGCAACTGTGCGACAGCGACGAACTGCCGCGCCGCGCTGCCAACACGCTGGCCGGGCTGCTGAACCTGTTCGCGCGGTGGCGCGAACAGGCGCACGATCTTCGTCCCGCCGATCTCCTGCGCCTCGTGCTCGCGGAAAGCGGCTACGAGGAGATGCTGCAAAAGGAACGCAGCACGGAGGCCGCGGCAAGGCTGGAGAACCTGTCCGAACTGGCGCGGGCGATGGAAGACTACCCGTCGCTCGAGCATTTTCTCGAGCATGTCAGCCTCGTCATGGACAACGACGCGCGTGACGATGGCGACAAGGTCACGATCATGACCATGCACGCGGCCAAGGGGCTGGAATTCGACCACGTCTTCCTGCCAGGCTGGGAGGAAGGCGTCTTCCCCTCCCAGCGCGCGCTCGACGAAGGCGGCACGGTGAGCCTCGAGGAAGAACGCCGGCTCGCCTATGTGGCCATCACGCGCGCACGCCGGCGTTGCACGATCCTGCATGCCGCCAACCGCCGCATCTATGGCAGCTGGACAAGCTCCATTCCCAGCCGCTTCATCGGCGAACTTCCCGCCGATCACGTGGAGCAGCACACGACCATGACCGGCGGCGCCTCGCTCTGGCGTGCCAACTGGTCCGAGCAGGAGGATCCGTTCGCCCATGTCGCGGCCCTGCGCCCCGACCGCGCCGCCGGGCGCGGGCCCGGGTTCCAGCGGGCGGTGGCGACGGGCTACGACCTGAAACAGCTGAGCGTGCCGGAAAGCCGGCGGAGCGCGGCGAGCTTTGCTGCGCGACCCCGCTCGGACATCGCGCCCGGCACGCGCGTCTTCCACGACAAGTTCGGTTACGGCACCGTCACGGGGCAGGAAGGCAACAAGCTCGAAATCGATTTCGAAACGAGCGGTCCGAAGCGGGTGATCGACAGTTTCGTCAGACCCGCGGCGCACTGACCTTCTCAGGTGGCCGATGCGGCGTCGGCAGCGGGTGCAGCAACACCGCCGGATCTCCGACGCATTTCCCATGGACGGCGCAGCTCGCCCCAGAAATTGCGGGTTCCTTCCGCGATGCCGGTTTCGCAATCCACATGCGCACGAGGATCGGCGTAGGTGCCGAACACATGGTCCCACAGCGTGACGGTGTTGCCGAAATTCGTTCCCATGAACGCCTCGTCACGGATGTGATGGAGACGGTGCGCCGCCGGCGAAATCAGAACCAGCCCGAGCGGACCGAGCGTCCAGGGCACGTCCGCATGGATGAAGAAGCCCCAGAACCCGCGGATCACGCCTGCCGCCGCGACAGCCCAAGGGGGAAAACCCAGCACCAGCAGTAGGAGCACGTCGACCAGCAGGCTGATGAGATTGCTGACGGGGTGTTTCCGCAGCACTGTCAGCCAGTGGTAGTGGGTGTCGGCGTGGTGCGTCGCGTGAAACGGCCACAGCGCGGGAAGATGCTCCGCCCGGTGCCGCCAGTACACCGCGAAGTCCCACACGAGGACTGCGGCGACAAGTGTCATCGCCGCCGGCGCTACCGCCCACAGCTCGACAGCAAACGGCCAGGCCGGCACGCGGTCGTGAAGCCAGGTCGAGGGAAGCACAAGCAGCGGCATCAGCACCACGCTGTTCAGGAACGCCAGGCCAAGATTGGTGGCGAATTCGGAGCCTGTGCGCTTCATGGCGTCGAGCAGCCCGCGCCCTTTGGTCAGCAGCGCGAGGCAGCCGAACACGAGGCCCATGCCGCCGACAAGCTTCAGAAAACCAACGAGGGACTGGGCCAGCACCGCCATGGCCCCGGCATACGGCCGCGGGGTTGTGCAAGTGTTAAGAAGCGGCCGTCGCCGACACGTCCAGGAATGACGGGCGAGGCCCGTTCCATTCGCCAACAACATCCGGTTCGGCGTCTGCCTCCTGCCGGCCGCCGCGTCGCTCTTCGCGGGATCGTCCCGACTCATGGCGCGGATCGCGTCCATGGGCGGCCGCCGCTTCTGCGGGCTCCTTGCGCCTCTTCCCCTTCCGGTCCGGACCGGCCGGCACAGAGACGCCTTGTTGCGCGTCGCCGCGACCGGCAGCACGCTTGCGCGTGTCGGGCAGCTCGAAAACGGGAACCATCAATCCGGTCAGCGTCTCGACGTTCTGCATCGCTTCGGCGTCGTCGGGGGTCACGAAGGTGAACGCGCGCCCCTTGGCGCCTGCCCGCCCCGTCCGGCCGATGCGGTGCACGTAGTCGTCAGGATGCCATGGCGTGTCGAAATTGAAGACGTGACTGACACCCTTGATGTCGAGACCCCGGGCAGCGACGTCGCTCGCCACCAGCACGTTGATCTCGCCGGACTTGAACCGCTCCAGTTCCCGGTTGCGGCTCGCCTGGTCCATGTCCCCGTGGATTTCGCCGCTGCGAAAGCCGTGGCGGCGCAGGCTCTGGTTCACCTCGCGCACAGTGGTCTTGCGGTTGGCGAAGACGATGGCTGTCTGCACATCGTCGTTCCTGAGGAACCAGCGCAGCGTCTCGCGCTTCTCGCGGGGCGCGACCGTCACCTTGTGCTGGGCGATGTTCTCGTTGGTTGACGCCGCACGGCTGACCTCGATCCGCTTGGGATTGTTGAGGAACTTGTTACCGAGCTTTTCGATCGGCGGCGGCATCGTCGCCGAGAATAGGACCGTCTGCCGCGTGGCGGGAAGCTTGCCGCAAATGAACTCGATGTCCGGGATGAAGCCCATGTCGAGCATGCGGTCCGCCTCGTCGATGACGAGCATCTCGCAGCCGGTCAGCAGGATCTTGCTGCGCTCGAACAGGTCCATGAGCCGGCCCGGCGTCGCGATGAGGACATCCACCCCTTCGTCCAGCGCCTTGACCTGATCGCCCATCTGCACGCCGCCGATGAGCAGCGCCATCTTGAGGTCGTGACCGCGGCCATAGATGGCGAAATTGTCCGCGACCTGTGCGGCGAGTTCGCGGGTCGGCTCAAGAATGAGGGAACGCGGCATGCGGGCGCGCCTGCGGCCGTGATGCAGGATGTCGATCATCGGCAGGACGAAGCTGGCCGTCTTGCCGGTGCCGGTCTGCGCGATCCCGATGATGTCCTTCATCATCAGCATGGCAGGAATCGCCTGCGCCTGGATGGGCGTCGGCTCGGTGTAGCCGGCGGCTTCGACCGCCTGAAGGAGTTCCGGCGACAAGCCGAGATCGGCAAAATTCATCTGGAAGTGAAGCGCCCAACAATGATTGCGCCGCAATGGCGGCGTTCCTGCGGCTCACCTTGTCACAACGCCGCGCGGAGTCAAGGACGCGGCAACCCTAATCCTGAACGACGAGCCGGTGCAGACGCCCCACGGTGCAGCGGACACCGGAGCGCGCCTGCACGACGTCGCGGGCAGGACAAAGCATCCCGTCTCCATTCCGCTCGACGTAGAAGCCGGAATAGAAGGCCTTGACCGGGCATGATCTGTCAAAAGCCACGCTGAACATGCGCCGATCGCGCAGGTACAGGAGCATGCGGTCGTCGCCATATCCGCTCACGCCGGCGATCTGCTCCATGGGAATGCAGCCCCTCGCCCGCCGTTCTTCCAGCCGCAGCGGCGCCGAAGCCGGGCGCCGCTGCTCGGCCAGCGGGGCAAGAGGGACCACGCGGATGATGACGCGCTGTTCGATCCGCACCTGCTGGGCGCGGCGATCCAACCCGTGCCAGTCGAACAGCGCTCCTGCCGGCGCCGAGCGCGCCGGCCGCGGGAGGATGGCAGGGGCCGGTGCAGCCCGGACAACCTCGCTGCCCCCGCTTGCGGCAACTGCGCCCGTCTCGGCAGGCGCACCCGTTCCCAGCGCCGCGAGCACAGGGGTTCCGAGAAAGAGGTATGCCAACATGGATCCTGCGCACCTGCTATCCGGCCGCGTTCACCGGCGGCCGGTCCTGCTGCGGGCAAGGCTTGATCGCGCGGCGTTGAATGGAAAGTGAATTCGGCTCCACCCCGCACCGCCGAAAGGCTATGAGGGGCGCATGCGTGACCGACCTGCCACAGCCGTTCCGCTGCTCCGGCAGCTGGAAACCATTGTCGGGACTCGCTGGATCGTGACCGATGATGAGGCGCTCGCGCCCTGGTGCACCGACTGGCGGGGCCGTCACAGCGGCGTGCCCATGGCCATGGTCGCGCCCGCAGATGAAGGCGAGGTGCAGCAGGTGATGCGCTGCTGCGCGAGCGCAGCCGTTCCGGTGGTCACGCAGGGGGGCAATACGGGGCTTGTCGGCGGGGCGATCTGCGACGGCAGCGGAACACAGCTGCTCCTCTCCCTGCGGCGGCTCAACACGATCCGCGTCGACAATGAGACTCGCACCCTCCTGTGCGGAGCGGGCGCCGTTCTCGAAGCCGTTCACGCGGCCGCCGAGCGCGAAGGCCTCCGGTTCCCGCTTTCGCTGGCGAGCAAGGGTTCGGCGACGATCGGGGGGCTTGCGAGCACCAATGCGGGCGGAACCCAAGTGCTTCGACACGGAACGATGCGCAGCCTTGTGACGGGCGTCCATGCAGTGCTGGCGGACGGGAACCTGCTCGTCGCGGACACCGGGCTGCGCAAGGACAACCGCGGATTCGATCTCAAACAGCTGTTCATCGGCTCCGAAGGCACGCTGGGCATCATCACCGCCGTGCGTCTCGTGCTTCGACCGGCGGCGGTTGCCCGCCACACGGCCTGGCTCGGCGTGGACTCGCCCGAGCAGGCGTTGAGCGTTCTGACCCGTCTGCAGGCGCGTCTGCCCGACCAGGTGGAAGCTTTCGAACTCATGCCGGAGGTGTGTGTCGGCAATGTGGTTCGATATCTGGCGGAGCGTCAGCCGCCCTTGCAGGGCGATCATCCATGGCACGTCCTGGTGGAAGTGGTTGACGAAGGACGGCTGCTCACCGGCGAGGCGCTGGCGAACGAAGTGGAGGCGGCGCTCGGCGCGCTGCTCAAAACCGGCATGATCCGTGACGCGGTCCTCGCGGCGTCCGGTGCGCAGGCAGCCGCTTTCTGGCGGCTGCGCGAGAGTCTGTCGGCTGCGGAGAAGGCGGCGGGTCCGGCATTGCAGCACGACATCGCTGTCCAGCCGGACCAGATGCCGGCGGTGATCCGCGATCTGGCAAAAGAGGTTCCGGCTGCCTTCCCCGGCTACAGCACCCGCGCCTTTGGCCATCTCGGCGATGGCAACATCCACCTTCACGTGGTGCCTCCACCCGAGGCCGGACCCGGATGGCAGTCGGGGGTTGGCCGAAAGATCAGCCAGTTCGTCTACGATGCGATTGTCGCCCGTGGCGGCACCATCTCCGCCGAACACGGGATCGGTGCGGAAAAGCGGGAGCTTCTGGCAAGAACCGCAGACCCTGTGATGCTCGGCGTGATGCGATCGGTGAAGCAGGCTCTCGATCCTGACGAGCTGCTCAATCCGGGCAAGCTGGTGCCTCTTGCGCCGGAGCAGGCGCGCCCGTAAGGCGCCGCGGGACGGACGCCCGCGCAGCATGCCGGGCACAATCGAGCCGCGATCCGGAGACCTGCGATGGCCAGTGCGCCGCAACCACCCCTGCCCCTGTTCTACAACGACCTGATGCCGCTCAATTCCAACGACCATGCCTCATGGCGCATGCGTCCGTCGGACAAGGCCAAGTGGCTGGTCGGGCAACATGCGGTGCCGGTGACGGCGGACGAACTGGTGCAGGCCCAGCGCGATTTTCCGATCGTGTTCTCAGCCGGCGAGAACCCGGTGCCGCTGGCCCTCATGGGTCTGAACGAGGGCGTCAATGTCTTCGTCGACGAGGAAGGGCGGATCGAAGCGCCAGTGTACCTGCCGGCCTATGTGCGCCGCTACCCGTTCATGCTCGTCAAGCTTCGTCAGGACAGCGACGACCTGTCGCTGTGCTTCGATCCCACGTCGGACATGCTGGGTGAAGACGGCGATGGGGAACCGCTGTTCGTTGACGGACAGCCGTCCGAAACGACCCAACGGGTGCTTCAGTTCTGCGAGCAGTTCGAGCAGGCGGGGCAGAGAACCAAGTTCTTCATGGACGAGCTGCACAAGCATGGTCTGCTGATGGACGGCGAGGTGACGATCACGCAGCCGGATCTCAGTGACCAGCCATTCGTCTATCGCGGCTTCCAGATGATCGACCAGGACAAGCTGCGCGAGCTTCGCGGCGATCAGCTTCGCGCATGGAACCAGAACGGCATGCTGCCGCTGATCTTCGCCCAGATTGCCTCGCTCGAGCTCATGCGGACGATTTTCGCCAAGCAGGCCGAGAAGGGCCTTGTGCCGCAGCAGAAGGCGAACACGTCGAACGCCTGAGTGCGGCCCGACGCCATGCGGGTCTCGAAACGAGGCCAGAGCGGGTCTTGAAACCGGGCCAACGCACCCCATTTCGAGGATGCCAAGCGGCGCTTTCCCCCCCTCATGGCCCGCTTGGCTGGTGCAATTCTTTGCACCTCCTCCCTGAACCTCGACCACCTCGTGCCGCGTGCACGAGGTGGATTTTTATGCGCCCTACTCCGCTGCGGCCGCGTGCGTCCATGAAGGCGGGGCGTCCTTGCTGGCGATCAACGCGGACGCGAGACCAAGCACAAGTTGCTCGAGCGCTCGAACGACGCTGTCGGCGCCCGTGCCGAGTTCGCGCAGCGACTGATCGAGGTAGAGGCTGCGGCACACCTCCACCTGCACGGCGTGGATGCCATGCCGCGGCGCTGCCTGGCGGTCGAGAATGTATCCTCCGGCATAGGGCAAATTGTGCGCGACCGCCTGATGGCGGCCGAGGACGCGCAAGGCGGTTGCGCTAAGGTGCGCGGCGCAGCTGCGGCCGAACCGGTCTCCGATGACGAAGCGGGGCGTGCTCCCGCGCCCGGCCTGCGGGCGCAGCGGCGGCATGGAGTGGAGGTCGATCAGCAGGGCGCAGCCCCAGTGTTCGCAAAGCGCCGCGAGGTGTTGCGACAGAGCGGCCTGATATGGCGCGTGAATGTCTTCCACACGCCGGTGGTATTCGCTTATCGGAAGGGTGCGCCGCCAGATGCTGCCGACAGATGCCGCCCGGCTGGGAATGACGCCAAGACCGGTCTGAGCGCGCCTGGATACAGGGGCCGGATGGAACCGCGCCGGCGACGGGTCAGCGACAAGGCTCCAGTCCAGATCGGCGGGATCGCGGTTGAGGTCGATCATGGCGCGCGGTGCGCGCGCCATGATCACGCCGGCGCCTGTCGCGATGGCCACGCGCTCCGCCAGCCGGTCGGCCAGACGGTCTTCGAGGACGGCGCTCACGGCCGCCGGATCGCCCATGGCGTCCAGCACCGCGCGCGGATAGGCACGACCGGCGTGAGGAACCGAAAGGAGCACGGGCACGCGCGGGGCAAGTGGCCGGTGCATGACGAAGGCTGGCGCGCTGCTCGCATCGATCCGGCCGCCGCCGCATGCGGCGAAGCCCGTGAGTGCGCGGATATCCCCGCCAGGTTCCGATCCTTCGGGATTGCGCGCGGGCGAGGCTGGGTCCATCACCGAGAGCCTAGGCGAACCCGGTTGTCTGGCCAAGCGCGTCCTGTTCCTGCACAACAGGTGAGATCGGCATAGGTATTGGCAAGGCTTTGCTGCTAAGGACGCGCCCATGCCTCGACCCACACCGTTCCGCATCCTTCTGGCGGAGGATGACGCAGCCATGCGCACCTATCTCGAACGCGCGCTTGAGAATGCCGGCTACGCCGTGCAATCCGTCGATCGCGGAACCGCCGCCGTGCCGCTGCTGGAGCAGGAGCACTTCGACCTTCTGCTGTCGGACATCGTCATGCCGGAGATGGACGGCATCGAGCTCGCGCAGAAATGCAACGAGATCAGCCCGGACACAAAGGTCATGTTCATCACCGGCTTTGCCGCAGTGACGCTCAAGGCGAGCCGGGAGCAGCCGAAGGCCAAGGTGCTGTCAAAGCCGTTCCATCTTCGCGACCTCGTGCTGGAAGTGCAACGGGCCCTCGGCGGCGAGGCGCAGATGTCGCTCTGAGCGGGCGGGCGCGGCGCCTCTGCAAGCGATGCGATGAAGCAGCTTGCGCATCCGCGCACCGCTGCTTAAAGAACGCGCAATTCGGGCTTCGACGCCCGAGCGGACCCGGTGTGGGCGTATAGCTCAGTGGTAGAGCACTGTGTTGACATCGCAGGGGTCGGAAGTTCAATCCTTCCTACGCCCACCACCGCGGCCTTGCTTCGTCAATCGAGGCTTCCTTAACCCTGATCCGCTGCCAGCGTCGCCTTGCACGTCGAGGCACAGATGCTATGGCGCGCCGCAAGCGCGGCCACGCGCAGAGGTCAGATCAAGGGAAGCACTGCGTCGATGAGCAAGATCAAGGTGAGCAATCCGGTCGTCGAACTCGATGGCGACGAGATGACGCGGATCATCTGGCAGTGGATCCGCGAGCGCCTGATCCTTCCCTATCTCGACATCGACCTGCGCTACTTCGATCTTTCAATCGAGAAGCGCGACGAAACCGGCGATCAGATCACCGTCGATGCCGCAAACGCGATCAAGGAACACGGCGTCGGCGTTAAATGCGCGACGATCACTCCCGACGAGGCGCGCGTCGAGGAATTCAAGCTGCGCAAGATGTGGAAGTCGCCCAACGGCACCATCCGCAACATTCTTGGCGGAGTCGTCTTCCGCGAGCCGATCGTGATCGACAATGTGCCCCGGCTCGTGCCCGGCTGGACCGACCCGATCGTGGTCGGCCGCCATGCCTTCGGAGACCAGTACCGGGCGACGGACACGCTGGTTCCAGGACCGGGCAAGCTGCGCCTGGTCTTCGACGGCGCCAATGGCGAAAGCTTCGATCTCGACGTGTTCGATTTCCCCAGCGCCGGCGTGGCCATGGGCATGTACAACCTCGACGAGTCCATCCGCGACTTCGCCCGCGCCTCGCTGAACTACGGACTGGACCGTGGCTGGCCCGTCTACCTGTCGACCAAAAACACCATCCTCAAAGCCTATGACGGGCGGTTCAAGGACATCTTCCAAGAAGTCTACGACGCCGAATTCAAGGACGCCTTCACCGAAGCCGGCATTGTCTACGAGCACCGGCTCATCGATGACCTGGTCGCCAGCGCCCTCAAGTGGAGCGGCAAGTTCGTCTGGGCATGCAAGAACTACGACGGCGATGTGCAGTCGGACATGGTGGCGCAGGGCTTCGGCAGTTTGGGGCTGATGACGTCCGTCCTGATGACGCCGGACGGCAAGACGGTGGAGGCAGAGGCCGCCCATGGCACCGTCACCCGCCACTATCGTCAGCATCAGCAGGGCAAGTCGACCTCGACCAATCCGATCGCCTCCATCTTCGCCTGGACACGAGGCCTCATGTACCGGGGCAAGTTCGACGGCACGCCCGACGTGGTGCGGTTCGCCGAGACGCTGGAGCGGGTTTGCATCCGTTCGGTGGAGCAGGGCCACATGACCAAGGATCTCGCTCTTCTGATCGGGCCGGATCAGAACTGGCTCACGACCGAGCAGTTCTTCGAGGTCATCGTCAAAGGGCTCGAGGCCGAGATGGCCCAGTGGGCGTGACCGATCCCCGGTGACACCGTGGCAAGGTGCGCCTCGCCTCGTGCATGCGCATGTGCGCGCAGCCTCGCCGTGGCGCAGCGCTGATGGCTGAGACGCGTACCCAGCCGCGGCTTGAAGTGCGTCAGGCGCGGGCCAAGGACGCGCGCGAGATCGCCGATCTCGTCCGCCGGGTCTATGTCGATCTGCCCGCCTACACCTTGGGCGAGCTGAGGGGGCAGCTGAACAACTACCCCGAGGGCTGCTTCATCGCGAAACTCGATGGCCGGGTGGTGGGCTATTGCGCCTCCATGCGCCTCACGCGGCGGGTCGCCTTTTCCGATGCGAGCTGGAACGAGATCACCGGCAACGGGTTCGGCAGCCGGCACAATCCGACCGGCGAGTGGCTCTACGGCTACGAGATGTGCGTGGATCCCAAGGTGCGGGGTACGCGGATCGGCCGCCGCCTCTACGAGGAGCGCCGCGCGCTTGCCGAACGGCTCGACCTCGAAGGGATCGTGTTCGCCGGCCGCATGCCCAATCTGCGCCGGCACTGGCGCAAGGTGGAAAGCCCCGAGGACTACCTGGCGCAGGTGCTCGACAACAAGCTGCACGATCCGGTCCTCCGCTTCCAGCTTGCCAACGGCTTCGAACCGGACGGGATCATTGCCAACTACCTGCCGGAAGACCGGCAATCCAAAGCTTTCGCTGTTCGCATGGTCTGGCGCAATCCGTATGTCGAGGCCGACAAGCCGAAGAAACATCGTGTTCCACGCGATGTCGAAAGCGTTCGGATCGCCGCCTGCCAGCTGCAGGCAAGGGCTGTCAGCGGCTTCGACGAATTCATGCGCCACATCGAGTATTTCGTCGACGTGGCCAGCGACTACGAAGCGGACTTCATCGTCTTTCCCGAACTTTTCACGCTGATGCTGCTGTCGGCGGAGGAACGGGAACTCACTCCGATGGAGGCCATCGAGACGCTGTCGGCGTACACGCCGCGCATCCGCAGCCGGCTGAGCGAGATGGCGTTGAGCTACAACATCAACATCATCGGCGGCTCCCATCCCACGCGGATGGAGGATGGCGACATCCACAATGTCGCCTATGTGTGCCTGCGCGACGGATCCATCCATGCGCAGGAGAAGATCCACCCCACCCCGAACGAAGCCTACTGGTGGAACATCAAGGGAGGGGACTCGATCGACGCCATCCCCACCGACTGTGGTCCGATCGGCGTGCTCATCTGCTACGACAGCGAGTTTCCCGAACTAGCACGACGGCTCGTGGACGAAGGCGCGCGGATCATCTTCGTTCCCTTCTGCACCGACAGCCGCCAAGGGTACATGCGGGTTCGCTATTGCACCCAGGCCCGCGCGATCGAGAACCAGTGCTTCACGGTCATGGCCGGCAATGTCGGCAACCTGCCTGGCGTTGCCAACATGGACATCCAATATGCGCAGAGCTGCATCCTGACGCCCTGCGACTTCCCGTTCGCGCGCGACGGCATCGCCGCCGAGGCGTCGGAAAATGTCGAGACGCTCACCATCAGCGACGTGAACCTCGCCGACCTTGCCTGGGCGCGAGCGGAGGGCACCGTCCAGAACCTCGCGGACCGCCGGTTCGATCTGTATCGCATCCGCTGGGACCGGCGCGTGGGTCAGGCGACAGGGGGCGGTGAGGACAAGCAGCCGACCGCCCAGCCGCGCGGCCCTCACACTCCCGGTGGCGGCTGAACACGCGGCTCCGTCGTCCGCGTGAGGCGGCTAACAACCATCGCTGCGAGAAGTCCCGCGACAAACCCCGGCACGATTTCGTACAGGCCGGGACCGTCTCCGATGGCTCGATTCCAGCCCGCCGCCAGCCACAGGATGACCGTTCCCGCTCCGGCCAGCAGGCCCGCCACCGCCCCCGCCCCATTCATGCCGCGCCACGTCAGGGTCAGCAGGATGACCGGCCCGAAGCTGGCGCCAAAGCCCGCCCACGCGCTTGCGACCATGGTGAGCACGGCGCTGTTCGGATCGGCGGCGACGAGCAGCGCCGCAACCGTCACCAGCACCACGGCAACGCGACTTACGAACACCGCCTCCCTCTCTGCCACGGGCCGGCGCAGGAAAAGGCGGTAGCAATCTTCCGTGAGCGAACTTGCTGCGACGAGGAGCTGGGAGCTGACCGTGCTCATGATCGCCGCCAGCAACGCCGCCAGCAGCAGTCCGGCGACGAAGGGGCTGAACAGGTTCTGCGCGAGATGGATGAAGATCGTTTCCGGGTCGGCCAGCGACATCCCGCGCGCCTCGACAAACCCCCGGCCCAGTATGCCGACGCCGATGGCGCCCAGCAGGCACAGCAGCATCCAGCCCATGCCAATGCGGCGCGCCGTCGCCACCTCCGCCGCCGAGCGGATGGTCATGAAGCGCACAATGATGTGCGGCTGACCGAAATAGCCCAGCCCCCAGCTTACGGCCGAAATCAGACCCAGCGCCGTCAGATTGCCGGTCAGGTCGAGGTAGCCGGGATCGACCGCGCGCAAGCCGTCTCGCGCCAGGGCGTCGTCACCCAGCAGAAGAACCAGCGGCATCGCAACCAGTGCCAGCACCATGATCGTGCCTTGCACGAAATCGGTGACGCTGACAGCCAGAAACCCTCCCGCCACCGTATACGCCACGACCACCAGCGCGACGAAGCCGAGGCCTGCCGCATAGGGCTGAAGCCCCAGAGCCGCCGCGGGTGCGGCAAAGCTCGTCTCGAACAGCTTGCCGCCGCCCACGAAGCCCGCGCCTGTGTAGAGCGTGAAGAACACGACGATCACCGCGGCACTGACAAGGCGCAGCACCGTCTGCCGCTCGGGAAAGCGGTTGCCGAGAAACTGCGGGATGGTGAGCGCGTCGCCGTGCGCGATCGTCTGCTGCCGCAGACGCGGGGCCACCACCAGCCAGTTGACATAAGCGCCGGCAACAAGCCCGATGGCGATCCACGCCTCGACCAGACCCGCGGCGTAAAGAGCACCCGGCAGGCCGAGCAGCAGCCAGCCTGACATGTCCGACGCACCGGCGGACAGAGCCGCCACCGACGGGCGCAATCCGCGCCCCGCCAGAAGATACCCGGCGCTGCCCGTTTGCGCCGTGCGGCTCGCCCACACCCCGATGGCCAGCATGACCGCGGTGTAAAGGGTCAGCGCCACTATGGTCCCGGTTTGCACGCTCTGTCCCTCCCCGCCCATGTGTTCTGTCGTTCAGCGTCGCCGGCACAAAATCCGTATGCGGATCGTTGGTGGCGCAAGGAGATCATCATGACCGACACCTCCAAGGGCAAGCCCGACCCCGCTGACGAAAAGTTCAAGCCGCAGAACGTCACCGAGCCTCAGCATGGCGGCGATCATCAGACCCGCCATCCCGCGGACACCAAGGGCATCAATGTCGCCAAGGGGAGCCACGGCGACAACCTGCGACGATCCACCGGCGATCGTTGAGGTGTCGGGCGGCCGCGGCGCAGTTCCCGCGCAGCCGCCGACTCAGCCAAGCTGCTCCGCAAGCGCCGCTCGGACCGCCTCGAGCGCCTCGCCGGCACGTGCGCCGTCCGGGCCCCCGCCCTGCGCCACGCCCCCGCGGCCGCCTCCGCCCGTGCCGCCGAGCACCTCCACCGCCGCGCGGACGAGATGGACCGCGTCGACCTGCTGGAGGAGCGTCTCTCCCACCCCGACAGCCACGGTTGCGCGCCCGTCGAACACGGTGACGAGCGCGGCAACGCCCTGTGGCACAGCCTTGCGCTCCTGTTCAAGAAGCGGGCGCAGCTCACGCGGGTCCAGCCCGTTCAGCACCCGGCCGAGGAACGGGACGCCGGCCACCGGCTCTGAAACTGCCGCGTCCGCTGCGCCGTTTCTTGCCGCTCCGCCAGCCATGGCCAGCTCGCGTTTCGCGGCCGCAAGCTCGCGCTCTAGGCGCCGCTTGTCCTCGATCAAGGCCGTGACCCGGTCGACGGCCTCTTCAGGCGTGGTGCGAACCATTCCTGCAATGGCGCGGGCGATGCTGTCGCGATCGACGAGCCACTGGCGGGCAGCCTCGCCCGTCAGCGCCTCGATCCGGCGGACTCCGGCAGCGACCGCGCCTTCGGAGATGATCTTGAACAGGGCAATGTCGCCGGTGGCTCTGACATGCGTGCCTCCACACAGCTCGACCGAATAGGAGCGCCCGCCCTCCGCGGCACGTCCCATCGACAGGACGCGCACCTCGTCACCATACTTCTCGCCGAACAGCGCCAAGGCGCCTGCCGCAAGCGCCTCGTCATGCCGCATCAGCCGCGTGTCCACCACCTCGTTGGCGCGGATCTCGGCGTTCACGTCCTGTTCGATGGCCGCGACGTCTTCGGGCGTCAGCGGACGGGGATGGGCGAAATCGAACCGCAGCCGGTCGTCCGCGACCAGCGATCCTTTCTGCGTCACGTGCTCTCCCAACCGCTTGCGCAGCGCCGCGTGCAGCAGGTGGGTGGCCGAGTGGTTCGCACGGATGCGGGATCGGCGCTCGTCATCGACATGGAGCGAGACGGAGTCGCCGGTGACGATCACACCGGCATCGACGCGGCACTTGTGGATGTGGAGACGGCCGAGCGCCTTGGTCGTGTCGAGCACCGTCAGCGCCGCTCCCGCAACGGTGCGCATGGTTCCCCGGTCGCCGGCCTGTCCTCCGCTCTCGGCGTAGAACGGTGTCTGGTTGACCACGACGAGAACCTCCTCGCCCGCGCCGGCGCGTCCGACTTCCTCGCCATCTCTGACGAGTGCCTGGACCTGAGCTTCTCCGGTGTGGTTGGCGTAGCCGGTGAACTCGGTCGCGCCGACACGCTCGGCGATGTCGAACCAGATGCCGGACTCCGCCTCTTCGCCCGAACCCTTCCACGCCGCGCGGGCAGCCTGTTTCTGACGCGCCATCGCCGCGGCGAATCCGGCGTGATCGACGCCGATACCGCGGGCCCGCAGCGCATCCTCGGTGAGATCGAGCGGAAATCCGTACGTGTCGTGCAGGCGAAAGGCCGTCTCGCCGGCCAGTTCGTCACCGCTGACGAGGGTCTCCGACGCCTCGGCAAGAAGCTTCAGCCCCTTTTCGAGCGTGCGGCGGAACTGGGTCTCCTCGCGCTGGAGCACCTCCGTCGCGAGCGCCTGCGCCCGCTGAAGCTCGGGATAGGCGACGCCCATTTCCGACACCAGCGTGGGGACGAGGCGGTGGAGCAGCGGCTCGCGCGTGCCGAGCAGATGCGCATGCCGGATCGCGCGGCGCATGATGCGGCGCAGCACATAGCCACGCCCCTCGTTCGACGGCATGACGCCATCGGCGAGCAGAAAGGTGCAGGATCGCAGGTGATCGGCGATGATGCGGTGGCTCGCCCGCCCCTCACCGGCCGGATCGGTGCCGGTCAGCTCTGCCGACGCGCCGGTCAGCGCCCGGAACAGGTCGATGTCGTAATTGTCATGGACGCCCTGCATCACGGCGGCGATCCGCTCCAGCCCCATGCCGGTATCGATCGAGGGGCGTGGCAGCGGCGCACGGCTGCCGTCCGGCGCCTGATCGAACTGCATGAACACGAGGTTCCAGATCTCGACGAACCGGTCGCCGTCCTCATCGGCGCTCCCCGGAGGACCGCCGGCGATGTGTTCCCCGTGATCGTAGAAGATTTCCGAACATGGACCGCATGGACCGGTGTCGCCCATGGACCAGAAGTTGTCGGCGGTGGCGATGCGGACGATCCGGCTTTCGGGCAGGCCGGCGATCCTGCGCCACAAATCGAACGCCTCGTCGTCGGTGTGGAAGACGGTGGCCGTTAGTCGTTCGGGCGGCAGACCCCACTCGCGCGTGAGCAGGGTCCAGGCGTGGAGAATGGCCTCTTCCTTGAAATAGTCACCGAAGCTGAAATTGCCGAGCATCTCGAAGAACGTGTGATGCCGGGCGGTGTAGCCGACATTGTCGAGGTCGTTGTGCTTGCCCCCTGCCCGCACGCATTTCTGGCTGCTGGCGATGCGGGGTGCCGGCGGCGTCTCAAGCCCGGTGAACGCGTTCTTGAACGGGACCATTCCCGCATTGACGAACATCAGCGTCGGGTCGCTGAAAGGCACGAGCGGAGCCGAGGCCACCTCCGCATGTCCCGCGCTCACGAAGTAGTCGAGAAACGATCGGCGGATGTCATTGGTCGAGGTCATCGCCCGGACCTAGGCAATTGCCTTGCCAGCGGCAAGGCGCTCGAATGTTCGGATCTTGTCAGAACCGCGGAGGGCGGCAGGTGACGCCTCGCCTCGGCCGGTCCGCCGGCGCGGCAGGGCACCCGAGGCGCCGCGCCGCGCCAGCAGCCTTAACCCTCGTCGATGTCGTCGGCGCCGGGCCTCGTCATCATCTCGTCCGCAACCTCTTGCCGCTTGCCGCGGATCGCTTCCTCGATCCGGGCGGCAATCTCGGGGTTGTCGCGCAGGAAGGTCTTGGCATTTTCCCGTCCCTGGCCGATGCGCGTGCTGTCGTAGCTGAACCAGGAGCCGGACTTCTCGACCACTCCGGCCTTGACCCCGAGGTCGAGTATCTCGCCGAGCTTGGAAATCCCTTCCCCGTACATGATGTCGAACTCGACCTGCTTGAAGGGCGGAGCGACCTTGTTCTTCACGACCTTGACCCGGGTCGTGTTGCCGACGATCTCGTCGCGGTCCTTGATCTGTCCCGTGCGGCGGATGTCCAGCCGGACCGACGCGTAGAACTTGAGCGCGTTGCCCCCGGTGGTCGTTTCCGGATTGCCGTACATGACGCCAATCTTCATCCGCACCTGGTTGATGAAGATGACCATGGTGCGCGAACGGCTGATCGAGCCGGTCAGCTTCCGCAGCGCCTGGCTCATAAGGCGCGCCTGCAGACCCACATGGCTGTCGCCCATCTCGCCCTCGATCTCGGCCCGTGGAACCAAGGCGGCGACCGAGTCCACGACCAGCACGTCGATGGCATTGGACCGCACCAGCGTGTCGGTGATCTCCAGCGCCTGTTCACCCGTGTCCGGCTGCGAGACGATGAGCTCGTCGATGTCAACGCCGAGTGCCTTGGCGTAGACCGGGTCAAGCGCATGTTCGGCATCGACGAAGGCCGCCGTGCCACCATTGCGCTGCGCCTCGGCGATGGCGTGCAGCGCGAGCGTGGTCTTGCCGGAGCTTTCCGGACCGTAGATTTCGATGATCCGCCCGCGCGGCAGACCGCCGATGCCAAGGGCGATGTCGAGACCAAGAGAGCCGGTCGAGATCGCCTCGATCTGCATCGTTTCCCGGCTGCCCAGCTTCATCGCCGAACCTTTGCCGAAGGCGCGGTCGATCTGCGCCAGCGCCGCGTCCAATGCCTTCTGCCGATCCAATGCCTGTTCCTTGCTGTCCACGAGCTTCAAACCCGACGCTGCCATTGCCATGCGCTCCGTTGCTTGAACAGCGGCATCGCGCAGCTGCTCCTGACGCGCCCGTTATAAGCACCGCTGCCACGAGAACAAGAGGAGAACATCGTCAAATTCCGCTCTACCGACGTGCTTTACGCTTCGTGACCTTCGTGAGTCACCACAGTGCGGTGCGCCTTCAGCACCGCCGCCACCTTGGTGCTGATCTGCTGGACCGAGAAAGGCTTGGGGATGAAGTGCATGTCCTCGATGTCGATGTCGCGGCGCAGCTGTTCCTCGGCGTAGCCCGACATGAACAGGATGGGCAGGTGCGGCCGCACCTTGCGGATGGCTCGCGCCATGGCCGGTCCGTCGAGACCGGGCATGACGACGTCGGACAGCACCAGGTCGAATTCGCCGCCCTTCGCCACGGCGGCCAGCCCCTCCTCGCCGTCGCTGCAGGTCGTCACGATGTATCCGGCCCGCGTCAGCGCCCGTTCGGCCACGGCGCGGACCATGTCCTCGTCCTCGACGAGCAGCAGCCGCCCGCCGCCCGCCCAGGCGCTTGCCTCCTCTTCGCCTTCGCGCTCCTTGGGCGGCCGCACCGCGTCCGGCCCGTCATAGACAGGCAGGTAGATGGTGAAGCAGGCCCCGGTCGGCTCGCCGTCGGGACCGGTGATGTTCTCGCAGAAGATCCAGCCGTTCGACTGCTTGACGATGCCATAGACGGTGGACAGCCCCAGACCCGTGCCCTTCCCCTGCTCCTTGGTGGTGAAGAACGGCTCGAAGATCTTGTTGAGATGGCGTGGCGGTACGCCGCCGCCCGTGTCGCGCACCACGAGAGCGGTGAAATCGTGGCGCGGCAGCATGTCGATGCCCATCCGCTGCACGTCCGCCGCCGTCACCCGGCGGGTCGCCAGGCTGATCTTGCCGCTGCCCTCGCCGCGCGACTGGATCGCGTCGCGCGCGTTCACGACCAGATTGATGATGACCTGCTCGAGTTGCTGGGGGTCGGCGCGGACGGCGCCGAGGTTGCGGTCATGACTGACGCTGAAGACGATCCGGTCGCCCATCAGCCGTTTCAGCAACTGGCTGACCTCGCTGACCACGTCGGGCAGTTGCAGCACCTCGGGCCGCAGCGTCTGCTGGCGCGAGAATGCGAGCAGTTGCCGGGTCAGGGATGCGGCCCGGTTCGAGTTCGCCTTGATCTGCTGGATGTCGTCGTAATCGCTGTCGCCCGGGGTGTGGCGCAGCAGCATGAGGTCGCAGTACCCGATGATCGCCGTCAGCACGTTGTTGAAGTCGTGAGCGACACCTCCCGCCAGCTGCCCCACGGCCTGCATCTTTGTCGCCTGCGTCACCTGGCGACGAAGGCGCTTCTCCTCGGTCGAGTCGCTCAGCGACAGCAGCACGGCCGCCTCGCCGATCCCGCGCAGCCCGGCCAGTCCGATGGACACCGGCTCCTCCGGCTCGTTGGCCAGACGCACGGCGAGATCCCCGCTGGCGGCCGCGCCGCGCGCGTAGCGGCGCACCGCATCGGCAAGCGGTCCCTTGTCCTCCTTGATGACGAGATCCGAAGGATAGGCCGGCAAATCTCCTCCTGACCGCCCCGTGGCCCGCATGAAGGCCTTGTTGGCGAAGATGAAGCGGCCGTCGCGATCCGTCATTGCCAGACCAAGCGAAAGCGCCGACAGCAGGGCATCGAGTTGCGGGAGCGCGGCCTGCGCATTCAGCTCGAGCCCGCCGCCGATCCCCACGGCGCTGTCGATCAGCAGCATGAGCGAGGGGCTGGGCTCGTGTCCCGCAGCGTGCTCCGGCTGCGGCTCGTCGAGCGGCACGTGAACGAGTTGCTGCGGCGATCCCTGCTGTCCTTCGCGTGCGAAGAAGAGGCGGTCGCGTTCGTCCATGCGGAGCAGGCTGACGAACTCCTGCCCCGATGCGGGCGCCTTGCGATCGCCCAGCGCCCGCTCGGACAGGCCGGGCGTGCTGGCGAGGACGATCCCGTCGGCACTCACCAGCGCGATTTCGACACCGGCGCGGGAGAGCACCGTGCCGAACGACCCGGAGATCTCGCTTGCCAGGTTGTCGCCGAGGCGCTTGGGCAGCACTTCGACGAAGCGCCAGACGAGATACTCCTCGCTCCGCCCGACCCGCTCGACGCTCACGTCCCAGAAGCGGTCCCCGGCCGCATTGGCGAGACGCGGCGCCGCGCCGCGCCCCTCCCGCCACGCCAGCCTGAGCATGCCGGACAACACCTTTGTCGCCTCCTCGGAGAGGCCGAGGTGCGGCGGCGTGGCGTCCTCGCCGAACCAGTCGGTGAAGCGCCGGTTGGCGCAGGTGAGGCGATTCGCCCGGTCAATGATCGCCACCGCCTGACCCGGATCCTCAATCGCCGCGACGGTGACGGCCCAGTCCGGCGGCGCCACCGCAGGAACCTCACCCTCCTCCTGCCAGCGCGCGATGATGAGACCGATGATGACGACCACGAGGCTGGCGCCGCCGAACGCCGCGGCGACGAGCGACGACCCGGCAACCAGCCACACGAGGGCGACGCTGCACACCAGCGCCAGCAGCAGCCCGAACAGCAGTGGCACGGTGGGAATTGCGACGGAACGCCGCCTGTCCGCCGTCAGCGTCGCCGGCTCACGCATCCCCCTGGTCCCTGAGCCGGCGGTCGAGCGCCGCCTCAAGCCGCCGCAGCTGGCGCTGCCGCTTGCGCCCGACCATGACCCGCCAGATGAAGCCGGAGACGAAATAGCCGATGGCCGCACTGCCGAAGGCGAGGATGATGAACCCGAGGATCGTGACGCCGGCGACCGACGCGGCCTCGAACGCCACCGACCAGTCGTTGAGCGTCGCCAAATGGCGCAGCACCTCCATGCTCGCCGGATCCATGCGCAGGACGAAGGCGCCGACCTGATTGGCCGCATAAAGCCAGAACGGCACGGTGAACGGATTGGTGATGAACGTCGTCAGGGCGGCCAGCGGCACGTTGGCGCGAACCGGCAGCGCGAGAAAGGCGGCGAGGAAGATCTGCCCGACCGGAATGATGAACGCCGTGAACAGCCCCAGTGCCACGCCGCGCGGCACGGAACGCCGGGTGAAGCGCCACAGCTCGGGGCTGAGGAAGCGATGCGCGATAGGCGCCAGCCAGCGGTTGCGCGCCATCTCCTCGCGCGTGGGCATGTTCTCGCGCAGCCAGTCGGACAGAAAGGTCTTGGATCGCGGATCGGCCATCTTCAGCCCGTTGCCTTGCGTGCGGCGCACCGCGATTTCAAGTCGCAAGGCGGAAGCTGCGGCAAACCGTCCATGGCGCGCGCCTTGCTAGCGCCAGCGCATGACCGGGAGGTGAATTCAGCCCCTCTCGCGCATGATGCGCGCCTTGTCGCGCTGCCACTCGCGATCCTTGATGTATTCGCGCTTGTCCTGTGACTGCCGCCCCTTCGCCAGCGCAAGCTCCACCTTGGCCCGCCCGCGCCGGTTGAAGTAGATGGACAGCGGCACGAGCGTCATGCCCTTGCGCTCCGTCGCGCCGAGCAGCCGGTCGATCTCGCGCGCGTTGAGCAGCAGCTTGCGCGGGCGCCGCGGCTCGTGGTTGAAGCGGTTTCCGTGGCTGAACTCGGGGATGTTGGCGTTGACGAGAAACACCTGCCCGTCGCGCACTTCGGCGAAGCTTTCGGTGATCGACGCCTCGCCCGCCCGCAGCGCCTTCACTTCCGTCCCCTGCAGCGCCAGCCCGGCCTCGAAGCGGTCTTCGATGGCGTAGTCGAACCGCGCGCGGCGGTTTTCCGCCACGACCTTCTGCTTGTCGAACGTTTCGGGTTTGGGACGGGCCATCAGGGGGCGCGCTCTACGCCCAGTTCGGCGCGCCAGCAAGGCGCCGCCTGATCACGCCAGTCCGGCATGCGCCAGCGCCGCGTCGACCGCCTGCCGCGCCCGGTCGCTGGCCCGGCAGAGCGGCAGACGCACCTCGTCCGAGAGCCATGAGTGGACGCGGGTCAGCGCGTATTTGACCGGTGCGGGACTGGCGTCCTCGAACATCGCGTAATGCAGCGGATACAGCCGGTCGTTCAGCTCGCGCGCGCGCACGAGGTCGTTTTCCGCACAAGCCTGCTGAAATTCGGCGCACAGCGCCGGAGCGACGTTTGCGGTCACCGAGATGCATCCCACTCCCCCCGCCGCGTTGAACGGCAGCGCCAGCTCGTCATCGCCGGAAAGCTGGCAGAAGGCGTCCGACAGGCCCATCCGGTGATCCGTGACGCGCGACAGGTCGCCGCTGGCGTCCTTGATGCCGATGATCTGCGCGGGAAAGCGCCGCGCAAGCTCGCACACCGTCTCGGGCTCGATGTCGGTCACGGTGCGACCCGGCACGTTGTATAGCACGATCGGCAGGTCGCAGTGCTCTGCCAGGTAGCTGAAATGGGCCAGAAGACCGGCCTGGCTCGGGCGGTTGTAATAGGGTGCCACGCACAGCGCCGCCGCCGCCCCGGCCTTCTTGGAAAAGTTCATGTGAAGGAGCGCATTGCGCGTGTCGTTGGATCCGCAGCCGGCGATGACCGGCACACGACCGGCCGCCTGCTCGATGCACAGCTCGATGATGCGGTGATGTTCGGCATTCGACAGCGTCGATGCCTCGCCCGTGGTGCCGCACGGGACCAGCGCGCTCGAGCCTTGCTCGATCTGCCAGTCGACAATGCGCCGGAACGCTGCCTCGTCGAGAGCTCCGTCGCGGAAAGGCGTGACGAGCGCGGGAATTGAGCCACCGAACATGAAGGGTGATCCTTGCTTGCGAAGCGGTCCGCGCGGGTGCATCCTCGCGGTGTGCCATTCAGCGGGTGATAAGGAGCAAGGCTGCACGATGTCCAGCATGCACCATCAGCTTTCCTCGCGCCGCCTTTCGGGCGCAGCCCTGCTGGCCGCCACCGTGCTCGCCGGCATTCCTGTCAGCTCCGCCGCCCAGATGAGCGGATCGGCAGTCACGGCCAGTCCGCAGGAGTGGGACCGCGCGCGCGCCGACATGGTGGCGCGGCAGTCCGGCCCCATGCGCGGCGCCATCACCCGCTGGGAGCAGCTCAACGGCACGGACGGCTTGTCTTTCGATGATTACGCCGGGTTCATCCTCACCTATCCGGGCTTTCCCCAGGAACAGCGGATGCGCACGCGGGCCGAGAATGCGCTCGCCCGCCAGGCGGCGTCGCCGGCAAGTGTCGCGTCCTTCTTCGACCGCTACCCGCCGCTGACCAACAACGGACGGGCGCGGCATGCGCTTGCGCTGCAGGCTCTGGGAAGGCCGGACGCGGTGGACGCGGCGCGGGCGGCGTGGCGCGCCGGAACGCTGGACCCCGCGCTCGAGGGGGCCATTCTCACCCAGTTCGGCGGGCGCTTCGGCCCCGAGGACCATGCCGAGCGGCTTGATGCGCTGCTCTGGCAGGGCGACCCCGTTGCGGCCCGGCGGCAGTCAGTCCTCGTTCCCGCTTCCGGCGGAGGAGTGCTGGCCGCGCGGCTTAGTCTCGTCGAAGGGCGCGACCCGTCGGCCATGGGGATCATGGTCCCTGCCGAGGCGATGATCGATCCGGGCTATGTCTTCAATCTGGTGCGGGCGCACCGGGCGGCGAACCGGCCGTTTGAGGCGGCGGCGGCACTCGTCAGTCGCGGCACGTTCAGAACGCCCGCGCGCGATCCCGAGGCATTCGTGGGCGAGATGCTGCGTGTCGCGCGCGCGGCCGGCGCCCGCCAGGCGGCGCAGATTGCCGGGCGCGTGGACGATCTGTTCGCTCCAGGCACGGACATCAGCCGCCAGTCGTTCCGCCTGCGGGACGATTACACCTCGCTGATGTGGCTCGGCGGGACGCAGGCCTTGTGGAACCTCGGCGACGGGGCGGCTGCCGCGCCGCTGTTCTACCGCTACGGTGCGGCGGCGCAGACGCCCCAGACGCGCACCAAGGGGTTTTACTGGGCTGGCCGTGCTGCGGCACGCGCCGGACAGTCGGCAGAAGCGCAGCGGCATTACGAACTCGCAGCCGCGCATCCCGACCGTTTCTACGGCCAGCTGTCGCTGCAGCGGCTCGGCCGAAGCCTGCCGCCGCTCGACCGTACCCTCCCTCCGCAGCCAAGCGACGCGGCGCGCGCGGCGTTCAGGCAGGCGCCCCTGACCCTGGCGGTCGCCGAGGTCGCGCGGGATGCGCCATGGAATGTCGGCGTCCAGTTCTACCGGGCCATGGCGGAGCGCGCCGTCACCGCGGAGGACAAAGCGCTGGTGGCCGAATTCGCGCGCGAGATCGGCCGGCGCGACCTGGCGGTCATCCTGGCCGACGCAGCCGGCGCCAAGGGTCTCGACCAGTTCGTCGCGCAAGGTTTCCCGACACTGTCCACTCCGGCCGGCACGTACTGGACCATGGTCCACGCCATCGCCCGCCAGGAAAGCCAGTTCGCGCAGAACGCCATCAGCCATGCCGGAGCGCGCGGCCTGATGCAGCTCATGCCGGGCACGGCGCGGGAACAGGCCGAGCGGACCGGGATGACCTATCTGGCAGCCGACCTCCTCGGGTCGCCTGACTACAACATCCGGCTCGGCGACGGCTATTTCCAGCGGATGCTCGCCAATTACGGCGGTTCGTACGTCCTCGCCGTGGCCGCATACAACGCGGGTCCGGGCAACGTGAACCGCTGGCTGCGCGCCAACGGCGATCCGCGAACCGGGGCCGTCGACTGGATCGACTGGATCGAGCGGATTCCCTTCACCGAAACCCGAACCTATGTGCATCGGGTGCTGGAGAATGCGGTGGTCTACGAACATCTGCACCCCGACCGGGCAAGAGTGCCGGGACGTCCGCGCATGCTCGACGGCTTCCTGCGCTGACGCTGCGGCGCGGTCCGTGATGACGCCTGCCGCACGCGCAGTGCTGTGGCCTGCGCTTCTGCTCGCCTGCATCCCCGCGAGCGGAGCCGCCGCGCAGCCAAGGCAGAGCCTTGGCACCTTCGGCGAATGGGGTGCATTTGCGGATGCACGCGCCGGCACCTGCTACGCGATCGCAATGGCGCGTCCCGATCCGCGTGCGCGCGAGCGGCAGCCTTACGCCACCGTGTCGGTGTGGCCGGAGCGGGGCATTTCGGGACAAGTGTTCTGGCAGCTGGCGCGCACGGCGCGTCCGGGATCGTACGCCACGGCCCAGATCGGCACGCGCAGGTTTGCTCTCGCGCTGCGCGGAGCCGATGCCTGGCTGCTCCGGCCTGACGAGGAACCCGCGTTTCGCGCGGCTCTGCGCGGCGCGCGGTCGATGACCGTCTCGTACCGCGACACGAACGGGCGGTTCTACACGGAACGCTACGCGCTTGATGGCGCGCCGAGCGCGATGGATGCGGCGCAGCTTGGCTGCATGGGCAAGCGCGTCTCTTGAAGGCAAGGCGAAAGGAGCGGGACGCGAGCGCCCCGCTCCTTGCGGATCAGAAGCGGATGCCGAAGCCCGCGACGATCTGGTGACGGTCGAGATCGATGTCGAACCGGTCCGAGGCGGTGTTCCGCCCAAAGTCGACCTCGGCGCGCGAGTAGTTCGAGTACCGGTACTCCAGCTTGGCGAAGCTGTTGCCGCTCAGCGCGTATTCGAAGCCGCCCCCGATGCGGTAGCCGTCGGCGTTCAGACGAGAGGACAGCGCCGTGCCGCCGAGGCCGGCGTTCACGTCATAGCGGGCGTTGGTGTAGCCGCCCTTGGCGTAGACCAGCAGGTCGGGCTGGGCCAGGAAACCGACACGGGCGCCCACATACAGGTCCCGCTTCGCGTTGACGTCGCCAAGACCGGCGTTTTCGATGCCCGTCAGGGTCCGCTCGGACTTCGCGGTCGATCCGGTCAGTTCCGCCTCGGCACCGATCACGGCGCCGCCGATGCCAAGGTCATAGCCGATGGCGCCACCATACATCACGCCCTCGAACGAGCGGTCGTCGGCCGTGCCGGTGTTCACGGTGCTGCCGGCCTTGTTGATGTCGTAGCCCACGAGCGCCTCGACGCGCGGACCCGTGAAGGTGGGGTTCACCTGTGTCTGCGCCGCCGCAGGTGCGGCAAGGGCGAAAAGGGCAGCCGATCCCGTCAGAGCGGAGAGAGCAGCAATACGAATGGTCATAACATCTCCATGTATTTTCGCGGTGCGACCCGCTTGGACGATGGAAACGGAAGCCATCCTGAACTGTTTCATGAACACAACACAACAGGCCAACTGTTGTCGAAATGCTACAGTTTTGGTCATGTGTGGTTCATCAACTCAAACTGTCACGGAAGAACGACGCGATCGCGCGATGCGCGTTTTGCCCGTCGAGGCATTTTCCACTATAGGCACCCTGTCATGACCCACAGCCTGATGATGCCGCCCCCCGGACTGATCGATCCGGTCCCAGTCCCGCGCCCTGCTGCGGATGAAGGGGCCGCGCGCCTCGACCTGCTTGGCCGGAGCCGCGGGGACATCGCGGCGCTGTTTGCGGAAGCGGGTCTTGATGCGCGCCAGGCACGCCTTCGTTCCCGCCAGGTGTTCCACTGGATCTACCATCGCGGCGAAACGGATTTCGAGGCGATGACCGACATCGCCAAGGCCATGCGCCCCTGGCTCGCCGAACGGTTCGTCGTCGGACGCCCGCACGTGGTGGAGTCGCAGCATTCGCGCGACGGCACCCGCAAGTGGCTGCTGCAGACAGCCGACGGGCACGATTTCGAAATGGTGTTCATCCCGGACGCGGACCGGGGCACCTTGTGCGTGTCCAGTCAGGTCGGCTGCACGCTGAACTGCCGGTTCTGCCACACCGGAACCATGCGGCTCGTGCGCAATCTGACCGCTGCCGAGATCGTCGGCCAGGTCATGCTGGCACGCGATGCGCTGGGCGAGTGGCCGCGCGGCAACGGCACCATGGCCGGTCTCGATACGGACGAAAGCGCCGGGCACTACACGTCCGATGGCCGGCTGCTCACCAACATCGTGATGATGGGCATGGGCGAACCGCTCTACAATTTCGACAATGTCCGCGACGCCCTGAACGTGATCATGGACGGCGACGGGCTCGCGCTGTCGAAGCGCCGGATCACGCTCTCGACGAGCGGCGTCGTGCCGATGATGCAGCGCTGCGGCGAGGAGATCGGCGTCAATCTGGCAGTGTCGCTTCACGCCGTCACCAAGGAGGTGCGCGACGAGATCGTGCCGCTGAACCGCAAGTACGGCATCGACGAACTCCTGCGCGCCTGCGCCGCCTATCCCGGCGCGTCGAACGCCCGGCGGATCACCTTCGAATACGTGATGCTGCGGGACAAGAACGACAGCGACGACGACGCGCGCGAACTGGTGCGGTTGCTGCGCGCCTACAAGCTGCCGGCGAAGGTCAACCTCATCCCGTTCAACCCGTGGCCCGGCGCGCCGTACGAGTGCTCGTCTCCCGAGCGGGTGAAGCGGTTTTCGGAAATCGTGTTCGCCGCCGGGATCAGCGCCCCGGTGCGCACGCCGAGGGGCCGCGACATCGACGCGGCCTGCGGCCAGTTGCGCACGGCCGCCGAAAAGCGCAGCCGCGCCGAACGCGACCGCGCCGCACTTGCCGCTGCCTGAGCGTGTCGCCGCGCTGCGCACCCCCGCGCCGCCCTCGTGAACGCGGCGTGTGATCGGGAGGGCATGGTGACCCGCCCTGCGGTGCTCGTCACCGGCGCCGCCCGCCGGGTCGGGAAGGCCATCGCGGAGCGGTTCGCCGCCGCAGGCTGGCACGTGGTGATCCACCACCGCACGTCTGGATCGCAGGCTGACGCTCTGGCGGCAAGGCTGCCCTCGGCGGAGACCGTCGAGTGCGACCTTGCGGACGCCGAGGCGGTGGCACGGATGGTGGCCCGGGTGGCCGAGGGATGCGAGGATTGGCGAGCCTGCGTCGCGTCGGCCTCCGTGTTCGAGGAGGACGACGTCGAGGCGTTCGATCCGCAGGTGTTCGCGCGTGCCATGGACGTCAACGCGGCGGGCGCCGTGCGCCTGTTGCAGCTCTATCTCCGCCACGCCCGCGCGGCGCCTGGCCGGCGCGCCATCGCCATCACCGATCAGAAGCTCGCCAATCCGAACCCCGATTTCTTTTCCTACACGCTCAGCAAGGCGGCGCTGGCTGCGGCCGTGCCGTTGCTGGCGATGGGCGCGGCGCGGCGGGAGGACCGAGTCTATGCTGTCGCTCCGGGCGCGATCCTGCCCAGCCATGACCAGACCGATGCCGAGGCCGAGACCTCGCATCGGCTCAACCTCCTGCGCCGCCGCACGGGAGCCGCGGAAGTGGGCGATGCGTGCGTGTTCCTGGCGCAGGGACTGGTGGCGAGTGGCGAGACGATCTTCGTCGACAGCGGGCAGCACCTGCTGCGGCAGCCGCGCGACGTGATCTACCTGGCGCGCGGCTCGCACGCTGGTCCCGCGCACAAGCGCTGAGGATGGAAAGCCGCCGCGCGCGGCTCTATGCGCACGTCCATGAGCAGGACCCTTTTTGACGCACTCATCGGCCGCACTGTTCGCCGGGGCCGGCTCGAGATCCGCCATGCCGACGGCACGATCGTCCGCTTCGGAACGGCGGCGCCCGGCTGTCCGGACGTGGCTGTCCGCTTCACCGATGCGCGCGTTCCGCGCGATATCCTGATGGATCTTGCGCTTGGCGCCGCCGAGGCCTTCATGGACGGCAGGCTCGTGATCGAGCGCGGCGATGTCATGGAGCTCGCGCAACTGCTGCGGATGAACGCCCGCTGGGACGAAGGCGGCCGCAAGCCGCGCGCCCACCCGCTCCGCCGCCTCGCCAACCGCGCCGCCTTCACGGTGGAGCAGGTCAACCGGCAGATGGGTGCGCGCAGCAATGTCGCGCATCACTACGACATCGGCAATGCGCTGTACCGGCTGATGCTCGATGCGGAGCACATGCAGTACAGCTGCGCCTACTGGCCTCGCGAGGACATGACCCTTGCCGAGGCGCAGGAGGCGAAGTTGGCCCACATCGCCGCCAAGCTGGCGTTGCGCGCCGGCGACATGGTGCTCGACATCGGCTGCGGATGGGGCGGCATGGCGATCTATCTCGCCCGCCATTTCGACGTGCGCGTGCACGGCATCACCCTGTCGGCCGAACAGCTTGCGCTGGCGCGGGAGCGGGCGGAGGAAGCGGGCGTCGCGGACCGGATCACCTTCGAGCTGATCGACTACCGCGACTTGCCGGCCCGGCAGTTCCGATACGACCGGATCGTGTCGGTCGGCATGTTCGAGCATGTCGGCCGTCCGCAGTTCGCCACGTTCTTCCGCACGTGCGCATCGTTGCTCGAGGAGGACGGGGTGATGCTGCTGCACACGATCGGCCGGATGGGTTCGCCCGGCACCACCGATGCTTTCACCCGCAAGTACATCTTCCCCGGCGGCTACATCCCTGCCTTGTCCGAGACGGTGGTCGCCAGCGAACACGTGCGCCTGATCGCGGCGGATGTGGAGACGTGGCGTCTCCACTACGCGCGCACGCTGCGGGCATGGTATGCGAACTGCCAGACGCACCGCGAGGCGATCACGGCGCTGTTCGACGAGCGGTTCTTCCGCATGTGGACCTTCTACCTTGCCGGGGCGACCGCCGCCTTCGAGAGTGGGGCCATGTGCAACTACCAGATCCAGTACGTTCGCCGGCGCGACGCCCTGCCGCTGACCCGCGACTACATGATCGAAGCCGAGCGCGCCCTCCTCGGCAGCTAGCGGATCATTGTGCCCGGCGGCTTCGGCTGTTACCTGCCCGCCGCCACGTCTGAACCGGAGCCGCCCATGCCGCCCATCAAGAAAGTCGTTCTCGCCTATTCCGGCGGTCTCGACACCAGCGTCATCCTGAAGTGGCTGCAGGTCGAACGGGGCTGCGAGGTGGTGACCTTCACCGCGGACCTCGGCCAGGGCGAGGAGCTGGAGCCGGCCCGGGAAAAGGCCCGCGCCATGGGGCTGCCCGACGCCAGCATCTTCATCGAGGACTTGCGCGAAGAATTCGTGCGCGATTTCGTCTTTCCCATGATGCGCGCCAACGCCCGTTACGAAGGCGACTATCTGCTCGGCACCTCCATCGCCCGGCCGCTGATTTCCAAGCGCCTCGTCGAGATCGCCCGCGAGGTGGGCGCCGACGCCATCGCCCATGGTGCGACCGGCAAGGGCAACGACCAGGTCCGCTTCGAACTGTCCGCCTACGCGCTCGCGCCCGACATCCGCATCGTCGCCCCGTGGCGCGAATGGGACCTGACCAGCCGCACCGCGCTCATCGACTGGGCCGAGAATCACCAGATCCAGGTGCCTCGGGACAAGCGCGGGGAAAGCCCGTTCTCCACCGACGCCAACCTCCTGCACACCTCGTCCGAGGGCAAGGTGCTGGAGGATCCGTGGGACGAAGTGCCGTCCTATGTCTACTCCCGGACCGTCGATCCCGAGGATGCGCCCGACACGGCCGAGACGATCACCGTCGACTTCGTGAGCGGCGACGGGGTCGCGCTCAACGGCGAGGCCATGTCGCCCGCCACCCTGCTCGCGGCGCTCAACGAACTGGGCCGCCGCCACGGGATCGGCCGGCTCGACCTCGTCGAGAACCGCTTCGTCGGCATGAAGAGCCGCGGGATGTACGAAACCCCCGGTGGCACCATCTACGCCGCCGCGCATCGCGGGATCGAGCAGCTCACCCTCGACCGCGGCGCGGCGCATCTCAAGGACGAACTGATGCCGCGCTATGCCGAACTCGTCTACAACGGCTTCTGGTTCTCGCCCGAGCGCGAGATGCTCCAGGCCGCCATCGACCACAGCCAGGCGAAGGTCGAGGGCACCGTCCGCCTCAGGCTCTACAAGGGCCACGTCCAGGTCACCGGGCGCCGCTCGCCGCAGTCGCTCTATTCCGAACGCCACGTCACCTTCGAGGACGACGCCGGCGCCTACGACCAGCAGGACGCCGAAGGGTTCATCAAGCTGAACGCCCTGCGCCTGAGGCTGCTCGCCCGGCGCGACCGCGCATAACGCCCCTGCCCGCCGCGTGTTCCACAGTTTTGCACTCAACTCGTCGATGAACTGTGGCACGAATGGGGCAGACGGCCCGCCCGCTTAACGACTCCCCGGCGGTCTGCGCCTAGAAGCCTGCGCAGTCCAACGGGAGGTTCCATGACCAGACGTTTGATCCGCCTGGGCGCGTTCGCCCTCGCCATGTCGACGCCGGCCGCCGCCAGCGACAACGCCGACACGGCTCTGCCGACGCAGCCGCCGGTCGCCGCCGAAGCCGACGCCGCGACCGAAGCACCGGCCGCGCCGGCCGCCGCGCCGCGCAGCTGGGCCGAGGCGACGCCGGCCGCGCGCGAGAAGCGCGAGGACGGACGCCTGATCGGTTCGGGCCGCGCCTCCTTCTACGCCGCCGAGTTTCACGGCCGCCGCACCGCCAGCGGGGCGCGCTTCGACATGCACGCCCTGACCGCGGCGCACCGCACCCTGCCCTTCGGCAGCCGCGTGCGCGTCACCAACGCCCGCAACGGCCGCTCCGTCGTCGTCACCATCAACGATCGCGGCCCGTTCCACGACAGCCGCATCCTCGATGTCAGCCGCGCCGCGGCCGAGCGGCTGGCCATGATCAACGCCGGCTCCGCCCCGGTGCGGCTGGAGCTGCTGGGCTAGTCCGCCCCGTCCCCTCCACCCTCGTCGCCGGCCCCTTCGTCCGCGTCCGTCTTCGCTCCGGCGGCGCGCGCGTCGAGCCGCTCGTCCAGCTCCTCCCACGAGGCGATCAGCCACCACTCCTCCAGCCCCTCCTCGAAGGCGGCGAACTGCGCCAGCGCAAGGTCGGGATCCTCGCTCAGCTCCTCGGGCAGCGGCGCGCGCGGTGGCCGCGCGGCCTCCATCGCCGCCCAGCGCTCCTCCAGCGTCGGCGCCATGACGCCGGAGCCGCCCGGCGCGGGTGCCGACATGGACCGTGTGTGACACCGTCCTGAGCCAGCGCAAGCGGGCGCCGGATCGGGCGGCGGCGGCAGCGCGCCGCCGGACTCCACCGTCGCCAGCACCGTGTCGAAATCCTCCGCCAGCGCCGCCGTGTCGGCATCCTCCACCAGCCGGTCGAGCCGCGCCAGATGGGCGAGCAGCAGGCGCGCGTCGTAGCGGCGGCGGGTGCCGACGACCTCGCCCCGGAACCACACCTCCTCCTCCACCCCGTCGAGCGCGCGGCAGGCGAGCACCTCCTCGGCCTGCGTCCGCGCGACCAGCAGCGCGGCGTCCCACGCCCGCCGGAACTGCGCGCAGGCACGCCGCTGGCGATAGGCGGTCTGGTGGCTGACCCCGGCGGCCCTGGCGGCCGACCGCGCCGACCCGCACTCCGCCAGCCGCGACAGGAACGCCGCCTGCCGCGCGGCGGTGAACTGATGCTGCGCTGCGCGCGTGTCGTCGGCGGGAAGCTCGTCGATGAGGGCGGTGAGCGACGGGGCGGAGACGGTGGAAGTCGAACCCACAGGGTCGTGAGTGTCAGCCGCAGCACCGGGCGAGAGGATGGCGGTGTGGAGGGTCATGCGCGGTTCTCCATGGGAGCAGGGGAACCGGGGAGCATGGCATGGGTGGGGGTGTGTAGGATAGGAGGCAGGTCAGCGAGGCAAGAAGCCCAGTTCGTAGACCATCGGGCGCAGCTTTTCGGTGAGCGCGGCGTAGGCCTGCTTGAACGGGTCGAAGTCGGTGAGTTCGGTATCACCATAGGCTTCGAGCGCGCGGCGCACCTGATACCATCCCGCATCGGCGCGGTTCAGCTTGTATTCCTGCCTGATCCTGTTTGGGAAGCTGGTGGCGTGGAAGCGCTGGAACAGCTTGCGCCCTTCATCGAGCACGCACCTAGCCTCGGGCGATAATGCCATGCCCGCCATGTAGCGCACCATGAAATCGCTTTCGAACCGCGCCTTGGCCCCGACTTCGGCTTCGGTGAAGGGGATGAAATGATTGGTGAGGCTCCAGTCGCGATCATTCCAGCGCAGCCCATCCGCCCCGGCGGTGAGGTTGCTGCCGTTGAACAGCATCCAGACGAGGCAGTCGGATTTAAATTCTTCTGTGAGCGGCTGCGAGGGCTGCAAAAACTGGTCGCGGTCGTTGAGCCATGTCGGCTTTATCAGGCGGCGAACGGAGAAGACGATGGCGGCTTGCCAGAGGTTTTCGGGAGTTATGAAGAACGCACCCGCATTGCAGTATCCGGAAGAGAAAAGTGCGGTCATTATTGCTGTTTTCTGGGGCATATTGCTGTTCGATAACATGCTCCCAATTGCGCCGTCGGCCCACTTGTCGCCTCGAAGATCTTTGGTTGGTCCTGGAGGCGACAACGCGTTTTTCAGTGGCAACGCATCCTGCTTATTGGAGCGAGGACGGATAATCCAGTCTGAAAGCAAGTCTCGTTCCGAAGCACGGTAAAAGATCTTTTCTCCAACGACATTGCCCGCTTTATCGAGCGCAATTGTGCTAACGGATACTGCGGGCTGATTTAAGCCAGTATCCCAAATCAGAAACCCAATCGGGAAATTGCCATTCAGTCCATCGAATGCTTTGCTGTGCACCACGAACCCATCAAGGTATCGCGCTGTCCATAGCTGTCGAAACTGAGCAAAGTTCGGCGCGTTCACATATTTCAGCGTGCTGAACATAGCTAATTTCGTTGTTGGCAATTCCAGCAAGATTCGATGCACAAACTGCACAAACAGCTCGCGCGCTGCGTAACCGAGATGCCCCATGCTGTGGCTGATTTTGGTCTTGGACACCCCCTTTTTATTGTCGCCCTCTCCCCTGATCGTTTCGTAGTTTCCGCTTTCACCATAAGGCGGATTGATCAGCACCAGGATCGGCTTCGCGCCCTTCTTGCCCTCGCGTGCATCGGCAATCGCCTGACGCAGCGCCATCGGCACCTTGCCTGACAGATCATAGTCAATCTCGCCAAAATCGGTCACATCGTCGTTGAGGTAGTCGTATTGAAAAATCTCCGCCCCGGCGAAGGCCGGGTTGCTGCGCATGATCGTCACGTCCTCCTGATCCAGCGTGGACATGAAAACATTGCGCAGGTTGGAATGCTTGGCCTCCAGATTGCCGACGCCCGCACACATGTCCCAGACGATATATTTCTGCTGCCAGTCCTCGCCAAGCGTGGCGACAAGCTGGTCGTAGGCTTTGTCGACGATATGCAGCGGGGTGTAGAAAGCGCCCTTGAACTTCTGCTCGTCCATGGGCAGCAGGCTGTCACGCCGTTCAAGCAGATAGCGGCGATGGTTCTGCTCGGGCGGACGGTGATAGATGTTCCAAAAATTGCGATAGCCGCGCTCGCTGGCCAATTCGTATTGCTCGGCCCCCATGATGAACACCGGCTTGTCGCCGCTGAACAGCAGGCGCGCTGGCAGGTTGCGCATCGTCTCGTTGCGGCCATCGTGCATGATGTCGGCAAAGAACAGCACGGCGTAATCGGCCTCGCGCTTCACGCCGAGTTCCGCGCCGACCATCGCCACCCACTTGTCGAACACCTGCCGGAGGTTGTCGGGAGTGATTGGGGTGCGGATGATCCGACCTTCACGCACCGCATCCTTGGTGGCCTTGATAAATTCTGCCTCGTAATCCTCGATCCGGTAGAGAATGAAATGCGTTTCGATGGTTGGCGCAATTTGCGCGGCAAGCGCCTTGTCTGCGGCTGAGCCGGATTTGGGCCAGACGATTGACTTATCATCGAGCAGCGGCATGGCGTGTTCGGTCGCCATCAACGCCGCCTTTTCGCGGTCAACCACACAAAGGAAGCCGGGGATCGCTTCGCCCCGCTTGCGTGCTGCACGGACGTAAACCAGCAGTTGCGCGAACATCAGCAGCGGCGGTGTGGGCGCTTCCTTGGCTTCGAACCAGATTTCCGGTGTCTGGATATCGACCAGACCCTTGAACACGCCTTTGAGACCCAACGCCTTGATGTAGGCATCCTTGACGTCTTCTTCGGTGCGGGCGCGATGCAGGTCTTCGCGCAAGCTCATTCCGCCGCCTCCACTTCCCTCGCTCTCTCCAGCAGCGGGCGCAGGTAGTGGCCCGTATGGGAGCGCGGTGCCTCGGCGACGAACTCCGGCGTCCCTTCCGCCACAATCTCCCCGCCCCTCACCCCGCCGTCCGGGCCCAGATCGACGATCCAGTCGGCCGTCTTGATGACGTCGAGATTGTGCTCGATCACGACCACGCTGTTGCCCTGATCCACCAGGCGGTGCAGCACTTCCAGCAGCTTGCGCACATCCTCGAAGTGCAGGCCGGTGGTCGGCTCGTCGAGGATATACAGCGTCTGCCCGGTCGACCGGCGGGCGAGCTCCTTGGCGAGCTTCACCCGCTGCGCCTCGCCGCCGGACAGGGTGGTCGCCTGCTGCCCCACCTTGACATAGCCGAGGCCGACCTCGTTCAGCATCGCCATGCGGTCGCGGATCGGGGGCACGGCCTTGAAGAACTCCACCGCGTCCTCCACCGTCATGTCGAGCACGTCGGCGATGCTCATCCCCTTGAACCGCACCTCCAGCGTTTCGCGGTTGTAGCGCTTGCCGCCGCATTCCTCGCAGGTGACATAGACGTCGGGGAGGAAGTGCATTTCGATCTTGATGAGGCCGTCGCCCTGGCACGCCTCGCACCGGCCGCCCTTGACGTTGAAGGAGAAGCGGCCCGGCTTGTACCCGCGCGCGAGGCTTTCGGGGAGGCCGGCGAACCAGTCGCGGATGCAGGTGAAGGCGCCGGTGTAGGTGGCGGGGTTCGACCGCGGGGTGCGGCCGATGGGCGACTGGTCGATCTCGATCACCTTGTCACAGTGTTCGAGGCCAGTGACCTTGTCGTGCGCCCCGGCGATGATCCGCGCCCCGTTCAGCTGGCGGGCGGCGACGGCGTAGAGCGTGTCGATGGTGAAGGACGACTTGCCCGACCCTGACACGCCCGTGACGCAGGTGAAGGTGCCGAGCGGGATGGAGGCGGTGACATTGCGCAGGTTGTTGGCCCGCGCCCCGTGCACCGTCAGCTTCCGGCCATTGCCCTTGCGGCGGGTGGCGGGCACCTCGATCCGCATCGCGCCGGTGAGGTATTGCGCGGTGAGCGACGTCTTCGACTTCAGGATCTGCCTCAGCGTCCCCTGCGCCACCACCTCGCCCCCGCGCACGCCGGCGCCCGGGCCGAGATCGACGATGTGGTCGGCGGCGCGGATGGCGTCCTCGTCATGCTCGACGACGATCACCGTGTTGCCCAGGTCGCGCAGCCGTTTCAGCGTGTCGAGCAGCCGGTCATTGTCCTTCTGGTGCAGGCCGATCGACGGTTCGTCGAGGACATAGAGCACGCCCGACAGCCCGCTGCCGATCTGGCTGGCGAGGCGGATGCGCTGGCTCTCCCCGCCCGACAGCGTGCCGCTGGTCCGGTCGAGGTTGAGGTAATCGAGCCCCACATTATCGAGGAAGCCCAGCCGCTCGTTGATCTCCTTGAGGATGGGGCGGGCGATCTGCCGCTGCGTGTCGCCCAGTTGCTCCTCGAGGGCGAGGAACCACGCCTTTGCCGCCGCGACGCTCATCCGGACGGGGGTGGCGATGTCGGCGCCCGCGACCTTCACCGCCAGCGCCCGGTCGTTCAGCCGCTTGCCGCCGCAACTCTCGCATGGCTGCGCCGACTGGTACTTCTCCAGCTCCTCGCGCATCCAGGCGCTTTCCGTCTGGAGCAGGCGGCGGTTGAGGTTGCCGATGACGCCCTCGAACGCTTTCCTGACGGTGTATTCCCTGCGCCCGTCCTTGAAGGTCAGCGGCACTGCCTTCCCCCCGGTGCCGTGCAGCACGATTTCCCGCTGCTCCGCCGTCAGCCCGTCCCACGGCGTGTCGAGCGAAAAGCCGAACTCCCTGGCCAGCGAGGCGAGCACCTGCATGTAGTAGGGCGAGGGCGGGTTGGATTTCGCCCACGGCACGACCGCGCCCTTCTTCAGCGACAGGTGTTCGTTCGGCACCACCAGCTGCGGATCGAACAGCATCTTCTCGCCGATGCCGTCGCAGGTGGGGCATGCCCCCTGCGGCGCGTTGAAGGAGAACAGGCGCGGTTCCACCTCCTCGATGGTGAAGCCGGACACCGGACAGGCAAAGCGTTCGGAAAAGACGATCCGGTTGGGCGGCAGGCCGGCGCCCTTCATCGCCCCGCCCTTTTCCGCCGCCGCCTCCACCGCCTCGGCGTCCGGTCCGATGCCCGCCGGCCGCACGTCCCGCCTCCCGGCCAGCGCCTCGGCAACGGTGGTGTCCGCCAGATCGACATAGGCGAGGCCCTCGGCCAGCTTCAGCGCGGTTTCGAAACTGTCCGCCAGCCGCGTTTCGATTCCCGCCTTCACCGCCAGACGGTCGACCACCACCTCGATGTCGTGCTTGAACTTCTTGTCGAGCGCGGGCGCATCCTCGATGGCGACCATCTCGCCGTCGATACGCACGCGGGTGAAGCCGGCTTTCTGCCACTCGGCCAGCTCGCGCCGGTATTCGCCCTTGCGGCCCCGCACCACGGGGGCGAGCAGGTAGATGCGCGTTCCTTCGGGCAGCGCCATCACCCGGTCGACCATGGTGCTGACGGTCTGCGCCTCGATCGGCAGGCCCGTCGCCGGGGAATAGGGCGTGCCGACCCGCGCCCACAGCAACCGCATGTAGTCGTAGATCTCGGTGACGGTCGCGACGGTCGAGCGCGGATTGCGGCTGGTCGTCTTCTGCTCGATCGAGATGGCGGGCGAGAGGCCGTCGATGTGTTCGACATCCGGCTTCTGCATCATCTCGAGGAACTGCCGCGCATAGGCGCTGAGCGACTCCACATAGCGCCGCTGCCCCTCGGCGTAGATGGTGTCGAAGGCGAGGCTCGACTTGCCCGAACCGGACAGGCCGGTGATCACGATCAGCCGGTCGCGCGGCAGATCGATGTCGATGCCCTTCAGATTGTGCTCGCGCGCACCGCGGACCGAGATCGTGGTTAAGGCCATGAGGCGAGCGTGTTCCTGTGATGTTCGCGAGAGTCAAGGTGCGGCCCGTCCGGCATCCGCCCTGCCGATGTAGGCGTCCTTGTCACTGCCGCAACTCGGCGGCCCTGGCGTGCGGGCAGGCACCGGATGTGCTATGACCCTGACGGGGTGGCGGCACTCGTCTTGCGCTCGGCGCCCGTCAACCGGGGGAACACCATGAAAACGCACCTGTTCACTGTCGCCGTGCTTGCAAGCGGCGCGTCGCTCGCCGCTGGCTGCGGGTCACCCGCGCCGGCCGAAAGCGAAACCGGCCGCGGCGCGCTGTCCGAACCCGTCGACCTCGCGGGGGCGGCGAACGCGTCCGGGTCCGGCGTGAGCGCCGCCGCCCCGGCCGACGCGGCGGCGGTGGCAGAACCGGCTCCGCCCGCGCAAGCCGAAACGCCCGCCCCGACAACTGCCGCGGCGGGAGAGACGGTCGACAGCCTGCCCCTGCGGCGCGGCTACTATGTCGCCAGCGACACGCCGTGCGGTCAGGCGTCGAACGCCACGCTGATGCTCGTCACCCGCGAGGGCGTGTCCGCGTCGCGCTCGTCCTGCGAGACGCTCCGCATCGCGCGCACGGGCGCGCGCCGGTTCGAGGTGCGCGAACGCTGCGAGGACGAGGTCAGGACGACAACCTACGACATCCCCGCGAACGACCGCTTCACCAGCACGTCGGATTCCGGCTGGAGCAACAGCGCCCGCTTCTGCCCGCAGGCAAGCCTCCCGGAACCGTGGCGCGACAACGACATCTCCGATCTCCTGAACTAGGCGGGTCGCCCCCTGCGAGGGGCTTTTTCGTCCGCATGTCCTTGTTTTTAGACAGTTCTTCGGCAGGAACCGGACACGCAGTCACGCATTGGACGGGCAAGGAGGGCGAGCGTTCGGCGCGGTCGCATATCCCCGCCCGCGGTCGCCCGTTCAGACAAGGGAGACTGTTCATGGCATTCCGTTATCTAGCGCCCTTTGGCACCGGCTCCTCGCGCGGCCTCACTGGGTCCGGCGGCGGCTCCATCTTCGACCTGCACCGGCAGATGAACCAGCTGTTCGACAACCTTCTCGACGGCGGGCAGAGCGGCGGCGCATCCGCCATGGCCCAGCCGCTGATGGACGTGCACCAGGAGAACGGCCGGGTGGAGATCACCGCCGAGCTGCCCGGCGTGAAGGAAGAGGACATCGACATCCATGTCGAGGACGGCGTCCTGATCCTCACCGGCGAAAAGAAGGCGCAGCGCGAAAACAGCGAGACCGGCTATCGCGAGCGGTCCTACGGCCGGTTCGAGCGGCGGATCACGCTGCCCAACACCATCGACGAAGACAAGATCGAAGCCGACTTCGAGCACGGCGTGCTGACCATCACCCTGCCGCTGGCCGAGCGTCAGACCGGGCGCAAGATCAAGCTGGGCAGCAGCCGACAGCAGTCCGGGAAGGATGGCGGCAGCATCGCCGGCTCCGCCGGATCGGATGCGGAGAACGCCCTGATCGACCAGGATTCGTCTCGCGTGGGCGGTCCGGGCGGCGAGGGTGGCGAGCATCACACGCCCGGCATGGAGCAGGCCGGCGAGTCGCGCGGCTGAGCCGGCCTAGCGGCCCTGATCGCGGGAGAGCGGTAGCGCCGCTCTCCCGCCCTTGCGGGATCCTCGCGCGATGCAGGCAGTTCCTCCCAACTCCCATACGCCCGCCAGCGCGGCGCACATCCCGCGTGCCGCCAGCGGCGCGCCCCTGATGCCGCTTCCCGACGATCTTCCGGCCCGCAACTGGGGCTGGTTCGTGCTGCGCGGCGTGCTGATGCTGCTCGTCGGCGTGCTCGCCGTGCTGTTCCCCGGCCCGGCCCTGTTCGCCTTTGCCGTGATGTTCGCGGCCTTCAGCTTCATGGACGGGGTCTTCACCCTCCTCAGCGGCATCCGCCGGGCCCGCGCGGACCAGCCGCGCTGGTGGCCGCTGGCCCTTTCGGGCGTGCTGGGGATCCTCATCGGCGTCGCCTTTCTCCTGTTCCCGCTGCTCGGGACGGTGGCCTATGCGCTGATGTTCCTTGCCATGGTGATCGGATGGGCGGCCGTGCAGGGTGTCCTGCAGATCGCCGGCGCCTGGCGCCTGCGCCGCTGCATCGACAACGAGTGGCTGCTGATCGCCGCCGGCGCGCTGCAGGTCGGCCTTGCCGGCGTGCTGACGTGGCTGCTGTGGAGCAATCCGGCCGCGACCCTGCTGTCGGTGGCGTGGGTGATCGGCTTCTGGGCGATTGTCAGCGGCGTGCTGATGCTGCTGCTCGGCGTCCGCCTGCGCCGCCATCTTGCGGCCGGACAGCACCCCGTGGGCTGAGGCGCCCTCGCCCGGCACAAATGCCAGCTTGCATTCACACCGCGTTTGTCATCTAGGCGTCACACAGTGTTCGCCGCCTGCGGGGCGTGTCGCCCCCCGTGTCATCGGAGACCCCATGCCCCTCACCCGCCTTCTGCTTTCGCGCACCTCGGCTCTGGCCTTTGCCGGACTGACCCTGACCGGATGCACCACCATGACCGACACCACCGCCACCGCCACCGCCATCGCCCGGCCCGCCGACCCTTCCGCGGCCGCCGCCGCGGACACCCGTCCGGCCGAGGAGGTGGTCGGCGCCACCGGCTACTTCGCCCGGCCCAGCACCCTGCCCATGCGCGCGCCCGACTTCCGTCAGATCCGCGACGAGGAGTTCCTCCCCGCGTTCGACACGGCCATGCGCGCCCACAATGTCGAGATTGCCCGCATCCGCGACAATCCGGCCGCGCCGACCTTCGACAACACCATCGTCGCGCTGGAGACCAGCGGGCAGATGCTGAACCGCGTCGCCGCCGTGTTCTTCGCCCTGACCGGCGCCCACACCAACGACACGCTGGACGCGGTGAACACCGAGATCGGCCCGCGGCTCGCCGCCCACAGCGACGCGATTCAGCTCGATCCCAAGCTGTTCGCGCGGGTGAAGGCGGTCTATGACAATCGTGCCGCGCTGAACCTCGACCGCGAAAGCCTGCGTCTGCTCGAGCGCACCTACGAGAACATGGTCCAGGCCGGGGCGCAGCTGACCGACGCCCAGAAGGAGCAGGTGCGCGCCATCAACGCCGAGCTGTCGACGCTGACCACCGACTTCTCGCAGCGCGTGCGCGCGGCCACGGTGGAGCGGGCCGTGGTGGTGGAGGATCGGGCGCAGCTTGCCGGTCTCACCGAGGCGGAGATCGCCGCCGCGGCGACGGCGGCGCAGGAGCGCGGTCTTGCAGGCCGCTATGTGCTCGCGCTGCAGAACACGACGCAGCAGCCCATCCTGCCCAATCTGGAGAACCGCGCCCTGCGCGAACGCGTCCACCGGGCGAGCGTCAACCGCGCCGATCAGGGCGGGCCGAACGACACCCGCGCGCTGATTGCCCGCATCGCGCAGCTCCGGGCACAGAAGGCGGCGCTGTTCGGCGAGCGCGACTGGGCCAGCTACGTCATGTTCGACCGCATGGTGCGCGAGCCGCAGGCGGCGCTGGCGTTCATGAACCAGATGGTGCCCGCAATCGCCGCGACCCAGCGGCGCGAGGCCGGCGTGCTCAACGAGAAGATCCGCCAGACCGGCGGCAACTTCACGGTGCAGCCGTGGGACTGGTACCGCTATGCCGAGATGGTCCGGCGCGAGCGGTACAGCATCGACGACAACGCCGTGCGCCCCTATTTCGAGATCAACTCGGTGCTGGAGAACGGCGTCTTTCACGCCGCCAACCAGATGTTCGGGCTGACCTTCGCCAAGCGCACGGACCTGCCCGTCTATCATCCGGACGTGTCGACCTACACGGTCTTCGACCAGGACGGCAGCGAGCTGGGCATCTTCTACTTCGACCCGTATCAGCGTCCCTCGAAGCGCGGCGGGGCGTGGATGAGCAACTTTGTCGACCAGAGCCATCTGCTCGGCACGAAACCGGTCATCTACAACGTCCTCAACATCCCCAAGGCGCCCGAGGGAGAGCCGCAGCTCGTCTCGTTCGACAACGTCGTGACCATGTTCCACGAGTTCGGCCACGCGCTCCACGGCTTCTTCGCCGATCAGCGCTACGCCAGCATCTCGGGCACGGCGACGGCGCGCGACTTCGTGGAATACCCCAGCCAGCTGTTCGAGATGCCGGCGACCGACCCGGCCATCCTCGCCAACTACGCCCGCCACTACCAGACCGGCCAGCCGATCCCGGCCGATCTCATCCGGCGGATCGAGGAAGCCGGCCGCTTCAACCAGGGCTACGACTTCGGCGAAGTGGTGGCCGCGGCGCTGCTCGACATGCGCTGGCACGCGCTGTCGCCGGAGCAGGCGGCGGCGATCACCACGCCCGAGCAGGTCGACGCTTTCGAGCGGCAGGCGCTGGCCGAGCTGGGGCTGGAGACGGAGCTGGTGCCGCCGCGCTACCGGTCCAACTACTTCAACCACATCTTCTCCAGCCCGGAAGGCTACAGCGCCGGCTACTACTCCTACCTCTGGACGCAGATGCTCGACCACGACAGCCGCGAGTGGCTGCGGCAGAACGGCGGGCTGACGCGGGCCAACGGACAGCGGTGGCGCGACACCGTGCTGAGCCGCGGCGGCACGATGGACTACCTCGAGATGTACCGGAACTTCACCGGCCGCGAGCCGAACGTGCGGCCGTTGCTGGAAGCGCGCGGGCTGACCGGAGAGCAGGCTCCCCGCTGAGCCTCAGCCGCCCCGCGCCGGGTGCACGGGGCGGAGCCGGCCTCGCCAGCGCAGCGAGGCCTGGTTGAGCGCGGCGAGATCGACCGAGCCGGCCACCGCCCCTTCGCCCAGCGCGACGGCCCGGGCGAGCAGCGCGTCGCTGGCATTGCGCCAGGCGGGCGGCGCCACCTGCTCGCGCCACGGCCCGCCTGCCGCATTGTCGAGCAGGATGCGCTGGAAACAATGGTCGAAGCGCACCGGCCAGCCGCGCCCGGCGGCGAGCGCGGGCATGACCGTGCGCGTCAATGCGAACCACCGCTGTTCAAGCGCGCTCCGGTCCATGGCGGAAGAACCCGTCAGCGGCCCACCAGTGCCCGGTGCCCCGCCTCTCCGATCCACACCGCATCATGGTGCCACACGCGGGCGATGAGGCCCGGGCTGAGCACGGCCTCCGGCGTGCCGGACACGACCAGCCTTCCGCGGTCGAGCACGACCACCTCGTCGGCCTCGTTCATGGCCGCGGCCAGGTCGTGCAGCACCACGACCACCCCTGCCCCGCCTTCCGCGGCGGCGCGCAGGTGACGCATCAGGGCGGCGCGGTGCGCGAGGTCCAGCGCCGCGAGCGGCTCGTCCGCGAGGATCCAGCGCGGCTCGCCGGCAAGGACGCGGGCGAGCAGCACGCGCGCCCGCTCGCCCCCGGACAGGGTCAGCACGCGCCGCTCCGCCAGATGCGCCGCGTCCATGGCCGCAAGCGCCGCCGCGACCGGCGCGTCCGCCCGGTCGCCGTGCGGCATGCGGCCCAGTGCGACCACGCTGCGCACAGTGACGTCCCACGCGATCTCGGCGCCCTGCGGCAGATAGCCGACCGCCTGCGCCCGGCGGCGCGGATCGAGGGCGCAGAGCGGCTCGCCGTCCAGCAGGACCGTGCCCGCGGCAGGCGGCAGCAACCCGGCCAGAGCCTGCAGGAGGGTCGACTTGCCTGCCCCGTTCGGGCCGCAGATCGCCGTCACCCGCCCGCCGCGCAGCGGCAGCGTCACCCGCTCCAGCCGTCCGGGCACGCTCAGCTCGCGCGCCTCCAGCGTCATGCCCAGCCCCTCCGCAGCCGCAGCAGCAGCCACAGGAAGAAGGGCGCCCCGATGAAGCTGAGCACGATGCCGAGGCGCAGTTCCACCATCAGCGGCAGGATCCGCACCGCCGTGTCGGCGATCAGCACCAGCAGCCCGCCGGCAAGGGCGGCGGGCAGCAGCAGCGCCGAGGGGCGCCGGTCGGTCAGCGGGCGGACGAGATGGGGGACGATGAGGCCGACGAAGCCGATGATCCCGGCCACCGCCACGCCCGCCCCGACGGTCAGCCCGACACCCGCGACCAGCAGCCACAGCAGCCGGCCCGGCACGACGCCGAGCGACCGGGCGACGGCCTCGCCCAGCGTCAGCGCGTCGAGCGCGCGGGCGGTGAGCAGCAGCAGCGCACACCCCGACAGGATCAGCGGGGCGGCGATGGCCACCTCGCGCCAGCTCCGGTCGGTGAGCGCGCCGTTCAGCCACATCACGATCTCGCTCAGCACGAAGGCGTTGGGAGCAAGGCTGATGACGAGTGCGGTCAGCGCGCCGGCGAGGCTGGAGATCATCAGCCCGGCCAGGGTGAAGAGCGCGATGCCGCGCCCCAGCCCCGGCGGGGTGCGGCCGGCGACGAGCGCCAGCAGCGCCATCGCCGCCGCCGCCCCGGCGAGCGCGGCGGGCGGCACCGCCCACCACGGCGCCCCGGCCAGCAGCGCCGTCACCGCCCCGAGCGCCGCACCCGGAGCGATGCCGAACAGCCCCGGATCGGCGAGCGGGTTGCGCAGGTAGCCCTGCATCGCCGCGCCTGCCATGCCCAGCCCGGCGCCCACGAAAACCGCCAGCACCGCCCGCGGCAGCCGCAGTTCGGTGAGGATGAGCAGCTCCGTCGCGGACACGGGCGCACTCAGTCCGCCGCGCCCGGCGAGCAGCGACAGCGGCAGGGCGATCGCGAGCGCGGCCGCGAACACCGCCGCCGCGCGGGTCATTGCCGCGCCCCGGGCAGACGGCGCCGCTCGGCACCGAGGCGGGCCGCGGCGCGGATCACCGTCGGGCCGCCGCAATGAAGCAGCGCCGGATCGAACGCTGCGACGCGCATCCCGGGCACCCGCGCCAGCACCGGATGCCGCTGCCCCGCCTCGCGGCCGGCCACGAGCAGCAGCCGGGGCGGATCGCGCACCACCGCCTCGAGCGGCAGGGCCTCGCCCTGGCTGTAGCCGCGCGCCGCCGCGCCGTCGGCATGGCCGGTGCGCCGCAGCAGGTCGGCGATCAGCGTGCCGCGCCCCGGCACGATGCCGCCCGGCTGCCACAGCACGGTGTCGAGCGGCGGCGCTCCCGGTGGCGGCGCCGCAGCGGCCAGCGCCGCGTGCATCCGCGCCACCAGCCGCTCACCGGCAGGAACCTGACCGGCGAGCGCCGCGATGCGCCGCACCTGCGCGATGTTCTCGTCGATGCTGCCGGCGATGCCGAAGGTCTCCACCCGGATGCCCAGCCGCCGCAGCGCGTCCACCGTGGCGGGATCGGTGTAGGTGCTGGCGAGGACGAGGCGCGGCCGCAGCGCCAGCACCTCCTCTGCCGACCCCGACACGAAGACATGGCGCCGCGCCGCGTCCGGGGCGAGCGAGCTTGTCGCCGGATCGGCGCTCCAGCGCGACAGCGCCCGCACCTGCGCCGGCGCCGCGACCTCCACCACGATCGCGTCGAGGCACGGATTGAGGCTGACGATCGCGGGGGGCTGCGCCGTGCCGGAGGGCGGCACCTCAAGGGGCGGGGCACAGGCGGTCACCGCGCAGGCGGCGGCAAGAACCGGCCCCAGCAACGCCGCACCGGGGTGACGCCGCCCGCTCACCGGCGCAGCCGCACTCCGGCGAACACGCCGCGCGGCGTGCCGTTGTAGCCCGCCACCGTGACATTGGCGGCATCGAACAGGTTCTCCACCCGCCCGAACAGCTCCACCGTGCCGGTGAGCGGCAGGCTGGCGCGCAGGTCCACCAGCGCGTAGCCGTCGAGCCGGACCGCGTTGCGCGCATCGTCGAAGCTGTCCCCGACCAGCCGGACGTCTCCGCTAAAGGTAAGACCGCCGGGCGCCGTCCAGTCGGCAAAGGCCGTCAGCGCATGGCGGGGCTGGCGCGCGAGGCGCGGCGTCCTGTCCGGCGCCCCGTCCGGCCGCTCCACCGCATCGGTGAAGGCATAGACCGCGCCGAGAGAAAGCGCGGCTGCGGGGCGCGCCTGCAGCTGCAGCTCCACACCCTGCGCCCGGGTGCGGGCGGTGTTGCGGTAGCTGCCGAACGGACGGGTGGCGCACAGCGGCGGGTCGAAGCTCGTGCACGAGGCGAAGGTGATGAGATCGGCCGCGTCACGCCGCCACACGCCGGCGGAGGCGAAGAACGGGCCGTCCGCGCGGCCATGTTCCAGCGCGAGGTCGTAGCTGGTCGAACGCTCGGGCAGGAGAGCCGGGTTGCCGAAGGCGGAGAACAGCTGGAACAGCGTCGGCGCCTTGAACCCCTCGCCCGCGCTCGCCCGCACGCGCCAGTCCGGCGACAGGCGGTAGGCAACATCGCCGCCGAAGCTCCATGCCCGGCCGAAGCGGCGGTGGTCGTCCAGCCGCACCCCGGCGTGCGCCGCCAGCGCCCCCAGCACCCAGCCCGCCTGCACATAGGCGCCGGTGATGGCCGTGCGCGCGCCGGCATCGAACTGCGTCCGGTAGCGCGACCACTCGCGCTCTGCGCCGAACGCCAGTCCCAGCCCGCCGATGAGCCGATACTCGCCGCGCAGCAGCAGGCGGTCGCTCTCGCCGGTGCTGGCGAACAGCGTCGCGGAATCCGCCTGCCCGGCGCGGTTGACGCGGCCGGTGTGGGCGGCGGCGTAGCTCACCTGCACGGTGAGGTCGGTGCCGTAATGGCTTGCCCCGATCGTGCCCGAGCGCTGAGTCGTCCGCTGAACCTCGTCCGTGTCGGCAAGGGTGAAGGCGGGTGCGGGGAAGCCGTCGATGCCGAGCCGCCCGCGGGCGAGCCGCCCCTGGGCAAACAGCTCCAGCGTGGGCGACAGCTCGAGGGTCGCGGTGCCGGCCACGGCGCGCTGGGAGAAGCCGTCCGGCTCCGTCCCCGCAGCCGCGGCGGAGAAGCCGTCGCTTCGCGCCCAGGATCCCGCCACGCCCGCCGACAGGGACCCGGTCTGAAGGCCCGCGCGCGCCTGCACCAGCGCAGTGTCGCGGCTGCCGTACTCGGCGCTCGCGGACAGGCCGGGGCCGGTGCGGGTGGTAATCTCCATTACCCCGGCCATGGCGCTCGAACCCCAGATGACGCTGTTGGCGCCCCGCAGCAGCTCGATCCGGCCGATCGTTCCGGGAACAAGGGTGCCGAAGTCGAATCCGCCCGCCGGCGCCGCCACGTCGCGCACCGGCACGCCGTCGACGAGCACCAGCAGCTGATCGCCCGGCGCGCCGCGCACGCTGAGACTGGTGAAGGCGCCGACCGGGCCGCTGCGGCTGGCGGTGACGGCCGGAACGCGGCGCAGCACGCGCACGATGTCCGCGCCCTGAACCGCGTCGATCTCGTCCCGCTCCAGCACGGTCACGGCCTGTCCGCTCGAGGCGAGGGTCGAGGGCAGACCCCGCGCGGTGACGGTGATGACCGGACTTTCAGCGGCCTGTCGGGACGCCGGGAAGGACGCCGGCGGCGCGGGTGGCGGCGTCTCGGCCGCCGCGTCCTGGCGGCGCAGCAGCTCCTCTAGGGCGGCATCGCCCGCGTCGGACTGCTGCGCGAGGGCGGCGCCCGGCGCGAGCACCAGCGGGAGGGCGAAAAGCGGGAATCTGGACACAGGCTTCTCCATCACGAACGAATGCGCCGCTCATGACGGTGAGCCTGCCGCGGCCGAACACGACCGGACACGCTTCAGACCCGTTTGCCCCGGTACACCCCGCCCGCGGCCGAACAGCTGTCGCAGGCAGGTCTCCTGGCTCGCCGGGTCAACGCCTCCGCCTCACCTTCCCGTTCCGCCGAAGCGGGAACAGTGGTCCATCGAGGCGGCGCTCGCCGGTCTCAGTTGCGGGGGCAGCGCGGCATCGGGGCGGTGCGCCCCTCGCCGCTTCCCTCTTGCGCCCGCCTCGCGGCGGACACCTGCGACGCGGCGGTGCATAAGCATGCGACTGGCTGCTGGCAAGGCAGGTGATGATCCGGATCTGCGCGCCGCCCGGCACGCCGTTCAGAGGGAAACACGCGGCGGGAGGAGACGGCCATGACCGGGGAGGCGGACACCGCGGGGCAGGCGCGCACCCGCCCGGTTCGCGCGGCCTATGGCGGCTCGATGCTGCGCGGCGGCTGCCTCACGGCCGCGCTGAGCACCCATTCCCTGCCGCTGTCCCTGCCCGGCAATGACGGCGCCGGGGCGCAGACGGCGCGAATGCTGGAGCAAAGCCTGTCCGGGGCGGCGGGAGGCGTGGCCCTCTTCATCCAGGCCCTTCCGTCCCGAGGAGTGGCGGGCCGGCCACGATTCGCGGCCCGGCTGCACTGGCTCGGCGCCGGCGGCAGCGCGTCGCCGGCCGGGCTGCATGCCGCGGCGCAAAGTGCCGGATTGCTGCCCCTGCTCCATCAACGGCTCGCGCAGGAGGCGGCCAGCGCGGCCGCACGGCTCGGCCTCGATCTCGTGCCGGACGCGGGCGGGGGCGACGGCGCAGAGGGTGCGGCGCTCCTGCTGCCGATGCGGGACGAGGACGAAGCTCGCCTTTCGCAGCGTCTCCCGGCCGCCGCGGCCTCGTGCCGCTGCCCGACCGGCCGCGGCAGCCCTGCGTCCGGTGCGGTCGGACCCGCGGGTTCCGGTCCCGCCAACCAGGCGCGCGGCCCTTGCCTGCCGGTCTCGCTGTTCGGGCGCGAGCCGGGGCGAGGATGACGGGGCCGCTGCGCCGGCGACGGTGTCGGCGCAAAGCGGCGGCAAGGAGGTTGCAATCGCCTGTTGCCCCGCCTAGTCGCCCGCAGGACGACGACCGATCATCGCGCGCCGTCTCCGTGCCGCTTGCGCAGTTCCGACCGGCAGCGCGGCCGCACGGGATCGGCGCCACTGACGCAAAGGATCACGGACACATGAGCACCACCCGCGGCCGCCGCAAGATCGCCCTGGTCGGCGCCGGCATGATCGGCGGCACCCTCGCCCATCTCGCCGCGAAGAAGGAAATGGGCGACATCGTCCTGTTCGACATCGCGGAAGGCGTGCCTCAGGGCAAGGCGCTGGACCTGGCGCAATGCGGCCCTGTCGAAGGGTTCGACGCGAAGATCACCGGCACGAACGACTACGCCGACATTGCCGGGGCGGATGTGGTGATCGTCACTGCCGGGGTCCCCCGCAAGCCGGGGATGAGCCGGGACGACCTGCTCGGCATCAACCTCAAGGTGATGAAGGCCGTTGGCGAAGGCATCCGCGACAACTGTCCCGACGCCTTTGTGATCTGCATCACCAATCCGCTGGACGCGATGGTCTGGGCGCTCCGCGAATATTCCGGCCTGCCGCACAACAAGGTGGTCGGCATGGCCGGCGTGCTCGACAGCGCGCGGTTTGCGACCTTCCTCGCCTGGGAATTCGGGGTCAGCGTGAAGGACGTCAACGCCTTCGTGCTGGGCGGACATGGCGACACGATGGTGCCGGTGCTGTCCTACTCCACCATCAGCGGCATCCCGGTGGGCGACCTCGTCAAGCAGGGCCGCTCCTCGCAGGCCAAGCTCGACGAGATCGTCAAGCGCACCCGCAACGGCGGCGGCGAGATCGTCGGCCTGCTCAAGACCGGCAGCGCCTATTACGCCCCCGCCACCAGCGCCATCGCCATGGCCGAAGCGTATCTGGGCGACCAGAAGCGCATCCTCCCCGTGGCGGCCTATGTCGAGGGCAAGTATGGCCTCGACGGCCTCTATGTCGGCGTCCCGGCGGTGATCGGCGCAAACGGCATCGAGGAGGTGGTCGAGATCGCCCTGTCGGACGAGGAGAAGGCGAACCTCAAGGTTTCGACCGATGCGGTCGAGGAACTGCTGGTGGCTTGCAGAGGGATGGACAGCGCGCTGGCGTGAGGACAGGTGTCGGCTCGAGTCTTCGAAATCGGAGCGGGTTCGCGCAGCGACGGTGCAAATGCGCGACGCCGACGCATGAAGCCGCCCTTTCTCTTCTTGCCGTCTTCCGCTTGTTCCTGACCCCAAGAGTTTGCGTGATTGTCTGGATCGCCAAGTATCATCGAAGGAAGCATTGAATGTCCATCCTCGTCGACAAGAACACCAAGGTCATCACCCAGGGGATGACCGGGGAAACCGGCACCTTCCACACTCAGCAGGCGCTCGACTACGGAACGCAGATGGTGGCGGGGGTGACGCCGGGCAAAGGGGGCACCACCCATCTCGGCCTGCCGGTGTTCAACACCGTGCGCGAGGCAAAGGCGGAAACCGGCGCGACGGCATCCGTGATCTACGTCCCGCCGCCCTTCGCCGCGGACTCGATCCTCGAGGCGATCGATGCGGAGATTCCGCTGATCGTGACGATCACCGAAGGCATCCCCGTGCTCGACATGGTGCGGGTGAAGCGGGCGCTGACCGGCTCCAAGTCGCGCCTGATCGGCCCGAACTGTCCCGGCGTGCTGACGCCGGGCGAGTGCAAGATCGGCATCATGCCCGGCTCCATCTTCAAGAAAGGCAGCGTGGGCGTCGTCTCGCGCTCGGGCACGCTGACTTACGAGGCGGTGCACCAGACCACGGCCGTCGGCCTCGGCCAGTCCACGGCCGTCGGCATCGGCGGCGACCCGGTGAACGGCACCAACTTCATCGACGTGCTCGACCTGTTCCTGTCGGACGACGAGACCAAGTCGATCATCATGATCGGCGAGATCGGCGGCTCCGCGGAAGAGGAGGCGGCCGCCTTCATCAAGGAACAGCGCGCCAAGGGCCGCTCCAAGCCGATGGTCGGCTTCATCGCCGGCCGCACCGCGCCTCCGGGACGCCGCATGGGGCACGCCGGCGCGATCGTGTCGGGCGGCCAGGGCGGCGCGGAGGACAAGATCGCCGCGATGGAAGATGCCGGCATCCGCGTCGCGCAGTCGCCCTCGGAACTGGGCACCACGCTGGACGCTCTGTTGAAAGAGCTGGTGTGACCGCAGGGGTGCGGATGCGCGCGCGCTGACGGCGAGGAGTTGTATGGGACACGAGGCGCACGGCTTTCTGCCTGAGTTCACCGACCAGGAAGCGGCTCCGCGCGGGCCGTCCTGGGCCAATCCGCGTTGGCCGCTTGATGGACCTGACGCGGACGATCTGGCGCGCGCGCTTGATCCGACGGCGATGACGCTGGCGGTCGAGAAGGCCGCCGCCGCCTCCGGCAGGCCGCTCGACCGGCAGGCGCTGGTGCAGGCGGCGGACGACTCGATCCGCGCGATGCTGATGATCCGCACCTATCGGGTGCGCGGCCACCTTGCGGCGGATCTCGATCCGCTCGGTCTTGCCCGGCGCGAGCTGCCCGACGATCTCAAGCTGGAATGGCATTTCGGCCCCGACGCGCTCGACCGGGAAGTCTATGTCGGCGGCAATCTCGGGCGCGACTGGGTCACGCCGCGCGAGCTGTGCGACCTGCTGCGCCGGGACTACTGCGGCAAGGTCGGGCTGGAATACATGCACATCGCGGATGTGGAGGAGCGGCGCTTCCTCCAGGACCGCTTCGAAAGCCCGGAGGAGACGATCCAGTTCACCCCCGAAGGCAAGCGGGCGATCCTGTCGGCCGTGATCCGGGGGGAGGAATTCGAGAATTTCCTCGGCCGCAAATATGTTGGCACCAAGCGCTTCGGACTCGATGGCGGGGAAAGCATGATCCCGGCGCTGGAGGCGGTGATCAAGCACGGCGGCCAGGCCGGCGTGCGCGAGATCATCTACGGCATGGCGCATCGCGGGCGGCTCAACGTCCTCGCCAATGTCATGGCCAAGCCCTACCGCGTGATCTTCCACGAATTCCAGGGCGGCAGCGCCAATCCCGAGGATGTGGGCGGGTCCGGGGACGTCAAGTATCACCTCGGCACCAGCACCGACCGCGCCTTCGAGGGCATCGAGGTGCACATGAGCCTCGTGCCCAATCCCTCGCACCTCGAGGCGGTCAATCCCGTGGTGCTGGGCAAGGCGCGGGCGGAGCAGGCGTTCCGCGACGACCTGACGCGCCACAGCCAGGTGCTGCCCGTGCTGATCCATGGCGACGCCGCGTTCGCCGGACAGGGCATCGTGTGGGAATGCCTCGGCTTTTCGGGCGTGAAGGGCTACAACACCGGCGGCTGCATCCACTTCATCATCAACAACCAGATCGGCTTCACCACCTCGCCGCAGTTCGCCCGTTCCTCGCCCTACCCGTCCGACGTGGCGAAGGGCGTTCAGGCGCCGATCCTGCACGTCAACGGCGACGACCCCGAGGCCGTCACCTTCGCCTGCAAGCTGGCCGTCGAATACCGGCAGAAGTTCGGGCGCGACATCGTGATCGACATGTGGTGCTATCGCCGCTTCGGTCACAACGAGGGCGACGAGCCGGGCTTCACCCAGCCGGTGATGTACGACGCCATCCGCCGCCATCCCAAGGTCAGCGCGCTCTACAGCCAGCGGCTGATCGCGGAGGGTGTCATCGACGAGAGCTTCGCGCAGGCCTGCGTCGACGAGTTCACGGCGCGGCTGAACGAGGAGTTCGCCGCGTCGGCCGACTACCGCGCCAACGAGGCGGACTGGTTCGGCGGCCGCTGGTCGGGACTGAGCAAGCCGGCCGACCCCGAAACGGCCCGCCGCAATGTCGACACCGCCATCGATCGCGAGCTGTTCGACCGGCTGGGCCGGGTGCTGACGACCGTGCCCGAAGGGCTGAACATCCACCGGACGCTGGGCCGGGTGATCGACGCCAAGCGCGAGATGTTCGCCACCGGCGAAGGGATCGACTGGGCGACGGCGGAGGCGCTGGCCTTCGGCAGCCTCGTCGCGGAAGGATACGGCGTGCGCCTGTCAGGGCAGGATTCCGGCCGGGGGACGTTCTCGCAGCGGCACGCGGTCTGGCACGACCAAGTCAACGAGACGCGCTTCGTGCCGCTCGCGGCGATCGAGGGCGGCCGGTTCGAGGTCTATGACAGCCCGCTGTCCGAATACGGCGTGCTCGGGTTCGAGTACGGCTTCGCCATGGCCGATCCCAAGACGCTGGTGCTGTGGGAGGCGCAGTTCGGCGACTTCGCGAACGGCGCGCAGATCATGATCGACCAGTTCGTCGCCAGCGGCGAGTCGAAGTGGCTCCGCGCCAACGGTCTGGTGATGCTGCTGCCCCACGGCTACGAGGGACAGGGGCCGGAGCACTCCTCCGCCCGGCTGGAACGGTTCCTGCAGCTGTGCGCGGAGGACAATCTGCAGGTGTGCAACATCACCGTGCCGTCGAACTACTTCCATGTCCTGCGGCGTCAGATGCTCCGTCCGTTCCGCAAGCCGCTCGTCATCATGACCCCCAAGAGCCTGCTGCGCCTGCCGCAGGCGCGCTCGTCGGCGGAGGAATTCCTGGGCGAAAGTCACTTCCGCCGCATCGTCAGCGACGTGCGCGACATTCCCGACGCGCAGGTGCGCCGCCTCGTGCTGTGCTCGGGCAAGGTCGCCTACGATCTCATGCAGCGGCGCGACGAGGAGGATCTGCGGGACGTGTCCATCGTCCGGCTCGAGCAGCTTTATCCCTTCCCCGGCGAACCGCTCGCCAAGCGCCTGGCGCGGATGACAGGGCTGCAGGAGATCGTCTGGTGCCAGGAGGAGCCGGCCAATGGCGGCGCGTGGACCTTCGTCGACCGCCTGATCGAGCAGGCCGCGCACGCGGCGGGCCACGCCGCCCTGCGCCCCGTCTATGCCGGGCGGGACGCGGCCGCCTCCCCCGCCACCGGCTATGCCAAACGCCACCAGGCGCAGCAGGAAGCCCTTGTCGCCGAGGCGCTGGGCCTTAAGGAGGCGCGGTGAAGGAACGGAACAGTCTGGGGCTGCTGCATGTCGACTGAGATCAAGGTGCCCGCGCTGGGCGAATCGGTGACGGAAGGCACCATCGCCGAATGGCTGAAGCAGCCCGGCGATGCCGTGGCCGTGGACGAGCCGATCGTCAGCCTCGAAACGGACAAGGTCGCGGTCGAGGTGCCCTCCCCCGTCGCCGGCGTCCTGGAGGAGCAGCGGGTCGGCGTGGGCAAAACCGTTCAGGTCGGCGCGGTGATCGCGACCGTTGCCGAGGGCGGCGCAGGAGCCGCTCCGGCCGGACGCGCGCCGGCCACGTCGGAAGGCGCGACGGAAGAAAAGCCTCGTGCGGCGGAACCCGGTGCCGGCAAGGCGCAGCCTTCGGCCGCAACGCGGGCGGCCGATGCGGCTCCGGTGCTGTCCCCGTCGGTGCGCCGCGCCGTGCAGGAAACGGGCGTCGATCCGGCGACGGTTGCGGGCACGGGTCGTGGCGGCCGGCTGACCAAGGAGGACATCGCCGCCGCCGCGCGCGCGAGCGAAGCCGCCGAGGCGCCTTCTCCCCCATCCGCCGCGACCGGCGAGCGTCGCGAGGAACGCGTGCGCATGACGCGCATGCGCCAGACGATCGCCCGGCGGCTGAAGTCGGCGCAGGACACGGCCGCCCTGCTCACCACCTTCAACGACTGCGACATGAGCGCCGTCATCGACGCGCGCAACCGCTACAAGGATTTGTTCGCCAAGAAGCACGAGGTGCGGCTGGGCTTCATGGGCTTCTTCGCCAAGGCGGCGTGCCTGGCGCTCAAGGACGTGCCGGCGGTCAATGCCTACATCGATGGCGAGGAGATCGTCTATCACGACTATGTCGACATCTCGGTCGCGGTCAGCGCACCGGGTGGGCTGGTCGTGCCGGTGGTGCGCGACGCCGATCGCAAGAGCTTCGCCCAGATCGAGAAGGACATCGCCGATTTCGGCGCGCGGGCGAAGAACGGCGCGCTGACCATGGACGATATGCGCGGCGGCACCTTCACCATTTCCAATGGCGGGGTGTTCGGCTCGCTGATGTCGACGCCCATCATCAACCCGCCGCAGAGCGCGGTTCTCGGCCTCCACCGGATCGAGGACCGTCCGGTCGTGCGCGACGGCCAGGTGGTGGTGCGGCCGATGATGTATCTGGCCCTCAGCTACGACCACCGCCTGATCGACGGGCGGGAGGCGGTCACGGCGCTCAAGATCATCAAGGACGCGATCGAGGATCCCACCCGGTTGCTGATCGATCTCTAAGCGCCTAGGTCACGCACAGGCGCGCAGGCGCGCGCGTTCCGTGGACACGTGAAGGAGAAGCCGGCGCCCGCCGGCGTGACAGGCATGGCTGAACAGGATTTCGACTACGACGTGCTGGTGATCGGTGCCGGACCGGGGGGCTATGTGGCCGCCATCCGCGCTGCGCAGCTTGGCCTGCGGACCGCCTGCGCCGAAAGCCGCGACACGCTCGGCGGCACTTGCCTCAATGTGGGCTGCATCCCGTCCAAGGCGCTGCTGCACGGCTCTGAGCTGTTCGAGGAGGCGGCGCACGGCCATTTTGCCACCTGGGGCATCAAGGCGCAGGTGGAACTCGATCTCGACGCGATGCAGGCCGAGAAGCGCAAGGCCGTGGGCGAGCTGACCGGCGGCATCGAGTTCCTGTTCAAGAAGAACAAGGTCACCTGGCTCAAGGGCCATGCCGCGTTCGAGGGCGCGCACACGGTGCGTGTGGGCGATCAGACGGTGTCCGCGCGCGACATTGTCATCGCCACCGGTTCCAGCGTCACGCCGCTGCCGGGCGTTCCGGTCGACAACGAGAAGCTGCGCATCGTCGACAGCACGGGCGCGCTCGCTCTCCCCGAGGTGCCTGATCATCTGGTGGTGATCGGCGGCGGGGTGATCGGCCTCGAACTCGGCAGCGTGTGGCGGCGGCTCGGCGCGCGGGTCACGGTCGTCGAGTATCTCGACCAGCTGCTGCCGGGCATGGACGGCGATGTCCGCAAGGAAGCGGCAAAGATCTTCAGGAAACAGGGCATGGAACTGCGTCTCGCGACCAAGGTCACGGGCGCACGGGAAGGCGAGAACGGAGTCACGCTGACGCTTGAGCCTGCGGCGGGCGGGACGCAGGAGACGCTGGAGGCCAGCCACGTGCTCGTCGCCATCGGGCGGCGCCCCCACACCGAGGGGCTGAACCTCGACTCGATCGGCCTTGCCACGAACAGCCGCGGCCAGATCGAGACCGATCACGACTTCCGCACCGCCGTTGACGGCGTGTGGGCGATCGGCGATGTGGTGCCCGGCCCCATGCTGGCGCACAAGGCCGAAGACGAAGGCATCGCCGTGGCCGAAAACATCGCCGGGCAGACGGGCATCGTGAACCATGCGGTTATCCCGTCAGTCGTGTACACAAGCCCCGAAATCGCCGGTGTCGGCCTGACCGAGGAGGAGGCCAAGGCGAACGGCCACGCGGTCAAGGTGGGCAAGTTCCCGATGATGGCCAACAGCCGCGCCAAGGCGAACCGCGACACGGACGGCTTCGTCAAGGTCATTGCCGAGGCGGACAGCGACCGTGTGCTCGGCGTGTGGATCATCAACTCGCTCGCCGGCACGATGATCGCGCAGGCCGCGCAGGCCATGGAGTTCGGCGCGACGTCCGAGGACATCGCCTACACCTGCCACGCCCACCCGACCCACTCGGAAGCGCTGAAAGAGGCGGCGATGGCGGTGCAGGGCAAGCCGATCCACATCTGATGGAGCGGCCTCCCTTTCACCTCGCCTTTCCGGTGCATGACCTTGCCGCGGCACGGCGTTTCTGGGGCGACGTGATGGGCTGCGCCGAAGGCCGGTCGAGCGCCGAGTGGATCGACTTCGATTTTCACGGGCACCAGATCGTCGCTCACCTCTCGCCTCCGAGAGGCGACGTGGCGGCGAACGCCGTGGATGGACACGCCGTGCCGGTGCCGCATTTCGGCGTGGTGCTCGCCATGGAGGAATGGGACGCGCTGGCGGAACGGCTGAGAGCGCACCGGATCGCCTTCGAGATCGAGCCGCACATCCGCTTCCGCGGTCAGACGGGAGAGCAGGCGACGATGTTCTTCCGCGATCCATCCGGCAATGCGATCGAGATCAAGGCGTTCGCGGATCCGGCGCAGCTTTTCGCCAAGTCCTGAGGACCCGCGCGCCGTGCGCCGTCTTGCCCGCTGGCACATCTGGCTCGGGTGGCTGGTGGCGGTGCCGCTGCTGCTGTGGACGCTGAGCGGTCTGGTCATGGTGTCGCGCCCGATCGAGGAGGTGCGCGGAGAGCACCTGCGGGCCGAGGGGCGGAGCGAGATTCTGCCGGCCGGCGAGCCGCTCACGCTCGTCGTCCCGGCGGCGGCCGGACCGGTCGCGGAGGCGACGGTGCGCGTTCAGCATGGGCAGACGGTGGTGCTGCTCCGCCCGCCGCACGGGCCGGCGCAGCGTTACCGCCTCGACGGCGCGCCGCTTCCCGGCATTGATGAGGCGGCGGCGCGCGCCATCGCGGCGCAGGGTATCAGGGGCGGCAGGGAGATCGTGTCCGCCCGCCTGTTCCCGGCCGACTCCGCGCCGCTCGATTTCCGCCGCCCCATGCCGGCGTGGCAGGTGAGGTTCAGCGATGGCACGCGCGTCTATGTGGGCGAGCAGACAGGTGCCATCGAGGCGATCCGCACACGCTTCTGGCGGGTCTTCGATATCATGTGGGGGCTGCACATCATGGACCTGCGAGGCCGCGAGGCCACGCACCACCCGGTTCTGATCGTCTTCGCCGCCCTCGCCTTCGTGGCCGTCCTTGTCGGAACGGCGCTCCTGTTCCGGCGCCGCGCTCGTTCAGAATCGGCTAGACCCTGAAAGAGCGCGTGCCGGGAACAGGTCTGCGTCCGGCACCGCCTGTTCAGCTGAGGCCGCGGATGCTCCGGTAGTTGATGCCCCGCACCCGGCCACCATCGACGAGGCAGGTGAACCGCCCGTTGTCCGAGAAGCCGCGACGGTCCGATCCGCGCCAGTCGTCGCGCCCGTGTCCATAGCCGTAGCCGCGGGTGTCCTCGACCCGCAGGCGCCCGTTCACCTCCAGACCGCGGCGGGTGCGATTGACGTTGTTGATGTGCGTGACCTCGGCGTAGCGGTAGCCGGCCCGACGCGCGTCGATCTGCGCGGCGCGCACGCATTGCTCCACCGCCTGACGGGGATTGTCGAACCGGTAGCCGTAGCGATCATCGTAGCGCCGGTCATAGCGGTCGCGGCTCGCCGCCGAGATCACCGCCGCCAGCCCGCCCAGCACCACCGCACCGGCGATGATCTCGCCCGCGCTGATGCTGTTGCGCGCGCGCTCGTGTTCGTAGTCGCGCCAACGGTCCTGCGCAGCAGCCGGCGCTGCCGCCGCCAGCATCACCGATCCTGCCGCCACCGCCGCACTCAGCCTCTTGCTCAAGCCGTTCATCGTCTTTGCCTCCTTGCTCCGGAACCCAGACAGGGCTGCGTCCCGGAGCGGGAATAGCAAAGTCGTTCTAGGCCAAGGCTGAACCTTGAGGACAGGCCTTGTTCATCCTTAGGGTCGCCACAATGAACGTCACTGCCCCGCAGGCGGCACGCGCAGACCCGTGTGGTGCCCGAGGAAGGTCAGGATGTCCGCATATTCCTGGATCAGCTTGTCCGTCGGCTTGCCCGAACCATGGCCGGCACGGGTCTCGACGCGGATCAGCTGGGGCTGCGAGCCGACCCCGGCGGCCTGCAGCGCCGCGGTGTACTTGAAGCTGTGGCCGGGCACGACGCGGTCGTCCGTGTCTGCGGTTGTCACCAGCATCGCCGGATACTCGACACCGGCGCGGATGTTGTGCAGCGGCGAGTAAGCCCGCAGCACGCGCCAGTCGCTTTCGCGCGAGGGATAGCCGTAATCGTCGACCCAGTACCGCCCTGCGGTGAACTGGTCGAAGCGAAGCATGTCCATGACACCGACCGCGGCGTTGGCGGCGTCGATCAGGTCGGGCCGCTGGTTCACGACGGCGCCCACCAGCAGCCCGCCATTCGATCCGCCCTGGATCGCCAGACCGTTGGGCGTCGTGTAGCCGTTGGCCTTCAGGAATTCGCCCGCGGCGATGAAGTCGTCGAAAACGTTCTGCTTGTTGGCAAGCCGCCCGCCATCGTGCCACGCCTTGCCGTATTCGCCCCCGCCGCGGATGTTGGCGAGGGCATAGGTGCCGCCAGCCTCCAGCCACGCCATACGGGTGGCGGAAAAGCTCGGGGTGAGCGAAATGTCGAAGCCGCCATACCCGTAAAGCAGCGTCGGAGCCGCCTGGTTGCGTTGTGCCGCATCCTTCTGCCGCACGATGAACATCGGCACCCGCGTTCCGTCCTTCGAGGTGTAGAACACCTGCTCGACGATGTAGCGGTCCGGGTCGAAGGTCAGCTTCGGCGCCGCGAAGGTCTGGGTCTCTCCCGTGTCCACGTTGAGACGGTAGATGGTCGCCGGCCGGTTGAAGCTGGAGAAGGCGTAGAAGGTTTCGGGATCGCCCGCCTTGCCGATGAAGCCGCCCGCGCTGCCGAGACCGGCCATTTCGATCTCGCGCAGCAGGCGCCCGTCAAGGTCGGTGATGATCGCGCGCGACGCCGCGTCCCGAAGGTACTGCACGATCAGCTTGTCGCCGATGTGGGAGGCGCCGGCGATCGGCTGATCCGTCTGCGCCACGACTTCCCGCCACACCGGGGTGGCGGCCGCAAGGTCGGTGGCGACGATGCGGGACTTCGGCGCGTCCTTGTCGGTCACGAAATAGGCCGTGCTGCCCACGGTGCCGTTGGGCGTCCATGCGTTCTCGAAGCCTGTGACGAGCGGCCGCGCCCGCCACCCCTGCGAGCCGCGCGCGGCAAGGTCGATCACATGCACTTCGTACTTGCTGTCCGTGCCCAGCGAACTGATGATGAAGCCCCAGCGGCCATCGTCGCTGACGCTGATCCCGTGCCCGCGCTCGGGATGGTCGGGCGTCGCGAACACCACCTCGTCGGCCGACTGCGGCGTGCCGAGGCGGTGGTAGTAAACCGTCTGGTTGTAGTTGCGGGCCTGGAAGTCCTGCCCCGCCTCAGGCTCGGGAAACCGCGAATAGAAGAACCCGTCTTCGCCGTCCCACTGGATCCCGGTGAACTTGGCCCAGCGAATCTCGTCGCCGACATGATCGCCCGTCTGGGTGTCGAGCACGCGGATGGTGCGCCAGTCGCTGCCGCCGTCCTGCACGGCGTAGGCGACGTAGCGACCGCTCTCCGACGGAGCCCAGTCCGCCAGCGCCGTCGCCCCGTCGCTCGCCCAAGTGTTCGGGTCGATCAGCAGGCGCGCTTCGCCGTCGAGGCCATCGCGGACATAAAGCTGCGCCTGGTTCAGCAGGCCCGGATTGTAGGAGTAGAAATAGCGGTTGCCCTTCTTCACCGGCAATCCGAACCGCTCGTAATCAAGCAGTCCGGCGAGACGCTGTTCGTACCACTCGCGGCCCGGCAACTGGGCCAGATACTGCTGCGTTACGCGGTTCTGCGCCTCCACCCACGTGGCAACCTGCGGGTTGGTCCGCACGTCATCCTCGAGCCAGCGATAGGGATCGGCAATCCGCTCGCCGAATTGGGTGTCGACGACCTCGCCTCTGGCGGTTTCAGGATAGGCAGGCACTTGGATCCCCTGTGCGGCGAGAGGCCCGGCAAACAGGCAGGCGGTGGCGGTGGCAAGCAGGGCGATGCGGGTCATGCAGGATCCTCTGGCAGAAACGACGGCCGCGACCCTACCGCCTTTGCGGCGCGTCGCAAGCGCATCCGCATGCCATACCCGCATGGATGTTTGCGCAACTTGAACGGCTTGCGGTGGCGCAAGGAAAAGGCCGCGGAACCATCCGCGGCCTCGTCCAGCACCCGGCGGCGACCGGGATCAGGCGTCTTCCAGCGCCTCGTCAGGCTGAAGAACCGGACCGCTGTCCTGGCCCTTGGCCGCCACGTCGCGGTCGACCAGCTCGATGACCGCCATCGGAGCCGCGTCGCTGGCGCGGTACCCGGCCTTGATGATGCGCGTGTAGCCGCCTTCGCGCCCGGCATACCGCTCCCCGAGCGTGTCGAACAGCTTGCGCAGCTGCGTCTCGTCACCCAGCCGGCTCATCGCCAGCCGGCGGTTGGACAGGCCGCCACGCTTGGCAAGGGTGATCAGCTTCTCGACATAAGGCCGCAATTCCTTGGCCTTGGGCAAGGTCGTGGTGATCTGCTCATGCTTGATGAGCGCCGCCGCCAGATTGCGCAGCAGCGCCGTGCGGTGCCCCGACTTCCGCCCCAGCTTGCGTTGAGAAATCCCGTGTCGCATTCGTCATCTCCGTTCGTCCCGGGTCCGTGCAAGGCAACCCGGGCCAGGCTGAGGCAGGGGTCAGCCCGTCCCCGTCAAAGGTTCAGCCGAGAAGTTCCTGCTCGAGCTTCTTGGCCATGTCCTCGATGTTCTCGGGCGGCCAGCCAGGGATGTCCATGCCAAGCCTCAGCCCCATGCTCGACAGCACTTCCTTGATCTCGTTCAGTGACTTGCGACCGAAATTGGGCGTGCGCAGCATCTCGGCTTCGCTTTTCTGGACGAGATCGCCGATGTAGATGATGTTGTCGTTCTTGAGGCAGTTGGCCGACCGGACCGAAAGTTCGAGCTCGTCCACCTTCTTGAGCAGATAGCGGTTGAGCTGGTTGGTGTCGGTTTCCTGCGGCTCCGCGGCATGACCGATCATGGTGGCGCCGCTGTGGGCGACGCCATCCTCGAAGTGGACGAACAGCGCCAGCTGATCCTGAAGGATGCGCGCCGCGTAGCCGACCGCGTCGTGCGGGGCGACGGTGCCGTCCGTCTCGACGGTCAGCGACAGCTTGTCGTAGTCGAGTTCCTGTCCGACGCGGGCGTTCTCGACCTTGTAGCTGACCTGCCGCACCGGCGAATACAGCGCGTCAACGGGGATGAGACCGATGGGCGCGTCGACCGGCCGGTTCTGCACCGCCGGCACGTAGCCCTTGCCGGTGTTTGCGGTCAGTTCCATGTTCAGCGTGGCCCCCTCGTCGAGATGACAGATGACCAGCTTCTTGTTCATGATCTCGATGTCGCCGCTCACGGCGATGTCGCCCGCGGTCACCTCGCCCGGCCCGGTGGCGCTCAGCTGCAGGCGCTTCGGACCGTCGCCTTCCATGCGGAGGGCGATCTGCTTCACGTTGAGGACGATGTCGGTGACATCCTCGCGCACGCCGGCAAGCGAGGAGAACTCGTGCAACACGCCCTCGATCTTGATGGAGGTGATGGCGGCCCCCTGCAACGACGACAGGAGCGTGCGGCGCAGCGCGTTGCCGAGCGTCAGGCCGAAGCCGCGCTCCAGCGGCTGCGCCACGAAGGTGAGCCGGCGCCGGCTGTCCGTGCTGTCCTTGATCTCGAGCTGGTTGGGCTTCTTCAGTTCCTGCCAGTTCTTGGTGTTGACGGCCATGAAATTCCCCTAGGGTTTGCTCCGGAGTGGCGGCTTCCCGATGCGCTCGCCGCCAGGCTCCGTCAGGTTTGGTGCCGGTCCGCGTGGCGCGGACGGCACCCGGCAGGCTCGCTCAGACGCGGCGGCGCTTGGACGGACGAACGCCGTTGTGCGGGATGGGCGTCACGTCGCGGATGGAGGTGATCGTGAAGCCGACGGCCTGCAGCGCCCGCAGCGCGCTCTCGCGGCCCGAGCCCGGCCCCTTCACCTCGACTTCGAGGGTGCGCACGCCATGCTCGGCCGCCTTCTTGCCGGCATCATCGGCCGCGACCTGCGCCGCGTAGGGGGTCGACTTGCGGCTTCCCTTGAAGCCCATCATCCCCGCGCTGGACCAGCTGATCGCGTTGCCCTGCGCGTCGGTGATCGTAACCATGGTGTTGTTGAAGCTGGCATTCACATGGGCGATGCCGCTGGAGATATTCTTGCGCTCGCTGCGCCGGATCCGGCCTGGTTCGCGTGCCATATCGTGAGTCCTTGAAGGTGGTGTGACGACCGGCGATGACGCGGGCCGTCAGCGTTGCAACCATGTACCCGGGCAGGAGCCGAACGCATCGGCCCACCGCCCCTCGCGCGCCGCTACTTCTTCTTGCCGGCGATCGGCTTCGCCTTGCCCTTGCGGGTCCGGGCATTGGTGTGGGTGCGCTGACCCCGGACCGGCAGCCCCGCGCGGTGCCGCAGGCCGCGATAGGAGCGCAGGTCCATCAGCCGCTTGATGTTCATCGCCGTGTTGCGGCGCAGGTCGCCTTCGACGACATGGTCGGCATCAATCGCCTCGCGGATCTGAAGAACCTCCTGGTCCGACAGGTCCTGCACACGGCGGGAGTGGTCGATCCCGAGCTTGGTGGCGAGCTGTTCCGCCGTCGTCCGGCCAATGCCGTGAATGTAGGTGAGCGCGACGATCACGCGCTTGTTGGTGGGGATGTTCACCCCGGCAATACGTGCCACACTGTTCTCCATGCTCCACAGGAGGCTGATCGCCCTGCGGTTTCCCGCCTCGGCTCCGCTCCTATCTCATCGCGTTTATCGCCAGACGCTGCCCCGAAACGGCAAAAGAAAGGACCGCGCCCTGCCCGTGCGGCATACGCTGTCCCTGTCCGGCAGAACTGGCGAATGGGCGCCGCTTACGCCGATTCGGCAGGAGCGTCAAGCATGTCAACGGGTTTGGTGTGCGGCGTCTGCGGCAGCCTTGCCGGACGGTCGCTCCGGCAGCTCCCCGCTTCCTTCCATGCTCGCCTGCGAGACATCGGCGAACCCGAGGATGGCGGCGATCTGCGCCGTCACTTCAGCGATCGGGCGCATGCCGTCGATCCGCCGCACGATCCCGCGCTGCTCGTACAGCGGGAGGATCGGGGCCGTCTTGGCCCGGTATTCCGCCATCCGGGTGCGCACCGTGTCGGCGTTGTCGTCCGGGCGGCGCTTGAAGCCGTGCGAACCGCACACGTCGCAGGTGCCCGGCACCCGCGGCAGCCGGTGGACGTCATGGTACCCTTCGCCGCAATTGGCGCAGGTGAAGCGCCCGGTGATCCGTTCGACGAGCGCGTCCTCGTCGACGTCGAGCTCGATCACGTAATCCAGTGTGCGGCCATGACGGGCAAGGATCGCATCAAGCTCTCGCGCCTGCCCCTCCGTGCGCGGATACCCGTCGAAGATGGCGCCGGCTTCGGGAGGCAGAGCCAGAAGCTCCGCATCGATGAGCGCGGAGACAATCTCGTCGGAGACGAGCTCGCCCCGCGCCATGATGCCGCGCACCGTCTCGCCGATGGGCGTGCCGGCCTGCACCGCCGCGCGCAGCATGTCGCCCGTGGAAAGCTGCCGCATGCCATGCGCGTGTACAAGATGATGAGCCTGCGTTCCCTTGCCGGCTCCCGGCGGACCGAGAAGGATGATGTTCATGTCCTGCCCCTATCCGGCCGCGCCGCCACGCTCAGCGCATCCGCCCCTTCAGCTTGGCCTTCTTGATCAGGTCGCCATACTGGTGCGCGAGCAGATGCGACTGAATCTGGCTGATCGTGTCAACCGTCACGTTCACGACGATGAGCAGGCTCGTTCCTCCAAGGAACAGCGGAATGCCCGTCTGCGCGATCAGGTATTCGGGTATGACGCACACCAGGGTGAGGTAGATCGCGCCCACCACGGTGATGCGGGTGAGGACGTAGTCGAGGTATTCCTCCGTCCGCTTGCCGGGCCGGATCCCGGGAATGAACCCGCCGTTCTTCTTCAGGTTTTCCGCCGTTTCCTCGGGGTTGAAGACAACCGCCGTGTAGAAGAAGGCGAAGAAGATGATCCCGGCCGCATACAGCACCATGTACAGGGGCTGCCCGTGCCCGAGGTAGAAGTTGAGTGTCTGGATGATGCTTCCGGCAGTTGTCTGCGGCCCGACCGAATTGCCCGCGAACTGGCTGATCGTCAGCGGCAGCAGCAGCAGCGAACTCGCGAAGATCGGCGGAATGACCCCAGCCGTGTTGAGCTTGAGCGGGAGGTGCGACCGGTCTGCCTGCATCATGCCGCGCGCCGTGGCCCGCTTCGGGTACTGGATCAGCAGCCGCCGCTGCGCGCTTTCCATGAAGCAGATGAACACGATGAGCGCCACCACCATCAGCGTGAAGCCGACGATGAGGCCCGGCGAGATGGATCCGGTGCGACCGCCCTCGAAGAAGTTGCCGACGAAGCTCGGGAACTGGGCGACGATGCCGGCCATGATGATCAGCGACACACCGTTGCCGATGCCGCGGCTGGTGATCTGCTCGCCAAGCCACAGCAGGAACATGGTGCCGCCGACGAGGCTGATGACGGCGCCGACGCGGAACCCGATCCCCGGCTGCACGACCGCCGCAAGGCCGTTCTGGGCAGCGAAACTCTCGAGACCGGCCGCGAGAAACCATCCCTGGATCGCGCACAGGAACACCGTTCCATAGCGCGTGTACTGGTTGAGCTTCTGCCGGCCGCTGGCACCTTCCTTCTTCATCGCCGCCAGCGTCGGGTGCAGCGCCGCCGCCAGCTGAACGACGATGGACGCGGTGATGTAGGGCATGACCCCGAGCGCGATGAGGCTCATCCGCTCCAGACTGCCGCCGGAGAAGGTGTTGAACAGGTCGAGGATCCCGCCCCGCGCCTGGTCATACAGCTGGTTCAGGATCAGCGGATTGACGCCCGGAAGCGGCACGAAGCTCAGGAACCGGAACACGATCAGCGCTCCGATCGTGAACCAGATCCGCTTCTTGAGCTCGGTCGCCTTGGAGAAGTTCGCGAAGCTGAGATTGCTGGCGAGGTTGTCGGCGCGTGATGCCATGTCAGTCCGGTTGCCTTCGTTCAGGCCGGCCCCTCCCGGCGTGCACAGCACAGATAAGGGGCGGCGCGGGAAAAGTCGAACAGCTTTGCCAACATCCGCGGCGCCGCTGAAGCGCCGTTCGACCACGGGCGGCCACGCGGGCCTGCGCGCTGCTCAGCCGGCAGCCGCGCGGCGGCCCGGATCAGCTGTCCGCCGCTGCGGCGTCCGTCTTCGTCCCGGTCACGGTCACCGTTCCACCCGCGTCCTCGACCGCCTTGACCGCGCCCTTCGAGGCACCGGCGACCCGCAGCTCCAGCCGCGACGTCAGCGTTCCCTTGCCGAGCAAGCGAACGCCGTCGCGCCCGCCGCGGGCAAGTCCGGCGCCCTTGAGCACCGCATGATCGATCACACCGTCCGCGGACAGCTTGCCGCTGTCGATCATCTTCTGGAGCATGCCGACATTCACCTCGGCGTAGTCCTTGGCGAAGATGTTGTTGAAGCCGCGCTTCGGAAGCCGCATGTGCAGCGGCATCTGGCCGCCTTCGAAGCCGTTGATCGAGACGCCGGACCGCGCCTTCGCGCCCTTCTGGCCGCGCCCGGCGGTCTTGCCCTTGCCCGACCCGATCCCGCGGCCCACGCGAAGGCGGCCCTTGCGCGCGCCGTCATTGTCACGGATGTCATTCAGTTTCATGTTCTGCACTCGCTTTCGCTATGTTCGCGCGCGGATCCGGTGATCCGTTCAGTCGACGATGGCCACCATGTGCGGGAGTTTGGCCAGGGCGCCGCGCACCTCGGGCGTGTCCTGCACTTCGACGACGCGGTTCATCTTGCCAAGGCCCAGCCCCAGCAGAATCTTGCGCTGGTCGCTTGGACGGCGGATCGGGCTGCCGATCTGCTTGATCTTGATTGTCGCCATTGCCTTCACTCCGTCAGCGCCGCGGCGTCCGCCTCGGCTTCGGCAGCAGTGCCTCCGCCCGAACGGCCCATCAGGTCGGCGATCCGCTTGCCCCGCCGTTGGGCGACGCTCTTGGGCGAGGTCTGATCCGAAAGCGCGTCGAACGTCGCCCGGATCATGTTGTAGGGGTTGGAGGTGCCCACCGACTTCGTCACGACATCCGCCACCCCGAGGCTCTCGAACACGGCGCGCATCGGACCACCGGCGATGATCCCGGTTCCCGCCGGAGCCGAGCGCACCGTCACCTTTCCGGCGCCGAACCGGCCGTTGCCGTCATGATGCAGGGTGCGGCCGTCACGAAGCGGCACGCGGATCATCTTCTTCTTCGCCGCCGCCGTCGCCTTGGTGATGGCTTCGGGCACTTCGCGAGCCTTGCCGTGGCCAAAGCCGACACGTCCGGTGCCGTCACCCACGACGACCAGCGCCGCGAACCCAAAGCGCTTGCCGCCCTTCACCGTCTTGGAGACGCGGTTGATGTGGACGAGCTTCTCGATGAGGCCGTCGTCCTCCTCTTCGCGACGCCCGCGTCGGTCGTCGCGCCCACGCCCGCGGTTCCCGCCGCGTCCGCGATCCCCGCCACGTCCCTGGCGCTCACCACGCCCGGCCCGCGGCTGACTCGGATCGCCCGCCGCTGCGGACTGCTCCTGCGCCGCTTCGCTTGGAGACTGATCCGCCTGGGGGATTGCCGCGCCGCCTTCGGGAGCGCCTGCGCGTTCGCTGTTCTCGATGGTGCTGTCTGCCATGTTCAGAACTCCAGCCCGCCTTCGCGGGCAGCATCGGCCAGCGCCTTGACGCGACCGTGATAAAGATAGCCGCCCCGGTCGAACACCACGGTCTTCACCCCCGCCTCGCTGGCCGCAGCCGCGAGCGCGGATCCGACCTGCGTGGCGGCCGCGACATTGGCGCCGGACACCTCGCCTCCGAGCGTGGATGCTGCAGCCAGCGTGCGCCCGCTCGCGTCGTCGATGATCTGCGCATAGATATGCTTGTTCGTCCGGTGCACCGAAAGGCGCGGACGGCCGCCGCCGCGCTGCCTGAGCGCAGTGCGCACCCGGCGCCGGCGGCGGTCGAATGTGGAAAGCTTGGCCATCTTACTTCTTCTTCCCTTCCTTGCGGAAGATGTACTCGCCGCGGTACTTGATCCCCTTGCCCTTGTACGGCTCGGGCTTGCGCCATTCGCGCACTTCCGCCGCGAACTGTCCCACCGCCTGCTTGTCGATGCCGCTGATCTCCACGGTCGTCTGGTCAGGGGTCTTGACCTCGACGCCCTCGGGCACGTCGAGTTCGACGTCATGGCTGTAGCCAAGCTGCAGCTTCAGCTTGCGCCCCTGCGCCTGTGCGCGGTAGCCGACGCCGGCGATCTCCAGCGTCTTGGTAAACCCTTCCGTCACGCCTTCGACGAGGTTCGACACGAGGGTCCGCTGCATCCCCCAGAAGGCGCGGGCCCGCTTGCTGTCGTTAGCCGGCTGCACGGAGATGCTGCCATCCTCCACCCGGTAGTCGATGTCATCCGACAGACCCATCGAGAGCGTGCCCTTCGGCCCCTTGACCACGAGTGTTCCGGCATCGATCGTGGCGGTCACGCCACCGGGGACGACGACAGGCCGTTTTCCGATGCGGCTCATCAGAACACCTCCGCCAGCACTTCGCCGCCGACATTCTGCATCCGCGCCTCGGCGTCCGAAAGCACGCCGCGCGGGGTCGACACGATGGTGATGCCAAGGCCGTTGCGCACCGTGGGCAGCTCGCGGCTGCCCGAATATACGCGCCGACCCGGCCGGGAAACCCGCGCCACATGCTTGATCGCGGGTTCGCCCTCGAAATACTTCAGCTCGATGCGCAGCGCCTTGTGCTTGCCCGAGGCATCCTCGGAATAGCCGCGGATGTAGCCCTCGCGCTGGAGCACCTCCAGCACGCTGGCGCGCAGCTTGGAAGCCGGCGACACCACGCTGTCCATCTTGGCGCGCTGTCCGTTGCGGATGCGGGTGAGCATGTCACCCAGAGGATCGGTCAAAGCCATGTCTCAGATCCTTACCAGCTCGACTTCGTGACGCCGGGGATCAACCCCTTGTTCGCCAGGTCGCGCAATTCGATGCGGTTCAGCCCGAACTTGCGGTAGTAGCCGCGCGGCCGCCCGGTGGTGGTGCAGCGGTTGCGGATGCGCGTCGGATTGGCGTTGCGCGGAATCTCCGCCATGCGCAGCCGCGCCAGCAGCCGCTCGGTCTCGTCCAGCGACTCGTCGGCCGCCTGCGCCTTGAGCGCTTCGTACTTGGCCGCGTAACGCTTGACGAGCTTCTTGCGCCGCTCGTTCTTGTTGATGGAACTCAGTTTCGCCATTGGACTTAAGCTCTCCTATCGGCGGCCTCAGGCCGCCTCCTTCTCTTCGACGCCCTGGGCAGCTTGCTCCGCAGGGAAAGGAAAGCCGAACAGCCGCAGCAGTTCGCGCGCTTCCTCGTCGGTCTTGGCGGTGGTGGTGATGATCACGTCCATCCCCCGCACCTTCTCGATCCGGTCATAGCTGATCTCGGGAAAGATGATCTGCTCCTTGAGCCCCAGGGCGTAGTTGCCGCGGCCGTCAAAGCTTCGCGGATTTACGCCGCGGAAGTCCCGGATGCGCGGCATGGCCACGGTGATCAGACGGTCGAGGAACTCGTACATGCGGTCCCGGCGAAGCGTGACCTTGCACCCGATCGGCATGCCTTCGCGCAGCTTGAATTGGGCGATCGACTTCTTGGCCTTGGTGATGACAGGCTTCTGCCCGGCGATCAGCGCCATTTCCTCGGCAGCGGTCTGGACCTTCTTCTTGTCCTGGCTCGCCTCGCCAACGCCCATGTTGAGCGTGATCTTCTGCAGTCGCGGCACTTCGAGGGCGTTCGTGTAGCCGAACTTCTCGGTCATCGCCTTGACGATTTCCGCCTCGTAGCGCTGCTTGAGGCGCGGGGTGTACTCAGCCATCGATTGTCTCCCCGGACTTGACCGCGACACGAACCTTCCTGCCGTCACGCTCCTCGAAGCGCACGCGGGTGGGCTTGCCGTCGCGCGGATCGGCCAGTGCGACCTTCGACATGCTCATCGGCGCCTCGAAGCGGTCGATGCCGCCCTGCGGGTTCTGCTGGCTCGGCTTGCGATGCCGTGCGGCGACGTTGATCCCCTGCACGACCACCTTGCCATCCTTGGGCTGCACGCGCAGCACAGTGCCCGTGCGTCCCTTGTCCTTGCCCGACAGCACGACCACGCTGTCGCCCTTCTTGATCTTTGCCGCGGCCATCACAGCACCTCCGGGGCGAGACTGATAATCTTCATGAACCCGCGACCGCGCAGTTCGCGCACGACCGGGCCAAAGATACGGGTGCCGATCGGCTCCTCGTTCTTGTTGACCAGCACCGCAGCGTTGCTGTCGAACCGGATCACCGTGCCGTCCGGACGCCGGACGTCCTTGCGGGTGCGCACGATCACGGCGCGGTGCACGTCGCCCTTCTTGACGCGCGCGCGGGGCTGCGCCTCCTTCACGGAGACGACGATCACGTCGCCGACGCCCGCCGTGCGCCGCTTCGAGCCGCCGAGCACCTTGATGCACTGGACCCGCTTGGCGCCGCTGTTGTCGGCGACGTCGAGATTGGACTGCATCTGAATCACGGATTCAGTTCCTTCTGCCTTGGCTTGCCGGATCCTGTCCGGCAGTTCCGATTTCTTCTAGGTCGGCGCCGCGCCGCCTCGCTTCAGCCCGCCTGGCCCGCAACGCCGATGTCGGCATCGAGTGCCTCGCCTCGGCTCGCACGCACACGGTCGAGCACCGCCCACGTCTTCGTCTTGGAGATCGGGCGGGTTTCCTCGATCCTCACCGTGTCGCCGACGCGGTACTGGTTTTCCGCGTCATGTGCATGGTACTTCTTGGACCGCCGGATGATCTTGCCGTACAGCGGGTGCTTGACCTTGCGCTCGACGAGCACGGTCACCGTCTTGTCCGTCTTGTCCGACGTCACAGTCCCGATGAGAATACGCTTGGGCATGCTTGTGTTCCTTAGACCTTCTGGCTCTGCGCGACGCGTTCCTGCTGCAGCGTCTTGATCCGCGCGATCGTGCGGCGCACCTCGCGCACCCGCGCCGGCGCCTCGAGCTGGTTGGTCGCCGCCTGGAAGCGCAGGTTGAGCTGCTCCCGCTTCAGCTCGAGGAGCTGCTCGGCCAGCTGGTCGTCGGTCCGCACCCGCAGGTCCGCCAGTTTCTCAGCCGCCATCACTCACCTCCCAGATGCGACGTGTCGCCCAGGCGGGCAACCACCTTGGTCTTGATCGGCAGCTTCATGGCCGCACGCTCGAACGCCTCGGCGGCCAGCGGCCCACCAACGCCGTCCAGCTCGAACAGGATCCGGCCGGGCTTCACCCGCGCGGCCCAGTATTCGACCGAGCCCTTGCCCTTGCCCTGACGAACCTCTGCAGGCTTCTTCGACACCGGAACGTCGGGGAACACGCGGATCCACAGCCGGCCCTGACGCTTGATGTGCCGGGTGATCGCGCGACGCGCGGCCTCGATCTGGCGAGCGGTGATCCGCTCAGGCTCAAGCGCCTTCAGCCCGTAGGAGCCGAAGTTGAGATCGGTGCCACCCTTCGCGTCACCCTTGATCCGGCCCTTGAACGCCTTGCGGAATTTCGTTTTCTTTGGTTGCAGCATGGCCCTGCCCTATACCCTGTGCTCAGCGCGCCGGGCGCACGCCGGAGGTCTGCGCCTCCAGCATGAGCCGGTCCTGCGCGGTGGGATCGTGCGCGAGGATCTCGCCCTTGAAGATCCACACCTTGATGCCGATGATCCCATAGGCCGTGAGCGCCTCGGCCTCCGCGTAGTCGACATTGGCACGCAGCGTGTGCAGCGGCACGCGTCCTTCGCGATACCATTCGACGCGCGCAATCTCCGCACCGCCCAGCCGGCCGCCGCAGGTGATGCGGATGCCTTCGGCCCCCAGACGAAGCGCCGACTGCACGGCGCGCTTCATCGCCCGGCGGAACGCCACTCGCCGGATCAGCTGATCGGCGATGCCCTGCGCCACCAGCTTCGCGTCGATCTCGGGCTTGCGGATCTCGACGATGTTCAGCTTGACGTCGCTGTCCGTCATCGTCGCCAGCTTCTGCCGCAGCTTCTCGATGTCGGCGCCCTTCTTGCCGATGATGACGCCCGGACGCGCGGCATAGATCGACACCCGGCACAGCTTGGCCGGACGTTCGATCACGACCTTGGAAATCGCCGCCTGCGGCAGCGATTCCATGATGTATTTGCGGATGGCGATGTCTTCCTTGAGAAGCTGGGCGTAGTTGCGCCCCTCCGCGTACCAGCGGCTGTCCCAAGTGCGGTTGATCTGCAGGCGTAGCCCGACGGGATTGCTCTTCTGACCCATGACTCAGGCCTCCTCCTGCTCGCGCACAACGATCCGAAGCCGGCTGAACGGCTTGAGGATGCGCGTCGACTTGCCGCGACCGCGCGTGTGGAACCGCTTCATCGTCATCGCCTTCCCGACCGACGCCTCGGCCACGACCAGGGAGTCGACATCGAGATTGTGGTTGTTCTCGGCGTTGGCGATTGCCGACGCGAGCACCTTGTGTGCGTCTCGCGCCATTCCGCGCTTCGAGAACGTGAGGATGTTCAGCGCCTCTTCGGCCTTGCGGCCCCGGATCAGCGCGGCCACGAGGTTCAGCTTCTGCGCCGAGCCCCTGATGGTGGTCCCCACCGCCAGCGCCTCCTTCTCACCGACACGGCGCGGTGCTTTCGGCTTGCCCATTATCGCTTGCCCTTCTTGTCAGCCGCGTGGCCGGGGAATGTCCGCGTGGGCGAGAATTCACCCAGCTTGTGCCCGACCATCTCCTCGCTCACCGAAACGGGAATGAACTTGCGGCCGTTGTAGACGTTGAACGTCAGTCCGACGAACTGGGGAAGAATGGTGGAACGACGCGACCAGGTTTTGATCGGCGCGCGGCTGTTCTTGTCCTGAGCCTCTTCCGCCTTCTTCAGAAGGCTGAGATCCACAAACGGACCTTTCCAAACGGAACGAGCCATCTGTCCTTACCCCTTCTTCTTCGCATGGCGCGAGCGGATGATGTACTTGTCCGTCCGCTTGTTGTGCCGGGTGCGCGCGCCCTTGGTCGGCTTGCCCCACGGCGTCACCGGGTGCCGGCCACCCGAGGTCTTGCCCTCGCCGCCGCCATGCGGGTGATCGACCGGGTTCTTCGCGACACCGCGGGTCAGCGGCCTGCGCCCCATCCAGCGACGCCGTCCCGCCTTGCCCAGATTCTGGTTCTGGTTGTCCGGGTTCGACACCGCACCCACCGTGCCCATGCAGGACGCCGGGAGGTAACGCTGCTCGCCCGAGTTGAGCCGCACGATCACCATTCCGCGGTCGCGCCCGACGAGCTGGGCATAGGCTCCTGCGCTGCGCGCGATCTGACCGCCCTTGCCCGGCTTCATCTCGAGGTTGTGGATGATCGTTCCGACCGGCATCTGCCCAAGGAGCATCGCGTTGCCAGGCTTGGTGTCGACCTTCTCGCCGGCGATGACCTGGTCGCCGACAGCCAGCCGCTGCGGCGCCAGGATGTAGGCGAGTTCGCCGTCCTCGTACTTCACCAGCGCAATGAACGCCGTGCGGTTCGGGTCATACTCCAGACGCTCGACCGTCGCCGGCACGTCCCACTTGCGCCGCTTGAAGTCGACGATGCGGTACCGCTGCTTGTGGCCTCCGCCCATGCCGCGCGAGGTCACATGGCCCTTGTTGTTGCGCCCGCCCGTCTTGCGCTTGCCTTCGGTCAGCGCCTTGACGGGACCGCCCTTGTGCAGCGCCGAGCGGTCGACGAGGATCAGGCCACGCCGCGCGGGGCTGGTCGGATTGTAGTTCTTCAGCGCCATCGGATCAGCTCACACCTTCGGTGATGTCGATCGGATCCTGACCGTCAGCGAGGGTCACGATCGCCTTCTTCACATCGCTGCGGCGATAGGGCTTGCCCTTCCACCGCTTGCTCTTGCCCTTGACAACCAGGGTGTTCACCCCGGCGACCTTGCGTCCGAACAGCGTCTCGACCGCGTCCTTGATCTGCGGCTTCGTCGCGTCGCCCGCGACCTTGAACACGACGGCGTTGTGCTCCGACAGCATCGTCGCCTTCTCGGTGATGTGCGGCGCGATGATCACGTCGTAGTGGTGCGCCTTGCCTACGCGTTTTTCAGCCATTGCACCGCGCCTCCAGCTTCGCGACAGCGTCCCGCGTCAGGACCAGCGTGTCGTGCTTCAGAATGTCGTAAACATTGGCCCCGACCGCCGGGAGAACATTGATGCCGGGCAGATTGCGGGCCGCGCGGCGGAAGCCGTCGTTCACCGCGTCACCGTCGATGACCAGCACCTTGCCCTTCAGCCCCGCTGCGCCGAGCTTGTCGGAGAGGGTGCGGGTCCGCGCCTCCGGCAGGTCGAGCGTGTCCAAGACCACCAGCCCGTCCCGCGCCTTGCTCGACAGAGCCATGCGCAAGCCCAGCGCCCGCACCTTCTTGTTCAGGCTGATCTGGAAGTCACGCTTGCGCGCACCATGCGCCTTGCCGCCGCCGATGAAGATCGGCGCCGCGCGATCGCCATGGCGGGCGCCGCCCGATCCCTTCTGCCGGCCGAACTTCTTGCCGGTGCGGGCCACGTCCGAGCGCTCGCGGGTCGGCCGGGCCGTCGCGCGCCGGTTCCACAGCTGCCACGACACCACACGGTGCAGGATGTCCGCCCGCGGCTCGACCCCGAACACGGCGTCGCTCAACTCGAGTTCGCCGGCCGGCTCGCCGTCAAGGTTCTTGACCTCGATCTTCATCGCTCAGGCCTCCTCGCCTGCATCACTTGCGCCGCCGACACTCTCGGGAGCGGCAGCCGCGTCCATAGCCTGCGCCTGCGCGGCACCGCTCCGGCGGTCCACCGCCGCGCCGGGGAATGGCACGCTTTCATGCCGGTCAAGCTTCACCGCGTCACGCACCAGCAGCCAGGCGTTCTTGGCGCCGGGCACGGACCCTTTCACGAACAGGAGACCCCGCTCGGCGTCCGTGCGAACGACCTCGAGGTTCTGCTGCGTCCGCTGCCGGTCACCCATGTGACCCGCCATCTTCTTGCCCTTGAAGACCTTGCCCGGATCCTGGCGCTGCCCCGTCGAACCATGCGAGCGGTGGCTGAGCGACACGCCGTGCGAAGCGCGCAAACCGCCAAAGCCCCAGCGCTTCATGGCGCCAGCAAAGCCCTTGCCCTGCGTGTACCCGGTGATGTCCACCTTCTGACCCGGCATGAAGTGATCCGCGGACAGGGTTGACCCCACCGGCAGAAGGGCATCCTCATCGGCCACGCGGAATTCGGCAACCTTCTGCTTCAGGCCGACTTCGGCCTTGGCGAAATGCTCGCGCTGCGGCTTGGCCACGTTCTTCTGCTTGGCCGCGCCCGCACCGAGCTGCAGCGCGACGTAACCGTCACGCTCCGCCGTGCGATGCGCCACAACCTGGCAGTCCTCGAGCGACAGAACCGTCACCGGCACATGTCGCCCGTCGTCCTGGAACAGGCGGGTCATCCCGATCTTCTTAGCGACAACGCCAGTGCGCATCGTCAACTCCTCAACAGAGGCACGCCGGGACCACCCCGACGTGCGTGATGTCCGGCAGCTGCCCGCCGAACTTCCAGCCCAAAATGTTGCAGTCGCCCCGCCCGGGCCAGCACCCTCCCGAAAGGGAGGATCAAGACGGGGGACTCGTCCCGGCACTGCCGGAGGTATCCCGCAAGGCAGCTATGCTGGAGCACACCGCCCGATGATTGCCGCAGGCGTTGTTGCGCCGCGGCGCCGGCTCTCAGGCCAGCTTGATTTCCACGTTCACACCCGCCGCGAGGTCGAGCTTCATCAGCGCGTCGACCGTCTGTGCGTTGGGCTGCACGATGTCGAGCAGCCGCTTGTATGTGCGGACCTCGAACTGCTCGCGCGACTTCTTGTCGATGTGCGGACCGCGAAGCACGGTGAACTTCTCGATCCGCGTCGGCATCGGAATGGGTCCACGGATCAGCGCACCGGTCCGGCGCGCCGTGTCGGCAATCTCCCCAGTGGCCTGGTCGAGAACGCGATGGTCGAACGCCTTGAGGCGGATGCGGATGTTCTGAGCTTCCATGTCCCACTACCGATAAGAAAGAGCCGCGGGCAGCAACGCCCTGACAAAAAGAAAGAACCGCCCCGCTCTGGTCCGGACGATCCGGCACAGGGGCGGCCCTTCCTGAATTCCGCGCCGGAGGGAACGAATCCCCTCCGGCTGGAGCGCCTATATTACTTGGTGATCGAGCTGACAACCCCCGACCCGACAGTCCGGCCACCTTCGCGGATCGCGAAGCGCAGGCCTTCGTCCATCGCGATCGGCGCGATCAGCTTGACGCCGATGGTCACGTTGTCGCCCGGCATCACCATCTCGGTACCTTCCGGCAGGATAACCTCGCCCGTCACGTCGGTCGTGCGGAAGTAGAACTGCGGACGGTAGTTGGCGAAGAACGGCGTGTGACGACCGCCCTCGTCCTTCGACAGGACGTACACCTCGGCGCTGAACTCCGTGTGCGGGTTCACGCTGCCCGGCTTGGCCAGAACCTGGCCGCGCTCCACATCCTCGCGACCAACGCCGCGGATCAGCGCGCCGATGTTGTCACCCGCCTCGCCGCGGTCGAGCAGCTTGCGGAACATTTCCACGCCGGTCACGGTGGTCTTGCGCGTGTCGCGGATGCCGACGATCTCGACTTCGTCGCCCACATTGACCACGCCGGTTTCCACACGACCAGTCACGACCGTGCCGCGGCCCGAGATCGAGAACACGTCCTCGATCGGCATGAGGAACGACTTGTCGACCGGGCGGTCCGGGGTCGGGATGTGCTCGTCGACGGCGGCCATCAGCTCGAGGATCTTCTTCTCGCCGATTTCCGGATCGCGCCCTTCCAGCGCCGCCAGAGCCGAGCCCTTGACGATCGGAATGTTGTCGCCGTCGAAGTCGTACTTGGACAGCAGCTCGCGCACTTCCAGCTCGACCAGCTCAAGCAGTTCCTCGTCATCGACCTGGTCGACCTTGTTGAGGAACACGACCAGCGCCGGCACGCCGACCTGGCGGGCAAGAAGGATGTGCTCGCGCGTCTGCGGCATCGGACCATCCGCCGCGTTCACCACCAGGATCGCGCCGTCCATCTGCGCGGCGCCGGTGATCATGTTCTTCACGTAGTCGGCGTGGCCCGGGCAGTCGACGTGCGCGTAGTGGCGATTTTCCGTCTCGTACTCGACGTGGGCGGTGGAGATGGTGATCCCACGCTCGCGCTCTTCGGGCGCCTTGTCGATGTTGGCGAAGTCGACGGGCGAGCCCAGAACCTTCGTGATCGCGGCCGTCAGGGTCGTCTTCCCGTGGTCGACGTGCCCGATGGTGCCGACGTTCACGTGCGGCTTGTTCCGCTGAAACTTCTCTTTTGCCATTAACCTAACCTCTGCTGAAAGGATTGTTGATGCGAGAGGGCGGCCCTGCGCAATCAGGCGCCGCCCCTAGCGGGGAAGGCTGCGTTAAGCAAGCTTCTCCTTGACCTCCTGGGCGACGTTCGCCGGCACCTCGTCATAATGCGAGAACTGCATGGTGTACTGCGCCCGCCCCTGCGTGAAGGACCGCAGTTCATTGACGTAGCCGAACATGTTGGCGAGCGGGACCATCGCCTCCACCGCCTGCGCGTTGCCGCGCGTGTCCGTCCCTTGGATCTGCCCGCGCCGGGAATTGAGATCCCCGATCACGTCGCCAAGATAGTCCTCCGGCGTCACCACCTCGACCTTCATGATCGGCTCGAGCAGCTTAATGCCGGCCTTCGCCGCCACTTCGCGCATGGCGCCCCGTCCGGCGATCTCGAACGCGATCGCGCTGGAGTCGACATCGTGGTAGGCGCCGTCGACCAGCCGGACCGTGAAGTCGATGATCGGGAAGCCGACGAGATGGCCGCTGTTGGCCTGCTCGCGGAAGCCCTTTTCGATCGCCGGAATGTACTCGCGCGGAATGTTGCCGCCCTTGATCTCGTCTTCAAAGATCACGCCTTGGCCGCGCTCGCCCGGCGTGACGACAACCTTGACGCGGCCGAACTGGCCGGAGCCGCCCGACTGCTTCTTGTGGGTGTAATCGACTTCCACCTGCTTGGCGAGGGATTCGCGGTAGGCAACCTGAGGCGCGCCGACATTCGCCTCGACCTTGAACTCGCGCTTCATGCGGTCAACCAGGATGTCGAGGTGAAGTTCGCCCATGCCCTTGATGATCGTCTGCCCGGACTCGTGATCGGTGGACACCCGGAACGACGGATCCTCGGCCGCAAGGCGGTTGAGGGCGACGCCCATCTTCTCCTGGTCGGCCTTCGTCTTGGGCTCCACCGACAGCTCGATGACCGGTTCCGGAAACTCCATCCGCTCCAGCACGATCGGCTTCGCCGGATCGCACAGCGTGTCCCCCGTGGTGGTCTCCTTCAGGCCGGCGAGCGCCACGATGTCTCCCGCCGAAGCCTCATCGATGTCCTCCCGGTTGTTGGAGTGCATCAGCAGCATGCGGCCGATCTTCTCCTTCTTGTCCTTGACCGAGTTGAGCACCGACCCCTTGGTCAGCTTGCCCGAATAGATGCGGGTGAAGGTCAAGGTGCCCACGAAGGGGTCGTTCATGATCTTGAACGCGAGCGCAGAGAACGGCGCATCGTCGGAGGAAGGACGGCTGTCCTCCTCGTCACTGTCGGGCTTCACCCCCTTAATGGCCGGCACGTCGACCGGGCTCGGCAGATAATCCACGACCGCGTCGAGCAGCGGCTGCACACCCTTGTTCTTGAACGACGAGCCGCACATCACCGGCACGAACGCGTGGCTGAGCGTTCCCTTGCGGATCAGCTTCTTCAAGGTCGCGGCATCAGGGATGACGCCTTCGAGATACTGCTCCATGACCTCGTCGTCCTGCTCCACGGCAAGCTCGATCAGGCGCTCGCGGTATTCGGCCGCCTTTTCCGTCATGTCTTCGGGAATCGGAACGTAGTCGAACTTCGCGCCGAGGCTTTCGTCCTGCCAGATGATCGCGCGATCGTTGACCAGGTCAACAAGCCCCTTGAAGTCGCCTTCGGAGCCGATCGGAAGGTAAAGGACGGCAGGAACTGCGCCAAGGCGGTCGATGATCGTCTGGACGCAGTAGTAGAAGTCGGCCCCGGTGCGGTCCAGCTTGTTGATGTAGCACATCCTGGGCACGCCGTACTTTTCGGCCTGGCGCCAGACGGTTTCCGACTGCGGCTCGACCCCGGCCACGCCGTCGAACGCGGCCACGGCGCCGTCCAGCACGCGCAGGGAACGCTCCACCTCGATGGTGAAGTCCACGTGCCCCGGCGTGTCGATGATGTTCAGGCGGTGCTCCGGACCCTGCCCGTCGTCGGCCTTCCAGAAGGTCGTGGTCGCCGCGGAGGTGATGGTGATGCCGCGCTCCTGCTCCTGCTCCATCCAGTCCATCGTGGCGGCGCCGTCATGCACCTCGCCGATCTTGTAGGACTTGCCGGTGTAGTACAGGATCCGCTCGGTCGTGGTGGTCTTGCCGGCGTCGATGTGCGCCATGATCCCGAAGTTGCGGTAGCGTTCGATCGGATGGCTGCGTGCCATGATACTTTCCTCAAGCAGGGTTGGAGACCGCCAGCATGCGCGGACGGGCTCCATATAGTCGCGCAGGCGACCGGGTAAAGCCGCCGGCCCGCGCGCGGAGGCACGGGCGGCGGCGGAAGGTCACCAGCGGTAGTGCGAGAACGCCCGGTTGGCGTCCGCCATGCGGTGCGTGTCCTCGCGCTTCTTCACCGCGTTCCCGCGGTTGTTGGCCGCGTCCATCAGCTCGCCCGAGAGGCGCGCCGCCATGGTCGTCTCGGCCCGCCCGCGCGCGGCCGCGATCAGCCAGCGGATCGCCAGCGCCTGCGCGCGTTCGGGACGCACCTCGACCGGCACCTGGTAGGTCGCCCCGCCGACGCGACGGCTGCGCACCTCGACCTGCGGCTTCACATTGTTGAGCGCGTCGTGGAACAGCTGCAGCGGGTCGGCCTTGGCCCGCGTCTCGACCGTGTCGAGCGCGCCGTAGACGATCCGCTCAGCCACCGACTTCTTCCCGTCGAGCATGAGGTTGTTCATGAACTTGGACAGCACCTGATCCTTGAACTTGGGATCGGGCAGAATTTCCCGCTTCTCGGGACGACGACGACGTGACATGGCACGATCTTCCTTTTGCTTCTCCGGCTTCCGTCGCTCCAACCCCGTTCGTCACCCTGAACTCGTTTCAGGGCCCGTCAGGCGGTTGGCGGAGCCTGTGCTGACTGGGACCTTCGCTGGCGGCACGATGGATCCTGAACCACGTTCAGGACGACCATGCCTCCGGCACGGTCACTTCGGCCGCTTGGCCCCGTACTTGGAACGGCTCTGCTTGCGGTCCTTGACCCCCTGCGTGTCGAGCACGCCGCGCAGCACGTGGTAGCGCACGCCGGGCAGGTCGCGCACGCGCCCGCCGCGGATCAGCACGACGGAGTGCTCCTGCAGGTTGTGGCCTTCGCCGGGAATGTAGGAGATGACCTCGCGCTGGTTCGTCAGGCGCACCTTGGCCACCTTGCGCAGCGCCGAGTTCGGCTTCTTGGGCGTGGTGGTGTAGACGCGGGTGCAGACGCCGCGCTTCTGCGGGTTCTGCTCCATGGCGGGAACCTTGGACTTGGCCTTCTGCGGCTCGCGGCCCTTGCGGACCAGCTGGTTGATCGTGGGCATTCGTGTTCCTTCAAGGGCGGTGCGCGGACCCGCGCGGCGGGAGGAGGAACGAAGCCCGGGGACACCCGCCTGCGCGCGGCATCCGGTCCGCCGGGCACCGACCCCGCGGCACGCCCGCCCCGCCCGCGGCGGAGAAGGCGCAAAAGGGCTGAAACACTCCACCCGGGCGCGGCGCGTCACCGGATTACTTTGCCGGCCGTCCCCGCCCCGATGAGGGCGCCGCATGACCGCCAATGTTCAGCTGCATCACACCGGCGCGGACCGTGGCACGCGCCGGCTTGTGCGCGGCCCTTTATGGCGGATCGGGAGCGGGGTCAAGGGGCGTAGCGACGATGCGCGGCGGGGACTCCCACTGTCCCCCGCATGGCGCTCCGCACCCGAAGGTCCGTGCTACGGCAGGGAGGTTCACCGCGTCGCGCGCATCGGCACCGGAAAGATGCCGCATCGCTCCGCGAAGCACAAGCGTTTCAGCGAACCGCCCGCGCGCAGACTTGAAGGTGGACGGGGTGACGATGCGTGGCGGGGCCTGTAACCTCCCGCAAAGCACTCCCGGCTGCAGAGCCGGGGCTACGGCATACAGAAATCACCGTGTCACACGCATCGTCGCCTGCAAGGTGGCCAAGGCCGCAAGAAAACACAATCCCGCTTTCGACATGCGTGCGAGGGAACCGGGATGAAGTACGCCCGCTACAGCAACCGCTCCTGCCTGCCCGTGGCTTCCCGCTTCGCCTTCTTCTGGCCCGAAGTGTCCACCCACGGAATGTCCGGCCGTTTCCCGGCGAACAGTTCGGCCAGCGCTGGCGTGCTCAAACCGCGAATGAATAACAAGCCAAAAAGGCACGTACATCATTCTCCACCGGACAAGCCTCCTACTGCAAACAACGTCTCAGAATTTCGACATCTCATCGCTGAATGCTGAAGCGAGAATACCGGTTGGGATGGCAATCAAGGCAATTCCACTGATTGAAATCAGCCCACCAAACAGCTTTCCAATCGCAGTTAGAGGGACAACATCCCCATAGCCCACGGTGGTCATGGTCACCGCTGCCCACCACATTGCCCTGGGAATGCTGCCGAAAGCTTCAGGCTGACCATCGCCTTCAATCCAAAACATCAGTGTGGCGCTCAAGATAAGGAAGAGGCCGGTGATAAACAGCGTTACCCAAAGGTGACTCGCGCGGCTCAGGATAGCGCGTGTCATCGCTTCTGAACCGCCCCGGGATTGCCGGAGG
>SJSR01000003.1 GCA_004331795.1 Erythrobacteraceae bacterium CFH 75059
TCGCCACGTCCGAGAGCTGGAAGGACAAAAACACCGGCGAGCGCAAGGAACGCACCGAGTGGCACAATGTGGTGCTCCAGTCCGACGGCCTTGTCGGCGTGGCCGAGCGCTACCTGCGCAAGGGTTCGAAGGTCTGCATCGAAGGCTCCCTGCGCACCCGCAAGTGGCAGGACCAGTCCGGCAACGACCGCACCACCACCGAGATCGCCGTCTCCGGCTACGGCGGCCATCTCGTCATGCTCGGCGACAGGGGATCGCCGACCTCGCCGCCCGCGACACCGGTCGCGTCTCACCCCGAGCCGCCATACTCCGCCGCCGAACTCGACGACGACATCCCGTTCTGAGGATCACGCCCATGCGCCGCCGCCCCGAACCGACCCGCGCCGCCCGCCTCGCCGCCGCCGTGCAGATCGCGTGCGCCTCCACCCGGCCGCCCGACGAGATCAGGGCCATGCTCGTGCGCTCCTATGGCCTGAGCGAACCCGAGGCGGCCGAAGTCATGACACGGACGAGGAGGGGAGTGGTGTGACCAAGCGCAAGAAGCACAAGGGCCGCGTGCCCGCCATCGCCCGCAAGAAGCACAAGGGCCGCGTGCCCGCCATCGCCCTCGAAAAGCCCACACCCGAGCAGCTCGCCCGTGGCGGCTACGTCGAGGAGACGATCATCAACGCGGAGACCAACACCCGCGCCATCGTCATGCGCAACCGCGAGAGCACGATCCTCCAGCGCTGGATCAACGCCGGAGAGTTCGACGAACCCTCGCTGCGCGTCATCGCCGACTGCCTGCGGCTGTGGGAAATGATCCCGTCGCCGCAGGTCACGTCGCGCTATGCCGAGCGCCTGTCCGTCTCGCGCTCCCACGACGGACTGCGCGCGCATCAGGCCCGCGCCGACCTCGCCCACATGGCGTCGATGGTCCCGGCGCAGTACTGGCGCGTCTACGAGGACGTGGTGCGTTTCAATGCCCCCGCCGGCCTCGCCGCCGCCGGGATCGACACCAGCCGCAGCGCCAGCAACTCCGCCCGCCTCGTCGTCCGGTTTGTCGCCAGCGTCATCGCCATGCGATTGGGCTATTGACATTTTCGGATTCTGCGTGTTCAAAACGAACAGGTTCAGGAATTGCGCCCGCCCACGACGGCGGGCGTTTTCGTATCGGGCGCACGGAACCCCGGCGTCCGGCCCGCCTCGCAGACGTGACGCTCCCACCACGACAGCTGCAGCGCGGGCAAATTCCAAGAGGTGGGTGCATGCCGCGATTGAAGACGGCGCCACATCGATTGTCCATCGCACGGCCATACCGCTTGCAGCAGCCGCAGACGACGCATGAGCGTGACGCCTACCGCAATGATCAGCCGTGGCGGAAGTGGTACAACACGGCGCGCTGGCGGCGACTGCGCTGGAGTGTCCTGGTGCGAGATCGGTTCACCTGTCAGTTGTGCGGCAGATTGGAAGGCGACACGGCAAGGTTGGTGGCCGATCACACGCGGCCTCATCGTGGCGATGAACGGCTGTTCTGGGATGAGTACAACCTCCAGTGCCTGTGCGCACCTTGCCACAGCGGCGTGAAGCAGAGGCAGGAGCAGGGACACTGGTGAACCAGGCGTTCATGCTCAAGGGGGGGGGTGGATGAATGTCTGTGGCCTAAGGTACTGTAATACCGCCCTCCGTCCCACGCGGAGATAAAATCCCTCCGGTATGAAAATCGGGCTGCGAAGGAGTGCAATCAATGCCCCGAGGTGGAGCGCGCCCTGGCGCTGGTCGCAAGACAAAGGCCGTGCGCGACGCGATTGAGGCCTGTCACGTCGCAGCCAAGCGCAGCAAGGGCAGCATGTCGCCGCTTGACTTCATGCTGGCGGTGATGCGCGACGAGGAACAGGATCTGAAACTGCGTGCCGCGATGGCCCAGGCCGCAGCACCTTACGTTCACGCCAAGCCCGCCGATGTGGCGAAGGGCAAGAAGGAGCAACAGAACGAGGACGCGCAGCAGATCGCGGCATCCGGCAAGTTCGCGCCTCGCCGGTCTCCCAAACTGGTCGTGAGTAACGTGTGACCCGGACCACCGCGCTCCCGGACTGGCGGGAGCGTATCATCAAGGGGCTGAGTCTCATACCTCATCCGCCGCTGTTCGCGGATGAGGCTGCGGCAAGCATGGAGGTGTTCGACAGCCTGGTGCTGGTCGATGCGCTGGGGCAACCGACACTGGGCGAGGCCGCGAGGCCATGGGTTCGCGACTTCGCGGCACAGATATTCGGGGCGCTTAACCCTGAGACCGGTGTAAGGGAAATTCGGGAGTTCTTCCTGCTGATCAGCAAGAAGAACGGCAAGTCCACCGGTGCGGCGGCGATCATGCTTACCGAGCTGATCCGCAACGAGCGTCATTCCGCCGAGTTTCTGATCCTCGCGCCGACCAAGGAGGTTGCCGACAACAGCTACACCCCGGCCCGAGACATGGTGAAGGCCGATCCGGAACTGGACCGGCTGCTGCACTGCAAGGATCACGAGCGCACGATCAGACATCGGGGAACCGGGGCGCACCTCAAGGTGGTGGCGGCGGACAGCGCCACTGTTTCGGGGAAGAAGGCAACCGGCGTTTTGATCGACGAGTTGTGGCTGTTCGGCAAGAACGCGAAGGCCGATGCCATGTTTCGCGAGGCAACCGGCGGGCAGTTGTCCCGCCCGGAAGGGTTCACGATCTATCTGACGACACAGTCCGACGAGCCGCCTTCGGGCGTGTTCAAGACCAAGTTGAACTATTTCCGCAACGTCCGCGATGGATTGATCAGCGACCCCAAGAGCCTTGGCGTTCTCTACGAGTTCCCGGAAGAGATGGTGAAGAACCGGGAATACGAGAACCCGGATCACTTCCACATCACCAACCCGAACCTGGGCTTGTCGGTGTCACGCGAATACCTCGAAGAGGAGTGGATCAAGGTCCGTGGTGCGGATGACGGCTCGAAGCAGGTGTTTCTCGCCAAGCACCTCAACGTCGAGATCGGCCTGGCGCTGCGGAACGACGCCTGGGTCGGCGCACGCTACTGGCTTAACGCAGCGGACAGGTCGCTGACGCTGGAAACCCTCATGGAGCGGAGCGAGGTGGCGGTGGTCGGGGTCGACGGCGGCGGGCTGGACGACCTGATGGGCCTTGCCGTCATCGGTCGCGATAAGGAAACGCGCGACTGGCTCTTGTGGTGTCACGCATGGGCGCACAGCACTGTGCTGCAACGGCGCAAGGACATCGTCTCCCGGCTGCAGGACTTTGCGGCGGAGGGCAGCCTCACGATCTGCGACGAACCGACGCAGGACATAGTCGAGGCGGCAGACATCGTGGAGCGGCTGAATACGGCCGGCCTGCTGCCGGAGAAGGCAGCGGTTGGTTTGGACCCGATCGGCGTCACTGCAATGCTCGACGAGATGGCTGAGCGCGGCATCGCGGACGAGCAGATGCAGGCGGTGCTGCAGGGCTACCGCCTCAACGGTGCGGTTCTGGGGACGGAGCGCAAGCTGAACGACGGAACGCTGCGGCATGACGGGTCGGAACTGATGGCGTGGTGCGTCGGCAACGCGAGGGTCGAGCGAAGGGGGAATGCCGTGCTGATCACGAAGCAGATTTCCGGTGCAGCCAAGATCGACCCGCTCATGGCGGCGTTCAACGCGGTGATGCTGATGAGCCGGAATCCTGAGGGCAATGGGTCAACAGACCAGTGGCTGGAAGCCGTCGCGGCGTGAGCATCTGGACATGGGCCACTTCATGGCTGCGCTCGGGAATGACAGCTCAGGAAGGCGATCTGTATCAGTTTCTTGGCGGAGGATCGACCGACACCGACGAAGTTGTCACCGCGTCTTCGGTGATGGGCCTCTCCACGGCGTGGGCATGCGTCAATCTGCTGGCGGGAACGCAAGCGTCTCTTTCTCTGGATGTGTACAGGAAGGACGAGCGCCGCATAAAGATGCCGGCGCCCGACCATCCGCTGCAGGCGGTGTTGGACGATCCCAACGCCGATCAGACGCCGGTCGATTTCTGGGAGATGATGTGTCTCAGCCTGGAACTGTGGGGCAATGCCTATGCGCGGATCGGCAGGCGGCAAGATGGAAGCATTATCAGCCTAACTCCCATCCGGCCGGAAATCATGCAGGTCAAGCGCGCGCAGTCGGGACATCTCGAATACCGCTGGCATGACGGACAAAGCCAGGTCGCCGACGAGGATAACATTTTCCATATCCGCGGACACGGCGGCGACCCTATGGGCGGCATGTCGACACTCTCGTGGAACCGGAGCACTTTTGGCACAGCCCAGGCTATTGAAAGAGCCGCCAACAGGACCTTCGTAAACGGCATCAGGGCACCCGGAGCACTTGTCGCCGACAAGCAACTCACTCCCGAACAGATGATGACGGCGGAAAAAAGGATTACCGATAAATACGCTGGCGCGATGAACGCTGGTCGGCCGTTGTTGCTCAACAGCGATTTCAAGTGGCAGCAGATAAGCTTTAACCCGGAAGAGGCGCAGATGCTGGAATCGCGCGGTTTCAGTGTTGAACAGATCTGCCGCGTCTTTGGTGTTCCGCCTTTCATGGTTGGGCATACAGAAAAGGTCACCAGCTTCGGATCCGGACTAGAGCAGCAAATACTCGGGTTCCAAAAGTTCACGCTACGCAAGCGGCTCAAGAAGATCGAGCAGTCTATTCGCAAACAGCTCCTGACAGTGGACGACAGGCGCCAGGGATATACGGTCAGCTTCAATTTGGAGGATCTGCTGCGCGGCGACAGCAGGGCTCGTTCAGACTTTTATCGCGCCCTCCTTGATGGAGGGGTGATCACGATCAACGAGGTTCGCGCGCTTGAGGGACTGCCGCCCGTGGAAGGCGGCGACATACCCAGAATGCAGATGCAGAACGTCCCCATAAGCGAAGCGAAGGGCAAAGGCGGCGCATCGCCGGAGGAGCAGCAATGAGTAAACGACAGCTTCCCGAACTGACGCGCCCCGATGCGCCCGATGGGCTTGACTTTTCCGTTCACCCGCAAGCCCGAGCGGCATTCGATCCTTCTGTCACCGCCGCATCAAGGGATGATGCGACAATTTCCATCCTCTCCGAGATTGGTGAGAACTGGGATGGCACCGGCGTCACGCCCAATCGCATCAGGGCGGCCTTGAGAAGCATCGGGGACAGGCCCGTCACAGTTCAAATCAACTCACCGGGCGGCAATTTCTTTGACGGCCTGGCAATCTACAACATGCTGCGTGCCCATCCCGAGACTGTGACAGTCCATGTTATCGGCATTGCAGCTTCGGCCGCATCAATCATCGCCATGTCGGCTGACGACCTGCGCATCGCCAAGGCGGGCCTGATGATGATCCACAATACACAGTGGATTGCCATGGGAGATCGGCACACCATGGCCGAGACATTCGAGACGATGAAGGTTTTTGATGACCTTCTTGCGCAGCTTTACGCTGACAGGACCGGCATTTCCGCCTCCGAGATCGGAGCCATGATGGACGCCGAGACCTTCATGTCGGGCGAAGACTCAGTAAAAAATGGTTTTGCCGACCAACTGTTGCCAGGCGACAACGTCACCGCCGCTCGAAACATGCAGGACAGGCCGGTTGCATATCGGTTGGAGGCAGCTTTGGCGAAGGCCGGAATGCCTCGCGCAGAGCGTCGTTCGCTGCTCAAGGAAATTACGGAAGTCATGCCGAGCGCTGCCTCCGACCCTGCCATGCCGAGCGCTGGCGAATTAGACGAGGGGTTGGCCCGGCTTCGCGCCGCTTCGATGCGCCTGCGCCTCTGCAAGTAATCTCTCAAGCCATTTATCAGGAGGCCAGCATGGCTGATTTCAAGGAATTGAATGAGACGCTCAAGGCGCTGTCCGGTGATCTTGAGCGAGTTAACTCCGATCTCACCAAGAAGGCGGAGGACGCAATGTCCGAAGTCAAAAACTTCGGGGATATGACTCAGGCAACCAAGGGAGAGGTCGACAAGCTTATCACCTCTCAGACTGAGGTCGCGGGCAAGGTCGAGACGCTTATTGCCCGTCTGGAAGACGTCGAGCGGAAGAGCGAGCGACGTGGTGAACGGGCCGACAAGCCCAGGTCGGTTGGCGCGCAACTGATCGATAACGAGACCGTAAAGGGGATGAAGTCCAGCGACCTGCAAGCCGGTCAGACCATCAATATTCCTGTGAAAAACGCCCTGCTCAGTTCTGGCGTGGCAGAAGGCGTGGTCGAGCCGCAGCGCTTGCCGGGTATTGACCAGATGCCGAGGCAGCGCCTGTTCATTCGCGATCTCATCGCCTCGGGCAGGACGACCTCGCCAGCTATCTTCTGGGTGCAGCAGTCTGGTTTTGTGAACAATGCCGCCGTTGTTCCCGAAGGCGTGAGAAAGCCGGAGTCGACCATCACGTTCGACACCAAGATTACGCCGGTTGTGACCATTGCGCACATCTTTAAGGCTTCCAAGCAAATCCTTGATGATTTTGCCCAGCTGCAAAGCACCGTGGATGCCGAAATGCGCTTCGGTCTTGCCTATGCCGAAGAGCAAGAAATCCTGTTCGGGGCGGGTGGCGCAACCAACATCGAAGGCATTGTGCCTCAGGCGTCTGCCTACGTACCTGCCTTTGAGCCTGAGTCCCGCACCCGGATCGACGACATCCGGCTCGCTATCCTGCAGGCTCAGTTGGCCCGCCTGCCTTCAACGGGCATCGTGTTGCATCACATGGACTGGGCCGGGATCGAACTGACGAAGGACTCGACCGGAGGCTACATTCTGGCCAATCCGCTGGCCTTGGCCGGACCCACGTTGTGGGGATTGCCGGTGGTCGCCACCGAGGTTCCGGAGTTTGAAGGCGAGTTCCTGGTCGGCGCTTTTAGCAGCGGCGCGCAGTTCTTCACCCGCGAAGATGCGAACGTCGTCATTGCCACCACCAACGCGGACGATTTCGAGCACAACAAAATCACCATCCGCTGCGAGGAACGTGGCGCGCTGGCGGTGAAGCGTCCCGAGGCGTTCGTGACCGGTCCGTTTGGCGCCGCCGTTGCGCCGTAAGGGATCGTAACGCCACAAGAGAGGGGCCGCCCGCATCTTGGGCGGCCCGTATTCTGGAGAACTGACATGTCACTCAAGCCCAACATGAATATCAAGCCCGGCCGGACCGTTCGCGTCGGCACGAAGATGATGAAGAGCGGGAATGACGGGAATGTAAGCACCCCGAGCATTCCGCAATATGCCGCAGAACTTGAGGAGCTGAGCGAGAACGCCCGCAAGGTTGCCCGAGGCGAGGCAGAGGCATCCCAGGTTGAGCAGTCTGCCCCGGTGCCGTCGCTGGATGGCGAAGATGCGCAATCGAAGACGGCGAACCGCAAGAAGTCCTGACAAGAAAGAGAGGAGCGGCGGTTATGTCATTCACTCTCCGCCGCATCTCTCTGCTCGACGGCGAGGCGGTTCTACCGCTGGCAGATGCAAAAGCGCACATCGTCGTCGAGCATGAGATTGACGACGCATTGATAGCTCAATTGAGGGATGCAGCTATCACCCACATCGAGAAAATGTCCGGCATTGCTCTCGCGCCAAGCCGTTTCCGCTGGACCATCCCCTGCTTCTTTTCGACCATTGAACTGCCGGTTCGTCCGGCTACGAACCTTGAGGAGGTGGCTTTTCTGGATAGTCAAGCCGCCTTCATTTCATATACTGGCGCGCGGCTAGTCGAGAATAAGGTTCTTCCCTCACATGCGTTGGGCTGGCCCTCGTCCAGCGGCCCGATTGTGATGACGTTCATGGCCGGACTTTCTGCGCCAGATGAAGCGCCAGACCTTCTTGCTGCCGTCAAACTACTTTTGGGACATCTCTACAAATATCGCGAAGCCACAGCGGATCGCGCGGTCACTGATATTCCTCTCGGGGTTTCAGCCCTGATACAACCATACCGGAATATTTTATGAACGCGGGAGACTTGCGGTATCGTATCCGCATAGAGCGGCCCGTTGCAGACGATAGTTTTACAGGCGCGGGTTCGGCATCATGGCAACTTGTGGCCAGTGTTCGCGCACAGGTGCAGGACATGCTGCCCAGCCGTGGCGAGAAGCTGGCCGACGGCCTGAGCATCGCCACCCGTCCCGCCCGTGTGCGGATCCGCTACCGGAACGACATTGACGCCTCCATGCGGGTAGTGATGGGCGACAGGGTCATGCAGATCGTCTCCGCGCCGGCTGAAATCGGCAACCGCGACGGACTGGAGTTCATGGCGGAGGACTACAGCACGGCCGGAGGAGGCGGATAATGGCCACTTCTCGCGGCGCGGACGAGGTGAGGGCATACATTGCCAGGACGCAGGTGGCGCTGGCGACCAACATCCTTCGCGGCGCCGCCAGGGCTGCCGCGAAGATCGTGGCGGATGAAGCCAAGGACCGTGTCATCTCCAGCGACGTCCGGGGCGCAATCAAGGTCGCCACCCGAGCCAGCGACGAACAGGGCCGGGTGATCGCCAAGGTCCAGGTGAAGGGGAAGGGGGCATACATCGCGCCGTGGTTGGAATACGGCACGGACCCTCACTTCATCAGCGTCGACGATAGCCAGCGGCAAGGGCTGAGCGTCGGGAGGGTGAACACGAAGGTCAAGGAGGGTTCGCTGGTGATCGGCGGCAATTTCGTCGGCGCAACCGTGCTGCACCCCGGCGCGCGTCCGCATCCGTTCCTGCGGCCCGCGCTCGACGTCAAGCAGGACGAGGCGATCGCGGCGGCACAAGCATACATCAATACCCGCTTGCGACAGAGCACCGGCGGCGCGGCAGAGGTGGACGAATGAGCGGGGTCGACGTGATCGGGGCACTTCTGGCCGACGACCCCGCCGTAACCGCATTGGTCCCGCCGGCGAACATCAGGGCGGGCAGGCTACCCGACAACGCAACCCTGCCTTCTCTGCTGGTTCGTTCGGTCAGCCTTGTGGAGCGGCAGCCTCTCAAGCGCCAAGGCATTGTGCGGATAACAGAGCGCGTAGCGGTTATGGCCCGCGCAAATAACTACCGGCAACAGCGCGAGATCATCGCTGCGGTCCGCGATGCTTGCGCGGGGCAGACGGGGAACATCGGCGGCACAACAAACACCGTCGTGTTGAGCGCCGGAACCGGACCCGATCTGACCGGCATAACCACGTTCGAGCAGACGCAGGATTTCCGGGTCAGCTTCGACCACCACCTCTGACCTACAGATCAGGAGAATACCAATGGCCGACAAGGAGAAGGGTCGCCGCGCGACCTTTGTGCGCGACATTACCGACGCGGGATCCGGCAAGACCTTTACCGCCAACTCGACGGTCACGCTGACCGAAGGCGAATACGCGAACTACGCCGCTGCTGGCCTGCTCGCCAACGCTACCGAAAAAGCGGGCAGCGACAAGCCCGCCTGAACCAGATTGCCGCATCGGCAATACCCCGCCGGCATCGCCGGCTCGCCATAGAAGGATATGAACATGGCACTTTCCACTGCGGCGGGCTCGGCGCTCGCCATTTCCGTTGCTGCCCCCGCCACCCAGGACGCCGCCGGCTATGCGGCGCTCACCTTCACCGAGATCGGCCTGATCGACAAGATCGGAGCGATCGGTGGCACCTTCGCCGAAGTCGAGTTCCAGCCGCTCAAGGGCCCGAAGATCACGCTCAAGGGTTCGCGCGACAACGGCACGCTCAACCCGTCCTACGCTGTGGACAGCAACGACGCCGGACAGGCGCTGATGAGGACGGCGGCGAACGATCCGACGAGCAAGTTCTACTCGTTCATGATCACCCGCCCCGATGGCGAAAAGGTCTACTTCGGCGGGATCGTGTTCGGCGCCCCCGAAACCATCGACACTGCGGACACGGTGACGACGGCCAATCCGACCGTCAAGGTCTGCACCAATTACGTGCGCGTTCCCGCCCCGTAACCACTTTCCCGGCGCGTCCGGTCGATGAGCATCGCCCCGTCTGCGCATCGCAGGTCGCCGGGCGGGGCGGTGCATCCTTCCTGCGAAAGGCAACCCATGTTCGACATCACTTCTCAGGCCGCAAGCGATACTTCCGCCATCCACCTCAAGGGACTGGATGGGGAGCACCTCTACGACGACAAGGGCAATCCTGTCCGCATCGTTGTCTATGGCCCCGGTTCCAGGCAGTTCGCGCAGGTGGAAGCGCGCCAGACGGCCCGCGCCATCAAGCGCATGGAGGCGAATGACGGGAAGCTGTCAGTCGCCTCGCCCGAGCAGCGCGACGCGGAGACGGCGGAAGACCTGGCCGCGATCACCGTGGCGTTCGAGAACTTCGACTATCCGCCTGCCAAGGGCAAGCCCGACGCGGAACGGTTTGCGGCACTCTATCTCGACCGGTCACTCGGCTTCATCACCAAGCAGGTCACGAAGCACCTCAATGACTGGGGAAACTTCAAGAACGCCTCTCCCGCGGACTGAAGTTGTATGTCCGGTACCTGGCGTGGCTCCATGCCACGCCGAAGCCGGACGAAAGGATGCGTGCGGCGAAGGTCAAGGCACCCGAATTGAGCCGCCTGGATCAGTTGAAGAGGGACGGTGTGCCTGTCCGTATGCCGCCCAATCCCGCACCCCACATCATCAACCGCCTTGTCGAGATCGGGCTGACGGAAGCGGGCGCAATGGCTCCGGTTCCGCTTAGCTGGCGGGAAATCCACTACTGGCAGCAGAATACCGGAGTCTGCCTTTCGGCATGGGAGGCCCGGACGATCCGTGACCTGTCAGTCGCCTATGTGGCAGAAGGCAGGCGAGCCGAAGCCATGAACTGCCCGCCACCGTGGAGGGCCGAAGTGACGCAGCGCGAGCGGGAACTGGACGAGGCTCGTCTGGAGGCGATGTTTGGGGAATCAAGCCAACGCTTCAATCGTTAGCCTTTGCCGCGTTTCCTCAATTCTTCGCCGCATGATCGACGGGATCAGAAACAGGTCGATCAAGGCCCAGAACACGGTCACGAAAAGACCGATCAGCGTCACCCCAAGCAGCAACATGATTATGCCGGTGCCCTTCTCGCCCAGATAGAGGCGATGGGCACCGAACATGCCGAGAAAGACGCAGAGCAGATAGGCGACGCCAACGCTCGGCTTCTCGTTTGTCACCCGCTGCTCGATCAGCAGTTTGCGGCTCTCGCTCAACCGTCCCGCTGAATGCTCGTCCACTTCGTGCATCCTTATCTCCCTTAAGTCGCGGGAGACTAGGGCGGCGCACGGCGGTGTCTAGCGAAAATCCAACCCGACACAGAAAGGGAGGCGCGCATGAATGAAGCATCGCCGACCCTTGAAGTCGGGTTCGCCATTGACCCGGAATCCTCCTTCGACACGCTGCGCCAGCTGCAAGCGGCGATGGACACGACTGAAGGGAAGATCGTTGCGGACGCCGCCAAGATCGAGGCCGCCACCCGCAACATGGTCAATCTTGGCAACGGCACGGCGCAAGTCACCGCGTTCGGCAATGCACACAGCCGCGAGATGCAGGGTGTCGTGCGAGACCGGAACGCGGCTGAAAAGGCGGGCGAGGGGCTGGTCCGCCAGATGCAGCGGCAGGCCGAGACGTTCGGCAAGACCGCGTCCGAAATCCGCAACATGCGCGCCGAACAGCGGGCATTGGCAGCGGAAAGCCAGGGACTGACCGAACTGGCTGCGCGGATTCGTTCGGTAAACAGCGAACTCAACCGCATGGAAGCCGCATCAGCGACGGCCGGGCGTGGCGTTGGTTCGGTCGCCACGACCGGCAGGTTCGCAGCCCACCACATGCAGAACCTGGCCTTCCAGTTCCAGGACGTCGGCGTGCAGATGGTGATGGCCGCGCAGTCGTCCGATCCGCTGCGCATGGCTCTGATGGCCCTGATGATGCAGGGAAGCCAGATCCAGGGGATCATGTCGCAGGCAGGCGTCGGAGTCGGCGGCCTTGCCCGGCAGGTGCTGCTCACGGCGCGGATCATCAGCGAAACCGCGCCCGCGAACATTGCATCCGCATTGGCCACGGTGAAGGCACAGGAAGCCGTTGCCGCCGCCGAATACAAGCGCACCCAGGCAGCGCTTGCGGCTGCGCGCGGCGAGGTGCTTCTCGCCAATGCCGCCAGAACCACCGCCACAACGGCGGAGGCGTCCGCTGCCGCCACCGCTGCACTTGCAGCCGCGCGACAGCGCCTTGCAGCCGTGACCGCAGAAGCCGCGCTCGCCGAGCAGGCGCTTGCCGGAGCGACTGCCCGAACGGCAGATGCCAGCGCCACGGCATCCGCTTTGTCAATCGCGCGGATCACGCCGTGGGGTCGCGCCCTGACCATCGCCGCCGCCGCCGCAACTGCGCTCGGCTTCTCGATCAAGTCCATGCAGCAGGCGGCACAAGACGCCTCCGACATGGAAGCCTACGCCCGCTCGCTTGGACTGACGACGAAGGAAATCCGCAACCTCAAGGATGTGACCGTCACCTTCGGAGACACGACCAAGGCCGTATTCCAGGTTGCGGGCAAGGCCATCTGGGACAACATCGGCCCGGCAGTCAAAAGCACGTGGGAACTCATCGAAGGCTGGTTCGCGGCGGTCGGGTCTGGCACCAAGACGCTCGTCAACTACATGATCGGCGGCTTCGTAGGCGCCTACAATGCCATCGTGCAGACGTGGCGCAGCTTCCCGGCGGCGCTGGGTGATCTGTTCTACAGCGCGGTCAATGCCGCGATCGGCGCGATCAACAGCCTGCTGCGCAAGTCCGCCGATGGCGTGAACAGCTTCATCACCAGCGCCAACGCCGTGCTGGGCCAGTTCGGTATCAACTTGCCCACCATCTCCGCCGCTCAAATCGGCGAGGTCGAAAACCAGCATGCCGGAGCCGGACGCCGGATTGGAGAGGCCTTCGCCGGGAACCTCCGTGAGGCGGTCCAGCGCGACTATTTGGGTGCAATAGGCGATGCGGTTACAGCGCAAACGATCCGGAACGCGCAGGACCGCATCCGCGAGCAAGCCTTGGCCAAGGGCTATCTCGACCCGGAGAATGCCAGAACCAGAAAGCCGAAGGTCGACCGCCACGCCGAGCGCCTGGCCCGCGAAAACGAGGCGATAGAGGCGCAGATCCGCAACCTGTATGCGCTCGCCGCTGCCTACAGGATTTCGGGCGCAGAGGCGCTGATCGCCGAGGCGCGTGTCAAGGCGGAAAGCCAGGCCATCAAGCAGCGCGGCGACATCGAAATGTTCGTCAACCGCGAAGTGCGCCTGTCCATTGCGCAGCGCGTGGTGGACGCGGCGAAGGCAAACGCCGCGCTGCGCGAACAGGCCGTTGCACAAGCCGAAGTGAACGCGATGGTGGCGGCCGGCATTGTCCCGGCCGAACGTTCCGGCGAACTCCTGCAACAGCGCCTTGCCATGCTGCCCCTCATTGCGGCTGCAGAGGCCGCGCAGCAGCGCGGACTTGCCGAAGAGGCGGCGCGGGCGAACCAGGCGCTCGACGACCAGATCGACGCGCAACGCCAGCTTGCGGAGGCGAAGCGCGAGGAGGCGTTCAACGCGGCGATGGCGGCAGGCAATGACCGGCTTGCCGAACTGCGCGAAGAGCTGCGGCTTGTCGGCGCCACCAACGAGGAACGGGCCATCGGCCTTGCCGTGCTGCGAGCCACCAGAGAGGCGGAGAAGTTCAATCCGGCGGATCGCGACGCCTATATCGCGCAGCAGCGCGAGATTGCCATCGCCACGGAAGAGGCAGCGGCGGCGCAGCGCAACTTCAACGACGCGCTGAGTTTTACCGCCGATCGGTGGGAACTGATTGCCCGAAACGTGCAGAATGCGGGCGCTGGCATGACGGAGGCCTTTGGCGAGGCTGGCCGCGCCATCAGCGACATGGCTCTCATTTTCGCCGGGTTCCATGCCGAACGTGAGCGGCTGAACCAGCAGCACCTTGAGCAGCTGCGGCAGGCCGGGAAGGACCAGGCCGCCATCGCCCGCGCGAACGCCCGCTTTGCCTTGCAGACCGCAACCCTTGAGATCGGCGCATTCGGAGACATGACTGCGGCTGCGAAGGGGTTCTTCGACGAGAAGAGCAAGGGCTACAAGGCACTTGCGGCGGCGGAGAAAGCGTTCCGTGCGATTGAGTTTGCACTGTCAGTCCGCGCCATGGCGCAGGACGCCATCGAAACCGGCTCCAGCATCGCGAAAAGCGGTCTGCGCGCAGCGGCTAACGGGGTTGAGGCGGTCGCCAAGGCAATCGCCTCCCTGCCGTTCCCGGCCAACCTTGCCGCAGGCGCTGCAACCGCAGCGGCTCTGGCGGCAATTGGCATTTCTGTCGCTGGCGCGTTTGGTGGCGGAGGCAGGAACAGTCTGCAGAAGCCTAACACCGGCACCGGCACCGTGCTGGGCGATCCGGACACACAATCCGCCAGCATCAAGAACGCCATCGATGCGCTGCGCGAGGTCGATACGGTCACGTCGGTCTATGCCCGCGAAATGGCCGGGTCGCTCCGGTCGATCAACAGCCAGATCGGCAACGTGGCCGCCGTGCTGGTGCGAGGCGGCGACATCAACGCCTCACAGGGCATCGCAGAAGGGTTTGCACCCAACCTCATCGGCAAGGTGCTTGGCTCCATTCCGATCGTCGGCGGCCTGCTGAAAGGCCTGTTCGGCAGCAAGACCAGCGTCATCGCCAGCGGCATTTCGGGCAGGGCGCAGACGCTGGAAAGCATCCTTGGCGGCGGATTCGACGCATCCACCTTCTCCGACATCGAGCGCAAGAAGAAGTTCCTCGGCATCACGACCGGCACCAAGTACTCGACGCAATACGGCAGCGCCGATCCGGCGCTGGAGAACCAGTTCACCCTTATTCTCAGGTCGTTCAACGACGCGATCCTCGCGGCGGCAGGCCCGCTTGGCAGTTCGACCGACGCAATCACGTCGCGTCTCAAGGGGTTCGTGGTCGATATCGGCAAGATTGACCTCAAGGGGCTTACTGGCCAGCAGATCGAAGAGAAGCTGCAAGCCGTGTTCGGCGCTGCAGCCGACCGCATGGCCATGACGGCGTTCCCCGGCGTGGAGAGGTTCCAGAAGGTCGGGGAAGGCGCGTTCGAGACGCTGGTGCGGGTCGCCTCCACCGTGGAAGCCGTCACGAACGCGCTGGACATGCTGGGCAGCGCGGCAAGCGGGTTCGGCCTTGACGCCAAGATGGCGCTGGCGGAGCGGTTTGACAGCATCGGAGACCTTACCGGTGCCGTTGATGCCTATTTTGAGGCGTTTTACACCAAGGAAGAGCAGAACGCAGCGCGGGCCACGCAACTGCGCCGTGCCTTTGACAGCCTGGGCCTTGCCATGCCCGGCACGCTCGCGGCCTTCCGGGCGCTGGTTGAAGCGCAAGACCTCACCACGACGGCGGGCATGGAGACCTATGCCACGCTGCTGCAACTCGCCCCGGCCTTCGCCGATCTGAACAAGGCCATGGACGGCACAAGAAGCGCGGCTGACATCGCCGCCGAGCGGGAAAGTCTCCAACGACAGATACTGCAGCTGCAAGGCGATACGGCAGCGATCAGGGCGCTGGACCTTGCCAAGGTCGATGTCAGCAACCGTGCCCTGCAAGAGCAGATTTACGCCATTCAGGACGCGCAGGAGGCAGCGAAGGCCGCGGAGGAACTGCGCAAGGCGTGGAGTTCGGTCGGCGACAGCATTGCTGATGAAATCAAGCGCATTCGCGGGCTGTCTGGCGCGCAGACCGGCGGCAACTTCGCTGAACTCATGGGCCGGTTCAATGCCGCCACGGCGGCGGCGCGCGGTGGCGACATGGATGCGGCGAAGGAACTGCCGGGATTGTCGCAGGCGTTGCTGGCAGCGGCCAATCTTGCGGCGCGCAGCCGGCAGGAACTTGACCGGGTGCAGCAGCAGACCGCTGCGAGCCTTGAGATCACCAACGAAGCGATTGCGCGTATCTCCGCCGCCGCCAGCGCGGAGAAGGCGGTCCTTGACGCGGCTGCCACGACGCAGGCTGCTGCGGCGAGCGGCAACGAGAGTGCCGCCGCGCAGATGCGCTCGTCAATTGACGATCTGAGAGCCGAGATCGTGCAGCTGCGGCATGACAACAACGCCGGTCACGCCGCCACGGCAAGCAATACCGGCAGCATCAAGCGCAAGCTGGAGGATGTGACCAACGCCAGCGGCGGGGACGCGGTATCCGTGGCGTACGCGGCATGAGGGTCGTTGGCCCGAACGGTCTCATCACGCTGGGCGTGACCGAAGCAACACCGACCATCAGCATCCGTGATTACAGCCGTCGCGAACCCGACGAGTTCGGCGATACGGTGGTTGTGGAACGCGGGTTCTCACGCCGCCTGTCTGTGCGGATGATGGTTCCCTCCGATAACGTGGACGCGCTCCAGCAGCAGTTCGCCGAATTGCGCGCTATGCAAGCCACATGGATCGCCGACGAGGAGAGCGAATGGCTTAGCCCGGTCGGTTTCTACCGCGACTTCGAGGTGGACATCTCCACCCCGGAGCATAGCTATTGCACCCTTTCGGTAGAGGGATTGGCCGAAACAGAGGTTGCCACAGATCCCGGCGGCGATCCCGCTCCGGCTGGCAAGGTTTCCACGCTCCGCATTGTCGACGGTGAAACCGAACTCGCGCTTGGCCTTACCGAAGCGTCTGCAAAGGTCGGGATAACCGACTTCAGCCGCAAGGGGTTCGACGAGTTCGGTGACCCGGACGTGGTCGAGCGCGCGTGGGCGAAGCGCATGACCGTCCGAGCGCTGATCCGCACGGACATGATTGATGTCGTGGCGAACAGGATAGCCGCGGTTCGTGCTCGCCCGGTGACCTGGGTGGCCGACGAGGAATACGACAGCCTCAGCATCGAGGGCTTTTTCAAGGAGTTCTCGATAGAGCGTGGGGAGCAGGTCAGCACGCTGTCGCTGGAAATCGAGGGCCTCAGCACGGCTTCGCCGGCTCCGGCGCCTTTTCCCATCGGCGCTACGCCCGAGCAGGTCGAGGCGATCCGCAAGAACACGGAATACGCGCTCGACATCATCGTACGGCGTGAAATCACCGACGAGGATGTGGCGGCTCTGGACCTGCAGGCGCGCGGCACCGCCCGCCAGGCCGACCTGGACGCCCTCGTTGCGCAGACGTTGCCGCTGGACAGCCGGATCACGGACGCGCGCAACAGGGCGGACGCGGCAGCAGAGCAGGTGGCAGCAGCCCAGGAGAGCGCCAACCAGGCGTTGAGCGAGATCGCGTCGCAGGTCGTTCGGCTTGATGAGCGGATCGACAACGTGTCGGCCGCAGAAGAATACGACGACACGGCGATCTTCGCGGAAGTGCAGCGCGTCGACAGCGCTGCGCTCGGACGCGACGCCGCACTGGCGGAGTCGATCAGCACCGTCAGCGCGGGACTGACGGACACGGACAGCGCATGGCGGGCGGAGGTCAGCCGCGTGGAGCAGGCCGCTGTCGCCGCCGACACGGCAATCAGTCAGCGGATCGACATGATCGTGGCGGATGGCAACGGGGGGGATACAGACCTCTTCGCCCGCTCCGAAATAGCGCGCGTCGAGCAGGCGTACGTCAATGCCGATAATGCTCTGGCAAGTCAGATCAACAATGTGTCGGCAAGCATCGGCCCGGCAGTGAACGCCAAGGCGCAGGAACTCACCACGGCGTACAGCAACGCCGACACGGCCATCGTCCAGCAGATCACTACCCTGAAAGGCGGGTACAACGGCACGCTGGGTCAATTCGACAGTCGCATCACCACGTTGGCCGACGCGCAGGGCGCGCTGGCCGACAGCCTTGTCCAGCTTCGCGCCGGGTACACCGGCAATCTTGCCCAGTTCGATAACCGCATCACGGCTGCGCAGAACGCCGCCGGCAATGCGGTGGCGCAGACCACCTTGCTGCAAAGCCAGTTCAACCTTACGGAGGACAGCGCCCTCTACGCGCGACTGCGCACCGAGGAGCAGGCCCGCGCCGACGCGGTGGGACAGATCGCCAGCCGCACAAGCGTGCTGGAAGTGAGTGCCGAACGCTCGGCGCTGAACCGAAACCCGGCCTTCGCCCAAATCCCGCCGGGCGACCCGGCGGTGCCGCCGCACTGGACGCTGGGCGGCGCGCCGCCGCTCATCGCCACAGCGCTGGCGACCGGCAACGCGCAGCAGACCGGCTGGCTGATCCGCCCAAACGGCGCGAGCACCACCAGCATCTACGGCGACCTGTTCGCGGCCGGTCCCGGCGACTACGTGCTGGAGGCCGACTGGGCGCTCATGGACGGTCCTGACGTGAGCCGGGCGACGATCACTGTGGCCATGTACAATGCGTCCGGCGCGCTGCTCGACGACAGCCGGGCCATTCCGCTCGCCACGCTGCGCGAGGCGGACGGGCACACCCACGGCTCTGGCGAAGCGGTGAAGGGGCGCTTCCGCACCATGCGCACGCGGCACCGGGTGACGGTGACCAACCCCGCGCACACGCACATCCGCCTGTTCGTCTTTTTCTGGGGCGGCTCGGCGCCGCGCGACTGGGCCTATCGCTGGGACCGGCTGGCGCTGCGCCCGATGACGCCGCAGGAGGTCGAGGCCGGGCGGATCATCCCGCTCGAAGCGACGGTGGAGCAGCAGGCCGGCGCCATCGCCGACATCCGCGGCAGCGCGGCGTTCTTCGAGACGCTGGTCCAGGCGGGCGGCGGCAACCCGGCGGTCGTGCGACTGCAGGCGGGGTGGAACGGCTCGACGATCGTGCAAGCCGCCGACCGGCTGCTCATCCTCAACCCGGCCAATGGCCAGTTTGTCGAGGTGGCGCGGTTCGAGGGCGGGCAGGCGCGGCTCAACGACGCGCTCATCCGCCGGCTGCGCGTCGCGCCCAACGTCCACAGCGCGATCTATCTGCCCGTGCAGCTCGAACCGCTGCGCCTCACCGGGCCGCTCGGCCAGCCGCTGCAATACGACAACGGCCGCACCTTCGGGCTGCGCCCGGCGCGGATCACCGCCGACCTGTCGCAGCTTCCCGCCCCGGCGGCGGGAGAGCGCTACGAGTTCCGCCCGGTCGCCGTGACGGAGACGGGGTTCACCCCGACCGTGGTGCGGATCGGGGCGGGGGCGGCGACGGTGCAGCAGCAGTCCCCGGCGGGGGTCGACATGGGCAGCGGTGTCGCGCCGCGCTGGCAGGCGGGCAAGCCGACCGAGGCGGACGCGGGCGACGGCTATTACACCTACACGCTCGATCTCGTCCTCAACAAGGTCGACGAGCAGTATTACGGCCCCGGCACCGGACAGCCCGGCTATCCCGAGGGGCAGATGGCGTCCTACCTCGCGCGGGCCGAGTTCTCCGGGCGCACCGGCGCCGGGGTGTGGGTGTATCTCGGGGCGGAGACGTGGACCGAGCAGCGGTTCGCCCCGCTCGGCCAGACCAATCCGGCGACGGTTCCCCTGTCGGTGCAGCACACGGTGCAGTCGACCGCCGACCTCACCAGCGGGGCGGGGGTGTTCGGGGTGCAGCCGACGGCGGGGGCGGTAACGGCGCTCCACCACGTCCGCTACCTCACCAGCAGCGGGGCGACCGAGACGCCGGTGAGCGGGACCATGACCTACACCATCCACCCGGCGCGCGACTGAGGAGGCGCCCATGCTCGACCTTGTCATGCACCTGCTGGAGACGGGACAGCCGACACTCCGGCTGATCTGCTTCGCCCTCATCTGCGCCAACCTGTTGTGGGTGACGCCGCTCGCCATGGCGGCGCTGAGACGCGACGGCTCGTCGCGGGCAACGGCGATCCTCGGCGTGTTCATGGTCCTCGTCGCGCTCGCCGGCAACCAGTCCGCCTACCTGTTCGAGGCGGTTCCGGACCCGCTCCATTGGCGAAAAGGCGCCAACCTCGCGATCATGTGTCTGGGCTGCGCGGTGTTGCTGGCCTCGCGGCTGGTGGCGCGGTGGGAGGTCAAGGCGGCTGAGCGGGAGGGCCGCGATGCCGATCCACGCTGACCAGTTCTTCGCCGGATTCACCCTCCTCACCCTTCTCGGCGTTCTTGGCGGCATCGTCCGTTGGGTGTGGACGCAGTGGCAGCAGACGAGCGAGCAGCGCGCCGCCGTCCTCACCCGCCGCGAGCGCGAGTTCGAAGCGAAACAGGACGCCCGTGTCGACAAGCTGGAGGCGACGATCCGCGCGCTCGAAGGGCGGATCGACGATCTTGCCGAGACCATCGCCCGTCAGCGCACCGCCATCGAGCTGCTGATGTGGGAGGTGGCGAGGCTCGATCCCAACAGCCCGGTGCTCGGCCGCGTCGAACGCATCCTCAAGGCCGATCGCCTCGTCTCCGGCGCCGTGCCTCCCGAACTCGAAGCCCTCGCGAGGAAGCTCGATGAGCCGAAAACCGATCTTTGACGCCGTGCGCCGCCTGTTGGGGCGCGGGTTCACGCCCGCCGAGGTGCGCGCGCTCGACGCGCTGCTCGACGACGCCGGCGTGCGTCCCGATCCACCGTCCGAACCGGAGAAACCCTTCGTGCCGACGAACACCAGCGCCGAGGGCCTCGCGCTCATTCACCGGTTCGAGGGGTTCCACAAGGTCCGTCCCGACGGGCGGGTGGAGGCGTATCGCTGCCCCGCTGGGGTGTGGACCATCGGTCACGGGCTGACGAGGGGACCGGACGGCCAGCCGATCAGGCCGGGCACGGTGTGGACGCGGGCGGAGGCCGAGCGCGAGTTCGCGCGCCAGCTCGTCCGCTACGAGCAGGACGTGATCCGCGCGCTCGGTGACGCGATCCACCGCACGAGTCAGGAGCAGTTCGACGCGCTGGTGGCGTTCCACTTCAACACCGGCGCCATCGCCCGCGCGACGCTCACCGCGAAGCACAGGGCCGGCGACACCGCCGGGGCGGCCGCCGAGTTCGGGCGCTGGACCCGCGCCGGGGGCAAGGTGCTGCCCGGCCTTGTCCGCCGCCGGAACGCCGAAGCCGATCTCTACCGAAAGGGAAGCCGATGACCGATCCGATCACCCCGCCGATCCATGTGCCAGCCTCGTCTCTGGGCGAGCAGATCACGACCCTGCTGCGCTACGTCGTCACCGCCGTCGGCGGCTATGCGCTCGGCCGCGGCTGGATCGACGACGACCTGCTGCAGATGCTGATCGCGCTGGTCACGATCGCCGTGCCGTCCGCGCTCGGGATCTACCGGACATGGCGCAACCAGCGCAAGCTGCGCACGGTGGCTGAAATGGTCCCGAACAGCATCGCCGTGGTGGACCGGCGGTGATCATCACCCGCTACGCCATGGTCGAGCCGGCTGACTGGGGGTGCGTCAGCACCTTCTTCAGCGGCGGCACGGCAAAGCAAGGAATCTCTAGAGCATGATCGAGCAGGAACTCCTGACGGCTATTCAGGCACTTGTCGGTCGGCGGGACTCCTCCTACCGCGAACTTGCGAACCTCATTGCAGGGTCGGCGACGGGCGGGCCGAACGGCGACGGTTACTATCCCGCCACAACGGCGGACGGTGCCGTCCGAATGCTGCCGTGCTGGGAGAAGGTCATCGCTCTTGGCGGGGTCAGCCCGCCACAACCCGTCAATCTCAAGCCAGCGCTCAGTGCCAGCACCATCCTTGAAACCGCTGCGGTGGGGTCCGTGGTTGGCACGTTTGCACTTGCAGCCGGCCAGTCCGCCACGCTGGTCGGCAATGCCACAGGTCGATTTGCCCTGAACGGCTCCAATCTCGTTGTCGCCTCATCGATCAATGCGGACGGCGGCTCCATTCAGACCGTTCGGCTGCGCACCAGCGTTGCGGGAACGCCCAACGCCGAGTGGGACTACCCGATCACCATCACGGATGTTGCCTCCAGCGACACGACCCCCGATCCATTCAGCTTCGCCAACGTGAACGGGGCCGCTCTCTCCACGATGGTCGAGAGCAACGTCATCACACCCACCGGCTTTGATGCGCCGTCTCCGATCAGCGTGACGACCGGAGAATATCGCCTCAACGGCGGGCCATGGACCAACGCGAATGGCACCATCAATCCTGGTCAGACCGTGCAGCTGCGGCGACAATCTTCAAGTGTGAACAGCACATCCCTTTCGACTAGCCTTAGCATCGGCGGAGTGAGCACCACGTGGCAGGTTACGACCGCAGCCGCCACAGCGCCCGCTCTGCAAGAGCTCACCTTGTCGCAGTCCCAGATCACGGTCGGGCAGGCAACCACGATCAACATTCTGGGCGCGACAAGTGGCTCGGCCCTGTCCGGCACCGTCCCTGACGGCCTCACGATCAACAGCAGCGCCCGCACCATCACCGGCACCGCCACGGCAGCAGGAACAGGCGGTGTCTCCATCGTCGAGACGCTCGCAGGGGCGACAGGTAGCCCACGCACTTCGACGCCAGCGCTTGAGCGGGTCGCGCCGCCACCACCGCCTTCGCCGCCACCCGCCTTCTGGTTCCAGGCGCCGACGATCGCGCAGGTCAATGCGGCCGGCAACGCTCTCGACGTGTCGATTTCCTGGCCGTCTGGAACCCGCGACAGCGACGGGCTGTGGCTGGAGACGCAGGCCGCCTCCGACGCGGCCTTCACCCAGCCGCTCACAGGAGAGACGCAGGTCCGCCACCACCTGCGCATGATTTCGGCGCTCGACCTCGCTGACAACGACGCGGTCGCGGGGCCGGACCACGAACCGCTGCCTGTGCTCGAAAGCCAGCCCAACGGCCCGATCTTCTTTCGTCTCAGGCTCGCACGCGAAAACCTCGATGGCGACGGCTTCTCGCCCGTGTCGGACTGGTCGAACGTGGTCAGCGAGACAGTCAGCGTCCTCGTCGCCGCCTTCCTCAACCCGCAGGACAAATCTCCGAACGAGATCACGACCTTGCGCAACAACAATCTCACCATCCGCTCGGCGCAGCTGGGTTTCGGCACGATCTTCGGAGCACGGGCCACTCAGGGGCGCATGGGGCTGTACGGCTTCGAGGCGGTGGCGCGGCGGATCACTGGCACGGGCAATCCCGGGCACTGTCGTGTGGGCATCCTGGACACGTCCACCCCGATCAACGCCGAGAACACGTACCCTCGTCCGGGGCAGGACGCCAACGGCACCTCGATCGTGTTCGAGCGCGGCGAACTGTTCTACCGCGACAGCGGCGGCTTCAAAGCATTCAACTCGTCCTACACCTCGGGCGAAGGCGCGCGGGTCACGGTCATCGTCAGCACCGACAGCAGCCACGATGGACACTACCGCGTCTGGTACCGGCACAACGGCGCTTATGTGGGAACCGGAGTGCAGAACCCGCTGACCCGCGAGGGAGGTTACCCCTTCCTCATTTCCGGGCCGCCGATGCCCTGGTGCGCGCCGATGGTGACGGGTTCGAGCACGTTCGAAGTCGATTTCATCCCCGACGGAGCGAACATGCTCCATCTTCCCGCCGGCGTCACCCCCTGGAATGGCTGATCATAAGGACATTCATAATGCGCATTTTTTCTCACCTCGTCGCGTTGCTTGCGCTCTTCTGCGTCAACCTTGGCGCCACTACTGCGCTCGCCCAGCCCATGGGGCCGGTCAGCCAGGCGCAGCTCGACACGGCGACGCCGCTGTTTGCCGGTCAGGTCCGTCCGCAGCACCTGCCGCCCTATGTGCCGCAGCCGCTGAACTGGGCAACCGGCACCAACGAGCCGGTCGTCGGCGACGGCTCCGCGACCGGGGGCTTCGCTCCCTCCTACACCCTGCTGCCCGACTACCTGACCCCCAATCCGGAGACGATGTGGGCGACCCGGAACGTGGCGACACAGGGCGGAGGCTGCGGTGGACCGGACAGCATCGCGCCCTGCGGCCGTCCGCACGAGATCAAGGCGCGCTTCACGGTCGGCACGATCCCCTATCCCTTCTACAATGACCCGCTGCGCAACTGGGGTAAGCCCGGCACGAGCCATCTGCACACCTTCTACGGCAACTGCCAGCCGCACGCCTTCGCCACCGCGGCCACGCTCAGGCGAGACAATGGCCGGGGCGACTGCACCAACGCCGAAGGTCAGTTTCTGAACGCGGTGTCCTACTGGCAGCCGGCGCTCATCACCCGCGTGCGCGGTACCCCGCCAGCGCTCATCACCGTGGGCGGTCAGCAGGCCGTGGCCCTCGCTGACAAAGGGGCCGGGACGCAGAAGGCAGCCATCAAGTTCAAGCAGGCGACGATCTACTACATCGGCACGCAGAAGGATCGGAAGACCCACCCATACCCGGTGGGCCTCGGCTACATCGGCGGCTTCAACATGGACAATCCGAACAAGATGATTGCCATCAAGAACGCCGCCAACGCGCAGGCGGGGTGGAACCGCTATTCGCTCAATCTTCGCGGCGAGGCTGGGACGGATGTCGAGTTCGCGACGCGCCATCAGTGGACCTGTGACGGCGTGTCCGGATCAACACCTTCGTTGCGGCGCGCCGACGGCACGGACCCGTTCAACGGGCAGTGCGGCCCGGGGCAGACGCTTCGCCTATTCGCCATGGGACCGACCTGCTGGGACGGCGTAAATCTTTGGTCGCCCACCGGCTACGATCATCTTATCTACCCGCTGCGAGATGCGGTCACCAATTCCGTCACCTGTCCGCAGGGATGGTACCATGTGCCGCGGTTCGAGCTGAACATCGGCTTCGACCACCAGGGCTTCGCCCCGCGCACCGACGGCTTGGGCTACGGCGCCTGGACCCTCGACAGCGACTGGCACGCCCAGCGCCACGAGGGAGGCATGGGCACGCTGCCGGGCGCAAGCTTCCACTTTGATTACCTGGCCGCCTGGGACCGCCGGGTGCAGGAGCACTGGGTGCGCTTCTGCATGGGTTCGGTGCTGCTCGGCGGCACGCAGACCATGGAGTGCAACGACGGGCAGATCAGCGAGACCCTGTTCCTGCCCGACTGGCCGGGCATGGGTTCGAACACCGCGCAGGAGGTCGTCATCGTGCCGGAGGTCAACACAGGCATGATCATGACCCACACCCGGCGGGGGAGCTGACCCGGCGCATCGTCTACCGCGACGCAATCACCGGCCGGTTCGTCACGCGCGTCTACGCGGAGGCGCATCCCGACACCACCATCCGGCAGGAGATCAGGACATGCTCACCGCGTGGCTGACAGCCAAGGGTCTGTTGGGCATCCGCAACGGCTGGTGGACGCTGGCGGCGCTCGTCATCGCCACAGCGGCCGCCACCCTTGTCACCATCACCGACAACCGTGACCGGCGCCTTGCCGACACCGCCCGTGACGCGGGCGCGGCGGCGACGACGGTCGAACAGCAACGCTCCGTGCTGGAGCAGATCGAAAGGGCACACCATGCCGAGATGGAGATTGACCGGGGCGGCGATGCTGGCCGCTACGAGCGCTGCCTGCGCGACGCCACCCACGACACACGCGCCCATTGCGACCGCTTCAAGCCTGTGCCTGGTGGATCGTGAAATCCCCTACCGCCTCGCCCCCGCCGCGAACGCCGACGACCGGGGCAACCGCTACGACACCGACGAGACGGTTGCCCATATCGACCGTCACAACGCAAGGCTACGCGCTGCCTGCCCGGAGACCCGCCCATGACCGACCCGCTTGCGACTCGCGCGGCCAAGGCCCGCACCGAGGTGACGACCGCGCTCAATGCCAGCCGCCGCGCGGAGACGGCGCTCAAGGCGGGGCGGACGGACAAGGCGCTGGCCGAGACGGCCGACACCCGCCGCGCGCTGGCCCGCGCACAGACGGCGGTTGACTATCTCGTGCGCAGCGGCGATGGTGGCGATCCCTCGCCTTCGCCATCGCCCACGCCTGCGCCATCGCCCACGCCGCCGCCATCGCCGTCGCCCGCTCCGATCCAGCCGCCGGCGACGCCGCTTCCGGTCGACCCGCCCACGGTCCCGTCGGGGTGGGTCAAGACGACCGACATTGCCCCGGTCGAGCGCGACTTCGACTTCCGCGACTGGCTGGACAGGCGCCCGCCGAACGCCGTCACCGAGCGGGGCGCCATGCGCATCTCGCAGCCGCATGTCGCCCTCACCACCCGCGACCCCGTGTTCCGCATGGAGCACAGCGGCCATGTCCACAACGCCTTCAACCGGTCGAACATCCCCTTCGACGGCTCCTACGAGAGCCTGATCCGCTCGAACAACGCGGTCGGCGAGGGCGGGCCGATCAACGCCAGCATCTACATGTCGAGCGGCCTCATCGTCCAGGACATGGACGGCCGCTGGCACTGCCTCATCTCCCGCTACTCCATCTTCTACTACAAGGACGACCCGCGCCGGGTGGAGCGGCGCGAGATGCACCGCGACTTTCCGCGCGGCCTCGTGAGCCTCGGCGGCATCCGGCACTACCGCGAGCCGGAGCAGTGGAGCGGCATCAGCAGCTCGCCGATCCACAACAGCCCGGCGCGCTACATGATCCTCCAAGGCAGCGAGGGCAGTCCGCAGGACGTGCCCGGCTCTCCCGGCACGGGCGGCAACCCGCCGACATGGCGGCTTGACGACCTGCTGCCCTTCGCCCGCCCCGGCCGGCACATCCAGCTCAACATCGACTACCCGCAGTGGTGGGACGGGGAGCATGTGGACAGCCCCGATCACGTGAGCCACCTGTCCTACCGCCGGACGGAGCGGCACCGCTACTTCCTGCCGGAGCGCTCGCACCACGAGCTTGCCACGCTGCCCGACTTCCCGATCAAGCGTATTGCCTGCCACGCCGATCTGGCGGCGGACGGCACGCTGCGCGGCGAGCCGGGACGGGAGACGCACGGCTACTGGCGGGAGGGGTTCGTCGATGCGGTGCGCGAGACGATCCACCGCGCGGTGTTCGATACGGGGCGCGATGGTTCGAACGGCAACCTCCAGGATGGCACCGCGCTGCGCTGGATCGACGGCAGGCTCAATGAGCGGCTCAGGGCGCGGCCGGTGAGCGTGCCGCTCGACGAGGTGCTGGCGGGCGGAAGCGAGTTCGATCTGCTCAGCCTGGCCTGATCAGCACCAAGGCCGCCGCCGTCCCTCCCATGGCCGGGCATGGCCCTCGCGCACCAGCACCGTGCCCACGTCGCGCCCGTTGACGCTCACCCGCGCCAGCGTGCGCCCGTGCCGGTCGGTGCCGGTGCGGCGGATCACGGGCCGCCCGCTCCGCAGCAGCTCCACCAGACGGTCGCGCGCGGCCACCGCACGGCGGCGCTCGGCGGCGCAGCGCCCGTCCAGCTCCGGCGTGTCGATGTTTTCCAGCCGGATGCGCTCGCGCTGCCAGACGATGCTGTCCCCGTCATGGACGCACGTGACACGCACCCCGCTCGCCGGGCACACGGCGATGGCCAGGGCGACCAGCAGGCTCATGTCGCGTCCCTCCTGCACCGCTCCACCGTCAGCAGCTCGGCCGGCGGCAGCAGCCCCTCGCTGATGAGGCCCGCCCACTCGCAGGCGATCTCCCGCCGCGCCGCCATGCGCTGCGCCCGGTTGTAGGCCGCCTCCACCTTGTCCGCCGCCGTGTGCGCCAGCATGGCGTCGATCACCGCGCGGTCGCCAGGACGCCGCTCGTTCATGACGGTGCTGAAAGCCGCGCGCCATCCGTGGGGCACGTGCCGGCCGTGCGCGCCGGTGCGGTTGTAGAGGTAGCCGATCGCGTTCTCGCTGAGCGGCCGGTGCGCATGGCGCTGGCCGGCGAACACCCACGGCAGCCTGCCCGTGAGCGCCCGCACCGCGCGCAGCACCTCCACCGCCTGCGGGGCGAGCGGCACGAGGTGGTCATTCGCGGCGTCGCCCTTGCGCTCCAGCTTGAGCTTGAGCAGCTCGGCCGGGATGTGCCACAGCGCGTCGGGCGAGGGCGCGTCGCTCTCCCAGTCGATGTGCAGCATGTCCTCCCACCGCGCCTGCCGCACCGTGCCGGGCCGCTGGACCGTCAGCGCGAGGAAGCGGCTGGCGAGCAGCGTCACCGGGTAGGCCTCGGTCGCCTCCGCCGCGCGCAGCAGATCGCGCAGCCGGTCGATGTCGGTCACCGCTGGCTGGCGGCCCTTCTTCACGATCGGGCGCAGCGCCCCGCGCACCGTCTCGGCGGGATTGGAGGCCAGCAGCCCGGCCGACATGCCGTAGGCGTAGACCGCGGCGAGGCGCTGGCGGACCCGGCTGGCCGTCTCGATCGCCCCGCGCGCCTCGATCCGGCGCAGCACCGCGAGGATGGCCGGCGGATCGAGCGCCGCCGGATCGGCCGCCCCGATGTGGGGGAACACCTCCTTTTCGAGGCTGCCGATCACGTCGGCGGCGTGGTGGGGCACCCAGCGCTCCCGGTTCAGCTCGTGCCATTCGCGCGCCAGCGATTCGAGCGTGTGCCCGGTGGAGGTCGTCAGCGTCTTGCCGGCCGTGCGCGGGTCCAGCCCGTCGCGCAGCATGGCCCGCGTCGCGTCGCAGCGCTCGCGCGCCTCCTTGAGCGTCACCTCGGGATAGGGACCGTAGGAGGCGGTGCGCTCCTGCCCGCCGAAGCGGTACTTGTGCCGCCACAGCCGGGAGCCGCTGGGCCGGACCAGCAGGTAGAGGCCGCGCCCGTCCGGCAGCTTGAGGTCGCGGTCGGGCAGCGGGGTCATGCGGCGGATGATGACGTCGGTGAGCTGCCTGTCCCGCACCGGCCAGCGCCCGACCCGTGACCCCACGCGTGACCCCATTATGACCCGCCCCTCCTGTCAGGATTTGCCCTTTATGCCCCTCCTGCCCAACAGGCGACGGCAAAAACAGGCTGATTTCCGCCCTTTCTGTCCGGGTTTGCCGCGATTGTCAAAGTGATATGGCGGAGAGGGTGGGATTCGAACCCACGGTACGGTTGCCCGCACACCGCATTTCGAGTGCGGCGCATTCGACCACTCTGCCACCTCTCCGCGAGGCTGTGCCGCCGGCGCCGTGCCGCGGCGCACGGGACGCCGGTCGAGGCGGGGCGGTTAGCGCGTGGCACGCGGCTTGCCAAGTGCAAACACGCCCGGTGCAAACACGTGGGCATGGCCTGCGGCGAGCAGGGCGCGCTTGTGCGGATGCATCAAAACACCATATGAGCAGCGCATGGACCAGATCGAGTTCTTTTCCGACCAGGCCGGACGGTTCGTCATGGCGCCCCGGCAGGTGAGCAGCCGCTTCGGCATCGGCGATGTGGTGTGCCACCGCCTGTTCGACTTTCGCGGCGTGGTGTTCGACATCGACCCGGTGTTCGCCAACAGCGAGGAATGGTACGATTCCATCCCGGCCAACATCCGCCCGTCGCGCGAGCAGCCGTTCTACCACCTGCTGGCCGAAAACGACGAATCCTACTACGTCGCCTATGTCAGCCAGCAGAACCTGCGCCGCGACACCGACGGACCCGTCGGCCACCCGGACGTGGCGCAGATGTTCGAGGGCTACGAGAACGGCCGGTACCGGATGCGCCGCTCGCTCACGCACTGACCCGCTGGCGGGCTGCGTTTCGCCTCCTCAGCTCTTCAGCCGCCAGCCCGAGCGCAGGACCGCGTAGCAGATCAGCGCCAGCACAAGGTTGAAGGCGGCCAGAGCGGCTGCGGCCCAGAAAACCGCGCCGGTGCCGCTGCCGATGTCGCTCTGGCCGACGAAGCCGTAGCGGAAGCCCGAGATGACGTAGAAGAACGGATTGGCTCGGCTGATCGCCTGAAAGGCGGGGTGCAGATTGTCGATGGTGTAGAACGTGCCCGACAGCAGGGAGAGCGGCGCCACGACGAAGTTGGTGACGGCCGCGTTGTGATCGAACTTTTCCGCCCAGATGGACGCCAACAACCCGAACAGCGCCAGCATCAGCGCCCCGGCGAGCCCGAAATAAAGAACCGCCCACCCATGCACGATCTCCAGCGACAGTCCCGGATAAAGCAGCATTGCGGCGCCCACGGCCGCGCCCACGAGCACGGCCCGGGTCATGCCGGCCAGAACGATGCCGGCCATCAACTCGCCGGTGGAGAGCGGCGGCATGAGCAGGTCGATGATGGTGCCCTGGATCTTGCCCGCGAGCAGGGAAAAGCTCGTGTTGGCAAAGGCGTTCTGCATCATCGCCATGACGATCAGGCCGGGACCGATGAAGCTGACGAAGTTGACGCCGAGCACCTCGCGGCCCGTGTCGCGACCCAAGGCGACGGAGAAGATGACGAGGAACAGGAGAGTCGTCACCGCGGGCGCCCAGATCGTCTGCGTCTGGACCTTCATGAAGCGCCGCACCTCCTTGAGGAAGAGGCTCCACACGCCGACCCGGTTCACGCCGACGAGAGTCGGCACGCCGTAGGGGCTGAACGGCGGCGGCGAGGGCGTGGCGGACGGGTGTGCGGCGTCGGACGGATGGGGGGCGGTGGTGTCGACCATGCGCCCGCCTATGGCACAGCCAGTCGCGCTGGCAAGGGATCGGCGCGAGGGTGCGGCCTGCCATCCGGCTGGCATCGCGGGCGCGGCTATGCCATGGCATTTCGCGAACAGATCAGGGTGTCGAGATGAGTTGGACCGAAGAGCGCATCGCCTTGCTGAAGCGCCTGTGGGAGGGCGGCGCGACCGCCAGCCAGATTGCCGAGGAACTGACCGGAGTGAGCCGCAACGCCGTCATCGGCAAGGCACACCGGCTGGGGCTGAAACCCCGTCCCTCGCCGGTCAAGAGCGGCGGGGCAGGCCGGGGGCGGACCGAACCGGCCGCGCCGCAGCCAGGCCTCGAGGCGCCGCAGCAGGACATGGCGGCCGAAGCGGCTCCGCAGGAGGAGGCCAAAGCGGAGGCCGATCCGGCACCGGCGCCCGCAGCACGCCCGCGCGAGGATGCGCCGGCCGCCCGCGCCGTATCCGCCGATCCGGCCCCGCCGTCGCCGGTAGAGGCGACAGGCGGCGAAGCGGCTGCCGCCATACCTGCCGCCCCCGACGCGGCCCCGGCGCCGCAGGAGCCGCCAGCCGCACCGCCGGTGCCGCCGCAGCCCCGGATCGTCTCCGTCGGGCCGGGCGGGTTCCTGCGGCAGGGGCCGGGCGACCAGCAGGCGCCGATTCCGCCGGCGCCGCCGCGCCGCCTGGTGCCGGCGAAGCCCAGCCCGGAGATCGCCGACAAGACCAGCCTGCTCGATCTCAACGACAAGGTGTGCCGCTGGCCGCTTGGCCATCCGGGCGAGGCGGACTTCCATTTCTGCGGCGAGCCCGTGAACCCCGGCTTCCCGTACTGTGTCGAGCATTGCGGCCGCGCCTACCAGGCGCAGCTCCCGCGCGGAGTGCGCCGTCCCTCGCCGCCGCTGCCCTTCGGAGGGCCGCGGGTCCGCTGACACCTGCTGCGCCGGTCCTCCGGCAGCCAAGGAGAGCCCATGGCCGACATGATCACGACTCACCGCGACGGCGCGGTGCTCGCCATCACGCTGAACCGGCCCGAGCGGCTCAATGCCTGCCCGCCGCAGATGGCGGACGAGCTGCGTCGCGCGCTGGCCGGTGTCGGAGACGCGCGGTGCGTGCTGCTGACGGGAGCCGGGCGGGCGTTCTGTTCGGGTGCGGATCTTGCGGCGGGCGCGGCGGGGAGCGAAGGCGGCAGCGGCGGAACACCCGGCCGCCATGCGCACGACCGGCTGAACGCGTCGTACAATCCGCTCATGCTCGCGCTGGCCCGCTGTCCTGTGCCGGTTGTGGCGGCGGTGAACGGGCCTGCGGCCGGCATCGGCTGCTCCATTGCCCTGGCCGCCGACCTCGTGATCGCGGCGCGCAGCGCCTATTTCCTCCAGGCCTTCGTCAACATTGGGCTGGTCCCCGATGGCGGGGCGAGCTGGATGCTGCCGCGGCTCGTCGGCAAGGCCCGCGCCATGGAGATGATGCTGCTGGGAGAGCGGATCCCGGCGGCGCAGGCGGTGGACTGGGGGCTGATCGCGCGGATGGTCGAGGACGACGAGCTGGCCGCCGAGGCGCAGCGGCTGGCGCAGCGGCTCGCCGCCGGTCCGACCGTGGCGCTGGCGGCGATGCGGGCGAATGTCTGGCGCGCGCTCGACAGCGATTTCGCCACCGCGCTCGGGGACGAGGCCGAAGCGCAGCGCGTGGCCGGTGACAGCAGCGATGCGGCGGAAGGCGCGCTCGCCTTCCTGCAGAAACGCGCGGCGCGCTTCACCGGCGGGTGAACGGCTCATCGACAGACGGATCGGGCCGGGCGCCTGCGCGCTTGCCTGCGGGCGTGCTGCTGCTACACAGAAGCTCGCCGGGCGCAGCGTGCGCCTGTGACCCCCGCTGCCACGCGCGGGCACTGCTCCGGCCCCACGTCATGAGAGATCCCGTGCATGCCTGATTTCCTGCTCGCGAGCTGGCTGGGAACGCCTGTCTGGTTCTGGATGGCCTTTCTCGTGATCGTGATCGTGCTCACGGCCTTCGACCTTGGCGTGCTGCACAAGGAGGACCGCGAGCTCGGCATCGGGGAGAGCTTGCGCCTGTCGGTGTTCTACATTGCCGTCGCCCTGGCCTTCGGCGCCTGGGTGTGGGTGGAGCGCGGCGCGACCGCCGGGATGCAGTATTACACCGGCTTCTTCATCGAAAAGGCGCTGTCGATCGACAACGTCTTCGTCATCAGCCTGATCTTCACCTATTTCGCCATCCCCGCCAAGTACCAGTACCGGGCGCTGCTGTGGGGCATCATGGCGGTGATCGTCCTGCGCGGCCTGATGATCGCCGGGGGCGCGGCCCTGCTGGCGGAGGCGCACTGGGTTCTCTACATCTTCGCCGGCTTCCTGATCTTCACCGGGATCAAGATGTTCTTCGCCGGCGACGAGACGCCCGACGTCGGCAGCAACCCGGTCGTGCGCTGGATCAGCCGGCACATGCGGGTCACGCCGGAGCTGCACGGGCAGCATTTCTTCGTTCGCGTCGCGGATGCGCGGACCGGACGCATGGTCGTCGCGGCGACGCCGCTGTTCCTCGCCCTGGTGGTGATCAACATCGCCGATCTGGTGTTCGCAGTCGACAGCGTGCCGGCGATCTTCGCCATCACCACCGACACCTTCATCGTCTACACGTCGAACATCTTCGCCATCCTCGGACTGCGGGCGCTCTATTTCGCGCTGGCGGCGATGGTTCACCGCTTCCACTATCTCAAATACGCGCTGGCGGCGATCCTCATCTTCATCGGCTCCAAGATCTTCGTCACCGATTTCCTGATGGGCGGGGAGAAATTCCCCCCTGCGATCAGCCTCGGGGTGACGGCGGCGCTGCTCGCCGCAGGGGTCGGCTACTCGCTGTGGAAGACTCGCGGAGAGGAGGCCGCGGCCTTTCCCGCTCCGGCCGAGGACGATCCGCTGCGCGACGTGCCGACCGTGCGGGAGCAGCGCTGACCCCTCCCGCTCCCGCGTCGCTCGGCCGGCGCCGGCGTGCGGCTCAGTCGGCGCGGAAGTAATCGGAGCGCATCACCTCGACATCCGAGAGGAACAGCACGCCGGCATGGCTCGCGAAGAACCCGCGCAGCGTGTCGGCCGCCTGGCGGACGCGCTCCGACGGTCCCACGCCGACGAACATGACAAGGCCGGTCTCGTCGCTGAAGATGGTGCGGCCCTGATGAAATCCGCTGTGGCCCATGCCGGCCACGTCGCGGATCATCGTCCACCCGGCGATCCCCGCCTCGGCAAGGGCGCTTTCGATCAGCCGGTGGTCGGCGGCGTGCACCACCACTTCGATCTTCTTCATCGAGGACAGGGTCGGATTGTCGTTCATCACGGGCCTTTCGGTCTGACGGGGCGGAAGGGGCTGCCGGTCACGACAGCGGGACGGAGGGCCAGCGGTGCTGCTGGCCGGTGATCGGGTCGAGGATGACGAGGTGGACCCAGCCGTTGCCGAACAGGCGGCGCAGCACGTCCTGCCCCTCGACCACGGCGCGCACATGCTCGACCGGCGCTTCGACGATGGTGGTCAGCCGGCGCGGGACGTGGGCGGGCGTGCCGTCGTCGTGAAAGAGCGACTGGCGCGGCAGGCCGATCGCCAGGTCGCCGCCATTGCCGCGCAGCACGCCGAAGCCGCCGACCGGATTGTGCACCGTCTTGTCGCCCGCGCCCAGCACCTCGTTGTCGGCGGTGGAGAACAGGTACTGGCAGTTGATCCACTGCGCGACCACCATCGGCGCGGTGAGGATGGTGGCGAGCGCCTCTCCGGACGCGTCGCCGCGCCAGTCGTAATCGTGGAGGAAGGCCGCGCCCCCGAGATCGACGGAGCGGGTCAGGCTGCGTGGCGCGACGATGAAGGCCGCATTGCCCGTCAGACCCCATTCCGGGCGCACCTCCGCCCAATGCGCCGCGCCGCGCGCCAGGTCGTCGGCCGGGCGGTGCAGCCGCGTCGCGCGCGCCGCCCGCACGCCAGCCCCGGCCTCGACGAGCGACGCGGACAGCGCCGCGATGTCGCCATGATGACTGGCGGGCGCCAGATGCGTGTCGAACAGCCGGATTTCGTCGGTGGTGGTGTTGTGCTCGGCGCCGAGGAACCAGCACTGCTCCGGAATGTCGAGCGCGGCGCGGATCGCCGGCTCGTTGAAGATGGCCGCCAGCACCCGCGCATTGGGCGCGCCGCCATGGCCCGCGCACGCGCCGCAATCGAGCGCCGAGGCGTAGGGGTTGTTGACCGCTTCGCCCGCATGGCCGGTCAGCACCACCAGCCGCGATTGCGGGCGGATGCCGGTAAGCGCGATGAACCCGCGCGCATAGGCCAGCCGCTCGTCGGGGGTCAGGCCGGTGCAGGATCCATGCGGGTCGAGCGACGGCATCAGCGCATGCGGATCGCCCTGCCGGCGCAGCAGGCGCCGCGCCAGCAGCGGCGCGGCGGTGCGCAGCGCCATCCACGCGCCGGCGGCCGCGCCGACCGTTTCTGCCGTGGCGTAGGCGGTGGCCGATCCGGCCTTCAGCCGGTCGAACAGGGTCAGGGCTGCGGCGCGGCGGTGGCGGCGGGTGCGCAGCCGCTCGGCTTCGCCCTCGCATCCGCGGGCAGGCAGAAGGGCAAGGTCGTGCTGCGGCGAGACCAGCACCGGCAACTGGCGCTGGCGCCGCTGTCCGGGTTCCGCAACGGCTATCATCAGCCCGAAGAAGCCGGCATAGCCCACCGTCTGGTAGGCTCCCTGAGCCTCCACCGCCCGCCGCATCGGTTCCGAACGCACGTCGATGCAGAACACGAGCTGGGCATCGGGCACGTGCGCGTCGCTGCGTCCGGCGCTGGTCTGCGCCGCGGAAAGGCGGGCGAGCAGGGGCGTGGTGAAGCTGTCCTCGGCCGCCTGCATGAACAGGAGCGACAGCGCCGCCGGATCGAGGGCGACGATCTCCTCCACCGTGTCCGGCAGCGGCGCGTCCAGACCCAGATGCTGCGCGAGCTGCCGCACGGTCGCGGCCGGGTCGTGGCGCATCGGCGCGGCTTCCGGCGCGCCAAGGACGGCGTCGGCGAAGAGCAGGGCCGCGATCAGGTCGGCCATGTCGGCCGGCGCCTCGGCGGCCATGTCGGGATCGGCCTGTTCGGTGCGCCAGCGGATGTGCCCTGCCCAGCCGGGCAGACGGGCGACGCACCGCGCGAGCCGCGTCTGCGGGTTCGCGTCCGCAGCCCCCTCCCGTCCGAGCGCCCAGCCGATCGCGTCGAGAGGTTGAGCCGGGCATGTGGCGGTGTCGGCGCGGCGGGCGCGAGGCATCTGCTCCGTCACCAGCGCGCGCGCCAGGGCGAACAGCCCGCCCGTGGCGGCGGCACTGCCGAAGGCGACGACCGGGCGGGAGAAATACGCGGCGCAGGCGTCGGCGACGAGCAGGGCCGCCGGGTCGGTCACGGGCTGGGGCGCCGGATCCTCGGGGAGGTGCAGCAGCCGGGCCATGAGCAGGTCGAGGCGCGACACGCCTGCGGCGACGTTCGCTGCGGCGGCGTCGGGACCGCCGAGCCATGCCGTTGCCGCGGTGCGCAGCGCCGCCTCCTCGACCGCGCCGTCCGTCAGCAGCCTGCGCCACAGGGCCAGTGGCAGCCATGGCCGCGCCCGGAACGTCTCCGCCGCCAGCCGCACCGCCTTGCCGAACGGCTCGGTCTCGAACCCGCTGAGCGGATTGACGGCGATGGCTCCGTCGAGCGGCCACAGGGGCGGCACGGTGCGCGCGGCGAGTTCGACCGCGAGCGCCAGCTCGGCGCGGGTGAACTGCCGGGTGGCGGGGACGGGCGAGGCGGCCTCAGCCGGATGCGCAGGGGCAAGGAGGGTGGCGGGCTTCATGGTCACGGGGTCCTAGCTGTTCAGGAGGCGGACATAGACGGCGGACGGCAGCAGGCCGCCCGCGCGGCGGCGCGCCGTCTGCGCCAGCCATGCAAGGTTGAAGACGGCCCAGAGGCCGACAACGAGCCATAGCCCGGCCGGGGCCTCGCCATAGGGCCGGGCGAGCAGGGCACCCGCCAGCGTCACGCCGCCGGCATAGGTCACCGCCAGGACGAGCGTTGCGGCGAGCAGCGCCGGCGTCCGCAGGAGCGCCGGCGCGGCGGCCAGCGCGGCCGCAACGGCGAGAGCGACGGGCAGGGCACCGGTCGGCGGCAGGCCGGCGGCGATCGTCAGCGCGCCGGCCGCGGCGCTGAGCACCACCGCGACCGCGGTCGCGCCGAGCGTGGGCGCGGCGACGGCCGCATCGGCGCGGCGCCCGATCGCCGAGCCGGAGGCAAGGAACAGCCACGCCTTGAACAGGCCGTGCGCCACGATGTGCCACAGCGCGGCGGCATAGGCGCCAAGGCCGCAGGTCATCAGCATGAACCCCATCTGCGCCACGGTCGAGCCGGCCAGCGCGCGCTTCACGTCGGGGCGCACCAGCATGATGCCTGTGCCCCACAACGCGGCGAACACGCCGGCGCCGATCACCAGCCATTGCGCGGCGGGGGCGCTCTCGAGCACCGGCCCGAAGCGGATCAGCAGCACCCCGCCGGCGTTGACGAACCCGGCATGCATCAGCGCCGAAACCGGCGTCGGCGCGGTCATCGACCGCGTGAGCCAGCGGGAGAAGGGCGGCAGGGCGCACCGCGCCGCCGCGGCGACGACCAGCAGCACCGCGCCGAGGGTGTTCAGCGCGGTCGGCGTGGCGGCCGCGCGCTCCGCAATCACCGCCACGTCGCGCGACCCAGCCTGCCAGGCGAGCAGCACGAGGCCGGCGACCAGTGCCGCATCGCCGACGGTGAACAGGCGCAGGGCCCGGCGCCGCGCCGCGCGCGCCTCGGCCCAGTGCCGCTGATGACCGATGAGATCGGCGAGCACCCATCCCGACACCAGCCATCCGGCGATCAGCGACAGCACCGACTGCGTGCCGGTCAGCAGCAGCACGGCGGCGAGAAGAACGAGCACGTTGACCGCGAAGCGCGTGCGCGCTCCGTCCGCCCTCAGATAGCGCTGCGCGAAGCCCAGCACGATCGCCCCGATGCCAAGGGTGAGGGCGCCGACGAGAAGGAACAGGCCCGATCCGGCCCTGCCCATGGCCGCAGCGACGACCAGCAGGCCCAGGGCCGCCGTCGTGCCGGCGGCGGCGAGCGTGACGGGGTCGCCGGCGCGGCGGCTGCCGGCAAGCACCGCGGCCAGCGCGAGCACCGCGAAGATGATGAGCATCAGCGACATGAGAACTCCCCTGAATGCGGGCCCTATGTGAGACGCTGCGGTTATTTGTGAAACGATAAGTTGCAATGGTGGTCATTTCGGATGCAAATGCCCAGATGCCGCGCACGCTTGACCTTGATCTCCTTCGCAGCTTCGTCACCGTTGCCGAACTCGGCGGCTTCACCCGTGCCGGCACCCGCCTTGGCCGCACCCAGTCGGCCGTCAGCCTGCAGATCAAGCGGCTGGAGGAGCAGGTCGGGGTGCCGCTGATCGCACGCGGGCCGCGCCACTTTGCCCTGACGGGTGCGGGGCGCCGGCTGCTCCCGCACGCACGGCAGATGCTGCGCATGAACGATGCGGCGATGGCCGAACTGGTCGAGCCCGAGGTGGCCGGGCTGGTGCGGCTCGGCGTACCGGAGGACTTCGCCACCGCCCACCTGCCGGAAGTGCTCGCCGAATTCACCGACGCGCATCCCAAGGTCGAGCTGGAGGTGACCTGCGACTTCACCCTCAATCTCGAACAGGCGTTCCGGGCGGGGCGTTTCGACCTCGTGCTGGTGAAGCGCGAGCCGGAGGTCGCCCTCACCGGGATGCGGGTGTGGCGCGAACCGCTGATCTGGGTCGCGCGGGACCACCTGTCGGTGCCGGCCGACGGACCGCTGCTGCTGATCGCGTCGCCCGAGCCGTGCGTCTACCGCCACCGCGCGATCGCCGCCCTGGAGGCGGTCGGGCGGCCGTGGCGGTGCTCCTACACCTCGACCAGCCTCGCGGGCACGCAGGCGGCCGTGCGCGCGGGCCTCGGCGTCGCGGTGCTGCCGCGCGAGATGTGTCCGGACACGCTGACGCCGGTGCCCGAAGGTGTGCTGCCGGCCCTGGCCGACACCGAGATCGCGCTGATCGAGGCGCCAGGCGCCAGCCACAGCGCGCGCCGCTTTGCCCAGCACATCGCCCAGGCGCTCGAACGCGGCGCCTGAGGCTTCGCGGGACGTGACGGCGCCCGGTCGCCCCGGTATGGCCGCGCTCATGCTCGACCAGGCGCGTGCGGTGCTTCGCACCACGTTCGGATTTCCCGACTTCCGCGGCGTCCAGGCCGAGGTGATCGCGCGCGTCCTGCAGGGTCGGCGCACGCTGGCAGTGATGCCGACCGGCGCGGGCAAGTCGCTGACATACCAGCTTCCTGCGGCGATGCTGGCGGGGACGGGTGTGGTGATCAGCCCGCTGATCGCGCTGATGCACGACCAGCTGCGCACGGCCGAGGCGGTCGGGCTGCGCGCCGCGGCGCTGACCAGCGCCGACGACGACCGCGCGGCCACGGTGGAGCGGCTCCGGTCCGGAGCGCTCGACCTCCTCTACATCGCGCCCGAAAGGGCGGCGCAGGCAGGCTTCCGCGCCCTGCTGGCCGATGTGCCGCTGGCGCTGTTCGCCATCGACGAGGCGCATTGCGTCAGTGAATGGGGCCATGACTTCCGACCCGACTACCGGCTGCTGCGCGGTCTCCTCGACGCGCATCCCGCGGTGCCGCGCCTCGCTCTGACGGCGACGGCGGATGCCCACACCCGCGCCGACATCCTCAATCAGCTCGGCATCGGCGCGGACGGGCTCATCGTGGCCGGCTTCGACCGGCCCAACATCCGCTATGCCATGGCTCCGCGGACGAGCGCGGCGCGACAGATCGCCGGCGTCATGGCCGAACAGCCCGGCCCCGGCATCGTCTATGCGCCGAGCCGCGCGGGCGCCGAGTCGCTGGCGGCTGCGCTGGCGCATACGGGACGGCCGCTGCGCGTCTACCACGCGGGCCTCGACCCTGCGGTCCGGGCCGCCAGCCAGGCCGACTTCGTCGCAAGCGAATCGATGGTGATGGTGGCGACGGTGGCGTTCGGCATGGGCATCGACAAGCCGGATGTGCGGTTCGTCGCCCATGCGGGGCTGCCGCGGTCGATCGAGGCCTTCTACCAGGAGACCGGCCGCGCGGGCCGCGACGGCGATCCGGCGTCGGCGCACCTGTTCTGGAGCGGAGACGATTTCGCCCGCGCCCGCGCCCGTCTTGCCGACCTCGAACCCGCGCGGCGCGAACAGGAGGCGCAGCGCCTTGCCGTTCTGGCCGGTCTGGTGGAGACGGCCGGGTGCCGGCGCGCCGTGCTGCTGCGGCATTTCGGTGATCCGGCGCCGGAACGCTGCGGCAACTGCGACACCTGCCTCGACCCGCCGGCGACGCGCGACGCCACCGAACTTGCCCGCAAATACCTGTCGGCGGTGTTCCGCACCGGCCAACGCTTCGGCACGGGTCATCTGGAAGACGTGCTCACCGGCCGCTCGAGCGCGCGCAGCCGGGAGCAGGGCCACGAATCGCTGTCGGTGTGGAACATCGTCGATGACGAGGAAGCCGCGCTGCTGCGGCCGGTCGCGCGCGCCCTGTTGCTGCGCGACGCGCTGCGAGCGACGCCGCATGGCGGGCTCCATCTCGGCCCTGCGGCGCGCGCGCTGCTGAAGGGAGAGGCGGAGCTTCGCGTCGCCGTTCCGCCCAGGCGCCGCCGGGCGACGCGCGAAAGTCCAGCCAATCCGGACGGCGATCCGCTGTTCGAGGCCTTGCGCCAGAAACGGCGCGAGCTGGCGCGCGACGCCGGCGTGCCGCCCTATGTCGTGTTCCATGACGCGGTGCTGCGCGAGATGACGGCCGCGCGACCACGCACCCGCGATGCGCTGGGCCGGATTGCGGGGATCGGCGCGCGCAAGCTCGACCTCTATGCGGAGCCGTTCCTCGCCGTGATCCGCGCGCAGTGCGGATGAGCGAGCCTCCTTCGCCCGCGCACCGACGCTCAGCGGGGGGCGAGGGGAAAGCGGATGTCGACCGCGAGCCCGTCCGGAGTGAACCGGCGCTCCACGCTGCCTCCCAGCTGCCGTGCCGAGCTGGTCATGAGCATTGAGCCGAAGCCCTGCCGCTCGGGCGCCTGCGGCGGGGCAGCGACCCCGGTCTCCCGCCATTCGAGCACAACCCCGTCACCCTCCACCCGCCAGTGGACTTGGATTTCGCCGCCATGTTTCCAGGCGCCGTACTTGACCGCATTGGTCGTGAGTTCGTGCAGCACCAGTCCCAGCGGTGTCGCCGCCTCCTGCGGCAGCGTGACGGGCGGCCCGTCGATCCGCGCCTGCATCGTGTCGGACTGGTAGGGCGCAAGGGCGGTGGCGACGAGCTGCTCCAGCGTGCCCGTGCGCGTGCTGCCGGTGCCCTGCGTCACCTCGTGCGCGGTGAGCAGCGCGCGGATCCGGTCGGCGATGCGCGTCACCACCGGCTTGGCTTCCGGCGCATCGCGGGCGGACATCTGGACGATGGCGAGGACCACCGCGAACAGGTTCTTGACCCGGTGGTTGAGCTCGCTGGCCAGCAGGTCGGCCCGGTCCCGCGCCGCGGCCAGCGCGGCGGCCCCTTCGGCCTCCGCTTCGGCCAGGGCGTTGCGCTGGATCAGCCGGTAGCCGAACAGCAGCGCGATGATTAGCGCCGCGATCAGCCCCACGAGCAGCGGCAGCAGCCGCGCCTCGGCCTGCGACGCCTCGACGATGGCTTCGCGCAGGATGGCACTTTCGATCGCCTCCATCTCGCGGGTGGCGAACCGCAGCCGGTTCATCGCCTCGAAGCCATGGTTGTCGAGCACCTGGCGCCGGGCGTCGAGAACGCGGCCCTGCTGCACGAGGCCGACCACCTCGTCCAGTTCGGCGAATTTGGTGCGGGTAAGGGCGGTGATCTCGGCGAGCAGCTCGCGCTGGCGCGGCGTCAGATCCTCGCCAAGACCGCTGTGCAGGCGTTGCAGCGCCGTGTTGTATTCGGCCCGCGCCGCGAGATAGGGCTGAAGATAGCGGCGGTCGAGCGTCAGGAGATAGCCGCGCTGTCCCGTCTCGCCGTTCAGCGCGGCCCGCTCGACCTGCCGGATCTCGAACAGCACGGCCACCGTCTGGGCGGCCTGCTCCCGCTGCCGCCGTTCGGTCTGCACGGTCTGGAACACCAGCAGCAGCAGGCCGAAGATGGTGCCGGCAATCACCGCCAGCAGGAGGGAATTGAGCAGCCGCCGCCGGGTCCGTGACGAACCGGAGCGGCCCGGCTGCAAGGCCTCGGGACGCGGCATCTCGCTCAATGCGCGGCCCCCCAGCTGGGCCCGCTTCCCACCTCCACACCCAGCGGCACGCTGAGCCGGACGGCCGGGGCGGCGGCGTCGGCCATGACCGCTCGGATGGTCGCGGATGCTGGCTCCACCAGTCTTTCGGGCAGTTCGAACACCAGTTCGTCATGCACCTGCAGGAGCATGCGCACCCCGTCCGGCTGGCCGGGGCGCAGACCGGCCTTTGCCAGCGCATCGTGCATGCGCACCATGGCCCGCTTGATGATGTCCGCGCTGGTGCCCTGGATCGGGGCGTTGATGGCGGCGCGCTCGGACCCGCTGCGCTCGGCCTGGTTGCGCGAGCGGATGCGCGGGAACCAGGTCTTGCGGCCGAACAGGGTCAGCGAGTGACCCCGCTCGCGAACCTCCTCCAGCGTGCGGACGATGTATTGCTGGATGCCGGGAAACCGCTGGAAATAGGTGTCGATCATCGCCTGCGCCTCGTCGGGCGTGACCCCGAGCCGGCCGGCAAGACCCCAGCGCGAGATGCCGTAGAGGATGGCGAAGTTGATCGTCTTGGCCCGGGCGCGGGTGTCGCGGTCCACGCTGCCGAACATTTCGGCGGCGGTGCGGGCATGGATGTCCTCTCCGGCGGCGAACGCGTCGCGCAGCGCCGGCACGTCGGCCATGTGCGCGGCGAGGCGGAGCTCGATCTGCGAGTAGTCCGCCGACAGCAGCACATTGCCCTCGTCGGCGACGAAGGCGTCGCGGATCTGCCGGCCGATGGGGGTGCGGATGGGGATGTTCTGGAGGTTCGGGTCGGTGGAGGACAGGCGCCCGGTCTGCGCGCCGACGAGGCTGTAGGAGGTGTGCACGCGGCCCGTGCGCGGGTTGATGGCCGCCTGCAGCGCGTCGGTGTAGGTGGTCCTGAGCTTGGTGAGCTGCCGCCACTCGAGCACCTTGGCCGCGACCGGCGCGCCGTTGGCGGCGAGATGTTCGAGCACGGTGAGGTCGGTCGAGTACTGGCCGCTCTTGCCCTTCTTGCCGCCCGCATAGCCCATCTTGTCGAACAGGATCTCGCCAAGCTGCTTGGGACTGCCGATCGCGAAGCTTTCTCCGGCGAGGGCGTGGATCTCGCTTTCCAACCGCGCCGTTTCGGCGGCGAACTCGTCGGACAATCGGCCCAGCGCCTCGCTGTCGACCCGGATGCCGTGACGTTCCATCGCCGCCACGACCGGGATCAGCGGCCGGTCGATGCGCTGGTAGACGCGGGTGACGCTCTCGTGGCTGAGCCGGGGCTTGAGCTGGCTGTGCAGCCGCCAGGTCACATCGGCATCCTCGGCCGCATAGCGGGTGGCCTGATCAAGCGGCACCTCGGCAAAGCCGATCGCCTTGCGGCCCGTGCCGCAAATGTCCTTGAAGGTGAGGGTGGTGTGTCCGAGGTGCCGCTGGGCCAGCTCGTCCATGCCGTGCCCGCCGCCGGTGCCCTGTTCGGCCCTCCCGGCATCCAGCACGAAGCTCATGATCATGGTGTCGTCGATGGGCGCCACGACGATGCCGTGCCGCGCCAGCACGTTGAGGTCGTACTTGATGTTCTGCCCGACCTTGAGCACCGCGTCGCTCTCCAGCAGCGGGCGCAGCGCCGCCAATGCCGCGGCGGTGTCCACCTGCGCCGGCCGCTCGGCGAGCAGGTCGTCCCCGCCATGGGCGAGCGGGATGTAGCAGGCATCGTTGGGACCCAGCGCGAGGCTGATCCCGACGAGATCCGCCCCCATCGCGTCGAGCGCGCTTGTCTCCGTGTCGATCGCGACCAGCCGGGCGGCCATCGCGCGTGCGACCCACGCCTTCAGCGCCGGCAGGTCCTGCACGCAGGCATAGGCGTCGCGATCGACCGGCGGCAGCGCCGGTGCCGCGGGCGCGACGCTCTGCGCCGCGTCCGCCGGGCCACCCGCAGGTGTTGCGCCGTTGGGGTAGAGCTGGGTGCGCGGGCTGGGGCTGCCCCGGCCGTTGTCAAGCCGGCGCAGGAGGCTGACAAAGCCGTGCTCCTCGAGGAAGCGGGACAGGGGCTCGCGCGGAATGCTCCTGAGAGCCAGCTCCTCGAGCGGCACGGCGAGCGGCACATCGTCCTTGAGGGCGACGAGCTGCCGGCTGAGGAGCGCCATGTCCCGCCCCTCCAGCAGCCGGTCGCGCAGCTTGGACGCCTTCATCGCCTCGGCCGCGTCGAGCGCCGCCACGAGCGAGCCATGGTCGGCGATCAGCTTCGACGCGGTCTTGGGCCCGATGCCGAAGATGCCGGGGACGTTGTCGACGCTGTCGCCCATCAGCGCGAGCACGTCTCCGACCAGATGCGGAGGGACGCCGAACTTCTCCTCCACCTCGGACGGGCCGATCCGCTGGTTCTTCATCGTGTCCAGCAGCTCGACCGCGCCGCCAAGGCCCGCTTCCGGCGCGGCGCGGACGAGCTGCATGAGATCCTTGTCGGAAGAGACGATGGTCACGTCCCAGTTCCGCGCCGTCGCCGCCTCGGTGTAGGAGGCGATGATGTCGTCCGCCTCCAGCCCCGCCTCCTCGATGCAGGGCAGGCTGAAGGCGCGCGTCGCATCGCGGATCAGCGGGAACTGCGGGCGCAGATCCTCAGGCGGTTCGGGCCGGTGTGCCTTGTAGTCGGCGTACAGCGCGTTGCGAAACGAGGAGGAATCCTTGTCGAGGACGACCGCAAGGTGGGTCGGACCCTCGGCCCGGTCGAGATCCTCGGCGAGCTTCCACAGCATCGTCGTGTAGCCATACACCGCCCCGACCGGGGTGCCCTGCGGGTTGGTGAGCGGCGGAAGTCGGTGGTAGGCGCGGAAGATGTAGGCCGAGCCGTCGACGAGGTAGAGATGCGCGGGCGCCGCCATGATCTGCGTCCCTAGCAGCGTCAGCCGGGCCGCACGAGCGGCGATTTGCGGACCGCCCGGAAGAAAATGCGGCGAAACGATGGCGATGGCGCTTGTGCTGCCACAATTTTGCCACTATTCAGACCGTGAAGCCGGCCTCGGCTTCCTTGGTCCGAGGTCCCTTCATGGACTGCCGTGTTTAAGGAATGATCACCATGCGCAAGATTGCTCTCGCCGTCGCCGCCGTCGCCACCCTTGGCGTCGCCGCCTGCTCCGAAGGCACGCAGAACGCTGCCGAAACCACCGCCGAGCGTGCGGCCGCCGACACGGAAGCCAACCTCGAAGCGGCCGGCAACGCCGTGTCCACCACCGCCGCCAACGCCGGCGCCGCGGTTGACAACGCCGCTGCGAACGCCGCCAATTCGGCCGACCAGGCTGCCGCGCGCGCCGAAGCCGACCTTCAGAACGAAACGGTCACGCAGGCTCAGGCCGACTGATCGGTCGCTCTGGCGAAAAAGACGGGGGCGCGGCCGCGGAGGCTGCGCCCCTTTTTCGTGTCCGGCAACTCAGTTGCCGATGATCCGGCCGCTGCCCTGCTCGAAGCGCTGCTGCGCCAGCGTCTGCGTGGCCGGAGTGCTGCTGAACCCGTCATACAGCACCCGGGCGATCGAGGCGATTTTCGCCTCGCGTTCGAGCCGCGTTCCCTGTCCGGTCACGTAGATGGCCATGGCCACGGCCCGTCCGTCGGGCAGGGTGACGATGCCGACATCGCTTGACGTGTTGTTGAGAGAGCCGGTCTTGTGCGCCACCTGGGCGTTCATCGGCATCAGGGCGCGGATCCGCCGCTGTCCGGTGACCGTGCGGCTCATGGCTCCGAGGATGATCTGCCGGCTGGTCGGCGACAGATAGTGCCCTTCGTGCAGCCCGCGCAGGAAGGTGACCATGGCACGCGGCGTCGCGCTGTCCCGCACGTCGACATGGATGGCCGGATTGAACTCGCCATCGTCCCGCACCAGCGTGGCGATGTCGCGGTCGAGGCTGAACTCGGTGATGCCGTTGCGCCGCATCCAGTTGCTGACCACGCCCGGGCCGCCGACCGCCGCCAGCAGGGCGTCGGTGGCCGGATTGCTGGAGCGCGCGATCATGATCTCGATGAGGTCGATGGCGGGCATGTAGCGCCCCTGCGTCACCGGGGCGACGGCGCTGGAGAACCGCGCCGACTGACGCGGGATCAGCAGCGGAAATTCGCTCGACAGGGTCCAGCGTCCCTGCTCGACCCCTTCGAGAAAGGTGGCGGCGACAGCGATCTTGCTGGTGCTGGCCATGGGGAAGCGCTGATCGGCAAGAACGGCCACCTCCTGCCCGGTCGACAGGTCGACGGCCATGACGCCGATCCGCCCGCGCGAGGGTTCGGCGAGCGCGGCAACGCGCTGCTGCAGGTCGCTGATGTGAGAGGCCGGGGCCACGGCGGCGGCACGTGGCTGCGTGCCGAGCACGCTGTCGAAACGTGCCTCCAGATTGGCCGGCTGCGCGACCGCGCCGGTCGACCAGCCGAGCACTGCCGCCGCCAGCGCGGCACCGATCCCCTTGATCCGCATGACCTCTCCCTAGCCGAATCGTGCTTTCGTCGAGGTTAATTGCGGCCCTGCGGCGGGCGCAACCCCGTTGCGCCCAGCCGTGAGTGGCGCCAGCGGGCGCCGCCCGCTCCGGTCAGGAGGCGGCGAGCACCTGCGCGATGCGCTCGGCCGGCTCGTTCGTCATCGTCTTGGGCACCTCGCCGCGCAGGCGGCTTTGCAGCTCGCCGTGATAGTGACGGCGCATTTCGCCCAGCGTCTTGGGGTCGGCGATGATGATGAGGTCGTCGATCCGGCCGGCCTTCGCCTCCGCGTTCAGCCAGTCCGCCGCCGCCGCGGCATGGGCAAGCTCGTCCAGATCGGTGCTCCCGGTCCGGCGCCCGGCATCGTCCTGGTTGCGGATGCCGGCGCTGTGGTTGGTCGGCTCCAGCGAGGGCGTCTGCGGGTTCGACAGCTTGGGTTCGAACATCTGCCCCGTGTTGCGCATGACGACGAACCGGTTGCCATCGACGACGGCGACGTGGGCATTGTGCGGAACCTTCATCTGATCGTGTCTCCTGTTCTGGGGTGTGCGACACCAACGCCCGACCGGCCTGAACGCTCCGCGCCGGGCGGACGCGAAACGGCCCGGCGAGGCGGGAGCCTGCCGGGCCGTTCCTGCATCAGCAGAAGGCAGAGGGGCTTAGAAGTCCATGCCGCCCATGCCGCCCATGCCGCCGCCCGGCATCGCCGGCGCGGCCGACTTGTCTTCCGGCTTCTCGGTGATCGCCGCTTCCGTGGTGATCAGCAGGCCGGCGACCGAGGCCGCGTCCTGAAGCGCGGTGCGCACGACCTTGGTGGGGTCGATCACGCCCGACTGCACGAGGTTCTCGTAGCTGTCGGTCTGCGCGTTGAAGCCGAGCGTCTCGTCGTTGCCGTCGATCAGCTTGCCCGCGACCACCGCGCCGTCGTGACCGGCGTTCTCGGCGATCTGACGGACCGGCGCCTGCAGCGCGCGGCGGACGATGTCGATGCCGCGGGTCTGGTCCTCGTTCTCGCCGGTCAGCCCCTCGAGCGACTTGGTGGCATAGAGCAGCGCGGTGCCGCCGCCCGGAACGATGCCTTCCTCGACCGCGGCGCGGGTGGCGTGCAGCGCGTCATCGACGCGGTCCTTGCGCTCCTTCACCTCGACTTCGGACGCACCGCCGACCTTGATGACGGCGACGCCGCCCGCGAGCTTGGCCAGCCGCTCCTGCAGCTTCTCGCGGTCGTAGTCGCTGGTGGTGGACTCGATCTGGGTGCGGATCTCGTTCACCCGCGCCTTGATGTCGTCCGCCTCGCCAGCGCCGTCGACGATCGTGGTGTTGTCCTTGTCGATCGACACGCGCTTGGCCTGGCCGAGCATGTTCAGCGTCACGGATTCGAGCTTGATGCCCAGATCTTCCGAGATCATCTCGCCCTTGGTCAGGATCGCGATGTCCTGCAGCATGGCCTTGCGGCGGTCGCCGAAGCCCGGCGCCTTCACCGCCGCGACCTTGAGGCCGCCGCGCAGCTTGTTGACCACCAGCGTGGCCAGCGCTTCACCCTCGATGTCCTCGGCGATGATGAGCAGCGGACGGCCCGACTGCACCACCGCCTCGAGGATCGGCAGCATCGACTGCAGCGAGGACAGCTTCTTCTCGTGGATGAGGATGTAGGGGTTGTCGAGCTCCACCGTCATCTTGTCGGGATTGGTGATGAAGTAGGGCGACAGGTAGCCGCGGTCGAACTGCATCCCCTCGACGACGTCGAGCTCGAACTCGAGACCCTTGGCCTCCTCGACGGTGATGACGCCTTCCTTGCCGACCTTGTCCATGGCCTCGGCGATCTTCTCGCCGACTTCGCGGTCGCCGTTGGCGGAAATGATGCCGACCTGCGCGATTTCCGAGGAGCCGGCGACGTCCTTGGAACGGCTCTTGAGGTTCTCGACGACCTTGTCGACGGCCAGATCGATGCCGCGCTTCAGATCCATCGGGTTCATGCCGGCGGCGACCGACTTCATGCCTTCCTTGACGATCGCCTGGGCCAGCACGGTCGCGGTCGTGGTGCCGTCACCGGCCAGATCGTTGGTCTTGGACGCCACCTCGCGCAGCATCTGCGCGCCCATGTTCTCGAACTTGTCCTTCAGCTCGATTTCCTTGGCGACGGTGACGCCGTCCTTGGTGATGCGCGGGGCACCAAAGCTCTTGTCGATGACGACGTTGCGGCCCTTGGGGCCCAGCGTCACCTTGACGGCGTTGGCGAGGGTGTCGACGCCCCGCAGGATGGCTTCGCGCGCGTCGCGCGAAAACTTGACTTCCTTGGCAGCCATTACGCTAAACTCCTGAATAGGTTGATGGAAGAGGACGGGCGATCAGCGGATCAGGAGATGATCCCCATGATGTCGCTTTCCTTCATGATCAGCAGATCCTCGCCATCGAGCTTGATCTCGGTGCCGCCCCACTTGCCGAACAGGACGCGGTCGCCTTCCTTGACATCGAGCGGCCGCACAGTGCCGTCCTCGGCGCGCGTGCCCGAACCGACGGCGATCACTTCACCCTCGCTCGGCTTTTCCTTGGCGCTGTCCGGGATGATGATCCCGCCAGCGGTCTTTTCCTCGGCTTCAATGCGGCGTACGAGCACGCGATCGTGCAGCGGACGGAATGCCATGAGTTTGCCCTCTTGATGAGTGGTTGAACAGCGATTGGCACTCTCACCCGGAGAGTGCCAGCGGCGCGCATATGCGAAGCCGTCCGGCCGATGTCAATGGCCGCGCCGAGCGGTGCCGGCATCCGCGCATCAGGCCGCCGGCAGCACCGTGCCGACCAGCCGCAGCCGTTCCCGCCGGTGCCAGCGCAGCAGAAGCAGGGCGGCCGCGAACGCAAGGCCGGTCGCCAGCCCGATCCAGATGCCCGTCCCCTCCAGAGGCGTGGCAAAACCGAGCAGCAGCGCGGTGCCGATTCCCGGCACCCAATAGGCGAAGGCGGCAATCCACATCGGCACGCGGGTGTCCTGCAGGCCCCGCAAGGCTCCGGCCGCCACCGCCTGAACCCCGTCGGCAAGCTGGAAGGCCGCCGCGATCTTGAGATAGACGAGGGCAAAGGAGAGCATCTGCGCATTCTCCGGCGCCCGGACATCGACATAGATCGACAGCAGCAGCAGCGGCGCGGCCAGCATGAGCAGCGCCGCCAGGACCATGAACCCGGTGCCGAGCGCCACCGCCGTCCAGCCGGCCCGGCCCGCTCCGGGCGCATCGCGCGCGCCGAAATGGTATCCGACGCGGATCGTCGCCGCCTGCCCGATCCCGAACGGCACCTGAAACGTGAGCGCCGCGATCTGCAGTGCAAGGGTGTGGGCGGCCAGTTGCGCAGTGCCGATCGCCCCCATCAGGAACGCGGCGGCACCGAAGATGCCGGCCTCGGCGGTGATGGTGAGGGCGATCGGCGTGCCGATCCGCAGGATCTGCCGCAGCCGCAGCGGGTCCGCCCGCCAGAAGAAGCCGAAGATGCGGTAGCGATGCAGGCGCGGATCGAGCCGGATGGCCAGCACGTAGGCCGCCAGAGTGGACAGCGCCGTCAGGATCGTCGCGATGGCCGCGCCCGTCAGCCCCAGTGCCGGCGCGCCCCAGTTGCCGAAGATGAAGGCGTAATTGGCCGCGGCGTTGATACCGATGCCGGCGGCGGTGATCACCGTGGCGAGCAGCGGTCGGCCCAGCGCCGACACGAAGCTGCGCAGCACGGCGTTCGCCAACATGGGGATCATCGACCACACGAGCACCCCGTTGTAGGCCAGCGCGAGGGCGGTCACGCTCTCCTCCTGCCCGGTGAGCCGCATCAGCGGGCCGAGCAGCAGGCAGGCTCCCATGCCCCCGACCCCCGCCAGCCCCGCCAGCCACAGGCCCATGCGCACGATGCGCCGGACCGGGCGCAGGGCCGGCGCGCGGGCGCCGAGCGCTTCGGCGATCAGGGGAGCCACCGCCCCCGTCAGGCCCGACAGCGCCCACAGGATCATCCCGAACAGCGCCACCACGATGGCCGACGCGGCCAGCGGCTCCTGACCGAGACGGGCAATGAACACGACGTCGACGGCATAGGTCAGCATCTGCAGCAGATTGGCCAGCGCCAGCGGCCAGGCGAGGGCCAGCGTGGCGCGCAGTTCGCGGAGACGAAGCGCGGTGCGGGTATGGGCGGCTGGCATGGACTTGCCCGCGCTTACGCCCTACGCCGGTGCGGCGAAAGGGCAGATGCCAATGACGGGACAGGAGCAACGACGCGTGGCACCGCGCAGCATATTCCTTCTTCTCGCCGTTTTTGCCGCAGCGGCGTCGCCGGCCAGCGCGCAGGAGGTCTTCGGGGGCTTTTATGCCCATGCCGTCGACACGCCGTTCACTCTTGAGACGGGAGAGGGAGGCGCCGCGGTGCAGTTCGGCTACCGCTTCGCGCCGTCGCGCGCGCTGGCTTTCGCGGGCAGCCCGGAACCTTATGTGTTCGCCTCGGTGAACACGGCGGGAGACACGAGTTTCGCCGGCGGCGGGCTCAGCTGGAAAGCCGATCTTGGTCCCGTCTATCTGCGGCCGGGCATCGGGCTCGTGATCCACAATGCCCCGGCGCTCAGGGTGGACGAGGACACCGGGTTGCGCACCGATCTCGGCAGCCGCGTGCTGTTCGAGCCGGAACTGGCGGTCGGTACCCGGCTCACCCCCCGGCTCGCCATCGAGGCGAGCTGGGTGCACATCAGCAACGGCCGGTTCTTCAACCAGCGGCAGAACCCCGGGATCGACACCATCGGTGTGCGGCTGAACTGGCGGCTCTAGAGGGTCGCGGCGGCACTGGCGCGCAGCGCCTCGCAGAGCACCGCCGCCATCCGTTCCACATCGCCTTCCCGTTGCGGCTGAACCAGATCCTGCCGCACCTCCAGCTCCACATAGGGGAGCGCGCGCGGGAAGGCGTGTCGGGGCACGGTGTAGTCGATCCCGTCCATGCGGTAAGGCTCGTTGTCGCCCGTCACCAGATCGGCGCGGCGGTGCAACGCGGCGAGAACGCCGCGGGCGAAGGCATCGCCATGGCCGTCGTGAAGCACGCCGAGATGCCACGGCCGGTCCTGCCCGGCGAGGCGCGGCGTGAAGCTGTGCAGTGCGACGAACACGGTGGCGAGGCCAGCGGCGGCGCGCCGGTCGAGCAGCCGCGCGATGGCCTCGTGGTAGGGGGTGTGGATCGCGTCCAGACGCTCCTGCCGCGCGGTCGGCTGAAGGTCCGCGTTGGCTGGAACGAGGGTGCCGTCGCTGACGGCCGGGACGAGGTCGGGGGCATCGGGAGCGCGGTTGCAGTCGATGACGAGTCTCGAAAAGCGCTGGTGAAGAAAAGGCGCGTCGAGCATCGCCGCCATCGCTCGCCCCAGCGCCTCCACCCCGATGTCGATGCCGATGTGGCGCTCAAGCTCCGCCGGGTCGATGCCCAGCCCGCCCAGCCTCTTCGGCACGACATTGCCGGCGTGGTCGCCAATGAGCACGAACGGCGAGGAGGCCAGGCTGGCGCCGACGAGATCGACGGGGTCTGGATCGTTTTGCGCCAGCAAGGCGTTGGGGGCACGGGACTGCACGGGTGTCCCCTTAGCATGGCAGGGCGATGCCGACAGTCGAGATCGAACACATCACCCGGTATTCCTACCGGCAGCCGGTCGCGTTTGGCGAGCACCGCATCCTGATGCGGCCGCGGGAGAGCTATGACCAGCGGCTGTTGGACGCGCAGCTCGACATCGACCCCGCGCCCGAGGCGCTGCGCTGGATCCACGACGTGTTCGGCAACGCGGTGGCCATCGCGGGTTTCGGCAGCCGGGCAAGCTGCCTGGAGGTCCGCGCCAGCGCAAAGGTCCGGCACACGCCGACGCAGGCGACAGCCATCGCCGTCGAGGACTACGCGGTGCAGTGGCCGTTCCAGTACGCGGCGGAGGATTTGCCCGACCTGTCGCGCGCGATCGAACGGCAGCATCCCGACCGCGACCGCGAGGTGGATCGCTGGGTCGGCCGCTTCCTCCGCAGTGACGGGCGCACGCCGACGCTGGACCTGCTGACGCAGATCACCTGCGCCATTCACGAACGCTTCGCGTACCGCCCGCGCGAGGAGGAGGGCACGCAAACCCCCCTCGACACGCTTGAACGGGGAAGCGGGACCTGCCGCGACTTCGCCGTCCTGATGATGGACGCGGTGCGCGCGCTCGGCCTCGCCGCGCAGTTCGTCTCGGGCTATCTTTACCAGACGGGCGCCGGTCCCGAGCGGGTCGGCGGGCACAGCACGCACGCCTGGGTGCGGGTGTTCCTGCCGGGGTCCGGCTGGATCGAGTTCGATCCGACCAACGGCATCGTCGGCAGCGCCGGCCTCATCCGGGTGGCCGTCGCGCGCGATCCGGCCCATGCGAAACCGCTGACCGGCAAGTGGGTGGGGCCACCCGACAGCTGGCTCGACATGGACGTCGACGTGCGGATCGCCTGTCCCGGCGACGAGGCGACCGAGCCCTCGCAGAGCGACGAAACGCGGGAGGAAACACCATGCTGATCCGCACCGGTTTCGACATCCGCTTCGAGACGGACAGGGAGGTGCCGATGCTCGCCCTGCTGAGCGTCCGGCCGGAGCGGTGTGGCGACCTGCGCACGCCGGAAGTGCTGAACACCGAGCCTTCGGTGCCCGTGTCCCGGTATGTCGACAGCTTCGGCAACGTCGCGTCGCGGCTCGTGGTGCCCGCCGGCGGCATCCGGCTGTTCAGCGACTTCGTCATCGCCGACGAAGGCACGCCCGACCCGGTCGTGGCGGATGCCGAGCAGCATCCGGTGCCGGAGCTGCCGGACGAGGCGCTGATCTACCTCCTCAGCTCGCGCTACTGCGAGGTCGAGCTGCTCGCCGACGAGGCGTGGGCGATCGCCGGGTCGATCACCGGCGGCTGGGCGCGGGTGCAGGCCCTCGTCGACGCCGCGCACGAGCGGTTGCAGTTCGACTACCAGCGCGCCAGCAGCGCCCGCACCGCCCGCTCGGCGTGGGATGAGCGCACGGGCGTGTGCCGTGACTTTGCCCATCTGGCGATCACCCTGTGCCGGGCGGTGAACATTCCCGCGCGCTACTGCACCGGCTATCTGGGCGACATCGGCATCGACCCGGTCGACTACCCGATGGATTTCTCGGCCTGGTTCGAGGTGTATCTCGGCGGCGCCTGGCACACCTTCGACGCGCGTCACAACCGGCCGCGCATCGGCCGAATCGCCATGGCGCGCGGACGCGACGCGGTGGACACCGCGCTGACGACGAGCTTCGGCAAGGCGCGGCTGACCCGGTTCGAGGTTCACACGGTGGAGGTCGCCTCGGCCGATCTCGACCGGCCGGTCGCCGATGCGGCGCTGCCGCAGCGCGCCGTCCCGGTGCCGGGCGACGCGGCCTGAGCCGCAACGTCTCGCGGGCGAGCGGCGCGGCGTTCAGCGGATCCGGGCACGCAGGACGAGTTCGGCTTCGGGCGGCGGGGTCCCGGGCAGGAACGGATCGCGCAGGCGGATGCAGACATGGCGCACCTGCGGATCGTGCCCGGCAACGGGCGTGTAGGTGCACTGGCTGAGGCTGGTCGGCCGGACAGCGGCGTTGGAGAACCGAAGGTCGGTGGCAGCCGAAAAGGTCGTGCCGCTGTCGCCGGGAACGACGCGGACCGAGGCGCTGTCGCCCAGTGCGGGCGGGCCGTGGAAGAACTCCATCGCCGCGGGCAGCGTGTCGACGATGAACACCCCGTCGTCCGCCGCGCCGTCTCCTTCGTTGCGCACCCGGATGGTGTAGAGCACCTCCTCGCCGGGAAGGTGGAAGCCGCTGGCCCCCGCCCCGCCGACGGGCGCCGACGTCTTGGTGGCGGTGAGCCGGGCGGGCGCATCGGTCGCCCTCATGCGCGTGTCGCGCATCAGGGTGCGTGCCGCTCCGCCGGTGTTGAGGGTGTCGGCGTAGCTGGTCCTCAGGATCTGCCCCGGCAGCGCCGCCATGACGCCGTCGCCGCTGCTGCCGGACGGCGCCGATTGCGTGGGCAGGGCGGCGCGGAAGATGCCGGTGTTCGGTCCCGTCTCGGACAGCACCACCGTCTCCTGTTCGCCCGTCGTGCGGTTCGTCACCGTGACGGTGAGCGTGTCGACCGCGGCCGCGCGGGTGTTGCGGTCCGCGTCGATGACCTCGATCTCGACCGCATCGCCGACCCTGCGGGCGAGCGGGGCGGTCAGCACCCCGTCGCTGCCGAGCAGCGGGCGGAGCACCAGCTGGAGCGTCGCGGGCCGCCGGTCGCAGCCGCTGCTGATGAAGGCGGTGCCGGCGATGCTGCCGGCAAGCTGCGGAACCTGCACGCCGCCCGCGAAGCTGAAGCCCGGACCGAACACCCGTTCGTCGAAGAATTCGATGGCGCCGTTGTTGAAGGTCGTCTGCGCCGTGTTGCTGCCGGTGCCCACGAAGGAGAACACGTAGTCGTTCGCCCGCGCCGGCACGGCGGCAAAGCTCATCGTGCCGCTCTGGTCCGGATTGCTGGCCGAGCAGTAGCGGCCAAAGGCGCGGGGCGGGTCGCCGGCGCTGGCCTGATCGACGTTGAGAACCGTGGCCAGGTAGATGAGCGAGGCGGCGGGATCGGGACCGTAGGTGACCCGGAAGGTCGCCGCCCCGGCCGGGAGAGCATTCTCCCGCATGATGTAGGCCGTTAGGCGGTTGCGCTTGGACCCGGTGCCCTCGATCGTGCCGAGCGGCTGCATGGCCACCCCGTTCAGCGTCGCCCCGGTCGGCGCCGAGTTCTGGTTCGATTCGTATTCGGAAAAGATGATCGCGATGACGACGCGGCTCGATCCGGCGGCGGGCGTGTAGCTGCGGCTGTAGCTGGTGGCGGTGGCGTGATTGTTGACCAGCGTCTCGTTGGAAATCTGCGCGCGGACGGGTACGCCATATGCCAGGCAGAGCGCCAGCAGCAGGCACGCAAGCCCGGCACGGAACAGCAGTAACGAAATCCCCACGGCGCGATGCTACCGCGATTGCAATGAAGATTGGTTAACGCGCCGGTCAGGAGCGCCGCGGCGGCCGCAGCCCGGACGCGAAAAAGGGAGCGACACGCGCGGTGCCGCCCCCTTCCATTCCGCGGATCCGCGGACGCGGTTACTTGAGCTCGACGGTGCCGCCGGCTTCTTCGATCTTCTTCTTGATCTCTTCGGCTTCGGCCTTGCTCACGCCTTCCTTGATCGGCTTGGGCGCGCCTTCGACGAGGCCCTTGGCTTCGGCGAGACCGAGACCGGTGATGCCGCGGACTTCCTTGATGACCTGGATCTTCTTGCCGCCGTCGCCGGTCAGGATCACGTCGAATTCGGTCTGCTCTTCGGCCGCGGCCGCGTCGCCGCCGCCGCCCGCCGCCGGACCGGCCACGGCCACCGCCGCGGCGGCCGAGACGCCCCACTCTTCCTCGAGAGCCTTGGCCAGTTCGGCCGCTTCGAGGACGGTGAGCTTGCTCAGTTCTTCGACAAGGGTCTTGATGTCAGCCATGATGAGTTCCTTTGTTCATGTAGCGCCGGAGCCGCGCCCCGGCAGGGTTCCTGGAAAGTCAGGTGAAGCCGCGTCTCAGGCGGCTTCCTTGTCGCCATAGGCGGCGAACACGCGCGCCAGCTTGGCCGCCGGCTCGTTGACGACGCGGGCGATCTTCGTCGCCGGGGCGTTGATGAGCCCGACCAGCTTGCCGCGCAGTTCGTCGAGGCTGGGCATGGTGGCGAGCGCCCGCACCCCGGCTTCGTCGAGCTGCTGCCCGCCCATCGACCCGCCGACGATTTCCAGCCGGTCGGTGGACTTGGCGAAGTCCACCACCGCCTTGGCCGCCGCGACCGGATCGGCCGAATAGGCAAGGGCGGTCGGGCCGGAGAGATACTCCTCCAGTCCCGTGTAGGGCGTGTCCGCCAGGGCGAGCTTGGCCAGGCTGTTCTTCGCCACCTTGTACGCGGCGCCGGCCTCGCGCATCTTGGTGCGCAGGGCGGTGGACTGGGCCACCGTCATGCCGAGGTTGCGGGTGACGACCACCACGCCGACCTCGTTGAAGATCGCGCTGAGCTGGGCGACCGATTCGGCTTTCTGCGAACGATCCATGCCGTACTCCTTCACAAATGGCCGCGACGGCGGGGCTGCCGCGGCCGGCTACGCACATCGCGTCCGACACCGGCAGCGGCGGGACGCGCTTGAAGTCCGTGAGGGGGAAGGGACGCACGGCGGCGCCTGAGCACGACGCGGCCCTCGGCGGACCGCAGAAACTCGTCTCCCCGTCTCGGCCGGAAGATTAAGCCGGGGACAGGATCCCGTGGCACCGGCGGTCTCGGACGGAACCGGCAAGCAAAAAGGCCCGCCGGCGAGGCGGGCCTTTAGGCGTTGTCGCGGGCGAGTCAACCCCGCCCGATCGAAACGGTCGACTTACTGCGCCGGGGTGGCGGTCGCGGTGGTCGTGGTGGTGGTCGTGCCGGTCACGCCCGGAGCCGGGGTGGCGGTCGCCGTCGCCGTGGTCGTGGTGGTGCCCATCGCGTCCGTGGTCGGCGTGGCGCCCGGGGTCGCCATCGGATCGGTCGTGGTGGTGCCCATCGTGCCGGCGCCCGTGCCCATCGTGTCGGTGGTCATGGTGTCGGTCGTGGTGGTGGTGGTGGTGGCGGTGGTGTCGGTCGCCGGGTCGGTGTTGTTCCCACCGCAAGCCGCCAGAGCCATCACCAGCGGCAGAGCAATCAAGGCAGTCTTCTTCATGATCAAATCCCTTTCGCGAGGAGTGTGCCACTAAATCGCCACATTTCGTTAGAGTCCCTGAAAGTTTTTGCAAGCGGAAATTGTGCCGCGGCGGCACGGTCGCGTCACGAACCGTGGCGCAGGAGGCCTTTGCCGAACGCGAGAAGCCGCATCCCGGCGCCAACGCCGACGGTGGTGGCGGGACCTTCGGCATTTGCGCGGACGAACGCACCCCTCTCCTCGACCATGCTGACAATGGGGGAAGCGCTCCGGGCGGCTGACGCGGCGGGCAACCGTTTGACACGCGGCGCCAGAGGATTATATGCGCGCTCTGCCGACCGCTTCGAGCGACGCCGGCCCGTGCGCGGGGGCTGGTGACTGGATGGAAGCGGCATCCCTTCACGCGACGCAGCAGCGGCCTCGAGTCGCCGGACCCTGTGGCCGTCCGGCGCTGCCGCGCTGGGTCGCCGGGCCGGCGTCCACGCGATTGCACGTTCACAGCGCCGGCCGACCCGCACGGAGCGGCGGCGGGCGCGGCGAGGAAAAGGTCAGGCACGCATCATGGCAACCAAGGCAAGGACACCCCGCACGGCCGGGACGGCGAAGAAGCGCATCCGCAGGATCTTCGGCGACATTCACGAAGTCGTGCAGATGCCCAACCTCATCGAGGTGCAGCGCGAGAGTTACGAGCAGTTCCTGCGCTCGGACAAGGCGACGGGCTATGTCTCCGGTCTGGAAAAGACGCTGCGCTCGGTGTTTCCGATCCGCGACTTCGCCGGCACGGCCGAACTCGACTTCGTGCATTACGAGCTCGAGGATCCCAAATACGACATCGTCGAGTGCCGTCAGCGCGGGATCACCTACGCCGCGCCGATGAAGGTCACGCTGCGCCTGATCGTGTTCGAGGTCGACCAGGAAACCGAGACGCGGTCGGTGCTCGATATCAAGGAGCAGGACGTCTACATGGGCGACATGCCGCTCATGACGGAGAACGGCACCTTCGTCATCAACGGCACGGAGCGGGTGATCGTCTCGCAGATGCACCGTTCGCCGGGCGTGCTGTTCGACCATGACCGGGGCAAGACCCACGCCTCGGGCAAGCTGCTGTTCGCGGCCCGGGTCATTCCCTACCGCGGATCGTGGCTCGATTTCGAATTCGACGCCAAGGACATCGTCAACGTCCGCATCGACCGCAAGCGCAAGCTGCCGGTGACGGCGCTGCTCTATGCCCTGGGCATGGATGCCGAGCAGATCCTCGACGCCTTCTACGACACCGTGGTGTGGGAGCGGACCGGCGATGGCTGGAAGCTGCCGTTCCATCCCGAGCAGTGGCGCGGCGCCAAGCCGGCCTTCGCCCTGGTGAACGCCGACACCGGCGAGGAGGTGTTCCCCGCCGGACAGAAGATCAGCCCGCGCGCCGCCAACAAGGCGGCCAAGGACGGTCTGGCCAGCCTGCTCATCCCGACCGAGGAGATCTTCGGCAGCTACTCCGCCCGCGACCTCATCGACGAAAGCACGGGGCGCATCTACATCGAGGCCGGCGACGAAGTCACGCCGGACAATCTCGAGGCGCTCGACCGGGCCGGCATTTCCCGGCTGGAGCTGCTCGATATCGACGACGTCAACACCGGGCCCTGGATCCGCAACACCCTCAAGGTCGACAAGGCGGAGAACCGCGACGAGGGGCTGGAGGCGATCTACAAGGTCATGCGGCCCGGCGAGCCGCCGACGAAGGAAACGGCGGAGGCGCTGTTCGAGGGGCTGTTCTTCGACCCGGAGCGCTATGACCTGTCGGCGGTCGGCCGCGTCAAACTGAACATGCGGCTGGGACTGGAGGTCGAGGACACTGTCACCACCCTGCGCAAGGAAGACATCCTGGCGGTGGTGCAGGAGCTGGTCCGTCTCAAGGACGGCAAGGGCGAGGTCGACGACATCGACAACCTCGGCAACCGGCGCGTGCGTTCGGTGGGCGAGCTGCTGGAAAACCAGTACCGCGTCGGCCTGCTCCGCATGGAGCGTGCGGTCAAGGAGCGCATGTCGAGCGTGGACGTGTCCACCGTCATGCCCAACGACCTCATCAACGCCAAGCCGGCCGTCGCGGCCGTGCGCGAGTTCTTCGGCTCCAGCCAGCTCTCGCAGTTCATGGACCAGACCAACCCGCTCTCCGAGGTGACGCACAAGCGGCGCGTCTCGGCACTGGGTCCGGGCGGGCTGACGCGGGAGCGGGCCGGCTTCGAGGTGCGCGACGTGCACCCGACGCATTACGGCCGCATCTGTCCGATCGAGACGCCGGAAGGGCCGAACATCGGCCTGATCAACTCGCTGGCAAGCTTCAGCCGGGTCAACAAGTACGGGTTCATCGAGACCCCGTACCGGAAGGTGGTCGACGGCCGGGTGACGGACGAGGTGGTCTACCTGTCGGCGATGGAGGAGCAGCGGCACACCGTGGCGCAGGCCTCCGCCGAACTGACGGACGAGGGCGCCTTTGCCGACGAGTTCGTGTCGGCCCGTCACAACGGCGACAACCTCATGGCCCCGCGCGAGCAGATCACCCTGATGGATGTCAGCCCCAAGCAGCTCGTGTCCGTGGCCGCCTCGCTCATCCCGTTCCTCGAGAACGATGACGCCAACCGCGCGCTGATGGGCTCGAACATGCAGCGCCAGGCGGTGCCGCTGGTGAAGGCCGAGGCGCCGTTCGTCGGCACCGGCATGGAGGAGACGGTGGCGCGCGATTCGGGGGCGGCGATCGCCGCGACGCGCGGCGGCATCGTCGACCAGGTGGACGCCACCCGGATCGTGATCCGCGCCCTCGGCGATGTGGAGCCGGGCCAGTCGGGCGTGGACATCTACACGCTGCAGAAGTTCCAGCGCTCGAACCAGAACACCTGCATCAACCAGCGGCCGCTGGTGAAGGTGGGCGACGTGGTTGAGCCGGGCGACGTCATCGCCGACGGGCCGTCGACGGACCTCGGCGAGCTGGCGTTGGGGCGCAACTGCCTCGTCGCCTTCATGCCCTGGAACGGCTACAACTACGAGGACTCCATCCTCATCTCCGAGCGGATCGTGAAGGATGACGTGTTCACCTCGATCCACATCGAGGAGTTCGAGGTGATGGCCCGCGACACCAAACTCGGGCCGGAAGACATCACCCGCGACATCCCCAATGTCGGCGAGGAGGCGCTGCGCAGTCTCGACGAGGCGGGCATCGTGTTCATCGGCGCCGAGGTGCATCCGGGCGACATCCTGGTCGGCAAGATCACGCCCAAGGGCGAATCGCCGATGACGCCGGAGGAGAAGCTGCTCCGGGCGATCTTCGGCGAGAAGGCGAGCGACGTGCGCGACACGTCGCTGCGCCTGCCCCCCGGCGTGTCCGGCACGGTCGTCGAGGTGCGGGTGTTCAACCGCCACGGGATCGAGATCGACGACCGCACCCGGGCGATCCAGAACGAGGAAATCGAGCGGCTGCGCAAGGATGCCAGCGACGAACGCGCGATCCTCAACCGCGCCACCTGGAACCGGCTGCGCGACATGCTGATCGGGCAGACCGTCTCCGCCGCGCCCAAGGGCGTGAAGAAGGGCGCGGAGATCACGCCCGAACTGCTCGACGGCGTGGACCGGCACGAATGGTTCAAGTTCGCTGTCGCGGACGACGCCCGCCAGGAACAGCTCGAGGCCGTGAAGAAGCAGTATGACGATGCGGTCAAGGTCATCGACGACCGCTTCGAGGACCGGCGCGAGAAGCTCGAGCGCGGCGACGAGCTGGCCCCGGGCGTGCTCAAGATGGTCAAGGTGTTCGTCGCGGTGAAGCGCAAGCTGCAGACCGGCGACAAGATGGCCGGACGCCACGGCAACAAGGGCATCATCAGCCGGGTCCTGCCGGTGGAGGACATGCCCTTCATGGAGGACGGCACGCCGGTCGACATGGTGCTGAACCCGCTGGGCGTGCCCAGCCGGATGAATGTCGGGCAGATCTTCGAAACCCATCTCGGCATGGCGGCCCGCGGCCTGGGCCAGCAGGTCGCCGCGGCGCTGGAGGAGTGGCGTGCCGCCAATCCCGACGCGTCCGCCGCGCAGCCGCCCGAGGCCGTGCGCGAGCGGCTGAAGGAGGTCTATGGCGAGCCTTACCATGCCGATCTCGACACCCGTTCGGCGGCGGAGCTGGTGGAGCTGGCCGGCAATCTGACCAGCGGCGTGCCGATGGGCACGCCCGTCTTCGACGGCGCGCGCGAGGCGGATGTGACGGCCATGCTGGAGCAGGCGGGCCTGCCCGGTTCGGGTCAGGTGACGCTGTATGACGGGCGTTCGGGCGAGGCGTTCGACCGGCAGGTGACGGTGGGCATCATGTACATGCTCAAGCTGCACCACCTCGTCGACGACAAGATCCACGCCCGTTCGATCGGCCCCTACAGCCTTGTCACCCAGCAGCCGCTGGGCGGCAAGGCGCAGTTCGGCGGCCAGCGCTTCGGCGAGATGGAGGTCTGGGCGCTGCAGGCCTACGGCGCGGCCTACACGCTGCAGGAGATCCTGACAGTGAAGTCCGACGACGTGATCGGCCGCACCAAGGTCTACGAGGCGATCGTCAAGGGCGACGACACCTTCGAGGCCGGCATTCCGGAGAGCTTCAACGTGCTCGTCAAGGAGATGCGGTCGCTGGGCCTCAACGTCGAGTTGAAGAACCTGGCGGACGCGGACGACGAGGATGGCGACGGCCTCGCCATCGCGGCCGAGTAACCCTTCTTCCCTCCCGGCAGCGGGAGGGGCCGGGGGTGGGCCGCCGGCTCACCCGCTCAGACCCACCCCGAACCCCTCCCCCGGCGGGAGGGGGATGAGGATGAGACAAGATGAACGAACTGACCCGTTTCACGAACCAGCTCGCGAAGCCCGAGACCTTTGACGAGATCCAGATCGGCATCGCCAGCCCCGAGCGCATCCGTTCGTGGTCGTTCGGCGAGATCAAGAAGCCCGAGACGATCAACTACCGCACCTTCAAGCCGGAGCGGGACGGGCTGTTCTGCGCGCGCATCTTCGGCCCGGTGAAGGACTACGAGTGCCTGTGCGGCAAGTACAAGCGCATGAAGTACAAGGGCGTCGTCTGCGAGAAATGCGGCGTCGAGGTGACCGTCACCAAGGTCCGCCGCGAGCGCATGGGCCACATCGAACTGGCCGCGCCGGTCGCCCACATCTGGTTCCTGAAGTCGCTGCCGAGCCGCATCGGCCTGCTGCTCGACATGCAGCTCAAGCAGCTCGAGCGGGTGCTCTACTTCGAGGCCTACATCGTCACCGAGCCGGGCCTGACGCCGCTGGAGAAGTACCAGCTCCTGACCGAGGACGAACTCCTCGATGCGCAGGACGAGTACGGCGAGGACGCGTTCAGCGCCGCCATCGGCGCCGAAGCGGTCAAGACCATGCTGATGGACCTTGACCTCGAGGCCGAACGGCAGGCGCTGCTCGACGAGCTGGAGACCACCAAGTCCAAGCTGAAGCCGGCCAAGATCATCAAGCGGCTGAAGGTCGTCGAAAGCTTCATCGAATCGGGCAACCGCCCCGAATGGATGATCCTCGACGTGGTGCCGGTCATTCCGCCCGAGCTGCGCCCGCTGGTGCCGCTGGACGGCGGCCGGTTCGCGACCTCGGACCTCAACGACCTGTACCGCCGGGTCATCAACCGCAACAACCGTCTGAAGCGCCTCATCGAGCTGCGCGCGCCCGACATCATCGTGCGCAACGAGAAGCGCATGCTGCAGGAATCGGTGGACGCGCTGTTCGACAACGGCCGCCGCGGCCGGGTCATCACCGGCGCGAACAAGCGGCCGCTGAAGTCGCTGTCCGACATGCTGAAGGGCAAGCAGGGCCGCTTCCGCCAGAACCTGCTCGGCAAGCGCGTCGACTATTCCGGCCGCTCGGTGATCGTGACCGGGCCGGAACTGAAGCTGCACCAGTGCGGGCTGCCCAAGAAGATGGCGCTCGAGCTGTTCAAGCCGTTCATCTACGCCCGCCTCGACGCGAAGGGTCTGTCCATGACCCTCAAGCAGGCGAAGAAATGGGTCGAGAAGGAGAAGCGCGAGGTCTGGGACATCCTCGACGAGGTAATCCGCGAACACCCCGTGCTCCTGAACCGCGCGCCCACGCTGCACCGCCTCGGCATCCAGGCGTTCGAACCCGTGCTGATCGAGGGCAAGGCGATCCAGCTTCACCCGCTGGTCTGCGCCGCCTTCAACGCCGACTTCGACGGCGACCAGATGGCCGTGCACGTGCCGCTGTCCCTCGAGGCGCAGCTTGAGGCGCGCGTGCTGATGATGTCCACCAACAACATCCTCAGCCCTGCCAACGGCAAGCCGATCATCGTGCCTTCGCAGGACATGGTGCTGGGCCTCTACTACCTGTCCATGGAGCGGCAGGAGCGCACGCCCGAATTCGTCGAAGGCGAGGACGGCACCCGCACCGAGCGTCTGCCGATGTTCTCCGACATGGCCGAGGTGCATCAGGCGCTTGAAAAGAAGGCGGTGACGCTGCACACCCGGATCATCGCCCGCGTGCCGCAGGCCGACGAGCAGGGCACGATCGTCATGAAGCGGTTCGTGACCACGCCGGGCCGGATGCTGATCGGCGAATGCCTGCCGCGCAGCCACAAGGTGCCGTTCGACATCGTCAACCGCCTGCTCACCAAGAAGGAGATCGGCGACGTCATCGACCAGGTCTACCGGCACACCGGGCAGAAGGACACGGTGCTGTTCGCCGACGCGATCATGGGCCTGGGCTTCCGCCACGCCTTCAAGGCCGGCATCTCGTTCGGCAAGGATGACATGATCATCCCCGACGCCAAGGACCGCCTTGTCGAGGAGACGAAGGCGCTGGTCGCCGATTACGAGCAGCAGTATCAGGACGGCCTCATCACCCAGCAGGAAAAGTACAACAAGGTGATCGACGCCTGGAGCCGCTGCGGCGATCAGGTCGCCGACGCGATGATGGACGAGATCCGCGCCCGGCCGGTCGACGAGAACGGACGCGAGGCGCCGATCAACTCGATCTACATGATGAGCCATTCGGGTGCGCGCGGCTCGCCGGCGCAGATGAAGCAGCTCGCCGGCATGCGCGGCCTGATGGCCAAGCCGTCGGGCGAGATCATCGAGACGCCGATCATCTCGAACTTCAAGGAAGGGCTGTCGGTCCTCGAGTACTTCAACTCGACCCATGGCGCGCGCAAGGGCCTTGCCGACACGGCGCTCAAGACGGCGAATTCGGGCTACCTCACCCGCCGTCTCGTCGACGTGTCGCAGGACTGCGTGATTGTGGAGACCGACTGCGGCACCGAACAGGCGCTGGAGATGCGGGCCATCATCCAGGGCGGCTCGACGATCGCCTCTCTGGGAGAACGCATCCTGGGCCGCACCACGGCCGAGGACATCGTGAACGCGGCCACGGGCGAGGTGATCGCTCCGGCCGGCACGCTGCTCGACGAGCAGGCGATCGCGGCGATCGAGGCGGCCGAGGTGCAGGTGGCCAAGATCCGCTCGCCGCTGGTGTGCGAGGCCAAGCAGGGCGTGTGCGCGACCTGCTACGGCCGCGACCTTGCCCGCGGAACGCCGGTCAACATCGGCGAGGCGGTGGGGGTCATCGCCGCCCAGTCGATCGGCGAGCCGGGCACGCAGCTCACGATGCGGACCTTCCACATCGGCGGCGCGGCGCAGCTCAACGAGACCAGCCACCTTGAAGCGATCTCCGACGGCAAGGTCGTGTATCACGACATCCAGACGATCAAGGACAAGCGCGGCCGCATCCTGTCGCTGGCCCGCAGCGGCCAGATCGCCGTGGTGGACGCCGAAGGGCGTGAACGCGAAATCCACCGCGTGCCCTACGGCACGGTGCTGATGCACGAGAACGGCGCGGCGGTGAAGCAGGGCGACCGGCTGGCCGAATGGGATCCGTTCACTCTGCCGATCATCACCGAAACCTCCGGCACGGTGAAGTACCAGGATCTCGTCGACGGCAAGACGCTGGAAGAGCGAGTCGACGAGGCGACCGGCATCGCGCAGCGCGTGGTCACGGAAAACCGCGGCAGCCGGGCCAAGAAGGACGACCTGCGGCCCCGGCTGACCCTGCTCGGCGAGAGCGGCGACGCGACCGAGGCGGCCCGCTACATGCTGGCTCCCGGCACGACGCTGTCGGTCGACGACGGTCAGCAGGTGGAGGCCGGCGACATCCTCGCGCGCGCCTCGCGCGAGGCGGCCAAGACCCGCGACATCACCGGCGGTCTGCCGCGCGTGGCGGAGCTGTTCGAGGCGCGCCGGCCCAAGGACGCGGCCGTGATCGCCAAGGTCGGCGGGCGGATCGAGTTCGTCCGCGAGTACAAGGCCAAGCGCAAGATCGCGATCATCCCCGAGGAAGGCGCGCCGGTCGAGTATCTGGTACCCAAGACCAAGGTGATCGACGTGCAGGAGGGCGACTTCGTCAAGAAGGGCGACACGCTCATCTCCGGCTCGCCCGATCCGCACGACATCCTCGAAGTCATGGGCGTCGAAGCGCTGGCCGAATACCTCGTGGACGAGATCCAGGAAGTGTACCGGCTCCAGGGCGTGAAGATCAACGACAAGCACATCGAGGTCATCGTCCGGCAGATGCTGCAGAAGGTGGAGATCACCGACGGCGGCGACACGACGCTGCTGCCCGGCGAGCAGGTCGACCTCGAGGAGATGAACGCGGTCAACGCCCGGCTCGCCAAGGGCAAGGAGCCGGCCAAGGGACAGCCGGTGCTGCTCGGCATCACCAAGGCGTCGCTCCAGACCCGGTCCTTCATCTCCGCCGCCTCCTTCCAGGAGACGACGCGCGTGCTGACGCAGGCGGCCGTCGAAGGGAAGAAGGACACGCTGATGGGGCTGAAGGAGAACGTCATCGTCGGCCGGCTCATTCCGGCGGGCACGGGCGCGGGCATGAACCGCCTGCGGGTGACGGCATCCGGACGCGACGCCGCGCTGAGGGCGTCGTGGCGGGCATCCCAGGCGGCGCTCGTCGCGCCCAATTCGGCCGAGGAGGAGCACGCGGCCGAGCTGGCGCAGGGACCGGAAGCGGCCATTGGCGATGATCCGCTGGCGATCATGGAGCCCGAAGGGTTCGGCCGTGACGAGGATGCGGGCGACTACCTGCTGACACCGGAGCCGGCCGACGGCGCGGCAGAGGCTGCGGCCGGCAACGACGCCGAGTAGCCCCGGCTGCTGAGCACGATGAAAAGGCCCTGCCGGCACGCACCGGCGGGGCCTTTTTCGTGCGCACGGCAAGTGCCGCGAAGGGGTGCGCCGCGCCGTCGTGTTGCTCGGGCTTGCGGCACTCACTAGCGTGAATACGCGCGCCGGGTGCGGGAGAATGCGTCCATGCTTTACATCGTCGACAACGCCGTCCCCATTCTCGCGGCCGCGCTGGCGGCGGTGCTGTTCGGCGCGGCCTGGTATGGCTGGCTTGATCGGCGATCCGCTCCGCATGGGGGCGCGGCACGGGAGGGGCGGGCCTTCTCGTCCGCGACGCTCGTCCTCGCCCTGCTTGCCGAGGCGTGGATGGCGGCCATCCTTGCGGGCGCGCTGATCCTCGCGCCGGTGGAGGCGGGGCGCTGGACGGTCGCGCTCGGCAGTGCGGGCATCATCTGGGCCGGGTTCGTGCTGCCGGTGGTGGCGGTGACTCACGGTCTGCGCCGGCTGGGGTGGCGGCGTTTCGCAATCGACGCGGTCCACTGGCTCGGCGCGATGCTCCTCATGGCCGCCGTGCTCAGGGCCATCGGCGTGGCGGCACCGGCTGCGGCAGCCACCCTGCCGGCGCCGTCCGCCGCACCCGGGGGCGGCGTGACGAGCCTTGCGGGCGAATGGCGGGTGGCGGGCGTCGACGGCGCGCCGTTCGACGAGCCCTACGGTCTCGCGCTGAGCGCTGACGACAAGGAAATCTGGTGGGAGCCGCGCTGCGCCGGGCTGGTGCGGCGCTACACGCTTGCGGGCGAGCGTCTTGCCGTGTCGATGCCGCCGGCGCAGGCGTCCCGGGCCGCTGCGGCCCCGCCGTCGGTGCCCGTCTGCGCCCTTGCGCCGCCGCCCGCGCTCGCCGGCGTTCGCCGCGCTCTGGATGCGGCGCAGACCGCGCGGCGCACGCCGGAGAATGGCCTGCTGCTGTCAGGCGGCGGACACAGCCTGCTGCTGTTCGCGCAATAGGGCGGGCGCGGCGCTGCGCCGCGTCAGCCGGTGGCGGCGAGCTGGGCGCGGATCTCCTCGCGCTTGCGCGCAACCGCCTCGAGCAGATTGTCGAACGAGGTGACGAACTGCGCCACGCCGTCGGCGGCGAGTTGCGCGGTCATGGCATCGAGGTCGAAGCCCGCTTCGGCAAGGCGGGCCAGCACGGCTTCGGCCTCGGCTGCGCCCTCGTTCAGGCTGGCGCGCACCGCGCCGTGGTCGCGGAAGGCGGCGAGCGTTGCCGGCGGCATGGTGTTGACCGTATCGGGGCCGATCAGCTCCTCCACATACAGGACGTCCGAATAGGCCGGGTTCTTGGTTCCGGTCGAGGCCCAGAGCAGGCGCTGCGGCCGTGCGCCGCGTCCGGCCAGCGCGCGCCAGCGGTCGGTCCCGACCAGCTCGCGGTAATGCGCATGGGCGCGCTTGGCATTGGCGATCGCGACCTTGCCCTTGAGGTCGCGCCATGCGGCCGCCCGTTCGGGCGGGAGGGCGTCGATCGCGTCGTCGACGAGCGTGTCGATGCGGCTGAGGAAGAAGCTCGCCACGCCGGCGATGCGGTCGATCGGCTGTCCGGCAGCGATCCGGTCCTCCAGCCCGCACAGATAGGCGTCGGCGGCCGCCTTGTAGGCGTCGACGGCGAACAGCAGCGTCACGTTGACGTTGATCGCCTCTGCCGTCAGCCGGCGCAGCGCCGCGACGCCGGCCGGCGTGCCGGGCACCTTGACCATGAGGTTGGGGCGGTCGACCGCCGCCCACAGGCGCCGCGCCTCGTCCACGGTGCCGTCCTCGTCACCGGCGAGATGCGGCGACACCTCGAGGCTGACATATCCGTCCCGCCCGTCGAGCCGTTCGTAAACTGGCATCAGGTCGTCGGCGGCGCGCCGGATGTCCTCGACCGCCATGGCCTCGTAAAGCTCGGCCGGGGAAAGGTCGGTCCGGCGAAGCGCGTCGCGCATGGCGGCATCGTAGGCGTGTCCCTGACCCATCGCCTTCTCGAACAGCGACGGGTTGGAGGTGACGCCGGTCACGGCGTCCTGCGCGACCAGCTGGCGCAGTTCGCCGCGTTCGAGAAAGCCGCGCTCGACGAAGTCAAGCCACACGCCCTGTCCCGCCTGAGCAAGGAGAGCAAGACGGCCGGGGCTGGATTCATGGTGTTCGGTCATGGGGGGGCTTTGCCACAGCCGCCTTCCAAAGGCGATGGCAAAGCACGCGTCCACTCGGTTGCCCATGCCGCCTGTCAGCGGCGTCGCAGTCCGTCCCGCAGCAGGCGGCTGGCTGTCCAGGCCACCTCGTCAAGCGGCCGGTCGTCCGACCAGATGGCAAAGCGCAGGCCGAGGAACACGTTCATGCCCATCACCGCCCAGGCGTGCACATCCTCGACATCCGCCCGCACCGCTCCCGCCGCCGCCCCCTGCTGAAGCCGGTCGAGAATGCGCCGCGCCGTGCGTTCGTAATGCGTCCGGTAGCTGTCCGGGTCGACGAACTCGGCCTCGTCGATGATGCGGTAGATGACCTTGTGTTCACGCGCGAACATCAGGAAGCTTTCCAGCGCCGCCCGCTCGGTCGCGAAGGCGTCCATCTCCGGCCGGAGCGCGGCGCCGGCGCGTTCCTTCACCCGTTCGCTCAGATCCTGGACCAGTGTGCGGAACAGCTCCTCCTTCGATCCGAAGTAGGTGTAGAACGTCCCCAGCGCGGTTCCGGCGCGCGAGGTGATCCCGCTGATCGAGGCGTCGTGAAACCCCTTCTCGCCGAACTCCGCCGCCGCGGCGTCGAGCAGCCGTGCCCGGGTGCGTGCGCCCCGCCGCGTGCGCGGCTGCCGCCCCTTGATGACCTCTGCCGCCGCCCCGTCCATGAGCGCCACGCTAACCCAAGCCCCCGCCCGCTCCAACAAGAAGTTGAAAGGGGATTCAGGTTTCAGTAGTGTGCGGGCAAGAGGATGCAGGGAGGATTGACAATGACGCGAGCGGCACAGCGAGTCGGCCACGGGGTTATGCGGGCCGCCATGGCAGGGGTGGCGCTGGCCGGTATCTGCGCGCCGGCCATGGCGCAGACCCAGCCCGAGCCGGCCGGAACGGAACAGCAGGCGTCCGACGCCAACGTCATCGTGGTGACGGCCCGGCGGCGCGAGGAGACGCTGGTGGAGGTGCCGATCGCGGTCACCGCCTACAGCGGCGAGGCGCTCCAGCAGGCAGGCGCGCTCGACATCACCGATCTGGCCCAGACGACGCCCAACACCACGCTGGAGGCGAGCCGCGGCACCAATTCGACGCTGACCGCCTTCATCCGCGGCGTGGGGCAGCAGGATCCGGTGTCCGGTTTCGAACAGGGCGTGGGCATCTATCTCGACGACGTGTATCTCAACCGGCCGCAGGCCGCGGTGCTGGACATCTACGATGTCGAGCGGATCGAGGTGCTGCGCGGACCGCAGGGCACCCTGTATGGCCGCAACACGATCGGCGGGGCGGTGAAGTATGTCACTCGCCTTCTGCCGCAGGATCCCTCGTTCAGCGCGCGCCTGACCTATGGCACCTACAACCAGCTCGACGGCGTGCTCAGCGCCTCGGTGCCGCTGGGCGATCTGGTGCGGGTCGGCGGCGCCGTCGCGCGGCTCACCCGCGGCGGCTTCGGCCGCAATCTCACCACCGGCGAAGACAATTACGACAAGGACGTGTTGGGCGGGCGCCTCAGCTTCGAGCTGGGCGGGCATGGCCAGCCGGTGCTGGTCCGCATCACCGGCGACTACACCAAGGACAACAGCAGCGCCCGTGGCGGCACCCGCCTGATCCCGAGTCTCGTGTCCCGCGCCCCGGTGCTCGACAACGTGTTCGACACGCGCGGCGGGCTCATCGACCCGCGGCAGGAGGTCGAAGCCTACGGGCTGGCCATGAATGTCACCGTGGACCTGTCGGACACGCTGACCTTCCGCTCGATCAGCGCATGGCGCAAGGACGACTCCGCCTCGCCGATCGACTTCGACGCCTTGCCGGCGGTCGATCTCGACGTGCCCGCCTTCTACCGCAACGAGCAGCTCAGCCAGGAGCTGCAGCTGATCTACGAAAGCGGTCCTCTGAACGCGCTGCTCGGGTTCTACTACCTCGACGCGCAGGCCGACACCCAGTTCGACGTGCGGCTGTTCACCACCCTCAACGGCCTGACGGCCTTCACCGAGGCCAATGTCGACACGCAGACCTACGCGGTGTTCGGCGATGTCACGCTGGACATCACCGACCAGCTCAGCGTGTCGGTTGGGGGGCGCTACACCTGGGACCGGCGCACGGCCGACATCCTGCGCCAGAACTATCTGGGCGGCGGCTCGCCGGTGTTCGGCGGCGCGGGGGTGGCGTTCGGGGCGCCGTCGACCGACTTCACCGGCAGCCGCGACTTCAACAAGTTCACGCCGCGCGTGTCGGTCAGTTTCCGGCCTACGCGGGATCACAATTTCTACGCCAGCTACGCGCAGGGGTTCAAGGGCGGCGGCTTCGACCCGCGCGGTGTGGGCATCAACGCCCCGGCCGCCATTCCCGGACGCCCCACCAACGACGAGGTGGCCGCGTTCCTCAGCTTCCTGCCCGAGAGCGTCGACAGCTACGAGATCGGCTACAAGGGGAACTGGCTCGACGGGGCGGTGTATGTCGCCCTCGCCGGGTTCTACGCCGATTACACCGACGTGCAGATCCCCGGCTCGGTGGGCTGCACCACCTTCGTCAACGGCCAGCCGATCCAGTCCTTCTGCGGCATCGTCACCAACGCCGGCGCGGCGACGTTCAAGGGTCTGGAATTCGAAGGGACGGCGCGGCTGGGCCGCGATCTCGCCACCCCCGGCGACCGGCTGACGCTTGCCCTGTCGGCCGGCTACATCGACGCGCAGTACGACGAGTACGTCACCAACATTCCGGGGCGTGGCCCGGTGGACGTGGCCGAGTTCCGCGAGGTCCAGAACACCCCGCGCTTCACCGGCAGCGCGACGCTCGGCTACCTGACGCCGGTGGGTGACGGCGAACTCAACTTCACCACCACGCTCGCCTATCGCAGCCGCACCTACCAGTTCGAGATTCCCAACCCGTTCCTCGACCAGGAAGGCTTCGCGCTGCTCGACGCGAACCTCGTCTACACCGGTCCCAACCGGCGCTGGTCGCTGGGACTGCACGGGCGCAACCTGCTCGACAAGGAATACAAGACGAGCGGCTACACCTTCGTCGTGGCCGATCCGGTGACGGGCGCCATCGCGACCGGGCCGAACGGGCTGCCGATCCCCTCGCTGGGCCGGGAAGGCACGCTGACGGCGTTCTACGGCAATCCGCGGCAGGTGTTCGTCACCGCCACGCTGCGCTACTGAACCGGCCGCCAGGGAACGGTTGTCCGCGCAAGCGGGTGCGTTGCCGAGGCGCAGCGCACCCGCCGCCTCTGCCGCCGGCGTCAGGACGACCGCGCCGAAGCCCGGATCGCCAGCGCCAGATCGCGGTCGAGCGGAACGCAGATCCGCAGCAACCCTGCCGATGTCGTCACCTCCTGCACCGGTCCGGCAACCCCTTCTTCCGTGTCGAAGCACGTCACCCGGTAGCGTCCCTCCGCCAGACCGGGCACGGTGACGGACACGGGGCGGGGCTCGCGCCGCGCAAGCCGTCCATCCGGGCCGACGCCGCTCGTGCGCAGCAGCCAGACCACCGCCTGCGCGGCGTCGCCGCATCCGATGGCGGCCGTGTCGGCGGCGTCGCAATGCAGCCGGGCGGCAAGGTTCCTTCGCCGGAAGCACGTCCAGTCGATCAGCGGGAGAAAGGCGGCGAGGCTGCGCTGCGTGCGGCGCATGCCGGGCGTGAGCACGTGCGGATGGCGGTTGGGCCAGCGCATGCCGCCGCCGGCCCCGCCGCTCGCCAGATGCGCCCATTGCATGTGGCGGAACATCTCGTCGTCGAAGGGTTCGGGCAAGGTGACGTGCCGGTCCTTGAAGCTGTGGATCGGGCCATGCTCGCTGTCATGCACCGGGCGTCCGTCGCTCGCCTCCTCGACGGCGGCCTGCATCAGCCGGGCGGTGGCAAGCGCGGGGGCGACCGTGTCGCGCGGATCGTCGATCGTCCCGGCCTCGTAGAGGTGGGTCGAGGCGAAATCGAGCAGCGGGTGGCGGAAGATCGGGTCCACCGTCGCCGGCTCGTCGATGAGGTGCGGTCCGAAAATCGAGACGGTCTGCGGGTGCGCGCGTCCGTACAGGCGCAGCTCGCGTTCGCGCAGGAAGGTGCCCAGGTCGCTGATGAACGGGGCAAGGGCGGCCGGGTCATCCTCGCCCTTCGAGGTGTGGATCTCGTTCCACAGGTCCCAGGCGAACAGCGCCCCGCTCCCGCCCCAGCGGTCCGTGGCGAAGGCCAGCCGGCGTTTCACCGCGGCGCGCATCTGCGGACAGGTCAGCCACTGCCGCCGTGTCCGGCACGGACCGCCATTGCGCGCATTGTAGGGGTGGTGGCGCCAGCGGTTCGACATGAAGAAGGTGTCGAACGGGGTCAGCAGGACGCGGATGCCCGTGCGCTCCAGCATCGGGAACAGGTCGTCCCAGAAGCGGACCATGTTGGGCGCGAAGGTGCCGACCCGCCGCTCGAGGTAGCGGTGATCCCCTTGCGCGTATTCGAGCATCAGCCGGATGCAGGTCACCCCGTGCGCCGCAAGCCAGCGGAGATGCCGCTCGACCGCTTCGGGATCACGGCGGCGGAACAGCGGCGCAAGTTCCGGCCAGGACACGGCGTCGTTGGCCCCGATCGGCGTCCAGGCGGCGCCGTCCTCGGTGACGAAGTAGGGCAGCCCCGGACGGGTGGTGACCCACGGCATGCCGCCCGGTGCCTGCGCCGCCGGCCGGAGCGCGCCGCGCGCGCCCGGCCCGGCGTCGAGCGGCTTCATGCAGCCGTGGCGCTGGCCCGCGCAGGCTCTGCCGCCGCGGTGCCGCCGCGCCGCTCCATCAGCCGCCGATAGGTGGCGAGCGCCTGCCCCACCACCTGATCCATGTTGTAGTAGCGGTAGGTCGCCAGCCGGCCGACGAAACTGGTCGCCTCCTGCTCCGCCGCCAGCGCCGCGTAGCGCTTGTACAGCGCCTGGTTCTCGTCCCGCGGAATCGGATAGTAGGGATCGCCATCGGCGCTCGGATATTCGTAGGTCACGCTGGTGCGGTCGGCTTCCTGCCCGGTCAGGTGCTTGTACTCCGTCACGCGGGTGTAGGGCACGTCGGGGTGCGGGTAGTTGATCACCGCCACCGGCTGCAGCCATTCCCGGTCCAGCGTGCGGTGCTCGAAGCGCAGCGAACGGTACGGCAGCTTGCCGAAACGGTGACCGAAAAACTCGTCGATCGGCCCGGTGAACACCAGGTGATCATAGGTCAGCCCTGGCCGCGCCTCGTCCCAGTCGACCCCAAGTTCAAGGGTGATGTTGGGATGATCGAGCATGCGCGCGAACATCCGCGTGTAGCCCTCGAGCGGCATGAACTGGAACCGGTCGGTGAAATAGCGGTCGTCGGTGTTCGTCCGCGTCGGCACTCGCGCGGTCACCGCCTTGTCGAGATCCGACGGGTCGATGCCCCACTGCTTGCGGGTGTAGCCCTCGAAGAAGAGGCGGTAGAGGTGTTCGCCGACGGCGGAGACGACGACATCGCGCGAGGTGCGGATCACCGGCACCGGCTCGGCCCTGCTGGCCAGGAACTCCGCCGCTTCGACGTCGCTGGCAAGCTCCAGTCCGTAGAGCCTGTTCAGCGTGGTCCGGTTGATGGGAATGGGCAGCAACTGTCCCTCGACCTCGGCGAGCACGCGGTGCTCGTACGGCCGCCAGCGGGTGAAGCGCGACAGATAGGCGAAGATGTCGGGCGCGTTGGTGTGGAAGATGTGGGGCCCGTACTGGTGGATGAGGATGCCGGCCTCGTCATGGTGATCGTAGGCATTGCCCGCGATGTGCGGCCGGCGGTCGAGCACGAGCACCCGCTGGCCCGCGTCGGCGGCGAGCCGTTCCGCCATCACCGACCCGGCGAACCCGGCGCCCACCACGACCACGTCGTAGTGCCGCGACGGGCGGATCATCGGCATGGACGACACCGCGGACACCGCCGCCTTGCCGGAGGACTGCGCCTTGGCGATCAGCGCCGCCATGGCGCTTTGCGTGGCGTCCCAGCTGTTCTGCGACAGCAGCGCATCCGCTTCGGCGAGCCAGTCGTCACCGAGGCTGCGCGACAAGGCGAGCGCCTCGTCGCACCGGGTGACGAAATCTGCCGGGTCGGCCGCGATTCGTACCGCCTGCGTCTGGCCGTACTGTCGCAGCACGTCGGTGATTGCGGTCGACACGACCGGAAGCCCCGCGGCAAGGTATTCGGGCGTCTTGGTCGGACTGATGAAGCGCGTCGCCTCGTTGAGCGCGAACGGCATCAGCGCGACGTCCCAGCCGCGCATGATGGCCGGCAGCTCGTCATAGGGCCGCCCGCCGAGGTAATGGAGGTTCGGCCGCTGGGGAAGGGTGGCCGGATCGATCTTGACCACCGGACCGACCATGACGATCGACCATTGCGGGCGCGCGCGCGCCAGCTCGTCGAGCAGCTGAAGGTCGAGGCGCTCGTCGATGACGCCGCAATAGCCCAGACGGGGTGCAGGCAGATCGGCCACCTCCGCCGGCACCGGGCCGGGCTGGCGCGCCACGGCAAAGTGCCGGCGGTCGATGCTCGAGGGGAAGCAGTGGACCGAAGGGTGCCGCGACCGCTTTGCATCGTACAGGCTGGCGCCGCCGGTGAAGACCAGGTCGGCCCGCTGGAACAGCTCGTCCTCCAGCGTCAGCATGCCTTCAGGCGCCCCGGCAAAGGCCGACAGCTCGTCCATGCAGTCATAGACCACGCACGACGCGTCCAGTCCGCGGGTGAACGGCAGCATCATGGGGGTGTAGTACCACAGCACGGCAGGGGTGCGCCCCTGAAGCCCCTCTGCCAGCAGACGGGCCAGAGCCTCGTTCTGTCCGGCGGCGTCCAGCTCCTGCGGCAGGTAGGGCGTGAGCACCTGCACCCCCGTCCGCTCGCACCGCGCCCGTTCCAGCCGCGGAGCGGCGCCCGGTTCCGAAAGGAAGATCGGTTCTTCCCAGAACAGGACGGTGTGGTCACGCGCGAAGCGTTCCATGAGGTGCTGAGGCCGCTGGGTGACGAAATTCCAGCGCAGATGGCTGAGGCAGAGAAGAATTGGCGCAGCATCTCCAAGCGGGCCCGAACCCGCCTTCCAAGCCTCAGGTTTCATTGGTGATCCTTCAGAAAACGTTGGATCAACGGCGTGGCACGGGGTTGGTTCCACAGCAGCAAAGAAGCTGCCTGCGGCGCACTTCGCTGCTCGCGCAGGAACCTGCCCGCCAAGCGGCGCGACCTTCGCCGGGCGGGGTCGACACGAGCCGGGTGACGCGCGGCCAGCGCAGCGCACCCGGCCGCCTGAGGCTCAGAGAGACCAGTAGCGCATGCCTTCAGGCACGAGATCCCGGCCGATGAACGAGCGCACGTCGATGACCGCGCCCTGCGGCCGCACGACGCGCGCGAGATCGTTGGCCCAGCCGCGGAACTCCTCGTGCGGCACCGCGAGAACCAGCGCGTCCAGATCGGTGAGAGCGGACGCCTCCTGCAGGCGGATCCCGTATTCCTCCATCGCTTCCTCGGCATCGGCGCGCGGGTCGTGCACCAGAACGTCGGCGCCACCCGCCATCAACGCCGCGATCACGTCAGGCACCTTCGAATTGCGCAGATCGGGCACGTTTTCCTTGAACGTCAGGCCCAGCACGCCGATCCGCGGCGTCGCGGCGGTCTGCCCGACCAGATTCAAGGTTTTCGCGGCGATGTGTCTGCCCATGCTGTTGTTGATCCGCCGTCCGGCAAGGATGACCTCCGGGTCGTAGCCGGCCTTCTCGCTCGCATGGGTGAGATAATAGGGATCGACGCCGATGCAGTGTCCGCCGACGAGACCGGGCGAGAACCGCAGGAAGTTCCATTTCGTCCCCGCCGCGTCGAGCACGTCGCGCGTGCTGATCCCCAGCCGGTCGAGAATGATGGACAATTCGTTCATCAGCGCGATGTTCAGATCGCGCTGGGTGTTCTCGATGACCTTGGCCGCCTCGGCGACCTTGATCGACGGCGCCTCGTGCAGGCCGGCGGCGACGACCGAGCCGTAGACCGAGCGGAGCCGGGCCAGGGTGGGCGCGTCTTCCGCGGCAATGATCTTCACGATCGTGTCAAGGCGATGCTCCTTGTCACCCGGATTGATGCGTTCCGGCGAATAGCCGAGGAAGAAGTCCTCGCCCCGGCGCAGCCCCGACGCCGCCTCGAGACGCGGCGCGCACACATCGTCCGTGACGCCGGGATAGACGGTTGATTCGAACACCACCGCCGCGCCCGGCGACAGTCGGGGACCAAGCGTGTCGCAGGCCGCGAGGACCGGGCCGAGGTCGGGTCGGTTCTGATCGTCGATCGGGGTCGGCACCGTGACGATGAAGAAGGTGCTGTCGGCCAGTTCGTCAGGATCGTCCGTGAAGCGGAGAGTGGTTGCGGCAAGATCGGCGTCCTCGATCTCGCCCGTCCAGTCGTGGCCACGGCGAAGCGCCTCGACACGGCGGGCGGAGATGTCGAAACCGATCACGTGTTCGTGCTGACCGGCGAGCGCCACGGCCACCGGCAGGCCGACATAGCCCAGCCCGATCACCGCGATTTTCTCATCCGCCTTCTTCATGCCTTCCGATCCCGAACGAAGTTGATGTACCAGGGCATCGCGCTGCCGAGGCCGCGCACCAGATCGTGGCTCGGCGCATAGCCAAGCAGGCGGCGCGCCTTGCCGATGTCCGCAAGGCTGTGACGGACATCGCCGGGCCGCTCGGGTCCGTGGACGACATCCGCCCGGCTGTCGAAACCGTGGTGCCGCAGTTCGGCGGCGATCGCCTGCTGCAGGGCGTTCAGCGATGTGCGTTGCCCGAAGGCGACGTTGTAGACCTGCCCCCACGCCTCCTCGGCGGCGAGCGCGGCGCGGAGGTTCGCCTGCACCGCGTTGTCGACAAAGCAGAAGTCGCGGCTTGTCTCGCCATCCCCGTTGATGCGCAGGGGGTCGCCTTGCAGCATCGCCTTGATCCACAACGGGATCACGGCAGCATAGGCTCCCTCCGGATCCTGGCGGGGCCCGAAGACATTGAAGTACCGCAGGCCGATCAGGCGTGCGCCATAGGTTCGGCCGAACACGTCGGCATAGACCTCGTTGAACGCCTTGGTGGCGGCATAGGGTGACAAGGGGCGCCCGATCCGGTCCTCGACCTTGGGCAGGCTGCGTTCGTCGCCGTAAGTGGAGCTGGACGCGGCATAGACGACGCGCGTGTCGCCGCCACGCCGCGCAGCGTCGCAGACGTTGACGAACCCGGACACGTTCACCTCGTTGGTGGTCACCGGGTCTTCGATCGACCGCGGAACAGAGCCCAGAGCGGCCTGGTGCAGGACGATCTGCACGCCCTCGCAAGCCATGCGGCAGATGCCGGGATCGCGGATGTCCCCTTCGATCAGCTCGAAACGGGACCAGGCGTCCTCGCCGACTTGTGCGCGAACCTCCTCGAGGTTGCGCCGGTGACCGGTGGCGAAGTTGTCGAGGCCCCGGACACGCTGGCCGAGGACGAGCAGGGTTCCGGTGATGTTGGAGCCGATGAAACCGGCCGCGCCGGTGACAAGCCATGTCCGCTGCTCGGCCTTGATCCGGTCGGTGAAACCGGGATCCTCCTGCAGCCACTCGGGTAAGGTATGCACGCACGCTCCCACGCTGTTCCGCGGCTGCCTAGGCGAAGGCTTGGGCGCTCGCCAGTCGAAAAGCGGGCCGCGCCGCCACTTCGCGTGCGCGGCATGGTCTCTCCGGCGGAGCCGATGCTCCCCGCCGCTCCCGCCTTCGTTGCGGTGGCAGCGGGCGGCATCTATGGCGGGCCTGACTGGAGGCGCTCGGGATGTGCGGATTAGCAGGATTCGTGACGGCTGGTCCGCTTGGCCCGGATGCCATGACGGCGCTGCGGCGCATGACGGGACGGATCGCGCATCGCGGACCGGACAGCGACGGCCACTGGCTCGACGAGGCTCGCGGCGTTGCGCTGGGTCATCGCCGCTTGGCGATCCTTGATCTGTCGGAGGCGGGGCACCAGCCGATGCGCTCGCCAAGCGGCCGGCTGGTGCTGGTATTCAACGGCGAGATCTACAACCACCGCGAGCTGCGGGCCCGGCTCGAGCGCGAAGGCGAGGCGCCGGACTGGCGCGGCCATTCGGACACGGAAGTCCTCCTTGCATGCATGGACCGCTGGGGCGTGCGCACGGCGCTCGAGCAGGCGAACGGCATGTTCGCGCTTGCCGTCTGGGATCGCCGGAGTGGCGTGCTGACGCTCGCCCGCGACCGCCTTGGCGAGAAACCGCTTTACTACGGCTGGCAGGACTCCACCTTCTTCTTCGCGTCGGAGCTGAAGGCGATTGCGGCCCATCCGCAGTTCGCCGCGGAGGTGGACCGCGACAGCCTGGCCGCCTTCATGAGCTACGGCTATGTGCCGGCGCCGCTCAGCATCTGGAAGGGCATCCGCAAACTTCCTCCGGCGCATCTGGCGGAGGTGGAGCCGGACCGGTGCGGGTCCGAACGGGTCGAGCGTTACTGGGATCTGGCGGCCATCGCGGTGCAGGGTGCCTCGGCGCCATTCGACGATACGCCCGAACTGGTGGACCGCCTCGACGCGCTGCTCCGCGACGCGGTCGGCTTGCGGATGGAGGCGGACGTGCCGCTCGGCGCGTTTCTCTCCGGCGGTGTCGACTCCTCCCTCGTCACGGCACTCATGCAGTCGCTGGCGAGCCGGCCGGTGAAGACCTTCTCGATCGGGTTCGACGAACGCGGCTATGACGAGTCCGCCCATGCGCGGGCGGTGGCGAGGCATCTTGGCACCGACCATTGCGAATTGCGGGTCGCGCCTCGGCAGGCGCAGGAGGTGCTGCCACGCCTGCCGACGATCTGGGACGAACCGTTTGCCGATTCGTCGCAGGTGCCGACGTTCCTCGTCAACGCGCTGGCGCGCGAGAAGGTGACGGTGGCCCTGTCGGGCGACGGCGGCGACGAACTGTTCGCCGGCTACAATAGGCACGTCCTTGGCGCGCGCATCTGGCAACAGGCGGCGCATCTGCCGCTCATCCTGCGACGCGGGATTTCCGCGGCCCTGGCGGCTCCGCTCACGGCTCGCGCCGTCAGCAGTGTGGCGCGTGCGGTTCGCATGGACGGCCGGATTGCCGGCCTCGCCGAACGTCTGCCCAAGGTCGGGGCCGTGATCGCCGCCGGCGCGCCGGGGGATTTCTACACAGCGCTTGTGTCGCAATGGCCGGCGCAGCAGAACCCGGTGCTCGGCGTCACGGACGGTCGCGCGATGACGTCGGCCCCCGCCTTTGCGGACTTCCGCAACACCATGCTCTATTTCGACGCGACAACCTACCTGCCCGACGACATTCTCGCGAAGGTGGACCGTGCCGGGATGGCGGTGAGCCTCGAGGGACGGATCCCGTTTCTCGATCACCGGGTGGTGGAGTTCGCCTGGCGCGTGCCCCTGTCGGCCAAGATCCGCGACGGGCGGGGCAAGCACATCCTGCGCCAGGTGCTCTACCGCTATGTGCCCGCAGCGCTCATCGACCGGCCGAAGGCAGGGTTCGCGGTGCCGATCGGCGCATGGCTGTCAGGCCCGCTGCGGCCGTGGGCCGAAGCGTTGCTCGACCCGGCGGCCATGCGCGCGCAGGGCTTTCTCGATGACCGGCGGGTCACGCAGACCTGGCAGCGGTTCCTGCGCGGTGACAAGCACCTGCTGACCCGCCTCTGGTGCGTGCTGATGTTCCAGGCCTGGCTGCAGGAACAGCAGGACCAGCGCACCCTTGCCCTGCGGGCCGCGGCCTGAGCCGCACCGTGCTCTAGGCCGCGGACAGGCGCGCCTCGACCCCAAGGGCGGCGCGGATGCGGTTGGGAATCTCGGCCAAGGGGAAGCGCCGCCCCTTCGCCGCCGCCTGTCCGCTGTCGGTGAAATAGCCGACGCCGTCATGCTCGCCATTCTTGATCGCGACGAAGGCGACGTGACGGCGCAGATCCTCGATCCTTTCATTGCCGACCGTCACACCCAGTCCGGCTGGAATGTCATTCGGGTAGGTCAGCATGACGAAGAGATCGGTGCCGCGGTTGTCCACCGTGAACAGCGGAACACCGTCATCCGCGCGGGCCATCAGCAAGCGGCGCTCCGCCTCCGCTGCCTCTTCGCGCGAGGCGCAGCACACGAGCAGATCGCGCGACATGCGCGGCTCCACGGAGCGGAACGGGACGCCAAGCAGAGTGAGGAACTCCGCATGCTTGACCAGCCGCCAGTAGAAGGCTGTGCGCCCGTAGGGAACCTGGTGCAGGCCGGTGGCCATCATGATCCGCGCCCGGGGAAAGGCGCGGCGCACCTGACCGAGAATGCGGTCATAGAGCCGGTAGACATCCAGCACGGGATCGCTGCCCGGTTTGACGTACCAGTCCGGATTGCGGTGCGACCCGTCATAGGCGGACGAGTTGAACATGTAGTGGTGCTGGATATGGGCGCCCGCGTTGAGGAAGAGCGACGCGAAATCCGGCTTGTGGCTGCGGACCAGACGGATGAACATGTCCGTCAGCACTTGGTCCAGGAACAGCGCCTTGAACCATGGCTTCGCGCGGGCGCCAGCCACCAGTGTCGCGTAGCGCGCATAGTTCAGCGGCGAGGCGTTCTGCAGTCCGCCGACGAGGAAGTCGAAGGCTGAACTCTTGCTGAGGCCGCCGGACGCGTTGTCGTTCACCGCCTGCCGGACCGCTTCGAAGAAGCGCCTGTCGACCGGACCGGCATGCACGCCCGTGTCCGTCCACGGATCGGGGATGAAGAACGCCGGCGCGCGGAGACGGCACTTCGCGTTCATTGGACTGACGGCGCCCACCTTCAGTCCGGCCCGCTCGTGGCTTTCCCAGATCTGGTCCAGATCCGTTCGCACGATGTCGCCGAGCCGGAACATGCCGTGCTCCGGGTAGGTCAGTCCGGTGCGGGCAGTGACCCACTGGATCCACGGCTCAAGCTCCTCGTACCCCCGCTTCGACTCGGTTTCCTAAGTCGTGACGCGCCAAGACTTCGCCGAAGTTCGGCCGCTCGCCGCGGGCGATGTCATGCTCGAGAAATGCGAAGTTGATCTCGTTGAGTTCGAGGAACAGCAGTTGCGTCGCTGTAGAAACCGAGGGCGTTCCCGTGCTTGCGGCAGGAATGCTGCTCCTAGCACCATCGTCCCCCAGGCAGAAGCGAGGGAAACGAAAAGGCGGCGTGGATCACACAAATCAGCCGAAGCCCATGACCTTCAGCATTCCGTCATTGATGCGGTGCACGTCGAACCGCTCCTCGGCGAGGGCGCGGCTTTCGCGGCCCATGCGCGCGATCAGGTCCGGGTTCTCGAGGAAGCGCCGCATGGCAGCCTCCAGCGCGCGGGGGTCGCGGACCGGCACCATGTAGCCGTTCACGCCTTCCTCGACGGTGTCACGGCATCCCGGCGCATCCGTCGTGATGACCGGACGCGCCATGGCCATCGCTTCCTGTGTGCTGCGAGGCTTGCCTTCGCGGTAGGAGGGCAGCACGAACACGCTGCTGCGCGCGAGCCAAGGGCGGATGTCGGCGACCTGCCCGGGCCACTCGATGACGCCTTCCGCAACCCAGGACGCCACCACCTCGCGGGACAGCGCGCCCGGATTGGTGTCGAGGCCTCCGGCAAGGAGGAAGACCGTGTCGGGATTGGTCGCCTTGATCCGCCGTGCTGCCTCGGCATACTCCACGATGCCCTTTTCCCGCAGCAGCCGGGCGACAAGAATGAAGGTGACGGGCGCCGTCACCGGATCGGCCGGCGGAAAGTGCGCCAGATCGACACCCGATCCCCGGACCATCGCCAGCTTCGCGCGCGGCAGCACTCCGCCCCCGCACAGCACGGCGGCGTCGTCCTCATTCTGGAGGAACACCCTGTGGCAGAGCCGGAAGGCGATGCTGTAGAGCCGCGTGGCCGCCATCCGCAGCGCGCGTCGCTTGAGCGTGTCAGCCGACCCGTCGGAGGTGAAGACGTATCCGAGTCCGGCAACCATGGCAAAGCGGCGCGGCACGCCTGCCAGCGTCGCCGCGAGGGTGCCATAGATCACCGGCTTGATGAAATAGGCAAAGGTCATGTCTGGACGCAGTCGCCGCAAAGTGGCGACCAGCCTCAGCATGTCGACCATGTCGCGCGCCGGCCGCAATCCGGTCCGCTCGAGCGAAATGTCGATCGGCTCCGCGCCGAGCGCCCGGACTTGGGCGCGGGTCGTGGCGTCGTGATCCGGGGCGAGGGCATACACGCGGCATCCGCGTTCCACGAAACGCCGGATCAGCGGTCCGCGAAAGTTCGCCAGTGAACCCGCGCCGCTGGTGATCAGCGCGATCGACCGGCTCTCGCCCTGCAGAACGCCGGGCCGTCTCTGATTGTCACCCATGCCGCGACTCCGCCGCCTGCTTCAGCGCGGCGGCCACGCGCGGGGCCTGCGAGGCAAGGGAATAGGAACGCACCACCTTCTCGCGCCCGGCGGCGCCCATGGCTGACCGCAATCCCCTGTCGCTCAACAGGCGGTCCAGCGCCGAGGCCCACTGGGCGCCGGTCTGCGCGACGAAGCCTTCCTTGCCGTCCGCGACGAGATCGACGTTGACGCCGACCGGAGACGCCACCGTGGCGGCTCCGCAGGCCATGTACTGGATGAGCTTGTAGCCGCACTTCCCGCGCGCCCACGGCTCGTCGGGCAGAGGCATGATGCCGATGTCCATTGCCTGCACTTCGGCGATTTCCTGCTCCTCCGACCAGGCCACCGCGGTGACGCCGGGGACGATCGCCGCGCGGGGGGCGGCGCCCACCGCCCGGAAGAGGGCGCCGTGGTTGCGAACCACCGGCAGGATGTCGGGAAGCACCGGTTCGACATAGCGCCAGGTGCTGGGCGAGCCGATCCACCCGACCACCGGCGGCGCATCGTCGCGCAGCCGCGGAACATACGCATCGGTGTCGACCACTGTCGGGACGACCTCGGCATGGCCCCCGGCCTGCGCCACATAGCTGGCAAGATAAGCGTTGCCGCACAGACAGACGGCGGCGCGGCGCATCAACGGAACGAGCTTGCCGCCGAGCAGGTGCCGGACCGCAGCCGAGCCGGCGCTGTCGTACATGTGGAAGATGGCGTCATCGATGTCGTAGACGATGGGGATCCTGACGAGCCGGGCGAGGATGCCGTCGATCACCGGCAGGAAGGGGAACAGCTCGTACTGGACCCACAACACGTCGAAGGCGCCTGCGGCGGCAACATCGCGCAGGCGTCTGGCATAGGCGGCAGCGATTTCCAGCCGCGGATGCGGTTCATCCACGGCCAGTCGTTCCATGTAGCGGTCGTCGAGCAGCGGACGCACCTCGATCTCGACACCATGCTGGCGGAGATGGGGCGCGAACTGCAGCAGCCGCTGCCGCGTGCTCGCCGCGCGGGCGCTGTATTTCGTCAGTGCCAGAACACGCATGACGAGGCTTACCGCCCGCCTTTCGTTCGCCGGCCGGCCATGTCGGCCAGCAGCATCCTGTAGGCACTGAGAACGGCGCCGGCATCGTCAAGCGAGCGCCGCAGCACCGCCTGGGCGAGGCGGGAGACCGGCTCGACCGCGAGCGTGGCTGCCGCGGTCACCACGAAGCCGGCCGGCGAAAAGTGGCGGCGTGCATAGATCAGCCGGCTGCGAAGGGAATAGAACAGGCGCCGCGCCTTGACCTTCTCGGATGTCCCGCCGCCGTAGTGATAGCCCGTGGCGCTGGCCAGGTAGAAGGTGTCCCAACCCGCCTGTTTGGCTCTGAGGGCGAAATCCACCTCTTCGAAATAGACGAAGTAGCGTTCGTCGAACCCGTTCAGCTGCTCGAAGAGCGGCCGCCTGACCAGGAAGAAGGCGCCGATCACCTGGTCGACCACCCGGCTCTCCAGATGATCGAAGCTGCGCATGAAATGGGGCGTGAACACGCGCGGCAGCCGGTCCGCCAGGCCGAGCGCCTGACCCACATAGGTCGACGGGTCGGTGAAGTTGGCGCAGTGGCGCTCGACCGCGCCGGTTCTGCCCAGCAGGCGCACGCCGCAGATGCCTACCCGCGCACCTTCGGGCGAGGTCATGAAGCGCAGCGCCTCGGGCAGGCCGCCGGCAATCAGCTGCGCGTCCGGATTGAGGAACAGGATGAAGGGCGCCGTGCACCGCGCGGCGCCGCGGTTGCAGGCTGCGGCGAAGCCGAGATTCTCGCCGGCGGCGTCGAACTCGATCCAGTCTTCCGCATGGCTCTCGGGAGCTAACGATCCGTCGGTCGACCCGTTGTCGACGACGATCACCCGGTCCACGCCTTCACGGTTGGTCCTGATCGAGGCGAGGCACTCCGCCAGCAGGTGTCCGGAGTTCCAGTTCACGATCACGATGTCCGCCCGCGCGCTCATGACCCGAGCGTTCCTTCGACCGTGGCGCGGTAGGTGAACCACAACCCGTTCACCAGCAGCAGGCTTGGCATCACCAGCGCCATCAGCGGCGTGGTCGGGCGAAGCGCATAGAACAGCGTCGAGAACAGCAGCAGCTCGCTGAAGCGGAGCGCAATGACCGGCGAGTCCCTGAACACGAACAGCGCGGCGATGCCGCCGATCGACAGGAGCAGGAAGGTCCGGCCATACGCTCCCGATTGCGGCACACGGAAGTAGAAGCCGGCCGCGATGGTGAGCATGAAGAGAATGTTCGACACCGAGAAGGCGTTGATGCTTTCGGATGCATTGGCGTTGTCGATGTAGCTGAACACGAGCGGATTGAACTGCGCGAAGAGCTGCGCCAGATCCTGTCCGCCGATGCTGTAGGCCAGCAGGAGAACCCCGCCGATCGCCGCCGCGCCGATCAGGGCAACGCGGCCGGGCAGGAGCATCAGGGCCAGGCCGAGCGAGGTGAGGATCACCGTGCTGGAGTGGAAAAAGAACGCCGCCACCGCCAGCAGGACCGCCACCACGAACCGCCTCTGCCAGACGAAGTGGATGCTGGCGTAGCCGAGAGCGATCGCGAGCGACGCCCGGATCTGCGTGTATTCGAGGATCGGGTAGAACAGCAGGATGTAGATCAGGGCGGCGAGCAGGGGATAGCGGAGGTAGCGCTCGAACAAGGCGAACTTGATTGCGAGGGCCACGAAGGCGGTCACCGTGTAGAAGGTGGGAAAGCTTGCCGAAAGCGGCACGGCGAAAACCCAGGCGGCGATCTCGTAACCCAGCTCGAAGCGGGATGCGCCGTAGAGGAAGGACGGCGAGATCAGGTTGTAGGCGGCGTAATACTCCTCGTAGTCACGCCCCCAGCCCAGCCAGCGGTTGCCTGCGGCAAGGGCGAGAACGACTGCCAGCGCGGCGAGAACCAGGCGCCTGACCATCACCGCCGTGCGGTCGAGCACCTGATCTTCGGCTTTGGGTTGAAAGGGTTCTGAGCGCAGCATCAACATGGTGGTGTCCGGCTCTCGGTCTTGCTCAGCCGCTTGCGCACTGCGCGCGTCAGGCGCCTCGCGAGTGTGATCGCCAGTGCCGGGTTCGGATAGTGCGCAAAGGCCGACAGCAGCAACCGCGCGGCCCGTGCAGGACGTCTCTCATTTAGATGGATCAAGCCGATGTCCGTGTACACGTTCGCCCGCGCGCGGCGTCGTAGCGGAGGCTGCACGAGCGTGTCGACCACTTGCAGACATATCTTGAGCTGCCGGTCGGTATTCCGATGAACGCCTCCCGCGTGGAGTCGATACCGACACAACACTATGTCATCAATGAACTCCATTTTGACGTGGTGCCTTGTCGCGCGCTCGGCGATCCGCAGAAAGGTTGGCCAGTCGTCGAGAACGTTCTGATCGCCCCATGCTCCAGCGCTCCGCAGCAGGTTTGCGCCAAAAACGGTCGACTGCAGCAGAAGAGGCTTGGGAAACGAGAGGCTCAGCAGACGCAAGCGCTCCTGCGGCTCTGATCCGATCAGGTCAGCCGTCTCTCGGCCATAGACAGGTTGCCCGTCGCGTTCCTCCATATATGCCGCCTGGCATATCCAGCACAGGTCATTTGCAGGCTGCGCCACCAGCCGCCGAATGCACTCGTCGAGACCGGAAGGCACATAGCAGTCGTCAGACGCGATGAACGCGACATAGTCGGTTCGCGTCTGCTTCAGACCAAGTGCCAGAGAGTCGGTCAAGCCGGCATTGGCTTTAGTAAAGATGCGAACGAACAATCGCGGGTCAAATGTTCGTTGCAAGAAAAACTCATCCGATCCGTCGCGAGATCCATCGTCAACAATGATGAGTGAAATCAGATGCAGGTAATTGCTGTTCTCAATCGATTGAAGAAGTTCGTTAACGTATTCCAAATGATTGTACGAGCACAAAACAAGCGTCAGAATGCGCTGATCTTGATCTTCTCCCACCATCCGGGCTGGTTGCGGAGAACGAGGTGAATCCTGCCCGCTTTGTCCGTTCGCTGTCATACGTTGCTCAGCCGCGTTTGTGAGCCGGAATATCGGACAAGCACGATGTACCACATTGCCCCAAGATACAGGATGTAGCTGATCAGATATGCCGCCGATGCGCCCTCAAATCCCATAATACCCGTCAGAGCGACAGTCAGCATCCAGAGGGCAATGGCAAACAGTGTCTCCGTTACGATGAAGGTCTTCACCATTCCGCGACCAAGCATGACGAACGAAATGACCCAGCTCGCGATCTTGACGACATCGCCGGCTGTTTGCCACGCAAACAGTTGACGCATGGGAGCAAACTGATCCGTGAACAGAACGGAGATGATCATGTCACGCGACAGGAAGATTGCTGCCGAAAGTACTGCCGACGCCGGGACGACGATGCTGAAGGTCTTGAGGATCTCTGTTCTGAGTTCGTCTGCAAGTCTGATTTCGGCCAAACGGGGAAGATAGTATAAAGTAAGAGTGGCCGTGATGAAGGAGAGATAGATGGTGCTGATCCGGTTCACCGCATCCCAGAAGCCGGCGTAGTCCAGGCCGAATTCCTGACCCAGGTAATTGCGAATGGCGATGTGGCTGATCGGCGTCACGACAGCCGTCGTCCCAGCCATCGCCACAAACCCGAGCAATCCGCGAAAGTGCGTGACGCTGAACGGGCCGAACAGATCGGTCCATCTGAACCAGGACGTTGTCGAAATCTGTTGCAGAGTGACGATGATGACGACCGCTTGATTGATGCTCAGGGCGATCAGCGCACCATAAAGACCGTTCGTGTAGGCAAGCGCGCCGGTCAGGCACAATCCAAGGATCGAGCCAGCGATGTTGCTGACCACGTACCGGCGGACCTCCTTTCTGCCGTTGAGGATGGACAGCAGGAGGGCATTGAAGCTCAGGAAGAACAAGCCTGCGGCAAGCCACAGAAAAATGCTGGAAAAATCCTCGCTGTGCAGAAGTTCCTGAGCGAGCCAATGACGGGAGAAGATCAGGACTATTGCTGTCGCAAGTGTGGCGCCGAGCGTCATGATCGCTGCGGTCCGCCAGACAGCCCTCTGTTCGTGTTCTGAATCGAAGAACTGCGCGGTAAACTTCGTCACTCCCGTTCCGGTCGCGGCGGTTGCGAAGGTATTCGCCATCGAGATCAGATTCTGGAACTGGCCGATCACCGCATAGCCCGCTGGTCCGACATAGACGGCGAGTATCTTGTTCAGCAGGAGCGCTGTGCCCATTCTGATCGCGACAGCGGCGCCGTTGAGAGCACTGGTGCGGATCAGGGTCATGTGCGCAACGTCTTAGAATTTGCGGATCGTCTTCACGACGTGGTCGACATCGGCCTCGCTCATGAAGGGACTGATTGGCAGGCTCAGCACCTGTTGGTGAAGCGTCTCGCTCAACGGGAACGCTCCTGACTGCCAGCCAAGGTGCCGGTAGGCGGGCTGGAGATGCGGCGGCACGGGGTAGTGCACACCAGTCTCGACGCCATGGGCCTTCAGGTGTGCCGCCAACCTGTCCCGCTCGGGGTGCCTGATGACATAAAGGTGCCAGACGGGTTCAGCCCATGTCGGCACCATCGGCGTGAGAAGATCGGTATGTGGCAGTTCCGAATTATAGTATGCGGCGACGTCGCGCCTACGGGCATTGTCACGATCCAGTCTAGTCAATTTGACGATCAGGAAGGCTGCCTGGATTTCGTCCAATCGACTGTTGACGCCAATCGCTTCATGACAATACTTGCGGTGTGACCCGTAATTGCGGAGCATGCTGATGTTTTGTGCATGCTCTTTGCTGCATGTGACCGCTCCCCCGTCACCGAGCGCCCCAAGGTTCTTGCCGGGGTAAAAACTCCATGCCGCCACGGACCCAGGGTCGCTGCCGATGCGCCTGCCTTTGTACCGCGCACCGTGAGCCTGGGCTGCATCCTCAATCAAGGCAAGGCCATGGCGCTCGGCCAAGGACCGAAGAGGATCAAGGTCTGCCGGTTGACCATACAGATGCACCGCGATCAGAGCCCGTGTCGCGGGCGTGATGGCCATTTCGACACGAGCCGGGTCCAGGTTGTAGGTCTCCTCGCACGGCTCCACCGGAACGATTGTTGCGCCGACGTGGGTGACGGCTAGCCATGTGGCGATGAACGTGTTGCTTGGAACGATGACCTCGTCGCCCGGCCCCACACTCGCCGCGGTGAGTGCCAGCGAAAGCGCGTCCAAGCCGTTGCCCACTCCGACAGCAGACGGAGCGCCGCAATATTCCGCAAAAAGCCTTTCGAACTCCTCGACCTCTTTTCCGAGGATGAACCACCCCCGGGACACGACGCGTTCCGCGGCGGCGAGAAGGTCACGGCGCGTGGCGTCATCCACCGCTGCAAGATCAAGAAAAGGAACCCTCATTCATTCACCGTTGAAATGCCGATTGTTCTGGCGAGCCTCTATGTACTGGTCGTAGTCTCTGTAATAATCCGCCTCGTCGAATGCATTCGATGCGAGAACGAGGCACACGGAACCGGAGCTGAAGTTGCCAAGCTCACGCCAGATCATCGGGCAGATGAGAAGCCCCTGGTACGGCCGATTGAGGTGAAAGGTCGTCTTTCGCAAACCATCGTCCAGCCCGACATCGAAACTGCCAGCAACCGAAATGATGAGCTGGCGCAAATCCTTGTGGGCGTGACCGCCCCGTTCTGCCCCGGCAGGAACATCGTACAGGTAGTAAATCCTCGAAATCTCGAACGGCAGATGCCGCACACCTTCGACAAAGGTAAGATTACCGCGTGCATCCGCGATTTTGGGAAGCTCGATGATCGTGCAGAGATGCAGGAGAGGTGTCATGCTCTGTCACGCCTGACAATACGGGCCGGATTGCCCACCACGGTCGCGAAGGCGGGGACGGACCGTGTGACCACCGCGCCGGCGCCGACCATCGCCCGCTCGCCGATGGTGATCCCGGGAAGGATCGTGGCGTTGGCGCCGATGGAGGCCCCGCGCTTCACCACCGTGCGCGCGAAGCGTTCGGGATAGGCCTTGGAGCGGGGGCGCAGGTCGTTCGTGAACGTCGCATTCGGTCCGACGAAGACATCGTCTTCGAGGGTGATCCCGTCCCAGAGCTGCACCCCGCTCTTCACGGTCACGTTGTCGCCGACAACGACGTCGTTCTCGATCAGGACGTGGGCGCAGATGTTGCAGTCGCGCCCGATCCGCGCCCCGGCCATGATTACGCAGAACTGCCACACCCGCGTGCCGTCACCCACGGACGGGCTCTGGACCTCTGCGGACGGGTGGACGAAGGCTGGCATGTCGGAAGAACTCTCGTCGCAAGGGTGACTGGTGGGCCGGCGATCCTCATCGCGCTCCGAAGCCGGTCACCATAGTGCGTATGGTCCGCACCACAATGAGCAGATCGATCCACGGAGAGTACTGCTTGATGTAGTAGAAATCGTAATGCAGCTTGCTCCGCACCGCGTCCACATCGGCGACGTGCCCTTGGCAGACCTGTGCCCAGCCTGCAATGCCGGGCCGCACGATGTGACGGTAGCGGTAGAACGGGATTTCCTTCTCGTACCACCGGGACAGCACCACGGCTTCGGGCCGGGGTCCGATCAGGCTCATCTCCCCGCGCAGCACGTTGATCAGCTGCGGCAGCTCGTCGATGCGCGATTTGCGCAGGAACCGGCCGAGCGGGGTGATCCGGTGGTCCCTGTCACGGGTGATGGCAAGATCCCGCTCGTCGCGGTCATCGCCGTCCGCGACCCGCATGGTCCTGAACTTGTAGACCCAGAACGGGCGGCCTTGGTAACCGATCCGCTGCTGGCGGAACAGGGCAGGGCCGTCCGACGTGAGCCGCACGAGCAGACCGACGAGGAGCAGCAGAGGGAGAAGCAGGAGCCCGAGAACCGCCGCCGCGAGCCAGTCCAGCACAGCCTTGAAGACCATGTAATCCTGCCGCGGGGCGAGCGAGCCGAAGCTGTTCTCCGACAGGTGCTCGAGTTCCACCCGGCCGGTCAGCGATTCAATCAGATGCTTCACATGGAAGACCGACACCCTGTTCAGGGCATAGTCGGCCAGGCGGCGGTCCCATTCGCTCGGCAGATCGATCCGCAGATCGGCCGCGATGGCGTCGAGGTCGCTGATGTCGTCGTCGGGCGAGGTCAGCATGCGCCATGACACGTTCGGGATGTCGTGCAGCTGCCCGACCTGCCCGAAGGGGAGAACGCCGATCGTCAGCCGCTGCCGGCGCTGCGCCAGCACGGCCATGATGAAGAACCACAGCAGGGAAATGGCAAAGCCGGCCGAAAGGTTGACCCGGTTGTAGGGAATGCGCCCGAAGACGTAGACGATCAGGAGCGCGCCAAAGGCAGCCCCGAAGGCCGGCAACGTGTAGGCGAGCGCCTCCGAGCCGGGATAGGTGGCCACATTGCGCATCAGCCACGCGCCGAGCACGATCGCCACCATGGTGCCGGCGAGGGTGTTGTTCAGAACGCCGATGTCGCCGGGTTCCGCATCGATGGCCAGCCGCAGGAGATAGGGCAGCACCGCCGCGAGCAGCACGCCCACGGGGATCTGGAAGCGGAGGCGGGTCCAGAAGCTCGCTCGCAGGGGGCGAAGAGCCGTCATCTCGGAAGAAGCCGGTCCGGGCGCGGCGCCGGTGAGGCCTCGCGGGGTGACAAGGCCCGCCGAACGCCGATCGTCTCGAGGAAAAGAATCGAAAAAGTCACGATGACCCGGACAGCGTTCCAGAAGGCATGCGGATTGGCAGCGCGGCGCAATAGCGGTTGTTCCGGCGGACGTGAATAGCTAATGGCCGCGCCAATGTCGCCCGGCACCGTTCGCATCATTTCTCCTGTTCGTCACGGCGATGCGCGTGGCTGGCTGTCCGAGGTGTGGGTGGAGGAGCGCTGGCGCGATTACGGTGTCGACTGCCGGTTCGTGCAGGACAATCACAGCTATTCCGCCGCGCAGTTTACCTTGCGCGGGCTCCATTTCCAGACGCCGGACCGGGCGCAGGCCAAGCTGGTCCGTTGCGTGCGCGGCCGGATCTTCGACGCGGTCGTGGATGTGAGAGCGGGTTCGCCCACCTTTGGCCAGTGGGTCGGCGCGGAACTTTCGGCGGACAACGGCAAGCAGCTGTTCGTGCCGGAAGGCTTCGCGCACGGGTTCCTGACCCTCGAGCCGGACTGTGAGGTTCTCTACAAGGTGTCCGACACCTTCGCGCCGGCACACGACGCCGGCGTGCGGTGGGACTCGGCGGGCATCGCCTGGCCGCTGCCGCCGGACGTCATGCCGACGGTGAGCGACAAGGACGCCCGCCTGCCGGTGCTTGCCGATTTCGATAGCCCGTTCACCTATGGCGGCGGTCCACTCACTCTTGTCCAGCAGGACTGAACTTCCCATGCGCATTTTCGTCACCGGCGGCGCCGGATTCATCGGCTCGGCCCTCGTGCGGCATCTCATCCGCCACACCGGCCATCACGTGCTCAACTTCGACAAGCTGACCTATGCCGGCTCGCTCACGACGGTCGAGGAAGTGGCGCATTCGGACCGGTACCGCTTCGTGCAGGGCGACATCTGCTCGGCCGAGGCGGTGCGCAGCGCCATTGCCGAGTTCCGCCCGGACGTCATCACCCATCTGGCCGCCGAGAGTCACGTCGACCGCTCGATCGACGGACCGGGCCAGTTCGTGCAGACCAACCTCGTCGGCACCTTCGTGATGTTGTCCGAGGCAAGGCACTTCTGGTCGCAGCTCGACGAGGAGGCAGCCTCGCGCTTCCGGTTCCACCATATTTCGACGGACGAGGTGTACGGGTCGCTCGGGGAAAGCGGGCTGTTCACCGAAGACACCTGCTACGACCCGCGTTCGCCCTATTCGGCGTCCAAGGCCGGGTCCGATCATCTCGTTTCCGCATGGGGGCACACCTACGGACTGCCGGTGATCATCACCAACTGCTCCAACAACTATGGTCCCTACCACTTCCCGGAAAAGCTCATCCCGCTGTTCATCGTCCGTGCCCTGGCCGGGGAGTCGTTGCCGATTTACGGCAAAGGCGATCAGGTGCGCGACTGGCTGTTCGTCGATGACCATGTCCGGGCGCTGCAGGCGGTGTTCGAACGCGGCGCCATCGGGCGCACCTACAATGTCGGCGGCAATTGCGAGAAGCGGAACATCGAGGTCGGCCAGGCGGTCTGCGCGATCCTCGACCGGCTGCGGCCGCGCGAGGACGGCCGCTCCTACGCCGAACAGCTCACGCACGTGCCTGACCGTCCGGGGCACGACAAGCGCTACGCCATCGACGCGTCACGCATCACCCGGGAGCTCGGCTGGTCGCCGGCCGAGACCTTCGAATCGGGGCTGAACAAGACGGTGCGGTGGTATCTCGACAACGAGGCATGGTGGCGCCCGCTCGTCGAGAGGCGGGCCGCGGAGCGACGCGGCCTGCTTTCATAGTCATGCGGCCGATCCTCGTCACCGGTGGCACGGGCCAGGTCGGCCACGAGCTTGCGCGTCTCGACTGGCCCGAAGGGTTTCGACCGGCCGTGCTCTCCCGTGCAGAGGCCGACCTCACCGATGCCGCGGCGCTGCATCGGCTGGTGACAGGACAGCCGTGGGCGGCGGTGATCAACGCCGGCGCGTACACGGCCGTGGACGCGGCTGAAGGCGACCCGGCGACGGCCTGGGCCGTGAACGCCTTGGGGCCTGAGGCGCTGGCGCAGCTTTGCCGCGACCGCGCCATACCTCTCGTGCAGGTGTCGACCGACTACGTCTTCGACGGCACCAAGCAGGAAGCCTGGTGCGAAGACGATCCCGTCGGCCCGCTCGGCGTGTATGGAGCCTCGAAGCTTGGAGGCGAGCTGGCGGTGCGCGCGTCCGGAGTTCGCCACGCCATCGTCCGCACGGCCTGGGTGGTGAGCGCCCACGGGTCGAACTTTCTCAAGACGATGCTGCGTCTCGCCGGCGAAGGAAGGGAGCTGGCCGTCGTGGCCGATCAGCGCGGCAGCCCCACGGCGGCCGCCGACCTTGCCGCCGCTCTCGCCGCGATGGCCGTGCGCCTCGCCACCGACGGGTCGGCGCCGTCCGGCACCTATCATTTCGCCAATTCGGGCAGCACGACCTGGCACGGTCTTGCCGAGCACATCTTTGCCGGGGCCGCCGCGCGCGGACGGCCGCAGCCGGTTCTGCGCGCCACGACCACGGCAGACTACCCCACGCCGGCCCGCCGTCCGGCCAACTCGCTGCTGTCGACGCGGAAGATCGCCTCGGATTACGGGATCGCGCCACGGCCATGGCAGAGCGGGATCGACGCCATTCTCGACGAACTGATTGGAGAGCCAAGGTGAAAGGCATCATTCTTGCCGGGGGATCGGGAACGCGGCTGCACCCGGCGACGCTGGCGATGAACAAGCAGTTGCTGCCGGTCTACGACAAGCCGATGATCTACTATCCGCTCTCGGTGCTGATGCTGGCCGGCATCCGCGAGGTGCTGATCATCTCGTCGCCGGAGTTTCTCGACAATTACCGGCGCATGTTCGCGGACGGCTCCGCGTGGGGACTGGCCATGTCCTACGCCGAACAGCCGCAACCGGACGGTCTGGCGCAGGCGTTCACCATCGGTGCCGATTTCATCGGCAACGAGCGGGTCGCGCTCGTGCTTGGCGACAACATCTTCTTCGGCGCTCATCTGGTCGACCTTCTGGCGTCGGCCCGCCAGCGCGAAGTCGGCGCCACCGTGTTCAGCTACCGCGTGGAGGACCCGGAGCGGTATGGCGTGGTCGAGCTCGGGCCGGACGGCCGGGCCGTCAGCCTGGAAGAGAAGCCGGCCAAACCCCGCTCGAACTGTGCGGTCACCGGGCTCTACTTCTACGACAACCGGGTGGTGGACTTCGCGCGCACGCTGAAACCGTCCGCCCGCGGCGAGTACGAGATCACGGATCTCAACGCCATCTACATGGAGCGGGGTGAGCTTCATGTGGAGCAGATGGGCCGCGGATACGCGTGGCTGGACACGGGAACCCATGACTCGCTGCTCGAGGCGAGCGAATTCGTGCGCACCATCCAGCACCGCCAGGGGGTCCAGATCGCCTGCCTCGAGGAAATCGCCTTCCAGCAGGGCTGGATCAGCGCCGATGCGGCGCGCTCCCGGGGGGAGCAGCTGAAAAAGACGGCGTATGGCCGCGCCATCCTGGACGCCGTGGATCACGCTTGAAGCGCCCACGCCGCGCAAGGCCGTTGCCCCATCGGGAGGCGCGCGCAGTTCGGGTCTGAAGACGATCGGCAGGCGCCGCGATGGATCAGGAGTGGCGGGACGGAGGGATTCGAACGTCTAAGCCACGGCGTTGAAATTGCAAGACTTCTTCACTACGCGAAACTTTACGCCCACATTTACGCCCACACTTTCACAAAGTGTCCGTGAATCCATTCAGAATCAGACGCTCCCGGCAACGTCCGGGGGCAGAGAGACCGGGCGGCGATCAAATAGCGCCCGCGCACCTTCTTGCCAATCTCCTGTGAACACCTGGCGACCCGTCCGGACGGGTTTTGCCGAGGCTTTCATCGAGGCAACTCAGCAGGTGCATGGGAGCGGGTGATCGCGGCGGATGGTGGGAGACAGCTTGCATATCTCTGTTGAGCTGCCCCTGCGGCCGCTTGTTACCAATTCCGGATGCCGCACCGATCATTGCCGGGAGCTCGGGTCGAACATCCGGGAGCAATATCCCGGACTCGATGACCCAATGGCCAAACCGCTCCCTCTCCTTTCGCTGCTAGGCGGCTACGGACTCCGTCGGGTGAAGGCGCAGATCATCGATTGAAAGCAGGTCCCTCAATTGCCCGACCGCCGCCTTGGGATTGGAGAGGGACAGTGTCGCGACGCCGATCCTGCTGTCGTCGGTCCCGTTGATCCGATGCACGCAGGTCAGCCCGGCGGCCTCAGACCCCAAGCCTCCGTGGTGCGGGTAGAGGAGCAGCAGCCGTGCGCACTGGTAGACGTGGGCATAGGCCATCATCTGGTAGACGTCGGCCTGGCCGACACCGTACTTTGGATCGTCGATGGCCCCCTTGAGGCGTTTCCACTTGGTGTCGATGACGAGCACCGGGGCGCCTCGGCTGGCTATTGTGATGTCCGGCTTCGTCGCGAAGCGGTTTTGGCCTGAGTGCAAGTCAGCTAAGGCATAGCCCCGGGGACCCTGCAGGCGGACCTCAAAGCCCGTTCCAGACAGGGCGCGAGCAAGGCTCCGTCCGACGAACTCCTCGAACAGCTTGTTCATCTCGAAGAGGAGGGAGAAGCCCCTAACGTCACCACTGCTCGTCGTCTGGAAGCGGTCGCCGAGAAGCAGCTTAGCCAAGGAAAGTAGTTGCGCCCACGAGCGGTTGGTTCGGTCGATAACGACCTGGTGCCACGGAAGGGCTTTGACGGGCAGCGCGGTGATGTCGGCGAAGGCAAAGCTAAGCTCCGCCAGTCGCCGCTGGTTCTCCGGCGCCCTCGCAACCTTGGCGAGTTTCATCACCGCTGCTTTCATGATCTGGTTGAGGGCGATATCGGCGCTCAGCTCGTCATAGCGGCACGCCAATCGCTGCGGACTGGCTGCAAGCACTGTGAATTGCCGCTTGACGTCCAACCTGCCCCGGAGGGCCGCGAGGTCATCTTCATGCGGCACGTAGCGGCGGGGAAGACCGCGGTGGAGCGCCTCGAACAGACGGTCGCAGAACAGCCGGATCAGGATTTCGAGCAGGTCGTCCCGCTGCCATCCGAGATCCGTCAGGGCGCCCTCGACGATGTCAAGATCGAGCACGACCGCGAGCATGTGGACTAGGCTTCGACGCGCGGCTGCGTCGCTTTCGTTGCCGTCGATCTTTGGGAGGATCTCAAGCGTCACGTCATCGGCAGCGATGACGCCGACGACCTGCTGGGCGCGCAGCTTCTTTGGATGGTTGACCAGGATGCGCTCGCCATCGAGGCCGGCCGACCGAACGGCGGCCGCGCATTCGACGACGCGGTCCGCGGCCGCCCTGCTGAAGGAACCTGGGCCGGGCTCCTCGATCGGGATATAATCCCACTCGCGGACGCTTCGGCGGATCATCCCGTCAGCTGCCGGTAGGCTTCATGGCTGAACGTGTCGCGGACGGTGTACCGCCACCGCTCGTTCACGTAGTCGCCTTCACCCGCAGCGAGCGGGGCAAGCTTCCGGCGGACGATGAAGCCGCCATCGTCTTCGATTTCCCCGAGCGCCTGCCGGACCCGCTCCCAGTTTTCGTAGAAATATTCCGCGAGCAGCGGGATCACCTTTGCCCGCATCACCTCATCGACTCCCTCCTTGGTCGCACAGCCAAGGAAGTAGGCGTGGCCGATCTGGTGCTCGCGATCGAAAAGATACTCGATGCGATCATTCAGGGCCTGGAGGAGACGTCTCACGTTGATACCCTCGACATCGTCGGACACCAGGTCAGGGTTCGGCATCAGCTCCTTGAAGCGGAAGCGCCGCCTCAGTGCCGTGTCCAGAAGCGCGATGGACCGGTCTGCCGTATTCATCGTGCCGACGATGTGCAGGTTCGCCGGCACGCCGAACGTGTCGCCGGAATAGGGTAGCTTGAGCCGAAGCTCGTTGCTTTCGCCAAGGCGTTTGTCGGGCTCGATGAGCGTGATCAGCTCGCCGAACACCTTCGAGATGTTGGCGCGGTTGATCTCGTCGATGATGAGCACGAACTGGTCGGGGGCCCAAGGAACAGCCGGCGTGTCGCTGGGAAGGAGGCGGGAAAGAGCCTCCTTTTTGACCTTCGCCTCCTTGAGCAGGTAGCACGATTGCATCGTCAGCGCGCCGTCGTAGATCGTGTCGATCGGCAGCGCCTCGTCCAGGACGAGAAGCCAACGCACCGACCGGCGATGATTGTAGGTCCGCTCGCCGGTCGGCTCGTAATAATAGGGTCCGGTGATCTCGCCGATCGCCCGGAAGTGCGAATTCCCTTCCGATACGATGACAATGTCGCCCTCGCGCATGCTGCCGCGGAATCGCCAGACCTGGGAGATATTGCCGCTGTTGCCTTTGGTGCCGGGTTCGATCTCGTTCCACTTGTCGAAAACCGCTTGGTAGTCCTCGTAGCGCGGATCGGACCAGTCGACCTCTCCGCCCCATCCGAGCACGATGTAACCGCCCTCTATCGCGGCATCGTAGATATGATCCTCGGCGCCGGCCCGGCCGAGCGACATCTTGAAGAACTGGCGATTTCCGAGGTCATAGCCGCCCGAGCGCCCGGCGCTTTTGCGCGCCTGCTCGGCGAGCGCCGAGATCTCGCGGAAGACGCCCTTGCGGGGCTCGAGCCTGAATCCGTCCGCTTGGCTGTCATAGCCGTCCTCGTCGCCCGTTGCCGGCCGGAGGCCTTCCACGAAATCCTCATAGGCGTAGGACTGGTGGAAGGTGACGAAGCCAATCTGCCCCGCTTCCATCAATGCGTCGTAGCGCGCCTTGAGATCTTCCCTGCTGTCGGGAACAGCCCCGTCGCAAAGCCGCACCGCCTCCTCGGCCGTCGCGAAGGTCTTCCCGGTGCCGGGCGGCCCGTAAAGAATGAGGTTGGTCGGTCTGGTCACAGTCACTCCCCCGCCGGAGCCCGTGCTCGCGGCGTTGTCCAGTTGAGGGTTTTCAGCCCGATTTACTGCCCAGATGAAGCCCTGGACGTCCCAAAGGTCGCGCGGCTTCCAGCCCCATTCACGATCCATCACGTCGCGAATGGCGCCCATCAGGTCGAGCACGTTGCGATACTCGTCCGCGCTGAGCGGGTTGTAGGTCAGGACCGGCTTGCCGAGGAGCGCGCGAGCGGTCTTCATCACCGGATCCGTGTTGATCCCGTACGCTTCAGCGGGGCGCGCGAAGGCCGCAATCATCGTCGGGATGTTGCGGCTTTCGCTGTACGGAAGGTTCTTCTCCTGGCCTTCCTTGAGAACTGGCCAAGTCTCGTTGACGAAAGCGGCTACCGCGTCAGCGAGGTCGCCTGACGACCTTGCGAGCTGCCCCGCCTGCCGCTCTAGAACGCCGGGGTGCGCCGTGCGAAGGTTCTTGATCCGGGCGTCGGTGCGCCAGCCGAGCAACCCGGACTCCGGCCCCGTCAGCAGGTCGAGAAAGGCCGCGCCGAGCGCCTCATCATCGAGCGGCGGCTCCTTACGAAGCGCCTCCTGGGCCCGCGCCAGAAGCGCGTCCTTGTAGCGTCGCTCCTCTTCAAAATAGCCGCCGCTGCTGGCTGTGAACCCCTCCGGCTCGAAATCGGGGTATCGACCAAGAAACACGGCCTTGAGCCTCTCGAGCGCTTCGCGGTTGAGACCGCTTCCTTGGCCATCATACCAGTCGAGAACCTTGAGCAGTTCTCCGTCGTTCGCTGCGCGGACGCTGAGGACCGGCTTCGGAAATCCGGCGTTGCGAAGATCGGAGGGCGGAGCATGGCTAAGACGGCCGGGCAGATTGGAATGACGGCCCTTATCGGCCGCATATGAGTCCACTTCCTGTGCCGGCGGCGCGCCGGCCCGTTCGTCGTCTTCAAACCATAGCTGGACCTTGGAGATGTCTTTCTGGAGCGCGACCGCCCGCCCGTCCGCGAGCGTGAACGAAACCATCTTCTGGCTGTCGACGTCAGGATCGCCATAGCGCCCGCGCAGGATCGCCTCGGCGCGGGAAACGTCGAAGCTCCCGCTCGAAACCGTTTCGAAGGTGAATTCGGTGGTCGAGCTGTTCTCCGGCCCCTCGCGCCGCACCAACCGAACACCCGCCAGGGCCTGGAACTTCGTGCCGCCGACGGCGCTGCAAACGGCCGGCATGGCGTCCTGCAAACCCATTTGCTTGTGAACGTCGCCCGCGCGGACGACAAAGCGGCTCTCGCCCGCACGGCGGGCAGGTTCGATGATCTTCTTCAGCACGAATGCGCGGATTCGGTCGGCCTGTGACTGCCCGGCGCTCGGCCCGGCGCCGTTCTCGCGGAACTGGCGATAGACGGAGAGCGCCGACCGGTATGATGCCAGGCTCTTGTACGGGTCACCTTCAATCTGGATCTTCGAGGTGTTCGGCTTGCCCGCGGCGTTATCTTCGGCGGAGTAGGCGAGATCCTCCAGGATGGCCGCAAAGCCATCCGCTTCGTACGCATCGTCGAGATCGCCGTAGTGCCTCTCGACCCTGCGGGCAGGGTCTCGCTCTCGCGGACTAGATTGCCGCCGGGCCATTCCCTCAAGCGGGGCGGGGCTCGCTCGATAAGATCCACGGTCGCCTGGTATCGATCGCTCACCGGCACTCCGGATGCCCGGAGCTCGCGCGTCAGCTCGTTGTCGCCGGTTGCCAGATACTCAGCGACCCTCAGAACGGCGCCTTCGAGAACGTCCGTGTCGATCGGCCACCCAGGGATGATTGAGCCGCCCGCTTCTTCGCGCGGCGGTGGAAATCGATAACGTGCGCGAGGAGCTCCCGGCCACGCTCGGACAGCCCGGTTGCCTGCTCGCGAACAAGCCGGCGAAGCCGCTCGCGCCGAAGTTCGGCGGGGTCCTGCTCGACCGGCGCCACCGGCGCAGCATCCCGGCGCGACCACCATTCGATTCCGCCCGGCCTCAGCTCCAGCAGCCAGTTCCGCAGGCCTTCGGTGTTTTCGCAATCGACCCGGTTATGGGAAGCCGCCACGCTGGAGTCAGTTTAAGAAGGGCAAGTCCGGCAATCCCAAAGGCCGGCCGAAGAAGACGCCGGCGTCCATTGCGATCTCGGAGAACCCAACGCTGGAAGCGTTGCGAGCTGAGCTTGGGCGAAAGGTCAAGGTGACCGAGAACGGCGTCACCCGCGAACTGACGGTGCGGGAGATCCAGCTGCGCGCGCAATCGCGCAACGCCATGATCGGCAACGCGCAAGCCCAGCGCGACATGTACCGCCAGGCCCGTGAACTTGACGAGTACGATGCAAAGCTGGCGCAGGAAGCAAAGGCGCGGCGCGCGGACCTGTATAAAGATCACCAGGAGTGGCACGCCGCCATGGTGACAATTTACCAAAGCGCCGCACAGCACGGCTTGGAGCCGAAGATCGTCTGGCCGCATCCGGATGATTTCGTGTTCGATGATGGTGCACAACGGTGCCGTATTCGTGGGCCGATAAGCGAGCGCGACGTGCCGCTGTTCGAGTGGATGCGGGCAGAGCGCGACGCGTTGTTCGTTCGCTCAGCGTTGTGGCTGAAGCGCCCGTCCAAGGCACGCTGCATGCAGATAAACATCTTTGACTGTTTGTGGATTTGTTACGATGTCATGCTGCCTCTTAGATGGCAGACTTGCGGGAACGCGGCGACGCTTCTTGCAGTAATACGCAAAATCTCGCGCCGCGAATTGGAAGAATCTACGAAACACTACGCTGCCAAAGCTGACACGCTGAGGGCGCAGCTGAACTTGCCCTCGCCCGGCAAGGCGGAGTACAAGGTCGCCAATACAATTATGAAGACTGTGGCGCAACGGCTCGGCTATCGCTCGCTTGCGCATCTTGAGGCTGAGCTAGGCGAATCCGGGATCGCGGTCGAGGCGTATTGCGGCTCTTGATCGACACGCCTCTCACCTCAAACGATCATTTCTCTCTGGACTACGGTCGCCGTTGACCCTCATGCTGCAACGTAGAACTTCGGCTGGTTGCATGGGCGCTGCGTCAGAAGCCAGTGAATTGTGTTCTGATCACAAGTGCCCGATGAAGTGCTTCTTCGCCGCGGTGCGTTAAAAGGTTAACGCAATTGACAAAGCGCGCATAGCTGTTGCAACATGTATTTAGCTAGCCTGCTGGAGCCTTTTGATGCGGATGCATTTGTTCGCCGCAGCTGCATGTGCAAGCATCGTTGTGCCAACAGGCGCGGCCTCTCAGCAGGTAATCATCTATGGCTATGATGCACTTGGTCGGCTCACCAGCAGTCAAGGGCAAGGTGGCCAAGTGCAGAACGACACTCGTTCGTGGTGTTATGATCAAAACGGAAATCGGCTCCATGTTCGCGCCGAAATAAGCGGCACGCCAGTTATTTGTCAGGTGCCGCCTAATGTTGCTCCGCCGTCGCCTCCTCCGCCTTCTCCTCCGCCTCCCCCACCAGCGCCGCCCGGCAATACGCCGCCTGTCACGCAACTTGATCAATTCGCTGGCGAGTGCAATGCGAGCGCCACCATCAATGTGACCGCGAATGACTATGACGCCGAAGATGCGCCCAATTTGCCAACGCTGGTAAGCATCAGCAGCAATGGCGATGGGGGCGCCACGGCCCATGTTGTGTCGAGTAGCGCGGTGGTGGCGTATTTGGGTCCAGCAGGCGATTTGACGAGTTTTACATATGTGGTGCAAGACACAGCTTCTGCGACAGCCACGGGCACTTTGATCGTGCATTCGATGTCGTGTGGCGGGATGGTTGACCCGATGTGAGATTCAGTTGCAAGCGCCCAGGAGAGACGGAGGCTCCCTGCAGTAACGCAAGAGCAATGGGAGTGTAGCATGAAATCACAGGACAATTTGCGCCGACCGTGCGTCCCGCTGTGGATCTGCGCTCTGAGCTTGGTGATCGGGGCGCCTGCGCAGGCGCAAATGGGGCAGCTCGGCAACGGCGACGCAGCCGCGCCCGATCCTGATGCCGCCGCAGTATGTATGCGGGGGCAATTGCGCGCCGCTCCACAAGCTGCGCGAGCGTCGCGAGGTAAGCCGCTTGTGGTTGTGGTGGCGCAGCACGACTCAGCACAGTTGGAGGCCGCGGGCTTTCGGCAGGTCCCATGCGGTGCCGTGCCAGCGGCACGAGAGCAAAACCTGGCAGCATATCGCGACGAGGTTTGCTCCTTGGCCCGCAGCGGGAATGAGGCTGTGCAAAATCAGCTGGAACGCGCGCTCGGGGTTCGTCCGGCGCTGCTGTGCGGCAGCGCGGAACTGATCGCAGGTTCGTGGCGGGGTCAGCAAGGGCGCAAGGATCGATAGCGCGGTGGTCTGATTGCGCAGCTTGGGGGGCGAGGCGATGACAAGAAGGTGGTGGCTGCTGCTCGGAACCGCGGTGATGCCGCCAGCCTTGTCCAGCGCGCCGGCCGTCGCGCAATCAGTGACGCTGGACCCGCCGCCTGTCCGTCTTCCGCTCGATGAGCACGGCGTTGACTTGTCAAGCGGCCGGGTCGTGGTGCCCTCATCCAGCGTGGCGATCGGGGGCGACAATGGCCTTGTTCACACCCGTACGCGGGTCGGCAACGGCTGGCGCCACAACTACATCCTGTCGGTCGCGCGGTTCGTGCAAAACGGCAGCGAAATGCGTCGGGTGCAGTTGGGCGGCTCGGCGCATGTGTTCCGCAAGCAGGGCTCTTCGTTTGTGCCCACAAATGGCGAACGCGGATCATTGAGCGAAGATGCGCAAAGCTACACCTACATCGACGCGTCGGGAGCAGTCTATCGATTCGACAAGGCGCCGGTCGCCAACGGCGAAAGTTACTACGAAGCGGTCCTGGCGGTCGGCACTCGCATCACCCGTCCTGACGGGTTCGTCACCACGCTGACCTACGGCTCGGGCTCGTACGAGATGCCGATCTGGAACGGCACGGAGTATTTGACGCTGTTCACCACCCGGCTGTTGTCGGTGAACACCAACACGGGTTATCAGCTCAAGTTCACCTATGCGAGCAGCACACCTGGGTCGTCGAGCCAGGCCGATGAATGGTACCGGATCATTCGGGTTACAGCGATCAACAATGCCGAGGAAGCTTGTGCGCCGAATGCCGACGCCTGCTCGCTGTCACTGCAATGGCCGTTCCTGGCCTATGGCACGCATGTTGAAGGGTTAGAGCGTGTTGAGACGGTCACCGATGTTCTGGGCCGTGCCGCCCGCTTCAGCACCGATGGGGCCAATCGCCTGCGAGGCATCAGGCGCCCCAGCGAAACGAGTGACGGAGTGCGGATCGACTATGATCCGCACTCCCGGGTCAGCACAATCACGCAGCCAGGCACATATCAGCGCCAGTACAGTTGGAGCGTTGATGGCGGCGGGATGCTCACCTCGCAGGCGACCGATGCTCTAGGCCGCACCGTGACCAGCCTGGCCGACCCGGCGCTGGGCGTCGTACGTCGCCAGCAGGACGCGCTGGGCAATGTGACTGAATACGGCTTTGATGCTGGCGGGTTGTTGACCCAAGTCACCCGGCCCGAGGGAGATCGGACGCTGATTGCCCGAGACGCGCGTGGCCGCGTGACTCAAGTGGACCAGATAGGCAAGGGCGGCCAAGGCACCATCACGACCCGAGCGAGCTATCCCGCCCTGACGAACACGGCGCTGGGCACCTGCGAGAACGCAGTGGTCTGTGATCGGCCACACACAACCACCGATGCTCGCGGCCAGGTGACAACCTACCACTGGAACCAGGCAACCGGGCTCATCGATCGGATTGAAGAACCCGCTGCAGCCGATGGCCAGCGCCCCACAACCGTGTTCGGATACACCGCCGTGTCCGCCCGCTACCAAAGTGCACCGGGCGTGTGGGTTCACGCGTCAACGCCGGTGATCAAGCCGTTGTCCATAGCCCGGTGCCGCACCGCGGCCACGTGCAGTGGGTCGGTTGACGAACTTGTGACGGCTTTTGCCTACAACACCGCCGTGGCGCCGGGTACGCAGCCGGTCACGATCGTTCAGCGCCAAGGGGATGGTGGCGGTGTTCAGCGCATCGATCTGGCCTACAACTGGTTGGGGGATGTCCGTTCTCTTGACGGCCCGCTTGCTGGCAGCGACGACACCACGGTTTACCGGCATGATGCTGCTGGCCAAGTCGTCGGTATCGCTCATCCCCGGCCGTTCAGTTGGGGGAATTTCGCGCGCCGCGCTGAGCGCATCACCTACAATGCCGATGGGCAGGTCGCGCGCCGCGAGCATGGTGCTTTGCCCGGTGCGAACGACAGCGACTGGTTGAGCTTTGCCCCGCAACACGAAACGGTGACCGAGTTCGATGCGCGCGGCCGCGTCTTGCGACAACGCCATCTGGAAGCGGGCACCATCAACCAGTTCTCGCTTGTTCAGTATGGCTACGATGCCGCAGGACGCCTAATTTGCACGGCGCTGCGCATGAACGCTCACAACGTGCACCACGGCGTGCCGGCGGACGCGTGCGAGCAGGGTGTGCCAGGTCCCCATGGGCCCGACCGGATCGAGCGGCGGGTGTACACCGCGCGTGACGAGGTCGCGCAGGTTTGGTCGGGCTGGGGCACGGTGCTGCAGCAAAAAACGGCCGAGTTCGCCCACAACCCCAACGGCACGGTTGCTTGGATGGCGGATGCACGGGAGAACCGAACCGCCTTCGACTACGACCCCTTTGATCGCAACTGGCGCATTCGTTACCCCGACCCGGCAACGCCGGGTGTGGTGAGCGCGGGCGATTTCGAGAGCGCGACCTACGATGCTGCCGGGCATGTGGTCGCGCACCGGACGCGCGCGGGCGATACGATCACCTACGCCTATGACAATCTGGGGCGACTGGTGCACAAGGTGGTGCCAGAGCGCGCCGACCTGCATCCGGCGCACACCCGAGATGTGTTCTTCGGGCACGATCTGCTCGGCAACCTTGCCTTTGCGCGGTTCGATGGTCCGGAAGAATGGCGCGATGGCATCGGTTTTGTTCACGACGCGTTCGGGCGCAAGACACGCGAGACGTCAACGCGTAACGGGGCGATTCTGCGGCTCGCCGCGACCTACTATGCCACCGGCGACCGTTGGCAACTGTTCTACCCCGACGGCAACTACGTTTCTTATCATTACGATGTGCTGGGGCGCTTTCACGTGTCTTTGCTGAACGATGTGTCTTACCTGACGCACGATTATCATCACGAGGGCCACACCTTGACCTCGCGCCACCGTGCGCATGTGGGTGGTCTGGGCTGGTGGGAGAACGCGTCGTCGTTTGGCTATGACAAGGCCGACCGGCTGCAGCGGATCGAGCATGGCTTTGTCGGGTCGGCCCACGACACTGCGTCTTCTTTTGTGCGCAACATGGCCGGGCAGATCGTCACGCGCACGCAGTGGAACGCGGCGTTCACCTGGCGTGGTGCGGCCTCGCTGGAGCGTCACTACCAGGCCAACGGCCTCAACCAGGTCACCGCCGCGGGTCCGGCGACCTTCACCCATGATGCCAACGGCAATCTCACCTCGGACGGGACGTACCGCTTCGCCTATGACGCGGAGAACCGGCTGGTGCATCGCAGCGGCGGCGCCGGGGGTGCGGTGGGGCTGGTCTACGATCCCTTGGGCCGGTTGTGGGAGGTGAACACGGCTGCGGGCGGGGTGACCCGGTTCCTTCACGATGGCGAGGAGCTGGTGGCCGAGACCGATGCGGCGGGCGCCCTGTTGAGGCGGTATGTGCATGGGGGCCGCGCGGGGGTGGATGATCCGCAGGTGTGGTTCGAGGGTCCGGGTCTGGGCGAGGGGGCTAGGCGGTATCTGGTGGCGGACGAGCTGGGGTCGGTGCAGGCGGTGACCGATGGCTGGGGCCAGGTGCTCGCCGCCAACACGTATGAGGAGTATGGCATTCCCGGGGCCGGCCATCTGGGCCGGTTCGGCTACACTGGCCAGGTGTGGTTGCCCGAGCTGGGCATCTATCACTACAAGGCCCGCATGTACTCCCCCACCCTTGGCCGGTTCCTGCAGACCGATCCCATTGGCTATGGCGATGGGACCAACCTGTACCGCTACGCCGCCAACGACCCGGTGAACAACGTCGATCCGAGCGGGTTGGCGACGTCGGGCGTTTGCACGGGCACGCGCATTCCGGGGAACTGTCCGGAGAATGGCGGCACCTCCCCCATGTACTCGTCCACCAATGTCTTGGCGACGCAAGGCGGCTCCTGGGAGCTGGAGATCGGAAGCGGCGCCAGCCGGATCGGCCGCAACGGCGAGATCATCGTCGCTCGCACCAGACAGTGGGTGTGGCGGCCGTCGAATAGCGGGGGCGGTGGCAGAGTAGCCGTGAGCGGCGGCCGGACAACGGCAGGGCCGCAAAAGGATGAGCAGCCAGCCAGTGATATTTGCGGCTCGCCAGGAAACTCACAGCACATCCCGGAAGGTATGTCCGCAACATCATTTCAAGGAGCCTGTCGCAAGCACGACCGCTGCTATGGAACCTTGGGAAACACTCAGGAGCAATGTGATCAACAGCTTGGGCAAGATATCCTTGATGAATGTAAAATTAGAGGTGGGTGGCTATGCTCCCTATCGGCATATGTTTATTATCGCGCATTGGCGGGTATCCCAGGAATCATCACTCCGGGCAAAGCAGCTTTTGACAATGCGCAGAACGCAGCTCGTTTGCGCCTACGAGGCGGAATAAGGCCATGAAGGGCGGCGACATTTGGTCCATTCTTGTTCTGTCCTGGGCCGGTCTTACGTTACCAGTCTATATCTTGGCAGCATTGTATCTTGGCTCGTGGGAAAATTTCCTAGCTTCGTTGGATTTTGAGAATATCGGGTCAATGGGGCTAGCGGATATTGGAGTCGCACTTTTCTTTCTTGGGCCGTGGGTAATAATCATAGTTTTTCTAGTGAGAAGATTGATTTCGCGAAAAAGTTAATAGCCGCAAAGGGAAGAGCCAGGAGAAGATCGTAAGCCGCCAGATTTTTGCGGCTCTGCAGGAAATGGTGGGTTAGTCCCTGAGTATTTTCCGAATGAGTGTAGAGCTCATGATTTCTGTTACGGCAATCAATCCATGTCCCACTTAAGCTGCGACAATAAGTTTCGGGACGACATGCTCAGAAATTGTGCCAGTCGAGGTTCATCTCCGATCTGTGTTATAACGGCTTATGTTTATTATCGTTTTGTTCGAGAGCTTGGGGATGACCCTTACCTCGATGCACAACGTGATCATAGGCGGCGGAGATAGGAGCGTATTGAATGACACGATTTCTCCGCTGGCTCGCAATCTTGGGCTTGGCCTCGCTTAGTATCGCTACATTCCTTCTGGCGTTGGGTTTTAGCGGAACCTTCGTAGGCATGTTGACGCCACCGCAAGATCGCGGGGTGACGTTGGGTTTTCTGATAATTTGGGCAGTCATCATCGTTCCATGGTTGCTCATTTTTTGGATCATCAGATCAGCAAGAGCTGGACAAAGCACGGACTAATCGCCGCAAAGTGTACTGCTCGATGATATTCGCGATGCTGCGCGAGACCTCTACTGCTCGCTTCCGGCTATAGAACTGGACTCCACCGCATCGTTTTACGAAGGCCTTGGCGGGGTTTCAGTAATGAGATTGCTTTTGATCCTTCATCAGGTCGAGTGTAACCGCTGTTTTCAGGCCACGGCGGTCCAGGGCATGAGATCGCCAACGCTGTTGGCGGGGTGACCGTTGGCGAGCCTGGTGAGGGTCCCGGTCAGCCATTCGTGGGGGTTGACGCCGTTGAGCTTGCAGCACTCGATGAGCGTGGCGATCACGGCCCAGTTGTCGCCGCCCTCGTCGGATCCGGCGAACAGGGCATTCTTGCGATTGAGCGCGAGCGGCCTGATGGATCGCTCGACGGCATTGTTGTCGAGGTCGATGCGCCCGTCATTGAGGAAGCGTGACAGGCCGTCCCAACGGGTGAGCGCATAGCGGATCGCCTCGCCGAGCCGGCTCTTGGCGCTGAGCTGGCGGAGCCGGGCTTCGAGATACTGGTGGAGATCGTTCACGATGGGGCGGCTGCGCGCGGCGCGCGCGGCGCGCCGCTGCTCGGGGGATGATCCGCGCACGTCCTCTTCGACGGCATAGAGCAAGGCGATCCGGCGCAGCACCTCGGCCGCGACCGGCGAGCTATCGACCAGCTCGTAGAACTTACGCCGGACGTGCGCCCAACAAAAGGCGAGCATGACCTGCTGGCGCCGGCGGCCCAGCGCGACATAGCCGCCATAGCCGTCGACCTGCAGGATGCCGGCGAAGCCCCCGAGATGGGCATCGGGCCGTTCCGCCTTGCGATCGGCGGCATAGACATAGGCGACCATCGGCGGATCCATGCCGCCCCATGGCCGATCGTCGCGGGCATAGGCCCATAGCTGGCCGGTCTTGGTGCGTCCGCGCCCGGGATCGAGCACCGGGGCGGTCGTCTCGTCCGCGAATAATCGTTCGGATCGTCGCAGCCGCTCCAGGATATGGTCACGCAGCGGCCGCAGATACCATGCCGCGCGTCCGACCCAGTCGGCCAGTGTCGAGCGGTCCAGCTGGACGCCCTGCCGGGCGTAGATCTGGGCCTGCCGGTAAAGCGGCAAGTGATCGGCATACTTGGCGACGAGCACCTGGGCGATGAGCGCCTCGGTCGGAATGCCGCCCTCGACGATACGCACCGGCGCCGGCGCCTGGACCACCGCACCCTCGCAAGCGCGGCAGCCATAGCGCGGCCGGCGGGTGACGAGCACCCGGAACGTGGTCGGCACCACGTCGAGCCGCTCGGAGACATCCTCGCCGATCTGGTGGAGGTTGCCACCGCAGCAAGGGCAGGCCGTGTCCTCGACACCGACCACCTGCTCGATCCGTTCGAGATGGGCGGGCAAGGCGCCACGGTTGATCTTGCGCGGCCGCTCATCGCGCACGCGACCTGCCCTTGCTTCGCTTGCGACCTCGGCTTCGGCGAGCGCGGTCTCGGCATCCTCCAGGCCCAGCAGCAGCTGATCGGGATCGAGCTGCTCGGAACGGCGGCCAAAACGATGCCGCTGGAATGCCTCGATGATCGCCCTCAGGCGCTCGACTTCGGCATCGACGCTCTCCAGCTTGCGGGTCTGCTCGAGGACGAGCGCGCGCAGCGCGTCAACGTCGTCGGGAAGGTCGGCTGCCATGAGCATGGGAGCAGTGAATCAACCGGTCGCGTCCCCGTCAACCGGCAATCTGCGGTGCCTGTGGCCGGCGTCCGCCATGGACCCGGCGCCAATCCAGGCCCTCCAGAAGCGCGCCGAGCTGGGCGGCCGTCAAGCGCATCACGCCGTCCCTGATCCCGGGCCACTTGAAGCTGCCCTGCTCGAGCTTCTTGGCCATCAGGCACAGGCCGGTGCCGTCCCACCAGACCAGCTTGACCCGATCTGCCCGCTTCGCCCGAAACACGTAGATCACGCCCGAGAACGGCTTGCCCCCATACTCGGCGGCAACCAGCGCGGCCAAGGAATCCGCACCCTTGCGAAAGTCCACCGGACGCGTCGCGACCATCACGCGGGTGCCCGCGCCAGGGGCGATCACCGCGTCGCCCTGAGCGCTTCGATCACTGCCAAGATCAGCCGCTTGTCCGCGCCGGGCGCGATCTTCACTGCGATCCCGTCCATCTCCAGCTCAACCACGCTCGCCTTCGATCGACGCTGCTGACGCCGCCGCTTGGGCCCGGGAGCGATCACGCTCGCGGACACAGGCTCGACGACGGCGGGCACGAAGCATGCTGGCACGTCCGGCTTGGTGATCGGTGGGGCGGCCTGGGCTTCCATGACCTTGCGATGCTGCTGGCGCCATCCGAACAACTGGGAAGGATCAAGACCGTGCCGCCGCGCTACAGCGCTGACGCTCTCCATCCCCGAATAGCTCTCGGCGACAATCGCCGCCTTCAACTCCGGCGGCCACTCACGCCTGCGACCTGCGCCCGTGAATACCTCGAACCGCTGGACAACCTTGGTGGTAGGATCGTCACCTGTCATCATCATACCACCAGCACCCCTCACGATCAGGGCGCGGAAGATCGGCGCTACGCGTCAACGCCGCAATGTGGCGCCGGAACAGCGGTTACCATCTACCACTACAAGGCCCGCATGTATTGTGGCTGCGCCACAGCTGCGCTTCCTCCCACCCTTGGCCGGTTCCTGCAGACCGATCCCATTGGCTATGGCGATGGCACCAACCTGTACCGCTACGCCGCAAACGACCCGGTGAACAACGTCGATCCGAGCGGGTTGGAGGGCGAATAGGTCTGAAACAATGAGCCCTGGTCGATACCCTAAAGGGGCCGGACGTCTCGTGAAGGTTTCCCTCACAGTCGCGACCCAAAAATCTCCTCCCCAAGTGAACTTAACCAGTACTTGTAAACTGCCCTTTACCTATCATCGCGCAGCGAGGCGCCCGCATATGGATCGTAGGTGGAGGGCGCAAGCGCTTCCCGCGCAGCAGCGCTCGAGACGCCCCTTTCAGCAGAAAGGACTCCGCTCCCTCGTGCTGTCTCGCCCATGGCCAGAAAAGCGGCCGCGATCGCCGGCGCACCGAGCAGGACGAAGCAGCCCAAAATCACTGCCGCGCCGCGCCAGAGGGGCAGTCGCCCGCTCAGCATGGATAAGCCAATCACCGCCACAGCGATGATGCACAGCCCCACTGCCAACTCACCCAGCAGCGTCGCTGTCAGCCACCCGGCCGAAGCCTGGAGCGGCTCCGGCTCCCGCGCTGCGAACGGTGAGTACATCACGCCTCCTTATTCCCGCACCATCACCTGTGCCACGCGCCGGCGGCCATCACGTCGCTCCAATTGCACGAACACGTCGATGCTCGCCTGAACATAGTGCCGCACATCCTCACGCGACAGGCGCGAACCGGTCTGCAGCACCAGCAGCGCCAACTGTTCGACCGCTCGGGCGGGCGTGTCCGCATGGATGGTGGTCATAGAGCCAGGGTGCCCAGTGTTTACGGAACGCAAGAACGTGAACGCCTCACTACCGCGCAGCTCGCCCAAGATGATCCGGTCAGGCCGCATACGCAAGGCCGCGATCAGCAAGTCCTCGGCTGTAATTTGCGCCTCCGCCAAGTGCCCGCGCGCCGCGATGAGGCCGACCGCATTGGGGTGAACGAGCCGCAGTTCCTCGGTGTCCTCAATGAGGATCAGGCGCTCGGCCCGCGGGATCTCGCCAAGAAGTGCGGTCAGGAACGTCGTCTTGCCGCTCGAGGTGCCGCCGGCCACCAAGATGTTCGCGCGGGCGCGTACCGCCGTCCGGAGAGCCTCCGCCGCGTGCTCAGCTCCGAGTGCGCAGAACGGGCGTTCGTCCTTCAGGGTTAGCGCGCCCGCTGCAAGGGAGTCGAACGCACCTGCTTCTTCCCAGTCGCGGAGCCTGAGGTCAGAGGTCACATGCCGGCGGATAGCGAACGCGTGCCCGCCGCGCGTCGCGGGCGGCCCCACCACCTGCACCCGTGCCCCATCGGGCAAGCTTGCAGCGAGCAGCGGCGCCTCCCGGCTGATCCCTTGTGAGGAGAGAGACGCGATCTGCCGGGCAAGCCGCGCGAGGAGCGCTTCGTCTAGGCCAAGCTCCTCATGCCGCGCAACGCCGCCACCAAGCCGCTCGACCCATACCTCGCCCGGACGGTTGATCCAGATGTCGGTGATGTCGGCCTGCGCCAGATAGGGCGCGAGCGGAGCCAGGAAGCTGTCGAGGTAGGTGCCGGTGTTCACAGGGCCTCTCAGCCCTCGACGCTCGAGAAATCGAGGTCCTTGGCCACGAACACGGACACACTGGTGCCGTGGCGCACGCGCAAGGTGGGCTGGATCTGCCGGTTGTCCGTCACCTGCGGCGCTTGCGCCCGCCCCGCTCCGGGCAGGGCGACGATAATCCCGTTTGTAACAGCGGCTGTTGCGACACCGACACCCAGATCGAGCGCGGACTGGAGGATGGCGTTGCCGAACCGGGCGAGGAATTTGCTGTCGATCTTGCCTGTCACCCCAGCGCGGCCCAAGGGATCGGAGGCGGGGCTGGCGAGCGCGATCATCACCCCATCAGGACGCATCAGCCGCTCCCAGGTGACCAGCGCGCGCTTCTGGCCCCGCTCGAGCGCGGCGTCATAGACGCCATAGAGGCGAGAGCCGCGCGGCACGAGCACACGTGCGCCATCGAACCCGCGCACATCGTGCTGCACCAGCGCGCGCACGGCTCCGGGGCGGGTGCTGTCAAGCGCGGTCTCGAGCACGGCGGGAATGACCGTGCCTTTGGGAATGGTGAGCGACGGGTTGGCGAAAGGTCGCGCAAGCACGCGGTCGGGATCCTCAGGCGGCGTAGGTGCGGCGGGGCTGCGCTCGGCCACATCGTTGCGGATGGGTTCCGGGTAGTAGGTGGGCGGAGGCGTGTATGCTGGTTGGCCCGAAGGAGGAAACACTGCGGGCGCGGGTGCGCGCGCCGCGGTGCTCGGCCGCTCGGGCGGAACAAAGGCGGCCGGCGCGTTCGCCGGTGCGGGATAGAGCCTAGACGGGTATGGCTCGCGCACGGGCGGGAGGTCAGAGCGCGCATAGCGGGCGTACTCTTCGGGAACGCTGAGGGGCGGCGGCGACACAATCCGCTCGCCCGTGGTGACCGTGCGCTTCGCCGGCGCACCAGCATCCTCACGGTTGCTAGCGAGAAGCGCGAACAGGCCGGTGCCGCCGGTGAGCAACACCGCCAGGAAGACGTAGAGACCGACGTCGCGCGATGGGGGAGTCGCCACCAGCGGCATGACGTCGTCGTCCGGCGGTGCTGCCGCGGGCGGAGCGGCCGTACTCATGGCGCAGGCGCGGCGTCGGGCAACCTGCGCGCGGTCGCCCGCGCGCGGTCGATGCGAAACACAAGTTGGTCGTGGATGCGGTCAATCACATAGGCGTCCCCGCGCATGTAGCCGTTGACGACCAGCTCCTCGCCGGTCGGGCCGATCGCAAACACCGCCGGGAGCGCCTGTTCGGGCGCGAACGCGACCGTAGTGCGCACGCCGTCGTCGGTGACCCGCAGCGGGCGCACCGCGCCATCGCCGCTCAGGCGGTAAAGCCGGGCCTGTGGCAGCGCCGGCTGCGGAGGAAGCGGCATGGCGGCGGTGGCGAACGGATCGAGAGCAGGAGCAGGAGCGCCCAGGATCCCGCTGGGTGGATTTGCGCGGCCGCCGGCGCAACCCGCCATCAGCAGGACAGCGGCGAGGGCAGTGATACCTGTTTGGCCGCTCGACGAGGCCCACTCCGTCGGCTTAGCCAGATCAGCGGCGGTATGGGGCGCGGAGTTCATGGCGCTTGTCCCGGCACCTGGCGCCGTACCGAAGCCGGCGTCGATAGAGGCGGACCCGCTGCGTCGGCGGCGACGCCCCGCACCACTTCTGGCAGCGTCTCGGGGTCCTTGCGATAGCGCGTGACTTGGAAGCCCAACGGATTAAGGAGCCGGTCGTCCGCGCTCATCTCCGCGTCCGAGTAGCGCCAGTCTATCACCGCCGCCCAGTGCTCCTCCAGCACCGCCGCGCCCGAGCGGTCGGTGCGGGTGGTGGTAAACCGCACCAGCGAGCGATTGGCACCGAGCGAGGACACGCTGCGCACCGCAACCGCGACCTCGCTGCCGGGTGGCAGATAGGACAGCGGATTGCCGGGCGCGCCTGAGCGCATGGTTGCCAGGTAGCGGGTGCGCGCCTCTCCGGCGGACAGGAGCGCGGTCCGACGGTAGTCGCGCTGGAGATCGGCCGCATCGAAGCTCTCGCGTGCGGTCACATATTGGACCAAGAACGAGCGGGTGAGCGCGGCGTCGGGCGCGATCCTCTGCGCCTCGAGCGGCTCCAGAGCTTCCACAAAGCCGGTCTGGCGGTCGACCAGCAGGGTGTAGGGCACGGTGGTCTTCAGCGGCAGGAGCAGCACGAGCGCGCCCGCCAGCAGCAACGCGATCGCGGCAGCGATGCTGGCGACGATCCAGGCAACACGACGCGAGCGCTCGAGATCGGCCGTGACGCTACGGCTCCAGCTGTCGGCGACCTCCACCCGGTCGTCGGCTTGGAAGCTCTCGGGCATGTTCATCGCCGGCCATCGCGTGACGTGGCCGTCTGCGAGCCGCGATAGCTCGCCCGGCGCGCAGGCTGCCCAAGCCGTTCGCTGCTCGGCACGCTAGCGGGCCCGGTGGTGCCCGGGGCTGCGCCCTTCGCATCGCGGGGGCTGCCAAGCCGGTACAGGTTGCGTTGATAGGTGCCGCCTTCCTCGCGCATCATGCGGTTCTCGACACTGTGCGAGATCCGCGCCGCGCGCGAGGGCAGTTCGATGGCAGCCGCCGATGCAGGTTGCACGGTCGGCACTGGCTCCCTTGTGAAGGTTGCCGCCGAAGGGAACACCTGCAGGTTCGGCCAGCCCCGGTGGTATGCGGCGCGGACCAGCAGCGCCAGCACGGCGAACTTGGCGATTGCAAAGGCGAGCGCCAGGCTGAGGAGCTCGGTCGGCGCGGACGGGGTGGCATAGCCCAGCCCGCGCACGCGCAGCGCGTCGGCAAGGTATGGTTCGAGCACGGCGAGTTCGAGCGCCAGCATGATGCTGATCGCAGCGGTGCCGACCAGCGCGAAGACGAGGCCGCGCAGCCATCCGGCGAACAGGCCGCGCGTGGCGGCGAAGAACAGCATGGCGGCCGCTAGAGGTGCGATCGCCAGCAGGAACCCGGCAAGTACCCGCAGCGCGAGCAGCGTGCCAATTGCGCCCGAGAGCCAGAACACCCGTGCATAACCGAAGCCGCTGTCGTCTTCCACGGCCGTGCCGGTGAAGCTCGAGCCGGACGCCTCATCGATGAACTGGCCGGTGTTGCGCCCCGTGCTCAAGGCGGTGAGCCGCACCAATGCATCGTCAACGCCCTGCAGGCGGCCGGCGAAGCTTGGGTCTTGGCCGACAAGCTCGGGTGTGGTCAGCTGCGCGGCGATCTGACCAGGTCCATCGAGCACGACGTCGTAGAGGAGCGTGCGGAACGCGGGCCAGGAGAACGCCAGCGTCAAGACGATGCCGATGGTCGCCACATCGAGCACTGTGTCACGCGCACCAGGTGGCGAGCCAAACAGAAGGCGCAGGCCGTAGAGGGCCACAAACAGTGTAAGCAACGCAGCGATGACGCTGGTGGCGAGCGAGCCTGGCTCACTTAGCGAGGCATAGCCATAGGAGCCAAGGCTGCGTGCCTGGCAGTCGATATGTTCGATCGCGCGGAGGAGGAACCGCTCACCCGTGATGACCTGCGGACACGCCATCAGGCGGCGCGCTCGAGAAGCGAGCCGATCCAGTCGGCGGGCTCCTCGCCGGTCTCGCCGACGAGCTCGTCGTAGAGGCGCACGGTGCTCTCGCGGCCCGACAGGATGGTCAGCAGTTCGCGCTCCCCCGACAGGTCAAGGCGTGCCACGACGCCGTCCTTGCCGTGGCGGATGAGGAAGCAGTGCGAGGCGTCCGGCAAGGTGCGCACCAGCTCGAACTCGTGCGCCGACAGGCCAAAGCCGTCCATGTAGTCCTCAGGCCTCGCCTTAGGATTGATCATGAAGATCTGCGTCGCGGCTTGCTCGATGATGGCCGAGGCAATCTTGGACTGCAGCGCATCGGCCGCGCTTTGCGTGGCAAACCCGACGATGCCGTTCCGCTTGCGGATGGTCTTCTCCCAATCCTTGATGCGGCGCACGAACACCTCGTCGTCCAGCGCCTTCCAACCCTCGTCGACCACGATGATGGCGGGCGAGCCGTCGAGGCGCTGCTCGACCCGATGGAAGAAGTAGAGGAGCGCAGGCGTGCGCGCAGGCGGGTCGTCGAGCAGCGCGGTCATGTCGAACCCGACGGTCATCTCTGAAAGGTCCGTCGTGTCTTCCGGGTTGTCGAACAGCCAGGCGCGGTTGCCTTGGCCCCACCAGGGCTTGAGGCGGGCGTAAAGATCGTCACTGCGCGGCCGGTCGCCGCCGCGGAAAAGCTCCACCAGGTGGCAGAGGCGCCGGCGCGCTAAAGATTGGAGAAAGTTGGCTTGGAGCGCGTCCTGTACCGCTTCGGCTTCCGCCGGGCTCAAGCCTCCGGCAAGAAGCTCCAGCCACTCGACCAGGAACTGCCGATTGGCAGGCGTGTCCTCGAGCTGCAGCGGGTTGAGCCCCGATCGGGCGCCGGGGCGCAAGCGATCGTAGGTGCCGCCGATCGCGCGGATGAACAGCTCGGCGCCGCGATCCTTGTCGAAGAACACGATGCGCGGAGCAAACTTCCGCGCCTGCGCCAGCAGGAAGTTCAAGACCACCGTCTTGCCCGAGCCCGAAGGTCCGATGATGGTGAAGTTACCCAAATCGTTCTGGTGGAAGTTGAAGAAGTAGGGACCGGCGGCCGTGGTCTCGAGCAGGCTCACCGCATCGCCCCAGTGGTTGCCTTGGCGCTTGCCGACAGGAAAGTTGTGCAGGCTCGCGAGTCCGGCGAAGTTGGTGGTCGAGACAAGGCCCCGGCGCGCGATGTAGCGGAAGTTGCCAGGGAACTGCGCCCAATAGGCAGGCTCCAGCGCAATGTCCTCGCGCACGGCTGTGATGCCCAGATCCGCCAGCAGCGCGATCACCTCGGCGACGCCGGCGTCGAGGCTCGCCAAATCATCGGCGTGGATGGCGATGGTCGTGTGGTGCTCGCCGAACCCTGCGCGTCCTGCGGCGACCTCGTCCTTGGCAATGCCGAGCTCATCGCGCAAGGAGACGGCCTCGTCTTCCGCGGCGCGCATACGGCGCAGCGCCAGGTTCATGGAGGAGAGCGCCCGCGCGCGCTCGACGAACGCGAAACTCTGGGTAACGGTCAGCTCAAACGGCAGCCGGTAGAGCTCATCGAACATGCCGGGCATCGTGCGGTTGGGGTAATCCTTGATCGAGACGAGCGCCTGGAAGCGGCGCGGCTCGCGTCCCATTGGCGCGAGCTCCACCGCGTTGCGCCCGAAGCTGACGCGGCGCGCAGGCACGTGGTGGCCGAGATCGCCATGCGGCAGCGCCATGGGCCGCATGGTGCCGTTGTACAGCCAGCCGAGGAACGCCAGCGGCTCGGAGTAGGTCGCGCCGTTGTCCTCGTAAGTGGAGAGAAGATGCGGGCGGTACGCGCCCAAGGAGGCGACCAGCGCCTCGCGGGCGTTGTCGAGGGCGCGCAGCTCGCCCGCCAACGACTGAGCTTGCGCGTCGCCAGCACGCCCGAAGAAGCGGCGCACCCGCTCGGCCGTGCCGACGCGGCCCTGCAAGGGGCGGCGGAGCAGCGTGACGAACAGGTCGTTGACGTAAAGCTGACGGCTCTCAAGCCGAGCGCTCCAGCGCGCATCGAGCTTGGCCGAGAACGCATCCGGGTAGTCGGCGCCAAGCGCATGTTCGGCGCGGCGGCGCACCACATGGTGCCACAACGCATAGCGCGAGGAGCCGACGCTGCGCAGCATCGCGTCGCGAAGGGATGCGCGGTAGTTCAGCTCCTCGCTGTCGGCGGTCTCGAACAGGAGGCCGCCCAGGCGGATGGTCTGCATGAGGCGGCCATCGCGCAGCTGGACAGTGTTGCTGTCGAGGTGCCGCGCATACGGCAGGTGCTCGCCGGCAGAGATCTCGCGCGCCATCACCTTGGAATCGGCGGTCAGGCGCGGTAGGAGTTGCATCGCCACAAGGCATGGTTCTTGACACGTGGGCAGTGCCGCACGCGGGTGAGCCACAGATCGACGATGCGCGGCTCCTCGAGGTGGATGAGCACGCCCATGCCGTGGACGAGCACCGCGGCGAGCAGCGCCCACAAGCTGCCGAATACCAGGAACAGCTCGACGGCGATCACGGCGTTGATCACGAAGAAGGAGTAGGTGACGCCAGCGAACATTTGCGGGCGCGTGAGGGAGACGAAAAGGGCGTCGTGGCGCAACCCGTCAGACAAGCTAACCTCCTTCCCCTACCTTACCATCCTCCATCTTTTGAGACGAATGGCAAGTGAAGATGGAAGCACAAAGGCTCGTTGAACCTGCTGGAGAAATTTTTGGTTCTCGCACATGATACAGCCGCAGCGTGCCCGCCACTTCGCCGCTGGTCTTGTGCAGGCGACCAAACAGATCATAATTCAGTTTGGTGTCCTGCCGCAGCCCGATACTTGCCGACTCTACGCATTGCAACGAAGCTGAGCAAACCGTCAGGCGTGCAGTCGCCTTTAGGATCATAGGCGAACGCGGCCGAACTTGCCGCAACGAACTAAGTGAGCCTGTTGGCTGGCCTGCATGTCTCATCAAAGCATAGCTGCCCCGCAAATCCCTAAGTGTCTTGACGCTATACTATCGCTTTATCCCTATCCAGTCTGGAAAATGTTCTACAGAGACATTTCTGTTAACCCGCATCACAAAAGCAGACGATTCCTTCTCACTTGAATTTGAGTACACTTCAAAGCTAGCTAACACTATGTTATTGCCGGAAACGTGCTTATATTTTCTTATCTTTTCATTATCTCGTATGTTAACCACAGTATCATCAGAAACTATAACTTTTGTAAGAGCTTCGTTACACCTTAGGCTAAAAAAAATAGCATTCTCGCTTCTCAAATCACTAGGCAGGAGCAGCGCTAAGTCGACTTCAAAATATCCTTCTTTTTGTATGCTAAACTCATTCGCGCACATACCTTTGTTCTTTTGGTCGGCTATACATGAGCTTGCTAAGCTGGCCATTACGCCCACTAAGCTGACTTGTCTGAAGAGGTTCGCGCCTGTCATCTTCTGTTAATCCATTCGGAAATCCAGTTATCGCATTCTCGCGGGTTCGTGTCTGGACTCATGTAGCATGATCGAGACGCCCTTCCGATAAGATAATCCGCTCCGCTGCGAACAGGATTTTGATCCCACCCCAATGCACGGCCTATGCTCAGATCCTCCGAATAGGCCATGACTTCCCAGTCAATAAGAGTGCCGGGCCAATTGCTCCTAAATTGCGTAACATGAGTAGCTTCATGTCCCAAAGCTACAGCGCCTACCACACTGCTTGATTGACCGTTCCGACGAGCAGAGGCATCGATAAGATCGCTGCGCAGAGTTATAGATTGCGTGCTCCTTCCGATCAATTTACCAAGTTCAGACGTTGTGTTTGTCGTTAGCCCCATCGTTTTCTGGGCGCTCGGTGCGACAAGAGAGATAGTTACTCCATTGTTTTCTCCAGGCTTCCCTAAAGTGCTCAGAGCGCGTCGCGCGGCGCGATCTGAACCGCCCCGGGATTGCCGGAGG
>SJSR01000004.1:0-45000 GCA_004331795.1 Erythrobacteraceae bacterium CFH 75059
GCCTCCGGCAATCCCGGGGCGGTTCAGTCGAGATAACGCGGACGCGCCTTTGGACTGACCGTCGTGAAGACTCAGGACCGTTCGACATTATCGGTGACGTGCACGGTTGTGCCGATGAACTCGAAACCATCTTGGACGAGCTTGGCTATCAAGTTTCGTGGGATGGCAAGGACGTCCATGTGACGCCACCTGAAGGTCGCAGGGCGATTTTCGTTGGTGACCTCGTTGATCGTGGACCGCGTTCACCTGACGTCCTGCGTATCGCGAAGCACATGGTGGACTCCGGCACTGCCTTGGCCGTGGTCGGAAACCACGATGACAAGCTGAAGCGCCATCTGTCTGGCCGCAACGTCAAGCCGACGCACGGGCTAGCCGAGACCATTGAGCAGCTTGGTAGCGAGCCGCCGGAGTTTTTGGCTGAGATGCGCGAGTGGCTCGACGGTCTTTTGAGCCACTACCTGCTGGACGATGGGAAGCTCGTCGTCGCCCATGCCGGTCTAAAGGAAGAAATGCAGGGCCGCGCCTCTGGCGCGATCCGCAGCTTCTGCATGTACGGCGAAACGACTGGCGAGGTCGACGAGTTTGGCCTTCCCGTCAGGTGGGACTGGGCATCCGAATACAAGGGTCGCGCCAAGGTCGTTTACGGTCACACACCTGTGCTCGAAGCGAACTGGGTCAACGGCACGATTTGTATCGACACCGGCTGCGTGTTCGGCGGCAAATTGACCGCTCTTCGCTACCCCGAACTTGAGCTGGTATCGGTCGACGCCGAGCAGACCTACTACGAGCCGATCAGGCCACTTGATGGTCCCGCGGCCGATACCGGGAGCACGCCTGCGCATCAGGTCAACATTGCCGACGTGCTTGGAAAGCAAGTCATCGAGACTGGCCTTTATGGTCATGTGACGGTGCGTGAAGACAACGCGGCTGCCGCTCTGGAGGTAATGACGCGGCACGCAGTCGATCCTCACTGGCTGATCCATCTGCCGCCGACCATGTCGCCAGCGGAAACGAGCGCACAGGAAGGGTGGCTAGAGCGGCCGGAAGAGGCCTTCGCCTATTACGGGTCGAAGGGTGCGCGAAACCTTGTGCTTGAAGAAAAGCACATGGGCTCTCGCGCGCTCTTTGTGCTGTCGAAGACCCAGGAAAGCGCAGCCAAGCGTTTTGGCGTTCACGATGGTTCGCGAGGGACCATCGTGACCCGAACCGGTCGGCGCTTTTTCAACGATGCCGAATTGGAGGCGTCGGTTCTGCACCGGGTGGACCAGGCGATGGAGAGTTCGGGCCTGTGGACTGAACTCGATACCGATTGGGTCCTGTGGGACTGTGAAATCATGCCTTGGAGCATGAAGGCCGGTGCGCTTGTGCGCGGCCAATACGCTTCAGTTGGCGCAGCCGCCAACTCTGGTTTGTCTGCTCTCGATGCCGCTTTGCAGGCTGCCATCGCACGTGGTGTGGATGTCAAAGACTTGGGCGCGCGAGTGTCCCAGCGCGTCGAAGACGCGGCGAGCTATCGCGAAGCATACAATCGGTATGTCCACCCGTTCGAGGGCATCGCAGACCTGAAGATCGCACCGTTTCATCTTTTGGCATCTGAGGGTCAGGTACATTCCGACAAAGATCATCTGTGGCACATGGGAATGGCTCACAGGCTGTGTGCGGCTGATACAAACCTGCTGCTTGCGACCGAATATAGAGCTCTCGATCTGGACGATCCTGTTCAGGTCAAAGAGGCAATCGACTGGTGGGAAGCCATGACTGCCAAGGGTGGCGAAGGCATGGTGGTCAAGCCGCTTGATTTCATCGCTCGCGGTCGGCGCGGTCTTCTGCAACCTGCCATCAAGTGTCGAGGGCGCGAATATCTGCGGATCATCTATGGCCCGCACTACGACCGACCAGGCAACATCGAGCGGCTGAAAAAACGAGGACTTGGCCAGAAGCGGTCAATGGCATTGCGCGAATTCGCGTTGGGGATCGAGGCGCTGAAACGTTTCGTCGACCACGCTCCGCTCACACGCGTGCACCAATGCGTATTCGGAGTGCTGGCGATGGAGAGCGAACCGGTCGATCCGAGGCTGTGATTGGTGTGCGCTTACTGCGGAATGCAGTGGCATAGCTTGCGCCTGCGGACCTCGAGCGCCAAACTGGCACGCAAACTACGGGGGGAACGATTCTAGATATGGCGACCGAGACTGACACGCTGGTCAAGCCAGACATGGTGGCGGTTCTCGAGCGCACACATGTGAGCAAAGACCTCCATGGCTTTCTGCTGCCAACCTTGGAGGCAGTGTCAAACGCCATGCATGGGATCGAGGCACGATTCCCAGATACCGCTCGGGATGATGGGAAGGTCGAGATTTCCATTGAGAACATCAACGACCCAAAGCGGATCTTGATCTCGGTCACGGACAATGGCGTTGGGCTCGATGACGAAAACTACACGTGGTTCAAGACACCGTTTTCCGGTCATAAGCTCAAACAGAAGGGACGTGGTTTTGGCCGCTTTATCGCGTTTAAGGTCTTCAACAGGGTTCTCTATTCGAGCCGATATGACTCTTTCCCAAAGGCGGCAAAACGCACCTTCCGTTTTGACATCAAGCGGGAAAACGAGCTCATCTTCCATGATGGGGAGCCTGATTTCAAGCACTTGGGCTTGCGTGTCGATTACGACGAACCACTGCCGGAATGGTCGGAGCTCGTAGCCGCTCTCGATCGCAACGATATTGCCGATCATATCGGTAGCCACTTCCTCCCACATTTCCTCTACAAGTGGCTTCCCGAGATCACGCTGCGCTTCGACGGCGGTGAACCGGAGAGCATCACCAGCCATTTCAAAGATGTTTTCGTTCAGTCGGAATCTGGAACTTTCGACTGTGTCATCGACGGGAAGACCGAGGCGATAGAGTATTCGCTGACAAAGGTTCCTCGCACGCGCTCGTTCAAAAATCACTGCCTCCTTTTCGCGGCCGGCGATCGGATCGTTGGTCACCCGAGAGACTTGACCAACTTGCTTGGCCAGTCGGCTTTTTCCGACGAGAATAACCAAGCCTATATCGTGATCGCCGTGGTTCGTTCGGCAGCCTTCGAAACCCGCCTCAACGATGCGCGGACTGGCATAAACATCTCGCCTGCGACAATTGAAGAGATCGTTGGGCAGGTTGGATCGGTCATTCAGTCGACCGAGAACGAGCAGATAATTAAAATCAAAAAGGCCCAGTCAAAGGAATTGCAGGCCGCCCTTCAAGAAAACCCGATTTTGAGGATCGGGCTGAAGGGGCGTTCAATCTCGGAATACGTTGCCGGAAAACCGAACAATTGGAAGGCTCAGGACTTCGTTTCCAATCTGGCCATCGAGCGGTATCGGGCATCGCGCGATCTGACCAAGGCGATCACAATTGCGGCGAACAATCCCGAAGATTATATGTCGAGGATCAAGGAGATCGTCGATAAGATCGATGAGAACAACAAGGAGGCCTTGGCCGAATATGTTGTCCATCGAAAGAAGGTGATTGAGCTCATCGAGGCGGCGAGAAAGTACGGTGCTTCGGGCACACACGCCCCCGAAGATACCATCCACGATCTCGTCTTCAGGCGGTTCTCCGACAACGTCGAGAGTGACTATTTCGAGCACAACCTCTGGCTGATCGACGATGCTCTCGCCTTCCTGCCCTATATATCGAGCGATCGCGCGATGCATGGGAAAGGCAGGAAGAAGGGAGACAAGATCCCGGACCTGGCCTTTTTCGACGAAAGCCTCGTGCTTGGCGATAATGACGGCACAACCATTACGATCGTGGAGTTCAAGAAGCCTAGCCGCGACGACTACCGATTTGGCGACATCAAGCATGACCCGGTTATGCAGGTGCTCAAAACCTTGGACGATGCGACTGCCGCGGGCGGCATAGCACGAACCGATGGCACTCACTTTGCTTTTTCCGGCGTGGTGCGCCGGTTTGGCTATATTATTGCGGACATAAAGCCTTCGCTTGCCAAGGTGCTCTCGCTGCACGACTTCAAGAATGACTGGAATCCGAGCATCTACGTTCGATATCGCGATAACGAACAGATTTTCATTCAGGCGATGGGCTATGACACGCTGATTGCCAACGCCAAGAAGCGTAATCAGGCGTTCTTCAGCGTCTTGTTCGGGGAATGAGCTCGATGGACAGCCAATGACTTCATCGCTCGGTCTTGCTGGTGATCTCGACGACGTCGATCTTATCGAAGACGTCGAGGAAGCCTTTGGCGTCCGTTTGGCGGACGACGAGATCGAGCGATGTTCAACGGTGGGGCAGCTCTTCGAACTCATCGAAGCCCGCCTCCCGGAAACGCCTAGCGGGCAGTCATGCGCGACCGCGATGTGCTTCTATCAGCTACGGCGGGCTTTGCAGCCGCACTCCGCAATCGCCCTGAAGCCGCAAACATCGATCTCAGCGCTGAGCGCTGTGCCTGTCCGGAAACTGCACCAAATCATCGAAACCGAATGCGGACTGCGTCCTCCACCGCAATACATCACCTTTTGGGGATGCCTGGCACTGCTGCTTGTTCTGGCGCTGCCACTCGGACTCTTCGCCATCGGTATGCCGTGGTGGGTTGCTCTTCCATCCGCCGCTCTCGGAATCGGGCTTTATCGGCGTGCACCAATCCAATTGCCCGATGAGGTCGAGACGTTCGGCGACCTGATCAGGATCGTTGCATCGCGGAGCATTGGGGCGTTTGCGGCACAAGGCGCACGCCTTGGGCCGACAGAAGCGTGGCAGTCATTTAGGGACGTGTTGTCAGATCACACGCAGCTTTCGAAAGATGAAATCGGGCCGGAGACGTTGTTGCTCGCGCCGAAGAAGGCAACAACGTAACACTTAAAAGGTGAGTGTCTCAGCGGTGGGTGATTTCGATATACGACCGGAAGCAAGTCATTCCCACGAGAACACCGTGCGCAAATTGCAGCCCTCTGGCGTCTCGCCTTCCTCGAACAGGCGCACCCGCTCAATTGCTTCGATCTGCTGCCGGGTGAAACGATTAGGAGAAGTGAAATAGGCGGCTCCATGCCGCCCGTTCCAGATGGCTATCTGATAGCGGCCATCCGTTCGTCGCTGGGCGAAACGGGCTGGCCGAACATCAGTTTGCTCGGAGACGATCCGACCTTTCGGACGGCTAGCCCAGCCGATTCCATTTACCTCAAGCGATCCGAAAGCTCCGTCCCAGCGGAAGCTGCCGCCGTGAATACCGCCTTGTAAGGTGGTCACCTTTTCACCTTCGAGTAGGTCTATGATCGGCGAGTAACCACAAAAGCGGCCAGGACCAGCCAAATCGCCGGCAGATACTGGCGCGGCGGCCGCACCAAGCGACGCTACAAGCAAAACGATAACTCGGATCTTTAAATTCACTAAGCATTCCCCGGACGATTGAACTATAGCCCAGCCCGATCAAGCATTTCGAGAACTCTCGGCCATTTCTGGTACTCGCTCCATCCTCTCAGGGTTTTCCCATCTGCAGGCCTGATGGCCTTCAGGTCTGCCCCGCGAGAAATTAGGAGAAGGGCAACGTCTTCATCCGAAATGTTGAAGAGAAGATGCTCTCCCTCATTGTCTTTGAAGTTCGGATCCGCCCCAGCGTCCAGTAGCATTCTCGCTACTCCGACATCACTTACTTGCCACAAGACGCTATCGCAGTAGCCGTTCTGGCAATGCTCGATGCTAGCTCCGGCAGCTAGGAGTTGCCGGACAACTGCCCTACGATCAGCGGCAGGATGATTGTCATCGTTGCTCATCAATCCGTTGGCCGCTTCGAAAAGCGGTGGGTCGGTTGGAAAGCGACTATTCTCATCTCCGTTGGGGTTTGCACCCAAGCGAAGCATTTCGCCAACGATTTGAGGGTCCGCGTTTGAAGCCGCGCTCGATAGAAGCTTTGTTGCAAAAGCTCCGTCAATCTGACGTGATCGTGGCGATTGATGCAATGCTCCAAACGCTGCGTGATTGTCAGAATCGACAGCCTGCAGCATCGCGCTCTTCCATTGCGCTTCGTCTGCTATCCCTCCGTTGGCAATAAGCCATCTAATCGAGTCGTTATGTCCTTCGTAGATCGCTGTCCTCAATGGGCTAGGTCCTTCCGCCAGAAAAACGGGAGCACCCAAATCCTTCAAGCGCTGCATAGTCACCACGTCGTCACGCTCCGCGGCGGCGTCCATAAGTTCGAGCCCCAGAACGCTAGCGAAGTCAGCGCCCTCTTTTTGGAGCAACGGGATGACCTGTGGTGTGCCCTTGATCCAGCGATCAGTTCCTGCCGCCGCATCAATTGCATTTTGGATCGCCGTCAATGACTCGGGCATCCCCGCTTCCTTGCCGACATAATCGACGACGGTTTTCCGCCCATTGCCCGTATCAATGGTCACCACATACGTCGGATTGTCGGTAACCTCCGCCCGATACTCATCGCGAAGGGAGAAGAATCTCGCTTGCTCGAATTGCGCCAAGAGTTGGTCGATCACCTGCGGCTCTACCGTCGTATGGTGAGTGCCAGGAACTCGAACTCCAGTCTCTGTCGAGAAGGCGCGATGCACATTCGCGACATCATCACGGTTCAAGTACGGTGTGGTCTCAAAGACCACGCGACCATTCCCTGCGATCGTAACTTTGTAATCCGGACATGACCCGAAACATGCAGTTCGCTGTAAGCTGATCTCCAGCTTATCGCGATCGACCTTAGGAAATGAAGCGCCAAGATATTGGCAGGAGGCCAGCAAAAACAAACAGAGAACCAATGCTGGTCGGGCAACATATGCGCGCAATCATTTTCTCCCGACCGTTTAGGTTCGCAACTCACAATAGCCTACTGTTTCAGTCCATCAAACTGGCTTCGCCTATTGTCCTTGCAACAGCCTATCGACGGCATCGCCAATCTGCTGGGCCGCGTCTAGCAGATGGTCATCATCCAGGTGAGCGTAACGAGCCGTGGATTGATGGTTCGCATGACCGAGCAGCCTCCCGATCATGGGCAACGTTTCCTTGTTCATGGCGGCGTGACTGGCGAAGGTGTGTCGCAGGTCATGGATGCGGACATGGCCGAGACCTGCGCGTTCGCGGATGCCTTTCCAAGCCCAGGCCACATCGCGCATTTGCCGCCGGTAGCGGTAGTTCCAGAACAGCCAAGGCAGTTTTTTGTGGCGCGGAATGTCGGCGATCACCTCGCGCGCGGCGGAGCCGAGCCAGACGGTGCGCGGGCCAGTCTTGCTATCGCGAAGGTTCAGCCGATTTCCTTTCACATCGCCCCAGTGCAAATTGAGTATTTCGCCCCGGCGACAGCCGGTCAGCAGCAGCAAGGTGATTGCCGCGCCTTCACAGCGGGCGGTCAGATCGTCGCTCTCCCGTAGCTTCGCAAGCTCGATGCCGACGCGCCCCAGCTCTTCAACCGTCAAAAACCGCTCGCACTGGCGTTTGCGGTTCGGTCGGATCGACCGGCACGGGTTGGTATTCTCCAATCGATATCCCCACGCCTCAGCCTTGTTGAGCATGTGCTTGAGGATTTCGAGGGTCCGATTGGCAGCACCCGGACCGGTGCGGTTGTTAAGCTCGGCAAACCACTTGGTCACATGTTCTTCGTTGACCTCGTCGATGAAGACGCCCTTGAAAGCGTCGTCGAGGTAGAGCCGCCGGTAGCGCGTGTGTGAATCGAGCGTTGAGGCTTTCCAGCGTGGCGACCAGCGGGTCCAGTATTCGTCAAGAAAATCGTCAAACCTCGGCGCGGATCGAATGCGTTTGCGATCCGTGGCCGGATCGCGTCCGACCTGCGCGTAGGCAATAACGCGGCGCGCGACCATTTGCGCCTGATGGCGCGTGAGGACCGAAGCCGGGCCGATAGTCACGGTGCGCAGCCTGCCGCCCATCCGGGTCTGGACGATGTAGACGTTCCGTCCGCTGGGATAGTGACGGATGCCGAAGCCGTGCTCGATCCCGAGCCAGGTCGTCGTCCGTGCCTTGCCCTTGGGAACGAGCCTGAAGTTTACCGATGCGCCAACCTCGGCCAGCGCCTCTTCGACAATGCGCTTGAGGCTGGCAGCGGTCATGGCCGCAGTCCGATCGCCTGTGCCAGCGAGCCGGAAATGCGTTCGGCGGCATCGCCGATCACGTCATCGGACAGATGCGCGTACTTCGCTGTTGTTTCCGGCAAGACGTGGCCAAGCAGCTTGCCGATGGTGGCCAGCGGCACATTGTCCATGATCGCGGTCGAAGCGAAGCTGTGCCGCAGATCGTGGACGCGCAAATCGGGCATCGCGCAGCGTCGGCGCAGACTATACCACCACGGCTCGATGTTGACCGGGTGCTTGCCCCTTGAGTTGACTAACACCAGCGCGTCGTCTTCACGGCGCTCAAATCCTGCCAGTACCTCCAGCGCCTGTGAGTTGAGCCAAATGACTTTTGGTCCGGTCTTGCTGTCGGGCACCACGAGCCGGGGCGGTTTCACCATTCCCCATCGAAGAAACCTGATCTCGCCCAACCGCGCGCCGGTGAACATCAGCAGCCGAACCATCGCAACCGGTATGGGATGCTCAGCCTCAGCCTCGCGCAAGGCCGCGCCCAGGCGGCGATACTCGGCGGGCGTAAGGTATCGCTCCATCTTCGGGCGCTTGAAGCGCGGCATTCCTCGGCAAGGATTTGATCCCTTGCGCCGCATCCGCAGCGCCTCGGCGTATTTCATGAGGGAGGCGAGAACCGGCACGGCGCGGTTGAAGCTCGTTTCGCCTGCCCCGGAGCAACCGTCACGCCAGCGGTGGATGTCGGCGGGCATGATGTCCGCCACCCGCATCGCGCCAAATTCCGGCTCGATGGAAAGCCGCCACGCATTCCGGTTGCGCTTGATCGTCGAAGGCTTCCAGACCCGCGACAGGTCGTCCCAATAGGTTTCGACGAAATCGGAAAGCGTTGGCGTGGCTTTGACCACGGCACGCTTGGGCAGACCGTCCAGCGCCACCTCGGCAAGAATGCGCCGCGCTTGTGCCCTTGCTACGGCAGCGTCGAGCTCATCGGTTCGGCCAAGCGAAATCCGGCGATGCTTGCCCCGATGTCGTACGCGGACAAACCAGAAGTAGTTGCCGCTTGGCCTGACACGCAGGCCGAACCCGGCAAGCTCGGTATCCCAGATGCAGTATTCGGTCTCGCGAAGCGGCAGCTTGCGCCGCGCGAAATTGCCATCGAGCAGTGCCCGGCGCCCGGGCTTTCGCCGCCTGGGGACCATATGGCAATCGTCACTAGCAAAACTGCCCTCAAAAGTCGCGGAATTCCCGTCATTTGCGGGGACCGGATGGCCTTCAACAGCATGCCTGCTGCCGAGCACTTCCAGCATCTCACGCACTGATTTTACAGCATTTTTTCCCATACCATGGCAGTCTTACTGCGTACGGTGTGCCCCCCTGTCCCCAACTTAGCAGGCTGGAACCAGTGTGTTGGCCTGAAGCGGACCGGGCGGACTTGCTCCCGCTTACCAGAGGCGCGCGAGCGGGCAAACCGCTGCCCCTTGAGGAGGCGAGCGCTGTGGGAATAGTGCAGTCCAGCAGGTAAGATCGCGCGCAGGAAACCCCCGGCAAAGGAGTGCGGGATGGCCAGCGTAACCTTGAGCGCGACGCCGAAGGGAAACGGCTACCAGGCGACCGTCACCTATCCGGACGGCGTTGCGATCAGCTCGGCCGAGGCCTTTCCGACCCAGGCGGAGGCGATCTCGGCGGCGGCGCTCAGGCTGCTCGATATGCCCGAGCGCCTCGAGCGGATCGATGCCCCGGAAGATGCTTCGAAGGACACCAAGAGAGCCCCCTGAGTGCCTTTATGGCGTAGTGCAAAGGGAGCCGAGCAAAAAGGAAGGAGGAAGCCCTGGACGGACTTCCTCCTCTCGAAAGCGGCATCAGAATTCGTCGGTCAGTTTGGTCGGCACGGTGTCGACGACCCGGTCCAGCATCGTCTTGGGCAGCGCGCCATAGTCGCCCTCGTCGACCGCTATGTAGCCGGTCTCGTCGTCGGTCAGGACATACTGGGTGAAGTAGCTGTGAAAGGACCTGGCATGGGCCCGGTCAAGGGCAGCAACGAAGGCTACCTGATCGGCCTGGTATCCGGCACGGGCAATGTTCGATGAAGCGTACATGACTGTCCTCCTGATGTTCGATGCGTCGCATCAGGAGATTCGCGATGTGGGTGACGGGCCGGGTCAGGGACCGCGAGGAACACGCGGCCGCGAAGCGGCGATGGGGGAAACGATTTTTGTCGGGGCTCGCCCCGGCAAAAATGGTGGGGCCCCGTCGTCCTTGACGCGGCCCCCAAGCCCGCATCACACTTGAAAACTCTGCGAGAGAGACCTCTCCCCACGGTTGCGGGTGTGCATTCGCCCGCCTCACAAACCGTTTTCCTACACGCCGCGACAATGGCAGAATCGGTTCTGGAGGGGACCAACGGCCAGCGAAAGGTACGACACATGGCCAGGTCCAAACCGAGCGCTCGGGATGCGCTCAAGAAGCTGCGCGAACAGCGCGAAGAGCTCGATACCCGTGAAGCCCGGCTCCGCGAGGAAGCTGCCGCCGAACTCGGCAAGCTGCTCGTCGAATGCGGCGCGGAGACGATCGAGCCGGCGCAGCTGCGCCAGCTCGTCCGCGCATCGATGGCGCTCGGGATCGACGAGACGCTGAAGCGCATCGCTCCCACCTGATGGGCAGACGCGGCGGTGCGTGGGTTCGATGCCCCGCACCGCCGTGCAGTCAGGCGAAAGAAAAGGCCCCGATGGCCTGTGCCACCGGGGCCTTGTCGCGGGATCGGGACAATCAGTCCTCGTCGATGTCGGGCGCGCCCTCGTTGGCGCTCGAACGGCCCTTGGAGAGGAAGTCCACCTTGTCGGCGATGATCTCGCAGCCGTAGCGCTTGACCCCGTCCTTGTCGTCCCACGAGGTGTAGTGAATCCGACCCTCAACGGTCACCAGCTGGCCCTTGGTGCAATACTTGGCGACGTTCTGGCCGAGCCCGTTGAAGCAGGTGACGCGATGGAACTCGCTCTCCTTGGCGGTGTAGCCGTTCTCGTCCTTGTAGGTCTTGCCGTCCTTCCTGGCCGGACGGTCGGTCACCACCGAGATCGAGGTGATGCTGGTTCCGCCGTTGGTGGTGCGGGTTTCGGGATCGCGGGCGATGCGGCCGACGAGGATAACGAGGTTGGTCATGGGTCTTCTCCTGATCGAGCAATCCGGGTCCATCCCGGCTGCAAACCCGAGCAGAAGCGGCCCACGGCGAAGCGCACCGAAGGGGAACCTGGAGACGGTTCGGGTGGTGCGGGCAGCCGGGCGCATGCCCGGCAACACGGCCGGACCGGATCCGGGTTGCGCGCCTCGACGGGGCTGCTTCAGGGACAGGTTTGCTTGAGAGCCGGGTTGGTCGCGGATGCCTTCGACAGGACCGCCATGCCCGTTCCGTTTCGACCGGCCGACACCCGTTCGCCCATATCTGCAACCGCCGCGGAGCAGCTTCAAATCGCGATGCGAGACCGGCCGCCCACGGAAGAAGGGCCGCTGGATGGGACGACGTCACCGCGAGCCGCACGATCGCCTGACAGCTCGACGGGCTCGTCGAGACGATGCCCGCGAAGCATCCAGGCCTGGGGAGTGATGAGGCGCGCCCAGTCCGCGAACGAGGGGATCGATCCCAGGTCCTCACGCACGTGCTGCTCGCCGACAAGGCGCACCGGGACCGACCGACCGTCGGCGTTGACGATGGTCGCTCCGAACAGCGTTTCGAACATGAATATCCCCTCGGCATGGTGCCGCAGCGCGCGGTGCCTGGGGTCGGCGAGGATCGCTTTCGACTGGTCGAACCATTGGTGCAGCGGGAGATAATCCTCCACGTTGCCGCCCCATTTCCGCACCGAGGAAAGCGCGTGGTAATAGCAATGCGCCATCTCCCTTCTCCTAAAGCTCTGTCGAGTGATCGTCGGTGGCGGTGAAGCGCAGGCTGCAATCGAGCGTGAAGCTCGCCTCAGCCACATCGATGACGAGTTGGCCGTACGCGCCATCGTTGAGCTCCCAACCGGGATGGTGGCGTTCGAGCGCGAGATAGCCGAGCGATTCAAGCGCCGCCGTCAGCGATTGCGCCTCGGCTTCCGCGTTATCCTCCGAGGCCTCCGGACGGAACGGTTCCACAGCAGCGTCGGGACAAGCAACCGAAGCGTTGGCGGGATCGTAGCAGGCGCATTCCTCGACAGCGCCGCTGTCGCCATACCCGTCGAAGCGGACTTCGACGCGGGCGATTCCCGCCGTCCGCAACGGGGGGATGACGACGGCCTTGAGATGCTGGATCTCGCTCTGCGCCCGGGCGTCACGCTCGGCCTGGCGAACCGCGAACTCGGCGATCGCGGCTTGGAAATCTTTCATGGGAAGTTCTCCTGTACTGCCGGCTGGACGTCCGCTGCCCAGCCCGCATAGGCAGCCGATGCCTCCCCTCTGGTGCAGCTGCGCCAGCGCCGAGTTGGCGCTGGCGCGAAGGCGCGCGCGCCTTACTCGGCGGCGACCGCCGTGCTGCGCGGGCATGTCCCGAGCGGGCCCCGCCGATCGACGACGGTGATCCGCCGGGCCTTGGCTTCGATGACCAGCCGCTCGAGGACGCCGTTGCCGGGAAACGCGACCACGTATCGCGGATCGAGCGAGAGCATGCGCTCGTTGCGCTTGAAGCCGGCGCGCGCGCCGAGCCGCATGTCGAGCGAGAACGTCACCTGCGGCACCTGCCGCCGCTCGGCCCAGGACGAAGCGAGCCGGTCAACGCCCTTGCTGTCGCCGCCGTGGATCAGGACCATGTCGGGCACACGGTCGCGAACCTTGTCCAGCGTGGCCCAGACGTTGTTGGCGAACGCGAGCGCGTCCGCTTCCGTCGCATGGCGGGTACGCCCGCCGGCAAAGATCACCGGCGTCCCTTCCGGCATTGCAGCGCGCCGCTTGGCTTCGGCGCGGGCGCGCAGGAAGTCGCGTCCCTCGACCAGGGCGGAGGTCAGCATCGCGCTGTGATTGAAGCGCGAGCTCGAAACGGGCTTCCACGAAGAGCCGAACTCATTGAGGTAGAGCGCCGCGGCGACCTCGCGCATTTCCTCGAGCGCCAGCATCGCCGCCTCGGCGCATTGCGCCCGCTCGACCTGGGTCTCGAGTTCGTGCGTCTGGACTTCGGAACCGTCGGCGGTGGCGATGAGCGCCCGGACCTCGTCGGTGGCGCGGTCGAGCGCCGTCGACTTGCGGGTCGCGGACCGGTGAAAGATGTTGACGAAGGCCCAGCCGAGATCCTCGGCGTCGGCCTCGAGCGCGGTTCCCGAGATCATGGCAAAGAGATCGGACCAGACTGCTTCGAGCGTCTGCACGACCGCTTCGCGAAGCGGAAAATCGTCGGAAGAGACCGGCGCGGGACCGATCGAAAAGCCGGAAAGGTCGAGCCCGGCGAGCTGGTCTGCGAATGAGCTGTGCATCTTGTCCTCCTGACTGTTGGCGCTGCCAGGGAAGGCCGTCATGGCCGCGGCAGCGAGAGCCCGTCAGGGCCAGCTTCAAGGCCGGGCTCCGCACCCGGAGGGGAAACCCGCATCGTCAGGCTGGCGCGGGCGGGCCCGGGCCCGCAGGGACCGGGCCAACACGGGCCTGGCGAGGCCGGGTTGCGGACCCGGCCGGCTGGCCCAGGGCCTCTCTCGCGTGGCGCGTGCCACGACCGGAGGAAGCAGGCGCCGTGACGGAAAGGGGCAGGGGCGTCGCTTTTCCCGCCCCGGGGTCAGGCACGCTTGCGATAGACGGCTTCACCGTTGGACATGCGTCCGAGGCAGTCGTAGTCGCCGAACAGGTGGTCGAAGCGGCTGGCGATCTGGCGGAGCCAGCGTTGTGCTCGCGGCGACCGGGCAGTCCTGCAGTCGGCATCCCAATAGGCGCCGTCGTCGCGCTCGGCGATCCACACCGCGACGAGGCCGCCGTAGATCGAGACGCCGAAGTCGGCATAGGCGTTGCGCAGCAGGATCCGATCCTCGCGGCCCCGCCAGCCGTCGTGCTGCAGGAGCGAGGGGAAGGCGGCCGCCGCGCGCTCCATGAGGTCATCGCGCAGCCATTTGTATTCGAACTCCCAATCCTCGTCGCGCTCGACCTCAAGGACGGTGAAGGCGACAATGGCGCCGCTGGGATAACTTACCGATCGGCTCATGGCGTCCTCCCTCAGGCGGCCAGCGCGTCGTCGCCGGGCTCTTCGGCCACGGCGGTCTCACGGCCGCCGAGCTTCAGGAGAAGGCTCGACGCTTCCTCGGCCCGGGCCGCGGCGGTCAGGACCGCACGGTCGTCGTCCCTGAGCAGCTTCAGCCAGTGGTCGATGTAGCTTGCGTGGCTGTCGAGATGGGCCACGGGAAGACCGAGTTCCGCCCCGAGCATGGCGCTCGATAGCTCCGCGACGAGCTCTTCGGCCGCATAGGCGGCCGAGCCGAAGCGGTTCCTGAGGTCCCGCCCGAGGCGGCTCGAATGACCCGTCCAGTGCGAGAGCTCATGGGCGAGCGTCGCGTAATAGTGGTCGAAACCGGAAAAGAGGTGCGGCGGCGGCATCGTGATGCGATCCGCGACGGGCTCGTAGTAGGCCCCGTCTCCCTGGTGCCGGAGTGCCGCCGGTATGCGTGCGAAGAAGGCGTCGAGTTCGCGCTTGCGCCCTTCCGGCTCGACGATTTCGATAGCCGCGGCCGGATGAAAGCGAGCGGGCAGGCCGTCGACCTGATCGGCGTTGAAGACCGGATAAGCCTTGAGGAGGCGCCGTGTCTCCACCCCCGGTTCGCCGGATTCAGCGGATTCAACCTCCCGGACGTAGCTCTTGTAGAAGATGGCGATGGTGGATTTCTCGCCCTTGCGGACCTGGCCGCCGAGCTTGTTCGCTTGGTTGAAGGTCATCCAGAAGGGCGAGGCGTAGCCGCACATGTCGGCGACCATCCACAGCCAGAACACGTTCATGCCGCGATAAGGCGTGCCGCAGGCGCGCAGCGGACGCGAGACCGGCAGCCCGCGCCAGGGCTTGATCCAGGGCCGGGTGCCAGCCTCGAGCCGGGCAATGATCTCCTGGGTGATGCGGGCGGCGGGGGACTGCCCGCCAGACTGGGACTTGCGAAAGGCCATGATGGGTCTCCTGATCCGGCCGGCCGGCGCGTTCGCCGCCGGCGCCGCTGACCCCCGCGCCTCCTCTTCTCTCGGCCCAAGCAAGAAGCGGCCCCCTGCGGGGGGCGCAGGGGACCGCTTCGCCGGAGCGAGTGGACTGCCTGTCAGGAGGAGGTCAGGCAGCCAGCTCGTGCGGGGTCTGGTTGGCGTCGCTGGCTCCCGAGTCATCGTCGGCGAGTGGCGACTCTGCCTCGGGCTCGCCAGAGGAAGAAGACGGGAAGCGCATGACCTCCGGCACCCAGGCAAGCGCACGCTCGCGCACCTCCGCCTCGGTGATGTAGGTCCCCGCAAAGACGCGCTCGGCGCTCGCCGCGAGATCGGCCTTCTTGACCGAGGCGAAGCGCGCGGAGAGCTCGGCCCCGCCGACATCGGCCAGCGCGTCGAGGATCACCTGTTTCGACACCCGGTCGAAGTAATTGGCGGCGGTGGGCCGCCACCACTGGGCAGTGTCGATCCCGATCAGGGAGCCGAGATGGTCCTGGAAGGCAATCCGCCGTTCCCCGGCCATATTGAGGCTCGCCTCGAGCGTGCGCGCGATGACGAAGCCGAGCCACGCGCCCCGGTCTTCCTCCGACAGCAGCCGGAACGCGTCGAAGCGTGCCGCGGCGTCCTCGCCGGAGCGCCAGCTCTCGTCGAGTCCGGTCCGGAGCTCGGCAAGCGCGGCGGTCGCGGGTGCATCCTTGGCCTCGAACCCGACGATCGGACCGGCCGGCGCGCTGCCCCGCAGCGTCGTTGCCGACCGCGAACGCCAGTCGTGCGTGTCGGCATCGGCGAGCGTGAACACCAGGAAGTCGAGTGCAAGGCCGGGGTCGGAAGCCACATGGAGCGCAAGCACGTCGCGGCGCTGCATCGCGAGCTCGTCGACGAGCCGCTTCGACAGGGCCGACCGGCGTCGGCCTTCGCTGCCATCCCCGGCGACGACTTCGATCTCGTCGTCCCCCGCTTCTGCTTCGTCCTTGTGCTCGCCGTAGAACACCGGCTGGAGAACCGGGGTGCCGTCGCGCGAAAGCGTCAGGATCATTCCCGCCTCCGCCTTGAGTTCCGGCGCGAGCACGGGCGGCCGATTGCGGATGTCCTGGCACTCGCGCTCGATCGCCTCGATCGCCGCTTCGGCAGCCGCCACGACCTCCTCGGCGCTCTCCTCGTCTTCGAGGACCGCGGCGTGCTCGTCGTAGGAGGCGTCGAGCTCGTCGAGCCGGGCGATTTCCGCCTCGGTCAGCGGCGCAGGCTCTGCGGGGAGCCGCACGAGTCCGCCGACAAGGTCGTGGGTGGCGTAGGTGTCGAGGGTCGGCTTGACCCAGGCAAGCCCCTGCTCGGCGGCGACCGCGCTGGCGTGCTCTTCCATGCGCGCCTGGGCCAGGCTCTCGAGCAGGGCCACGTCCACCCAGGATTCGCTGTCGTCGTCATCGAACAGCTCGCGCTCGATGCGGCCGCCAGAGGCCAGATAGGCGTCGCGTCCGACGAGCCGGGCGCGCGGATCGCTGCCCCGGACCGTGCCCGACAGCACCATGCGCCGGATGCTGTCTGGGCTGGGAGCGTAATAGGCCGAGGTGACCTGCTCGAACACGCGCGCCTGGATCTCCTGGTCCGAAGTCGCGCCGAAGGCCTTCGCCATATCAAGCGTGATCTCGCCGGAGGCGAGGGCCTCGAAGACGATCGGCGCGAGCCGGGCGAGGCGCAGCCGGCCTTCGACGAAGCGGACGGTGAGGCCGAAGCGCCGCGCCACGTCCTCGCTGGACGCGCCGCCTTCGACGAGCGAGGCAAAGGCCTGTGCCTCGTCGGCCGGGTTCATGGCAAGACGGTGGAAGTTTTCGGCGAGGCTGGTCTCGACGGCCACCTCGTCGGCATCCTCGATCACCAGGCAGGTGACGGCATGGTCGCGCGGGAGCGTCTTGTCCGCGACAAGCTCGAGCATCGCGCGGCGGCGGCGTTCGCCGGCCTCGACCTCGAACTTGCCCTTGGCGGCTGGCCGCACGATGAGATTCTGCAGAAGGCCGCGCGCGGCGATGCTGGCTTTGAGTTCGGCGTCTGCGACAGCATCGCTGTGGCGCCGGACATTGCGGGGCGACTGAACGAGCTTGTTCAGCGGGATCGTCTTGATCATCGGTCGTCTCCTGACTGCGAGCCGGGCACGTCGACCATCGACGGCCAAATGGCTCGCTCAGGGCAGAGCTCTCTCTCCTCTCCTTGGCTGGTTTGTCGGGCTGTGATCCGGACCTTCGTTCACTGGCGGCCAGCGCGTGGTGCTCACGCCCTCCGTCAGGGATTGAAGCGCTCCAGGAGTGCATCGGCATGGTGCCGGGCATCTCCCGATGCGGGCCAGTTAGCGAGCCACTCGCGGTAGCTCGCGCTGCGGAACTCGACCTCATCGCCATCCACAGCGGAGGCTAACGCCTCGATCTCTTTGCGATGGCGAGCGCGATCCTCGGCCGCGATCGCATGGCCAGAACGCTCGGTGGGCTCGGCGAACAGGTAAAACAGCAGTGGCCGCTTTTTTACACGGTCGGCGTCGGTCACGAGGCCGTATGCATGTTTGATGAGCTGCGCGGCGTCGAGGTGCCGAAAGCTTAGTTCGCCGGACCGCAATTTGTCCCGAACGATGCCGTAACCCCGCATGTGATCACCCCAAACCGGCCTGTCGTAGGCGGCCGACAGCGAGACCTGCTTTTTGTCGCGGAAGGGTTCGAAGCGTTTTGATTCTATCCCTATCAGGTGGGTCGAAGTGAGAATGACCGCGTCGAGCCACGGGTGGCGTCCGGCGGACCAGGGAAAGCGGGCACAGTATTCCACCTCGACGGACTCGGCGGGACCGGCGTGGGCTGCCCCCGGCAACAACGGACACCGCGAGGGCCGTTCAATGAACCAGCCGAACGCGTTGACCGCCAGTGCAGCCGAGCTTTCTTGGTGAGCGAGTTTGCCGGAAGCAACTTCGTTGCCTCCGGCCGCTGCGAGCCGATCGAGAACGTGCTGTCGAGGCACTCCGGGCAGGAAAAGATCATCCATGCCGGTTTCCGTCATGCAGCGGCCGCCGTTGCGAGAGCAGCTCCAGGAGCGTCGGGTCATCCGGCAAGGGCGGACGGGAAAGTTGAGGCGGGAGCACGTCAAAACCGAAGGACAAGCTGACACCGCATCGCTCCCCCAGCGAGCACACACCGTCGTTCAGCGAGGCCTCCAACGGCAGGAGATCGAAGGGGGCGTAGTATGGCGCGGGCGCCAGGACTCGAAAATCAACATGTTTGGCCTCGAGCAGTACGGACGAACGCGCCGGCGGGTCTGCGCGCGCCAGCAGCCACGCGCTGGCATAGCCCAACAGTTCCACCGCCGCGTAGAGCGGGGTATCGCTTGCGATCTTGAGTTCAATAAGCTGGAAGCGGCGCTCACCGCTCCGGTACGCCAGATCAAGGGCGCGTCTTCCGTCCGCCGCCCCGGAGATCAGGCCGGAGGCGACAGGAATCTGGTTGGCCCAGTCAATCCGTCCGCCCCGCACGCACGCTCCAGCGATTGCTCGCTCAAGGACCACTTCCGGGCTGCGGTTTCGTTCGCCTATCTGCGGCTGGAGGGCCCATCGCCAATTTTGCCCCGAGCGGTTCTTATTACTGGCAGCGCGACCGGTGCTCCAATTCGATGAAACGATCCGATGCACCAGCTCGGCCAGGTCGACGCCGGGGTCGAGCCTGAGCGATTGCAGAGCCGATCGATGACGCAGGCGCTTAATCCCGAGTGCATTGCAAGCTGCTGCCTCGACCCCGTCGATCAGGGATGTTGGAAGAAATGCGGCCGGTAGCGCTGATTGCGTCATCCTGAGAAGTTATGCACGCTGCAAGGCAGCAAGAAAACTCCGCGAACTCCTGCGCGCTCTGGTGGGAGTCAGTCGGTGGCAAGCGTCTCCTCGCATTCGTACCAGCCGCGCGTGCGCTTCACGATGGCGACGACCGACAGCATGACAGGCACTTCCACAAGCACGCCGACGACCGTCGCCAGGGCTGCGCCCGATTGCAGGCCGAACAGGCTGATGGCCACGGCGACGGCTAGTTCGAAGAAGTTGCTGGCGCCGATCAGCGCGGCGGGCGCTGCCACGCACCAGGCGACACCGAAACGGCGGCTCAGCCAGTAAGCGAGCCCGGCGTTGAAGTAGACCTGGATCAGGATCGGCACGGCCAGCAGTGCGATGACGAGCGGTTGCGTGAGGATCGCCTCGCCCTGGAAGCCGAACAGCAGCACGAGCGTTGTGAGAAGCGCCACGAGCGACACTGGGCCGAGACGGCGGAGCAAGGCGTCGAGCGCCGGCTGGCCGCCGCTGGCGAGCCGGTGCCGGCGGATGAGCTGCGCGACAATCACCGGCACGACGATGTAGAGCAGAACCGACAGCAGCAACGTGTCCCACGGTACGGTGATCGAGGCGACGCCGAGGAGCAGGCCGACCAAGGGCGCGAAGGCGAAGACCATGATGAGATCGTTCAGCGCCACCTGGCTCAGCGTATAATGGGGCTCGCCGTCGCACAGGTTTGACCAGACGAACACCATCGCCGTGCAGGGCGCCGCCGCGAGCAGGATTAGGCCGGCAATGTAGCTTTCGATCTGATCGGCGGGGAGCAGTGGGCGGAACAGCCAGCCGATGAACAAGGTGCCGAGCAGCGCCATCGAGAAGGGCTTCACCGCCCAGTTGATGAACAGGGTGACGCCTACGCCTCGCATATGCTGGCGGACCTGCCCCAGCGCGCCGAAGTCGATCTTCAGCAGCATCGGGATGATCATCAGCCAGACGAGGAGCGCGACGGGCAGGTTGACCCGCGCGACTTCCGCCTCGGCCACGGCGGCGAAGGCACCGGGCAGCATCGCGCCGAGTGCGATCCCGACGACGATGCAGAGCGCCACCCACAGCGACAGGTAGCGTTCGAAGATGGTCATGGCAGGCTTGGTCGCCACCGCCAGGTCAGCCATTGGCGGGCACCACCTCGCCGTCTTCCTTGACGAAATCCGCTTCGAGCGGCCGGTCGAGGATCGACAGCACCTCCTCGGATGGGCGGCAGAGCTTGACGCCGTTCGGCCCGACGACGATCGGCCGGTTGATCAGGATCGGATGCGCCATCATCGCATCGACAAGCTGGTCGTCGGTGAGCGCCGGATCGTCCAGCCCCAGATCGGCATAGGGCGTGCCCTTCTGCCGCAGCAGGTCGCGTGGGCTGATCCCCATGCGGTCGACGAGAGAAACCAGCTCTTCCCGGCTCGGCGGCGTATCGAGATAATGGACCACCTGCGGCTCCGCGCCAGTGGCGCGGATCAGGGCCAGAGTGTTGCGAGACGTTCCGCAGGCGGGGTTGTGGTAGATGGTCACGCTCATTTGCAGAAGGCCACCTTTGGTGCCGGCATGGCGGGAGCGCAGCAGGCGTTCTCGGCGGCATTGTCGGACAGGGCAGCGAGCGCAGGGCTATCGCCATAGACGGTGGCCTCGCCATTCGTGAAGAAGGCATTCCCACACCACGCCGTCGGGATCGGCGATCCAGCTCTTTTCGGACTTGGCGTAGCAACAGGTGGTCGCGCCCTCTTCGAGCACAGGACGGTCGGCAGCCTTGAGGCGGCCATAGACCTCCGCAAGCTCCTCGTCGTTTTCGACCTGGATGCCGAGATGCTCGATGCCCTTGGCGGCATGTTGGCCGGTCGAGATGGCGAAGTTCACGCGAGGATCGTCGAGCATCCACTTCGCGTAATCCGGCTTGACCACGGTCGGCTCGGCACCGAACAGGGTCGAGTAGAAACCAATGGAGCGGTCGAGTTCGTTCACCCCGACGTGCACGTGCAGGCGCTTCATGCGGATTTCCTTTCAGACAGAGCGGTGTCGGTTGCGCAGGCGGCGGCAGTCCCGCAATCGGCGCCGGCGCAGCAATTCTCCATGAGGTAGGCGACGAGATCATTCATGGCGGCATAGTCGGCCCGGTAGATGATCGACCGGTGCCGCCTTTCCTGCCGCACCAGGCCAGCCTTGCTTAGCTGGGCGAGGTGGAAGGAAAGCGACGAGTTGGGGACGCCCAACGCTTCCGCGATCGCGCCGGCCGGCATTCCGTCTTCCCCAGCCTGGACGAGCAGCCGGAACAACGCGAGGCGATGTTCCTGAGCCAGTGCGCCCAAGGCGGAAACTGCAAAATGTGAGTCCATCAAGTGTTCTCGTTTCGAGTCATGTAGAAATGACGGCTCGTGGTGCGAGAGTCAAATCATTTCCATCATCCTCGAAATGAGACGGCCATATCCACTGGTCCCGGAGCGACTGAGGCGATACCTCCTCTCCATGCAGTTCACACGCCCGGTATTGGAGGCAGCCGGTTTCATCGGCTGGATCCCGTTTCCCGCCATCAGGGAAAGCGCCTGCCCTTCGTCGGGCGGAGTTTATGTAATCACCTACAGCTGTAGCGAACCGCCGACGTTCGCCGAGCAAAGCTGCGGAGGGTGGTTCAAGGGCAAGGATCCTACCGTGTCGCTGGCAGCACTTGGCGCCAATTGGGTCGATGATGCGGAGGTCGTCTACATCGGGAAGGCCGACCGCCTAAAGCGCCGGCTCACGCAATTCGCAGATTTCGGCGCCGGGAAGCCCATCGGCCATTGGGGCGGGCGCCTGATCTGGCAGTTGCCACGCACCGACCAGTTGCTGGTCGCGTGGCGGGAGACGCCCGGCAGGGTGCCGCTGGAAGTCGAGGGCGAGTTAATCGCAGCGTTCCGACGAGCGTACGGCAAGGCGCCTTTCGCGAACGACCCTCATCGGCTCGGCGCCTAGCTTGGCACGGTCATCTGCTGACGCGTGAGATGACGGCTGCCGCTCTCTCGACCGGGACGAAAAGTCGGGTCTGGTAGCGAATGATCTCGGTGAAGCAGCCTTGCGCCTTGTACCAGTCAAGCCGGGCCGCGCCCCATCCCGTTAGCTCGAGCCGTTGGCTTCCGTTTACGAGGCTGCGTTTGAGGATGTGTTCCTCCGGCCCGTCCAACTGCATCGAACGCCCCGCCGCGAGCACGGCCTGCACAATCTCGTCGGCCGAAAGTTTGTGGCCGCCCTCCAGCCCGAGGGCGCGGCAGAGCTCCGGAACGCAGTGGACGGGGACCTCGCGGCCCAGCAGCGAGCGGCCATCCGAGGCGCAAATTCTGCTGACGCGTACATGGTTGGATGGGAGCTTGTCCCAGACCGGCAGCAGCAGGCCGGTCGCGAGATGGAGCCGTTCGCGCTTGAGGCTCGATGCGGCCTCGTCGGCTTCAATCTCCCAGAGGCGCCGGAATTCCGGCCCGGGGAGAGGCTCCCAGCAACTCTCTTCGAGCTGGTCGGCGGTAAGATACTCCCGCTTCAGCGGGCGATGCATTTCGAACCGCATTATCCGCGTGCCCTCGTCGGTCAGGAGGCTGCGCGCCGGAACGAGAAGTCCGACACGGCCGGAACGGGCGTTGCGCAGAGGCCGGTGGCCGGGGCTGTCAATTTCGTAAAGCTCGTCGAGCCTGAGCAGTGTAAGCGGCTTCAGCGCCCTTGCGATCTCCAGCTTGAGCAGGTGCGTCGTCGCCCCCGACATGGCATCGGTACGAAGCAGAGTATCGGACAGCACTTCGAAGTTCTCGACGGCGATGGTCTCGACGCCCAGATCGAGAGTTCCCGCCTGTCGGGCCGCGTCGACCCGCGCTTCGACAAGCGCGAGAAACTCGTCGAAGATGGCATTCTGCAGTGCGATCGGCAGAGCGAGAATGCGGTTGAGCCAACGCTGGATCGTCGGCAGGTCGTCGACCATGCTGCCGTCGGGTCCTTCGAGCCCCAGCCCCGTCAGTTCCTGGAACTTCGCGAGCCCTATCGCCTCGAGCTTGCCGATGAAGAGCAGCCCGAACCAGCGATTGAGCGCATCCTTGGCGTAGGAGCTTTCCAGATTGTCGGCGGGATCGAAGAGATTCTGCCCGCCGGTCTGGCGCTGCCCGCGCGTGAGGGCGCCAAGGCTGTCGAGGCGGCGAGCAATCGTCGAGATGAAGCGCCGCTCCCCGCGCACGTCGGTCGTCACCGGCCGGAATAGCGGAGCCGAGGCCTGGTTGGTGCGGTTTGTGCGCCCCAGGCCTTGGATCGCAGCATCAGCACGCCAGCCCGGCTCGAGCAGAAAATGGACGCGCCGGGCGCGGTTCCTGGCCCCGAGATCGGCATGATAGCTGCGACCGGTGCCGCCCGCATCGGAGAACACCAGGATGCGCTTTTCGCCATCCATGAATGCCTGCGTCTCGCTCAGATTCGCGCGCGGACTGCGCGACTGGAGCTTCTGCCGCCCATCGGGACCTATCACGAGCCGCCGGCTGCGCCCCGTCACCTCAGCGACACGATCAGTGCCGAACCGTTCGATGATCGCGTCCAGTGCGGTTGCGATCGGCGGCAGGGCGCAAAGTTGCTCGATCATGCGCTCGCGTGCGGCGAGTGCCGAGCGGCACAGGACGGGCCGGCCCTCGTCGTCGATCATCGGCTCGGAGCGGGGATTGCCGTTCTCGTCGGTGAACACCGCCATGAGGCGGACCGGGAAGCTCTTGGCGAGATAGTCGATCACGTATTCGCGGGGAGAGAGGTCAATTTCGAGCTCCTCCCGTTCCTCATCCGACAGGTCGGCCAGACGCCGGTCGAGCATGGCCTCAGCGGTCGAGACCAGCTGGACGACGACAGCGTGTCCCTCGGCGAGCGCGTCATCGATGGCGGGCAGCAGGCTCGGCAGCTTCATCGACAGGAGGAGCTGCGCGAAGAAGCGCTGCTTGGTGCCTTCGAAGATCGACAGGGCCGCAGATTTGGCGCCGCTGTTGAGCGTATCGCCGCTGTCCGCATCGACGATCCGGGTTGCCTGGAGCGCTTCGCGAAGGTTGGCGTGAATGATGGCCCAGGCTTCGGCATAGGCATCGTAAACCGAGATCTGCTCCGGGGTGAGCTGGTGCTCAAGGATCTCGTACTCGACGCCCGCGAACGAGAGCGCGCGAGCCGTGTACAGACCGAGCGACTTCAGGTCTCGGGCGACCAGCTCCATCGCGGCAATCCCTCCTTCGCGGATATCGCTCACGAACGCTTCGCGGTTGGCGAAAGCGGTTTCCGGTCCCCACAGCCCGAGCCGCGTCGCGTAGGCGAGATTGTTGACGTCGGAAGCACCCGTCGCCGAGGCGTAGAGGACGCGTGCGCGCGGCAGCAGGTTTTGCAGGCGCACCCCGGCGATGCCCTGCTCCGAGCCTTTGACGCGGCCGCGCGATCCTTCGCCGCCAGCGGCGTTGGCCATCGCGTGCGCCTCGTCGAAGACGATCACCCCGTCAAAGCCATCACCCGCCCATTCGAGGATCTGGTCGAGCCGCGTGGCGTCGGATCTTCCCGAGCGCAGCGTGGGATAGGTGACGAACAGGATGCCATCGCGCATCGTCACCTCGTGTCCGAGTTTCCACTGCCCGAGCGGCTGGATGTCGATCGGAAGGCCGCCGAGAGCGGACCAGTCCCGGCGCGCGTCCTCGAGCAGTGCCTCGGTCTTCGAAATCCAGATGTGGCGCCGTTCCCCGTGCAGCCAGCGGTCCAGGATAACGCTTGCGACTTGGCGTCCCTTTCCGGCTCCGGTCCCGTCGCCGAGGAAATAACCCATGCGGTAGGCGGCGCCGCCAGGACTTGGTGCAAGCGAACAGCCCCTGTCCTGCGGAACGAAGCGTCCGGGGAGGTCGCGGGCGTGTGCCGTGACGGCGTAGATCAGCGTTTCGGCCTGCGCGGCCGAGAGCAGCCCTTTGGAAATGACGCCTGCGGGAAGTTGCGGAACTTCGGTCGGGACTGGCGCGGTAATCGAGCCCATCGCAACGGACTCGACGAGCGGCGTTGGGTGTTCGACCGCTCCGGGGATGACGATCCGGCTCGGCCGATAGGGCAGATAATGCCCGACCTGCTCCGCGATCGGAGCCGGCGCGTCGAGTGCCGTATATGTGCAGGCTTTGCTGGAAGGCGCCGTTGCCGGCACGTTGGGCTGCAAGGGGCGGGGCTTGGTCGCCAGCCCAGCCAGCCGGATCGGAGCGCGCGCGGGCATGAGCGTGGCAGGCGTCGCCGGAAGCGGCGCGGGCCGCGCCGGAATGGCATCGACCACATCACAAAGCGCGTCGAAATCGCTGTTCCGCGCTATGACTGGCGCTGTCCCGTCCTCGGCCTTGTCGAGCACGATGAGGCGAGTGGTGATCGAGGTACCGTGCTTCACGAAACCCCGCTCCACCGCGACGTTGAAGCGCACAGTGATCGGTCCCTGCGCGCCTTCGAGGAACCGATGCACGTCGAACCATTCGGGCATGACGGCGGCCAGACGGCCACCCGCGGCGAGCCGCTTCCAGGCCGAGCGCAAGTGACGCGCGCCCGTATGTCCGTCGTGCCCGCGCTCCACTCCGTGCGAATAGGGCGGATTGACGAGAACGGCGGTCGGCACTTGGGAAGGGTCGAGCAACTCGTCGATGAGCTCGCCGTCGTGCCCGGTCACCCCCGCGTCTGGGAAAAGGCAGACGAGGCAATCGCGGCGGAGCGGCGATATGTCGTTGAGGATGAGGCGCGCACCAGCGTTCGCAGCCCAGACCGCCAGCATTCCCGTTCCGGCCGACGGTTCGAGCACCGTCTCGCTGCCCTGAAGCGCGCAGGCTCGGGAGAGGAGCCAGGCCATGCGCGGCGGCGTCGCGAACTGTTGCAGCGCGATCTGCTCTTCGCTGCGGACGGTTTGACTTGGCAGCAAGGTCTCAAGCTGCGCGAACACCGCCTCCGCATCGCGCATCGATGAACCGAGGGAGAGACCTGCGCTATCGCGCAACCACAGCACCTGGGCGAGCTCAAGCACGGCATGGGCATCGCGCACGGACCAGCGGCCGTCCGCGTCGCTGCCACCGAATTCCCGGCTGAGGACGCTGTTGAGGCGCGCGCGAGAGACCGTCTCGTCCGCCTCGATGAGACGCTGAACCTCGCGGGCGGCGGACAATACCAGCGGCTCGATGCGATCGGGGAAGGCAAATGCGGGGGATGAGTGTGCCATAGGACCTCCTGACGAGGCCCTTCACGCGTTCCGGCCTCGATCAGGCCGAGGCACCCTCTCCTCTGAGGCGGGTCAGGGAGCGGCGATAGCCCGTTCGCACAGCGCGTCATTCCAGTCGGTGTCGAGATTGGGCGGTCGTTTTGCGAGGATACGCCTGCCCTCGTCTCGATAGGCCTCGCGGCCGCGCTCCTCGGCCAGGTCGCCACCACGATCGTTGTCCACGAAGAGGTGAAGCTCGCGCACGCTTTCGGGGATCGTGACCAGGCCGAAGCGCTCATTGCCCAGGGTGGCCCAGCAAGGGACGCCGAATATCTGCATGGCGGAAAGGGCAGTCTCGATTCCCTCCGCCAAACCCAGGCGTCCTTGCCGCGGCGGAGCAAGGCGCACCGCCCCATGCTGCAGACTGCCCAACGCGCGCTTGGGCCGCTCGAAGGCCGCGAGGCGAGTCGCCGCGGGATCGAGGAACGTGCGATGCACGGCGATCACCCCGAGGTCGGTTCGGACACCGGCCAGCATCGCCGGCAGGAATCGGACTGCTCCACGAGGGCCGAGCGGTGTTCTAGGGTGGAAGCGCAACTCCGCTGAAAGCCGCGTCACGCCGCGCTTTGCCAGATATGCCTCCGCCGGGCTTCCCCGAAGCGTGACAGCCTGACGCCAAAGTCGGACGGCATTGCGATCGACCGTTTCCGCGCGGACGAGTTCCGGGACCGGTCCGCCCGAACCATCGAACAGTTCGCGTGCGTGGACGCCCCGGCGGCCGAGTTCTGCGATGATCTCATCGTTCGAGCAGCCCGCAAAGCAGTGGAACAAGATGGCGCGCCGGCCGAGGCTGACGCTCAGCGATGGGGTCCGATCGTCGTGCGCCGGGCAGCGGCACACCCCGCGACCCCGACGCCATGTTCCGCCAAGGCTGTCGACGATCTCCCGCGCGCGGCGCTCGAGACGCTCTGATTGATGGCTTTGGGGCATGGTTTCTCCATTCTGCATGCCTCCCAGCGCAGCCTCCTCTCCGCGCCGGCGCCAATGCGTTTTCCTACAACCGTTGTTCTCTATATGTTCTCTCTCGATTCGACCAGTCAAGGAATCGAGCGAGATGATCCTGAGAGTTGCGTCGGTTGCCATTGGGGTGGCCATTGCCATGCCGGTCCAAGGCCAGGCCCAAGACCCATCGGCGACGGCGGGCAGCACCGTTGAAGAACCGCAGCAGGGCTATCGCCTGGCGCAAGCGGCCGACGGGTTTCAGCTTGTGGAGCACGGGATCTGGGACGCGCCGTCGGCGCATACCCTCGAAGCGTCAATACAATCGCCGATCATCGAAGCTTCCGAAGGGGCGAAGCAGCTGGCGGCCCGAAAGCCGACCGCGCTCGCGGGGCCGAATGGCTTTCGCCGCGCAGCATATCTTCCGCATGTTTACGCCGCCGAAGCCAGGTTCGGTTTGCCGGCCGGGCTGCTAGATGCGCTGATCTGGACGGAATCCCGCTACGATCCTTTCGCTATCAGTAGGGCAGGCGCCGCGGGGCTCGGCCAGCTGATGCCGGGCACAGCAAAGGAGCTAGGGGTCTCCAATCGATTCGACCCAATTGCGAATTTGGGCGGCGCCGCCCGTTACCTGCGGCAAATGCTCGACCGCTTCGGTTCCGTGCACATGGCACTCGCCGCGTACAATGCCGGCCCTGGCGCGGTCGAGCGCGCGGGCGGGATTCCGCTGAATGGCGAGACGCCTGCGTACGTGCGCGATGTGCTTCGCCGCTGGCGTCCGTGACTTGCCGTTCAGCCGGCGATGGGAGGCTCGATAGCCCCGGCGCCGCTCATTGCTTGGTGGGGATCACCTTGCCCCCTCCGCCGTCGCAATAGGCGCCCCAGGCCTCCATCAGCTTGCGCCGCTTCTCCAGCATTGCGCCGCGCTGATAGGCGCGCTCAACCTCGTTGGGATTCTGGTGCGCCAATGCAGCTTCGGCCACTTCGCCGGGAAAATCGGTCTTTTCCGCGACCCATGTGCGGAACGAGGAGCGGAAGCCGTGAGCTGTGAACGGCTCCTTCATCCGTCGGAGAACGGCGAGTAGCGTCATGTCAGACATCGGCCCGTTGGTGCCGGGGAAGACGAGATCGGTCCCGTCGCGGCGGACTGCCATTGCACTCTTGAGGACCGCCAGCGCTTGCGGGGAGAGCGGGACGATGTGCTCGCGCTTCATCTTCATATGCGCGGCAGGAACCGTCCAGAGAGCGTTCTCGGTGTCGAACTCGTCCCATGTGGACAACCGCACTTCCTGGCTGCGCGCGGCGGTCAGGATCGTGAACTCCAGGGCCAGGCGGCCCCATACTCCGCCGCTGGCGCGAAGCCGCGTCAGGAACGAGGGCAGGTCCTCGTAAGGCATGGCTGCGTGGTTCTTGCCATGCGGCTGTCTGGGCAGACCCTTGCCCGCCGCCAGCGACCGCGCGGGAGCCTCTGTGTCGCGCCAGCCGCGCGCGTGCGCATAGTCGAGCACAGCGCATATCCGCTGGCGCACCCTGCGGCCGGTTTCCGGCTTCGCGGTCCACACTTCGGCGATCGCGGCGATGATGTTGCCGGCCGTTATTGTCCCTACCGGCTTCCTGCCGAGCGTGGGGAATGCGTAGGTTTCGAGCGTGGCGAGCCATTGTCCGCCGTGCTTGCTGCTCGCCCATTGACGTTCCCGCGCCTTATGCAGGGCCAGCGCCGCTTCGCGGAAAGTGACCGCTTTCGCTTTAGCCTGCCGCTTTTCAGCAACCAGATCGCGCTTGTCCTCCCGAATCGCCTTGCGCGCCTCAGCTGCCTTCGCTCGCGCATTCGCCAGTGAGACGAGCTTTGCGCTTCCCAGCCCAATGTCCCGGCGCTGGCCTTCGTGTTGAATGCGCAACCGCCATGATGCGCCTCCACGCTTGTCCACTTTGAGAAGTAGGCCGTCGCCGTCCTGGTACGTTCCGGGCTTCGCCAGCGCAGCCTTCACTTCGTTCGCCGTCAGCTTGCCCATGCGTTGCGCTCGCACTCCTTGCTGGGGTTTACGCCCACACTCCTATCATACGCCCACACTTTCGCCCACATTTTTGCGCGGCTGGTAGTGGCCGGCTGTGGTTCCAAGCGGACGCTGGCGGACGTGTAAGCCGCAGAAATCCCGGACTTTCATGGAAGTTTGCGGCTGCTTGTGGAAGCAAAGGTGGCGGAGACGGAGGGATTCGAACCCTCGGTACCCTGATAGGGTACGGTTCCTTAGCAGGGAACTGGTTTCAGCCACTCACCCACGTCTCCGCGGCGCTGCCGCGCGGCGAGGGGTGCCTATAGCCACGGTGCCCCGGCGCAGCAAGGCTTGTGACGCTCGCGGTTTACGGCTGCCTGCGGTTCAGGCCGTCTTCACCGTTGATGCCCGAGGCAAGCGGCCATAGGATGAGGCCGAAGGGAGGGTCTGCCATGGCATCACTCGTATCGCTCCTGCGCCCGCTCGGCGCGGTGCTGCTGGCGCTGTCGCTCGCGGCACTGCCGGCGGCGGCGCAGTCGATGAACCGCATCGACCCCAACACCGCCATCGACGCGGACCTCGACGGCGCGCCGGCTCCGGCCGCTCCGCAGCGGCAGACCGTCGCCGCTCCGGCTTCCGTCCCGGCGGACGCAGCCCCGGTGGTGACCGCGACTGATGTGTCGGTGGCCGCATCGCAGGCTGCGGCCGCGCCCGGCGCTGCGGCGGCCGAAGGGGCGACGTACAAGCAGGACGATCTCATCGGCGCCGCCGAAGGGCTGTTCGGCAAGGGGGCAGAGGGGCTGGCACGGCTCATCGAGGATCTCCTGCGGCGGCAGGGAGAGCCGAACGGCTACATCGTCGGACGCGAGGCTGGCGGTGCCTTCATCCTCGGTGCGCGGTACGGTTCGGGAACCCTGTTCCACAAGGTCGAGGGACAGCGTCCGGTCTACTGGACCGGCCCGTCGATCGGCTTCGACGCGGGCGCGAACGCCGGCAACACCTTCATCCTCGTCTACAACCTCTACGACACCGAGCAGCTTTACGAGCGGTTTCCGGCTGCGGAGGGCCAGCTCTACGCGATCGGCGGGCTGACCGCGTCCTATCTGCGGCGCGGCGACGTGGTGCTGATTCCCATCCGCGTCGGCGCCGGTCTGCGGCTCGGCATCAACGCGGGCTACATGCGCTTCTCGACGGAGCACCGCTGGGTGCCCTTCTGAGGCGGACGGGGCGCGGACGGCGCGGCGCCCGCCCCGCAGGGCTTGCCCGGCCGGCGATCCGCCGCCAAGGAGCATCCATGCTGGACCGTCTCACCGCGCAGCCTGCCGACCCGCTCCTCGCTCTCATCCGTCTCCACGCGGCCGACGAGCGTCCCGGCAAGATCGATCTCGGCGTCGGCGTCTACCGCGACGAGAGCGGCGCCACACCGGTGTTCCGCGCCGTCAAGGAGGCGGAAGAGCGCCTGCTGCGCCGTCAGGACAGCAAGAGCTATCTCGGACCCGAAGGAAGCCGGGAGTTCGTCACGGCGCTCAGACCATGGGTGTTCGATGCCGCCGGCGAGACGGCGCATTGTGTGAGCGGGATGCAGACGCCGGGCGGCACCGGCGCCGTCCGCCTCGCCCTCGCACTGGTGAAGAAGGCCGGCGGCCGCAGGGTGCTGCTCGGCACCCCGTCCTGGCCGAACCACCGGCAGATCATCGATGACCTGGGGCTGGACGCGGTGGAGTTTGTCCACGTCCATGACGGCGGTGCAGATGCGGACGGGCTTATGGCGCTGCTGGAAGATTGCACCGCCCGCGATGCGGTCATCCTGCACGGGTGCTGCCACAACCCCACCGGGATCGACTACGACGCGGCGCAGTGGTCGGCGATCGCGGACGCGCTGGCGCGCACGGGGGTGCTGCCGATCGTCGATGTCGCCTATCAGGGACTTGGCCGCGGCATGCACGAGGATCTCGCCGGTCTGCGCGCCGTCCTCGACCGAGTGGATGCGGCGCTCGTGGCCTACAGCTGCGACAAGAATTTCGGCCTTTATCGCGACCGTGTCGGCGCGCTGTTCGTCGCGGCGAAGGATCAGGACGTGGTGGAGCGTGCCTGCTCCAACGCCAATGCGCTGGCGCGGGCGAACTGGTCCATGCCGCCCGATCATGGCGCGGCCGCGGCGGCGATCGTGCTTGAAGACGCCGGGCTTGTCCGCATGTGGCAGGACGAACTCGACTCCATGCGGGATCGCATCGCGCGGATGCGGACAGCGCTTGCCTCCGGCGAGAGCCGGGTGCCGGGCATCGGTCTCGAAGCCGTTGGACAAGGCAACGGTCTGTTCGCCATGCTGCTGCTCGACGCCACGCAGGTCGAACGGCTGCGCACCGAGCACGCCGTGTACATGGCAGGGTCCGGCCGGATCAATGTGGCCGGGCTGACCGACGCCAAGGTCGACGCGTTCCTGAGCGCGCTCGAACAGGTCTGTCGCTGAGGAGGCGGCTGTCCCTACAGCGCCACGGCGCGCCGGGTCAGCCGCGCAGCGCCTCCAGCCGTTGCAGGTAGCGCGCGAGCACGTCGATCTCGAGATTGACGTCGTCGCCGGCGGCCACAGCGCCGAGCGTGGTGACGCTGGCGGTGTGCGGAATGATGTTGAGGGCGACGTGCACCCGGCCGTCGGCTTGATCCTCGACCCGGTTGACGGTGAGCGAAACCCCGTCGACGGTGATCGACCCCTTGGTTGCGATGAAGGGGGCAAGGCTTGCGGGTGCGACCACGAGGAGGGCCAGCGAGCCGCCTGCGGGACGGGCCTCGGCGACCTGCCCGACCCCGTCCACGTGTCCGGTCACGATGTGGCCCCCCAGCTCGTCCCCGACCTTCAGCGCCGGTTCCAGATTGATTCGCCGCCCGGGCTGCCACTGCGACGCGGCTGTCCGCGCGAGGGTTTCCGCCGACACATCCACCGCGAACCACCCTTCGCCGCCATCCACGCCGCGCTCCACCACCGTCAGGCAGACGCCCGAACACGCGATGGAGGCGCCGATGGCAAGCGCCGCAGGGTCGAGCGGAGAAGCGATGCGCACGCGCAGGTCGCCGCGTTCCTCCACACCGCTCACGGTGCCCACAGCGGTGACAAGGCCGGTAAACATCAGCTCGGCTCCTTCCGGATACGCTCGTAGGACTCGAAACGGTCGGTGCCAAGCTGCCGGGTCACTGTGCAGGCCCAGCGGCCATGGATGGCGGCGAGATCTTCGATGCCGAGATCCGCGACTCCGCCACGCCCGGCGCCGAGCAGCGCGGGTGCGCGGTAGATGTCCAGCTGATCCACAAGGTCTGCCTCGAGGAACGCGGCGGCGGTGCGCGCTCCGCCTTCGACATAGAGATACTGGCAGTCCGCCAGCGTGCCGATGGCCGCAGGTTCGGGCAGCGCCGTGACGCCTGCGGGCGCCGCTGCCCGTGTCAGCACAACCCGCACGGGCGAGAGGTGCTCCAGCCCTGCGAGCCGGACGTCGAGCGCGGGATTGTCCGTGCGCCATGTGGCGGCCCCGACCAGAATGGCATCCTGACGGGCGCGCTGGGCATGCACGTGCCGCCGGGCCGCTTTTCCGGTGATCCACCGGCTCGTTCCGTCCGGCAGGGCAATCCGCCCGTCCAGGGTCATGGCGAGTTTGAGGGTCACGTAGGGTCGCCCGAAGGCGGCACGGGTGAGATAGCCGGCAAGGCTGCGCCGGGACGCGTCGCAGCGAAGCCGATCCACGCGCACGCCCGCGCGGCGCAGCATCTGCGCCCCGGCGCCCGCAGTGCGGGGATCGGGATCCTCCACCGCAAACACCACCCGGGCCACCCTCGCCTCCGCCACCAGGCGGGCGCAGGCCGGACCGCGCGCCGAGCGGTGGGCACATGGCTCGAGCGTTACGTAAAGCGTGGCGCCGGCGGCGTTCCCCCCGGCCTCGGCCAGCGCCGCCGCCTCGGCATGCGGGCGGCCGCCGCTTTGGGTCCAGCCGCGGCCGAGCACGATCCCGCCGGCACTGACGAGGACGGCACCCACCGCCGGATTAGGACGGCTCAACGGCCGGGCACGCTCCGCCAGCCGTGCGGCCAGGGCGAGCCAGCGCGCATCCTCAGCGGGCAGATGCCGTGTCCGTAGCCGGGTTCAGGGCGCGCGTTGCCCCGGTCTGCCGGGCGTCTTCGGCCGCTGCTTCCTCCGCGCGGATCCGCGCTTCCATCGCATCGACGTCGAGACCGGTTGCGCGGCCGAGCGAGCGGTAGATGGCCTTGCGCTCCTCCACCCGCTGCTCCTCCAGCCGCCGCAGCGCGTCCTGCACACGCTGGTTTTCGGCAATGGCGGCGGCGATCTCCTCCTCCGTCCGGTCGGGAGCGAAGCTGGTGACGTAGGTGATTTCGGGCCGCGCAGGCTCGGCATACATCGTGGCCGGAGCAAAGATGTAGAGCATCGTCCCCGTCAGCATCGCCGAGGCGGCAAGGATCGGCCAGCGCAGCGGGTCCGGGCGCCGGAACACGCGCCAGAAATCGGCAAGCCCGCCGCGCGGATCATATCGACTGATCATGCCCATCGCAGGCAAACTAGGGTGCCGCGCGGCTCCCGCCAAGCCCGCAGCCATCGCCGCTCCGTGCAACGGAGGCGCTCAGCCCAGCGTGAACAGCGAGCGGCCGTGTGCCTGAAGCCATGCGTTCGCGTCCGCGACGCTGCCCTCGAACAGCGAGTCGAGACATGCGCGGAACGCGGGCGAGTGATCGAAATGCAGAAGATGCGCGACCTCGTGGGCGACGACGGCCCGCCGCACCGCAGGCGGTGCCTGCACCAGCCGCCAGTTCAGCCGGATCGTTCCGTCGGCGGCGCACGATCCCCACCGCCGCCGCGCGCGAGAGAGACGCACCGGCGCGGCTGCCAGGGACCGCTTGCGGCAGAAGTGGGCCGCGTCGCCTGTCATGATGCGGAGCGCCGTCTCCATGAGCCATCGCCGGACTCTGTCGGCAGCGTGCGCTCGCGGACCGCCCAGCCGCAGCGCGCCGTCCGCAAGGACAGGCTGCCGGGGCCGGCCCGCGGACCAGTCAACCGGCGTCCGCGTGCCGTGGAGCAGGATCCATCCGCGCGCGACCGGATCGCACACGCCGGGCGTGGCGAGGGACTGGCGCGCCAGCCAGTCGGCGCGGCTGCGGGCGAAAGCCAGCGCCTCGGCCGCCGCCGCTCCGGGCGGAAGCGTGACTTGGACGCAGGCGCCGTCCGGCCCGAGCCGCAGGATCATGCGGCGGGCACGGGCATGGCGGCGCAGGGTGAGCGGCAGGAGGCGTCCGGCGACCTCGACGGCGAGAGGTTCGGCCTGTCTAACCGCTCTGCCGGACCAGGTCGGCATCAGGCCGGCGTGGCCGCCGCGTCGGGCCAGTCGCACACGTGATGCTCGAGCGGGCCGGCCTCGGATTCGCTGATGACGCGCCCGATGACCGACGCGCCCGCGCGCCGCACCGCGTCACGGTCGCCGCAGACGAGGTGATGCCATGGCGGCAGAGGTTGTCCCGCCGCCCGCAGCCGGTAGGCGCAGCTGGCGGGAAGCCACGTCACGTCCTCGACGATGCGCAGGGTGAGGCGCAGGCAGTCGGGAACATGGGTGCGGCGGTTGGCATAGTCGCCGCACCGGGCGGTGCGGCGGTCGAGCAGCGCGCAGGCAACGTTGGTCTCGAGGATCTCGCCCGTGTCTTCATCCTCAAGCTTGTGCAGACAGCACCGTCCGCACCCGTCGCACAGCGCCTCCCATTCGGCCGTGCTCAGCGCGCCGAGCGGAAGCTCCCAGAACCGCTCCCTCACCGGACCCAGCGCGCCAGCTCGTCGGCGATCGCCTCGGCCCCGCGGTCCGTCGGCAGGGTGGCGATCGGCTCCCCGTCGGGTCCGAACAGGTAGACGATGTTGGAATGGTTCATCAGGTACCCGCCGCCCGGCGAGTCCGGTCCGCGGCTGTAGAAGACGGCGAACCGCTTCGCCGCCTGTGCCACCTGTTCGGGCGTGCCGGTCAGGCCGAGAAGGTTCGGGGAAAAGGCGTCGGTGAACTCGCGCAGCACCTCGGGCGTGTCGCGTTCCGGGTCGATGGTGATGAAGATTGGCTGCACCCGCGCGGCGCGGGCGGGCTGCTCCGCGGCGAACAGATCCAGCCCGCGCATCGTGCGCTGCATGTCGGTGGGACAGACATCCGGGCAGAAGGCGTAGCCGAAATAGACGATGCGGTACCGGCCAGCGAAGTCGTTCCAGCGCACCGTGCGCCCGTTCTCGTCGGTCAGCGTGAAGTCCCCCCCGATGGCCGCCCCGGCAAGCGGCGGGTCGCCGGCGGGCGCGGGCGTGCACCCCCAGGTCGCGGCGAGCAGGAGAAGCGGCGCGGCGGCCCGGCAGACCCGGGCGAGGCGGAAGGTTGACGGTTGCGGCATGGCTCTCCAGTTCATGGTCTGCTAAGCGGGCACCCGCAAGTGCAAAGGCGGGTGACGGTGGCGGCGGAGACGATGGACCGATGCGCAAGTGTGCGGTGAACCTGCTTGGAGGCGTTCTGGCGGCATGTGTGCTGTCCGGCAGCCCCCTCCACGCGCAGCAACTTTCCGAGGGAGTGACCTTTCTCAAGGCCGTGCGCGAGCGCGACGGCGCGGCGGTGCAGCAGGTGCTGCAGCGGCCCGGGACGACCCTTGTCAACACCCGCGATCTGACCACCGGACAGACGGCGCTGCACATCGTGACCGAGCGGCGCGACCTCACCTGGCTGCGCGTCCTGACACGTGCGGGAGCCAATCCGAACATCGCCGACCGGCGCGGGGTGACGCCGCTGCAGATTGCCACCGGGCTTGGCTTCGTGGAAGGCGCCGCGGCGCTGCTTCAGGCCGGGGCGCAGGTGGACGCCACCAACCGCACCGGAGAGACGCCGCTGATCACCGCCGTTCACCAGAACGACGTCGACATGGTGCGGCTGTTGCTCAGTCACGGGGCGAAGCCAGACCGGTCCGACAACTCCGGGCGCACGGCGCTCGACTACGCGCGTCTCGCCGGCAGCCGCAGCACCCTCGTGCAGGAGTTCGACCGCGCCCGGCGCGAGCAGGCTGCGGCGTCGGCCGGCCGCTACGGACCGGGCAGCTGAGCGGATGGCGGGCGAGGATGACGGCGGGCCGGGCCGCGACGGGACGCAGGCCGCTCACGACCTGACGCTGGACGAGCTGCGCGAGCGGCTCGCCTCGGCACTCGCCGACGCGGCGGTGTTCGATGGCTGGTCGCGTGCAGCGGTGCGGATGGCGGCCGAGAGCGAAGGCGTCGACCCCGATGTGGCGGATCTCGCCTATGACGGCGACCGGATGCTGATGATCGAAAGCTGGATCGCCAGTGTCGATGCCGCGATGGTCGCGGCGCACCCGCCGGGCAGTTTCGACGGGGTCAAGGTGCGTGAACGGATCCGGCGCCTTGTTCTGTTCCGGCTGGAGCAGGTGCGGATGCGGGAGGAAGCGGTCCGGCGGGCGATGGCGATCATGGCGATGCCGCAGAACGCCGCCCGCGCCCTGCGCACCGCATGGCACAGCGCCGACCTGATGTGGCGTCTGGCCGGCGACACGGCCACCGACTGGAACCATTACAGCAAGCGCGCGATCCTCGCCGGTCTCTACTCTGCCGTGCTGACGGTGTTCATCAACGACCGCAGCGAGCAGAACCGCGACACGCACGCCTTTCTCGACCGCCGCCTGGACGGTGTCATGCGCTTCGAGCGGCTCAAGGCGTCCTTCACCCGGCCGCGGCGCGAGAGGTTCAGCCTGCTGCGCCTAGCCGGACGTCTGCGTTATCCGGAGCGCTGATCCATCCACCCGCGGCGGCGTTGCGCGCTGCCGCGCGCCGGGTTGCTTGTGGCGCCGGCGCGGGACTGCGGTTAAGAGGATTGTTGCATGACGATCGCGCCCGGCCGGGCGCAGCATTTCCGCTCCCATGCGGCACGAGAGGACGACGAATGGCAGGCAGCGTGAACAAGGTGATCCTGATCGGCAATCTGGGCGCCGATCCGGAGGTGAAGAGTTTCCAGAACGGCGGCCGCATCGCCAATCTGCGCATCGCCACGTCCGAGAGCTGGAAGGACAGAGCCACCGGGGAGCGCAAGGAGCGCACCGAGTGGCACAATGTGGTGCTCCAGTCCGACGGCCTTGTCGGCGTGGCCGAGCGCTACCTGCGCAAGGGTTCGAAGGTCTACATCGAAGGCTCCCTGCGCACCCGCAAGTGGCAGGACCAGTCCGGCAACGACCGCTACACCACCGAAGTGAGTGTCGGCGGCATGGGCGGCGTGCTGACGATGCTCGACGGGCGCGGTGATGGCGGCGGACAGCGCGGCGGCGAGTGGAGCGGGGGCAGCGGGGAAGGCAGCGGCCGTTCCAGCTGGAGCAAGGGCGCGGACAGCCCGCCCGCACCGGCGGGCGGGGCGACCTACGACGACCTGGACGACGACATTCCGTTCTGATCTGCCGGACCCGTCTCGGCGGCTTGTTCTGACCCGCGCCTTGTGCTTACTTCATTAACCATAAGAAAACGCACAAGGGGACAGGACATGAGGAAGGCGATTGCGGCTGTCGTCGGCGCGCTGGCGCTGTTTGCGGGAGGTCCGGGGGCAGCGCAGACGGCGCCACCCGTGCGGACACCGGGGATCACCTCCCTGACGGTCTTCGGGGACAGCCTCGTTGATGCCGGGAACGTCAACGCGCTCAATCCCGCGATTCCCAACCCGGCGCTCGGCTATTTCCAGGGGCGGTTCACCAACGGCTACAACTACAACGACCTGCTCAGCATCGCCCTGTTCGGCGAGCCGACAACGGCGTCGCTGCGCGGCGGCACGAACTTCGCCTTCGGAGGCGCCCGGGCCACCACGACGTCGAACGTCCCGGACCTCGTTGAGCAGCTGGGGCTGTTCGGCGCCTATCTGGCCGGAGGCGGACGGGTCGATCCGACTGGACTGTTCATCCTCAACTTCGGCGGGAACGATGTCTTTGCCGCCATTCCGCCCGGCGCTCCGGCCGGGTACACGAGCGACAGCGCCTTCCTGCTGGACGCGGCGCGCACCTATGCCGGTGCCGTGCAGACGCTGAACGATCTTGGCGCGCGCACCATTCTCGTCACCGGCTTTCCCAACGCGACGCCTCCGGGCCTTGCCTTCGCGCAGGAGGCCGAGATCCTGCTGCTGAGCGAGCTGAGCCGCCTCAGCCTGTCACCGGATACCCGGCTGCTGACGTTCAGCTACCTCGATTTCTTCGGCCGGCTGGCGGCCGATCCGACGCAGTTCGGCCTGCCCGCCAATCTCAACCTGTCGACGACCTGCATCCAGGCGCGGGCGCAGCCGGACTGCACCGGCTTCTTCTCGTTCGACGGAACCCATCCCACCGCCGCCGTCCACCAGGCCGTCTTTCAGGACATGCAGCGGCAGTTCGGCTTTTCGGCCGCGGTGCCGGAGCCGCAGACCTGGATGCTCCTGCTGCTCGGCTTCGGGGCGATCGGCGCCATGATGCGGCGCCGGTCCGGGGAAAGGGCGCCGCAGCCTGCCTGAGCACGCGACCGCGTCCGGCGCCGGCGCCGCTCAGTTCGGGCGCAGGCGCGCGAGGGCTTCGGCCAGCGCGCCCGCCGGCTGGTCGTCGCCGCCGATGCCGAAGGTTTCGCGGACCGTCTGCGCATCGGGTCCGTGGGGGTAGGGGTCGAGGTGCAGGGCCAGCGTCTGCGCCATCGCCTCGCCCAGATCGGCGCTGTCGCCCGCAAAGGTGAACTCGTCCGCGTCGTCGACAGGCGCGGTGACGGCCAGGGCGGCGGAAAGGTCGGCTGATCCGGCCGCTTCTTCGGGCACCAGCCGAAGGAACACCGGGGTGTTCACCGTCGCCGGAAACGGGGTGCCGGCCACGGCGCAGATCTGCCGCAGCGCGCAAGTCAGGGTGCCGGTCACGTCGAACGCTTCGCCGGCGGGAGCGATGGACAGGGTCGCGGCAAGGCTGTCGATCCCGTCCAGACCAAGGCGCCGCGCCAAGGCGGCGCACTCCGCCGGCGACGCGGTCAAGGCGATGTCCCCGCGCGGCGGCGGCCGCAGGCGGACCGGCCGGCTCCATTCGGGCGCGGGGTCGCTGCTCATCCGATCCGCCCCGCGAGCACATCCGCATCCGATGTGTCTGCCAGACGCGTGGCGAGGGCACGCAGCCTGTCGCCGAGCATCGCGGACAGTCCCTCGTCGGCAAAGGTGACGTTGCGGGCCACGGCCTGCCGGAACGCCGTCGCGTCCGAGCCGCGCAGCGCCTCCCGGTAAGCGCCCATCCGGCCGCCCAGCGTGCTCATCAGCCGGCCCATGTGCTTGCCGACCACCACGTCGTTGATGCCGAACTCACGCAGCTGCCCGTCCATGTCCTCGACGAACAGTTCGATCAGGTGGGCGCTGGGTCCGCGCAGGTCCGGCACGTCCTCCATCCTCAGCACCACGAGCGCCATGACCGCCGTGATCATGTCGAACCGGCCCGCCACCGTGTCGGCGACACCGCAGGCGGCATACCACTCCGGCTCGCGCGAGATGGCCACCACCCGGTGCCAGAGCGGGCGGACGGCCTCGCGCGGATCGGCCTTCCCATGCCGGAGACGCCGGAAGAAGCCGGATCGGGTGAAGTGCATCGGCCGTCGCCTGCCTTTCCTGTGCTGGACCGCATCGCCGGCGGTCATTCAGCGTCAATTCAACGCGCCCGCGACTATGTGGCGCGCCGCCAATGGCCGCGGCCGGCGGTGTGCGCATTGCCACGCGGCGACGCGGCCCTTAAGGCGCAGGAACGATATAGAGGGCGCCTGCTTGTTGCCAAGCCGCCCCGCCAAGGAACGAGGCGAACCGCTTGACCATGACTGTGCAGCACACTCGCAAATCGCCGCGGCCCGTGCGGGGCGCGGCCATGCTCGCCGCCGCGGTGCTGGCGGCGGTTCTCACCTCGGGCTGCACCTCGATCCGCGAATCGCGCGGGTACATCCGCGACACGGTGCTGATCGACTCGATCGCGCCGGGAGTCGACAACCGGCGGTCGGTGGAGGAGACGCTGGGCCGTCCGTCCTTCGTAAGCCAGTTCGGGCAGCCCACCTGGTTCTACGTGTCGAGCGTGACGGCACGCGGACCCTTCCGCCAGCCGCGCATCGCCGATCACGCCGTGCTCGCCATCACCTTCAACGAGGCCGGCAATGTCGCCGCGGTCGAGCGTTCGGGGATGGAGCGCGTGGTGTTCCTCAACCCCGACGGCGCGCGCACGCCGACGGTCGGACGCGAGCGCGGCTTCCTCGAGGATCTGTTCGGCAACATCGGCGCCGTCGGTGCCCCCGGTGCCCAGCCCCCCGCAGGCGGCGGGCCGGCCGGCTGAGCAGGTCCGGCGCGGCGGTGCTTGCTTGATCGCGGCAGGCGTGCGCCCATATCGGCGGCATGCAGGAACACAGGGCGCGTCACGGCCTCGAACAGTGGCACGGCACCACCATCATCGGCGTGAAGAAGAACGGCCGGACCGTCATCGCTGGCGACGGGCAGGTGTCGATGGGCAACACGGTGATGAAGCCCAACGCCCGCAAGGTGCGGCGGATTGGGGACGGCGGCAAGGTGGTGGCGGGGTTCGCCGGCGCGACCGCCGACGCCTTCACCCTGTTCGAGCGGCTCGAGAAGAAGCTGGAGCAGTACAACGGCCAGCTGCTCAGGGCCGCGGTCGAGCTGACCAAGGACTGGCGGACCGACAAGTATCTTCGCAACCTCGAAGCGCTGATGATCGTGGCCGATGCGCACAGCCTGCTGGTGCTGACCGGCAATGGCGACGTGCTCGAGCCGGACGCGGGCATCACCGCGATCGGCTCGGGCGGCAATTACGCGCTGGCAGCGGCCCGGGCGCTCGATGCCTACGAGGATGATGCCGAGACGATCGCGCGCAAGGCGCTGGCGGTGGCGGCCGACATTTGCGTCTTCACCAACGGCAACGTGACGGTCGAGACCGTCTGACCGCGCGCCTGCCCGCACCCGTGCCCCCATGTTTGCGTCCGCGTCGCGGATGGCAGGAAGGATCCCGATGACTGACCAGCTTACCCCCAAGGCCATCGTCGCCGCGCTGGACGAGCACATTGTCGGACAGCGCGAGGCGAAGCGCGCCGTCGCGGTCGCCCTTCGCAACCGCTGGCGGCGACAGCGTCTGCCCGCCGCGCTGCGCGACGAGGTCACGCCCAAGAACATCCTGATGATCGGACCGACAGGCTGCGGCAAGACCGAGATCAGCCGGCGGCTGGCCCGGCTTGCCGAGGCGCCATTCATCAAGGTGGAGGCAACCAAGTTCACCGAGGTCGGCTATGTCGGCCGCGATGTCGAGCAGATCGCCCGCGATCTCGTCGAGGAGGCGATCCGGCTGGAGAAGGACCGCCGGCGCGAGGCCGTGCGCGAGGCCGCCTCGGAAGCGGCCATGGACCGCCTGCTCCGCGCCCTCGTGGGGGAGAGCGCGTCCGAGGCCACCCGCCAGGCGTTCCGCGAACGGATCGTCCAGAACGCCATGAACGACACGGAGGTGGAGATCGAGGTCGCCGACGCGCCGTCGATGCCCATGGACATCCCCGGCATGGGAGGAGGCATGGGGATGATCGACCTTGGCGACATGATGAGCAAGGCGCTCGGCAAGTCGCGCACCAGGCGGCGCAGGCTGAAGGTTCCCGACGCCTGGGACAAGCTGGTCGACGAGGAGGCGGACAAGCGGCTCGATCCCGACGATGTGGCCCGCGTTGCACTACAGAATGCCGAGACGAACGGGATCGTGTTCCTCGACGAAATCGACAAGATCGCCGTCAGCGACGTGCGCGGCGGATCGGTCAGCCGCGAGGGGGTGCAGCGCGATCTGCTGCCGCTGATCGAGGGCACGACCGTGGCGACCAAGCATGGGCCGATGAAGACCGACCACGTGCTGTTCATCGCCAGCGGCGCCTTCCATGTCGCCAAGCCGTCGGACATGCTCCCCGAACTTCAGGGTCGCCTGCCGATCCGGGTCGAGCTGCGGGCGCTGACGGAGGAGGACTTCGTCCGCATCCTGTCGGAAACGCGCGCCAATCTCGTCGAGCAGTACCGCTCGCTGCTCGCGACCGAAGGCGTGTCGGTCGTGATCACCGACGATGCGGTGCGCGAGATCGCCCGGACCGCGGCGCATGTGAACGAAAGCGTCGAGAACATCGGCGCCCGCCGGCTGCAGACGGTCATGGAACGCCTCTTCGAGGAACTGAGCTTCGAGGCCGAGGATCGCCGCGGCGAGACGGTGACGATCGATGCGGACTATGTGCGCGGACGGCTCGCGGAGATGGCGGCGAACACCGATCTGAGCCGCTACGTGCTGTGAGGCGCTGACGGCGGATATCGCGCCCGCGCCCCCGCTGTCGGCAACAAGCGCTCCGCGTCACTCCGCCGCCGCGCGCAGACCGTCGGCATCCGCCTGTTGCCGCGCCCACATCTCGGCATACAGCCCGCCATGCCGCAGCAACTCGACATGACTGCCGCTCTCCGCCAGCCGCCCGTCCTCCAGCACGAGGATGCGGTCGGCATCGGCCACGGTGGAGAGGCGGTGCGCGATGGCGATGGTGGTGCGCCGGGCGGAGACTTGCCGCAAGGTGCGCAGGATCTCCTGCTCCGTCCGCGAATCAAGCGCGCTGGTCGCTTCGTCCAGCAACAGGATCGGCGGATCCTTGACCAGGGTGCGGGCGATCGCGACGCGCTGCTTCTCGCCGCCCGACAGCTTGAGGCCGCGCTCCCCGACCTGTGTGTCGAACCCCTGCGGAAGCCGCGTGATGAAGGGAAGGATGGCCGCACCCCGCGCCGCCGCCTCCATTTCGGCAGCCGTGGCGCCATCGCGTCCGTAGGCGATGTTGTAGCCGATGGTGTCGTTGAACAGCACGCTGTCCTGCGGAACGATGCCGATGTGCCGGCGCAGCGACTCCTGCGTCACGTCGGCGATGTTCTGGCCGTCGATCAGGATGCGCCCGGCCTGGGGATCGTAGAAGCGGAACAGCAGCCGGGCGATGGTGCTCTTGCCAGCGCCGGTCGGGCCGACGATCGCCAGATGCCCGCCGGCCTCGATCTCGAAGCTCAGCCCCTTGAGGATGAGGCGGTCGGGATCATAGCCGAACACCACGTTGTCGAATGCGACCGAGGGGCGGCGGATCACGAGCGCCGGCGCGCCGGGCCGGTCCGTCACCTCGACCGTCGCGTCCATCAGCCGGAACATCGCCGCCATGTCGATGAGGCCTTGGCGGATCGTGCGGTAGACCCACCCCAGCATGTCGAGCGGCCGGAACAGCTGGACGAGGTAGGTCTGCACCGCCACCAGGTCGCCGACGGTGAGGACTCCGCGGGACCACTGATACACTGTGAAGGCCATGGCAAAGGCCATGAGCGCATTTGTGATCAGCGCCTGCGCCATGTTAAGCCATGCGAGCGAATTCTCCGACTTGATCGCGGCCGCGGCGTAGGAGCGCGCCGCGCCGGCGTAGCGCTCCTGCTCGCGCCGCTCGGCGCCGAAGTACTTCACCGTTTCGTAGTTGAGCAGCGAATCGACCGCACGGGCCAGTGCCTTGCCGTCCAGCTCGTTCATCTCCGCCCGCAGCTTGGTTCGCCATTCGGTGATCCAGCGGGTGGCCGCGATGTAGACGATGACCGTGATGCCGGTCGCGACGACCAGCTCCCAGCCGAACAGGGTATAGAAGATGACGCCCACGGCGATCAGCTCGAGAACGGTCGGCGCAATGTTGAAGAGGAGGAAGTAGAGCATCGAATCGATGCTCTTGGTCCCGCGCTCGATGGTCTTGGTCACTTCGCCGGTGCGGCGGGAGAGGTGAAAGCGAAGCGACAGGCGGTGCAGGCGGGTGAAAACATCCTCCGCCAGATGCCGGGTCGCGTCCTGACCTACTCTCTCGAAGACGATGTTGCGGATGTTGTCGAAGGCGACCGACGCGAAGCGCCCGGCTGCATAGGCGAGCACCAGCCCGATCGCCACCATCATCAGCGGATCGGCCCCGGCCATCGTGTCGATCACACGCTTGTAGAGCAGGGGCAGCACGAGGGTCACCGCCTTGGTCGCCAGCACCAGCAGCATGGCCAGGACGATCCGCAGGCGCAGGTCGAGACGGTCGCGGGGCCACAGATACGGCAGGAAGCGGCTCAGCGTGCGCCAGCTGTCCGGCGGCGGTGTCTCGGGGCGGGCGGTGTCGGGGGGCATCGGGGGTGAAGTGGCGCTCCGCCTGACGCTCTTCAATGCCGGGCGGCCGCAGGACGGAACTGAAACCGGGCGGAGGGCGGCCGTTCAGGGAGCGAAGGGGTTGCGACGCCACGCGCTCGCCCTGGGGGCGCTGGCCGGCAGGTCGAACATCACCTTCTGTCCCGGGAAGTCGATTGCCAGCCGGTCGAGCCCGCGCAGCGCTCCCATCCCGAGGATCAGGGCGGGACGCCGGTCAAGGCCGAGCGCCTCGAAGGCCGGGCTGGAGGCAAAGCCGATCGGCACCTGCGCGACTGTCATGTCGCCCACCCGCACCTGCTGGGCGAGGCGCATGGCAGTCGCGAAGGCGACGCCATTGACATCGGTGCCGGTCGCCACGCCGCGCTGGCGCGCCCGCAGACGCTGTTCCAGAACCGGGTTGCCGATCGACACATCGGCGCCCGTGTCGACCACCACTGCCGTGCGCACGCCGTCCACTTCGGCATCCATGATGATCATCTGACCCAGCCGCTTGCGCGCACGAACCACGATTTCGAACGGCCCCGAAGAAACCGCGGCGCGCGAGTCGCTCAGGAAGATCGCGCGGCGGCGGAAGTCCATCAGCACCCGCAGATCCTGCAAAGTGTCGAGTCCC
>SJSR01000004.1:52500-106875 GCA_004331795.1 Erythrobacteraceae bacterium CFH 75059
GAAGAAGTGAAGCCCGAGGACGTAGCCGGGACGGGCGGTCGAGCGGGCGATCTCGTCGATGTCGAGGTAGCTCGTGTTCGAGGCGAGGATGGCACCGTCCTTCACCACCTGGTCGAGACGACGGAAAACCTCCTTCTTGATCGCCATGTCCTCGAAGACGGCCTCGATGACCAGATCGCAGCCGGCAAGGTCGTCATAGGACAGGGTGGGGGAGAGCAGGCCCATCGCCTGCTCCACCTGATCCGCCGTCATGCGCCCCTTGCGGGCGGTCGCCTCGTAGTTCTTGCGGATCACCCCCGTGCCGCGGTCGAGAGCCGCCTGTTCCACTTCGAGGATCGTCACCGGAATGCCTGCGGACAGGAAGTTCATGGCGATGCCGCCGCCCATCGTGCCTGCGCCGATGATGCCCACCTTGTTGACCGGGATCAGCGGCACGTCGCCGGACACGCCCTCGATCTTCGCGGCTGCGCGTTCGGCGAAGAAGTAGTGCCGCATGGCCGCGGACTGCGTCCCCATCATGAGCTTCATGAACAGCTCGCGCTCGCGTTCGACACCCTTGGCGTAGGGCAGCTCGCCGGCCGCGCGCACCGCCTCGATGGCGGCATTGGGCGCGTCGAACCCGTGCAGCTTGCGACCGGCCTGCTTGCGGAAGTCGTCGAAGATCGCCGGATTCCTCACTCCGTCCTCGTTGCGGTTCATCTGCGAGGTGCGCGGCAGAGGCTGCCCCACCTTGCTGCGGACGAACGCCGTCGCCTCTTCCGCGAGGTCGCCCTCGACAACGGCATCGAGCAGGCCAATCTCCTGTGCCTTGCGCGCGGAGATGGGATCGCCGGTGACGACCAGCGGCAGCGCCGCCTGCGCCCCCACGAGACGCGGCAGGCGCTGCGTCCCGGCGGCGCCGGGAATGAGGCCGAGCTTGACTTCCGGCAGGCCCAGCTTGGCGGACGGCACCGCGATCCGGTAGTGGCACGCCAGCGCCACTTCGCATCCGCCGCCCAGTGCCGTGCCGTGGATCGCCGCCACCACGGGCTTGTCACACGCTTCGATCAGATCGCACACGTCAGGCAGCATTGGGCCGACGGGGGGCTTGCCGAATTCGGTAATGTCCGCGCCGGCGAAGAAGGTGCGGCCGTCGCAGCGGATCACCACCGCCTTGACGTCATCATCCCCCATCGCCTCGCGGATGCCGCGCTCGAGTCCCTGGCGGACGGATGCACCCAACGCGTTCACCGGCGGGTTGTCGGACACGATGTGAAGGACGTCGCCGTGGCGCTCGGTGCGGATCGGGTCGGACATGGGGTGTGCTCCTTCAGGCATAGCTGTTTTCGAGGGCCGCGTAGACCAGCGTTCGGAGCTGGCGGCGGATCGGGGTGGCGGACGAGGGGTAGAGCTGCGTCGCGAAGACGCAGGTGATCCGCTCGACCGGATCGACGAAGAAGGCGGTGGAGTACGCACCGCCCCAGTAGAACTCACCCCGGCTCGCCGGGATGAGCAGGCGCGGCGGATCGATGACCGTCGCGAAGCCGAGTCCGAAGCCGACGCCGGCATTCGTGCTTTCCGAGAACAGCGACTGCGACATCTGGGTGAGATCGGCGCTGCCAGGCAGGTGGTTCGCCACCATCAGGTCGACGGTCTTGGGCGCCAGGATGCGCGCGCCGGCAAGCTCTCCCCTGTTGAGCAGCATCGTGCACAAACGGTGATAATCCGCCACCGTGCTCAGGAGCCCGCCGCCGCCGCTGTCAAAGCTGCCCGGCTTGAGCAGCCGGCTTTCGTCGCCGCGGTCGATCAGCCGCGCCGCACCGCCGACGCGGTAGGCGTAGCAGTCCGCCAGCCGGTCGGCCTTCTCCGGCGGGACATGAAAGGCGGTGTCGCGCATCCCGAGCGGATCGAAGATGTGCTGCGCGAAATAGTCTTCGAGCCGCAGGCCGCTCAATCGCTCGACCGCAATGCCGAGCACGTCGGTGGCAACGGAGTAGTTCCACGCCGTCCCCGGCGCGAACAGGAGCGGCAGACCGGCCAGCGCCGCGATGTATGCGTCCGAGGTCACTTCGTCGCGGGCGAAGTCGAGCTTCGCGGCACGATAGGCCGCATCGACCGCGTTGCGCTCCTGAAAGCCGTAGGTGAAGCCGGCCATGTGCGTCAGCAGGTCCACGAAGCGGATCGGCGGTGCCGCGCTGCCTGTCGCGAACGGAACGGCCCCGCCGCCGCCGGCGAACACCCTCAGATCGGCAAGTTCGGGAAGAACGGTGGCGATCGGATCGTCGAGCGCGACACGCGCCTGCTCGACCAGCTGCATGAACGCGACCGAGGTCACCGGCTTCGTCATTGAGGCGATCCGCACGATGGCATCGTCGCGCATCGGCGTGCCGTCGGCGCGCAGGGTGCCGGCGGTGAAGCGATGCACCGGCTGTCCGTCGCGCGCGAGCAGAAGCTGGACATGCGGCAGCGTGCCGGGGCGCAGGTAGGCATCGTCCAGGAAGCGGTCGATGCGCGCCAGCCGGCCGGCATCAAACCCGAGGCGGGCGGCGTCGGCGGACTCCGACATGGCCGGACCCGTCAATAGCCGCCGATCGTGGCGAACCGGTCCCGAAGGAAAGCGGTGTTGCCCCACGCCGCTTCCAGCACGCGGGCGCGCTTCAGATACAAGCCGACGTCGTATTCGTCGGTCATGCCGATCCCGCCGTGAAGCTGGATGCCTTCGTTGCTGATCCGGTGCAGCACCCGATTGGCCTCGGCCTTGGCGATCGTCGCCGCCCTGGCGATGCCGAAGCCGCTGTCCAGCGCCTGAAGCCCGCCCTCGACGGCGGAGCGCATGGTGGCAAGGTCGCCGTAGAGGTCCGCCATCCGGTGCTGCAGCGCCTGGAAGGTGGCGAGCACCTGGTTGAACTGCACCCGCTGCTTCAGATAGCCGAGCGTGCTGTCGAACACCGCCTGCGCCGTTCCGAGCATCTCCGCGCTGGTGACGATCCGCGCCCGGTCGAGCACGTCGTCGAGCAGGTTGTCGCCGCCGCCCCCGAGCCGCTCGGCAGGCGCATCCCGGAACTCGACCTGCGCATGGCTGCGCCGGTCGACGAGCTGACGGGTGGCGAGCTGCACGCCGGCGCCGCTCTCCACCAGATACAGCCCATCGGTGGCCGCAACGACGAACAGCTGCGCGGCATGGGCTTCGGCGACGAACGCCTTGGTGCCGCTCAGCTTGCCATCGCTGACGCTGGCGGAAATCCTTGCCGGGTCATGTCGCGGGCCTTCGTCCACGGCGAGGGTGGCAACGGCTTCGCCGCTGGCGAGGCGCGGCAGCCAGCGTTCCTGCTGCGCCTCGCTTCCGCCGAGCAGGATGGCGCTCGCCGCGATCGTGCTGCTCACCAGGGGACTCGACGTCAGGGTCTTGCCGAGTTCCTCGACCACGAGGCCGAGCGACAGCCAGCCGAAATCCGAGCCGCCATGCTGTTCCGGAATGACGATCCCGGTCCAGCCCATCTCTGCCATGGCCCGATAGGCATCCGGATCAAACCCGTGTGCATCCTCGCGGTCGCGGAGGGCGCGGAAGGCGGACACGGGCGACTCGTTCGTCACCCATTCGCGCGCCATGTCGCGCAGCATCACCTGTTCGTCGTTGAGAACCGCCATGTCGCCGCGCCCCTACTGATGGTCGAGCATGCCAAGCACGCGCTTGGCGATGATGTTGTTCTGGATCTCGGTGGATCCACCGTAGATCGTCGTCGCCTTGCCGAACAGCCAGCCGCGGGTGCGTTCCAGCTCGCCCTCCGAGAATCCGTCGCCGTCCCAACCGAGCCCCTGAAGGCCGACGATTTCGATCAGCAGTTCGGCGCGTTCCTGCCCCAGCTTCGTGCCCAGCTTCTTCAGCACGGAGCTGATCTCCGACACCCCGCCCTGCGCCTTGCTTTCCTCCATCGCGCGCCGCGCGGTCAGCAGAAAGGCGTTCCACCGGATCTCGAAATCGGCGATGCGGTCGCGCAGCACGGTGTCGGCGAGACGGCCGGCGGCGTCGATGTCTCCTTCGCGGCGGGCGATGTCCGACAGGTTCGGACCCATCAGCCGCGCCATGCTGCCCCCGCCCGACAGATTGGTGCGCTCGTGCTGAAGCAGCCGCTTGCCGATCGTCCATCCCTGACCTTCCTCGCCGACCAGGTTCTTCTTGGGCACCCGGACATCGGTGAAAAAGGTTTCGCAGAACGGGCTGGCGCCGCTGATCATGCGGATGGGGCGGACCTCGACGCCGGGCGCGTCCATGTCGATCAGCAGGAAGCTGATGCCGCGATGCTTGTCGGAGCGGTCCGTGCGGACCAGCGCGAACATCTTGTCGGCCCACTGCCCGCCGCTCGTCCATGTCTTCTGGCCGTTGACGAGGTAGTGGTCGCCACGGTCCTCCGCGCTCATCTGGAGATTGGCGAGGTCCGAGCCGGCGTTCGGTTCGCTGTAACCCTGGCACCAGCGGATCTCGCCGCGGCAGATCGGCGGAATGTGCTCGCGCTTCTGCTCCTCGCTGCCGTATTCAAGGAGGGTGGGGCCGAACATCATCACGCCCATGCCGCCGATCGGATTCCACGCGCCGGCTCTGGCGAATTCCTCCTCGAGAATGCGGGCTTTCCGGCGGCTCAGCCCCCCGCCGCCATAATCCTTCGGCCAGGTCGGCGTGCCCCAGCCGCGAGCGCCCACGGCCTCGCGCCACCGCCGCTGTGCGTCCGTCTCATCGCCCGGCCCTTCGATGGCGGACAGGACGTTGCTCTGACCCTTCAGCTCGGGCGGAAAGTGCTCGGCGAGAAACGCGCGCACCTCGGCGCGGAAGGCGTCCTCTTCGCTCTGCGCAGGCGCCGTGTCCACCTTGGTGGCCATGTCAGGTTCTCCTCGCTGGCGCGGAGCGCGTGCTTGCGCCTCCGGTCCCTGGCTGCAATCATAAGTCGTCAATCGAAACGGACAAGGGCGGGAGCGGCACGGGTGGACCAGGAAACTTTCACGATCTTGCTCGACACCGTCCGCCGCTTCGTGGACGAGCGGCTCATCCCCGCCGAAGACGAGGTGGAGGAGACCGACGCGGTGCCCGAGGCGATCGTCGCCGAGATGCGCGCGCTCGGCCTGTTCGGCCTGTCGATCCCGGAGGAGTACGGCGGTCTCGGCCTGTCCATGAGCGAGGAAGTGCAGGTCGTGTTCGAACTCGGCCGCGCCGCGGCGGCGTTCCGCTCCACCATCGGCACGACCGTCGGCATCGGCAGCCAGGGCATCGTCATCGACGGGACGCCCGAGCAGAAACGCGCATGGCTGCCGAAATTGGCCGCGGGCATGGTGTCGTCCTTTGCCCTCACGGAACCTGACGCCGGCTCCGACGCCGCCTCGCTGACCACGACCGCAACGCGCGACGGCGAGGAGTACGTCCTGAACGGCACCAAGCGCTACATCACCAATGCGCGCCGGGCCGGAATGCTGACGGTTATGGCCCGGTCCGAGCGGGACGTGAAGGGCGCCGCCGGCGTGTCCGCGTTCATCGTTCCGGCCGATGCTCCGGGGCTCTCATTCGGACCCCCCGACCGGAAGATGGGCCAGCGCGGCACCGTCACGTCCGATGTCGTGTTCGACGACGTGCGGGTGCCGGCGGCGAATCTCATCGGCGGCGTGCCCGGACGCGGTCTCAAGACTGCGTTCAAGGTGCTTGACCGCGGCCGGATCCACCTGTCCGCTGCGGCCAGCGGCACGGCGCACCGGCTGGTGGCGGAAAGCGTCGCCTATGCCGCCGCGCGCAAGCAGTTCGGGCAGCCGGTTGCCGCCTTCCAGCTGGTGCAGGGGCTCATCGCCGACAGCCATACCGATGCGCTCGCCGCCTGGTGCATGACGCGCGACGTGGCGCGCCGCTACGACGCCGGCGAGCCCGTCAGCCGCGATGTCGCCGCCACCAAGTATTTCGCCTCCGAGGCGCTCGGCCGCGTGGCCGACCGCGCGGTCCAGGTACATGGCGGCGCCGGCTACATGGCCGAGTATAAGGTGGAACGGTTCTACCGCGACGTGCGGCTGATGCGGATCTACGAGGGGACGAGCCAAATTCAGCAGACCATCATCGCGAGGCATCTGCTGCGCGACGCCGGTCTGGCGATCTGATGGAGGCGCTCCGCGATGTCGTGATCTGCGCACCGCTGCGCACGCCCGTGGGACGCTTTGGCGGCGCGCTCAGGCCGGTGCCGGCGCAGACGCTCGGCGCGCACGTCGTGCGGGCGATCATGGAGCGGACGGCCCTTCCTCCTGACGCAGTGGGGGACGTGATCTTCGCGCAGTGCTACCCGTCGATGGAAGCCCCGGCGCTGGGGCGGGTGGTGGCGCTCGACGCCGGTCTGCCGGACTCGGTGCCCGGCATGCAGGTCGACCGGCGGTGCGGGTCAGGTCTTCAGGCGGTGATCCTGGCGGCGATGACCGTGGCGACCGGCGGGGCGGAGCTTGTCATCGCCGGCGGCGCTGAGTCGATGAGCAACGCCCCGCATTTCAGTCACGCCATCCGCTGGGGTGTGAACGGGCACTTCACCATGGAGGACTCGCTTCACCGCGGAAGGGTGACGGCAGGAGGCAAACGGTTTCCGATTTCCGGCGGCATGATCGAGACGGCCGAGAACCTTCGTGAACGCTATGCCATTGGCCGCGAGGCGCAGGATGCGCTGGCGCTGGAGTCGCACCGGCGCGCGGTGGCGGCGCAGGAGGCCGGGCGGTTCGACGACGAAATCGTGCCAATCACCGTCACCGGGCGCAAGGAGACGGTGGTGATGGCGCGCGACGAGCATCCCCGGGCGGGGCTGACGGACGGCGACCTGGCGCGGCTTCGCCCGCTGATGGCGGAGCGCGAGGGTGCGACGGTCACGGCCGGCAATGCAAGCGGGCAGAATGACGGCGCCGCCGCCGCCATCGTCTGCACCCGTTCCGCGGCCGACCGGCACGGGCTGGAGCCGCTGGCGCGCGTGCGGGGCTGGGCAGTCACCGGGGTTGCTCCGGCGCTAATGGGACTCGGCCCGGTGGCAGCGGGGCGGGCGGCGCTCGAGCGTGCCGGCCTCGGGTTTGACTCGATCGATCTCATCGAGCTGAATGAGGCGTTCGCGGTGCAGGTGCTTGCGGTGCTGCGCGAATGGGGGCTGGGCGAGGACGACCAGGCGCGCCTGAATGTCAACGGATCGGGCATCTCGCTTGGCCATCCGCTCGCCGCCACAGGCGCGCGGATCCTCGCGACGCTCCTGCACGAGCTGAAGCGGCGCGACGCGCGCTACGGGCTGGAGACCCTGTGCATTGGCGGCGGGCAGGGCATCGCGGCCGTGTTCGAGCGGGTGTCCTGACCAGCCGGCGCGCGGCTCAGGAAGCGCGCCGGGCGCGGAACTGACGCGTCAGCTCCTCGGCCCGCCGGCGCAGGGCAGTGGACTGCCGCTCCAGCTCGTCCGCCGACTGGAGCACCTGTGTTGCGGCAATGCCCGTGTTGTGGGTGGCGTCGCGCACCTCGCCGATGCTCTGCGAAACCTCGTCGGTCGCGCGGGCCGCGAGGTCAAGGCTGCGGGCAAGATCCTGCCCCGCGACCGATTGCTGATCGACGGCCGAGGCGATGGAGACGGCCGTTGTCTCCAGCTCCTTAACCTGGTCCCCGATGGACTTGAGCGCCTTGACGCTCTGGCCGGTCGATTCCTGCATGGTGGCGATCTGATCGGCGACCCGCTGTGTGGCGCGGCTCGTCTGGGCGGCCAGATCCTTGACCTCCGCCGCGACCACCGCGAACCCGCGGCCAGCCTCGCCGCCGCGCGCCGCTTCGATCGACGCGTTGAGGGCAAGCAGATTCGTGCGCTGCGCGATGGCGTGGATCAGGCCGACGATCTGGCCGATTTCCTCTGCGGCCTCCGACAGGCGGCCGATCTTGCCGTCGGCGTCTGCGGCCGCCTCGCGCGCCTTGCGGGCCAGCTCGGCGCTGCTGCTGGCCTGCCGGCTGATCTCGCCGATCGACATGGCGAATTCGTCGCTCGCGGCTGCGGCCGCCGTGGTGCCGCTGGCGGCGTCGGCTACGGCCCGCGTGACGGTTTCGGTCTGCTCGCGCGAGCGTTCGGTTCCCGCTGCGAGGACCGCGGCCGTCGAGTGCAGCTGGCTGGCGGCGCTGGCCACGCTGGCGACAATGTCGCCAAGCGAGCGTTCGAAGGCGCTCACGATCCGCATCCGTTCATGGTCGAGGGCCTCCGCCGTCGATTGGCGCTCGGCTTCGAGATGCCGGACAATGGCGGCCTTCTCGCGCAGCGCGTCGAAGGCGCGGGCGATCTGACCGTATTCGTCCTGCCGTTCCGTGTGGGGGATCGGCGCTTCGACATTGCCGTCGAGAAGGTCGTATGCGCCGCCGATCACGTCCGTGACGGTGGTCACGATGTCGCGGCACAGCACCGCCACGATCAGCCATGCGCAGGCGGCGCCCGCGAGGAGCATTCCCCAGGCCGTCATCCTCAGCCGTGTGGCCGCCGCCGCGTCCAGTCCTGCCAGATCCCCCGCCGCGGACAGGAGCACGCCGGCCGTCACTGCCGCCGCGGCGAGCGGGATGGCGCCCAGCAGCCACAGCTTGACGGAAGTCCGGCAGCGGCTGAACGCCCGGGCCGCGGCCCGGACGAGGGCGCTGTTGCTGCCGGTGACATGGTAGGCATGCTGGATTTCTTCGGGGCGCTGCCATGTCGAGCGAGGGACCGGCGGCTCGGTCACGCCAGCCGGCAAGACGGGTGCACCGACCGGAGTCATGTCCATCGCCTGCATCGTCATCGTCTGCCCTTCCTTCAGTGCACGCCGGCAATGGCGGCGTGAGGGGCGGGGACCGCCCTCAGGGTTTCGATCTGTGCGGCCGGCATCGCCCGGAAGTAGAGCCAGCCCTGAATCTGGTCGCAACCGGCGGCGCGCACCAGAGCGGCCTGGGCTTCGGTTTCCACTCCCTCTGCCGTCACGTCCATGTTCATGGCGCGCGCGACCGTGATGCTCGACAGCATCATCGCCCGGCTCGCCGCATCCTCTTCCGCCTCAACCACGAGGGACCGGTCGATCTTCAGCTTCTGGAAGCGGAACTTGCGCAGAAAACCGATGGAGGCGTAGCCGGTCCCGAAATCGTCCAGCGCCACGTTGACGCCGAAGCCGCGGATGACGTCCAGCGTGCGCTCGGCCGTGACCGGGTCGAGGACGAGGCTCGTTTCGGTGATTTCCAGCTCCAGCCGTTCGGGCGGGAATCCGGTTTCCTCAAGAATCTGTCCGAGATTGATGGGGAACTCGGTGTTCCGCAGCTGCGCCGCGGAAATGTTGATCGACAGGGTGATGCCTTCCCACGGCAGCGCGTCGCTGCAGGCGCGGCGCAGCACCCACAGGCCGATGTCGTTGATCAGCCCGGACTCCTCGGCCACCGGGATGAACACGGACGGGCTGACCGATTCGCCATCCGGCCTGGTCCAGCGCAGCAGCGCTTCGACGGCGACGATCGACTGATCGCGCGCATCCACGAGCGGCTGGTAATGGATGGCGAGCTGGTCGCTCGCGAGCGCCTGGCGCAGCTGCTGGTCGAGCGCGCGGGTGGATTCGCGGCTGATGTCGAAATGCGGCGAGAACCAGGTGCAGCGCATGCGGCCCGAGCGCTTGGAGGCGTACATGGCGATGTCCGCCTGCCGCAGGAGTTCGCTCGAGGACAGGTCCTGTTCCGGGCGTGCTCTGGTCAGGCCGATGCTCGCGCCGATGACGATGCGCCGGTCGCCGATGACGATCGGCATGGTCAGACGCTCGATGAAGCCGCGGCACATGCCTTCGGCGATCGTGCCCGCCAGCGGCCCGGACAGCAGCAGCGCGAATTCGTCGCCGCCCAGCCGGTAGCAGCGCGCCTCCTCCTTGGCGACCGCGCGCAGCATGCCGGCGCATTCGCGGATGATCGCATCGCCGACGAAGTGGCTGTAATGATCGTTGACGTCCTTGAAGCCGTCGAGATCGATGAGCGCGAGGGCCACCTCCTGGTCGCGCACCTCGAGCCGCTTGATGTCCTCGTGCAGGGCGCGGCGGTTGGGCAGATCGGTCAGGCTGTCGGTGGTGCTCAGCTTCTGGAGGTGGCGGGCGCCCGAATAGATGGACCAGCCGCACGCCAGGCATCCGGCGACGATGGCCGCAGCGCCAAGCGTCATGGCCCGGCTCCAGGCAAGCGGCGCGGTGAGCGACAGCGATGCGACGAGGGCCGTCGCCACCAGCAGGGTGAGCGCCGTCAGCGGCACCAGAAGGGTCAGGACCGGGCTGGACCGGCGGTCCGACGTCGTTTGCACCTGCCCCCCCTTTCCTCGCGGGTTACCCGTTACCGCGCACTCGCGCGGCTCCGGCGAAACCGCCCGGCCGCGCCGCACGGATGGCGCCGAGTGCCCGCAATAGGGAGTTGTCCCTAAGGAATGTTTAAGCCCGTCCTTGCAGGGCAGCGCATCATGCGGCGCTCGCCGCGGGCAGTCTCGATACGCCGCATCCAGGCCGGGGCCTCACCAGCCCGTGATTGCCCGGCTCGGGGCAGAACAGGCCGTCCTCCTCCGGCAGCAGTTCCCCCGCGCCGAGCATCAGCCATCCATCCGGCGCGATGGCCTCGTGCAGCCGCCGGGCCGCCCGGCTGCGGGTCTGCCGGTCGAAGTAGAGCAGGACGTTGCGGCACAGGATGAGGTCGAACGGACCGCCGGCAGGCGGGGTGTCGAGCAGGTTGCGCTGCTCGAAGCGGATCAGGCGCCGCAGATCGCCGCGCGCGGTCCAGCGGTTCTTCTGCTCGCTGAAGAACGTCAGCATCTCGGTGACACTGATCCCGCGCTGGATCTCGAACTGGCTGTAGGTCGCGCGGCGGGCCGCCTTGATGGCGCGCGAGGAGAGGTCGGTGGCGCAGATGCTGACCCGCCAGCCATGCCAGCGCGGCTGTCCGGCGAGCAGCATGGCCAGCGAAAGCGGCTCCTGGCCCGTCGAGCAGCCGGCCGACCAGATGCGCAGCTCGCGCGTGGCGGCGCGATGCACGGCCAGGGCGGGCAGGACCCGCTGCGACAGGTTGTCAAAATAGTTGCGGTCGCGGAAGAAGTAGGTCTCGTTGTTCAGCAACGCCTCCGCGACCCTTTGCGGCAGCTCCGCGTCGCGGCCGGTGCTCAGAAGGCAGACGAGCTGGTCGAGATTGTCGATTCCCAGCTCGCGGAACAGCCCGCTGAGCGCGGTGGGGATGCGCCACCGCCGGGACGGCAGGATTTCCTGTCCCGAATGGGCGAACAGGAGATCGCGGATGACGTCATACGCGGCGTCGCTCACCTCCATTCGGCCGACCCCGTGCGCAGGGACAGCCACGGTCCCATGTCCGCCGGCCGCAGTTCGGCCGCGGCGAGGCCAGCCTGCGCCACCGCCTTGGGCATGCCCCACACGGCACAGCTCAGCGGTTCCTGCGCGATGACCGTCCCCCCGGCGCGCACGAGGTCGCCGGCACCCAGAACCCCGTCACGGCCCATGCCCGAGAGGATGAGGGCCGCCGCCTCGCCGTCAAAGGCTTCGGCGATGCTGCTCAGCATGGGATCGACCGCCGGCCGGCAGCCCGAGGGCGAGGGCGCGGAGCACAGGGCGACCGCGATCTGCTCTCCCCGCCGCTCCACGGTGAGGTGAGCATGACCGGGGGCGAGGATGATCTCGCCGGGCGCGGGCCGCTGTCCGTCCTCGCCCACGATGGTGCGACGCCTGGAGACAAGCTCGAGCTGCCGCGCGAAGACCGGCACGAAGGACGCGGGCAGGTGCTGCGTGATGAGGATCGGCAAGGCGAATTCCGCCGGCAGCCCGCCCAGCACCGCGTTGATGGCATGCACGCCGCCGGTCGAGGCGCCGATCGCCACCACGCGGGGGCGTTTGCCGGGGCGCGGGGCGCGCGAAGGAGGCCAGCCTTGCGTTTGCGGACAGGTGTCGCGTCCAGTCGAGGCGGCGTCGCGCCGGCCGAGGGCGCGGATGCGGGCGGTGAACTGCTCCCTGTAGTTGCCGCCGAAGCTGCCCGGAACGGGCTTGAGCATCGTGTCGGCGGCACCCGCCGCCAGGGCGCGGACGGAATGCCATGCCCCGGCCTCGGTCAGCGAGGACACCACCAGCACCTGAAGCGATGGGCGCAGCGCGAGGAACTGCGGCAGCGCCTCCAGCCCGCCCATGCCCGGCATTTCCAGATCAAGCAGGACGACATCGGGGCTGCACGTGCTCAACCGGCCGAGCGCCTCTTCGGCCGTGCTCGCCTGCGCGACGAGCAGCAGGGCAGGGTCGGCCTCGATCATGCGGGCGAACACAGTCCGCGCCGTGAGCGAGTCGTCGACGATCATCACCCGCACCACCGGCCGCGAGGGCGGGCACCGGTCCGCACCGGGCCAGCGCGGCTCCGCGCCGGGGGCAGGGCGCTGCACGGCCGAGCCTCAGCTCATGCCGACAAACTGCAGCTTGAGCTGCAAGGTCTCGTGATCGAACGGCTTCATGATGTATTCGTCCGCGCCGGCGCTGATGGCTTCGCGGATGTGGGCCACGTCGTTTTCGGTGGTGCAGAAGACCACCCGCGGATGCGCGCCGTTGTCGCTGGCCCGCAGCCGGGTGATGAACTCGATCCCGTTCATGACCGGCATGTTCCAGTCCAGCAGCACCAGGTCCGGCATCGCCTGCGCGCATTGCTCCAGACCCTGCTGCCCGTCTTCCGCCTCGGCGACGGTGAAGCCGAGATTCTCGAGAATGTGGCGGCTCACCCGGCGAATCACGCGGGAGTCATCGACCACGAGACACGTTTTCATGCGCGCACCCTTGTGTTGTCGTCGCAGGCTAGCGGTCCGGACTTATGAAATGCTTAAGCGGCCGGGGGAGCCGGTCCGTCGATGAGGGCAGCGGCGTCGATCACGAGCGCGGGCCGATCGTCCTCCCCGCCAAGGAGGCCGCGACCCGCGCGCTGCCATGCCGCGCCGTAGCCGATCGGCACCGGCCGGATCTCGGTGCTGGCGGCGCGGACATCATCCACCCGGTCGACAAGAAGGGCGTAGAGATGACTGTCGCGCGCGACGACCGCGGCCCAGCGTTCGGATCCCGCGGCCGCCGCCGGCTCTCCGAGACTGACGCGGCAGTCGATCACCGTCAGCGCCTGGCTGCGCACCGTCGTCAGTCCGGCGACGTGCGGCGGCGCGTGGGGAACCGGCACGAGATTGTCGGCGAGGATGACCGACCGCACCTCCGCAGCCGGAATGGCGACGCGCGTGCCGGCGATCTCGGCGAACAGCATCATGCCGCTCATGCTGCCGCTTGCCGGACTGCGGCCAGCGCGGCGAGGAGCCGGTCGCGGTCGTAGCGGTGGACAACGCCGGGCGGCAGCGTGGCCGCATCGGCCGAGCTCAGGGCGATCCGCGGCGCCGACGTGGTGGTTCCATCCGGCGCGCGCCCGTCAATGCTGATCACCAGATCCACGCTTCCGTCACCCGACGGCGCGACCGCCCAGCCGGCGGCGCGCAGCAGCGGAACGAGCATCCGCTTCGCCCAGTCGTCGTCCGGCACCGCGCAGACCATCGCCCGCGACGGGCGCGCCGCAGGCGCGTGTTCGGCGAACAGCCGGTGCACGTCCACGAGGCGACAGGCACGTTCTGCGATCAGGAAGACGCGGGCTTCGTCATCGGAGGCGGGCGCGTGCAGCATGTCTGCCGCCACCACTGCCCGCTCGCCGATGGCCGCCGCGGCGAGAAGGAGTCGCGTCCCGCCGTCGGAGAGGCTTATGGCATGGATGGCGCAGTGGCTGATCGCGGCGTCGTCCAGCCCGAGCAGCGTGACCGGCACGCCGTCGAGGGCCGCGAATGCGCTCGTGCCGTTGCGCGTGATTGCCTCGGGAGCAAGAGCGACGATCCGCTCCACCGCCGCAAACGGCACGGCCCGCTCCACCCCGTCGAACCCCGTGAACAGGAGCACGGGCTCCCCATGGTCTTCCGCATCGCTCCCTTCGTCGGCCGCATGCGCCTGGGGCGCCGCGTCGCGCCCGAAGACGCCGGCCCGTTCCATGATGCTGCGCACATCGAGCAGCAGGATGGGCTGGCCATCGTCGAGCAGAGTCAGTCCCGCATAGTAGCCGGTCTGCATCACCGCCGGTGCCAGCGGCTTCACCACCAGATCCTCGTAGTCGCAGATCCGCTCGACCCCGATGGCACAGCGTTGATCCGCCCCGGTCTGCAGCACCAGCACCACGGGCGCCGCCATCGCGCAGCCCCCTTCCTCGGCAGGGGCAAGGCCCATGACCTGGGCAAGGTCGAGATAGGGCATGCGCTCGCCGCGGATGGCGATGAGGCGGGCGGTGCCGACCACCGCGTCGTCGAGCTGCACCGACCGGCGGCGGACGATCTCGACGACATGCGCCTGCGGGACGGCGAAGCTCAGCGCGGCCGTCCGAACCACGATGCCCGGAACGATGCACAGCGTCAGCGGGACACGCAGCTGGAAGGTCGTGCCGGCGCCGTCGCGCGACGTGACGGAGATCGCCCCGCCGATGCGCTCGAGGTTGGCGCGCACCACGTCCATCCCGACGCCGCGGCCGGAGACGGCGCTGACGGCATCGGCGGTGCTCAGCCCGGCGGCGAAGATCAGTTCGGCGCAGCGCCGGGGATCGGCCCGGCTCGCCTCGTCCGCGTCGATGAGGCCCGCATCGACGGCCTTGCGCGCCACCTTGGCGCGGTCGATGCCGCGCCCGTCGTCGGCGATCGTCAGCCGCACTTCGTTGCCGGCGTGGCTTGCCTCGACCACGATCGTTCCCGCGCGCGGCTTGCCGGCCGCCAGCCGGTCGCCTGCCGGCTCGATCCCGTGGTCGATCGCGTTGCGCAGGATGTGGGTGACGGGATCGCGGATCAGGTCCATGATCTCGCGGTCGAGTTCGACCTCGCCGCCGTGGCAGACGATCCGCACCTCCTTGCCCAGTTCATGAGCGAGATCCCGCACGAGGCGCGGCAACTGCTGGAACAGGTGGTCGATCCGGTTCATCCGCATCCGGGTGATCGCTTCGCGCACGTCCGAGAGGATCCCGGACAGGCGCTCGAACGGGGCGTCCAGTTCGGCGGCCGAGTGTCCTTCGCGCAGCCGGCGGGCAAGGTCGTTGCGGGCCAGCACCATGTCCGACACGCCGCTCATGACCCGGTCAAGCAGGTCCACAGGGAGCCGGATGGAGCGCGCCGCGGCACGCGCCACCGGCTGGGCCAGCGTAGCAGGGCACGCAGTCGGGGAGGCGGTGGCCGCCGCGACCGGACCGCTCGCCATCAGTGCGGTCAGCAGCGGCTCGTCAGGTTCGTTCGGGAGCGGCGCACCGCTGTCCAGCGCGTCAATGATCAGCATGATCCGGTCGATGACGCCGAGAACGGCGGTGACGACAGCGGCGTCGGCAGAGCGGGTGCCCTCACGCAGCTGCCCGAGCACATCCTCGGCGCCGTGGCTCAGCGCCGCCAGCCGCGGAAGATCGAAGAAGCCGCAGTTGCCCTTGACCGTGTGGACGAAGCGGAAGATGGCGTCGAGCCGGGTCCGGTCGGCGGGATCGGCTTCCCAGCTGACCAGCGCTTCCTCGCATCCGCGCAGCATGTCGCGCGTCTCGGCGATGAATTCGCTCAGCAGGTCATCCATGCACGCCCGTCTCCTCGGCAAGCTTATGGCGCGAGGTGGTTAAGGTTTGGTCACCCGCCGCCACTCCGTCCGGTCCGACGAGCCTGTCGAACCTTGCGGGCGTGCCGCAAGACGTGCGATGATCGGACGGTCCGCTCAGCAGGAGGCGTCCATGGCAACCCAGTTACAGCAGAAGCCGCAGTGCAGCGAAGCCGAGTGGCAGGCCCGCCTCGATCTTGCCGCCTGCTACCGCATCTTCGACCTGCTCGGCTGGTCCGAGTCCATCTACAACCACATCTCGCTGGCCGTGCCGGGCGAGGAGGGTGCGTTCCTCATCAACCCGTTCGGCCTGCTGTATGAGGAAGTGACCGCGTCCAATCTCGTCAAGATCGACGTGGACGGCAACAACATCGGCGGCTCCCCCTACATGGTGAACAAGGCGGGCTTCACCCAGCACGCCTATTTCCACCGCCATCTGGGGGAGCGGGCGAACGCCATCTGCCATGTGCACACCACGGCGACCATGGCCGTGTGCAGCCACAGGGACGGGCTGCTGCCGACCAATTTCTACGCCTGCAATTTCCAGAACCAGATCGGCTACCACGACTTCGAGGGGGTGACGGTGCGCCCCGAGGAGGGCGAGCGGCTGCTGCGCAACCTTGGCGACAAGACCGTGCTGATGCTGCGCAATCACGGGCCGGTGGTGATGGACCGCACCATTCAGGGCATGTTCGTGAAGATGTGGGCGCTTCAGCGTGCCTGCGAGATCCAGGTGGCGACGCTTGCGCAGGGCGAGGCGCAGATCGTGACGCAGGATGTGGTGGACGTGCACCAGCGCGACTTGGCGGTGATGACCGGGCAGGGCGGCGCGGGCGTGTTCGATTTCGAGGCGTGGAAGCGCAAGGCCGATCGAAAGGACGACAGCTGGCGCAGCTGATGGAGCGGCCGGTGACGTGCGGCACGCGCGGCGTTCCGCAAGGCCGGGCATGCTGAAGGTGGTCCAATGCCCCGCATGACCGTGAATGGGCGTCCGCTCGAATTCCTGATGGACGGGCGGACGCCGCTGCTCTGGGCGCTGCGCGACGCCGCCAATCTCACCGGCACGAAGTACGGGTGCGGGGTGGGCGATTGCTGGGCCTGCACCGTGCATGTCGATGGACAGGCGCTGCGCTCCTGCCTGGTGACGCTCGACGAGGCGGAAGGTCGGGCCATCACCACCATCGAAGGGGTGAGCCGCGACGGGCCGAACGCCGTGCAGCGGGCGCTGATCGAGGTCCAGGCCATCCAGTGCGGGTTCTGCACGCCGGGGATCGTCATGGCGCTGACGGCCCTGCTGCGCGCCAGTCCGTCGCCCACTCGCGCCCAGATCGAGGCGGCGCTGCCCCATCTGTGCCGCTGCGGCGTGCAGCCGCGCCTCTACGCCGCGGTGGAACTGGCGGTCCGAGCCGGCGGCGGCGCCATCGCGGCGGAGACGGCCGCCGCTGCGCCGGCGGACCCGGACGCGAACGGAACCGCCGCAGCCGAGGCAGCGCCCGAAGGCGCCGATCAGTAGGCGAGGCGCACGCCGACGCGGGCGTGGAGAGGCCGCCCGGGCTGGATGTTGATGTCGTTGTGCGCCGAAGGGTAATACCGGGCGTCGGTGAGATTCTCGACATTGACCTGGAACGACAGCCGGTCGGACGCCTGGAAGAAGGCGGCCGCATCGACCCGCGTATAGGCGGGCAGCATCACCGCGTTGGTGAAGCTGGCGAATTGCGACGACTGGTGAATGACGCCGAAACCCAGTCCGAGCCGGTCGGTGAAGTTGTAGCGCGCCCACGCGCCCAGCTGGTGCTCGGGCACCTGCGGCAGGCGCCGCCCGGCCGGCGCGGCGGAGGTCGCTGACCGCACCTCGCCGTCGAGGTAGGTGTAGCCGACATTGAGGTGCAGGCGGCGGGTGACCGACCCGGCGAGCGAGAATTCCGCCCCCTCGATCCGGGACTCGCCGGTGAGCACCGTCAGCCCCTGGGCGTCGGTCGCCGGCGTGTTCGACCGGTCGAGGCGGAACACTGCGGCGGTTGCCAGCAGGTTGGTCGCCGGCGCCCATTTGATGCCGATCTCGCGGCTGGTGAACGCCTCGGGTTCAAGGACCGCGCTGCTGGCGCTGAGCACGGTGAACTGGTCGCCGGATGCCGGCAGGAAGCTCTCGGAATAGCTGGCGTAGAGAGAAACCGTGTCCGCAGGTTTGAGGATGAGGCCGAAGCGCGGGCTCCACCGGCTCTCCGCTCGCCGGGCGGCGAAGCCGGTCACGGTGTTGACGCTGTCAAGCGCGAAGCGGTCAAATCGCACGCCGCCGATCACCTCCAGCCAGGGCGTGATTTCCACCTGGTCCTGAACATAGGCGGAGACGACTTCGAGTTCCGAGCGGCTGCCGAGCTGGGTTTCCGTGCCGAAGGCAGGAACACGGATCGTGCCGGCGAGCGGCACCGTGGCGGTGAGCTGACCGGTGCCGAAGCGGACGCGGTTGCGCTGCGCGTCCGTGTCCTGGCGGGTGAACTCGGCCCCCAACAGAAGGGTATGGTTGATGGCGCCGGTGGCGCCGGTGAACACCAGATTGCCCTGACCGATGAAGTTGCTGCGCTGCGTCGCCGAATCATATCCCGACAGCCGCACGCTGTCGGGTCTCCCGTCGGCATCGGTGTCGAGTGCCAGTTCGGGGACGATGTTGCCGTAGTACTTGTCGTAGTCTGCATACTGGACGGCGAGGTTGGCAGAGGCTGAACCGCTCAGCCGGTGATCGATGCGCGCGCGCAGGATGTGCGCCGCCAGGGTCGAGGTGTTGTAGTCGCGGTCACCGAAAAAGGTCTTGTCGAATCCGCGCAGCGGCCGGCCGGCAAAGGGTGGAAGGCCCCGATCCGTGACCCGGCGGTCATCATCGTAGGTGTAACCGGCGCTGAGGCGCGTGCGTTCGCCCAGCTGCGCCGTGACGGTGGGGTTGATCCCGATGAAGCGGCCGCCGAATGCGTCGCGCTCGTTGTCGAATTCCTCGTATATGCCGTTGAGGCGCAGGGCGGCAGTGTCGCTCAGGGCGGCGGACACATCGCCGCTGATGTCGAAGGCGCCGAAGGTGTCGATGCTGGCCGCCGCGCCGGCACCGCTGCGGCCCGGTTCCGCCACCTTGCTCACCCGGTTGATGGCGCCGCCGCCCGCCCCCCGTCCGAAGATGAGCGCGTTGGGGCCTTTCAGCACCTCCACCCGTTCGACATTGTAGAGGGGGCGATAGTACTGCGCATCGTCGCGCAGCCCGTCGAGGTAGAAGTCGGCCGTCGTGCGCTGACCGCGGATGAACAGCTCGTCGCGGTGCCCTTCGCCCGACCCGATCCCGACGCCCGGCACGAAGCGCAGCGCATCGTTGAGAGCCCGCAGGTTCTGGTCGTCGAGCTGGTCGCGGGTGATCGCGGCGATCGCCTGCGGCACGCGGATGATCGGTGTGGGCGTCTTGGTTCCGCTGGACCCGTCCTGCATCTCGTATCCGGCGCGCGCGCCGGTGACCACGATCTCGGTCGGCAGATACTGGCGCTCAGGCTGCTCTTCGGCCGTCTCCTCGGCGTGGGCGGCGGCCGGAACAAGCGACAGCGGGAGGGTCGTGGCGAGCAAGAGAACACACAGGCGCATCGGATAGTCCTGAACAGGGGCGGGATGCGCGGCTGTTATTGCGAGTCGTTATCATTCGCAAGAGCTTTTGTGTGGTTCTCCTGGTCACGGGTTCGCGGCCTGCTCCGGCGGGTCGGGGGCGAGCGCGCGGACACCACGTGCGAGCACGAGTGCGCACAGCAAGGCGATCACGGCGAACGCCAGCCAGGCCGACACGCCATACAGATAGACGCCGAGCGCCGGCGCGAAGACGTAGGCGGCGCCCGCCACGGAGGCGACGATGCCGGACACCTGTCCCTGCTCGGCCCGGCTCACCGCCAGCGACGCTCCGGCGGTGAAGCCGGGCCTGAACAGGCCGAAGCCGAGCGATGCCACCGCGTAGCCGAACGCGATCCCGTGGACGTCCGGGGCGAGGGCGAAGATGCCGATCCCCGCGATGGCCAGCGCCGCGCCCCACAGCACGGCCGCACGCGGTCCCAGATGCAGGCGCGGAATGACGCCCCATTGCGCCAGCAGGGTGGCGAGCGCCCCGGACATGAGAACGATGCCGACATAGCCCGCGCCGCTGGCCGGATCGGCGCGCAGTCCCAGGCGGTCCAGCACGAGAAAGCCGGCAAGGCCGATCAGCATGGCCTGCGCGTGGCTGCCCAGAAGGCCGGCGACGATCCACGGCCACACCCGCGGATCGCGCCAGCGCAGCCGCGTTGCCGAGGCGTCGGCCGGCGCTTGGGCCGACGCAGGCGCCTTCTCGTCATCCAGCGGCGGCGGCGCGGTGTTGGCGCCATAGGGTGCGGCAAAGGCCGAGCCGCGTCCGGCGAAGCGCGGCTCGTCGTCGGGCAGCAGCAGGCGCAGCGCCGCAAGGGTCGCAACGCCGATCGCGGCGAAGACGATGAACGGGCCGGTCAGCCCGAGTCCCGGCAGGATGAGCAGCGGTGCGAGCGCCGGTCCGATGACTGTCCCAAGCCCGAAACTCGACGCCACCAGCGAAAGCGCGTTGGTGCGCTCGTGCGGCTCGGTGCGCGAGGCGACATAGGCCTGCACCGCCGGCGGCGCGGCGGATCCGAATCCCCCGTAGAGGCTGCGGAAGGCGGCGAACAGGACCAGGGTCCAGACGACCGGCAGCCACCCGGCAAGGCCCAGCCACAGGGTCACGCCGCAGGTGGCCATGGAGACGCTGAACCCCACCAGGCCCAGTGCCATCATCGCCTTGCGGCCGCGCCGGTCCGACCGCCGCGCCCACAGGGGTGCGCACAGCATCCACAGCAGCGCCGACCAGGTGTAGGCGAGGCTGATCCACACATCGGCAACGCCAAGCGCCGTGCCGATGGACGGCATCACCGACTGCATCGCGGTGTTGCCCGCCGCGCTCACCAGCATGACGGAGAAGAGCAGCGCCATCCGGGCGTTCGTCAGCCCGGCATCGCCCCGGCTGCTGCCTGCCCTGTCCTTGCCGTGTTCCGGGTCCGGGGCCGCTTGGTGCATGAGTGGGATCCTCTGCGGACCGCCCTTCAGCGCGCGGCCGGCCCGGCGCTTGCGCTTGCATTGCGGCGGCTTATTTGCAAGTCCGGCGCTTCACGACGCGGACGTGCCGCGTGCAGTCACAGGAAGTTGTCGTCCCTTGTCCGAACACTCCACCGCATCGCTGCCGGTCAGCAAGTCTCCGGGAACCCGGTTTTCCACCCTGCTGGGCCAGTGGGGCGTGTTCTTCCGCGGCTTCCTCGAACATCCGCGCATGGTCGGCTCGATCATCCCCTCGTCGCGTTTCACCATCGAGAAGATGCTGGCCCCGGTGGACTGGGCGGCGTGCCGGCTGTTCGTCGAATACGGCCCGGGCGTCGGCACCTTCTGCGGACCCGTGCTCGAGCGGCTGCGGCGCGACGGGCGGCTGATCGTCATCGACACCAATCCGCTTTACGTCGACTATCTGAACCGGACCATCACCGACCCGCGCTTCACCGCCGTTCTCGGTTCCGCCACGGATGTGGAGCGGATCGTCGCCAGCCATGGCCACACGCACGCCGACTACGTTCTCTCCGGCCTGCCTTTCTCGACCCTTCCCGACGGCGTCGGTCCCGAGATCGCCGCGGCCACGCACCGCGTGCTGCGTCCGGGCGGCGCGTTTCTCGTGTATCAGTTTTCCGCCCGCGCCCGCGACTACATGGCCGATCACTTCGCGCACATCGAGCAGGGGTTCGAGGCGCTGAACATTCCGCCTTGCCGCCTGTTCTGGGGCTGGAAGGACGAGGCTGCCTGAAAGCGCTGGCGCCGCCGTGGGGCGGCGCACGGTCACTCCCCGCGCGAGGAACGGGGGATGCCGGCGGCGCTCGCGGGGGCGGATGCCTGCCGGAAGACGGCCATCAGCACCGCCATCAGCAGCGACAGCCAGAGGGCGCCGAAGGCACCGCTGAGGGCGCTCGACACGAACGTCGCGATCTCCGCATTGGCGATGAGCGCGCTCACGAGGTTGGTCGTCAGACGCAGGACCATCGACACCACGGCGATCCCGATGCTGATGAGGAACAGGAACAGCAGGATGCGCCAGCCGGCGCCCTTTGTCATCCGCCAGCTGTCGGCCAGGGCGCGAAAGGGATTGAACCGCTGCTCGCTCACCAGAAGCGGCGCCAGCGGCACGAGGCGCGCCAGCGCCACCATCAGCACCACCACCGCGGCCAGCCCGATCACCACGCCAAGCGCAGGAGAAATCGCCGCGCCGAGCGCCGCCGCCGTGCTGCCCAGGGCACCGAAGGCCAGGCCGACGAACAGCTGCGCCACCATGAACGGCGCGAGCGCGAGCATGGCCACCTTGAGGGATTGGCCCACCGTCCGCTGCCGGTTCGCCAGCAGCGCCAGGATGCTGAGCATTCCCACCGCCTGGATCAGCTGCACGAGAAGCAGCCACCCGCCGTTGCGGTTGAAGTAGTCGGCGGTCGCCTGCATGGGATCGGTCGTGTTGGCGAGGTCCGGCCCGGTGAGCGTTTCCGGCACGAACACGCCGAGCGCGAACGCCGGCAGGAAGAAGAACAGACCGGCCAGCACCAGCACCAGTTCCTTGTTGTTCCTGAGCAGCCGGACGGCATCGTCCCAGGCACGGTTCATGTCGAAGGTCACGGGCTTGATCCTTGCTAGGCTGCGGATTCCCGCTTGATAAGCGCAAGCTTCTGTCACACGCAATCGGCATGTCGACCGCAATCCGCTCGCCTGTCGGTACGCTTCCTGCGTGGGAGGTGGCCAGCACTCCGGTGCCCTACCGCGACGCGCTCGTCCGGATGGAGGCGCGCAATGCCGGCATCGCCGCGGGTGAGGAGAGCGAACTCGTCTGGCTGCTGGAGCATCCGCCGGTCTACACCGCCGGCACCAGCGCCGCCGCGACCGAGCTGCTCGACCCGCGCTTCGAGGTGGTCGAGGCCGGGCGCGGGGGGCGCTACACCTACCACGGTCCGGGTCAGCGGGTGGGGTACGTCCTCCTCGACCTCGGACGGCGGGGACGGGACGTGCGCTGCTTCGTGCATGCGCTGGAGGGCTGGGTGATCGCCACCCTTGGCGATCTGGGTGTGCGGTGCTGGCGGATTGCGGGGAAGGTCGGCATCTGGACACGCGGCACGGACGGGCGCGACGCGAAGATCGGCGCGATCGGCGTGCGGGTGCGACGGTGGGTGACGATGCATGGATTTGCCGTGAACCTGTCGCCCGATCTCGATCACTTCGGCGGCATCGTGCCGTGCGGCATCGCGGACCACGGCGTGACGAGCCTCGCCGCGCTGGGCCTTGACGCAGCGGCGGACAGCTTCGATGCCGCCCTGCGCCGCCGCTTCGCCGACTTCCTGGCCGCGGCGGGAGGACAACAGGGGTGCCTGCCATGACGTTCCGGCTGAGACCGCTCTGGAGTGCGGCGGCGCTGCTTGTTCTGAGCGCCTGCGGCGAGGGCGCGCCGCCGCCCATCGTCGACGACGGCAGCGAAACGGACGCGGAAGGCGAGGTGCTGCCGGGGACCATCAGCGACGAGATGATCCGCTACGACGATCTCGGGGCGGGCGAGGCGCCTGCCTTCCCGGTCGATGCCGCGCTCCCCGCCCCTGCCGTTCCGACGGACCCGGGCACGCAGCCGCCCCGTCCGGCCGCCGGCGCGGCGCCCTCGCCGGCCGCGACACCGACGCCGGCGAGACGCCCTCGTCCCACACCGGCGGCGACCTCGTCTCCCGCCGCTGTGGAGAACGACATGCCAGCCGCCGAACCGGGCGAGGACTAGCTCAGGCGGCCGGCTCCGGCTCGGCCTCAAGGGCCGGATAGTCGGTGTACCCTTCCGCGCCGGGGAAGTACCAGCTCTGGGGCACGTTGCGGTTTTCGGCCCATGGCGCCCCGCGCCGGATCCGCTCCGGCAGGTCCGGGTTCGAGATGAACGGGCGGCCGAACGCCACGGCGTCGCATCGGCCTGCGTCGATGTCGGCGGCGGCGCGCGCCGCGTCATAGTCCGAGTTCAGCACCAGGCAGCCCTTGTAGAGGGAGCGGATGAGCGGCGACTGACGCGGGACGTCCGTGCGACCGAAGGTTCCGTCCGGTCCCGGCTCGCGCAGTTCGAGAAAGGCGATCCCCAGGGCATCGATCACCCGCGCGGCTTCGCCGAAAGTCGCCGCGGGATTGCTGTCGTCGCATCCCTGTGTTTCGCCATTGGGCGACAGGCGCACCCCCACCCGGTCCGCTCCCCAGACTTCCACCAGCGCCTCGAGCACTTCGCGCAGGAACCGCGTCCGGTTCGCGGGCGATCCGCCATAGCGGTCGGTGCGCTGGTTGGTGCCATCGCGCAGGAACTGGTCGACCAGATAGCCATTGGCGCCATGCAGCTGCACGCCGTCGAAGCCGGCCTCCTTGGCATTGGCTGCGGCGTGGCGGTAATCGGCGACGACGCGGGCGATCTCGTCTTCGGGGAGCGCCCGGGCCGGCTGATAGTCCTTGCGTCCGCCATGCGTGTGGGCATGGCCGGGCGCGCAGGTGGCGCTGGCCGACACCGGAGGCGCTCCGTCGAGGAAGTCGGGATGCACGAGCCGGCCCATGTGCCACAGCTGCATCACGATGAGCCCGCCTTCGGCGTGCACCGCGTCCGTGACCTGGCGCCAGCCGGAGACCTGCGCCTCGGACCAGATGCCGGGCGCGTTGGGCCAGCCTGACCCTTCCCGGCTGATGCCGGTCGCCTCGGAGATGATGAGCCCGGCCGACGCGCGCTGGCGATAGTACTCGACCATGAGCGGCGTGGGCACCTGCTCCGGATTGTCCGCGCGGCCGCGCGTCAGGGGTGCCATGAAGATGCGGTTGCGCGCCTCCAGCGCGCCGCAGCGCACGGGCGTGAACAGAATGTCGTGCATGGACCGAACTCTCCCGCTTGCCGGTTGGCGTGTGGTGCGACAGCTAGGGGTGGATGAGCGTCCCCGCAACCGTATCAGCTACGCCGGCGCGCACCGCCGCGCTCCCCATGCTGGCCCTGCTGGCCGGGAACGCGGCGCTGGCGCTCGGCCCCTGGTTCGTCCGGCTCGCGGACAGCGGTCCGGTGGCGGCGGGATTCTGGCGTCTCGTGCTGGTGCTGCCGGTCGTCGCGCTGCTCGCCTGGCGCGAGGGGCGCAAGCGGCCGGTTGCCGCGACGCGGCTGCGCTGGCTCGTTGCGGCCGCGGGCGCTTTCTTCGCGCTCGATCTTGCCGCGTGGCACATTGGCATCGAGCTGACCCGGCTCGGCAATGCGGCGCTGTTCGGCAATGCCGGGAGTCTTGTCCTGATGCTCTGGGGACTGGTGGCGCTGCGCCGGCCCCCGCGCCGGCTCGAATGGCTCGCCTTGGGCGCGGCGGTCGGCTGCGGCGCCATCCTCATGGGCCGCAGCCTCGAGGTGTCGGTGAGCACGCTGGCCGGCGACCTGTTCTGCCTGTTCGCGGGCCTGTGCTATGTCGGCTACCTCCTGCCCGCGCAGCGGGCGCGGGCGGAGCTGGGACCGTGGTCGGTGCTCGCGCTGGCCTCGCTCGCCGGAGCGCCGCTCCTGCTCGCCGCCGCCCTGGCGCTGGGAGAGCCCGTGGTGCCGGCGACGGCGGGTGGCTGGCTGACCGTGGCGGGCCTGTCGCTCGGCAGCCAGCTGATCGGTCAGGGACTGCTCGTCTATGCGCTTGCCCATTTTTCGCCGCTGGTGATCGGCATGGCACTGCTGACCCAGCCGGCCATCGCCGCCGGCGTCGGCTGGGCGGCCTTCGGCGAGGTTCTCGGAGCGGGCGATGTCATCGGCATGGTGCTGGTGAGCGCGGCGCTGGTGCTGGTCAGCGCCGCGCGGCAGCAGCAAACCGGCTGAGGGTCGGGAACCCCCTCGCCGCCTTCCTGTTCGGAAGGCAGGAAGCGCTCCGGCGGCAGCGGCGAGGAAGGTGCCACGATGATCACCAGACCGGCGCCCGGCGCGCCGACCAGCATCGAGAACTACGTCGCGCTGACGGCGACCCAATACGAACTGGGTTCGCTGATCCTCATGGTGAGCTACGGCGCCCAGTTCGCCTTCATCCTGTTCTTTCTCGCCTCCGCGACGCAGCTTGCACCCCGCTACCGCATCGTGCCCGTCCTGTCGGCCGTGGTCATGCTGTCGTCGGGGCTGAGCCTGCTGCGCGAGGCGACGTTGTGGCAGGACTCCTACAGCTACGCGGAAGGCCTTTACCGGCCGATGAGCGAGGGCAACACCTTTTCCAACGTCTTCCGCTACGGCAACTGGTTCATCACCACGCCGATCTTGCTGGTGCAGCTCGGCCTTGCCATGGCGCTCGACCGCGCCCAGCGGCACCGGCGCAGCACACGCATGATCGCGGCGACGACGCTGATGATCGCCACGGGCATGGCGGGCCAGTTCGGCGAAAGCGACGACTGGGGCCGGCTGAACCTGTGGGGGCTGGTCTCCACGGTGTTCTTCGTCTGGCTGCTGGTCGAGGTGCGCGGGGTCCTCAAGATCGGCATCACCGGCAGCCCCGCGCCGCTCAGGGCGTGGCCGGGCAACCTGTTCTGGTTCTTCCTCGCAACCTGGGGTCTGTATCCGATCGCCTATGCCCTGCCGCAGCTGGGCGCCACCGGCGATCTGGTCGTCTGGCGCCAGTTCACCTTCAGCGTCGCCGACCTCACCACCAAGCTGCTGTACGGCATCATCCTGTCGCGCTTCCTGCTGCGGCGCAGCGCACTGGAAGGGCATGGTCCGGCGGTGGAGGCGCTCGGCGACGGACCGGCCATGGCTGCGCCGCCGACCGACTTCCGCTAATCGGCGGCGACCGGGCCGAGGTCGCCGCGGCCGATGGTGCCGCTCGCCATCTCCAGCATCCGGTCGAGCGGCCGCTTGGCGGCGAGCCGCAGCCGCTCCTCGATTTCGATGCGCGGCTGCAGGTCGCGCAGCGCCGTGTAGAGCTTCTCCAGCGTGTTGAGCGCCATGTAGGGGCAGATGTTGCAGTTGCAGTTGCCGTCGGCGCCGGGTGCGCCGATGAACCGCTTCTCGGGGAGGGCCCGCTCCATCTGGTGCATGATGTGCGGCTCGGTGGCGACGATCAGCGTGTCGCCGGAAAACGTCTTGGCGAACTGTAGGATGCCGCTGGTCGAGCCGACGTAATCGGCGTGGTCGATGATCGCCGGCGGACATTCGGGATGCGCGGCGACAGGTGCGCCGGGGTGCATTGCCTTCAGCTTGAGCAGCTCCGTCTCGCTGAAGGCTTCGTGGACGATGCACACCCCCGGCCACAGCAGCATGTCGCGCCCGAACTTGCGCGACAGATAGCCGCCGAGATGCCGGTCGGGGCCGAAGATGATGGGCTGGTCCTCGGGAATCTGGCTGATGATCGTCTCGGCCGAAGAGGAGGTGACGATGATGTCGGACAGCGCCTTCACCTCCGTCGAACAGTTGATGTAGGTCAGGGCGATGTGATCGGGATGAGCGTCGCGGAAGGCGCGGAACTTGTCCGGCGGGCACGAATCCTCAAGGCTGCAGCCGGCATCGAGATCGGGCAGGACGACGATCTTGTCGGGTGACAGGATCTTGGCGGTGTCGGCCATGAACTTTACCCCGCAGAACGCGATCACCTGCGCGTCCGTGTCGGCCGCCTTGCGCGACAGCTCGAGACTGTCTCCGACGAAGTCGGCAAGATCCTGGATTTCGGGCTTCTGATAGTAGTGCGCGAGGATGATCGCATGGCGCTCCTTGCGCAGGCGGTCGATTTCCGCACGCAGGTCGGTCCCGATCGGCATGGGTGTGGGAGCGGTCATGCAAGTGTCCCGTTCGTTGCGGTCTTGCCGGTCATATAGGCGATGCGTGGCGCGAAGCGAGAGCCGTCGCGCACCACCCGCCTGCTTAGCCGGGCGCCGGATCGCCGGCGAAGCGGACCTCGACCGTTGCGTCGGTGTAGCCGGCGACCTGCAGCGGGATCGCAAGGTTCTGCCGCACCGCCTGCGCCGCCGCTTGCCGGGCGAGGCCGAGCACCTCGGGATTGCGGGCAAACTCGCTCGCCTTGCGCTCCGCCTGGACCGAGTTGTTGCGGGCCAGTGCCACCGCCGCCTCGCGGGTCACGAAGGCGCCCTCGGTGAACACGCGCGCCGCGCTTTCATCGATGTTGGGGCGCGTGGTCTGCAAGGGTGGCAGCGTCACGGTGAGCCGCTGCGCAGCCGGATCCCAGGTGAAATCGTCCCGGCCCATTCCCGACAGGTCGAGCCGGTATTCCACCGTCGCAGGGACGATTGTCGCCTGCCGCGACTGCAGCACCGGGACGCCCAGCACGCGCTGCGTGTTCTCGCTTTCGGCCACCACCTCGAACCGGGACGAGAGCACCGTCAGCGCGTTCTGCCGCTCGAAGGCGAGCATGGCGCTGCCGACCGGATCGCCCTCCTGCTGGTGGAAGAACGCCCGCCAGGTCAGCCAGGCGACCGCCGCCAGCAGCACGATCACCAGCAGCCACGGCGCCGCCTGCACGCGCGCCAGCGGGCGCTCGGCACGCGGGGCGGTGTGCGGCGCGCCGGTGGCGGCGCGGTTCAGCGGAGATGCCACGACAATCCGTCCCGTGCCGCCACGCCGCGGCGCTCCAGGTCGATGAGATGCGCCATCACCGACATTTCGGCGGCAGGTTTCAGCCGCTCGTCCAGTCCCTTGTACATCGGTTGAACAAGCGCCGCGGCGCTGCGCGGTTCCTGGGCGAGCAGCCGGACGATCTGCCGTTCGCGCTGGCGCCGGTGTCCGATCATGCCGCGCACGAGCTGCTGGGGCTTGTGCACGGCTTCGCCATGGGCGGGATAATAGACCCGCTCCTCGCGGCCGACGAGGCGTTCGAGGCTGTTCACGTAATCCCCCATGTCTCCGTCCGGAGGAGCGACGACGCTGGTGGACCAGCCCATCACGTGATCGCCGGTGAACAGCGCCTCGGCCTCGCGCAGCGCGAAGCACAGGTGGTTGGAGGTGTGGCCGGGGGTTGCCAGCGCTGTCAGTGTCCATCCGTCGCCCGCGACCGAATCGCCTTCGGCCATGACCGCATCGGGGGCGTAGGTGGCGTCGAACGGAGCGTCCGCCCGTTCCGCGTCGCCGGCAGGCGCCAGCGGCGCGCAGCCCATCACCGGTGCCCCCGTTGCTGCGGCGAGCGGCAGGGCGGCAGGGGAATGGTCGCGATGCGTGTGGGTGACGAGGATCGCGCTCAGCGTCGCCTCGCCGATCGCCTTCAGCAGCGCCTCGACATGGGCGGGATCCGCCGGACCGGGGTCGATCACCGCCACCTGCCGCCCGTCGCCGACGACGAAGCTCTGCGTGCCGGTATAGGTGTATGGCGAGGCGTTGGCGGCGAGGACCTGACGCACGAGCGGGCCGCAGCGCACGGCCGTTCCGGTCGGCCACGGTTCAAGGGGCAGCAGCACCATGGCTTGCATATGGATGCGGCTTTGTTCCATGTCACGCCCCGGTGCGGCAGGCGCGTGGCGCCGGAGGGGAGAGCTGCGGTGGGCGAACAGGCGATCCTGGTTCTGGACGAGGGCACGACCTCCACCCGCGCGCTCCTTTATGACCCGGCCGGCCGCCGTCTCGGCATGGCGCAGGAGCCGATCGCCCAGAGCTACCCGGCTGCCGGCTGGGTGGAGCAGGACGCGGAGGAGATCTGGCAGAAGAGCCTTGCCTGTGTGTACCGGATGGTCGCCCGCGCCGGCGGGGCCGAGCGGATCGCCGCCATCGGCATCACCAACCAGCGCGAGACGGTGGTCGCCTGGGACCGGCGCACCGGAGCGGCGCTTGCCCCGGCGATCGTGTGGCAGGACCGCAGGACCGCGGCCATGTGCCACGCGCTGCGCGAGAGCGGCCGCGAGGCGGAGCTTCATGCCCGCACTGGGCTGGTGCTCGATCCGTATTTCTCCGCCACCAAGATGCGCTGGCTGCTCGATCATGTGCCGGAGGTGGCCGACGCGGCCGCCGGGGAGCGCCTGGCGCTCGGCACCATCGACAGCTGGCTGCTGTTCCGGCTGAGCGGAGGCGCGTTCGTCACCGATGCGAGCAACGCGTCCCGCACGCAGCTGCTCGCGCTCGACGGGGCGCAGTTCGACACCGGCCTGTGCGATGTGTTCGGCGTGCCGCCGGCGGCGCTGGCCGAGGTGACGGACACCAGCGGCCCGCTGGCTCAGTGCGACCCGGCGCTGTTCGGCCGGGCGCTGCCGATCTGCGGCATGGCTGGCGACCAGCAGGCCGCAACGATCGGGCAGGGCTGCCTTGCCACCGGCGAGGCGAAGGCGACCTTCGGGACCGGGGCGTTCATCCTGTCCAACACCGGCGCGCGGGCTCCGTCCTCGCGCAATCGCCTGCTGGGCACGGTGCTCCTGCAACAGGGGGGGCAGCGGACCTATGCGCTGGAAGGATCCGTGTTCTCCGCCGGGAGCCTCGTGCAATGGCTGCGCGATGCTCTCGGCCTGCTCGCCTCGGCGCAGGAAACCGAGCCGCTGGCGGCATCCGTGCCGGACAATGGCGGAGTCACGATCGTGCCGGCTCTTTCCGGCCTTGGCGCGCCGCACTGGCGGCCTGACGCCCGGGCGCTCATCTGCGGGTTGAGCTTCGGCACCACGCGGGCGCACATCGCGCGCGCGGCGCTCGAGGCGATGGCGCACCAGACGCAGGATCTGGGCGCCGCCTTTGCCGCAGACGGCGCGGGCTGGCGCGAGCTCAGGGTCGATGGCGGGATGAGCGCCAATGGCTGGATGGTTCAGGATCTGGCGGACCTCACCGGACTCGAGGTGGAACGGCCGGAGGATGTCGAGACGACCGCGCGCGGGGCGGCGATGCTGGCAGCCTGCGGCGCGGGGCTGTACGCCGACCTTCCGTCCGCCGTATCGGCAATGCGCAGCCCCGCCGAGCGGTTCACGCCGCGCCTCGACGAGGCGCGCCGCGCGCAGCGGGTGGCGCAGTGGCAGGCGGCCCTCTCGATGGCCCTGTCGGTCCCTCTGGCGGCCGGCGCCGGCGGACAGGAGGCGCCGCTCAGCTGAAGGCCGACATCAGCTTCTGCTGAAGGTGATGCACCGGTGCGGGCGGCGCCTTCGCGTTCAGGGTCTCGCGCTGCATGCGGTCGAGCCGCGCGAGGCGGGCGTGCAGATGCTGCGAGGCGCTGATGAGCGCCCGCGCCGCGTCGTCCAGATGGGCAATCTGCTGCGGATCGGCATCCCGGTCCGGCGGCAGTGCCCCGTGCAGATGAAGCTGGCGCTCGGTGATCTCTCCGGCGAGAAAGGCGCGCTGGTTCAGCAGCCAGGCAAGGATGTGCATGACGCGCGTGGTCGTGCGCAGCCCTTCGATGGACAGCGCCACGGCCGGCGGGTCCGGCGCCTCGGCAAGGCGGTGGATGCTGGCGTTGTCGAACACGTGACGCGCCTCGTCGGCGAGCACCAGCGCCTCCGTGTAGAGACCCTCGACAATGTGCGCGGTGAGCGGGGGCGTGTCGTGCTCGGATGATGCAGGCATGGCGCCGTCTATCGGCCCAAGCCCGTCGCCATCCAACCTTTATTTGCGCTTCGTTAACCAGCTTCGGTGCGGGTGTCCGGCTGCGGCACAGAAGTTGTGCCGGCCAGCCCGCCGCAGCGCCTCGCTGTCCCGCCCGGGCACAGGAGGGCGCGTGTCCGGGTCAGGCGATGATGTCGGGCAGCAGCCTGTCCTCGAGCACGGCGATCCGGTCCCGCAGCGCGAGCTTGCGCTTCTTGAGGCGGGCGATCTGCAACTGGTCGGCGCCGCCGCTGTTGGCCGCGGCGGTCAGCGCCGCGATCGCCACATCGAGATCGCGGTGCTCCGTGCGCAGCAGGCCCAGCATCTTGCGCAGTTCTTCTTCGTCCAATTCTGCCGATCCCATTGCTCGATCCGGAACACCCGCGGCGCGGCTTGCCGCCGCTCAGGGGACGCTGGGCGCACTCGGCTCGTGTAGCACTTCGTCCCGCTCCATTTCTATGGTTTCATGCCTCCCCCGCCGCGAAGGTGCGACACCGAGTCGGACCGGCGGCGGCGGGCTCTCGGAGGCGTATCCTTCGCCGCCGGGCGCGCATCAAGAGGAGAACGCAATGCACAGGTCATCGCACATGCAGACGCTGGAAACGCGGCATGCCGGACTGGAAGAGCGCCTGCGCCAGGAGCAGAGCCGGCCCTTTCCCGACGCGGTGACGATCAAGCAGCTCAAGCAGCAGAAGCTGCGCATCAAGGAGCAGCTCGCGCAGGGCTGACCTTCTGCCGCCGGGCGGACGCGGGACGGAGGCGGGGCGCGCCGGCCCGGCCCGCCCGCACGGCTCGTCCGGTGCTTGGACGGGACCGTCGGGTGCGGTAAGGGCCGGGGCATGAGCGCGACCGCAGCCGCCCGCCAGATCCTTCTCAGCCTGCACGAGGTCATGGCGTCGCGTTCGGCGCCGCAGGACAAGCTCAACCGGGTGGTGGAGATCGTCGCCCGCAACCTCCATTCGGAGGTGTGCTCGCTCTACCTGCTGCGCGACGGGATGCTCGAACTGTTCGCCACCCGCGGCTTGAACCAGGAGGCGGTGCATGTCACTCGCATGGCGGTCGGGGAGGGGCTGATCGGCACCATCGCCGAGACCGGCGAGACGCTGAACCTTGCCGAGGCGCGGGCGCATGTGAACTTCTCCTACCGTCCGGAGACGGGCGAGGAGAAGTTCCAGTCGTTCGCCGGCGTGCCCATCGTTCACCGCGAGCGCGTGATCGGCGTGCTCAGCGTGCAGCATGTCGAGCCGCGCCGCTACGAGGACATCGAGATCGAGGTTCTCCAGACCACTGCGATGGTCATCGCCGGACTGATCGCCAGCGCCGGCCTCATCGACGAGGAGGCGGCCGAGACCGGCGGCGCGCCGCGCGCGCCCGAGACGCTCACCGGCCTTGTGCTGGTGCGCGGTCTGGCCAGCGGCCGGGTGGTGCTCCACCAGCCGCGCGTCACCATTCATCAGCTCGTGGCCGAAGACACGGAGGCGGAGCGGCAGCGGGTCTATCGCGCCTTTGCGCGGATGCGCGAACAGATCGAGCAGATGGCCGCCCAGGTCGAGTTCGGCGGCGGCGGTGAACATGACGAGGTGCTCGAGACCTACCGCATGTTCGCCTATGACGAGGGCTGGTCGCGGCGGATCAACGAGGCCATCGACAGCGGCCTCACCGCCGAGGCGGCGATCGAGCGGGTGCAGCAGCGCACGCGGATGCGCATGCGGGAGATCGACGACCCGCTGCTGGCGGACCGCATGCACGATCTGGAGGACCTGTCCAACCGGCTGCTCCGGATCGTGTCGGGGCAGCTGGGCACGGCGGCAAGCCTCGGCCTGACACAGGACACGATCCTGCTTGCCCGCAATCTTGGGCCGGCGGAACTTCTCGAATACGACCGCCGCCGCCTGAAGGGCGTGCTGCTGGAGGAGGGCTCGCTCACCGCCCACGTGGTGATCGTCGCCCGGGCCATGAGCATCCCGGTCATCGGCAGGTTGCCGGGGATCCGCGCCCGGGTGTCGGAAGGCGACGAGGTGCTGCTCGACGCCAACAGCGGCACCGTCACGCTTCGCCCGTCCCCGGCCATGGTCGAGGCGTTCGCAGTCAAGAACACGGCCTATCGCGAGCGTCAGGCAAGCTATGCGCGGCTTCGCGACGTGGAGCCGTTCACCCGTTGCGGAACGCGCATCGAGGTGATGATGAACGCCGGCCTGCGCGACGACATGTCGGCATTGTCCCTGACCGGGGCCGACGGCATCGGCCTGTTCCGCACGGAGTTCCAGTTCCTCGTCTCGGCCACGCTGCCGCAGCGCGAGCGGCAGACGCGGCTCTACCGCGACATCCTCGACGCCGCGGGGGACAAGCCGGTGACGTTCCGCACGGTCGACATCGGCGGCGACAAGGCTGTCCCCTATCTGCGCAGCGACGCGGCGCGCGAGGACGAGAACCCGGCCATGGGTTGGCGCGCCCTGCGCCTCGCGCTGGAGCGGGACGGGCTGCTGCGGGTTCAGGCCCGCGCGCTGCTCGACGCGGCGGCGGGACGCACCCTGAACGTCATGTTTCCCATGGTCAGCGAACCATGGGAGTTCGATGCGGCGCGGGCGGTGTTCGACGAGCAGCTGCAGCTCCTGCGCGAGCGGCGCCGCCGCCTGCCGAATGCGATCCGTTTCGGCGTCATGCTGGAGGTGCCCGCGCTTGCCGAAACGCTCGACCTTCTGCTGCCGCGGGTCAGCTTCGTGTCGATTGGCACCAACGACCTCACCCAGTTCCTGTTCGCAGCCGACCGGGCCAACCCCAAGCTGGCCGAGCGGTATGACTGGGTCAGTCCCGCCGTCCTGCGCTTCCTTGCCCGCACGGTGGCGGCCGTGCGGGGCCATCCGGTCGACCTGGCGGTGTGCGGCGAGATGGGCGGAAGGCGGCTGGAGGCGCTCGCGCTGCTGGGACTTGGCATCACCCGGCTGTCGATCACGCCCGCCTCCGTCGGCCCGATCAAGGAGCTGATCCGCAAGGTTCATCTGGGCGAGCTGCAGCCGCAGATGCGGCAGTGGCTGGCCGATCCTCCGCCCAGCATGCGCGCGGCGCTGGTTGCCTGGGCGGCGGAGCGGGACATCGACACCGAATAGCGGCTGGAATCCGCCGGCCGTCCTGACGGCGGGGACGCTTGCCGGGTGGCCGCATGGTGCTTGACAGGATCGGCTCCGAGCCTCTTCTATCGGGCGACAGGATCAGACAGCGAGGGGTCGCAGGCAGACGCAATGACAGACGATGACGGGATCGAAGCCCCGCCGGTGCAGCACGAGGGCGCGGGACAGCGCCTGCGCCAGGCACGCGAGAAGGCCGGCTACGACCTCAAGGACGTGGCCGGGGCGACCCGCATTCCCGAGCGTCATCTGCTCGCCATTGAGAACGGGGAGTTCGACCGACTGCCCGCGCCAGCCTATGCGGTCGGTTTCTCCCGTTCCTACGCCCGCATGGTGGGTGCGGACGAGCAGAGCATCGTCGAGCAGGTGCGTGCCGAGGTCGGCGCGGTGCGCGCGGCCCGGCCCGAGCGTGCCGAGAAGTTCGAGCCCGGCGATCCCGCGCGGGTGCCGTCCCGGCGGCTGGCATGGTTCGGCGCGCTGGCAATCGTGCTGCTGATCATCGGCATGTTCACCTTCTATCGCACCTATCTGGCGCCCGGCATGGGGCCGCCGCCGTTGACGGCGGACGACGCGAACGCCGTGGCGGCGGCTCCGGCGGGTGCCGCACCGACCGGCGCAGGCGCGCCGGGTGCCGCCGTGCCTGCGCCTGCGGCCGGCGGCCAAGTCGTGTTCACCGCGCTCGAGCCGCAGGTGTGGGCGCGTTTCTATGACCGCGCGGGCAACCGGCTGATCGAGAAGCAGTTCGCTCAGGGCGAGCAGTTCGCCGTGCCGCGCGATGCGGACGGGGTGCAGATCTGGACCGGGCGGCCCGACGCGCTCGCCATCACCATCGACGGGCGGCCGGTGCCAAAGCTGGCCGACCGGCAGCAGATCATGCGCGACGTGCCGGTGTCCGCCGAAGCGCTGCTGGCGCGGCCGGCAGGCGGAGCCGCACCGGCGGCGTCGCCGCCGCCCGTGCCCGTCGGGGCAGCGCCAGCCCGTCCGTGACGCCGGGGCGGACAGCGAGGCTTCAGGAACACGCCGCTACATCCCGACGCCGGCCATGCGGGCCGACCAACCGTTCAGGAGGACACATGCTTTCCGCTCTTTCCCGCTCCGCCGACCGATCGGCAGGCGCCGGGCACGCCCCGGCCGGCACACGCGCGGCAGGCTTGCTGGTGATGCTGGCGGTCGCGTTCGCGCCGGTGCCTGCGCTGGCCCAGGACGCGAGCGCCGAGGCGCGGCTGCGCCGGCTCGAGGCCGAGGTGCGCGCCCTGCAGCGGCAGGTGTTCCCTGGTGGCGACGGACGTTTCTTCCAGCCGGAGATCACGGCTCCTCCCGCGTCGGCGGCACCGGTCCCCGCCGGGCCGTCGTCAACCGCGCTCGGCGATGTGCTGGCCCGGCTCGAGGCGCTCGAACGCCAGCTGCAGACCCTTACCGCGCAGATCGAGGTCGGCGGCAACACCGTCGCCACCCTGAGCGAGCGGGTCGAGGCGCTGGAAGCCGCGGGCAGGGCGGCGGCGGCACAACCGTCCGCTCCGGTTCCGGTCGCGGGCAGCGGCGCCGCTGCTGCGACCCCCGGTTCGTCCACCGCCGGGGCGGCACCCGCGCCGCGCCCTGCGGCCGATGCCCAGCGGCTGGCGGCGGTGCAGGCCATCACCAAACCGTCGACCGGCAATCCCGGCGAGGACGAGTACGTCTACGGGTTCCGCCTCTTCGAAGCGGGCTTCTATCCCGAGGCGCAGCAGCAGCTCACCCTGTTCCTCAACGCCCATCCGCGGCACGCCCGGGCGACCTACGGCCGCAACCTGCTCGGGCGCGCCTATCTTGCCGACAACAAGCCGCGCGAGGCGGCCGGCTGGTTCCTCAACAACTACCAGAGCGACCGGACCGCCGCCCGCGCCGGCGACAGCCTGCTCGGTCTGGCTCAGGCGATGATCGCGCTTCAGGACACCCAGCGGGCCTGCGTCGCACTCGCCGAATTCGCCGAAGGGTTTCCCGCTCTGGCGACGGGGCGCCTGCGGCCCGACTACGAGGCGGCGCGGCGGCAGGTTCGCTGCAGTTGAAGTGACGCGGCCGCCTGATCCGGCGCTGGCGGCCCGCTTCGCCGGCGATCTCGCCGCGATCTGGCCGGAGCATGGCACTCCCGAGGCGCGGCTGGCGGTGGCGGTGTCGGGCGGACCGGACAGCATGGCCCTGCTGCTGCTGGCGGCGGCGACGTTGCCCGGACGGATCATGGCGGCCACCGTCGACCACCGCCTGCGGCCGGAAAGCGGCGCTGAGGGCAGGGCGGTCGGTCATCACTGCGCGCGCCTTGGCATCCCTCACGCCGTGCTGCCGGTCACACTCGGGCGGGGCAGCGTGCAGGCGGCGGCGCGGCGGGCGCGCTATGCGGCCCTGCTCGAATGGGCGCGGGCGAGCGGTGCCAAAGCCATGGCAACGGCGCATCATGCCGACGATCAGGCGGAAACGCTGCTGCTGCGCCTGAACCGCGGGAGCGGTGTCGCCGGATTGGCGGGCGTGCGCCCGGTGGTGCAGCTAGCCGGCGCGGAGCTGCCCGTGCTTCGTCCGCTGCTGGGATGGCGCAAGCGCGTTCTGGAGGATCTCTGCGAACAGTGCGGTGTGGTGACCGTGCCTGATCCGGCCAACAGCGATCCCCGCCACGACCGGACCGCCGCGCGCGCCCTGCTCCGACGCGAGCCGTGGTTCGACGTCGCCGCTCTCGCGCGCAGCGCCGGACATCTGGCCGAGGCGGAGGAGGCGCTGGCGGCGGTGGAGGAGGACTGCTGGCAGAAGCACGTCCGGCACGACGGCGGGCAGCTGCACTACCGCCCTTCCGGTCCTCGCCTGATCCGGCTGCGCATCCTGCAGCGGATCATCGCGGCGCTTGGCACTCCGGCGCGCGGATCGGCGGCGGCTGCACTTCTGGCACGGCTCGAGCGCGGCGGGAAAGGCAATCTCGGCGGAGTCGAAGTCGCGGCGCATGCGGGCGAGTGGATCGCCCGGCCGGAGCGTCCGCGCTCCGGCTAGCGGGCGGCTGGCCGCAGAGCGGTCGCCTCGCGGGCGAGCCGCGTGACCGTGGCCGGATCAGGCTCGCCCGCCGGCGCCACCCAGCTTCCGCCAACGCAGAGCACGGCCGGGTCGGCAAGCCACGCGGCGGCGGTGTCGGGACCGATGCCGCCGGTGGGGCAGAAGCGCACCGCCGGGAAAGGTGCGGCAAGGGCCTTGAGCGCCTGAAGCCCGCCCGCAGCTTCCGCCGGAAAGAACTTGAAGTGCGTCAGGCCAAGGTCGAGACCGCGCATGATTTCGCCGGCGGTTGCCACCCCGGGGAGGAAGGGCACGTCCGCCTCGACACAGGCCTTGGCGACCTTCTTGGTCAGGCCAGGCGACACGACGAACCGTGCGCCGGCGTCCAGAGCGTCATGAAGCTGATCGCGATTGACCACGGTGCCGGCGCCGACCACCGCGCCTTCCACCTCGCTCATGGTGGCGATCGCATCGAGCGCGGCGGGCGTCCTGAGCGTCACCTCGAGCGCCCGCAACCCGCCGGCGACCAGCGCCTCCGCCAAAGGCCGCGCATGGCGCGCGTCCTCGATCACGATCACCGGGATCACCGGGGCGAGCCGCATGATGTCGGCGATCTGCATCATTCGCTGTCCTGCTGGCTGAAGAAGGCGGCCGCCGCACCCAGAAGCCCCGGCTGCGGATGGGTGATGAGCTTGACCGGAATGGACCGCATCAGATGCTCGAACCGGCCCTTGGCGGCGAAGCGGCTGGCAAAGCCCGAGCGGGGCAGCACGTCCCTCAGCCTCAGCCCGAGGCCGCCGGCGATCACCACCCCGGCGAAGCCGCCCTGGGCCAGCGCGATGTCCCCCGCGACACTGCCGAGCGACAGGCAGAACCGGTCGACCGCCGCCGCCGCCAGAATGTCGGTCTGCGCCAGCCCGCGTGACCAGATCGCCACGTCGTCCTCGTCGCTGAACGGCCGGCCTTCCATCGCGGCGAGTGCTTGGTGGATGTCGACGATCGCCGGACCGGACACCACCCTCTCCACCGAGACGCGGGTGTGCCGCCGGCGCAGACGAGCGAGCAGAGCATCCTCGATCGGGTCGAGCGGCGCGAAGTCGATGTGGCCGCCCTCCGTCGCCTGCACCCGGTAGCTCCCGTCCTGCCCGCGCCACAGATGCGCGACGCCAAGACCGGTGCCCGGGCCGAGCACGCTGATCGTGCCCGGACGGCCGAGCGGTTGTTCCGGTCCGGCCAAATGCGCGAACTGGCCGGCCGGGGCGATCGCGACTGCATGGGCCACCGCCTCAAAGTCATTCACGATGACGAGACGGTCGACGTTCAGTGCCGCGGGCAGTTGTGCCGGCCGGAGGATCCACGGATTGTTGGTGAAGCGGATCACCTCGCCCGTCACCGGGCCGGCCACGGCCACCGCGACGGCGCGCGGAACCGATCCGCCGCAGCGGGCGCGAAAATCCTCCCAGGCTGTTTCGAAGCTCGCGTGGTCGGCGGTGTGCAGCGTGACGGGATCGTCAAGCGCGATCGTTCCGTCGTCCTGCCTCCGCGCACGGGCAAAACGGGCGTGAGTGCCGCCCACGTCGATCGCCACGACCTCTGTCACAGGCCGGCGTCCCTCAGCATGGCCGAGCCGCCCTGCTCGGCCCCGTCGGCCATGCGCCGGAAAAGGGCAAACAGCTCGCGCCCCGTGCCGCGCTCTTCCGGCGGCGCCGGTGCAGCATCGCGGCTGTCCAGATCGGCGGTCGTCTCCAGCACCCCGGTTTCGCCGCACAGGCGCACGATGTCCCCGTCCCTCAGCTTCGACAGCGGTCCGCCGCCCAGCGCTTCGGGGGTGCAGTGGATCGCAGCCGGAACCTTGCCGCTCGCGCCTGACATGCGCCCGTCGGTCACCAGCGCCACGCGGTGTCCGCGGTCCTGGACGACGCCCAGCGGCGGGGTGAGCTTGTGCAGTTCGGGCATGCCGTTCGCCCGCGGCCCCTGATGGCGGACGACCACCACGACATCGCGGTCGAGTTCTCCTGCGGCAAAGGCGTCGATCACCGCGCTCTGCGTCTCGAACACCCTGGCGGGGGCTTCGATGGTCCACCGGTCGCGGGCGACGGCGCTGGTCTTGAAGCAGGCGCGGCCGAGATTGCCCTGCACGAGCCGCATGCCGCCGTCACTCTGGAATGGGGCGCTGGCCGGCCGCAGCACCGTGTCGTCGCCGCTCGGCCCGGGGTCGCGCCACGCCAGCGTCTCGCCGTCGAGCCACGGCTCCAGCGCATAGGCCGCCAGATCCTCGCCGTGCACGGTGGTGACGTCCCGGTGGACCAGACCCGCCTCGAGCAGGGTGCCGACCACGAAACCGAGCCCGCCGGCGGCCTGGAACTGGTTCACGTCGTCGGCGCCGTTGGGATAGACGCGGGCGATCAGCGGCACCGCGGTGCTGAGTTCGGCCATGTCGCTCCAGTCGACGATGATCCCCGCCGCGCGGGCGAACGCCGGGATGTGAATGGCATGGTTGGTGGAGCCACCCGTCGCCAGCAGGCCGACGATGGCGTTCACGATCGCCTTCTCGTCCACGCAGAGCGCCAGCGGCCGTTCGTCACCGCGCCCCCGGCTGATCGCCGCCAGCCGATGCACCGAGGCGCGGGTCAGCGCTTGACGGAGCGGTGTGCCGGGATTGATGAACGCCGCACCGGGCAGTGACAGGCCCATCAGGTCCAGCATCATCTGGTTGGAGTTGGCCGTGCCGTAGAAGGTGCACACGCCCGGCGCATGGTAGGACGCCGCCTCGCTGGCCAGCAGCGCGGCCCGGTCGACCTTGCCCTCGGCGTAGAGCTGGCGCACCCGCTGCTTTTCCTTGTTGGCGATGCCGGTGGGCATGGCTCCGGCGGAGATGAAGATGGCGGGAAGGTAGCCGAACCGCAGACCGCCGATCAGCAGGCCCGGCACGATCTTGTCGCACATGCCGAGCATCGCGACGCTGTCATACATGGCGTGGCTCAGCGACACCGCGGTGGACAGCGCGATCACGTCGCGGCTGAACAGCGACAGCTCCATTCCGTCGGTGCCCTGCGTCACGCCGTCGCACATGGCCGGCGTCGCCCCGGCCACCTGCGCGGTCGCCCCGACCTCGCGCGCCCACACCTTCATCTGGGCCGGATAGGTGCCAAACGGCTGATGCGCGGAGATGGTGTCGTTGTAGGCGGTGACGATGCCGATGTTGGGGCCGCGGCGGGTGGCGATCGACTCCTTGTCCTCGCCGGTGGCGGCAAAGCCGTGCGCAAGGTTGGAGCAGGGAAGCGCCGCGTTGCGGTCGGCGTGCCGGTCCCCCTCGCGCCGCATCAGCTCCAGATAGGCGCGGCGCCGCTCCGCCGAACGTTCGGCAATGCGCCGGGTCACCTTGTGCACGGTGTCGTCGAGCCTACTCGTCATGCCAGCTCACTCCATGGCGTTCGGCAAGGGCGATGGCCGCGCTCGGCCCCCAGCTGCCGGCCGTGTAGGGGCGCGGGGCGAGCTGCGCGTCGGTCCACATGGCGCGGATCGCGTCGATCCATGCCCATTGCGCCTCCACCTCGTCCCGGCGCACGAACAGCGTCTGGTCGCCCTCGACAAGGTCGAGCAGCAGCCGCTCGTAGGCGATGCGCCGGTGCGTGCCCGTGAAGGCGTCGGGAATGGCGATGTCCAGCGGCACTGTCCGCAGCCGGATGCCGTCACGGTCCAGTCCCGGCTGCTTGGCCATCAGCGAGAGGCGAATGTTCTCCTCGGGCTGGATGCCGATCACCAGCCGGTTGGGTTGTGCCTGCGCCCCCCGGTCGCCGAAGATGGAGTAGGGGATGGCGCGGAACTGGACCACGATCTCGGTGACACGCTCGGGCAGGCGCTTGCCTGTCCGCAGGTAGAAGGGAACGCCGTTCCAGCGCCAGTTGGCCACGCCCGCCCGGAGCGCAACGAAGGTTTCCGTGCTGCTCGGCCGGGCAAGCTCCTCGTCGTATCCCGGCACAGCCTGACCGCCGATGGCGCCGGCGCGGTATTGTCCCGTGACGACGTCTTCGGCGCGCACGGGGCGCAGGGCGCGCAGCACCTTGACCTTCTCGTCGCGCACCGCCGTCGCATCGAACGAGGTCGGGGGCTCCATCGCCACCAGGGCGAGCAGCTGGAGCATGTGGTTCTGCACCATGTCGCGCAGCGCTCCGGCCTCGTCATAAAAGGCGACGCGGCCTTCCAGCCCGACCGTTTCAGCCACGGTGATCTGCACGTGATCGATGTGGCGCGCGTTCCAGATCGGTTCGAACAGGATGTTGGCGAACCGCAGGGCGAGCAGGTTCTGCACCGTCTCCTTGCCCAGATAGTGATCGATGCGGAAGATCCGGTCCTCGGAGAATGCCGCACCCACGGCGTCGTTGATGGCGCAGGAGGAGGCAAGATCGCTGCCCAGCGGCTTCTCGAGACCGATCCGCACCCTGTCGCCGGTCAGACCCGCCTGTTGCAGCCCGGCAATGGTCGGCTCGAACAGGCTGGGAGCGGTGGACAGGAAGATCGCGAGGCCGGCCTGCGGCGTTCCCAGCTTGGTGGCCAGATCGGCGTAACCCTCCAGCGTCGTCGCATCGAGCGGCTGGTAGGAGAGGCGCGGCAGGAACCGGTCGAGAGCGCCGCGGCGGTCCTCGGGCAGATGCCGGTCCAGCGCCGCGCGCGCGAAGGCGCGGAATTCCTCGTCGTCCATGACGGATCGCGCGGTGCCGACGATCCGCAGCTCGGGCGCGAGCAAGCCGTCGGCGTCAAGAGCACACAGCGATGGCAGCAGCATCCGCTGCGCCAGGTCGCCCGTCGCGCCGAACAGCAGCAGGCGCTCGGCGGTGAAGGGCATCTGGGGCAAGGACGAAGAACCTCTCTGCTGACGATCCTGCGCGCGGTCATCCCACCCACACCCGGCGCCGGCAAGCGCAAACCGCGTGTCCGCGCCTCTGCATTCCTATTCATCGCCGCCTTGACGGACTTCGACCCGGCTGCGGAGGAACTCGGCGTTGCCGAAGCTGGTCATGAAGCTCACATCCGCGGCATCCCGACCGACCCCGATCTTCACCGTCTGCGCCGGGTCGGCCATGCGCGTGGCGTCGACGAGGTGCCAGGCGCCGCCGCCGGGTATCGTGGGATCAGCAAGGAACACCTCGGCCACGGCGTGAAAGTCGGGCGGGTTCACTCCCGGATCGTAGCAGGCGACATAGCGGGCGGGGATGGCCGATGCGCGGGTCAGCGCGATCATCACATGGGCAAAGTCGCGGCAGATCCCGCATCGCTGGATGAAGCTGTCCGAGGCGCCGGTCGTCGCATCGGAGGTGCCGGCCTGGTAGGTGAAGTTTTCGGCGATCCAGTCGCGCATGGCGACGATCCGCGCGCCGCCGTCCAGATGCCCCCATTCGGCCTGCACGAACGACTGGAACTTGTCCGCCGCGCAATACCGGCTGTCGAAGAGATAGGGAACGGTATGACCGGGCAGCCGGTGCGGCGGCAGCCGTTCCAGCTCGTCGAGCCGGGCGAGCAGCCGGCGCGGCTTGACGGTGGCGCGGTAGCCCACCTCGAACTCGCCCGTCGCGCGGATCCAGATTCGCTGTCCGATGTTGTCCTGCGCGCCGACGCGGGCCAAGTGTTCGGCAGGCGACAGCGTCGTCTCGCAGCGCACGATCTCCTGCTCCGGGATGGCCGCAGCTTCGAACTGGAGCAGGACGTCGGTGGGCTCCTGCAGGCGGAAGGCGAAGGACGACTGGATCGAGACGGTCATGGCCGGCTCCTTGGCGCGGCGCTGTTGCGGTTTCAAGGCGCCGCCCGCTCCCGCTGAGCCGCCGTCCCGGCTCAGCGCGCGTGTGTCCGTCCCGCCGGCACCCCGTAGAGGTCGTGCGCGTCGGCATCCTCGACCAGGACGTCGAGCACGGTGCCGGGAACAAGGTCGGCCGGCACGTCGCGAAGGAACACCTGGCCGTCGATCTCGGGCGCATCGGCCTGGCTGCGGCCGTTCGCGCCGACATTCCCGTCGCCGTCGGGCGCGCCCACTTCGTCGATGATCACCGGCAGCACGCGGCCGATCCGGGCGGCGAGCTTGGCGGCACTGATCCGTGCCGTCGTCTCCATGATCCGGGCGTAGCGTTCTTCCTTGACGGCTTCAGGAACGTGTCCCGGCAGGGCGTTCGCCTGCGCCCCCGCGACGGGTTCGAACCGGAACGCGCCGACGCGGTCAAGCTGAGCCTCCTCGAGCCAGTCGAGAAGGTAGCGGAAGTCATCCTCCGTCTCGCCGGGAAAGCCGACCACGAAGCTCGACCGGATGGCAATCTCTGGACAGATGGCGCGCCACGCTTTCAGCCGTTCAAGCACCCTGGCTTCGTTGGCGGGGCGCTTCATCGCGCGCAGCACGGCCCGGCTGGCGTGCTGAAACGGGATGTCGAGGTAGGGGGTGAGCACCCCTTCCGCCATCAGGGGGATCACCTGATCGACATGCGGGTAGGGATAGACATAGTGAAGCCGCACCCACGGCGCGCGGTCATCCGGCGTCCGCAGCCGCCCCAGCTCGCGGGCAAGGTCGGTCATGTGCGCGCGGACCTCGCGCCCGTGCCACTGGCGCGGCTCGTGACGCACATCGACGCCGTAGGCGGATGTGTCCTGGCTGATGACCAGCAGCTCGCGCGTGCCCGCGGCGACCAGCTTCTCCGCCTCGCGCAGCACGGCATCGACGCGTCGGCTGGCGAGCCGGCCGCGCAGCTGCGGAATGATGCAGAAGGCGCAGGAGTGGTTGCAGCCTTCGGAAATCTTGAGATAGCTGTAGTGACGCGGCGTCAGCTTGAGATCGGTTTGCGGCACAAGGTCCACGAACGGCCCCTGCGTCGGCGGCGCCGCGGCGCGCACGGCCTCCACCACCTGCTCGTACTGATGCGCGCCGGTGATCGCCAGCACGGCCGGGTGGGCAGCGCGGATGGCCTCGGCCTCCTCGCCCATGCAGCCGGTGACGATGACGCGGCCGTTCTCCGCGATCGCTTCGCCGATCGCCTGCAGGCTTTCCTCCTTGGCGCTGTCGAGGAAGCCGCAGGTGTTGACCAGCACCACATCCGCGCCCGCATAGTCCGCGCTCATGGCGTAGCCATCGGCCCGCAGGCGCGTCAGGATGCGCTCGGAATCGACGAGGTTCTTGGGACAGCCGAGGCTGACCATGCCGACCTTCTTCTGGTCGGGGATCTGAATGGCGGGCGTGTTCATGGATCGCGGCGCCCCTAGCAGAAAGCGGGCGCGCGCACCAGATGATGCCGTCATGGGACCGGTCGACTGGGCAGCCGTGGGGGCGGCGTGGTGTGTGGCGGCCGCGCTGGGCGTGCTGTTCTACGGTCGCGCCGCATGGCCGCGCCCGCCGTGGTGGCCGCACGGGGTGGCGGCGCTGCTCCTGCTCGCGTCAGCGGCCATGGTGGGGCACATGTTCGCCCGGACCGGCTCCGAAACCCTTGCGGCAAAGCCGTGGCTCTATGCCATGATGTCAGGCGGGCTGGCGCTGACCTTCATCGGGCCGGCCCTGTTCATCACGGCGGTGCGCCGCGCGCAGCCGCTGCGGCAGGCGCTCGTCGACTGGGGCTATTGGCTTGCCGCCTATCTCGCCATGGGCGGGGTGTTCGCGCTGATGGCGTGACGGAAAGGCGGAAGGGGACAGGCATTGCGGCCCGGCGTGCGCAGGCGCATAATGCCGACGCGCCGGTCCGGTGCGCGGACCCGCGCGGCACGACAGGGGGAGACGGATCCATGCGCGGACGACGGGTCTTGGCGAGTGCGGCCATCCTGCTGATGGCGGGCGTTCCGGCACAGGCGCAGCGGTCGGGCGAACTGGTTCTCTACAGCGATATCGGCTTTCGCGGTCAGACGTTCGTCATCACCGGCCCGCGCGAGAACGTGCGGGTGCCGTTCCGCGTCCGCAGCGCCCAGGTGGCGGCGGGCGACACGTGGGAAATCTGCCCGCAGACCCGCTATCGCGGGGCCTGCAACACCGTGATCGACAGCCAGGGCAACATCGCCTGGACCGTGCAATCGGCCCGCCCGTCGCGTCAAAGCGGTGGGCTCGCGCCTGCCAATCCGGCCTCCTTGCGCGGCATGACGGCGGAGTTCTTCCCGCAGCCGTCCGACTCCGCCGGGCGGATGCTGTCATGCGAGCGGGGCAGCGCCAGCGCCGCCTGCGCGGCCCAGTCGGCCGACAGGTTCTGCCGCACACGCGGATGGACGGCGGCCGCGTACGAGCGGCAGGAAACGGTCGGCGGGCGGAACTACCTCGCGGACGTGCTGTGCACCCGCAGCCGCGTGCGGTAGGACGACGGCGCACCGGGAACATTGCACCCGTCGCGACGAGCACTCACGAAGGCACTTCGCGCTCGCTTGCGGCCGTGGGCATGATTTCGACGATGGTGTCGCCCTCCCTCAGCACCGCGCAGTCGCTTTCCCAGAAGCCCAGCGGCTGCCCGTCGCGGTAGACCCGGACCCCCTTTCCGCCGGTTTCCAGCTCGGCGAGGGAGCGGCCGATTTCGGAGGGGCGGACGGGACGCTCGACCAGTTCCACCCGGCCGCTGACGGAGGCGAGGTCCGCAAGATAGTCGGCGATGTGCTCGCCGCGCGCGCTGCCGGCGAGGAGCAGCCCGGTGAACCGCACCGGGTTGATGACGTTGGTGGCCCCGGCCTGCCGCGCCAGGATCTCGTTGTCGCTGGCGCGGACGACCACGGTGATCGGCACCCTGGGTGCAAGATGGCGGACCGTCAGCACGATCAGGATGGAGGTGTCGTCGCGCCCCGCCGACACCAGAACGTTGCGGGCGCGGTCGATCTGCACCGCCTGGAGCGTCTCGTCTCGGGTGGCGTCGGCGTTGAGCACGTTGCAGCCCATCTTTTCGGCTTCGATCAGCCGGTCCTCGTTGGGCTCGATGACGACGATGCAGCGTGGCTCCGTTCCGCGCGCGATCAGCTCCTCGACCGCCTGCGACCCTGACACGCCGTAGCCCAGAACGACGATGTGGTCGCTCAGCTGCTCCTGGATGCGTGCCATGCGCCATTTCTCCCAACTGCGCTTGATGATGAAGTTGTAGGCGGTTCCGACGAAGATGAAGAACACGATGAAGCGGATGGGCGTGACGATCACCGCCTCGATCAGGCGGGCGCGGTCGCTCACCGGCGCGATGTCGCCAAAGCCCGTCGTGGTGACGGAGATCATGGTGAAGTACACGACGTCGAGGAAGCTCACCTCGCCGTCGTGGTGATCGACCAGCCCGCCCCGGTCGAGCCAGTGGATGATGACCACCACCATGATCAGACCGATGGCGAGGCCGATGCGGATGAACAGGTCGCCCCAGACCGGCACCCGAACCATCCGCCGGAGCGGCGGCATGCCCGCGCGGATCACGCGCTGCCGGCTCATCCGCCGTAGCGGTCCGCCAGCGCCTGCATCGACGCGTAATGGGTGAGGTCCAGATGGAGCGGGGTGACCGACACCCACCCGTCGGCGACCGCTTCGAGGTCGGAGCCGTGATCGGGCGTGTGTTCGATCGGCTCGAGACCGAACCAGTAATAGGGGCGCCCGCGCGGGTCGCGCCCTTCGACGACGGACCCGCGGGCATAGTCGTGGAAGCCCTGCCGCGTAGGGCGCACGCCGCGCACCCGCTCGGGCGCGAGCGGCGGAAAGTTGACGTTGACGAGGGTGCGGGACGGCAGCGGCGCATCAAGCAGCGGCGCCAGCACGCGCTCGCCCCATGCGCGGCTGGCGGCGAAGGGGTCGCCGTTGCCGTTGGCGCTGTCCGGCGCGAGCACCTGGCTGAGCGCGATGGCTCTCACTCCCGCCAGCGCGCCCTCGATGGCCGCCGACACGGTGCCGGAATAGGTCACGTCGTCACCCAGATTGGCGCCGCGGTTGACCCCGGACAGCACGACGTCGGGTCGGCCGGGTATGACCTTGCGCAGGCCTAAGTTGACGGCGTCGGTCGGCGTGCCGGTGACGGAGAACCGCCGCTCGCCGTGCTTCCTCAGCCGCACCGGAGCCGACAGGGTCAGGGCATGGCCCATCCCCGATTGTTCTTCGGCCGGGGCGCAGATCCACACGTCGTCGCTGAACCTTGCCGCCAGCTCTTCCAGAACCGCGAGGCCGGGCGCATGGATGCCGTCGTCGTTGGTGACGAGGATGCGCATCAGCGGGCCGGCTCCAGACGGACGAGGCCGCCGGTGTAGGGGTGCAGTGCGGCGGGGATGTCCACGCTGCCGTCGGCGTTCTGGAAGTTCTCCAGCACCGCCACCAGGGTGCGCCCGACCGCCAGTCCCGATCCGTTCAGCGTGTGCACGAATGCGGTGCGCTTCTCCCCTTCCGGCCGGTAGCGCGCGTTCATCCGCCGCGCCTGGAAGTCGCCGCAGTCCGAGCACGAACTGATCTCCCGCCATGCCCCCTGGCCCGGCAGCCACACTTCGAGGTCATAGGTCTTGCGGGCGGTGAAGCCCATGTCCCCGGCGCACAGCAGCATGCGGCGGTAGGGCAGGCCCAGCGCCTGCAGGATGTCCTCGGCCGCCGCCGTCATCCGCTCGTGCTCGGCGGCGGCATCCTCGGGGCGGACGATGCTGACGAGTTCCACCTTCTCGAACTGGTGCTGGCGGATGAACCCGCGCGTGTCCTTGCCGGCCGCCCCCGCTTCGGAGCGGAAGCACGGGGTCAGGGCCGTCAGGCGCAGGGGCAGCGCGGCGGCCTCGAGGATCTGTTCGCGCACCGAATTGGTGAGGGACACCTCGGCCGTGGGGATGAGCCAGCGCTCGTCCGTCGTCCTGAAGTTGTCCTCGGCGAACTTGGGCAGCTGGCCGGTGCCGAACAGCGCCGCGTCCCGCACCAGCAGCGGCGGGGCGCATTCGGTGTAGCCGTGCCGTTCGACCTGCCGGTCGAGCATGAACTGCCCGAGCGCGCGGTGCAGCCGCGCCATCGGCCCGCGCAGGAAGGCAAAGCGGGCACCCGACATCGCGGCGGCGGTGTCGAATTCCAGCCCCAGCGGCGGCCCGAGGTCGGCGTGCTCGCGCGGGGAGAAGGCGACGGAGCGCGGCTCTCCCCAGCGGGCGAGTTCGACATTGGCCAAGGCGTCGTCGCCTTCGGGCACGTCGGGGGCCGGCACGTTGGGCAGGGCGGCCAGAAGCGTGTCGAGGCGGTTGCCGGCCTCGCGTTCCTCCTGCTCGATCCGGGCAAGCGTGTCCTTCATTTGCGCGACGTCCGCCTTGAGAGCTTCGGCCGCGACGGGGTCGCTGCGCATCAGGGTGCCGATCTGCCGCGAGGCGGCGTTGCGGCGGGCCTGCAAGTCCTGCGCGCGGGTCACCAGCTCGCGGCGCTGCTGATCGAGGGCGAGGAGCGCGGCTGCCTGCGGAGGAACGCCGCGCCGCTGCAATCCGGCATCGAACGCGTCGGCGTGTTGGCGGATCGCGGTTATGTCGTGCATAGTTCGCGCCTATGCCCGCTCACATGCCCGAACGCCAGCCACAACAGCCGCGCCGGCGTCCGCTCGCGACTCCCGCGCGGCGAGCGGTGCCGGGGTGAACGGGCCACCAGATCGCCCTCTGCCGCTCGTCCACTTCGTCGGTTTCCGCGACGACCGCTACTGGAACGCCGTGCGGGTCTTCGGGCGCCCCGACTTCATTCATCCGTCCTGGGATCGCCACGCTATCGGGGACATCGACGCAGGCGACATTGTGATCCACGCCACCGCCGGTACGGCCGACGCTCCGCCCCTCAGCATGTCGGCGCGGGCGGCGCGCAGGCGCGGCGCGGTCGCGGAACCCCGCCCGGCGGCCGACGTTTGACCGGCAAAGGAGATCGCGATGATTGGCAAGATTGTTGGTGCGTTTGTGGGCGGTCAGCTGGCGAAGCAGTCGCGCAACCTCGGCGGGCCTGCCGGAGCGGCGCTCGGCTTTCTGGCTCCCACCCTGCTGCGGCGCATGAGCCTGCCCGGAATGATCGCGCTGGCGGCCGGCGGTTACGCGGCGAAGAAGTACGCCGGCAAGGGCCGGAGCGGCACTCGGCGCTTCTGACAGGAGGCGCTCACGCCGTGGTGGGCGCGGCAGGGATTGAACCTGCGACCCCACCCGTGTGAAGGGTGTGCTCTACCACTGAGCTACGCGCCCGCTGCGCCGGCCAGACGCCGGCGGCGTGGCGTTCCCTTAAAGCCCTGTGCGTGCCGGCGCAAGCCGGCGCTGCGGCTCTATCGGAAAAGACCCCGCAACACTTCAGCCGCGCTCGTCCACCATTGCAGCGGTTCCGATGGCGCGAGCGTGCCGGGCACGGCTGCGGCACAGCTGGTGCAGTAGGCCTGCAAGCCGCGCCGTCCCGCGAGCCTTTCCAGTTCCACGGCCAGGCGCTGTACCGCCACCTGCTGTTGTCTGGCGATGAAGCCGGCCACATCGGTGCCGCCCTCCTGCTGCCGGGTTTCGTCGGTGAACAGCTGGCGCAGCAATGTGTCATAGGTCGACGGACTGCCGCCAAGTTCGACCGCATGCCAGGCGCCGTCGGCCAGCTGTGCCTGCGCCGCCACCCACGCCAACGCGTCGCGCGTCCCGCCGAACTGGTCGATGAGTCCCACCTGGCGGGCGGTTCCGCCGTCCCACACCCGCCCCTGACCCAGCGCGTCCACCCGTTCGGGCGGGAGGCGCCGGGCGGCCGCGACCTTGGCGATGAAGTCGCGATAGGTGTGCTCCACACCCAGTTGCAGCACCCGGTCCACCGGCTCGTTGAAGCCGCCGATGAAATCCGGCTGTCCCGACAGCGGCGTCGTGCCGACGCCGGCGCTCGACACGCCCCATTCCGCCGCCAGCCTTTCGAAGGTCGGCAGGACCGCGAAGACGCCGATGGAGCCGGTGATCGTCGCGGGTTCGGCAAAGATGCGGTCCGCAGGCGTTGCCACCCAGTAGCCGCCGCTCGCCGCCACGTTGGCCATCGACACGGCGATGGGCGTGCGGTTGCGGACCTTGTGCCTGAGGATCGCCTGCCGAATCACCTCGCTGCCCAGCACCGACCCGCCGGGCGAATCGATCCGCACCACCAGCCCTTTCAGATCGTCGTCGAGCGCGTCGTCGAGCAGGTCGGCAATGCGCTCCGCCCCGGCGGTGCCCGGTCCCTGCGCGCCGTCGAGGATCGCGCCCGAAATCGTCACCACGCCGATGGCGCCGCCGCTGCGCGGCGTGGGCACGGCGCGCAGCCACGGCTGCAGCTGGCTGTGGGCATAGCCGGTGTCGCTCGCCGCGTCGGCGCCGACCAGCTCGGCGACGCGCTCCTCGAAGGTGAAACGGTCGCCCACGCGGTCCACCATACCCGCGGCAAGGGAAGCGCGCGCCACGTCGCCGTTCTGCCCCTCGAGCCAGGCGACCGGATCGTTCGCCACCAGCGCAAGATTGGCCCGCGGCCGAGCGGTGCGGACATTCGCCAGCCACTCTTCCCACAAGGCGCCATAGAGGGCGCGGGCGTTTTCCTCGGCCTCGGGCGAGGGGCCATTGAGGGTGTAGGGTTCCACCGCCGACTTGTAGGTGCCGACTCGGTAGACACGGGCATTGATGTTCAGACGCTCGAGCAGGTCGCCGAAATAGAGCGAGTTCCCGCCCATGCCGGTCAGCATGGCGCCGCCCATGGGGTTGACCCAGATCTCGGTGGCGTGGGACGCGAGCAGGTAGGCGTCGTCGGCGTACAGGGTCGCGTAGGCGAGCACCGGCTTGTTGCTCCGCCGCACCCGGTCCAGCGCCGCCCCGACCTCGCGCAGATGCACCTGACCGCCGCCGAGGAAGCGGTCGAGATCGAGCACCACCGCCTTGATCCGCGGATCGCCCGCCGCCGCATCCAGCGCCCGGACGAGATCGCGGCTGGGAAATTCGCCCGTCGGCGCCGATCGCGACAGGAACGCCGACAGGAAGTCCACCGGGCTGCGCTCCTCGACGATGAAGCCGTCAAGCTGCAGCAGCAGCGCACCGGGGCGCACCTGCGCTGCCGAGGGGCGAGCGGTCAGCACGGCGAACAGCAGGGTGAAGAACAGCAGGAGGAACAGCAGGGCAAGGCCGTCCTTGACCGCGACGAGCAGGGCCCAGACGCGGGCGGGAAAGCTTCGGCGGGGAACGGGGGCGGCGCTCATTGCTGGTGCGGGCGTATCGTGCCCCGATGCGCCGGTCCAGCACATTGTGCAGCCGTGCGCCCGCCCCGGCAGTGTCCGCGCCATCGTGCTTGAGCAGCGCGGCCGCCCGGCCTAGACGCGGCTGGCGATGAGCACCAGCGACCCTGCGCCTGCGAACACCGGGTTCCCGACGGGACGGCGTGCCTTCCCCCATCGCGATCTGCTCGCCATCGCCCAGCTCGAGCGGCATGAGATCCTCTACGTGCTCCACGAGGCCGAGCGGTGGCTGAGCTTCAACCGCCGGGCCGCAAAGCACAACGACGTCCTCGCGGGGCTGACGGTCATCAACGCGTTCTTCGAGGCGTCCACCCGCACCCTCCTCTCGTTCGAGATCGCCGGCAAGCGGCTGGGCGCGGACATGATCAACATGCACGCCGCGCAGTCGAGCGTCCGCAAGGGCGAGACGCTCATCGACACGGCCATGACCCTCAACGCCATGCGCGCCGACGCCATCGTCATCCGCCACGGCAGTTCGGGCGCGGTGGCGCTGATCGCGGACAAGGTCGGCTGTCCGGTGCTCAATGCGGGCGACGGCACGCACGAGCACCCCACCCAGGCGCTGCTCGATGCCCTGACCCTGCGCCATGCACTGCGCCGGCGGGGCGAGTCCGGGGACGACTTTACCGGCATGACGGTGTGCATCTGCGGCGACATCACCCACAGCCGGGTGGCCCGTTCCAATCTCCTGTGCCTGCAGGCGCTGGGCGCGACGGTGCGGGTGTGCGCGCCGCCGACGCTCATGCCGGCCCAGATCGCCGCTATGGGCGCGGAACCTTTCCACGACTTCGACGCGGCGCTGCGGGGCGTCGACGTGGTGATGATGCTGCGTCTTCAGTCGGAGCGGATGAACGGCGCCCTGCTCCCCTCAGCGCGGGAGTTTCACCATCTCTACGGGCTGAACCGGCGGCGGCTGGACCTTGCCGCGCCCGGCGCGCTGGTCATGCATCCGGGGCCGATGAACCGCGGGGTGGAGATCGACAGCGACATTGCCGACTTGGCGGAACGCTCGCTTGTGACCCGGCAGGTGGAGACAGGCGTGGCGGTGCGCATGGCGTGTCTCGAGATCCTGACGCGGACGGCGCGGGGCGTTGGGGGCTGGGGTGACGGGTCGGGCACGGTCGCGGAGGCGTCGTCGTGAACGCACCCTCAAGCGCGCTGTTCGCGGGCGGGACGCTCGTGCTGCCCGATCGGGTCGAGACGGGCATGCTGCGGATCGAGGACGGGGTGATCGCCGCGCCCGGCAGTGCGGAGCGGGACGGCCCGTGCACCCGGATCGATGCCGCGGGCCTGCTGGTCGCGCCGGCCATCGTCGACCTCGGCGTGTTCGCCGTGGACCGGGCGGCGTTCCATTTCGGCGGCATCGCCCGGGCCGCGCTGATGCCGGATCAGGATCCGCCGCTCGACCACCCCGCGCGCGTGAACTTCATCGCCAAGAGCGGCAAGCCGGACCTGTGGATCCACCCCTTGGCCGCGGCAACCCGCAACCTCGACGGAACCGCGATCGCCGAACTGGCGCTGATGCGCGAGGCGGGTGCACGCGCGGTCGCCACGGGGCGGCGCTGGATCGCCGACAGCGCCGTCATGCTGCGGGTGATGCAGTATGCCGCCATGCTCGGGCAGCCGGTCATCACCCACGCGGAGGACGGCTTTCTCACTCACGGGAGCGTTGCCACCGCCGGCGAGATGGCGACGCGGCTGGGCTTGCCCGCGGCCCCGGCCGCAGCCGAGGCACTGGCGGTCGCGCGGGACCTTGCGCTTGCCCGGCTGGCCGGTGCGCGCCTGCATCTCCGTCAGGTGACGACCCGCGCCGCGCTCGACCTGGTCCGGGCGGCGAAGGCGCAGGGACAGGACGTCACCGCCGGCGTCACGCCGGCCCACTTCATGCTGTCCGATCTCGACATCGGCGGCTTTCGCAGCTTCGCCCGTCTGTCACCGCCGCTCCGGTGCGAAGACGACCGGCAGGCCGTGCGCGAGGCGATCGCCGACGGCACGATCGACGTGATCTCCAGCGGCCACGATCCGCGCGGGGTTGAGGACAAGCGCCTGCCGTTTGCCGATGCGGCGCCCGGAATGGCGGGTGCACAGACGCTGCTTCCGCTGACCATGACGCTGGTGCGCGACGGGGTGATCGGTCTTTCTCGGGCGTTCGAGCTCCTGGCCCGCGCGCCCGCCCGCATCCTCGGCGTCAACGCCGGTGCGCTGGAGCCCGGGTTTGAGGCCGACCTGATTCTGGTCGATCCCGATCTGCCCTGGATTGTGTCGGGCGAGAAGATGGGGGGGATCGCCGGCAACACGCCCTTCGACCGGCAACCCGTGCAGGGCCGCGCCCTTGCGGTGTACAAGGGCGGCGTGGAGGTCAGCGCCGCCGGCAGCCGCACACGCGGAAACCCCCGCTCCGTGGGGAGCGGGGGACACTGAGCAAGGGGTTTGTCCGTGTGCGTCCCTTGTGCGCTTAAAAGGTAAACACTTGGTTAGCGCGCCCGCGGGCATCGTCCTCAGCGGGCGGCAATCCGCGTGACGGTTCCGACCGTACCCGGCAGAACCCTGTTGGCGGCGTAGGCGAAGCATCCGGTGCCGCGCGCCCGCACGGCAGCGCACAGCGACTGTGCCGACATGGCCGACAGGCTTGCGGCCGCCACGCGGTGATAGGTGCGGCCGTTCACCTGCGCGCGGGTGATGAGCAGGTCTGCGTCCTTCAGCATCGGGTGGCGCTGCTGCATGGTGCTCCAGGCGGCTCGCGCGGCCGCCTCCGACAGGAAAGAGCCGAGCTGGACATGAGTGTCGCCGCGCTCGAGCCGGGTCTCGGCGCGCGGTGTCGGCGATGCGGCGGCGCGCACCGCCTGCGTCGTGGCCCTGGCGGACACGGCGGGCCGGG
>SJSR01000005.1 GCA_004331795.1 Erythrobacteraceae bacterium CFH 75059
GGCCTCCGGCAATCCCGGGGCGGTTCATTCAAAGGCTTTCGAGTATCTGCCAATCTTAGCGAGCCGTAACATCCTCAAAACTCTCACAAGCCGCAAGACCATCACGGTTGGGGTAACGAACGGCAGCAGCGTTGCAATGACAACAATCAAGTCGAGAATTGTGGCGGGCCGGAGAGCATAGCGCATCCGCGTCTCCCCGCCTTCGGGTGCACACCAAATCCTTGCAATGTATTCGGCTGCAAACAATAAGCCGAATATAAGCTCAAGGATGCGAACTTCAGCGTTATACGGCCCAGAAACTGTTTCTTCTGTTTCAAGGATTGCGACAGCAGTGGAAACGAATATCAGAGCCACAATGCTCAAGCTCAGGCGCGATAGCTTTCCGACCGGGTTCAACGCATGGTATAGCTTTGCGCGGATGGGCATCTTTTTCGTGCCTAACGACTGACAATTCGAGCTATCGCAGTTCCTCGATTGTTCGACTGATCCGAACCATCGCAGGCTGGTTTTCGCCCTCATCAAACTCGAACAAGACGGGCTTTCCGGTGTCCTTGAACACCTTGATACCGTCCGAAAATGGCTCAAACATGATGATTTTGTTCAGCGGTATTGTGACCGTCTTGTTGGGCGCTACCCAGAGCAGCCGCTTGTTGGTCGCGCACAAGAAGCCGCTGCCGAAAGAGTGGTGATAGGCCTCGGTTTTCCGTGCGACCTGCGCTGATCCTGCACGATAATACACACCCTTCATGATCTTGATCCGCGCAGTTGGTCCGGCGTAAGCAATACGAGTGGTGCGCTGGCGCTCCTCGTAAGCGGTCGCTTGTATGCCGTGGACGCACCACTCGCCCCGTTTCAGCAGCAGTGGCGCCTCCACAGGGTCAAGCGGGGTGTTCCAAGCGGCGAATTGCAAGCGCGCAGCATCAAGCTTGCCTTGCGTGACAGGGTCTAGGGGCGGATTTCCATAGCGATCCATGGCCGCCGACAATTTCGCCTCCTCGTCCGGCGACAGAAGGCCGTCATCAAGCACTGCATCAGTGACTGCCGTAATCTTGGCAAAGCAGTGGGCGTCCCATTCAGTCTCGCCCAGTTCTTTCGGCACGTTTGCTCGAAGTTCAGAAAGAACAGCATCCGCCGAAAATTGGGCACGCGCCTCATGCTCGGAGATAATGCGGCGAGCAGTCTCGATGTTGGCGCGTTGCGCAGATGCGCGCTCACGAGCGGCTTTGCCGGTCAACTGATCCGCCGCCTTCTTCAGCCAACTCACAAGTGCCCCCCAGTCATTTGCCAGATCTGACGACGCCGTTTCCGTCGGCGTGCCGAATGTGTCACGGGTTACTTTCGGAACGAACCCGATAGCGGCGCTTCGACCTTTTCATAATAGCCTTATGTTTAAACGCCATATGTGGTGTGCAACGGAGCAACAAACGATTTTCCTACTGTCCCGCTTTGTGCAATCTGCCTGCGGGTCATGGCCCGCTCCTCCCCTCCATCGCGCCCCGCCCGCTCGCGCGCCGCGGACACTCCTGCCGCGGACGCCGGCGACCGGGCCGCGCAGACGGTCCTGCCGGGCAAGGGCGACGGGGCGGCGGGTGCGCTCACCTGCACGCGCAAACTCCGCCGGCAGGCGACCTCGCGCACCGCCTGGCGCGGGGCGGCGCCGGGAGAGGATGATCCGCTGCTGGAGTTTGCGCCGTATCTCCACCCGCGCCCGCGGCTGAACTCGATCACGCCCGAGCGGCAGCGCGCCTTCGTCGCCCATCTCGCCGCGACCGGCATCGTCAGCCAGGCGGCGCGGCACATCGGCAAGTCGATGGAGGCGCTCTACAAGCTGCGCGCCCGGCCGGGGGCGGAAGGCTTCGCGGCGGCGTGGGACGCGGCGCTGGAGCGGGGCGTGCAGCGGCTGGAGGACTGCGCCCTCGAACGCGCGCTGAGGGGCACGCCGACGCCGATCGTCGGGCCGGGCGGGGTCGTGGGCTGGTGGGACAAGCCGGACAACGCGCTGCTGCGCTTCCTGCTGCAGCACAGGCTGCCGGAACGCTACGGGGTGCAGAACTTGAAGCCCGGCCATCCGGTCTATGACAGCATCGCCGCCGAGGCGGTGGCGGCGTGGGAGAAGGCGCAGGCGATCGACGAGGAGGCGCTCTACGCCAGCATCGACGCCAAGCTCGACGCGCTGAGGCGGGAGCCGCCAGGCGCGGGGACGGGTCCGGGGACGGGCGCGGGCGCGGTTCAGGACGCGGTGGCCGGCGCCGACAGCGGGAAGAAGGGGATGCGCACCTCGAGCGGCGCGCCGTCCTCGTCCTCGAAGCCGTAGAACCCTTCCATCGACCCGTGCGGGGTTGCCAGCGGACAGCCGGAGACATAGTCGTGGGTCGCGCCCGGCGAGAGCACCGGCTGCTCGCCCACCACGCCCGCGCCGTCGACATGCGCCACCCGCCCGCGCCCGTCGGTGATGCGCCAGTGCCGGGTGCGCAGCTGCACGGCCCGGTCGGAGTGGTTCTCAATGCGGATGTGGTAGGTCCAGAACCACGTCCCCGCTTCCGGCTCGGACTGTTCGGCGAGGTAGGCGACCGCGACGCGCACGGTGATGCCGTGGGTCGTGGCGGCGTGCTGGAAAAAAGCGTCCATCATGGCGCGGGGTCTAGCACGGCGCGGGCGGCGGCCAAACCCTGCACGCCCCGAGCGGGTGGCCCGGTGCGGCGGGCAGCGAAAAGGGCGGCGCCGCAGCCGGCACCGCCCTTCGCGTCAGAACCGGACGTGGCTCAGCGGCTGACCGGACGATCGTCGTCGTTCTCGATCAGCAGCAGCACGCCGATGGCGATGCCGGCGATGGCGGCGATGATGAACGCCGGGGCGATGCCTTCGCCGCCGAGTTCGCTGGCGCCCGCGACGGGGGCCGTGATCCGGGCGTTGGCGCTCTGCGCCGCGACCGGAGCCGCAACCAGCGCGGTGGCCGCCGCGGCCAGGGCGATGGTGTTCTTCTTCATACCTGCACTCCTTGCACGTTTATGCTTCAACCCCACAAGCAGCGGTCGACCCGTATGTTCCCGATGAGATGTCAAAGCGTTCCTTCCGGCCGACCGGCGGCGGTTGCCCCGGCACCGATGTGCTTCTAAGGCGCCCGCCACATGACACGGCCGCAGACGACACTACGCGATCCGCTTGGGTGGTCAATCGCGATAACCTTTGCGTTCGGGATGCTGGTATTTTGGCAACTGTCGATCCCGCACAAGCTTTACTTCGACGAGATCCATTACATCCCCGCCGCCCGCGCGCTCCTCTACGAAGGACGGCTCGTCAACCCCGAGCACCCGCTGCTGGGCAAGCTGATCCTTGCGGCCAGCCTCCAGCTTCTCGGCGACGGGCCGGCGGGCTGGCGCGTGCCGGGGGCGCTGGCGGGCACGTGGACGCTGTTCGCCGCGATGCGGGCGCTGTGGTTCGCGAGCTGCCGCCGCTTTGCCACCCTCGCCTACGGCGTGCTGCTCGCAACCGGGTTCATGCTGTTCGTCCAGAGCCGCATCGCCATGCTGGACAGCTTCATGCTGGCCTTCCTCGCCACGGCGGTGTGGCAGGCGGCGGCCGCGTGCCGGGAGCCGGAAACGGGCCGCTGGCGTCTGGCGCTGACGGGCGTGATGCTGGGCCTTGCCCTCGGCGCCAAGTGGAACGCCGCGCCGCTCCTGCCGGTGTTCGGCCTCGCCTTCCTCGCCGCCCGCCTCGCCGCCGGACGGCGCCGCCTGCTGACCAGCCGCCGGGGCTGGCCGGTGCCGGGCGTGTCGCTGCTGGAGGCGGCGCTGTGGCTCGGCGTGGTGCCGCTGCTCGTCTACGCGGCGACCTTTCTCCCCGGATACGGGCTGCGCGACGGGATCGGCACCGACCTGCTCTCGCACAATCTGTGGATGGCCGAGCTGCAGTCGTCGGTGGTGACGGCGCACACCTATCAGAGCAGCCTGTCGCAGTGGGTGCTCAACACGCGCCCGATCTGGTACCTGTTCGAGGAGGTGGACGGCGCCTGGCGCGGCATCGTCATGCTGGGCAACCCGTTCACCGCGCTGGCCGGGCTGCCGGCGCTCGCCTGGTGCGCGTGGCGGGGCGTGCGCCGCCGCGACATGGCCGCGCTGGGCGTGGTGGTGCTCTACACGGTCAGCGTCGGCTTCTGGCTCGTCGCCGACAAGCCGATCCAGTTCTTCTACCACTACCTCGTGCCGCAGCTGACGCTGCTGGCGGCGCTGGCGCTGGCGGCCGACGCGCTGTGGCAAAGGCGCCGCTGGCGCGCGGCGGCGCTCGCAATCCCCCTCGCCAGCGCCCTGCTGTTCGCCTGGTTCTTCCCGATCTTGGGCGCCCGGCCGCTTGCCGAGGTGACCACCTACGAGCGGTGGATGTGGCTCGACAGCTGGCGCTGAACCGCCCGGCTCTCCAGCATCAGACCGTCCGCCCGAGCCGCTCCTCGAGCAAGCCGCGCAGCGCCAGCACCGCCTCGCCGCGGTCGTGGAGCAGATAGCGCCCGACCGCGCGCCGCTGCGCCGTGAACAGCGCGACACGTCCGGCGTGGTCCTCCGGCACCGGCAGCCGCGCCTCGCCATAGCCCAGATCGCGCAGCAGCAGGCGCTCGTAGGCGATCAGCGCGGTCACCCACTGCCGGGCCGAGGGCGCCGCTTCAACCGCCCTGATGACCCCGTCGAGCGCATCGAACAGGGCCGGATAGGCGCTGCGCTCGGGCAGGGCCGACGCGGCAAGCGCCGTGACCCACGCCAGCGCCGCGGCCGGCAGCGGCTGACTCGCGACCGGCGCCCGGCTGGTCGCCAGCTCGAGCCGCAGCGACGGCATCTGGCTGTCCGCGCGGGCGCTGATGTCGACCATGACGCCGTTGCCAGGGATCAGCACCGGCCGCAGAGTGCGGCCGCGACCGCCGGGAACATAGCCGGCCACCACGCCGAACCCGCGGGTCAGCAGCCGGGCGATGCTGCCGCTCTCGCCATGGGCGCGGACGCCGAGCACGATCGCCTCGTCGCGCAGGCGCATGATCAGCGCCGCCGGCGCACGCGCTTCGCGCGGTGGGGGATCGGGTCAGTCCGCGGCCGGCGCAGGGCCGCCGCCCGGACCGCCGTCCGACGCACCGCCGGGTGCAGCTGCCCGCTCCGCCTCGAGCGCCGCCACCCGCGCCCCCAGCCGTTCGGCCTCCTCGCGGGCGCGCGCGGCCATGGCTTTCACCGCCTCGAACTCGTCACGGCTCACGAAGTCCAGCCCGCCCAGCGACTCGCGCAGCTTCTCGCGCGCGCTGTCGCGCGCCTCGCGGGTCATTCCGGCAAAGGTGCCCGCAGCGCCGGTGGCGAGCTTCACGAAATCGGCGATCAGTCGGTTCTCGCTTTGCATGGCGGCGATGTGGCGGTGCGCGGAAGGTTTGTCCAGAGCGGCCTCAGAGCGCGACCCGCTGGAACGGCGACACCGTCCGTCCGCCGTCGGCATCGGGGTTGAGCTGCAGGAACTGCCAGTTCAGCACGGTCGCGAACAGCACCCAGGCAAGGTAGGGGAGCATCAGCAGTCCGGCGCTGCGCCGCACCCGGAAGAACACGATCGTGGTGGCAAGGACCGCCACGTCGAGCGCGAGCAGCAGGATCAGCGCCGCGTTGATCTGGTAGGCGCCGAAGAACAGCGGCGTCCAGGCCAGGTTGAGGAGCAGCTGCACGACGAACAGGCCCAGCGCGAGCCGCCGCTGCCGCGCGCCGCGCGCGGTGAGGACCAGCGCGAGCGCCACCCCCATCAGGGCGTAGAGGATGGTCCACACGATGCCGAAGGTCGCCGGCGGCGGATAGATCGCCGGCTTCTCCAGCGAGGCGAACCACGGGCTGTCCGCGCTGCCGAGCTGCCCGGACAGGAAGCCGAGACCGACGATGACCGGAACCGTGAGGATGGCCCAGCGCCACGCGTCGCGGCGGTGCTGTCCGTTGGCTGCAAGCATGCTCATGCGTCTCTCTCCCCCTGCGCGGCGCCGCGCCGATCGGCGGCTGCGTTCACCGGCGGACGGGGTGCGCCGTCCCCCTTCCGGCCTGTCAACGTCAGCGCATCAGCACCAGTTCCTCCGCCATTGTCGGATGCAGCGCCACCGTGGCGTCGAAATCGGCCTTCGTCAGCCCGGCCTTGACCGCCACGGCCGCGGCCTGAAGAATCTCCGGCGCGTCCGGGCCGATCATGTGCAGGCCGAGGATCCGCCCGCTGGTCCCGTCGCACACCATCTTGTAGAGGCTGCGCTCGTTGCGGCCGGCGATGACGTTCTTCATCGGGCGGAAATCCGACTGGTAGACCTTGACCCCGCCATAGGCGTTGCGCGCCTCGCCTTCGGTCATCCCGACGCTGGCGAGCGGCGGGTGGCTGAACACGGCGCTGGGAATGCAGTCGTAGTCGACGCTGGACGGTTGATCGCCGAACACCGTGTCGGCGAATGCCTGTCCCTCGCGGATGGCGACGGGGGTGAGCTGCACCCGGTCGGTGACGTCGCCGACGGCGTAGATCCAGTCCGTGGCCGTGCGCGAGAAGCGGTCCACCGGAATGGCGCCGCGTTCGCCGAGGGTGACGCCCTGCGCCTCCAGACCCAGACCGCCGCTGTTGGGAAGGCGTCCGGTGGCGAACAGGACGCAGTCCGCCTCGAGATCGTCATGCCCCGTCATGCTCACGCGCAGCGCCCCGCCGTCGCTGCGCGCGATGCCGCGGAACGAGGCGTTGAAGCGGAAGTCGATGCCCTTGAGCAGGCTGATCTGGAGCAGGCGGTCCCGCAGCGCCTCGTCATAGCCGCGCAGGATCGTCTCGCCGCGGTTCATGATCGTCACCTTGGCGCCCAGCGCGTTGAAGATCCCGGCGAATTCGTTGGCGATGTAGCCGCCGCCGGCGATCAGCACCCGTTCCGGAACGGCGTCGAGGTGGAACGCCTCGTTGCTGGTGATGCCAAGTTCGGCGCCGGGGCAGTCGGGCACGAACGGGCGGGCGCCGGTGGCGACGAGCACGATGCGCGCCGTGACGGTGCGCCCGCTGGCGAGCGTGATCTCGTGCGGGCCGGTGATCGTCGCCCGCTCGTCGAAGATGGTGACCTTGTTATTCTCCAGCGTCTGGCGGTAGAGACCGTTCAGCCGGTCCACGTCGGCCAGCACCGCATCGCGCAGGGCGATCCAGTCGAAGCGGCGTTCGCCCACGGTCCAGCCGAAGCGCGCCGCGTCGTGCAGATCCTCGGCGAAGTGCGCGCCGTAGACGAGCATCTTTTTGGGCACGCAGCCGCGGATGACGCAGGTGCCGCCGACGCGGTGTTCCTCGGCCACGGCAACGCGCGCGCCGTGCGCCGCCGCGACCCGGCTGGCGCGCACCCCGCCCGACCCGGCGCCGATGGTGAACAGGTCGTAGTCGTACTGCGTGTCGGCGGCGGCCATGCAATGCCCTTCCTGCTGTGTGGCTGCCCCGCCTCTAGGGGCTGCGGGCGGGCGCGCCAAGCGGGGGCGCCGCGGTCACAGCCGCACCAGCCCGGCGGTGAAGGCGATGTAGGAGGCGTAGGCGAGCACCAGCACGCCGCCCTCGATCCGCGACAGGCGCTTGCCCGTCCAGGCGAGCACCATGATGCCCAGCGACACCGCCACCAGCAGCGGCAGATCGAACGCCACCATGCTGCGCGGCACGGGTCCGGGCGCGACCAGGCCGGTGACGCCGCCGATGAACAGGATGTTGTAGATGTTGGAGCCGAGCACGTTGCCGAGCGCGATCTCCCCCTGCCGGCGCAGCGCCGCGATGGCCGAGGTGACGAGTTCGGGCAGCGACGTGCCGATCGCCACCACGGTCAGGCCGATCACCTCCTGCGTCACGCCGAGGGCGGCGGCGATCTGCACCGCCCCCTCGACCAGCAGGGCGCCGCCCCCCACCACCAGCGCCAGCCCGCCGACGAACAGCGCCAGCGCGACGAGGAGATTGCCGCCGCCCGGGTCCGGGACGACAAGGCCGGGATCCGCCTCGCGCGCCGCCGCCGCCTTGTCGTAGGCGGCCGAATGGGCAAAGCCGCGCTTCTCCTGCAGGTAGGCAAAGACGATGTAGCCGCCGAGCAGCACGACGAACATCCCGCCGGCCAGCTGGTTCAGCCCGGCGGTCCAGCCCCACGCCAGCAGCAGCATCGCGGCTGCGGCGCCGACGCCGCCGTCGCGCCACAGCACGCCGCGCGGCACCAGCACCGGTGCCAGGAGCGCCGCCACGCCGAGGATCAGCAGCGTGTTGGCCATGTTCGAGCCGATGATGTTGCCAAGTGCGATGCCCGGCGCGCCGATCCGCGCGGCCTGGATGCTGGTGACCAGCTCGGGCGTCGACGTGCCCAGCCCGACGATGGTGAGGCCGATCAGCATTGGCGACAGGCCGAGCCGGGTTGCGATCCGCACCGCCCCGCGCACCAGCAGCTCGCCGCCCACGATGAGCAGCACCAGCCCGCCAAGCAGCATTGCGCCCTGGATCAACACTCCGCGCCCCCCGTGTCCTTCCGGCCCGCCGGATCAGTCCAGCCCCGCCGCCTCCAGCAGCATGCGGGTGCCCGCGTCAAGCGGCTCGCCGCCGCCCTTGTCCATGGCGGTGGCGATGCGCTTGCCAAGCTCCACCCCGAACTGGTCGAACGGGTTGATCTGCATCAGCACCGCGTTGCAGAAGGTGCGGTGCTCGTGAAAGGCGATCAGCGCGCCGAGCGTGGCCGCGTCGATGTCGTCGCACAGGATCGTGGCCGAGGGCCGGTCGCCGGGATAGGCGCGCGCCGGATCCTCGCCCTTGGCCCCGGCCATCAGCGCGGCGCCCTGCGCAAGGCAGTTCTGCAGCAGGATGCGGTGGTGCGCCGGATCAAGCGCGTCGCCCGGCGCCACCGCGGCGATGAAGTCCACCGGGGCGAGCTGCGTGCCCTGGTGGAGCAGCTGGAACACGGCGTGCTGCGCGTCCGTGCCCAGCCCGCCCCACGTCACCGGCGCGGTCGGCCCGTCCACCGGCTGCTGGTCAAAAGTCACGCCCTTGCCGTTCGACTCCATCTCGAGCTGCTGCAGATAGGCCGGAAACAGCGCCAGCCGTTCGTCATAGGCGAAGACGGCGCGTGTCTGACACCCGCGCACGCGGGTGTAATACTGGTCGGCGAATGCGGCGCGCAGCGGAAGGTTGGCGCGTCCCTCGGTGTCGCGGAAATGCTCGTCCACCGCCCGCGCGCCGGCGAGCAGGGCCGTGAACGCCTCCCACCCGGCCGCCAGCGCCACCGGAAAGCCGATCGACGACCACAGCGAATAGCGTCCGCCGACGCTGGCGGGGAACGGCAGCACGCGGGTCTCGTCGACGCCGAAGGCGACCGCCTTGTCGGGGTCGGCGGTGAGCGCGATCACCCGGCCATAGGGGTCCGCCACCCCGCTCTCCTCGAGCCAGCGCAGCGCGCTGCGCGCATTGGTCATGGTCTCGATGGTGGTGAAGGTCTTGGACGCCACCGCGATCAGCGTCGTCGCCGGGTCGCAGGCGCCGAAGGCCCGCTCCAGCGCCAGCCCGTCGATGTTGCTGACCACGTGCGTGTTCACCAGCGCCCCGTCCGTGGTCAGCGCCCCGATCGCCAGCGCCGGTCCCAGGGCCGAGCCACCGATGCCGATGTGGATGAGGTGCCGCACCTCGCCAAGCGCGCCGCCATGCACCGCCTCCACCAGCAGCCGCATGCGTTCGCGCAGCGCCTCGGCCTCCTCGACGTCGGCCGCCGCGCCGATGCCGCGCTGGGCGATGTGGGTGGCGGCGCGGTTCTCGGTGACGTTGACCCGCTCCCCGTCGAGCAGCGCCGCGCGGCGCGACGCAAAGCCGCACGCCTCGGCAAGCCGCTCGAACGCGGCAAGCAGCGCGTCGTCGAGATGGGTCTTGGACCAGTCGCACAACAGGCCGCCGGCCGTCCCGTGGCCCGCGTCGCCTTCGCCCCACGCGATCCGTCCCGACAGGCGTGTCGCCCGCTCAGGGTCGCTGGCGAACAGCGCGTCGAGGGTGCGCCGTTCCACCCGCCGCACCGCTTCCCACGCCGTCAGAACCGCCTCGCTCATTGCAAATCCCTTTATCGTCGCCGAAGGGGCGGTTAGGGCGTCGGGCGATGAATGGAAAGGCCCTGTGCTGCACGACGCGCGCCCGGTGACCGGCTGGCAGAGCCGCCGGCGCGATGCGCCCGCGTCCGCGCCCCGCCGCCGGCGCGCGGCCGTGGCGGGCGGATCGGGGTACACGCTGTTTCTCGCCGTGCTGCTGCTCGCCGTGCTGTTGCTGCGCACGCTGGTGGTCGCACCCTTCTCCATCCCCTCGGAGTCGATGATGCCGGGCCTGCTGCGCGGCGATGTGCTGCTGGCGGCGAAATGGCCCTATGGCTGGTCGCGCCACTCCTTCGCCCTTCCCGTGCCGCTGCCGCTGCCCGACGGGCAGATCGCCGCCGCCACGCCGCGACGGGGCGACGTGGTGATCTTCCGCCACCCGGTCGAGCGGGCGGACTACATCAAGCGCGCCGTCGCCATCCCCGGCGACGCGATCGCGCTCGTGAACGGCGTCCCGGTGCTGAACGGCCGGCCGCTGGAGCAGCGCCCGCTGCCTGACCTGCGCCTGCCGGCGGACCCGCGCACCGGCTGCGCCGCGGCTGTCGGCGCCTTCACCGACGCGGCAGGACCGGCCTGCATCTACCGACAGGCGCTGGAACGCACGCCGGAGGGGCGGGAGTATCGGGTGTTCGACAGCGGCACCCGGCCCGCCGACAGCCATGGGCCGCTCGTGGTGCCCGAGGGCATGGTGTTCGTGCTGGGCGACAACCGCGACAACTCGCTCGACAGCCGCTTCCCCGCGGTGGCAGACGGGGGCACGGGGCTGGTCGCGCAGGACCGGCTGATTGCGCGCGCCGGCCTCGTCGTGTTCTCGTCCGACGGCACGGCCCGCTGGGACGCGCCCCTGACGTGGCTGACCGCCGTGCGCTGGCGGCGGATCGGAACCGTCCTGTGAGCGCGCTCGGCCAAGCCACGCTGGACTGGCTGCGCGAAAGCGGCTTCGCCGTGCGCGACGAGGCGCTGTGGCGGCGCGCCCTCACCCATGGCAGCACGGGAGAGCGGGACACCTACGAACGGCTCGAATTCCTCGGCGACCGGGTTCTGGGCCTTGCCACCGCCGCCTGGCTTTACGCCCATGACGGCGCTGCCGAAGGCCGCCTGTCGCAGCGGCAGAACGCGCTCGTCAGCCGCGAGACCTGTGCCGCCGTGGCCCGGCGGATCGGAGTTCCGGCGCATCTGCGCCTCGGCACGCAGGCGCGCGACGACGGCGGCCGCGACAGCGACAACATCCTTGGCGACGTGATGGAGGCACTGCTCGGGGCGCAGTTCGTCGAGGAGGGGTTCGAGGGCAGCGCGGCGCTGGTCCACCGCCTGTGGGGCGAGCTGCTCGCCGGCGCGGCGGGTCAGGGCAAGCACCCCAAGAGCGCGCTGCAGGAGTGGGCCGCCGCCGCCCGCCGCCGCCCGCCCGAATACAGCGTGATCGGGCGCGAAGGCCCGGACCACGCCGCCCGCTTCACCGTGCGCGTCGCGGTCCACAATGTCGGCGAGGCGCAGGCCACCGCCCCCAGCAAGCAGGAGGCCGAGAAGGAGGCCGCCCGCCTGTTTATGGAGAAATACGGATGAACACGGAACCGACGCGCTGCGGCGTGGTGGCGGTGCTGGGCGCGCCGAACGCGGGCAAGTCGACGCTGGTGAACCAGCTCGTCGGGCAGAAGGTGGCCATCACCAGCGCCAAGGCGCAGACCACGCGCGCGCGGATGCTGGGCATCGCGCTTCACGGCGCGACGCAGATGATCCTGGTCGACACACCCGGCATCTTCGCGCCGCGCCGGCGGCTCGACCGGGCGATGGTCAATGCGGCGTGGGAGGGGGCGCAGGCCGCGGATGCGCTGCTGCTGCTGGTCGATCCGGTGAAGCAGCGGCGCCACGAGCTCGATCCCCTGCTCGAACGGCTGGCGCAGCGCACCGAGCGCCGGATCCTCGTGCTGAACAAGGTCGATGCGGCGAAGAAGGAGCCGCTGCTCGGCCTTGCCGGCGAGCTGACCGGGAAGGTCGATTTCGCCGAGGTGTTCTTCGTCTCCGCCCTTACCGGCGACGGGGTGCCGGAGATGAAGGCCGCGCTGGCCGCGATGATGCCCGAAGGCTTCTGGCACTATCCCGAGGACCAGGTGTCCGACGCGTCCGAGCGGCTTCTGGCCGCCGAGATCACCCGCGAGCAGCTCTACCGCCAGCTGCACGAGGAGCTGCCCTACGACAGCGCCGTGCGGCCGGAGAAGTACGTCCAGCGTCGCGACGGCAGCGTGGAGATCCACCAGCAGATCGTGGTCGGCCGCGACACGCAGCGGGCGATCGTGCTCGGCAAGGGTGGCGCGCGCATCAAGGCGATCGGCGAGGCGGCGAGGCGCGAGCTGACAGAGCTGCTGGGGCAGAAGGTCCACCTCTTCCTGCACGTGAAGGTGGAGGAAAACTGGGCCGAGAACCGCGAATTCTACGAGGAGATCGGGCTGGACTGGACGCGGTGAGGGTTCACCTCATGCCCCGTGATCACGGTAAACGATATGCGAGTTAAATGATGCTGCCAAGGCTGCAGTGCACAGATTAGCTAATCTAGTATTCACCTTATCAAGCTCAGTAGCTGTCACTCGGTAAGTTCCTCTTTCAATCCCTTGCGGATTGCTGTCTTTCCTCTTGATCCAATGCAATTCGAGAACACTTTTCTCTTGCTGTCCATACGGCCAGAATGAATGTGACAAGCAGTTTCTGTGCCATAGCAGCTGCAGAGAATCAGTGACTATTTTGTCGAGGTTAGGTGAGGACAGGTTCCTTGCCTTGTAAGCATTGATGATTAGCGCACGCCACTGCAAAACAGTATCTCTGCCGCCAAGCGGAAAGCGCTTTTGATCAACGATTTCTGCGCTGAAAGGCCATGTTCTTAGCGCCATCACGTCGCTTGTCATGATGCCTTCGATGCGCGCCCACCACGATATCACGGCACCAGTTAGATATATGAAATCTGAGTTAGTGTTGCCAGGAATGACCCCTCGCAGTTGCTGCGGCTCCAAGGTTTGTTCCTAGTCGAGTGCAGTCAGGCGAGACATGCAGCGCGGGTATAGCAATCTCAAGCCTTATCCTAGACAATTGATGAAGCGGTGAAAGCTCGTTCGCCTTTCCGTCAGCCGCTTGCAGCGGCTGCCGCCTCCCCGCTTGCGACTGCGTCGAGAGCGAGGAGGATCATCAGCTCGCCAACCCCTCCAGCTTCGCCTTCAGCTGCGCCTCGTCGAACGGCTTGAGCACATAGTCGTCCGCGCCCGCGGCGATGCCGTCGTGAATGTCCCTGGCCGCGCCCTTGGAGGTGCAGAACACCACCACCGGCGCACGGCTTGCCGGCAGCGCCCGCAGGCGGGTGACGAATTCGATGCCGCTCATCACCGGCATCTGCCAGTCGGTCAGCACCAGATGAGGCATCGCCACCTGACAACGCGACAGCGCCTCCTCGCCGTTCTCGGCCTCGGTGACGCGGTAGCCCAGCCCTTCCGCGATGCGGCGTGCGACCTTGCGCACCACGCGCGAGTCGTCGACGATCAGGCAATGGCGCGGCTCGGCCGGCCGGGCCGCCGACGCGCGTGACGCCTTGGCGGCTGCCACCTGCGCCGCAACCGGATCGTCGGCCACCGGGGTGAGCGCGGCCGGCGGTGCGGGCGGCGCCGCCGCGCGCCGCATTGCCGTGCCGTCGCCCGGCGAGAGCGCCCTTTCCGCGTCCTGAGGGCCGGCGGGCTCCGCATCGCCGGCCGAGCCCTGCGCCTCCGCGCGCCGCTGGTGCAGCAGGCGGTCTGCCAGCGAGCCGCCGTCGGCTCCGGCCGTCCCGGCAGGGCCGCGCCCACCGCGCTTGATCAACCCGTGTATGGCACGCTCTCCCATTCGGCTTCGGCGTCCGCAGCCGCGGGCGTCGCCAGCGCCGCAGGCGCCGGGGTCAGGGCTTCCGCCTCGCCCGGGGTCATCCGCACATGCAGATAAGGCACCCAGACATCACCGTATTCGGCCTTCTGGTACCACAGGTCGAGCACGTCGTAGGAAGCCCAGAAGCCGTTCGCCTCGCGCAGCCGCAGCCCTTCGCCGATGCGCGGGAGCGCCGCGAAGCGGAGGCGTTGCTGGCTCTGCAGCGTCTCGTTCTGGATTTCGACTTCGATCACCGTCCGGCTCGCCTGTTGCCTGCCGCAGCGAGGCTAGCGGGCAAGGGTTGCCGAATTGCAAACGCCCCGCGCTCGGTCAGCTCTGCGCCGGCGCCTTGCGGCCTGTCGCCGGCTTGCGCGGCTGGGCGGCCGCCGCCTTGCGTGGTTTGGCCGCCGCCTTGCCCGCGGCGGCGCGGGCGGGCTTGCGGCGGCCACCCTTCTTCGCCGGCGCCGCCGCCGCGCGCGCGTCGATGAGCGCGATCGCCTGCGCCGCCTCCAGCTCCTCGGGCTTTACACCTTTGGGAATAGTGGCGTTGATCGTTCCGTCGGTGACATAGGGGCCGTAGCGGCCCGGCAGCACCCTAATCTCGCCCCCGGACGTCGGGTGTTCGCCCAGCGTCTTGATCGGTTCGAGCGGAGCGCGCGCGCCGCGTCCGCCCCGCCCGGCCGCCGCCTCGGCCAGCAGGGTGACGGCCGCGTTCATGCCGGTGTCGAACACGTCCTGCGTGCTGGCAAGCTTCGCATACTTGCCATCGTGTTTCAGATAGGGGCCGTAGCGCCCGATGCTCGCCTCGATGTCCAGCCCGGTTTCGGGATGCACGCCGACGATCCGCGGCAGGGCGAGCAGCTTCAGCGCCCATTCGAGATCGAGTTCGCCGATGTCGCGCGGAATGCTCGCGCGCTTTGCGTCCTTGCCCTCGCCCAGCTGGACATACGGGCCGAACCGGCCGGTCTTGCGCGTCACCGGAAGGCCCGTATCCGGATCGTTGCCGAGCACCTCGTCCTCGCCCGCGGCGGCCGCGTCCCCGCCGCCCTGCGCGAAGCGGCGGGAATAGGAGCACTCCGGATAGTTGGCACAGGCGATGAAGGCGCCGAACTTGCCTCCGCGCAGGGACAGCCGCCCGCCCTCGCGCCCTTCGGCAAGGCACTTGGGGCACGCGCGCGGATCGCCGCCATCCTCGCGCGGGGGGAACAGGTAGTCGCCGAGGTACTCGTCCAGCGCCGCCGTCACCTCCGACGGCTGCTGCCCCATCACCTCGTCGGTCTTGGGCTTGAAGTCGCGCCAGAACTTGGCGAGCAGCGCCTTCCACTCCTCGCGCCCGCCGGACACCTCGTCCAGCTCGTCCTCCATCCCGGCGGTGAAGTCGTAGGCGACGTAACGGGGGAAGAACCGCTCGAGAAATGCCGTGAGGAGACGACCCGATTCTTCGGCAAAGAAACGGTTTTTCTCTACCCGGACATACTCCCGGTCGCGCAGGGTCTGGATCGTGGAGGCGTAGGTCGACGGGCGGCCGATGCCCAGCTCCTCCAGCCGCTTGACCAGCGACGCTTCGGAAAAGCGCGGCGGCGGCTGGGTGAAGTGCTGCGTCGCCTCGACACCGTTCTTGTGCGGACAATCGCCCTGCCGCAGCACCGGCAGCAGCCCGTCGTCCTCCCCTTCCGCGTCATCCAGCCCTTCCTGATACACAGCCAGGAAGCCGGGGAACTTCACCACCTGTCCCGTCGCGCGCAGGGCGTGCTGGCCGGTGGGATCGCGCAGGGTCACGGTCGTGCGTTCCAGTTGCGCCGCTTCCATCTGGCTCGCCACGGCCCGCTTGAAGATGAGGTCGTAGAGCTTGGCCTCGTCGCCCGTTCCAGCCCGGTCGCGGGCGAAGTCGGTCGGGCGGATCCCCTCGTGCGCTTCCTGCGCGTTCTTGGCCTTGCTGGTGTAGTGGCGCGGCTTGTCCGGCAGATACGCCGCGGAATACCGATCGGCGATGGCCTTGCGGCACGCGCTGATCGCGCCCGCGTCCATCTGCACCCCGTCCGTCCGCATGTAGGTGATCGCGCCCCCCTCATACAGCGACTGAGCCAGCCGCATGGTGTGCGCGGCGGAGAAGCCGAGCTTGCGCGCCGCTTCCTGCTGCAGGGTCGAGGTGGTGAACGGCGGCGCGGGATTGCGGCGCACCGGCCTGGTCTCGACCTCCTCCACGGTGAAGCGGCTTTCCTCAACCGCCTGCTTGGCCGCCAGTGCGCTGCCCTCGTCGCCCAGCGTCAGCTTGTCGAGTTTCTTCCCATTCCGTTGCACCAGCCGGGCGGCGAACTCGGTCCCGTCCTGCACCATCGTGGCGACCACGGACCAGTATTCCTGCGGCCGGAACGCCTCGATCTCGCGCTCGCGCTCGACGATGAGGCGCAGGGCCACCGACTGCACCCTTCCGGCCGACTTCGCGCCGGGGAGCTTGCGCCACAACACCGGCGACAGGGTGAAGCCGAACAGGTAGTCGAGCGCGCGGCGCGCCAGATAGGCGTCGATCAGGTCATGGTCGAGATCGCGCGGCCGTGCCATCGCCTCGGTCACGGCCTGTCTGGTGATGGCGTTGAAGGTGACGCGCTGCACCTCTTTGGGCACCGCCTTGCGCTTCTTCAGGATGTCGAGCACGTGCCAGCTGATCGCCTCCCCCTCCCGGTCAGGGTCGGTGGCGAGAATCAGCCGGTCCGCCCCCTTCGCCGCATCGGCGATCGCCTTGACCTGCGCCTTCTTGCGCGGATCGGCGTAGATCTCCCAGTCCATCGCGAACTCCTCGTCCGGGCGGACGCTGCCATCCCTAGGCGGCAGGTCGCGCACATGGCCGTAGGAGGCGAGAACCTTCGTGTCCTTGCCGAGGTACTTCTCGATGGTCTTGGCCTTGGCCGGGGATTCGACGATGACGAGTTGCATGGTGGTGCGAGGGAGCGCCTTACGTGTGTGTATGCGCGCGAGGGTGGGGAGCGGGGAGAGGGGGCGTCAAGGGGTTGGTTAGTGTTTTGGCTTATCAAACTAGCCGTCACCCCGGACTTGATCCGGGGTGACGCTTCTTGAGTTTACGCGCAAATGGATCGAGCAAAACGCGGCGGCTGGGTCTACATCATGGCCGACCGCTACCGCGGCACGATGTACGTCGGAATAACTGCCAATCTGGCGACGCGCGTGACACAGCACCGGCAGGGAAACGGTTCCGAGTTCTGCAAACGCTACAACCTGCGCCGCCTCGTCTGGGCGGATCACTGTGACACTATCGAAGATGCTATTGCCCACGAGAAGCGCCTGAAACGCTGGCAGCGGGCGTGGAAATTCGACCTGATCGAACAAGCCAACCCCGAGTGGTGCGACTTGTTCGACCCACTGGTATGACCAAGAAGCGGGACCCCGGATCAAGTCCGGGGTGACGGATGAGGCCGGAGTTCTGCTGATGCAGATCCTGGCTGTCGCTGAGACGGCCAGTAGGTGACGAGCACCCCATGATGTTTGCTCTAGAACAAGACGAGGTAGGCGACCGCCAGCCACACCGAAATCGGCACAAATCGATCCGCTAAGTCTCGCCAGCCATTCTCATGCAACTGTTCCTGTCGCGTGAGGCAGGCCACCGCGGACGGCAACATGAACGCCGACAGAACCAAAGCAGCGAGTAATGCGAGAAGCGCCAAGCCGGGCCATTCACCGATAACTTCGGGATCAGCTTCTCTCGGCAGCAGAAAGGCGAGGCAGAGCAAGGCCGTGAGCGCGCTAATTAGAACGGCTGTCACTTGCTCGCTCTTTGTGCGCCGTCCCGAAACACTCACAACAAACTCACCCGCCCCCCGGCATGCCGCTCCAGCCTTCCCGCAACCTCCAGTTCCAGCAAGGCCAGCTGCACCGCCGCCGCTCCCGCCCCCGATTGCCGCACCAGTTCGTCCACCGCCACCGGCGCGCCTGACAGCAGGCGCTCCACATCCGCGGGTTCTGCCTCCGCCCACTCCTCCGGCGCGGCGTCGAACCCCGTTCCCGCCATCTCCCGCACCGACGACCGCGGCGCGCCGTCGAAGCCGCTGAGCAGTTCCACCACGTCCGCCACCGACTGCACCAGCACCGCGCCGTCGCGGATCAGCTGGTTGCAGCCGGCCGAACGGCCGTCCAGCGGCGAGCCGGGGATCGCCATCACCTCGCGCCCGAACTCGCCGGCGAGGCGCGCGGTGATCAGCGAACCGGACTGCGGCGCGGCCTCCACCACCAGCGTGCCGGACGACAGGCCGGCGATGATGCGGTTGCGGCTGGGGAACTGGCTGCCGCGCGGCTCGGTCCCCGGCGGCTGTTCGGCGATCAGCAGCCCCTCGGCCGCGATCCGCTCCTGCAACTCGCCATGCTGCGGCGGGTAGGCGATGTCGATGCCGCTGGCGATGACGCCCACGGTGCGCGGCAGCGCGCCCTCATGCGCCGCCCCGTCGATCCCGCGGGCGAGGCCGGAGACGATCGTGAACCCCTCCCCGGCCAGTCCGCTCGCAAAATCGCGCGCCAGCTTCACCGCCGCCGCGCTGCAATTGCGCGCCCCGACGATGGCGACGCAGGGCGCGTCCGCGAGCGCCAGATCGCCGCGATAGGTGATGATCGGCGGGGCGCTGTCGACCTCGGCCAGCAGGCGGGGGTAGTCCGGCTGGTCGTGGAACAGGTATTTCGCGCCCGCCCGCCGGATGGCGGCGACCTCCGCCTCGATCTGTTCGGGCGGCGCGGCGCGGTAGGGCTGCCCGCCGCGCCCGCCGATCTCCGGCAGCGCCTCCAGCGCCGCTTCCGCCGTGCCAAAGCGCGCGAGGAGCTGGCGGAAGGAGATGGGGCCGATGCGGGGCGAGCGCAGCAGCGTGAGACGGGCGAACGCCTCCGCCTGGGTCAGCGTCACTTGCCCGCGCCCACCTTCGGTTCCTCGCCGCGCATCAGCCGGGCGATGTTGGCGCGGTGGAGCAGGATCACGATCACCGCGATGGCGGCCAGCACCGGCACCAGGTCCCACCGTGCCAGCACGGCCGCCGCCGCCGGCGCGGCGATCACCGCCAGCATGCCGGCCACGCTGGAGATGCGGAAAACGGCCAGCGCGCCCAGCCAGGCGAGCGCATAGGCCACCCCCACCGGCAGGGCGAGGCCGAAGCACACCCCCGCCGTCGTCGCCACCCCCTTGCCGCCCTTGAAGCCGAGCCACACCGGAAAGCAATGGCCCAGCACCGCGCCCAGCGCGGCGAACCCGGCCGCGTCGGGGAACAGCCGCCAGGCCAGCCACACGGCCGCAAATCCCTTCAGCCCGTCGAGCAGCAGGGTCGCCGCCGCCAGCCCCTTGTTGCCCGTGCGCAGGACGTTGGTGGCGCCGATGTTCCCGCTGCCGATGGCGCGCACATCGCCCAGCCCCGCCAGCCGCGTCAGGATCAGGCCGAAAGGGATCGAGCCGAGCGCATAGCCGAGCAGCGCCGCGAGCAGCCAGTCGAGGGAGGTCGTCATCTCCTCACCCTTAGAGCAACAGGGCACCGCCCGGCCAGCGGCAACTGCCGCCGCAATGGAGGTACCAGCCGACCGCCGCTCACCGCGGCGTGCCGCGCGCTTACAGCAGGCGCGTGCCGTCACCGTCACCCGACGCCGCGCGGGCCGCCGCCCGCCTGACCGCGAAGGAGCGCGAATGCCTCCGCCGCTGGCGGGATCACGCGACCGCCAAGGAGATCGCCCTTGATCTCGGCATCTCGCATCACGCGGTGGAAAAGCGGCTCAAATCGGCGCGGCAGAAGCTGGGGGTCGCCACCTCGCTCGAGGCGGCGCGGCTGCTCGCCGAGGCCGAAGGGTATGGCCGGACCGCCTCCGGTCCGCCGGAGCTGGCGGCAACTGGCGAACAGGACGACCCTGCGCAGACCGGCACCGGCGCGGGGCGGCCGTCCCTGCCCGCCCGCCGGCCCCTCTGGATCGCAGGAGCCTTGATCATGATCGCTCTCACCCTCGCCGCGCTGGCCGTCGCCACCGCCGATGCTCCGGCTCCGCCGGCGCGCGGCCCGGAAATCGTCACCATCGACCGGCGCACCGCCGCGCCCGGCGACGTCAACGCCGCCCTCGACCGGGTGTTCGACCGCCTCGACCGCGACGGGTCCGGCATGCTTGATTCCGGCGAGATCGGCGGCGCGCACCTGAGGCTTGTCCGCGTGGCCGGGCCGGACGCAGCCCCGCCGACGGCCGAAAGCGGCCTCGCCGCCCTCGACGCGGACGGCGACGGGCGGATCTCGCGGGAGGAGTTCCGGCGCGGCCTGCCCCTCCTCGGCGCCCGGGCGGCGGGCGGGAGCACACCGGCGCGTTGACGGCGCGCACGGGAGCGGGCAGGCACCGCTCCCGTGAACCCCGCCGCGCCCATCCTCATTCTCGATTCCGGCGTCGGCGGCCTCACCATCCACGATGCGCTGCGCGCGGTGCTGCCGGAGGCGCCGGTCCTCTATGCCGCGGATTTCGCCGGGCTGCCCTATGGCGACAAGTCCGAAGCGGAGATCGCCGCGCGGGTGTGCGGCCTTCTCGGCCGGATGAGCGAGCGCTTTCAGCCGCGCCTCGCCTGCATCGCCTGCAACACCGCCTCGACCATCGCGCTGTCGATGGTCCGCGACGTGCTGGCCATTCCGGTTGTCGGCACCGTCCCGGCCATCAAGCCGGCCGCCGCGGCATCGCGCAGCGGGGTCGTGGGGCTGCTCGGCACGGCCGCCACCATCCGCCAGCCCTATGTCGACCGGCTGCACGCCGAACACGGCCGCGGCACGCTGCTGCTCCGCCACGCCGCTCCCGAGCTGGTGCTGGCGGCCGAGGCGTCGCTGCGCGGCGAGGCGGTGCCGCAGGACACGGTCGCCGCCGCGGTTGCCAGACTGCGGGCTCAGCCGGGCGGCGCGCACATGGACACCGTGGTTCTGGCCTGCACGCATTTCCCCCTGCTGTCGGGCGCGTTGCAGGCGGCGCTCGGCCCGGAGGTGCGCTTCGTCGACGGGGCGGCGGGCATCGCGCGCCGGATCGCCGACCTGACCCGCGGCCAGCCCTTCGCCGCCGCCCCGCCGCGCTTCGTTGCCACCGGCGACGCGGCGACGCTGGCCCGCTACGCCCCGGCCCTGTCGGCCCGGGGGTTCGCGCCGCCGGCGCTGTTCTGATCCCCCGCCGCTGCGAGTCGTTCGCAAACATCGTCGTGGCGTTCGCACGGTGAAGGCATTATCTGCACAAAGGTCAAGCGCAGGGTCGCAGGCGACCGGCGCAGCGGCGGGACAATGCGTGAATTACGAGCAGATCTTCGACAAGGCGATCGACCGGCTGCATGCCGAGGGGCGCTACCGCGTCTTCATCGACATCCTGCGCAACAAGGGCGCCTACCCCAACGCGCGCTGCTTCGCCGGGCACAACGGGCCCAAGCCGATCACCGTGTGGTGCTCCAACGACTATCTCGCCATGGGGCAGCATCCCAAGGTCATCGCCGCCATGGAGGAGGCGCTGCACGACGTCGGCGCCGGATCGGGCGGCACCCGCAACATCGGCGGCAACACCCATTACCACGTCGAACTGGAACGCGAGCTTGCCGACCTGCACGGCAAGCAGGCCGCGCTGCTGTTCACGTCCGGCTACGTCTCGAACGAGGCGACGCTGTCCACCCTCGCCAAGCTGCTGCCCGGCTGCATCGTCTTCTCGGACGAGCTGAACCATGCCAGCATGATCGCGGGCATCCGCAACGCCGGCTGCGAGAAGCGGGTGTTCCGCCACAACGACCTCGACCATCTCGAACAGCTGCTGGCCGAAGCCGATCCGGCCGCCGCCAAGCTGATCGCCTTCGAAAGCGTGTATTCGATGGACGGGGACGTCGCGCCGATCCACGCCATCTGCGACCTCGCGGAAAAGCACAACGCGCTGACCTACATCGACGAGGTGCACGCGGTCGGCATGTATGGCGACCATGGCGGCGGCATCACCGAACGCGACGGCGCCGCGCACCGGGTCGACATCATCGAGGGCACGTTGGGCAAGGCGTTCGGGGTGATGGGCGGCTACATCGCGGCCGACACGCGGATCGTGGACTGCATCCGCTCCTACGCGCCCGGCTTCATCTTCACCACCTCGCTGTCGCCGGTGCTGGCCGCCGGCGTCCTGGCGAGCGTGCGCCATCTCAAGCAGTCGAGCGCGGAACGCGATGCGCAGCAGGCGAACGCCGCCACGCTCAAGCGGCTGATGCGGGCCGCCGGGCTGCCCGTGATGCCGTCGACGACGCACATCGTGCCGCTGATGGTGGGCGACCCGGTGCGGGCCAAGCGGATCAGCGACATCCTGCTGGCCGAATACGGCGTCTATGTTCAGCCGATCAACTTCCCCACCGTGCCGCGCGGCACCGAACGGCTCCGCTTCACGCCCGGTCCGGCGCATGACGAGACGATGATGCGCGATCTCGTCGCGGCGCTGACGGAAATCTGGGACCGGCTGGGTCTGGGACTCAGACAGGCTGCCTGAGGCGGCTCCGGCGACAGGGCGACGCAGGGGGACCATCGCGCCGCTAAGTGCGGCAACCGCGCATCGCGTGCCCCGGGCAGGCGGCGTTCTGTACCGAAACGGGCACGGTCTGCGGCCGATGTGGAACGAAGCGGCGGGTTGAGCTATTGAGCGGGTGCGGCCCGCTGGGGGCCACGCTGCCACGGCGCGCCCGAACTCTCGCATGACACTCGCACTCCGCAATGACCTGCCGCTCTACGGCGTGCTGCTCGCCCTCGCCGCGCTGTTCGCCGTGGCGGTGACTCTCGGCCGCGGCGATCGCGCCCTTGCGACGGCCGAGCGGACTGCGGGCAGCGCACCCGCCGATGTCGCGCCGGCGCTCGCGCCGCCCCTGTCGCCGGAGCTTGCCGCCCTGCCCGCATCGGCAGAGGACGATGCGGTCATCCTGTCGCAGCTTCCTCCCGACGATGCGCGGGCGCAGAATGCCCGCGTGCCCTTTGCGGCCAGCTGGCTGGCGCCGGCGCCGGCGTTCCGCTTCCGCGGCAGCGAGGCGGACCGGGTGCGCGCGCGCGAATGCCTCGCGCTCGCCGGCATGGCCGAAGCCGGGGGCGGCGACGCGGATCAGCGCGCCGTGATGCAGGTGATCCTGAACCGCGTCCGCCACCCGGCCTTTGCGCCCACGGTGTGCGGCGTCGTGTTCCAGGGGTCCGAAAGGGCCACGGGATGCCAGTTCACCTTCACCTGCGACGGTTCGCTGGCCCGGATCTATTCCGCCGCCGCATGGCGCGCCGCGCGGCAGCGCGCCGACGAGATGCTGGCCGGCGCGGTGTATGCGCCGGTGGGCAACGCGACGCACTACCACACCGACTGGGTCTTCCCCTGGTGGAGTCCCAAGCTCGACAAAATCGCGCAGGTGCGCACGCACCTGTTCTTCCGCTGGCGCGGCCATTTCGGCACCACCGCCGCCTGGACGCAGCGCTACAGCGGCGGCGAACCCGATCCGGCCGCCCTGCGCCTGAACGCGGCGGCGGTCGAGCGGGTGGACCTGACCCAGTTGCTGGCGGCTGGCGCAGCGGCGGGCGAAGGAACGCTCGCGCTGGCCGAGGAAGCGGCCCCGTCGGCGGCAGGCGGGCTGCGCTCTCCCAATCCGGGGGTCCATTATCTGCTGGTCGGCGCAGGCGACCGACCGGCGGCGCTGCTCGCCCGCGGCCAGGCGCTCTGCGCGGGCGAGGCGGCGTGCCAAGTGTATGGCTGGAACAGCGCCGCAGCGGCACCGGACACGCTGCCGCTGTCGGCCGACGCGCGCCGTCAGCTGCGGTTCTCCTACGCGCCGGGCAGCACAGGGCGGCGCGAGACGGTGTTCTACGACTGCGCCATGTTCCCCGCCGCGCCTCCGGGAACCTGTCTGCCGGGAACGGCCGCGGGGACAGCAAGCGCCCCGACGGCGCGCAGGAGCCGGTCGGAAACGGCACCGGCCGCCACGCCCTCTCCCGAAGCCGAGAGCCGGCTGCCGCAGGCCGGCACCCTCAAGGTGGACGCCGAGCCTGCCGGACAGCTGCTGCGCTAGCGAGCAGGGCCGCGCGCGGCCGTCGCGGGTTCAGCGCTTCGGCGTGACGAGGAGGATGTCGACGGGCAGGCTGCGCAGCAGGTCGCCCGCCGTGCTGCCGATCGTTGCCCGGCGCAGCGCGCCCTCCCCGTGCGATCCGATCACCACCAGATCGACCCGGCCGCGCTCCACCGCGTCCTGCAGCGCGGTGAGCGGCGGACCATAGGCGAGCTGCGGTTCGACCGCCGCCCGCGTCTGCGGCGACAGGGTGTCGAGGAATTCGTCGAACACTTTCTGCTCGGCCACGCGCATCCGCTCGCGCGCCTCGTCGCCGCTCTGCCACCCGTCAAACGGCAGGAACCAGGCATGCAGCAGCCCGATCCGCTGGTCCGGAAACAGGGAGACGGCGTGGTCGAGCGCGATGCGCGATGGTCCGTGAAGGTCGGTGGTGCCAAGGATGCGCCGGTATTCGCCGCGCGGCCGCTGCTTGACCACCAGCACCGGCGCGTCGGTCCGGCGCAGGACCTGGTCGACGGTCGAGCCGAGCACGTAGTCGAGGAACGAATTGTAGCGCGCCACGCCCAGCACGATGAGGCTCGCCCCCGCCTGCGTGGCGGCGGCGCAGATGAGGTCCGCCGGATCGCCGGTCCCGATGTGGAGACGGACTCCGTCGGCGCCGTGTGGCAGCGAGTCGCGGACCCGCTGCTCGGTCCGCTCGCGGTCCTCGTCGGGGTGGGCGGCGTGCACCACCACCACCTCCGTCCCCCACTGCGCCCCCAGCTGGAGCGCGCGGTCGACCGCCCGGTCGGCCCGCGGCTGCAGGTCGGTTCCCACCACGATTGGTCCGCGCATGTTCGTTCGCCTCCATCAGACCGCGTCGCCGCGCAGTCTTTCCGGAACGCGCGGTGCTTGGCAAGCGCTACCGGAGCGGCGACGGCCCGCGCCGGACCCTCGCCGCCGGTTCAGCGCAGGCTGACGACGTTGTCCGCCACCGGCCGCACGCGGCTGCCGTCGTAGAGGCTGGCCATCGGCTCGTCGGTGACGACGATGTGCGCCGCCGCGCCGAAGCCGTTGAAGGCCGTCTTCATCGCCGCACCATAGGCGCCCAGCATGCCGATCTCGATGTAGTCGCCGGCCTGGATGTCGCCGGGCAGCGGGAACGGCCCCTTCATGAAGTCCGCATCGTCGCAGGTCGGCCCGTAGAAGGAGAAGTCCTCCTCCGGGTCGATGAGGTCATCCTCCAGCGCCGCGACCGGAAACTTCCACGCGATGTGGGCCGCATCGAACAGCGCGCCATAGGCGCCGTCGTTGATGTACAGCTCGTTGCCGCGCCGCTTTTCCACCCGCACGATCAGCGAGTTGTACTCCGCCGCCAGCGCCCGCCCCGGCTCGCACCACAGCTCGGCGTTGTAGGCGATCGGCAGCGCTTCGAACTGGCGGTGGATGATGGCGAAGTAATCCTCCAGCGGCGGCGGCTCCATGCCCGGATAAACCGACGGAAAGCCGCCGCCGACATCGACCATGTCGATGACCACCGACGCCGCCGTGATCGCCACGCGGGTCCGCTCCAGCGCCTGCACATAGGCGAACGGCGTCATCGCCTGGCTGCCGACGTGGAAGCACACGCCCAGCCAGTCGCAATGCTGGCGCGTCTGCTGAAGCAGCGGTCCGGCATCGGCCAGATCGCAGCCGAACTTGGCCGCGAGGCTCAGCTCGGAATATTCGGACGAGACGCGCAGCCGGACGAGCAGGCGCAGATCGGTCGCGGGATTGCCCTGACTGTCGCGGCAGGCGTCGACGATCTTCTCCAGCTCCTCGGGCGTGTCGAGGGTGAAGGTGCGGCAACCGTGTTCGTGATAGGCCTCGCGGATGGCGGACGGCGCCTTCACCGGGTGCATGAAGCACAGCTCCGCCTCCGGCAGCGTGGCGGCGACGAGACGCACCTCGGCGATCGAGGCGACGTCGTAATGCGTCACCCCGTTGGCCCACAGCACCCGCAGCAGATCGGGCGACGGGTTCGCCTTGACCGCATAGAGCACCCGCCCCGGGAACTTCTCCACGAAGAAGCGGGCGGCGCGCGCGGCGGCGTGCGGGCGGTTCAGGATCACGGGCTCGTCCGGCCGGAGGGCGCGGACTACGGACCGGGCGTCAGGATACTCGTGCAACTCAAGGGACCCCCTACGGTTCAGTGCGACAAAGCTGCCTTGCGGTAAGGAAGTCCCCTGGGGCAGCGGAAGCGGGCATATAAGGCCCGCCCCGTTAATCGCAACTGAAAAAGGAAACCCGTGCGCACCCCCGGCGGCGATTTGCGCCGCCAAGGCGCGAAGGGGCTGCCTCGCCGCTCAGCTCAACCTGTCGCGGAAGTCCTCGTAGCCGAACGCCTTGACCTGCTCGAGCGCATCCGTGTCGCTGTCCCACAGCCAGATCGAGGGAAGCGGCACCCCGTTGAAGGTGTTGGTCTTGACCATCGAATAATGCGCCTGGTCGAGAAAGGCGATCCGGCTGCCCGGCTCGGCCGGCACCGGCAAATGATAGTCGCCGATCACGTCGCCCGCGAGGCAGGACGGCCCGCCCAGCCGCACCGCGCCGCCCGCACCCGAAGCGCCGGGCCGCTCCAGCAGGTCCGCGCCTTCCGCCGCGCCGCCGGCGCCCGGCGGATCGACCTCGCCCAGCATGGCCGGGCGGTAGGGCGCCTCGATCACGTCGGGCATGTGGCAGGTGGCCGAGATGTCGGTGATCGCCACCCTCTGCCCGTTGTAGCCCACGTCGAGCAGGGTGCCGACGAGGATGCCCGCGTCCAGCGCCACCGCCTCGCCCGGTTCGAGGTAGATGTCGGCGCCCGTATCCTCCCGCGCGTCGCGCAGGAACTCGACCAGCTCCTCGCGCTGGTAGTCGGCGCGGGTGATGTGATGCCCGCCCCCCATGTTGATCCATTTGAGCTGGCCGAAATACGGCTCGATGGCGTCGAACACCGCGTCCCAGGTGCGCAGCAGCGGCTCCAGGTCCTGCTCGCACAGATTGTGGAAATGGATGCCCTCCACCCCTTCCATCGCCTCCGGCGTGAGCTGGTCGAGGGGAAAGCCCAGCCGCGAACCGGGCGAGGACGGATCGTAGCGCGGCACCTCGCCGGTCGGCACCTGCGGATTGACGCGCAGGCCGACATCGAACCGCTGCCCCTCGCTGCGTGCCTGGTCGAGGATGACGGCCGAGCGGCGCATCTGGCCCGGCGAATTGAAGATGACATGGTCCGACAGGCGGCAGATCTCCGGCAGGTCGCCCGGCTTGTAGGCGGCGCAGTAGGTCGAAATCTCGCCGTCGTAGAACTCGGACGCCAGACGCGCCTCCCACAGGCCCGAGGTGCACACCCCGTCGAGATACTCGCCGATCAGGGGCGCAACGCTCCACATGGAGAACGCCTTGAGCGCCAGCAGCACCTTGCAGTCCGCCGCGTCGCGGATGTCGGCAAGCACGCGCAGATTGGCCCGAAGGCGTGCCGCGTCCACCACGAAGGCGGGCGAGTCGACGCGCGACAAGTCGAAGCGGGCAAAGGCGCCCGGATCGCCGGCTCTGGTTTCCATCAGCGTTCCCCTGTTTCCGGAAGGCGGAACCGCACCACCCGGTTGCCGCGATGGTCCGCCATGTAGAGCGTCCCGTCGGGGCCCGCAGCGAGATCGTGGCCAAGGCTCGCTTTCTCTCCGGCAAGGCCGACATCGTAGCTGGCAAGCAGGTCGCCGCGCGGCGAGCGGACCCGCAGGATGGCTCCCGTCCGGTTCTCCCTGTCGCGCCCCTCCAGCGTCACGACCCGCCCGTCGGGCAGCGGCCGGACGGCATAGACATGCCCGCGGCCGGGCGCCTCCCAGCGTTCAAGCGGCCGGCCGTCGGCCGCGAACACCTGCACCCGACCGTGCTCGCGGTCGGCGACCAGCACTCGCCCGCCGTCGGCGGCGATCGCATGGGGAAGGTCCAGCAGCCCGTCGCCGCGCCACTCCTCCACATAGCGTCCGGAGCGGTCGAACACCGCCACGCGGTCGTTGACGTATCCGTCGGCGACCAGCACCCGGTCGCCGTCAAAGGCCACATCGGCAGGACGTCCGAACCCCGCCGCGCCCGTTCCCGCGCGTCCGCGCACGCCGAGAGCCAGCTCCAGACGACCCTCGTGCGAGAACTTCAGCACCTGTTCGCGGGCGACATCGGTGATCCACACCGCATCCTCCGCGTCGACCGAAAGACCGTGCGGCATGACCATCTCGCCGGCACCCCAGCGCGCCAGCAGCGCCCCGCTCGCCGCATCGAACATGTGCACGGTCGGCTGCGGAATAGGCGCCTCGGGAAACGGCTCGACCCAAGGACGGCCGGCGCGGTGCAGCACGAACAGATGGCCATGACCGTCGATGTCGAGCGCGCTCACCTCGCCGAAAGCGTCGGCGGAGGAGAGCTGGAGCCAGCGGTCATCGACCGCCAGCCGCGCAGGCGCCTCGCGCGGGGGCGATGCGGTGCACGCGGTCATGAGCGCGGCAACGGCGCCCACGGCGCCAAGGACGCGCACCGCCGCGCCCGTCGAGGTTCCTGTCACCCGAGCGGCGCCTTAAACACGAGGAAGGCGCCGGCGGCGATGAAGGCGAAGCCCAGCAGCTGGCTCGGCCCCGGCCGCTCTCCGAACAGCGCCCAGGCGACGAGCACGAAGGTCGACAGCGACAGCACTTCCTGGATGGTCTTCAGCTCGGCCAGCGAATAGGCGGCCGCGCCGATGCGGTTGGCCGGCACGGCAAGGCAGTATTCGAAGAAGGCAATCCCCCACGCCACGAGAACGGCCGCCCACAGCGCCCGGCCCGGCGTCTTGAGGTGGCCATACCAGGCAAGGTTCATCAGCACGTTGGACCCGGCGAGCAGCGCCACCGGCGTCCACAGCACCCAGCCCGGCTGCATCAGAACGGCACCGGTCCGTCGAGTTCCTTGACCTGCCACGGCAGGCCGTGGGCGTTCAGCATGTCCATGAACGGATCGGGATCGAGCTGCTCGATGTTGAACACGCCCTCACCGCGCCAGATGCCCTGCACCATCAGCGCGCTGCCGATCATCGCCGGAACGCCGGTGGTGTAGCTGACCGCCTGGTTGCCGGTTTCCCGGAACGCGTCTTCGTGGTCGCAGATGTTGTTGATGTAGAACGTCTTCTCGCCCGACCCGTCCAGCGCCTCGCCGGTGGCGATGACGCCGATGTTGGTCTTGCCCTTCGTCGTCTCCCCCAGCGTTTCCGGCTTGGGCAGCACGGCGGCGAGGAATTGCAGCGGGATGATCTCGCGCCCCTGGAACGCCACCGGCTCGATCGAGGTCATGCCGACGTTCTGCAGCACGGTGAGGTGGGTGATGTACTGGTCGCCGAAGGTCATCCAGAACCGCGCCCGTTCCAGTTCGGGCACGAACTTCGCCAGGCTTTCCAGCTCCTCGTGATACATGAGATAGGCGTTGCGCCTGCCCACGCCCTCGAAGTCGAACTCGGTTTTGACCTGCATGGCGGGCGTTTCGACCCACTGGCCGTTCTCCCAATGGCGGGCGGGCGCGGTCACTTCGCGGATGTTGATTTCCGGGTTGAAGTTGGTGGCGAAGTGCTGGCCATGGTCGCCGCCGTTGCAGTCGAGGATGTCGAGTTGGCGGATGGTCCTGAGCTTGTGCTTCTTGAGCCACATGGTGAAGACGGAGGTGACGCCGGGATCGAACCCGCTGCCCAGCAGGGCCATGATGCCCGCCTCGCGGAAGCGGTCGTGATAGGCCCACTGCCACTTGTATTCGAACTTCGCCTCGTCCTTCGGCTCGTAGTTGGCGGTGTCGAGGTAATCGACCCGCGTTTCCAGACAGGCGTCCATGATCGGCAGGTCCTGATACGGCAGGGCGAGGTTCACGACGAGCGACGGCTGCACCCGGCGGATGAGGTTGACCATGGCCGGCACCTCCTCGGCGTCGACCTCGTAGGTGTGGATGTCGACGCCGGCGCGTTCCTTCACCGAGCGGGCGATGGCATCGCATTTGGCCTTGGTCCGGCTGGCGAGATGGATGTCGGTGAAGATGTCCGGGTTGAAGGCCATCTTGTGCACGCACACGCTGCTGACGCCGCCGGCGCCGATCACCAGAACTCGTGACATCCTTTACCCGATCCTTCCGAAAGCCCGCGCCAGCGGGGATGCGCTGTTCCCCGGTTCCCTTACGCAAATGCGCCGGGCGGGCAAGGTATCCGCGCCCTTTCCCCTGGCCGCGGATTGCGGCAAGCGGGTGCCATGCCCTGCCCTGCCCCTCTGCCCGCCCGCTGCCGTCCTTCCCCGTACCGCAGGCCGCGCCCGTCTCCGGCATCGGGGCGCGGCCGGTGAGCGGCGGGCGTCTGCCGACCCGCGCCGGAGTCGAGGCCGCCGCCGAAGCGGTCGCCGCGCTCCTTGCCCCCACGCCGCTGCTGCCGGTGGAGATCGGGGGCGTGCGGCTGCACACGAAGGCCGAGGTGCTGCAACCCGTCGGCTCGTTCAAGATCCGGGGGGCGTGGTGGCGCCTCGCCAACCTGGCGCCCGAGGAGCGGGCACGCGGCGTCATCGCCGTGTCGAGCGGCAATCACGCGCAGGGCGTTGCCTGGGCCGCCCGGCGCCTCGGCATTCGCGCGGCGATCGTCATGCCGCGCGACGCGCCGCGGGTGAAGCTCGAGGCGACGGCGGCGCTGGGGGCGGAACTGGTGCTGTACGACCGGCCGGGGGAAGACCGTGACGAGGTGGCCGCGCGCGAAGTCGGACGGCGCGGCGCGGTGCTGGTCCACGCCTTCGCCGATCCGTGGGTCATCGAGGGCCAGGGCAGCGCGGGCGTGGAGATCGCGGCGCAGCTCGGGCGGGCGCCGTCGCGGCTGGTCGTGTGCTGCGGCGGCGGCGGGCTGGCGGCGGGACTGTCGCTCGCCTGCCCCGGCAGCGCGGTCCATGTGGTCGAGCCGCAGGGCTGGGACGTGGTCGCCCGCGCCGTGGCCGCGGGCGCGATCGTCCGCGCGCCGCCCGATGCGCCGGCGACGATCTGCGACGCGCTGCGCCCGGATGCGACCAAGCCGCTGAATCTGGCTCTGCTGCGCGGGCGGATCGAGCCGGGCGTGACCGTCACCGATGACGAGGTGCGCGCGGCGCAGCGCTTCGCCTTCGCCCGCCTGCGGCTGGTGCTGGAGCCGGGGGGCGCGGCCGCGCTGGCGGCGGCGCTGGCGGGCAAGGTGCCGCTGGACGCCGACACGGTGATCATGCTGACCGGCGGCAACGCCGATGCGGACAGTTTCGCCCGCACACTGGCCGAGGGATCGGCGGAGCGGTAGAAGCAGGGGGAACACAGGGGGAGAACGAGGATGCAGGCGCAGATGCTCGCACCGGCCGCGGTGCTGATCGCGTGGTCGCTGGTGATGCTGTTCTGGATGGCCGGTGCCCGCGGGGCCGGAATGCGCAAGATGCAGCGCGGCCTCGCCGCCGCACGGCCCGGCGGACGGGGACAGGATCTGGAAGGGGTGCTTGACGACCGGGTGAACTGGAAGGCGCACAACTACATGCACCTCATGGAGCAGCCGACGATCTTCTACCCGGCGGTGATCATCCTCGCCATCCTCGGCGCGGCACCGGGCGACGTGCTGATGGGGTGGATCTATGTCGGCCTCAGGATCGCGCATTCCGTCTGGCAGGCCACGGTCAACACGCTGCCGGTGCGGTTCACCCTGTTCCTGCTCTCCACGCTGGCGCTGATCTATCTCGCGGCGCGCTGCATCGCCGCCACGGTCTTCGCCGGCCCGACGGTGCTGGCATGAGCGTGCCGGGCATGGTCGGCGCGGCCGTCCTGCAACCCGTGGCGGCGCTGCTCGTATGGACGATGGTGATGTGGGTGTGGATGTATGCGACGCGCCTTCCGGCGATGGCCCGCGCCGGCGTCGACCCGGCCGCGCTCGGCCGCGGGGACACGGCGCGCACGCTGGACGCGGCGCTGCCGGCCGAGGTGCAGTGGAAGGCGCACAACTACAACCATCTCCACGAGGCCCCGACGCTGTTCTACGCCGTCGCGCTGCTGCTGGCCTTCACCGGCTACGGCGACGGGCTGAGCGCGTGGCTGGGCTGGGCCTATGTCGCCCTGAGGGTCGCCCACTCGCTGGTGCAGGCGACCGTCAACCGTGTGCCGCTGCGCTTCGCCCTGTTCGCCCTGTCGACGCTGGTGCTCATGGCGCTGATCGCGCGGGCCGTGGCGGCCGTGTTCTGAACGGCTGCTACTCCGCCGCCTCGGCGTGCCCCGTCTCCCGGTCGAACTCCAGCCCCTGCAGGAAACGCTCCGCATCGAGCGCGGCCATGCAGCCGGTCCCCGCCGCTGTCACCGCCTGGCGGTAGATGTGGTCCATCACGTCGCCGCAGGCGAAGACGCCGGGAATGGCGGTTCGCGGCGTGCCGGGCTCCACCACGATGTAGCCGTCCTGCAGTTCCAGCTGACCGGCGAACAGCTCGGTTGACGGCGCATGGCCGATGGCCACGAACGCCCCGTCGACCGGCAGCGCGCTCGTCTCGCCCGTCACCGTGTCGCGCAGGTTCAGGTGCGTCAGCCCGCCTTCCGCAGGATCGCCGGCAAAGCTGTCGACCGCCTTGTTCCAGAGCACCTTGATCCTGGGATTGGCGTGCAGCCGTTCCTGAAGGATGCGCTCGGCCCTCAACGAATCGCGCCGGTGGATCAGCGTCACGTCATCCGAGTGGTTGGTGAGGTACAACGCCTCCTCCACCGCCGTGTTGCCGCCGCCGATGACGGCAACCTTCCTGCCGCGGTAGAAAAAGCCGTCGCAGGTGGCACAGGCGGACACCCCCTTGCCGTTCAGCTCCATCTCGCCCGGCACGCCCAGCCACTTGGCCTGCGCGCCGGTGGAGATGACCACCGTGTCGGCGATGTACTCGTCCCCGCTGTCGCCGACGGCCCGGAACGGACTGCCGTTGGTCAGATCGACCCTGACAATGGTGTCCCACACCATCCGCGCGCCCACGTGCTCGGCCTGGGCCTGCATCTGCTGCATCAGCCACGGACCCTGGATCACGTCGGCAAAGCCGGGGTAGTTTTCCACGTCCGTGGTGATCGTCAGCTGCCCGCCCGGCTGCAGCCCCTGCACCACGATCGGCGCCAGCATGGCGCGCGCGCCGTAGATCGCGGCGGTCAGTCCGGCGGGACCGGAGCCGATGATGAGCATCTTGGTGTGGTGGGTGGCCATCGTTCTCTCGTTGCTGCTGCTGCGGCGGCGATATGGGGCCGCACGCCGCGTCTGTCACGCCAGCAGCCGTTCGCGCAAGCGCCGGCGGTCGGCGTCGCTGACGCCCAGCGGGCGGGCGATCAGGTCGTCGAGCGAACCTGCGCCGGCCCTGACCTCGTCACGAAAGGCGTCGAGATAGTCGCCGCGCACGCCCAGCAGCGCCTCCACCGCGGCGGGCGGCAGCGGGCCATGCCGCTGTTCCAGCGCGCGAAGCGACTGGCTGCGCAGAACGCCCATGGTCGGCGCGGCGTTGGTCAGCAGGAACTCTGCGCGCTGGTCATCCTCGGACACGCCGAGGATGTGAAGGAGCAGCGTCACCGCGATGCCCGTCCGGTCCTTGCCCGCGAAGCAATGCACCAGGCTGGCTCCGTCGCAGGCGGCCGCCGCGCGCAGAAAATCGCCCAGCACCGCGTGCATGGCAGGATTGTGCGGGATGCGGCGATACAGCGCGATCATGCGGTCCACCGCCTGCGCCTCGCTCATTCCTGCTGCCGCCGCGGCCAGATGCGGGGGTGCGTTGCTGGTCTCGCCGTCGAAGAACACCACCGCCCCTCTCCACGCCGGCGGACGGCGGCACGGGTGGCGTTCACGCTCGGCATTGCCGCGAAGGTCGATGACCGTGCGGATGGACAGGGCGTCGAGCCGGGAAAGATCGGCATCGCTCGCGCCGACATGCTGGCCGGAGCGGTAGAGCAGCCCGCGGCGCACATGGCCATGCGCGCCCGCCGGCCACCCGCCATAGTCGCGGAAATTGTGCACGCCATCGAACGGCAGGAAGCGGGCCAGCGCGTTCATGGCGACCCGTCTCCCTCGAGGTCGGTGCAGAAATCCGCCGCCCAGCGCTGCACCGTCTGGGCGCGCACGCTGGCATGCATCGCCTCCCAGCGTGCGCGCCGCTCCTCCAGCGGCATGACCCGGGCGCGGTTGATCGCATGGGCAAGTTCGTCCGGGCTGTGGGGGTTGACGAGCATGGCGTCGGTGAGCTGCTGCGCCGCGCCGGCGAAGCGCGAGAGGATCAGGACTCCGGGATCGGCCGGATCCTGCGCGGCGACATACTCCTTCGCCACGAGATTCATGCCGTCGCGCAGGGGCGTCACCAGCCCGATCTTCGCCGCCCGGTAGAACCCGTACAGCTCGGCGGCGGAATGGCCGCGGTTGACGTAGCGGATCGGCACGAGGTCGATCTCGGAAAACTCGCCGTTGATCCGCCCCGTCTTGCGTTCCAGCGTCTCGCGGATGGTCTGGTAGCTTTCGACATCCTGACGGCTGGGAGGGGCGATCTGGATGTAGACGAGCTGGCGGGCGGCCGACGGGTCATCCTCGAACAGGCGCGCGACACCGTCCATCCGCTCGGGCAGACCCTTGGAGTAGTCGAGCCGGTCGACGCCGATCATCGCCACGCGGTGCCGGGTGCTCGACAGCATCCGCTGCTCGGCCTGGCGAGCCTCGCCGGTCTGTCCCTGCTGGGTGAAGTGGTCGTAGTCGATGCCGACCGGATACGTCCGCACCAGCATCGAGCGGTCGTCCAGCGTCACCCTGCCGGTGTCGCGGTCGACGGCGGCCTTCAGTTCCTCGGCACAGTAGTCGAGGAAGTTGTCGCGCCACATGTCGCTCTGGAACCCGACGACGTCATAGGCGAGAAGCGTGCGGAAGAGACGCTCGTGATAGGGCAGCGACGCCAGCAGGTCGGCCGGCGGGCACGGGATGTGCAGGAAGAACCCCATCCGGTTGCGCAACCCTTGCGCGCGCAGCTGCTCGCCCAGAGGGATGAAGTGATAGTCGTGGACCCAGACGGTGTCGTCGCTGCGGATGAGCGGCGCCGCGGCGCGCGCGAACAGCGCGTTGACCCGTTCGTAACCTTTCGCCGTCTCCCGCTGGAACTGCGCCAGATCGACCCTGTAGTGGAACAGCGGCCAGAGCGTCGCATTGGCATAGCCGTTGTAGTAGGCGTCGACATCGGCGTGGCTGAGGTCGAGCGTGGCGGTCGTCACCTCGTCCGCCGTGGTCACGTGAGGCTGCGCGTCCGGCTCCTCGACGGCCTCCCCCGACCAACCGATCCACAGCCCGCGGCGGGCGCGCAAGGCGGCGTGGAGCGCGCCCGCCAGCCCGCCCTGGGCACCGGGCACACCCGCGCTCGTGGCCGAGGCGACCCGGTTCGAGAGCACCACCAGCCGGCTCACCGCACCTCCCTCCATGGGCGCGACAGCAGCACCGCGCCGTTGATCACGCCGACCAGCGAATAGGTCTGAGGGAAATTGCCCCAAAGCTCGCCGGTGCGGTAGTCGAGATCCTCGGAGAGGAGGCCCGACGGGGTTGCGTGCGCCAGAATGGAGCGGAACAGCGTCTCGGCCTCCGCCCTGCGGCCGGTGAGCGCCAGGGCCTCGATCAGCCAGAAGGTGCAGACGTTGAATGCAGTCTCCGGCGCGCCGAAATCATCCTCCTTCGCATAGCGCAGCATGTGATCGCCCCGGCGCAGCTCGCGCTCGACGGCGGCGAAGGTGGCGGCGAACCGCGCGTCGTCGGGCGCGGCGAAGCGCAGTTCGATCATCTGGAGCAGGCTCGCATCGAGATAGTCGCTCTCGAAGCTCGCCTTGTAGTGCCCTTCACCCTCGACGCCGGTCCAGGCGCGCGCGTCGATCGCCTCGCGGATCCGCTCCGCCCGCCCGCGCCACAGCTCGGCGCGCTCGCTCCTGCCAAGGTGCTCCGCCACATTGGCGAGACGGTCGCACGCCGCCCAGCACATCAGCGCAGAATAGGTGTGGACCTCGGTGCGGGTGCGGAACTCCCACAGCCCCGCGTCGGGCTGGTCGTGCATCTCCCAGGCCCGCTCGCCCACGCGTTCAAGATGGGCGAAGTCGTGTTCACCCGCCATGCGGAGCAGCCGGCGGTCGAAGAAGGCCTGTGCGGTCGGCAGGACGATCTGCCCGTAGCAGTCGTGCTGGACCTGGAGATAGGCCGCGTTGCCCCGGCGCACCGGCCCCATCCCGCGATAGCCGGCCAGCGCGCCGGCGGTCTCCTCCTCGAGCCGGCTTTCGCCCATGACGGAGTAGAGCGGCTGGATGTTGCCGCCTTCGGCCGCATCGACGATGTTCCGCAAGTAAGCGAGGTATTTCTCCAGCACGTCCAGCGCGCCCAGCCGGTTGAGCGCCTGCACCGTGTAATAGGAGTCGCGCAGCCAGCAGTAGCGGTAGTCCCAGTTGCGCTCGCTGTGCGGCGCCTCGGGGATGGAGGTGGTCAGCGCGGCGACGATCGCGCCGGTCTCCTCGTGCTGGCACAGCTTAAGGGTGATGGCGCAGCGGATCACCTCCTCCTGCCAGTCGAGCGGAATGGCGAGGCTGCGCACCCACAGTTTCCAGTAGCGCGCGGTCATCGCCTCCATCTCCCGCACGCGCATGCCGATGTTGCCGACGAACGGTTCGTCGGGGCCGAGGAAGAAGTGAAGGTCGTTCTCCACCCTCAGCCAGCGCTGCTCCAGCACGGAGCCGACCGGCGCGTCCGTCGTCAGCCGCATCGGGTACTCGTGGGTGAGGAAACGGATGTGGTTGGAGCCGTAGGTGAACTCGGCCCGCGCCGCCCCGTACCGGGCCATGGGCGTGATCACCATCCGCAGGCGGGGACTGCCGGCGACTGCGCGGATGGTGCGGGCCAGGGCCACGGGGCGGTAGATCCGGCCGGCGTTCTCGAACCGGGGCGCGAAGTCGCGCACCTCGACCGCGCTGCCGTCCGCCGCCTCCAGCCGGGTCACCAGCAGCGCCGTGTTGCGCTCGTAACGCTGGCTGACCGCCGTCTGGTGCTCCAGCTCGACGCGCCAGATGCCGTCGTCGCGGTTGTCGCCGTTCATCAGCGCGCAGAAGACGGGATCGCCATCGACGCGCGGAATGCAGGCCCACACCACCGCGCCGCTGGCGTCGACAAGGGCGCTGGCCTGGCAATTGCCGATCGGCCACAGGTCGAGGGTCGGCCGGAAGCCGCCGTTCATGAGCCGAGCCAGTCGAGCACGGCGGCAACTCCCGGAAGCGCAAAACGGGCCGAGGCGCTTTCCCGTTCGCCCACCGCGATGCCGAACCCGCCCAGCGCCGCCGCCGCCGCGAAGCCGTCCTCGTCGGTGACATCGTCCCCGAGGAACACCGGCATCGATCCGGCGAACGGCCGGCGCCCCATCAGCGCGGCGACCGCGCTGCCTTTCGTGCCGTCGGGCACCCGCACCTCCACCATCATCTTGCCGCCCTGCACCGCCAGATCGGCCTGCCGCCCGACCGCATGGGCCAGGGCCAGCGCCTCCTCGCCGTGCTCGGGCGCCTTCCTGAAGTGGAGACCAGCGGCAAGGGGCTTGTGTTCCACGATCACCCCGCTGCGGGTGTCGGCAAAGGCGCGGAAGGCGCGGTCGACCGTGTCGAGAATGAGGGGACGGGGCCGGCGCTCCGGCTCCCCTCCCGGCCACAGCAGTTCGCTGCCATGTGTGCCGGACAGCACGTGGTCATGCAGGCCCGCGTCGCGCAGCCATTCGACCGAGCGCCCGCTCACGACGGCCAGCCGCCCGTCGAGCCGCCGGGCCGTGTCGGCGAGCCGGGCGAACAGTTCTTCGGGCAGCCGCACCTCGTCCGGGCCGGGCGCCAGCTCGACCAGCGTTCCGTCGAAATCGAGAAACAGCGACACGGGCCGCGCGGCGAGCAGCGCATCGAGAGCAAGCGGCGGCGGAAGCGGCATCGACGGCGCTTTGCCGTCCCGCCGCCGGCCCGTCAAACGGGTTCGGAGCCGGCGTCGCTCTCTTCGGCCACGTCGCGCGCCGCCGGAGTCAGGATGAGCGTGTTGTCGCGCACCTGCCAGCTTTCGAGGCGCGACAGGAAGTTCATCCCCAGCACGTTCGTCTGGCCGAGGCTGGGGGCGATCACCGCGTCGATGCTGCGCGCCTCGATGTTGCCGAAGGCGAGCGCATCGATGCGGGTCAGATCGGCCGCGACCGCACCGTTCGCGGTCACGATCCGCACCGGCAGACCACCCTGCCGCGGCTCGAGGCCGGCGCGCGCCGCGAGATCGGCCGACACCGCCGTCAGCGTCGCGCCGGTGTCGACGAGAAAGCGCGCGCGCTCGCCATTCACGTCGGCGGTGATCCAGAAATGGCCGTCTGGAGAAAGCCGGATGCGGGTCTCGTCCCCTTCCACCACCTGCCGCTCGACGCCAAGACCCGACCGCACCAGTCCCATGCGCGGATCGACCTGGGCCATCTGCAGGATGACCGTCAGCAAAATGCCGGCCAGAGCCAGCGTGCTGGCAAAGCTGAGCACGCCGCCAAAGGGCACGCGCGCCCGGACGAGCCGCGTGCCGAGCCATCCGCAGACCACGGCCAGAAAGGTCGCGATCAGCAGCTCCGTCGAGCCGATGCCGTCAAGCCGGTCGAGCCAGCGTCCCAGATCCAAGTCGCGCGCCATCATGCGCCCCTAACATGGGGGCGTTTGCACCAAGCTGAACCCTTGCGCGGCGAGGTTGCCGATTTTCCCTTGCGGCGGGAGCTTACGGAGCGGCCGCCGGCTGCGCGGCGCGGGCCAGCACCACGGCGAACGCCGCGCCGGTGTCCGTCCAGCGGTGCAGCGGCTCCCAGCCTCCGGCCCGGAGCATGAAGTCGCCGCTTTCCGGGGTGAACTTGTAGCTGTTCTCCGTGTGGATCGTTTCGCCCGCCTGCATCGCGAAGCCATGGCCCGCCACGGTGAACGCCAGCGGCTCCACCGCCTCAAGATGCATCTCGATGCGGCTGCTGTGCGCGTTCCAGCGCGCGCGGTGGCGCAGCGCGTCGAGCGGCAGGTCGCCGTCCAGCTCGCGGTTGATCCGCCGCGCAAGGTTGAGGTTGAACCGCGCCGTCACGCCGGCGGCATCGTCATAGGCAGCCTGCAGCACGTCGGCGGACTTGACGAGATCGAAGCCGATCAGCAGCAGCGGCGCCGCCCCCTCCCCGTCCGGTGCCGCGGCGAGCGTGCCGGCCATCGCCCGCAGCAGGTCGACCGCCGCGGCAGGCGCGAGATTGCCGATGGTGGAACCGGGAAAGAAGCCGAGACGCGGTGCGCCGCCGATCTCTCCGGGCAAGGCGACGGGGCGGGTGAAATCCGCCTCCAGCGGCAGCACGGGAAGGTCCGGGAACAGCGAGCGGAGCTGGCGCGCCGCCTCCCGCAGGAACGGGCCGGAGATGTCGATCGGCACATAGGCCGACGGGGCGATCGCCCCGAGGACGAGCGGGGTCTTGGCCGAACTGCCCGATCCGAACTCCACGACCGCCGTACCGGGCGGGACGTGCAAGGGCAGTTCCGCGGCGGCGCTGCCGAGGATCTGCCGCTCGGTGCGGGTCGGGTAATATTCGGGAAGCTGCGTGATCTCCTCGAACAGAGCCGACCCCGCGTCGTCGTAGAGCCAGCGCGCCGGCACGGCCTTCTGCGGCCGGGAAAGCCCCGCGAGGACATCGGCCCGGAACGCGGGATCGGCGCCGCCGCCCTCGCGGCTCAAAGGTCGCGCGCCAGACGGACGCCGGTGAACTGCCAGCGCTGATGGGGATAGAAGAAGTTGCGGTAGCTTGGCCGCGAGTGTCCGCGCGGCGTGGCGCAGCTCGCACCCTTGAGGACGAACTGCCCGGCCATGAACTTGCCGTTGTACTCGCCAACGGCGCCCGGCGCGGCCCGGAAACGCGGATGCGGCAGGTAGGCGGAGCGTGTCCACTGCCAGCAATCGCCGAACAGCGACGTTCCGCCCTGCGGCAGCGGCGCCCCCGCTCCGTCGAGCTGGTGACCTCCGGCAGGATCGGCGTCGCGGCCGATCGCTTCCCATTCGGCCTCGGTCGGCAGCCGGTGCCCCGCCCAGGCGGCAAACGCGTCGGCCTCGAAGTAGGAGACATGCGTGACCGGGCGCTCCGGATCGACGGGACGCCATCCGGCAAGGGTGAACTGCTCCCACCCCGCATCGCTGCGGCGCCAGTAGAGCGGAGAGCAGACGCCATGCTCCCGCACCCAGGCCAGCCCGTCGGCAAGCCACAGGGCCGGATGCGCCGCGTATCCCCCGTCATCCATGAACGCCAGCCACTCGCCGCAGGTGACGAGCCGGTTGCGCATGGCGAACGGCTGAAGCAGGTGCGCGTGCGCCGGCCCTTCATTGTCGAAGGCGAAACCGTCCCCTTCGTGACCGACGCGCACCGTTCCGCCTGGGTGCGAAAGCCATTCCGCTTCAGCGGCATCGGCCTGCGGAGCGCACGGAGACACATCCGCCCACAGCGCCGGGCCGAGCGGATTGCGGAACAGCGCGTGCTGGATGTCCGTGAGCAGCAGTTCCTGGTGCTGCTCCTCGTGGGCGATCCCCAGCGCCACAAGGGCGTGGCAGCGCGGGTCGCCGAGCAACGGCTCCATCGCCGCGCTGACATGGTGCCGGTAATCGAGCACCTCATCGAGCGACGGCCGGCTCAGGAGGCCGCGGTCGGCCCTCGCCAGCCGCGCCCCTTCCGCCTCGTAGTAGGAGTTGAACAGAAAGGCCCAGCCCTCGGCGAAGGGGCGGTATCCCGGCACATGGTCGCGCAGCAGGAAAGTCTCCCAGAACCATGTGGTGTGCGCGAGGTGCCACTTTGCCGGCGAGGCGTCGGGCATCGACTGGATCGTGGCGTCGGCATCCGACAGCGGCGCGGCAAGCGCCTCCGTCATCTGGCGGGTCCGGCGGAACCGGTCCGCCAGCACAGCGCCCTCGTCCGCCGGGTCGGCGTGCGGACGGGAGAGCGGCGGCACTCCGGGAGGGCAGGCATGTGCGCGCATCCGGAGTCCGGCGTATCAGCCCCGGACCGGCGAGGCAACCGGCGCTGGACATGGGGCCGGGGCGGGTCAGGCGGCGTCGCGCGACCGGTCCGCGGCCTGCGCGTTGAGCATCTCGGCCAGCAGGAAGGCAAGCTCGAGCGACTGCGCCGCGTTCAACCGCGGGTCGCAATGCGTTTCGTATCGGGTTTTCAGCTCGTCGTCGGTGATGGCGACAGCGCCGCCGATGCACTCGGTCACGTCCTGCCCGGTCATCTCGACATGGATGCCGCCGGCATGCGTGCCCTCGGCCCGGTGGACGCGGAAGAAGCCGCGCACTTCGCGCAGCACCCGGTCGAACGGACGGGTCTTGTAGCCGCTCGACGAGGCGACGCTGTTGCCGTGCATCGGATCGCAGCTCCACACGACCGGATGCCCGTCCTGCCGCACCGCCCGCACCAGCCGGGGCAGCAGCTCCTCGACCTTGTCGGCGCCCATCCGGATGATGAGCGTGATGCGCCCCGGAACACGGGCGGGATCGAGGATGGCGAGCAGGCGCAGAAGATCGTCGGGGTCGGTCGCCGGGCCGCATTTGATCCCCAGCGGATTGCCGATGCCGCGGGCAAACTCCACATGCGCCGACCCGGCAAAGCGCGTGCGGTCGCCGATCCACAGCATGTGGGCGCTCGTGTCGAACCATTCGCCAGTGTCCGGCTCGCGCCGGGTCATGGCCGCCTCGTAAGGGAGCAGCAGAGCCTCGTGGCTGGTGAAGAAGGCGGTGCTGCGCAGCTGGGGCACGTTGTCCGGATCGACGCCGCAGGCTTCCATGAAGTCCAGCGCCTCGCTGATGCGGTCGGCAAGGTCGTTGAACCGCTCCGCCCAGCGGCTGCGGGCCATGAAGTCGAGCGTCCAGCCATGGATACGCCGCAGGTTGGCATAGCCGCCCCCCGACAGCGCGCGCAGCAGGTTGAGCGTGGCCGCGGCCTGAAGGTGGGCGCGCACCATGCGCGCCGGATCGTTGCGCCGGGCCTGCGCATCGAATGCCAGCCCGTTGACGTTGTCGCCGAAATAGCTCGGCAGGGTGACGCCGTCGCGGGTTTCGGTCGGCGCGCTGCGCGGCTTGGCGAACTGCCCCGCCATGCGGCCGACCTTCACCACCGGTCGTTTCGAGGCGAAGGTGAGCACCACCGCCATCTGCAGGATGACGCGGAAGGTGTTGCGCACATTGTCGGGGTGGAACTCGGCGAAGCTCTCGGCGCAGTCGCCGCCCTGCAGCAGGAACGCCCGGCCTTGCGCGACTTCCGCCAGCCGCTCACGCAGCTCCCGGGCCTCGCCCCCGAAGACGAGCGGAGGGTAGTTGGACAGCGTCCCGACGACGGCGGACAGCGCCTCCGCATCCTCGTAGTGCGGCAGGTGGCGCGCCTCGAAGGCGGTCCAGCTGTGGGGATGCCAGCTCATCGGCAGAACCGCCTCGCAGGCTGCGCCCGGACCGCGCCGGACGCATGCGGACGCCCGCTCACCGCCCGGTTCCTGCCGCGCCGGCAGCAGGTGCCGCCGCTCCCTGCCCGTGCCGCACCGCCAGCGCCTCTCCTTCGGGGAGAACGGCGACCTTCACCGCGCGGTCGGCGGCAAGGAAACGGGCGGCGAGACGGTTCATCGCCTCGGGCGTGGTGCGCGAGTAATCGTTCACCACGGACCGCATCAGCCCGAACAGACGCGGATCGCGGGTGGCCCCTTCCAGCTGCATCATCCAGAACGCATTGCCGGAGGTGACGCGGGTGATCAACTGGCGCAGCGGCTCCGTCACCAGCGCCAGCTCCTCGTCCGAGGGAGGAGCGCTGGCAAGTTCCGCCGCGATGCGTTCCGCTTCCTCGAAGAAGACCGGCACATCCTGCGAGCGCAGCTGCGCCGCCGCGACGATCCGCCCCCCCGTCGCCGCGTCGGCGGGCCAGGTGTTCCCCACCGAGGGCGAGTAGCTGGCGCCGAGCCGCTCGCGCAGCGCTTCGAACAGGCGGTTGTTGAACAGCTGGGTCAGGATCTCGAGCTGCCGTCCGGTGCGCAGCTCCTCGACGCCGCCGCCCGTGTTCCACGCCATCACCGCGGCTGCCTGACCCCGCTCGCCGCGATGGGTCAGCACCACCGGCGCGCCTGTTCCACCCGTCACCGCCGGCGGGGTCGCGGCCGGCGTCGCCGCCGGGCGCGGCGCGAGGGCGCCGAAGGTGCGGCGCAGGCTCTCCACCGCCGCGGCCTCGTCGAAGTCGCCGAAGATGAGCACCTCCACCGGCCCCGAGGCCAGCACCGGCTCCCATGTCGCGCGGAAGGTTTCGGGTGTCACCTGCTCCAGCGTGGCCGGAGCGGGACTGGCGAAGCGCGGATCACGGCCGCGCAGCACCCATTCGAGGTCGCGCTGCAGCACGCCGGCCGGGCTGGTGCCGAGACTCGCATAGGCAAGCTGCGCCGCGGCGCGGGCGCGCAGCAGGGGGTTGGGATCCCAGCGCGGCATCGCCAGCTTGGCGGCGAACAGGTAGAGCTGGTCCGCGAGATCGTCGCGGCGCGTCTGCGCCGAGAAGCTGAACGATCCCTCGCCGATCTCGAAGTCGAAGCCCATGCGGCGCCCGGTGCTGATCCGGTCCAGCTCCTCCTGCCCGAGCGTGCCGAGCCCCATGCCGATCAGCGCCGCCTTGCCGAGCGCCACATTCGCGCCGGCCTCGGGAGCGAAGGCGCCATAGCCGGCGCCGAAGCGCACCTTCACCGTCACCCGGCCCGGTTCCTCCGGCGTGGACCACAGCAGCGCCTTGACGCCGTTCGCGAACTCGACCTGATTGATCGACAGCAGCCCGGTCGGCTCCTGCCGCACCACCCTGCCGGGTTCGCCGATGGCCGGCAGATCGTCGAAGCGGATGGCGGACGCGTCGAGGCGCACGTTCGCGGCCGGTGCCGCCGGCGCGGCCAGCGCCGTGCGCAGGGCGGCAGCGGTCGCCTCGTTCGCCGCCGGCGTGACGAGCGCCGCGCGCAGGACCGTGCCCGTGAACAGCGCCCGCGTGTGCCGCAGCACGTCCTCGGGCGTCACCCGGTCCTTCATGCCGGAGAACACCGCCAGAACCGTGTCCGGGGACGCCACCGTCTCGCGGATGTCGACCGCCTGCACAACCTGGTCTGCAAGCGTGGCGCCGGGCAGCACCTCGCTCTGCTCCACGCTGCTGCGGAAGCCGATCTCCAGCTCGGCGATTTCGCGCTCGAGCTCCTCCCGGCTGGGGGGAGTGGCCAGCGCGTCGGCGATAACGCCCCGCACGTCGCTCAGCGCGCCGCGCCAGTCGGCGCCCAGCGGCGCGAGGGTGACAAAGGTCGCGTCCGCCGACCGGCTGACGTCGTCCTGCTGCACCTGCGCATACAGGAAGCTGCCACCCGCCCGCGCACGGGCCTCCAGCCGGCGGTTGATCAAGGCCTGGGCCAGGGCGTCGACGAGCAGACCCTCGTTGTAGGCGATCGTGTCCTGCACCGGCCGCCACGGCCGCAGGACGGCGTAGGTCAGCGTGCGCGGCAGATCCGGCTCGACGATCACGCGGGTTTCGCCGACCGGCGGGTTTCCGCGCGCGCCGCGCGGGGGCCGCGGGTCGCCGAACGAAGGGGCGGCAACCGCGACGCCGGGCACCCGCCAGTCGGCAAACGCGCTTTCGAGCGCCGCGGCCATGACGAGCGGATCGAGGTCGCCGGCAACGACGATCACGGTGTTCTCGGGCCGGTACCAGCGCGCGTGGAACGCCTGCAAGGCGCGCGGTGTGGCGCGCCGCAGGGTTTCTTCGGTGCCGATCGGCACTCGGCTGGCCAGCCGCTGACCGGCAAACAGCGTCTCGCGCGTGGCGCGCCCCGCGCGCAGGGCCGGACCCTGGCTTTCGCGCATCTCGGCCAGCACGATCGGCAGTTCCGCGGCGATGTTGCCTTCGGAAAGCACCGGCTCGCGCACCATGCCCGACAGCAGCCGCACGCTCTCGCGCAGCTTGTCGGGCGTGATGGCCGGCAGGTCGAGCTTGTAGACGGTCTGCGTCGGCGTCGTCTCGGCATTCGTGTCGCTGCCGAAGGTCGCGCCGAGCCGCTGCCATGTGGGGATGGCCTGCCCCGGACCCAGATCGCGGCTCTCGCGGAACAGCAGGTGTTCGATGAAGTGGGCAAAGCCGCGCTCGTCATCCGCCTCGTGCAGGCTGCCCGCGTCAATGCGGACGCGGATCGCCACCTGGCCCGGCGGCACCCCGTTGCGGCGCACGGCGTAGCGCAGCCCGTTGTCCATTCGCCCGAACAGCCATTCCGGGTCGCGGGGAACGTCGCTGCCCTCGTACAGCCACGGAATCGCGTCGGCAGGCTGAAGGAAGCGGGGAGCCGCCTGTTCGGAGCGCGCGGACGGCGCCGGCTCCACAGCCTGCTGCGCCACCAGTGGCGGAGCCAGAAGCGCAAGCGCCGGAACGAGAAGGGCGAGGCGGCGCAGCGCGCGGGGCAGCAGGGTCATGGAGCCGCATATAGGTCAGCCTGCCGTGAAGGGCCAGTGAACACGGCCACCGGCTTGCGGCGCGCATCCCTTGTCCGGCAACAAAGGCCCGCCTACATCGCCGCCATGTACATCGAGACGCAGCCCACGCCCAATCCGGCGAGCCGCAAGTTCCTGCCCGGACAGCAGGTGATGCCGTCCGGGACGCGGGAGTTCGCCAGCCCGGAAGCCGCCACGGCCTCGCCGCTGGCGCAGGCCCTGTTCGATACGGGCGAGGTCGTGAACGTGCTGTTCGGACACGATTTCGTGACGGTCACGGCGGCACCGGGGGTCGACTGGGCGACGCTCCGCCCCGAAGTGCTGGCCGTTCTCCTCGATCATTTCGTCACCGGCCAGCCCCTGTTCCGCAACGAGGGTGCCGCCGCGATCGCGGTGCCGGCAGAGGACGAGCCGGTGGTCGAGGACGATCCCGCCGACGCGGAGATCATCGCCCAGATCCACGAACTGCTGGAAAGCCGGGTGCGTCCCGCGGTGGCCGGTGACGGCGGGGACATCCGGTATCGCGGCTTCAGGGACGGCGTGGTGTATCTCGCGCTCCAGGGCGCGTGCTCGGGCTGCCCGTCGTCCACCGCGACGCTCAAGCATGGCATCGAAGGGCTGCTGAAGCACTACATCCCCGAAGTCGTCGAAGTCCGGGCCGCCTGAAGGACGAGCGCAGATGAAGCAGTATCACGACCGGCCGGTGGACGACGCCGTGCTCGACCAGCTGTTCCTGGAGGCGCGCAGCTACAATGGCTGGCTGGACCGGCCCGTCTCCGAGGCGCAGATCCGCCGCCTCTACGATCTGATGAAGATGGGGCCGACCTCCGCCAACATGCAGCCGTCGCGGCTAGTCTGGTGCGTGTCGCCCGAAGCGCGCGAGCGGCTGGCGCGCCATGCGATCGAGAGCAACCGGGCGAAGATCGTCACTGCTCCGGTGTGCGTGGTGATCGGCTTCGACCGGGATTTCCACGAACAACTGCCGTGGCTCTTTCCGCATACGGACGCACGCAGCTGGTTCGCCGATGATCCCGACGGGCGCGTGGTCGGCGCACGGCGCAACTCGGCGCTTCAGGGGGCCTATCTCATGCTGGCGGCGCGCGCTTTGGGGATGGACTGCGGCCCGATGTCGGGCGTCGACCTCGACGGGGTGACGCGCGAATTCTATGCCGACCAGCCCCGCGTGGAGGCCGACTGGATTTGTTCCATCGGCTATGGCGATCCGGCGTCGGTGTTCGGGCGCAGCCCTCGCCCCGAGTTCGAACGCTTCAACCGCGTGCTGTAGGCCGCGGGGCATCGGGGTGGCGCAGCAGAGTCGATGCTGACCGGTCGCACGCTGGTGATCGAGACGGCGACCGAGGCGTGCTCGGTTGCTCTCCTCGATGACGGTCAGGCCGTGGCGGACCGTCACGAGGTGCTGGGCCGCGGCCATGCCGAGCGCCTGGTGCCGCTGATCGCCCTGCTGCCCGAGCGCGGCCGCGCGGACCGCGTGCTCGTCTCGCTGGGGCCGGGAAGCTTCACCGGCACCCGGATCGGCATCGCCGCGGCGCGTGCCCTCGGCCTTGCCTGGCGGGTGCCGGTGCGCGGCTTCGCCACTCTGCAACTCGTCGCCGTGTCCGCCCGCGCACTGGTTGACGCCCGCGCCTTCACCGTGCTCATGGCGGCAGGACACGGCGAGTCGCATCTTCAGCGCTTCGCCGACGGCGGCGCCGTCGACGCCGAACCGCTGCTGCTGCCCACGGCGGAGGCGCTGGTTCTGTGCCACGGCGCGCTGGTTGTCGGCAACCAGGCCGAGATCGTCCGCGCCGCTGGTGCCGCGACGGAGGCGGTGTTCGTCCTGCCCCGCGCCAGCGATGCCGGATCCCTTTTGCCTTCGGCCCTCCTCGAGACGACAGCGCCGATCTACGGCCGCCCGCCCGATGCGCGTGCGCGCTCGAACGGGACGGCCGGATGATGCGCCGCGTGGAGGCTATCATGGCGGTCATGGACCGCGCCTTCGATCCGCGCTGGGGCGAGGCATGGAACGCGCGGCAGGTCGCCGATGCCCTCGCAACGCCCAACACGCACAGCCTGCTGGCGGCGCCTGACGGCTCCGTCGCGGAGGATGGCGTCGACGTGGAGCAGCATCCCGCGGGTTTCCTCCTCTCGCGCGCGGCGGGGTCGGAGGAGGAGCTTCTCCTGCTCGGCGTCGCGCCGCCCTTCCGCAACCGCGGCATCGGCCGGGCCCTCGTCACCCGGTTCATCGCCGAGGCCAGGCTGCGCGGCGCCGAGAAGCTGTTTCTCGAGATGCGCGTGAACAACGAGGCGGACCGCTTCTACCGCCAACTCGGTTTTGTCCCAATCGGGCGCAGACCATCTTATTACCGGATTTATTCGGGCGGGTATCTTGATGCGACGACTTTCGTGTACGATCTTGTCGATCGTCATGACGCATAGATCCTGCGTGATGACCTAAGGGGCGCAGATCATAAACAGAACAGGGCTGACTGACATCGCATCGGGTCGAATGGGCGTTGTCGGCATCAAAGCCTTGAAGGAGAAGCAGATCAGATGAATTCCACCGATACAGAAGGCGGCGACATGCTTGTCACGCTGACAGCAGAAATCGTCGCCGCGCATGTCAGCCACAACAGCACCGCTGTCGACGAAGTGCCGCAGCTTATCCGCGCTGTTCATGAAGCCCTGAGCGATCTTGGCAAGCCGCAGCCGCCGCTGGAAGAGCCGCTGGAGCCGGCGGTGCCGATCCGCTCGTCGGTCAAGCCCGATTACATTGTCTGCCTTGAGGACGGCAAGAAGCTGAAAATGCTCAAGCGCTATCTCAAGAGCAAGTACGACATGACTCCCGAGCAGTACCGGGAACGCTGGAACCTTCCGGCCGATTACCCGATGGTCGCGCCGAACTATGCGGAAACGCGGCGTGATCTCGCCAAGAAGATCGGCCTCGGGCGCAAGCCGGGGCAGAAGCAGGGCGGCCGCAAGCCGGCGAACGGCTGACAAGGCAGGCTTGGGTTGAGGCAACGCGGGCAAGGCGGTAAGCTTTGCCCGCGGGACGGCTGCAGGAGGTATTCGTGTCCAACGCCATCGACCTCGAGCAAGTGTGCGCGCAAAAGGGCCTGCGCATCACCGAGCAGCGCCGCGTCATCGCACAGGTGCTCTCGGCGAGCGACGATCACCCCGATGTCGAACTGGTGCACCGGCGAGCGGTGGAAATCGATCCGGGCATTTCCATCGCCACCGTCTACCGCACCGTGCGGCTGTTCGAGGAAGCCGGCATCCTCAACCGCCATGATTTCGGCAACGGCCGTGCCCGCTACGAAGCGTCCTCCGAAGACCATCACGACCATCTGATCGACGTCGAGACGGGCAAGGTGCTGGAATTCGTCGATCCCGAAATGGAAGCGCTGCAGAAGCGCATTGCCGAGCGGATGGGCTATCGCCTCGTCGATCACCGGATGGAGCTGTACGCCGTGCGGCTCGACCGTTCGGAGCCGGATCCGGCCTGATCCCCGCGTGAGCGCAGCGGAGGCGCGTGACAGGGTGCGCGAAGGTCGTCTGCGTGCCACCGGCCGGCTTCGGCTCGCCGCGCGCGTCACCGCGCTCGCCGGTTGGCTGGCGGCGTGTCTCGTCGCGCACGGCGCGGCATCCCTGTTCGGGCGCGGCCGTCTCGTGCCGCCGGTGTTTCTCGGCGGCGCGGCACGGATCTGCCGCGTGCGCTGGCAGATCGTGGGCGAGCCGGCAAGCGAAGGCGCCCTGTTCCTTGCCAATCACGTGTCGTGGCTCGACATTCTGGCGCTGGCCGGGGCAACCGGCACGACCTTCGTGGCCAAGGGCGACCTTCGCGCCGCGCCGGTGGTCGGATGGCTCGCCTCGCTGCATCGCACCGTCTTCGTCGAACGGGACGCGCGGATGACGATCGCGCAGCAGGTGGCAGCGTTCCGTCACGCGCTTGCGACCGAGCGGTTCCTCACCCTGTTTCCGGAAGGCACCACCGGCGATGGCCACCGGCTTCTGCCGTTCAAGAGCGCGATGCTCTCGGTGCTGGACGGACGAAAGGGCGGAGCAATGGTCCAGCCCGTGCTGCTCGACTACGGTCCGGCGACGGATGAGATCGCATGGATCGGCGAGGAAAGCGGCCTTGGCAACGCGCGGCGCATTCTGGCCGGAGCAGGCGCAATCCCGCTGACGATCCATGTGCTTGAGCCTCTCGGGGCCGGGGAGCTCTGCGACCGCAAGCGGGCCGCCGCCGCCGCCCACCGACAGCTATCGGACCGGCTGGCGAGGCTGCGCGGCGCAGCGGCCACGGAACGCTAGGGCGCGGCGCCCTCAGAGCTGCGCCTCCACCAGCCAGTCGTGGAACAGGCGCACCGGCCGGTCGGCAAGCGCGCCGGGCAGGCAGATGAACCAGTAGCTGTAGGGACTTTCGACCGGCTCGGTGAACAGCGAGGCCAGCCGCGGGTCGGAGGCGCGCCGCAGGTGGTCGTCGTGCATGATGGCGATGCCGAGCCCCTGCGCCGCCGCCTCGAGCATCAGCTGGCCCGAATCGTAGTGGTCGACGACCGCCTCGCTCAGGTCACCAAGGCCCAGCGCCTCCTTCCACGCGGCAAAGCTTGCCGGCAGATCGGTGTGCACGAGAAAGGTGCACCCCTCCAGCGCCTCCGCCCGCGGCACGGGCCCGATCCGTTCGGCCGTCGCGCGGTCGCAGATGGCATGGACGAAGTTGCGGTCGAGCCGCACGGCGTGCAGATGCGCCCCCGGCTGCGGGGTCAGCACGATCGCCGCGTCGAGCGTGTCGCCCAAACGCGCTTCCGGATGATGGCCGGTGTCGATGTCGATGTGCAGCCGCGGGTGCCGCCGCCGCAGCTCGGCGAGGCGCGGGAACAGCCGCTGCGCGCCGAACAGCGGCAGCACGCCCAGCCGCAGCCGCATGAGCGAGGCGCGATCGCTGTGCGCCTCGATCGTCCGGGAGAGCGCCTCGAGCTGCGGGTCGATGGCCTCGAAGAAGGCGCGCCCCTCGTCGGTCAGCTCCAGGCTCTGCCGCACGCGGGTGAACAGGCGGCGGCCGACGAAGCTCTCGAGCGCGGCGATCCGCCGGGACAGCGCCGAGGGGCTGAGCCCGAGCTGCTGCGCCGCCGCGCGAACGGACCCGGTGCGGACCGTGCGGCTGAACGCTTCCAGCGCGCGCAGCGGCGGATAACGGCGCACTGCCATGCCATCTCTCCCGTCCCGTCCGCGCCCGCACCGCTTCCGGCACGCGCCGCGGACGCCCCACTCCTCACGCCGCGGCCGATGCCTCCGGCTCGCGCAGGCGCAGGCGCGTCACGTGGCGCTCGTCGCCCTCGGTGATCTCGAGCCGCCAGCCGCTCGGATGCGTCAGCACCGTGCCGACCGGGGGCACCTGTTCCGCCAGCAGGAACGCCAGCCCGCCCAGCGTGTCCACCGCCTCCTCGACCTCGCCCAGCCGCGGGTCGATCTGCGCGGCGACGTCCTCCAGCTCGGCGCGGGCGTCGCACTCCCACACGCCATCGCCGGTGTTGGCGATCAGAGCCTCGGGCGCGTCGTCATGCTCGTCCTCGATTTCGCCGACGATCTCTTCCACCAGATCCTCGATGGTGATCAGCCCGTCGGTGCCGGAAAACTCGTCGAGCACGACCGCGAGGTGGATGCGCTTCTGCCGCATGTCGGCCAGCACGTCGAGCGCGCCTCGGGTCTGGGGCACGTAGATCGGCTGGCGCATGAGCTGCGTCCAGTCCGCCGGCGGCTCCCGGCGTTCGGCCAGGAACGGGAACACGTCCTTGATGTGCATCATGCCGATCACCTCGTCGAGCGTACCGCGGTAGATCGGCAGGCGCGAATGCCCGTGCTCGGAAAAGGTGGCGATCAGTTCGTCCCACGAGGCGTTCTCGGGTACGGCGACAATCTCCCCGCGCGGGACGGACAGGTCGTCGGCGTCGTGCTCGCTGAAATGCAGGAGATTGCGCAGCATCTGCCGCTCGAGCGGGGACAGGTCGGTGGCCGCCTTGCGCCGCGAGCCGTCGGCGCCCTCGTGCTCGTCGAGCGTGTCCTCGAGCTGTTCGCGCAGGGACCGGGCGCCGTTTTCGCCGTCGAACAACTTGCGTATGGCAGGCCACAGCCCGCCGCTACTGTCCGCCTCTCCGGCAGATTGGTCTGTGTCGGGCATGGCCCCTCAATGCGCTCCTCGTGACGGCGTTCCCGCCTCAACCCTGCCCATATGGGTTCGCGATGCCCAGCTTGGCAAGCGCCGCAGTCTCGAGCGCCTCCATGGTGTCGGCCTCGGCCTCGCTGCGCTCGTGGTCGTGACCGGCGAGATGCAGCAGCCCGTGCAGGACGAGATGAGCGGCATGGTCGGCGACCGCGACCCCCTTGCCGTCGGCCTCGGCGGCGCAGGTCTCCCAGGCCAGGGCGAGATCCCCCGCCAGCTCCGGCCCGCCGTCCGGCGCGAGCGCGGCGAGATCGGCCCGCGACAGCATCGGAAAGGAGAGGACGTTGGTCGGGCGGTCCTTGCCGCGCCACTGCCGGTTCAGTGCCCGCACCTCGGCGTCGGTGGTGAACAGGACGCTGGCGGAAAGCCGCGGGTTGGCGAGCAGCGGCTCGACGGCCGCGGCGGCGTCCAGCACGCGCTCGGCAAGGTCGGCCCAGTCGCCGGTCGCCGGCCAGCCGTCGATGTCCACATCAAGGGTCATCATCACCCTCGGTCCGTCGCAGGCACGCCACACCTGGACCGCATGTTACACGGTCCTGGACATCGGGACGAGGACAACGGCGCAAAGCCGCTGTGCCGTGCGGAACGGCACCACCGGCGGCTCGGGGAGGATCGGGACCATCGTGCGACGCTAGCCTGCCCGGCCACGCTAGGAAAGCCGCCGCGTCGCTTCACCCCGGCAGGTCCGCGAAGTCCGTCAGCGCCGCGTCGCGCAGGCCCCGCCAGACATCGCGGGCCTGCACGGATTCAGCCACATCGTGCACCCGGTGCAGTTGCACCCCCGCCTCCATGGCCCTGAGCGCGAGGGCGAGGGATCCGCCGAGGCGCCCGTCCGCCGGCGCCTCGCGCGACAACGCGCCCACCAGCCGCTTGCGGCTCGCCCCCACCAGCAACGGGCACCCCAGCGCATGAAACAGCGGCAGGGCGTTCAGCAGCGCGAGGTTCTCGGTCACGGACTTGCCGAAGCCGATGCCCGGATCGAGCACGATGCGCTCCATGGGAATGCCCGCCGCCAGCGCGGCATCGCGCCGTTCGCGCAGGAACTCGAACACGTCAAACACGACATGGCCATAGGCAGCGCCGGCGTGCGGATCGTCGCCCGCGCCCGGTGCGTGCATCAGCACCACGGCGGCACCGGACGCGGCGACGAGGTCGAGGCTGCGCGGATCGAAGCGGCCGGCGGACACGTCGTTGACGAGCGTCGCGCCCGCCCGCAGCGCCGCCTCCATCACCCCGGCGCGGCGGGTGTCGATGCTCACCGCCGCGCCCATGGCGGCGCACTCCTCGACGGCGGGGACGACCCGGCGGATCTCCTCCCCTTCCCATGTGGCGGCCGCACCGGGGCGGGTGCTTTCGCCGCCGATGTCGACGATCGCCGCCCCGCTCTCCAGCATGGCGGCGGCATGGCCACGCCGCGCCTCGGGCCGGTCGAGCCATTCGCCCCCGTCGGAAAAGCTGTCGGGAGTCATGTTGAGAATGCCCATGACCTGCGGCTGATCGAGGCGCACGCTGCGCCCTCCCAGCGCCAGCGGCGGGCGGGCGCGGGCAAGGTTGGCCCACTGCTCCTGCGCCTCCGCACAAACCGCTTCGGGCAATTCGGCAAGCCGCTGCGCCATCGCATCGGGCGCCGCGATCCAGCGGTCGGCAACCCGGCCGCCATCGACGAGAATGACGGCGAACCGGCTGGCATAGGTCAGCCCGCCGGCAAGGCGCACCGCGTTGCCGTGTTCGGTCTGCGGTCCGGGGACGAAGGCCACCGGGCGGACATAGACGCGCAGCGTCACGGCACCGCGCCTTTCAGTCCTCGGCCGCCAGCAGCCACGCCTGCCGGGCCGAGTCGACGGGCCTTGCCACCCCGTCCTGCTCGAAATGCCAGAAGGTCCAGCCGTTGCAGCTCGGCGCGTCCTGCAGCGCCTTGCCCAGCCCGTGGATCGACCCGGTGCGCCCCCCGCTCTCCAGCGAGCCGTCGGCGCGCACGGTGGCGTGCCAGCGGCGGCGCGCGTCGAACAGCACCGTTCCCGGCGGGATCAGACCGGCCTCGACCAGGGCGCCGAAGGCGACCCGCGGCGCGGCGCGCGGGGCCTGCATCGTGGCCAGCGCCCGTTCGTCAAGCGGCAGTTCGCGGGCAATCCGCTCCGCCGCGGCGCGGCGGTAGGCGGCTTCCGCCTCGCAGCCGATCCAGCGCCGCCCCAGCCGCTTGGCGACGGCGCCGGTGGTGCCGGTGCCGAAGAACGGATCGAGCACCAGATCGCCGGGCTGGGTGGTGGCCAGCAGCACCCGGTAGAGCAGGCTTTCGGGTTTCTGCGTCGGATGGACCTTGCGCCCCCCTTCCCTCAGCCGCTCCGCCCCGCTGCAGATGGGCAGCGTCCAGTCCGATCGCATCTGCAGCTCGTCGTTGAGCGTTTTCATGGCGCGGTAGTTGAAGTGGTAGCGCGCATTCTCGCCCATGCTCGCCCACAGCAGCGTTTCGTGGGCGTTGGTGAACCGAGTCCCCTTGAAGTTGGGCATGGGGTTGGTCTTGCGCCAGACGATGTCGTTGAGGATCCAGAACCCCAGATCCTGAAGGATCGCGCCGACGCGGTAGATGTTGTGGTAGCTGCCGATGACCCACAGCGCCCCGTCGGGCTTGAGCACCCGGCGTGCCTGACGCAGCCAGCTTTCGGTGAAGGCGTCATAGGCGGCGAAGCTGTCGAACCGGTCCCAGTGATCGGTCACCGCATCGACGGCGCTCCCGTCCGGGCGGGAAAGATCGCCGCCGAGCTGAAGATTGTAGGGCGGATCGGCAAACACCAGGTCGACGCTCGCATCGGGAAGCTGGCGCATCGACTGGACGCAGTCGCCCGGCAGGATCTGGCCGACCGGCAGGTCTGCCGCACGCGCCGCCGCCCGCCGGTTCAGCTCGGCAACCCCCATCTGTCCACCCCTTGTCAACACACCTGTCCACAAGGGTGAGTCCCGCGCGACTCCGCGTCAAGCGCTAAGTTGGCTGCGGATCTCGAACGGCGTGCCGGTCATCGTTTCCGACAGCTGCCACAGCCGGTCGGCGGCGTCCGCGTCGCGCGCTGCGGCGCTGGCGACGGCCGGGCCGCTCGCCCGCCCTCGCAGCTCCGCGAGGCCATACGGCCCCAGATAGGCGCCGCCCTCCACCTCGGGTCCGGTCGCCGCGTGGAGGGCGGGCAGAGCACCGTCCTCCGCGGTGTTGAACAGCATGCCGATGAGCGGGGCGGCAGCGCGCGCCGGGCCCAGATGGCGGACGATCTCCGTCTGGGCAAAGCCGGGGTGACACGCCACCGCCTTCACCGGAACACCGGCCGCGCGCAGCCGCCGGTCGAGCGCGAAGGCGAACAGCAGGTTGGCGAGTTTCGACTGCTGATAGAAGCGTTGCGGCGCGTAGCCGGAGCGGGCGTCGAGATTGTCCCAGGCGATGTGCGCCCGGCGATGCGCCAGGCTCGCCTGGACCACGACCCGCCCGCCGCCGTCCGCCGCCAGCCGGTCGAGGAGCAGCGCGGTCAGAAGGAAGTGGCCGAGGTGGTTGACGCCGAACTGCTGCTCCGCCCCATGGGCGAAGCCGAGCGGCGGCATCATCACGCCGGCATTGTTGATCAGCGCGTCGAGCCGCTCCTCCTCCGCGACGCGCGCGGCGGCCGCGCGGATGCTGGCGCCGTCGGCGAGGTCCAGCTGCACGAGCGCCGGCGCGTCCGCGGATGCCTCGGCGCGCAGCCGCGCGACCGCCTCCTCACCCCGGCGCGGATCGCGGCAGCCCAGCAGCACTTTCGCCCCGCGACGGGCGAGATGGCGCGCGATGTGCCAGCCGATGCCGGTGTTGGCGCCGGTCACGAGCACGGTGCGGCCGGTCTGGTCGGGAATGTCGCTGAAGCGGAACGGGGTCATGCGCGTCTCTCTGCCCGGGCGACCGGCGCGAAGGACCGCCGGTGCAGGGGTGTGGGTCCGTGAAGACGCAACGCGCGCAGGTGCTCCGCGGTCCCGTAGCCCACGTTTCGCTCCCACCCGTACTGCGGATAGGCGCGCGCGGCGTCCCGCATCGCGCGGTCGCGGTATTCCTTGGCCAGGATCGAAGCGGCGGAGATCGCCGGCTCGCGCGCATCGCCGCCGACGAGCGCCCGCACCGGCCAGCGCCACTCGCGCACCCGGCCCTGCGGCGTCACGTTGCCATCGACGAGCACGTGCAGCGGCGCGCCGCACGCCTCGTCCTCCAGCATCCGCCACAGGCGGTCCACCGCCTGCGTCATCGCGAGCAGGGTCGCCGACAGGATGTTCACCCGGTCGATCACGTCCGGCTCCGCCACGCCGATCGCCCAGGCGCAGGTCGCGCGCACCTCCCGTTCAAGCGCGGCCCGCTTGGGTGCGGAAAGGCGCTTGGAGTCCGCCAGCCCCTGCGGCGCGGGCAGGCACAGCACAACCGCCGCGGCGACCACCGGCCCGGCCAGCGGTCCCCGCCCTGCCTCGTCCACCCCCGCCACCAGCGGTGCGGCACCAAGCCCGCCCTTGGGCGTTGCGCTCATCATGACAGGAACAGCCCCCTTCCCCGTGGCCTTATCCCTTGCCGCCCTTCTCCTGGCAAGCTGCGGCGGCGCCGCCGACACCGCCCCGCCCAGCAGCGCGAACACCACGCCCGCGGCGACGGCCACGCCCGCCACGCCGGCAACCGGCACCGGCACCGCGGCGTGGAACGGCACCTTGCGCACCCAGGTGGTCGGCACCTTCGACGAACCGTGGGCGGCCGCCTTCGCGCCGGGAACGCAGACGCTGTTCATCACGGAAAAGCGCGGCGCCATCCGCGCCGTCGACACGCGCACCGGACGCACGATCACCGTGCCGGGCGCGCCGCAGGTCGACTACGGCGGCCAGGGCGGGCTGGGCGACATCGCCTTTCTCCCCGGCGAGGCGGCGGCGACGCTTGGCACCCGCACGATCTATCTCAGCTGGGCCGAGGCGGGCGCCGGCGACACGCGCGGCGCGGTCGTGGGCCGCGGTCAGCTCGTGTGCGCCAGCGACACCGCCTGCCGCGTCGAGAACCTGGCCGTCATCTGGCGCCAGAAGCCCAAAGTCACCGGGCGCGGCCACTATTCGCACCGGATCGCCGTCTCTCCCGACGAGCGGCACCTGTTCGTCGCCAGCGGCGACCGGCAGAAGATGGACCCGGCGCAGGACAACGGCAACACGCTCGGCACCATCGTGCGGCTGAACCTCGACGGCACGCCGGCGGCGGGCAATCCGTTCGCCGGACGCGGCAGCCCGACGGACCAGATTTGGTCCTTCGGGCACCGCAACACGCTCGGCCTCGCCTTCGACGCGGACGGACGACTGTGGAACATGGAGCACGGCCCGGCGGGCGGCGACGAGATCAACATCGTGCAGCCGGGCGCGAACTACGGCTGGCCGGTGGCGTCGAACGGCGAGCATTACGACGGCCGGCCGATCCCCGATCACGCGCCGGGCGACGGGTTCGTGGCGCCGGTGCTGACCTGGACCCCGGCGACCGCGCCGGGCAACATGATCCTGTATCGCGGAACGCTCTTCCCCGGTTGGCAGGGACACGCGCTCCTTCCCGGCCTCCGGTCGGAGGCGCTGATCCGGGTGGCGATCACCGGCACCTCGGCGGTCGAAGCGGCCCGCTTTCCGATGAACAGGCGCCTGCGCGAACTGGTCGAGGCGCCGGACGGAGCGCTGTGGCTGCTGGAGGATGGCGAGAATGCGCGGCTGCTCCGGCTCACGCCGGGCTGAGCGGCGGTGACGACCCCGCGCCCGGAGGCGGCGGCTGACGCGATGCCGGCGCTCGTGCCGCTGGCGGCCATCGACCCGCTGCTGGTGGAATCGCTGCTGGACGCCGTGTTCGGCGCGGAACGCCGCGCCCGCACGGCCTACCGCATCCGCGCCGGCATGCAGCCGCTTCCCGCCCTCAGCTTTGCGGCGCTCGACGCGCAGGACTATCTCGCCGCCATCATCCAGTGCTGGCCGGTCGCGCTGACGGACGGGAACGGTCGTGCTCACCCGCTCGTCATGGTCGGTCCGGTCGCCGTCATGCCCTCGCGTCAGGGCGAGGGGTTCGGCAAGGCGCTGATCACCACGGCGCTGGCGGCCGCGGACTTAGCGGCCGGAACCGGCGCGGCGCTGCCGCAGGTGCTCATCGGCGACGCGGCCTATTACGGCGCCTGGGGCTTCTCCGCCGCGGCGACGGGCGGCTGGTCCTGTCCCGGCCCGTGGGAGCCCGAGCGCTTGCTGGCGCGCTGCGCCACGCCTGCCATCCTGCCGCATGCGGGCATGCTGGGGCCGTGGCCGGGCGCGGGCGCGGGCGCGGAAGCGAACGCGCAGCAGGGTTGAACGCGCCGCACGCCGACGCCAAGAAGACGACAGCGAAACGCCATGCCATACCAGCCACCCCCCGAACTCGCCTCCCTGTCGCTCAGCGACATCGCCGACCTCGTGGCGCAGCGCCGCCTTCCCGCCGTGGAAGGCTGGGCGCCGCAGGCACGCGGCGACAGCCGGATGCGCATCGCTGCCGACGGACAGTGGTTCCACGATGGCGCGCCGATCACCCGCCCGGCGATGGTCCGGGCCTTTTCGGGACTGCTCAGCCGCGATGACGAGGGGCAGCACTGGCTGGTGACCCCGTTCGAGAAGCTCTCCATCGCGGTCGAGGATGCCCCCTTCGTCGCCGTCGACGTGGTCCGGCGCGAAGGTGATCTCGCGTTCCGGCTCAACACCGACGATCTTGTCGTCGCCGGCCCGGACCACGCGCTGCTGGCCGAAGGGGACGCCGACCATCCGCGCTGGTATGTGCATGTGCGGCGCGGCTGCCTTGCCCGCCTGAACCGCTCGACCTTCGACCAGCTGGCGCAGATCGCGCTCGAGGAAGGCGACGACTGGACGGTGACGAGCAAGGGTGCGGCCTTCGCGCTGCGCCCGGCATGACCGATGTCCACGCCCTTCTCAGCGCACGCCTGGCGCAGGGTTGGAGGCGTCCGCTGACCGGCCTGCTCGACGATCGCCGCCACCATGCGGGCGGTCCGGTCAAGCCCGCGGCGGTGCTGGTCGCCGTCACCGAGCGGCCTTCACCCGGCGTCCTGCTGATCCACAGGCCGATGTCCATGCGCAGCCATGCGGGGCAGGTGGGCTTTCCCGGCGGGCGTCTCGATCCCGGCGAAACGGTCGAAGCCGCCGCGCTGCGCGAGGCGGAGGAGGAGCTCGGCATCGCCCTGGGTGCGGTGAGGGTGGTCGGCACCGCCGATGCCTTCCACACCGGCACCGGTTATCTCGTGACGCCGGTACTGGGCGTGGTGCCTGCCGACCTGCCGCTCGTCCCCAATCCCGCCGAGGTCGAGCGCTGGTTCGAGGCGCCTCTCGACCACCTGCTCGACCCTTCCAACCATTACCCCCGCAGCGGTGTCTGGAACGGGCAGCCGCGGTCCTACCTTGAAATCGTCTGGGGCGGGCACCGGATCTGGGGCGTGACCGCTGCGATCCTCGCCAATCTCGCGCGGCGTCTGGGCGTGGAGGGAAGGATCAGTGCCTGAACTCCCGCCCGCATCATGGACCCGGCGGCCGTCCCTGGCGCGGCTGGTGGCGGCGCTGGAGCCGGAACGGGTGCGCTATGTCGGCGGCGCCGTGCGCGACACGCTGCTCGGGCAGCCGGTGAGCGACATCGACTGCGCCACGATCCACCCTCCCGACGAGGTGATGGCCCGGTGCCGCGAGGCCGGTCTGCGGGTCGTGCCGACGGGGGTGGAGCACGGCACCGTCACGGTGGTGCTGCCCGATGGTCCGGTCGAGGTCACCACGCTGCGCCGCGACGTCAGCACCGATGGCCGCCGCGCCAGCGTCGCCTTCAGCACCGACTGGCGCGAAGACGCGGCCCGGCGCGACTTCACCATCAACGCGCTGTATGTCGATCCGCAGAGCCTCGCCATCGACGACTATTTCGGCGGGCTGGCGGATCTGGACCAGCGCCGGGTGCGGTTCATCGGCGATGCCGCCTCCCGCATCGCCGAGGATCACCTGCGCATCTTGCGCTACTTCCGGTTCCAGGCACGCTTCGGGGCGGAACCGGACGCCGAGGCGCTGGCCGCCTGCGCGACGCTTGCCGGCACGCTGAAGGGTCTGAGCCGCGAGAGGATCGGTGCCGAGCTGCTTGCCCTGCTGGCGCTGCCCGACCCGGCGCCCACGGTCGCGCTGATGCATCAGACCGGCGTGCTGGCGGTGGTCCTGCCCGAGGCCACGGCGGCGCAGCGCGCCCTGCTCGCAGAGCTTCCCGCGCGCGAACGCACCGCCGGCGTGGCCCCGCACCCCCTGCGCCGGCTGGCCGCTCTCCTCCCGCCCGTTCCCGCCTGCGCGGAGCAGGTGGCGGCGCGGCTGCGGCTGTCCAAGGCCCAGCGCAGCCGGCTGATCTGCGCCGCGGCACGGAGACCCGCGGATGCCGAGGCGCCGCGGGCGCTCGCCTATGCCGAGGGAGCGGAGTGCGCGCGCGACCGCCTGCTCCTTGCGGGTGCCGATGTCGGGCCGCTCCGCGACTGGGCGGTGCCGCATTTCCCGTTCACCGGGCGGGTGCTGATCGAACGCGGCGTGCCGCCCGGTCCCGAGGTGGCCCGGCTGCTGCGCGAGGTCGAGCAGCGGTGGATCGGCGCGGGCTTCCCGCCGGAGACAGAGGCGCAGCAGCTTCTCGATGCGGTGGTGGCCGAACGCTGAGCTTGCTTCAGCTTCCCTTCATCGGCCACAGGGTGTGAAGAGCGCACGCCATTCCGCATCACGGGTGCGTGCGGTTCATCGCCACTGGAGCCATTGCATGACCTTGTTGACTTCCGCTTCCCTGCTGATCGCGTCCGCAACCGGCGCCGCTTCCGCCCAGCCGGCCGTTCAGCCTGAACCGGCCGCGCCGGCCGCCGTGCCGGCCAATCCGCAGCTGTTTGCCGGCGCAACGGTCTACGGGCCGCAGAACACGCTCGTCGGAACCGTCACCGGCGTGTCCCAGGGCATCGTCACGGTGAACACCGGCACGCACGAGGCGCCGCTGCCGGCGACCGCCTTCGGCGCCGGGTCCATGGGGCCGACGCTGCCGGTGACGCGCGAACAGCTCGGACTGCTCGTCGACCAGCAGCGCGCGGCGGCCGTGGCGCGCCGCGACGCGGCGCTCGTGGCGGGGACGGCGATCGTGTCCGCCGACGGACAGGCGCTCGGCACGGTGGAGAGTGTTGCCGGCGACCGCGTGGTGGTCCTGCGGCCCGACAGCCGCAGCCGCCTCATCCTGCCGCGCGCGCTCCTCCTTCCCCATGCCGCCGGCCTGCGCACCCGCATCGGCCTGGCCGAGCTGGAACGGGGCGCGACCAGCAGCGGAGCGGTCACCGCCTACTGAAGCCTTTCCCGGCGCGTTCGCGGCGCGCCTCGCCCTTCCCCGACAGGAGCACTCCGATGTCCCCGTTCACGTTCTTCGGCGCGGCCGCCGCCGCGCTTGCCACCCTCGCCATGCCGGCTGCGGCCGCCGCCCAGCAGCAGCGCTGCGTCACGCGGGCCGAGAGCCAGGCCGTCGTGGCTCACCTGATGCCGGATCTGCTGCGCAGCGTGCAGAGCCGCTGCGGACCGCTGCTCGGGGAGAGCTCGTTCCTGCGCGACAATGCGGGATCTCTGGCCGAGCGCATGACCCCGCTGTCGCGCAGCAGCTGGCCGGCGGCGAGGGCGGCGCTGGAGCGGCAGAGCGGCAGCGCCCTGCCCGACAACCCGGCGATCCTCGACTTGGGTCGTCAGGCGCTCGCCGGCGGCGTCGCCAACAGCCTCGATGCCGATAGCTGCCGCCTGACCGACCAGCTGCTGACGCACCTTGCGCCGTTGCCGCCCGAGAACCTTGCCAACGTGTTCGCGCTGTTCCTCGAAGCCGGCGCGAACACGAACCGCCAGGCGCCCCTGCGGGTGTGCCCGTCGCGCTGAACGCCGGGGGGCGCCGCGCGCGCCGTTCGGCGGTTCAGCCGAACCGGTTGTCGCGCGGAAAGCCGTTGGGCGGCATGCGGCCCGTCCCTCCGCGCGCAACCTTCCACTGCCACATCTCCGTCTCGGTGCGGGTGCGCTCGCCCTTGCCGCCCATGGTCCATGACAATCCGTCGTCCATGCGGAACGAGGTCGCGTCGGCAAGCCCGCCGTCGCGGTAGCGTTGCAGCTGCACGCCCTGACCCCGCTCCATCAGCGGCAGCTCGCCCCGGTGGAACACCACCAGCTTGCGGTTCTCGCCCGCGACTGCGATGTGATCGTGGGCAGGGTCCATGATCCGCACGACCGCCAGCCGGCCATCCTTGACGTTGACCACCTGCCGCCCCTTGCGCGTCTCGGCGAGGAGGTCGGCCATCCGCACCGCGAAGCCCCGCCCCGCTGATGAGGCGACCAGCAGTTCGGCGTCCGGCTTGTGGATCAGCGCGGCCACGATCTGCGCTTCGGGTTCAAGGTCGACCATCGCCCGCACCGGCTCGCCGAACCCCCTCGCACCCGGCAGGCGGTCGCAGCGCAGGGTGAAGAAGCGACCGCCGCTGGTGGCGAGCACCAGCTTGTCGGTGGTCTGGCCATGGAGCGCGAAGGCCGGGCCGTCACCCTCCTTGTACTTGAACGCCCCGGCGCCGGCGGCGCCGAGGTCCAGATGCCCGCGCGCCGCCCGGATCCAGCCGCGCTGCGACAGGATGATCGTGATCGGCTCGCGCTCGATCATGGCCTCGGCGCTGTACACGGCGGTCGGCCGTGCCTCGGCGATGGTGGTGCGCCGGCGGCCGAGCGGGGTGTCCTCGCCATACTCCTTGCGCAGCTGGCGCAGGTCGCGCTTGAGCCGCGCCTTCTGCTTGCGCGGGTCGGCGAGCAGCGCCTGAATCTCGTCACGCTCGCGCTCGAGCGCGTCCTGCTCGCGGCGCAGCTCCATCTCCTCCAGCCGGCGCAGGCTGCGCAGGCGCATGTTGAGGATCGCCTCGGCCTGCCGGTCCGTCAGCGCGAACTCGGCCGTCAGCGGCGGCTTGGGCTCGTCCTCGGACCGGATGATGGCGATCACCCGGTCGAGGTTCAGGAAGGCGACGATGTAGCCGCGCACCAGTTCCAGCCGCCGGTCGATTTGCTCGAGCCGGTGGCGGCTGCGCCGCTGGAGCACGTCGATCTGGCTGAGCACCCAGCGTTCGAGCAGCTCCTTGAGGCCCAGCACCATGGGCGTGCGCCGGGCGTCGAGGACGTTGAGGTTGAGGCCGAACCGCACCTCCATGTCGGTCAGCCGGTACAGCGATTCCTTGAGCAGTTCCGGGTCGACGTTCCGGCTGCGCGGAACGAGGACGATGCGGATGCGCTCGTCGCTTTCGTCCCTCACGTCCTCGAGGATCGGCAGCTTGCGGTCGGCGATGGCGGCCGCGATCTGCTCGATCAGCTTGCTCTTGGGCACCTGGTAGGGAATCTCGCTGATGACCAGCTGCCACTGGCCGCCACCCAGATCCTCCAGCCCGCTGCGCGCCCGCGCCAGCGCCTCCTCGCGCTGCCGCTCGCCGCGCAGCGCCTCCGCCGCCTGCACGCCTTCCTCCGAGTGGAACCGGCCGCGCAGCCGGAACGAGCCGCGGCCGGTCTCATAGGCCTGCGACACCACCGCCGGGCTGTCGACGACCAGTCCGCCCGTGGCGAAGTCCGGCCCCTTGAACACCTCCATCAGCCGGGCGTGCGCCACCTCGGGATCGTCGATCACCAACAGCGTCGCGTCGATGATCTCGGCGACGTTGTGGCTGGGAATGTTGGTGGCCATCCCGACCGCGATGCCGCTTGCCCCGTTGGCGAGCAGGTTCGGGAACAGGCCGGGGAAGATGTCCGGCTCCTGCTCCTCGCCGTTGTAGGTCGGAATGAAGTCGACGGTGCCGTCGTCGAGCCCGTCCATCAGGCGCAGCGCCGTGCGCGTCAGCCGCGCCTCGGTGTAGCGGTAGGCGGCGGCATTGTCGCCGTCGATGTTGCCGAAATTCCCCTGCCCCTCGACCAGCGGATAGCGCAGGGCGAAATCTTGGGCGAGGCGCACCATGGCGTCATAGACCGACGCGTCGCCGTGCGGATGATACTTGCCGATGACATCCCCGACCACCCGCGCCGACTTCTTGAACGGATCGGCCGGGCTGAGCCGAAGCTGGCGCATTGCCCACAGGAGCCGCCGGTGAACCGGCTTCAGCCCGTCGCGAAGGTCGGGCAGGCTGCGCGCGGTGATGGTGGACAGCGCATAGACCAGATAGCGCTCGGACAGGGCGGAATCGAACGGCGCATCGATGATGGCGTCGGCAGCGGGTGCGCCGGCGGGGGGCAGCTCACGGGTCGGCATGGCGCCGGGCTTATCACCGGGGCGGCCCGGCGACAAATGCGGAACGAGGCCTCGCCCCGGGCCGTTTGTAGGTCCATAGAGGCGCGCCCGCGCGAACACCGGAGAGACCCATGAGCAAGACCGTGATGATCCTGGCCACCGACGGTTTCGAGCAGTCCGAGCTGCTGAAGCCCAAGCAGGCGCTGGAGGACGCCGGGTTCCGCACCGAAGTGGTCAGCCTCGAGGCGGGGGAGATCAAGGGCTGGGACGAGGATGACTGGGGCGAGCGTGTTCCCGTGGACCGCACCCTCGCTGATGTCGATGCCGACGATTATGCCGCCCTGCTGCTTCCCGGTGGCCAGATCAATCCCGACACGCTGCGCGCCGAGAAGCGGGCCGTCGATCTCGTCAGGGCGTTTGCGGAGGCGGGAAAGCCCGTGGCGGCGATCTGCCACGCGCCGTGGCTGCTGATCGAGGCGGGGCTGGTGCGCGGCAGGACCGTGACCGGCTATCCCTCGATCCGCACCGATCTTGCGAATGCGGGCGCCAATGTCGTGGATCAGGAGGTCGCCACCGACGGCAACCTCATCACCAGCCGCAATCCCGGCGACATCCCCGCCTTCAGCCGGGCGCTCATCGCCATGCTGTAGGACAGCCGGGTGAGCCAGCCGGCCTGAGCGCCCTCGGGCGGGCAGGGTCCGGCCACGCGCCGCGCGCCGTCAGGTGCCCGGCGGCAGGGCGACCTCCAGCCCGTCGAGGTCGTCGGTCACGACGATCTGGCACGACAGCCTGCTCGTGCGGCAGGCATGCGGCGCGAGATCGAGCATGTCCTCCTCGTCCGCACTCGCGGGAGGCAGGCGGTCGAACCAGTGCGCGGCGACGATGACATGACAGGTGGCGCAGGCCATCTGCCCCTCGCAAGTCCCTTCCAGCGGCAGACCCGCCGCCTGTGCCGCGCGCAGCAGCGTGTCGCCGCCGTTCGCCTCGATCACGAGATGCTCTCCTGCGGCCGTGGTGAAGCGGAGCCGCGCCATCAGACGCCCTGCTCCGCCGCAGCGGCGTTGAGGATCGCGGCCGCCTCCTCCAGCTCCTCCATGGTCGTGTAGCGGCCGAGCCCGAGGCGGATGGAGCTGCGCGCCTCCGTATCGTCGAGCCCGATGGCGCGGAGCACGTGGCTGGGGCGGCCGGACCCGCTGGCGCAGGCGGACCCGGCGGAAAACATGAGCGTGCGGCAGTCGCTCATCAGCCGCGCGACATCGAGTCCCTCGCGCCGGAGGTTGAGGTTGCCGGGCCACCGGCGCGCCAGGCTGCCGTTCCAGTGCCAGCCGGCGAACAGGGTCAGGGCGCGGGCGAACAGGGTGCGAAGATGCGCCTCGTCCTCAGCCATCCGGGCGTGCGCGAGCGCCGCCGCAGCGCCGAAGCCGGCGCACAGCATGGGGCTGAGCGTCCCGGAGCGAAGCCCCTCCTGCGCGCCGCCGGTGCTGGTCGAAACCAAGGCAACGCCGTCCCGCACCCAGAGCGCGCCGATGCCTTTCGGACCATAGAGCTTGTGCGCGGAGATGGCGATCATGTCGGCATCTGCGGGGGGCAGCTTGCCCGCGCCCTGCACCGCGTCCACGAGCAGCAGCGCCCCGTCGCGGCGGGCACGCGCAAGGACGGCGGCCATGTCCTGCACCACGCCGATCTCGTTGTTGACCTGCATCACGGCCAGCAGCGCCGGCGGGCGCGCAAACGGGTGCTCGGGGTCGAGCAGCCCCTCGCTATCGACGGGCCAGATCTCCGTGTCACCCGCGGACCGGGCGGTGTCGAGCACGCAGGCATGCTCGGTTGCGCCCGCCATGATCGCCGGACGCTCCTGGGCGGCGGCGAGGCCGCGGATGGCCAGGTTGACCGCTTCGGTCGCACCGGCGGTGAAGATGACCCTCCCGCCCGGCGGGAACAGCGCGGCCACCTGCTCGCGCGCCACCTCCACGGCGGCGGCGGCCATCCGCCCCATGCGGTGCGGGCTGTGCGGATTGCCGAAGCTTGCCTCGCCCGGCCCGCCCATCCAGCGCAGCATGGCCTCGCGCGCTTCGGGCGCCAGCGGCGTCGTCGCCTGGTGATCGAGGTAGATCGCCGGCCGCCGGCCCGCGGGTCGGCTAGAGGCCACGCCACAGCTCCACGAAGCGGCCGAGTTCGTCCGCGGTGGTGTTCCACCCGATGCTGACGCGGATGGTGCGGGCGGCCACGTCCTCCGCGATCCCGAAGCCGGCGAGCGCCCGGCTGCGCTTGAGTGTGCCCGAGGAGCAGGCGCTGCCGGCCGACACGGCGACGCCGAGCGCGTCGAGCCGGATCAGCTGCGCCTGGGCGCTGAGCACGGGATGGGCGACGGCGAAGATGTGATCGCACTGCCGGCCCGGGCCGAGCAGTTCGGCGTATGCGGCCAGCGCGTCGGCAAAGGCGGCGCGCTCAGGCGCCGTGGTCGCCCACGTCTCCTGTCCGCCGGCCTCGAGCGCCGCCGCCATGCCGAGGATGGCCGGCAGGTTCTCGGTGCCCTGGCGATAACCCCGCTCGTGCCCGCCGACGGGGTGCAGCATGGCGAAATCGCGGACGAGCAGCGCGCCCGCCCCGATCGGACCGCCGAACTTGTGCGCCGAGACGACCGCCATGTCGCAGTCGGGAAGGGCGTGCCGGCCCGCCCCTTGCGAGCAGTCGCTGAGCACGCGGCCGCCCGCCGCGCGCACGGTGGCCGTGGGAAAGGCTGCGTCGGCGGAAGAGAGGATCGTCCCGGTCTCGGAGTTGATCTGCTGCACGGCGACGAGGACCTGTCCGCCGCCTGCCAGGAGGGCCTGCAAGGCAGCCTCGTCCGGCCCGCCGTCCCGCAGCGGCAGCACCTCGGCAGCGGGTGCGGCGCGGAACACCGCCTCGTGCTCCACCGCGGAGACGACCCGGCGTGTCGCTCTGGCGCGGTTGAGGGCGATGTCCAGCGCCTCGCTCGCGCCGGAGGTGAAGATGACCTCGCCCGTCCAGCCGAGCGCGCGCTTCACCCGATCGCGCGCGTCCTCAAGACTGCGCCGCGCGGCCCGTCCCTCGGCGTGGGGGCTGGACGGATTGGCCCAGACGCTGAAGCCCTCCTCCATCGCCGCCCTGGCCTCGGGACGCAGCGGGGTGGTGGCGGCGTGATCGAGATAGATGCGGGACAGACGCCGGCTCCGGCACGAGAATTGCGAAAAAGCGACAAGCGCCTATATAGCGCGCCACCTTGCGGCCGCCAGCCGCCACCCGCAACTGTGGAACAGCCAGCGCATGCCCTCCGTCATCTTCCCCGGTCCCGAAGGCCGTCTCGAAGGCCGCTTCTCGCCCCCGCGCCGTCCCCGTGCGCCGGTGGCGATGATCCTGCACCCGCACCCCCACGGGGGCGGAACCATGAACGAGCGCATCACCCAGCACCTCTACAAGACCTTCGTCGACCGCGGCTTTGCCACCCTGCGGTTCAATTTCCGCGGCGTGGGCCGCAGCCAGGGCAGCTTCGACAACGGCATCGGCGAGCTGTCGGACGCGGCGTCGGCCCTCGACTGGGTGCAGTCGATCCACCCGGAATCGCAGACCACATGGGTTGCCGGGGTCAGCTTCGGGGCGCTCATCGGAATGCAGCTCCTCATGCGCCGGCCCGAAATCCGCGGCTTCATCTCGGTGTCCGCGCCGGCGTCGATGTACGATTTCACCTTCCTGGCGCCGTGCCCGGCCAGCGGCATCTTCATCCACGGGGCGCAGGACACGGTGGTGCCCCCCGCATCCGTGACCAAGCTCGTCGAGAAGCTGCGGCAGCAGAAGCACATCACCATCCATCACGACGAAATCCCGCGCGCCAACCACTTCTTCGAGAACGAGATGGAGGATCTGGGCCGCTCGATCGACAACTACCTCAACTTCCGGCTCGATCCGTCCTGCCCGATCCGCTGATCCGCGGACGCGGCGATCAGGGAGGCGGCGCGCGGCCCCGTTCATCACCAAGGCGGCCGAGCGGTGTCGTGCCGTCGGCCGCCGGAACCGTCCAGATCGCGACATTGACGAGCGCAACCACCGCCAGCAGCACCATCAGCAGCGGCTGACGCACCGCGCCCGTGCGGCGCCACAGCACGAACGCCCCTCCGAGCAGGGCAAGGGCGGCCAGCATCACCAGCGACAAGACCCAATTCATTCCTCGCCCCTTCCGCCTCGACGCTCATCGCCGGCCCATGCCGGAACCGCGCCATCTCCGGCAGCGTTGCCCGCACAGTCAAGTCCATCACCGCCAGAGGATTTTCATCATGGGCATTTTCGGATCCATCAAGAACGCCATCTTTGCCACCTTCGATTCCGGCAAGGGCGGCGCGAAGCCAGGCACGACCGCTGGCACCGGAACGACGGGCACGCAGCCGGGTGTCAGCGGCAGCGCGCCGCAGGCGGCAGGCGGCGCCGCGGCGCAGGGCCAGACTGCATGGGCGCAGGCCCCCGTGACGCAGCCCAGCCCCGCCAGCCAGGTGGATGTGGAGCAGCGGCTGGACTCGATGCCGGGCGCCGACAAGCTCAACTGGCGCACCTCGATCGTCGACCTGATGAAGCTGCTTGGCATCGATTCGAGCTACGAGAACCGCAAGGAGCTGGCGCAGGAGCTTGGCCGCAGCAATTACAGCGGGTCGGCCGAGGACAATCTGTGGCTGCACAAGCGGACCATGCAGGAACTGGCGGCCAATGGCGGCAAGGTTCCCGCGCAGCTGCTCGACTGACCCGCAGCAAGACGACCTCATCCGATTGACAGCGCGCCGTGGCGGCGCCCATCCTTGCCGCCATGGTGCCCTGCCCTTCCCTGACCCGCCGCCAGGCTCTGCTTGGCCTTGCCTCCACCGCGGCTCTCGCGCTCCCGGGATGCGTGACGGGGCAGCCCGGACACGCGTTGGCAACCGCCACCGATCCGGGCGCCCTGCTCGACAGCGTCGCCTTCAACCTGCTGCGGCACGAACCGGCCCGCGCCACCGGGGCGGGCGTCGACACGGGCGAGCACGCTTACCTGCGCGGCCGCCTCGGCGACACGAGCCTCAGCGGACAGGCCGCCTATGCCGAGCAGTTGCGCCGCGACCTCGCCCGCGTGCAGGCCGTGCCCCGCGCCGGGCTGGCGGCGGACATGATCACCAACCTCGAAGTCGTCGAGAGCGGCTACGCCACCGCGCTGGCGGGTTTTGCCCTGCCCTATGGCGATGTGGCCGTCGGGGGATGGCGCAACGCGCCCTATGCCGTGATCCAGAACGTCGGCAGCTATCTTGACCTGCCGCGCTTCATGGACGCCGATCAGCCGCTCGCCAGCGCCGAGGATGCCGAGCATTACCTGGCCCGCATCCTCGCCGTGCCGCGGGTGCTCGACGGCGAGCTGGAGCGCATCCGCCATGCCCGCGGTCTGGGCGTGATCCCTCCGGCGTTCCTGCTCGACAAGGCGATCGCGCAGATGACCGCCACGGCGGAGCAGGCCAGCCAGGGCGCCTTCCTGGCGCGCGCGTTCCGGGAACGGCTGACGCGGGCGTCGCTGCCTCTCGCCCATGCCGACCGGGCGGAGGAGGCGGTGCGGGGGCCGGTGCTGGCCGCTCTGCTGCGCCAGCTCGAGGAGCTGCGGCAAGAGCGCCGGCAGGCGAGCGACGCACCCGGCATGTATGCGCGGCCGCATGGCGAGGAATGGTATGGCTGGGCCTTGCGGGCGAGCACCACCACGACGCTCGGCCCGGAGGCCGTCCACCGGCAGGGGCTGGAGGAGCTGGAGGCGCTGCACGCGCGCATGGACCCGATCCTGCGCCGGATCGGATACACGACCGGGTCGATCGGCGCGCGGATGCAGGCGCTCTCGCGCGATCCGCGCTACCAGTTTCCCGCCGGCGATCCGGGCCGGGCGGAAATCATGGCGGTGATCGAGGACCGGATCGGCTGGATCCGGGCGCAGATGCCGCGTGCCTTCCGCACCCTCGTCGATCCGCGCGTCGAAGTGCGCCGGCTGCCGCTGTCCGAGGAACCGGGGGCGCCCGCCGCGTATGGCGGAGCGGGCAGCAAGGATGGCAGCATTCCGGCGCGCATGTGGATCAACCTGCGGACCACCGATCTTCACCGCCGCTACGACCTGCCCGATCTCGTGTTCCATGAAACCCTCCCCGGCCACGTGTGGGAGGGCGAGTATTCCAACCGCCTGCCGCTCATCCGCTCGATCCTCGCCTTCAACGCCTTCTCCGAAGGCTGGGCGCTCTATGGCGAGCAGCTTGCCGACGAGCTTGGGGCCTATGACGCGTTCGAGGTCGGCCGCCTCGGCTATCTTCAGGCGCTTGCCTTCCGCGCCTGCCGGATGGTGGTCGACACCGGCCTCCACGCGAAGGGCTGGAGCCGGGCACAGGCGGTCAACTTCTTCGTCGAACGCAACGGTTCCAAGCGGGAGGAGGTCGAGAGCGAGGTCGACCGCTATTGCTCCTGGCCGGCTCAGGCATGCGGCTACAAGCTGGGCCACTCGCAGATCGTGGCGATGCGCGACCGCGCCCAGGAGCAGCTGGGCAGCGCCTTCGACCTGCGCGATTTCAACGACGCCATCGTGCTCGGCGGCAACGCGCCCCTCGACGTCATGGCGCGCAATGTCGACCGCTACATCGCGCGCGCCCGGAGGCGCTGAGGGCGCGTCCCTTCTCCGGGTGGCGCGGCTTGACTCGCGCCGTCGCGACGTGCCAGCCTGTTGGCCGGGGGGGAAACACGTCATGCGGTTGATATTGTTGCTCGTAGCGGCGCTGTTCGTCACGGGTCCGGCGCACGCGCGCTGGCACGAGGCGCAGAGCCAGCATTTCGTCATCTACGCCAACGACCGGCCGCAGGACGTGCAGGCCTTCGCCGAGATGCTGGAGAAATATCACGCCGCTCTCCAGTATCTGAGCGGCCGGCCCGCCGCTCCGGTCAGCCCGTCGAACCGGGTGGTGATCTTCGCTGTCGGAAGCGAACGGCACATGGAGCGCATGGCCGACGGCAACCCCTTCGTCGCCGGCTTCTACATCCCGCGCGCGGGCGGCTCGCGCGCCTATGTGCAGAACATCGCCCTGCGCCGCGACCGGGTGGACTTTTCCGTCAAGGTGCTGCTGCACGAATACGCGCACCACTTCCTCATGGCCCAGAGCCGCTTCGACATGCCCCGGTGGATGAGCGAAGGCGCGGCCGAATTCTACGCCTCGGCCCTGTTCCCCGACAGCGGACACGTCTCGCTCGGCCGGCCTGCCGCGCACCGCGCCCAGGAAATCCTCGAGGCGCCGAACATCCCCATCCGCCACCTCATTGATGACGGCCGGTCAGGCACCAAGCCCCGCAACCTCATGATCGGCTTCTACGGGCAGAGCTGGCTGATGTACCACTACCTCATGTTCGCGCCCGAGCGGCAGGGACAGCTGGACGCCTATGCGCGCCACCTGATGGCCGGAACGCCATCGGTGAAGGCGGCGGAGGCGGCGTTCGGCGATCTCGACGCGCTCGACAAGGAACTGACACGCTACGCCCGCGCGCCGCGGATGATGTCCGTCAACCTGTCCCCGGAACGTCTGGGTCCGATCCCGGCGGTGCGCGTGTCCCCGCTGGCCGAGGGCCACGCGGCCGCCATGCCGCTCATCATGCGCTCGCAGCGCGGGGTGAGCAAGCGCGAGGCGCCGGGACTTGCCGCCTCGCTGCGCAGGATCGCCGAGCGGTATCCGCAGGATGCGCAGGTGTTCGCGGCCCTCGCCGAGGCCGAGTTCGACGCCGGAAACGATGCCGCCGCCATCGCCGCGGCCGACAAGGCCATCGCGCTCGACCCGTCCATCGCCAACGCCTACGTCCAGAAGGGCTACGCCCTGTTCCGGCAGGCGCGGGACGCGGGCGACAAGGACGCGGCCTACGCCGCCGCGATGGCGCCGTTCACGCAGCTCAACCGGCTCGAGAACGACCACCCCCTGCCGCTGATCTACTATCATCGCAGCTTCTCGGAACGCGGCGCGCCGCTGACGGAGAGGGCGCGCCACGCGCTCGAACGCGCGGGCGAACTGGCGCCGTTCGATCGCAGCCTGTGGCTCGACATCGGCCTCATGCAGGCCGAGGAAGGCAAGCGTGACATGGCGGTCGCCAGCCTCGCATCCGTCGCCTACAGCCCGCACCCCGATCTCAGCAGCAAGCAGGCACAGGCCATCATCGACGCGATCAACGCCGCTGGCGACGGGGCCTTGCCGGATCTCAGGGCGCTGATGACGTCGGTCGCCCAGGCCGAGAAGGATGAGAAGGCTTCGGACGATCGCGCCCGGTCGGCGCATCGCCGCGCACGCCACCCGAACTGAAACGGGCGGAGAGGCCTCGCCCCTTTCGACAGCCGCGCCCGCGCCGCCGGGCTAGCGCGCCAGCCCTTTCACGACGGCGCCGAGGATGCCGCCCAGCCCGGCCCCGGCAGCGCCGGATCCGCTGCCGGGCTGCTGCCGGCCGCCCTGCTGCATCAGCATTCCGATCGCCGCCATCGCAAGGATCGGGAGCATCTTCTTGAGCAGCGTCTGGTCGAGCCCGGATACGGCCGAGGCTTCCTGCGTGACAGACCGGCTGACATCCTTGCTGCCGAAGATCGACCCGAGGATGTCGTTGCCCTGCTGAACCGGGGTCGGCTGGGCGCCCGTCACGGCGTCGAGCAGGCCGCCGCCGCCGCCGAACCCGCCCAGGATGGCGGACAGGCCGCCAAGGCCGCCCGGTCCGGCCGGAGATGCGGCCGCGCCCGCACCGCCCGCCGCGCTCCGGCCCAGCCCCGCCACGATGGCCGGCAACAAGGCGGCCGCCCCGCTGCGGGCGGTCTGCTCGTCAATGCCAAGCTCGCGCGCCATGCTCGGGACGACGGGTGAATTGAGAAGGCTCTGGGCAAGGGACATGGCGGGACCTTGTGCTGGTTGAAGGAACGGACAGCGGTGCCTCGGCTCCGCTCGTCCTTTCCAACGCGCAGCGCCCGATCCCTTTCCCGGCCAAGAGGCGCGCCGCTCCGCGCGGCGTCAGAGCACGTCGCGCCGCCATTGACGCACCGATATGCGACTTGCAGGCCTGGTGGAGCGCCCCCGCTCCGGCGTCACGCCGGGCGGGGATCTCCTCTCCAAACCGTTGCCGTCAGGCCGCCTGCGGCGCCGCCTTGCGGACACCTTCGTCGACATGGTCGGCGAACTGCGCAAAATTGTCGACGAACAGCTGCACCAGCTTGCGGGCCGCTTCGTCATACGCCTCGCCATCCGCCCAGGTCGTGCGCGGATCGAGGATGGACTGGTCGATCCCCAGCGCCTCGAGCTGCGGAACGGACACCGGAACCTCGAAGCCGAAGTGGCGGTCGCGGCGGAACTCCGCGTCGTTGAGCGACCCGTCCAGCGCCGCGTTCAACAGCGCGCGGGTGGCCTTGATCGGCATGCGGGTGCCGGTGCCGTACATGCCTCCGGTCCAGCCGGTGTTCACCAGCCAGCACGACACCCCGCCAGCCGCTATCCGCTCCTTAAGGAGGTTGCCGTAGACCGAAGGATGGCGCGGCATGAAGGGCGCGCCGAAGCAGGTGGAGAACGTCGCCTCCGGCTCGGTCACGCCCATTTCGGTTCCCGCCACCTTGGCGGTGTAGCCCGACAGGAAGTGGTACATCGCCTGATCAGGCGTGAGCCGGGCGATCGGCGGGAGCACGCCGAAGGCATCAGCGGTCAGCATGACGACGTTGGACGGCACCGGTCCGAGGTTTTCCGCCGAAGTGTTGGGGATGAACTCCAGCGGATAGGCCCCGCGGGTGTTCTCGGTCTTGCTGTTGTCGTCGAAATCGATCTCGCGCGTCTCGGGGTCGACGACCACGTTCTCCAGCACCGTGCCGAACCGCTGCGTGGTGGCGTAGATCTCGGGTTCGGCTTCCGCGGACAGGCGGATCATCTTGGCATAGCAGCCACCCTCGAAGTTGAACACGGCGGTGTCCGACCAGCCGTGTTCGTCATCGCCGATGAGGGTGCGGCTCGCGTCCGCCGAGAGCGTCGTCTTGCCCGTGCCCGACAGCCCGAAAAAGACCGCGGTGCGGCCGTCCGGCCCCACATTGGCGGAGCAGTGCATGGGCATCACGCCCTTCGCCGGCAGCAGGTAGTTGAGCACGCCGAACACGCTCTTCTTCATCTCGCCGGCATACTGCGTGCCGCCGATCAGGATCAGCTTCTCGGTGAAGTTGACCGCGATCACCGTTTCGCTGCGGCAGCCGTGGCGGGCAGGATCGGCCCGGAAGCTCGGCAGGTCGATGATCGTGTATTCGGGCGTGAAGTCCTCGAGTTCGGCCCGCGTGGGACGCACGAGCAGGGTGCGGATGAACAGGTTGTGCCAGGCCAGCTCGTTGATGACGCGGACATTGACGCGGTGCTCGGGCTGCGACCCGCCGAACAGGTCGGCCACATACAGCGTCTCCTTGTCGGCAAGCGCAGCAAGGAAATCTTCCTTCAGCGCCGCGAAGTGCTCGGGACCCATGGGAAGGTTGACCTTGCCCCAGGCCACGCTGTCCGCGGTCTGCGCATCGCGGACGATGTACTTGTCCTTGGCGCTGCGCCCGGTGTGCTTGCCGGTGTCGACGACCAGCGGGCCGCCCTTCGCGAGAATGCCTTCGCCGTTGCGCAGGGCATGCTCCACCAGCTGCGGCGTTCCCAGGTTCGCCTCCACCTTCGCCCGGGTCGAAAACCCCTGATCCGCCAAAGACTTCGCCAGCGTCATCGTCGATCTCCTTGCGGCCACGCGGCCACTCCCGCCACGTCGCCCGCGCATCCGCAGCATACGAATGCGGCACCTGTTTGGCTGTGCCCGTAACGCGGCCGGATGGACAGGTCAAACCGCATGCGCACGGCGTCCGGGACCGGCACGGGGCGGCTGCGGCACGCCCTGCCCGTTGCGCCGTTCGGACCTGCGGCGTAGTTTGCCCCCCGTGACGCACCGCGAACACCCCGTGGCGCCGCAACTGGCGCAACAGACCATCGCGCTCGTCGATGACGACCGCAACATCCTCGCCACCGTGTCCATCGCGCTGCAGGCAGAAGGATTCGCGACTCGCACCTATGCCGATGCGGAAGCGGCGCTGGACGCGCTGCTCGCCGATCCGCCGGACCTCGCCGTGTTCGACATCAAGATGCCGCGCATGGACGGCATGGAGCTGCTGGCGCGCCTGCGGGAGAGATCCGATCTGCCGGTCATCTTCCTGACCAGCAAGGATGCGGAGGAGGACGAGGAAGCCGGTTTCGAGATGGGCGCGGACGACTACCTCGCCAAGCCGTTCAGCCTGCGCCTGCTGCTGGCGCGGATCCGCGCAGTTCTGCGGCGGACGGAGGCGCGGCGCCCTGCGGCCGTCGACGAACAGGCCCACGACACTCCCTCCGCGGGCGAGGTCATCCGGCGGGGACGGCTGACCATCGACCCGGAACGGCACCACGTGACATGGGACGACAAGCCCATCGCCCTTACCGTGACCGAGTTCCTCGTGCTGGAGGCGCTGGCCGAGCGGCCAGGCGTGATCCGCACGCGCAACCAGCTGATGCAGGCGGCTTATCCGGACGACGCCACGGTGGACGACCGGACGGTGGACAGCCACATCAAGCGGATGCGGCGCAAGTTCCGCGAGGTCGACCCCGACTTTGCCGGGATCGAGACGCTCTACGGAGCTGGCTACAGCTTCATTGATGACTGACGCGGCGCCGGCGGCTCCCCGGGCGGCCATGCGCCGCGACCCCTTGCGCGACCGGATCCGCTGGTCGCCGCGGCTGTCGCTGACCGGCCGGATCCTGATCGTCAACGTGCTCCCGCTCGCCCTGCTGGGCGGCGGACTGATCTTCGTCGACATTTACCGCAAGCAGTTGCTGACCGAACGGTTCAAGCTGGCGCTCATCGAGGCGCAGATCACCGCCGAGGCGCTGGCCGGGGCCTCACCCGAACGCCAGCAGGCGCTGCTGATCCAGATCGGCAAGGAACAGCGGCTGCGGCTGCGGCTGTTCGCGCGCGACGGAAGCCTGAAATACGACAGTTTCGCCCTCGCCCCGCCGTCGTTCCGGCTTGCGCCGCGCGCCCAGCCGGGAAGCGCGGAGGCGTTCTCCAGGGCGCTGGACAAGGCGTTCGACACGCTGGTGGGTGCGCCGCCGCTTCCGGACTACCGCGAACCCGCCGACCCGCACGCCCGGGCGTGGCCGGAACTGCGCCGGGCGCGCTCGGACAGCCTGACGCAGATCGTTCTTCGCGACGCGCCGGACGGCACGCACATCATCACGGCGGCAACCCCCGTCGGTCTCGACGGCGAAACGCTGCTGACGACGCGCAACCCGGTCGACATCACCCGGTCGGTGCGGCTCGCCCGCCAGCGCGTGCTGCTGGTGGTTCTGGGCGCGGTGGTGCTTTCCACGCTTCTGGCATGGTTTCTGGCCCGCACCATCGTGCTGCCGCTGCGCGAACTGGTGCAGGCGGCGATCCGGGTGCGCCAGGGACGCGAGCGGCTGGTGGAGGTGCCGCGCTTCGTCCATCGCGGCGACGAGATCGGGCTGCTTGCCCGCGCCGTGTCCGACATGAGCAGCGCCCTGCGCCAGAGGATCGACGCGGTGGAAAGCTTCGCCGCCGACGTCGCGCACGAGATCAAGAACCCGCTCGCCTCGCTCCGCAGCGCCGTGGAGTCGCTCGAGCGGGTCAAGGATCCGGACCTTGCCCGGCAACTGCTGGAGATTGCCCACCACGACGTGCGCCGCATCGACCGGCTGGTGACGGACATCTCCGAGGCGAGCCGCGTGGACGCGGAACTGTCGCGGGCGACGTTCGAGCCGGTGTCGCTCACCCGGCTCGCGGCCGCCGTGCTCGCCTCCCGCGAGGACCGCCACGAGAACGGCACCGTCACCATCGTCCTGGAGGCCGCGCCGGGTGAGCACATCGTCCAGGGAGTGCCCGCCCGGCTGGAGCGGGTGATCAACAATCTGCTCGACAACGCCGTGTCCTTCTCGCCGCCGCACGGCACCGTCGAGGTGACGATCGCGAGCGAGGGCGGGCGGACGAGCCTCACCGTCTCGGACCACGGCCCCGGCATTCCGCCGCAGGCGCGCGACAAGGTGTTCAAGCGCTTCCACTCGCTGCGGCCTGAGGGGGAGGCGTTCGGAAACCATTCCGGTCTCGGCCTCGCCATCGGCCGGACCATCGCCGAAGCCCATGACGGCACCCTGACCGCGCACGAGCGGGCGGATGGCGAACCCGGCGCCAGTCTGCGGCTGGAACTTCCGTCGGCGATGCGCAAGATGCGCGAATGACGGAACGCCGGCTCCTCATCAACGCCTCGGCGGCGCTCGTCGGGGGGCGCGGCATTCTCGTGCGCGGCGCGCCCGGCCGGGGCAAGACATCGCTGGTGCTGGCGCTTGTTGACCGCGGCGCCACGCTGGTCGGCGATGACGGCGTGGTGCTGGTCCGCGAAGGGGCGGTCCTTCGCCTCGAGCCGCCGCCGCGCGCCGCGGGGCTGCTGGAGGTGCGCGGCGTCGGGCTGGTTCCGTTGCCGGTGGCCGCAGGTCCGCTGTGCCTCGTGCTCGATCTCGACGGCGAGGCGTTGCGCCTGCCGGAAGAACCCGCGCGCTGCACCCTGCTGGACCTGAGCGTCCCGATGCTTGCCTTCGCGGCCGGCGACGCCGTGCAGGCGATCCGCGCGGAGTTCGCGCTGCGACAGTTCGGTCTGCCCGTGGAGGACGAGGGTGCCGACCCGCCGACGCGCGGCGCGGCGGCAGAACGGAGCGGGCGCCCGTGACGCCGGGACCGCGCGAACAGGAGACGGGCGCCGCCACACTGCCGCGCGCCGCAGGCAGACGGGTGCTGCTGATCGCCGGGCAGTCGGGAGCCGGCAAGACGACGGTGCTGCACGCGCTCGAGGATGCCGGGTGGGACACGATGGACAACATCCCCATCCGCTTCGTCGAGAAGCTCATCGCCGAGGAAAACGGCTCCTCGGCCCACCTTGCCATCGGCGTCGACCTGCGCGGAGCGGATCGTGACGCGGCCACGGCCCAGGCGCTCTGGAGCGGGGCCGTTTCCGGACAGGAGGACGGGCTTGCCACGCTGTTCCTGGCCTGCGGCGACGACGAGCTGGTGCGCCGCTACAACGAGACGCGCCGCCGCCATCCCTTCGCCCACGACCGCTCGCTCGTCGACGGGATTGCCGCCGAGAGAGCGCTGCTGGCGCCCTTTTGCGACAGTGCGCAGGTCGTCATCGACACCAGCCGCATGAGCCAGCAGGACCTGCGCGAGGCGGTGCGCAACCGCTTCATCCTTGCCGAAGGCGCTCCGCTGGTGGTGACCATCACCAGCTTCGGCTTTGCCCGCGGGATGCCGCCGCTCGCCGATCTCGTGTTCGACGTCCGGTTCCTGAGCAATCCGCACTGGGTGCCGCAGCTGCGCGAACTCACCGGCCTCGACGCGCCGGTCGCCCGCCACATCGCCGCCGACCCGGCCTATGCCGAGACTGTCCCGCGCATCGTCGCGCTCGTCGACACGCTGCTGCCCCACTACGCGCGGCAGGGGCGCAGCTATCTGACGGTGGCGATCGGCTGCACCGGCGGGCGGCACCGCTCGGTGCATGTGGCACACGTGCTGGCTGAGCACTTGCGCCGTCAGGGCTTTTCGACCACGGTCAGGCACAGCAACCTGCCTGCCGACGCGTCCCGAGCGTCGAACCGGACCGCAGGTTTCGGGCAGCAATGAACGGAACCCGTCGCGGGCAGCAGTCACCTTTGCGAAACGGCACTCACGAAATGATCGGTCTAGTTCTTGTCACACACGGGCGCCTCGCGGACTCCTTCGTGGAAGCGTGGGAGCATGTCGTCGGTCCGCAGACGCATGTCGCCACCATCTGCATCGGACCCAACGACAACATGGAGGAGCGGCGGGCGCAGATCGCCCGGTCCATCGCCGACGTGGATCAGGGCAGCGGCGCGATCCTCCTGACCGATCTGTTCGGCGGCACGCCGTCGAACCTCGCGATCAGCCTTCTGGAGGCCGGCCGGGTCGAGGTGCTGGCGGGCCTCAACCTGCCGATGCTGATCCGGCTGGCGAGCGTGCGGCGCACCATGGACATCGGCGCCGCCGTCAGCGCGGCGCAGCAGGCGGGGCGCAACTACATCACCATCGCGTCCGAGTTCCTCGGAGGTTGCAGCGACGCCGCATCCGGGCGGCAGGCGCAGTGACGGTGTCGCGCACGCTGGTGATCGTCAACCAGCGCGGACTGCACGCGCGGGCGAGCGCCCGGTTCGTCACCGCCGTCGCGAACCTTTCTCCCGACACACGGGTGGAGGTCGCCAAGGGGCCACACTGCGCCGCCGGCGGATCGATCCTCGGCCTGATGATGCTGGGCGCCGCGCGCGGAGACACGATCGAGCTGCGGGTGTCCGGTGCCGATGCCGACGCGGTGGCCGACCAGCTCGCGCAGCTGGTGTCGAGCGGCTTCGGCGAGGAGTGATCCGCGCCGATGCGGCATCAGGTCACCGGCTTCTCCAATCCCTTGGTCAAGGAGCTGCGGGCGCTGCGCGACAAGAAGCACCGCCGCCGTCAGGGCCGCTTCCTGGCCGAGGGATTGCGACTGCTGCTCGAAGGGCTGGATTGCGGGCATGTTCCCGACACGCTGGTGCTGGCCTCCGGCCGGGATCACCACCCGCGCATGGCCGAGCTTGAGGATGCCGTGGTGCGGGCGGGGGGCAGGGTTGTCGAGACCAGCCCCGACATTCTTGCGCGGATCACGGGGAAGGACAATCCGCAGGCCGTTGCCGGTGCCTATCGGGAATTTCCCCGCCCGCTCGCGGCGCTCGACCGGGACGCGGCGCCGTTGTGGCTGGTGGCTCACGAACTGCGCGATCCCGGCAATCTGGGGACGATGCTGCGCACCGGCGATGCAACCGGCGCCGGCGGGCTGATCCTGATCGGCGACTGCGTCGATCCGTTCTCGGTCGAGGCGGTCCGCGCCAGCATGGGGGCGATCTTCACCCAGGCGGTCGCTCTCGCAGGCTGGACCGAATTCCACGACTGGCTGCGTCACGGCCACGGCCAGCTCGTCGCCGCGTCCCTGCGCGAGGCGGTGCATTATCGCGAGGCGCCCTACGCCGCGCCCTGCTTCCTCCTGATCGGGAATGAATCCCGCGGCCTTCCGCAGGAGGTCGAGGCAGCCTGCGACCTGCGCGTCACCATGCCGATGCGCGGCCGGGCGGACAGCCTGAACGCGGCCATCGCCGCCGCGGTGCTCGCCTACGAGGTGCGGGCGCGGATCGGATGACGGCCAGCTAGCCGCGCACGTTCCCGCCAACCGCGTCCTCAACGCGCTCTACTCCGCCGCGTCGGGCCATTCGGGCAACTGTTCCGGCGTGTTGGCGGCGTTGTGGCGCGGCGCAGCCTCCACGAGCGGCACATCCGGGATCTCCGTCCGGCCGATCTCGACGCCCTTCTCCGCCAGCCGCCGTCCGGCGGACAGGACATTGCGGTCGAAGGAGCCGACAAAGCGGTTGTAGTTGTTGACCGCCGTGTCCAGGCCGGAGCCGACCCGCTTCAGATGCTCGGACGCCACGCGCAGCCGGTCGTAAAGCTCCGCCCCGTAGCGGCCGATCTCGCGCGCCTCGCGGGCGAGCGCGTCCTGCCGCCAGACCTGCGCGACTGTGCGCGCAAGCGCCACGAGATTGGTCGGCGTCGCGAGCAGCACGCGCCGCTCGAAGGCGAAATCCCACAGCCCCGGCTCGTGGTCGAGCGCCGCGGTGACGAAGTGCTCCCCCGGAACGAACATGATGACGTAATCGGGCGCATCCTCGAACTGGCTCTGGTAGGACTTGTCGGCAAGCGCCTGCACATGGCTGCGCATCGAGGCGACATGCCGCTTGAGCGCCGCCGCCTTGGCCTCCTCGCTGTCGGCCTCGAACGCTTCCTGATAGGCGTTGAGCGAGACCTTGGAGTCGATCACCAGCACCTTGCCGCCGGGAATGCGGACGATGGCGTCCGGGCGCAGCCGGCCCTCGCCGCCATCCACCGAATGTTCGAGGATGAAGTCGGTGTGCTGCGCCAGCCCGCACTGCTCCAGCAGGTTCTGCAGCGCCCGCTCGCCCCAGCGCCCGCGTGCCTTTGGCGCGTTGGTGAGCGAATTGCCGAGCCGCTGCGCCTCGCGGCGCACCGCTTCCTGCCCGGCGCGCAGCCCCTCGATCTGGCCGTGGAGGTGGCTGAAGGCGTCGGCGCGCTTCTCTTCCAGCGCGGCGACCTGTTCCTCGTAGCGTTGCAAGCGCTCGCTGACCGGCTTCAGAAGGTTCGCGACGGCTTCCTTGTTCGCCTTCTCGGCGCTGCCCAGCCGTTCCGTCGCGCTTTTCAGGAACTCCTCCTGCGCGTGTCCCAGCACCTTGCTGCCGGTCAGCTGGAACTCCTTGAGCAGCGCCTCGCGCGCTTCGACCAGCAGGCGCTTCTGCTCCTCGAAGTTCGCCGCGTTCGCCTTCAGCGTCGCCACTTCCGCCGACAGCACGCGAACCTTTTCCTGCAGCGGTTCGAGCGCGGCGGCGTGAGCGGTGCGTTCGCGGTCCAGCGCGTCCGCATGAGCCGCGCGCATTTCGTCCAGCTGCCGCTCGAGCGGCTCCACCCGGGCGGCCTGCACCCGCGCCGTGTCGGCATCGGCAAAGGCGCGCAGATACTTGGCCTCAAGCTCCTTTGCTTCGGCGTCGCGCGCCGCATGACGCGCCTTCCAGTCCGCGAGCGGCCGGGTTCCAAGCAGCCAGCCAAGAACGACCCCGGCCGCGAAACCGGCCACGACAAGCAAGGCGTAGGATTCCATGGGACGGAACGTAGCCGGAACGCGGCGGCGCGCAAGCCGGGACGCTCAGCTTTGCACAGCCTGCCCCGTGGCGGGACGCAGGCCGCCGATCCTCACGCCGCCTTGCGCAGCTTCTCCAGCTTCTTCAGCGCCATGTTCCGCTTGAGCCGCGACAGGTGGTCGATGAACAGCACACCGTTGAGATGATCCATCTCGTGCTGGAGACAGGTGGCGAGAAGCCCGTCCATCTCTTCCTCGTGCGAGGCGCCGTCGAGATCCTGCCAGCGGACGCGGCAGCGGGCGGGCCGCTCGACCTCGGCGTAGATGTCGGGGATCGACAGGCACCCTTCGTTGTAGGTCGCCAGCTCGCTGGACGTTTCGAGGATCTCGGGGTTCACGAACACGCGCGGTTCGCGGCGCGTGGGCTGATGGGTGTGGGCGTGCCCGTCATGGTCGCAGGCGACCGGGGCGGCGTCCGGATCCTCGGGCTGGAGGTCGATGACCAGCACGCGCCGGTCGACGCCGATCTGGATCGCGGCAAGCCCGATGCCGTGTGCATCGTACATCGTCTCGAACATGTCCGCGACGAGGGTGCGCAAGACGTCGTCGAACGTGTCCACCGGTCGCGACACGAGCTTGAGGCGTGCGTCGGGCACGCACAGGATCGGGTGAATGGCCATGGCGTCACGATAGTGCTCCGACCCGCCGCCAACAAGAGGCCGCGCTGGCGGCAGCCCGCCGATCAGGCCACCGGCCGACGGGCGCGCAGCGCCTGGGCCAGCGTGCCTTCGTCGAGATAGTCGAGCTCGCCGCCGACCGGCAGACCGTGCGCAAGCTGCGTCACCTTCACCGGGAACGCCTCCAGCCGGTCGGCAAGATAGTGCGCCGTGGTCTGCCCCTCGAGGGTGGCGTTCATCGCCAGCACCACCTCGTCGATGCCGCCGCTCTCGATCCGGGCCATCAGCCGGTCGATCGCCAGATCCTCCGGCCGCACGCCGTCCAGCGCGGAAAGCCGCCCGCCCAGCACGTGAAAGCGCCCGGCGAACAGCCGCGCCCGGTCGAGCGCCCAGAGATCGGCCACCTCCTCGACCACGCACAGCGACCGTTCGTCCCGGCGGGGATCGGCGCAGATCGCGCACGGGTCGCGGGTGTCGACATTGCCGCATTGCGCACATTCGACGAGGGTGTCGGCCATCCGCGTCAGCGCGTCGCGAAGCGCCGGAAGGGCGGTGGCGCGGCGCTTGACCAGCCACAGCACCGCCCGCCGCGCCGAACGCGGCCCCAGCCCCGGCAGCCGGGCCAGCGCGCCGGCCAGATCCTCGATCTCTTGCGATGCCATGGCGTTTGCAGATAGGGACCGGGCAGGCTTGAGGAAAGGTCCGGCGTCCGCCATGCGCATCGTCTTCATGGGAACGCCCGCCTTCGCGGTGCCGACGCTGGAACGGCTGCGCACCGAGGGGCACGAGGTCGTCGCCGTCTACACGCAGCCGCCCCGTCCGGCCGGCCGCGGCAAGCAGCTTCAGCCCTCGCCGGTCCAGCGCGCGGCCGAAGCCGCCGGGCTGGAGGTGCGCTGCCCCGCCCGCCTGCGCGAGGCGGACGAGCAGGCCCGCTTCGCCGCTCTCGATGCCGATGTGGCCGTCGTGGCGGCCTACGGGCTGATCCTGCCGCGCGCGGTGCTCGAGGCGCCGCGGCTCGGCTGCCTCAACGTGCATGCCTCGCTGCTGCCGCGCTGGCGCGGAGCGGCGCCGATCCAGCGGGCCATTCTCGCCGGCGACACCGTCACCGGGGTGACGATCATGCAGATGGAGCAGGGCCTCGACACCGGACCGATGCTCGCCCGGGCGGCGACGCCGATCGCCGACAAGACCACGGGCGCGCTGACGGAGGAGCTGGCAACGCTCGGCGCCGGGCTGATGGCGCAGGTGCTGGCCGATCCGCGCGGCTTTGCGCCCGTCATGCAGAACGATGCGGAGGCGACCCTCGCGCCCAAGGTTATCAAGAGCGAGGCACGGATCGACTGGACCGCCACCGCTTGCCAGATCGAACGGCAGGTCCGCGCCTTCGCCCCGGCGCCGGGTGCATGGTTCGAGCACGAGGGCGAACGCTTCCGCATCCTGCGCGCCGAGACGCTGGAGGCGGCGGGAGAGGCGGGCACGGTGATGGACGAGGCGCTCACGATTGCCTGCGGAGAAGGCGCCATCCGCCCCCTGCTGGTGCAGCGCGCCGGACGTCCTGCCATGGAGCCGGCGGCCCTGTTGCGCGGACGGGCGATCCCACCGGGCACGCGGCTGCGCTGACGCCGGTGCCGCGCTATGCCCTCACGCTCGAATTCGACGGCGCGCCCTTCTTCGGCCTGCAGCGCCAGGCGCACGGGCCAAGCGTGCAGCAGGTGGTGGAGGACGCTGCATTCGCCGTTCTCGGCGAAAGGGTCACGCTGCACAGCGCAGGCCGCACCGACAGCGGCGTCCACGCGCTTGCCATGCGGTGCCATTTCGATGCCGCACGCGCCATGAGCGCGTTCCGCATGCAGGAGGCGCTGAACGCCCGCATGCGTCCGGCTCCCGTTGCCGTCACCGCCTGCGTCCTTGCCCCGGAAAGCTGGCACGCCCGGTTTTCCTGCACCGGACGCCGTTATCTTTACCGCATCCTCAACCGGCGTGCCCCGCCCGCGCTGCTGCGCGGCCGGGTGTGGCATGTCGCGCGCCCTCTGGACGTCGACGAGATGAACCGGGCGGCACGGCTGCTGGTGGGCCGTCACGACTTCACCACCTTCCGCTCCGTGCACTGCCAGGCGGCGAGCGCGGTCAAGACGCTGGACCGGCTGGAGGTCGAGCAGGTGGGGGAGGAGGTGCACATCCACGCAGCCGCGCGCAGCTTCCTGCATCACCAGGTGCGGTCCATGACCGGCTGCCTCGTGCTCGCGGGGCAGGGCCGCTGGAGCGCGCAGCGCGTGGGCGAGGCGCTGGCCGCGAGGGACCGCCGCCAGCTCGGTCTCAACGCCCCGCCGCACGGCCTCTACTTCGTGGCCGCCGATTACGAACCCTTTGAGGAGAATGCATCATGACCACCGGCCGCCAGCTGTTCACGACCCTTGCCTCCGACGGGACGCTCACCGTGGAGCTTGGCGAGGTCACCGTGCCGGAACCCGGGCCGAACCAGGTGCTCGTGCGCATGGAGGCCGCGCCCATCAACCCGTCCGACCTTGCCCTGCTGTTCGGGCCCGCCGACCTCGAAAACGCGCAGTACACGCCCGGCAGGATCGTCGCGCAGGTTCCGGAACCCTTTGCCAGCGCCATGAAGGGTCGGCAGGGTCAACGGCTGCCGGTCGGCAACGAGGGGGCCGGCACCGTCATGGCCGCGGGCGCGAACGCAGCGGCACTGGTCGGGCAGCGGGTCGCCTGCGTCCCCGGGAACGCCTATGCCGAATACGTCGTCGCCGACGCCGCCATGTGTCTGCCGCTTGGCGATCTCAGCGCGCAGCAGGGCGCCTCGGCCTTCGTCAATCCGATGACCGCCCTCGGCTTTGCGGAAACCGCGCGTGCCGGTGGTCACCAGGCGCTCATCCACGCGGCGGCCGCCTCGAACCTGGGCCGGATGCTCAACCGGATCTGCCAGGAGGACGGGCTGGCGCTCGTCAACATCGTGCGCAGCGACTCCCAGGTCGAACTGCTGCGTGAGGCGGGCGCCGAGCATGTGGTCAACTCCTCGGACGAGGATTTCCCCGCCCGGCTGCGCGACGCCATCGACGCGACCGGAGCCTTTCTCGGCTTCGACCCGATCGGCGGCGGCCGGCTCGTCGACACCTGCTTCAAGGCGATGGAACAGGTCGCCGTGGCGCGGATGGGCGAATACAGCCGCTATGGCTCCAACCAGCAGAAGACCATGTACATCTACGGCCGGCTCGACCTGTCGCCGACGATCCTCACCCCGTCCTACGGCTTCGGCTGGACCCTGTCCGGCTGGCTGCTGACGCCCTTCCTGCAACAGGCCGGCCTCGAGACGGTGATGCGGATGCGCGAGCGGGTCCGGGCCGGGCTGACGACCACCTTTGCCAGCCACTATTCGGCGCAGGTGACGCTTGACGACATGCTCACCCGCGACGCGGCGATGCGGTACAGCCGGATGCGCACGGGCGAGAAGTATCTGGTCCTGCCGAACGGCTGATCCGGCTCAGCAGGCGTCGAAGGCCCGCTGGACCCCGGCGGGATCGCGCACGCCGCTGGCGAGCAGGACCTGGAGGACGATGCGCGCCTTGGCCGGGCCGAGGGTGCGGGCGGCGACGAAGCCGTCCGCCTCGTCGCGCTCGTCCCGCTCCACCGCGCCTTCGTCCACCCGGCTCGACCGCACGACGACGACGCCGGCGCGGGCGAGGCCTGCGAGACAGCGGCGCACGTCCTGCGGCGCGTTGCCCTCCCCCACTCCGGCGAGCACGACGCCCGCGGCGTCGCGCGCCAGGGCGGTCACGGCGGCGGCATCCATCTGCGCGTGGGCATACAGGACGGGAACCCGCGGAAAGCGTTCGGGAAAGCCGTAGCGGGCGGGACGGTCCACCGCCCATGGCGCCCCGAACCAGTCCAGCGAATGCGGCGTCACAAGCGCGACGCCATCGCGGGGATAGCCCCGGAAGGCGTCGAGGCTGCTCGTCCGGGCCTTGCGCGCATCGCGGGCGGCGAGAACCTTGTCGCCCATGACCAGCAGCACGCCGCGCCCCGCCGCGGCCGCGTCGCCGGCCACCTGCACCGCGTTCACGAAATTGCGCAGTCCGTCGCTGCCCACCGCATCGCTCGGCCGCATCGCCCCGACCAGAACCACCGGCTTGGTGGTGGGCAGGGTCAGGTCGAGCAGCATCGCCGTCTCCTCGGCGGTGTCGGTCCCGTGCGTGATGATCACGCCGTCCACGAGCGGATCGTCCATGGCGGCCGTGCATCCCTCCCACAGCAGGCGCCACAGCGCGGTGGTGATGTCCTCCGAGCCGATGGCGGCAAGCTGCCGTCCGCGCAGGGTGCAGCCGGGCACCAACGGGGCAACGCGCGCAAGCAGTTCCGCAATGTCGATCTGGCCCGGAAGGTAGCTGCGGGCGGTCGCGGACCCCGCCCGGCCGGCGATGGTCCCGCCGGTCGCGAGCACGAGAAGATGAGAGGCGGTCATGCGCCAGCCGCTAGGGCATCGCCGCGCCGGCGCATAGCGGCTTGATCATGATGCCGGGAGCGCTATGACCCCGGCACGGCCGCGGGTGATTAGCTCAGTTGGTAGAGCATCTCGTTTACACCGAGAGGGTCGGCAGTTCGAGCCTGTCATCACCCACCAGCCGGTCCGCCCCCCGGCCGGCCGCGCGCGGCGGTCAGCGACCGGGCGGCGCGGTGTCCAGCCCCTCTTCCACCATCGCGAAGGCGTCGGCGCTCGACCAGTCGAACGGGCCGGTGAGGCGCCACACCTCGCGCCCCTCGGCATCGTAGAGCACCGTCAGCGGCAGCGCCTCGGCGCCAAGGCTCTCGGTCAGCCGGTTGGACGGATCGAGCCAGGGGTCGAGGTGGCGCAAGCCCGTGCGCGCGAAGAACGGGCCGACCACGTCCGCTCCGCGCACGTCCTGGCTCGCGGCGACCACGGCGAGCCGGTCGGCGAAATGGGCGGCGAGACGATCGAGCTGCGGCATTTCCTCGACGCAGGGAGCGCACCAGGTCGCCCACAGGTTGACCAGCACCGGCCGCCCCTCGAGATGCGAGAGGTCAAGCTGCCGGCCGGCCGGGTCGGTGAGGACGACGCCGGGCAGCGGGTCGCCGGCATGCGTTCGCACAAGGCCCGCTGCCGGCTGCGCAGCGCCCGTTCCTTGCGCCGGGGGCGCCGCGCCCGTATCGCACCCCGCGACACCGAGACCAAGGGCGCACAGCAGCATGAACGAGAAACGGGACATGGCGGCTTCCAACACGATGTGGGGCGGCAGGTTCGCGGGCGGACCTAGCGCGGTGATGCGCGAAATCAACGCTTCCATTCCGTTCGACAAGGCTCTCTGGCGCCACGACATCACGGCCAGCCAGGCGCATGTCGCCATGCTGGAGGCGCAGGGCATCGTGTCCGCCGATGACGCCGCAGCGATCCGGGACGGCCTGCGCCGCATCGCGGACGAGTACGAGGCGAACGGCGTTCCCGAAGATTGGTCGCTTGAAGACATCCACATGACCGTGGAACACCGTCTGGCCGAGCTCATCGGTCTCGCCGCCGGCCGGCTCCACACGGCGCGCAGCCGGAACGACCAGGTGGCGACCGACCTGCGGCTGTGGGTGCGCGACGCGACGGACCGCGCGCTCGCCGGTGTGCGCGCGCTGCAGGACGCTCTGCTGGACCAGACAGAGCGGCATGCCGACACGATCATGCCCGGCTTCACTCACCTCCAGATCGCCCAGCCGCTCACGCTCGGCCATCATCTCCTTGCGTATGTCGAAATGCTCGAGAGGGACCGGAGCCGGTTTGCCGATGCCCGGACCCGCGCCGACGAATGCCCGCTCGGGGCGGCGGCGCTGGCCGGCACGGGCTTCCCCATCGACCGCCACGCCACCGCGCAGGCGCTGGGCTTTTCGCGGCCGATGCGCAACAGCATGGATGCCGTGTCCGACCGGGATTTCGTGCTCGACTATCTTCAGGCGGCCGCGCAATGCGCGCTGCACCTGTCCCGGCTGGCCGAGGAGTTCGTCCTGTGGGCCAGCCAGCCGTTCGGCTTCGTCACCCTTCCCGATGCGCTGTCCACCGGCAGCTCCATCATGCCGCAGAAGCGCAATCCGGACGCGGCAGAGCTGGTGCGCGGCCATTGCGGCCGGATCGTGGGATGCCTGACCAGCCTCATGGTGACAATGAAGGGCCTGCCCCTCGCCTATTCCAAGGACATGCAGGACGACAAGCCGCCGGTGTTCGAGGCGGCGGGGCTGCTCGACCTGTCGCTGGCGGCCATGGCGGGGATGGTGGCCGGCAGCTCCTTCCGCGCGGACCGGATGCGGGCGGCCGCCGAACAGGGGTTCGCGACGGCCACCGATCTTGCCGACTGGCTGGTGCGCGAGGCCGGGTTGCCGTTCCGCGAGGCGCACCACGTCACCGGCGCGCTGGTGCGCATGGCGGAGGACGCCGGCATCGCATTGGCCGATCTGCCGCTCGAGCGGATGCAGGCGTGCGATCCGCGCATCCACGCCGGCGTCTATGCGGTTCTGTCGGTCGAGGCTTCCGTTGCCCGGCGCACAAGCTATGGTGGCACGGCCCCCGAAGAAGTGCGCCGGCAGCTGGCGGCCGCCCGCGCGCGCCTGGACGAGACCGGATGACGATGCGCACGATCGTTTTCTGCTGCACCTTGCTGGCCGCCGCGCTGGCGGGTGGCTGCGCCAACCGCACCATGCTCGAACCGGCGCCGGGTGCCTCCCTGCCCGCGACGGCATACGGCGCCGACAGCGTGTCGGATGCGGACCGGCTCCTGCAGGTGCCGGTGCAGGCGGTGCCGACCCGCAGCCAGGAACTGCGCACCCGTTCGGAACGGCGCGACGACGATCCGTTCGACCTGCCGCCACCCTGAAGAGCCGCGCCCGCCCGTCCGGGCGCACCGACGAGGCCGAGCTTGCCGGAGATTGTGATGACTGCCTTCACCCTGCGCGACGGGGCCATGCATGCCGAGGACGTGCCGCTCGCCACCATCGCGCAGGAGGTGGGAACGCCGGTCTACGTGTACTCGCGGCGCATGCTGGAGGAACGGGCCACTGCATTTCGCACCGCGGTGGCGGGCCTGGGCGCTCCGCTGGTCGCCTTCGCGGTTAAGGCCAACCCGAACCTTGCCGTGCTCCGGGTGCTGGCGGCGCAGGGGCTCGGCGCCGATGTGGTGAGCGGCGGCGAGCTTCGCCGGGCCCTTGCCGCGGGAGTTCCGCCGGCAAGCATCATCTTTTCCGGTGTCGGAAAGACCTCCGCCGAACTGGGCGAAGCGATGGCGGCCGGCATCGGCCAGCTCAACATCGAGTCGGTGGAGGAGGCGGAGGAAGTGTCCGCGCTCGCACAGGTGGCGGGCACGCGGGTGCCCTGCGCTCTGCGGGTCAACCCGGATGTCGATGCGGGCACGCATGACAAGATCACGACCGGCCGGGCGGACAGCAAGTTCGGCGTGCTGCTGCGTCACGCTCCTCAGGCCTATGCACAATTGGCCGCCCTCCCCGGTCTGCACGTGCGTGGTCTGGCCGTGCACATCGGCAGCCAGCTGACCGGGCTGGAGCCGCTTGAACATGCCTTTGCGCGTGTCGGCACGCTGCTCGCCGCGCTGCGCGACGCCGGCCACACGATCACGCATGTCGATCTGGGTGGCGGGCTCGGCGTGCCATACCGTCCGGGAGACACCGTGCCGTCGCTCGCGGCGTATGCGGCGATGGTCGCGCGGGTGACGCAGGGCTGGAACGTGCAGCTGCTGTTCGAGCCGGGCCGGATCATCGCCGCCGAGGCCGGGGTTCTGCTGACCCGGGTCATCCGAGTGAAGCGCGGCCTCGCCCATCCGTTCCTCGTCGTCGACGCCGGCATGAACGATCTGGCCAGGCCGGCGCTCTACGGCGCCTGGCACGCCTTCGAAGCCGTGCAGCCGACAGGCGGGCGGATGCGGGCCAACATCGTCGGGCCGATCTGCGAGAGCGGCGACACCTTCGCCACGGAGCGTGACACCGATGCGCTGCGCAGCGGCGACCTTGCCGTCTTCCGCACGGCCGGGGCGTACGGGGCCACCATGGCGTCGAGCTACAACTCGCGCGGCTTCGTTCCCGAAGTGCTGGTCGACGGGGACCGCTATGCCGTGGTGGCGCAGCGGATCGCTCCCGACACGATCATGAACGCCGAATGCGTCCCCGACTGGCTGCCCGAGGCCGCGAGGGGCTAGGCGGCGAGGGACTGGCGGCAAAGGACTGGCCGGCGAGGGACTGAGCGAGACGAGCCCGCGCAGCGGCTGCCTGGCGGCCGTGTGGCTCAGGCCGCGAGGATTCCCGCTTGCTGCACCTGGCCGAAGTAGCGGGCCATGGCCTCGGCGGTGCGGTCAGTAAAAGCGACGAAGGCACGCCGCGCATCGTCCGGGTCGCGCACCCGCTCGACCAGACCGGCTTCGACCATCTGCCCCAGCCAGCGCAGCGCCGTGGTCGGCGGAACGCCCGACGCCAGACAGAGCGAGGTGACCGACACGCGGCGGTGTTCGGCCCGGGCGGCGGCGAGGTCGAGCAGCATGTCCCAGACCGGATCGGCGAACAGATCGGCGCCGAACAGGGCGGCGCGCTGCTGCCGGTGCTTGAGCACAGCGCGCACGAGCCGCGGATCGGGAAGCGGAAGCCGCGTCTGGCGCAGCCTCGGCATGGCTCCACGCGGGTCTGCCTTCGTCCCGGCGCGAGGCGCGGCGCTGGCGCCGGCGATGGCCACCACGCCGCGTCCGTCCGCAGCGTCCCAGCCCGCCTGCGGCCCCGCGCCCAGATGGCGCGAGATGGCCTCGATCTGCTCGGTCAGCCGGAGCAGCGTCGCCCGGTCCTCGGCCGACATCTCGTTGACCACCGCCCGCGCCCGGCCGGCGCGCACCCGCGCCAGGGCGATGATGCGGTCGGGCCGGGCGGGCTGGACGAGGATCTGCGCCGCGCTCTGGTCGAGGCAGCCGAACACCGCGTCGAGGCTGTCCAGCGCGGTGACCACCACCACGCTGCGCCCGGTGCGCGCCGCCGTCAGGTCGAGGCGCGCGAGCGAGGCGAGCATCGCCGCCGACGCTTCGGTGCACGCCACCAGCACGACATCGCCGAGCAGCGCGAACGCGCCGGCGTGGCAGATCTCCACCAGCTCGTGCAGCGAGCCGTGCCGCCGCACCGCGAGACCGGCGGCGATGCAATCCTCGGCAAGCTCCAGCCGCATCGGTTCGGGGTCGGCATAGATCGAGACCAGCGCCCGAGCCTCTCCCGGCCCGTCGCCGGGCGCCCCGTAGTCGAAATCCACCATGACCTGCCATCCCCTGCTGCGTCGCGGCCGGCGGAACGTTGTCAGAACATCATGGTGCGTCAAGACCTTGCGCGGATGAAATCCCGGCCTGCCACCCCCGCTTCTGACGAAAGGCGCGCCAGCCCGGCATGACGATGGTGAACGCCGGATTGCCGCAAAGCGAACTTTTTTGCGCGAGGCGTCAGTCCTCGAACGGATCCCGGACGAGAATCGTGTCGTCGCGTTCGGGACTCGTGGACACGAGCGCAACCGGAGTTTCGATCAATTCCTGCACGCGGGTGATGTACTTGATGGCGTTGGCCGGCAGATCGGCCCAGGAGCGGGCGCCTGCGGTGGTCTGCGCCCAGCCGTCCAGCTCCTCGTAAATCGGCTCCACCGCCGCCTGGTCCGCGGCATGGGCCGGCAGATAGTCGAGCACCTTGCCGCGCAGGCGGTAGCCGGTGCAGATCCGCACCCGGTCGAACCCGTCGAGGACGTCGAGCTTCGTCAGCGCGATGCCGGTGACGCCGCTGATGGCGCAGGACTGGCGCACCAGCACCGCGTCGAACCACCCGCACCGGCGCTTGCGGCCGGTGACGGTGCCGAACTCGTGCCCCCGCTCGCCCAGACGCTGCCCGACCGCGTCGTCAAGCTCGGTGGGAAAGGGGCCCGAGCCGACCCGCGTGGTGTAGGCCTTGACGATCCCGAGCACGAAGCCCGTCGCCGCCGGGCCAAGCCCCGACCCGCCCGCCGCGGCGCCGCTCACCGTGTTGGAGGAGGTGACGAAGGGATAGGTGCCGTGATCGACGTCGAGCAGCACGCCCTGCGCCCCCTCGAAGAGGATGCGCGCGCCGGCCCGCCGCACGGTCTTCAGCCGCTTCCACACCGGCTGGGCGAACCGAAGCACGAAGGGCGCAACCTCCGCCAGCGCGCTCCTGAGCGCCTCGCGGTCGACCGGCTCGCGGCCGAATGCGGCGCGCAGCGCGTCGTGGTGAACGCACAGGCGGTCAAGCTGAGGGTCGAGCGAGTCGAGGTGCTCCAGATCGCAGACCCGGATCGCGCGCCGGCCCACCTTGTCCTCGTAGGCGGGGCCAATGCCGCGGCCGGTGGTGCCGATGCGGCCTTTGCCCGCCGCGCTTTCGCGCAGCCCGTCCAGCTCGCGGTGCGGCGGCAGGATGAGCGCGCAGGTATCGGCCACGGCGAAGCTGTCCGGTGTCACCGACACGCCTTGCGCCTCGAGCCGGGCGACCTCGTCGCGCAGCGCCCAGGGGTCGAGAACGACCCCGTTGCCGATGATCGACAGCGTGCCGGACACCACGCCCGAGGGCAGCAGCGACAGCTTGTAGGTCGTGCCGTCGATCACCAGCGTATGGCCGGCATTGTGGCCGCCTTGGAAGCGCACCACCGCATCCGCGCGGGCGGCCAGCCAGTCGACGATCTTGCCCTTGCCCTCGTCGCCCCACTGGGCGCCGATCACCGTCACATTGGCCACGGTCGTGTTCTCCCATCTGTTCGCGTCGACGCCGCCCCGGGGCAGACATGGACCGCATGTGACACGGTCCAGGAAGGTTCCAGCGCCCCGCTTCCGCTCCCCCGTCGCGGCCGGAGCCTATGGCACGGCGCCGCCGCGTAGGGAACGGTGCAAATCTCCTCCGCGCAGCCGGACACAATCACGCCCCTCGCGGGTTGGGCAGGCACAGCCAGAGGAGCGCCCATGTCCGACCAGCCCGTTCTCCCCCTCAACGACGGCCGCCAGATCCCGCAGCTCGGTTTCGGCACCTGGCAGATCCCGGACGAGGACGCGGAAGGAATCGTCCATCAGGCGATCGAGACCGGCTACTGGCTGATCGACACCGCCGCCATCTACCGCAACGAAGGCGGCGTGGGCCGCGGCATCGGCCGGTGGAGCGACATCTTCCTCCAGACAAAGGTCTGGAACGAGAGCCAGGGTTATGAGCGGACGAAGAAGGCCGTGGCCAAGTCGCTGGAACGGCTCGGCGTGACCTTTGTCGACATGCTGCTCATCCACTGGCCCTGTCCGGACAAGGGTCTGTTCGTCGACACCTGGCGGGCGATGATCGAACTGCGCGAGGAGAAGCTTGCCCACTCGATCGGCGTGTCGAACTTCCGGCCGCAGGATCTGGACCGGCTGGTGAAGGAGACCGGCGTCATCCCCGCGGTCAATCAGATCGAGCTGCACCCCGGTTTTCAGCAGCGCGAGCTTCAGCAGGTGCATCGCGAGCTGGGGATCGTCACCCAGAGCTGGTCGCCGCTTGGCCAAGGGCGCACGATCGGCCACGACACGATCCGCGCGATTGCCGAGGAGACCGGCCAGCCCGCCGGTGCGGTCATCATCCGCTGGCACCTTCAGAAAGGCTTTTCCACAATCCCGAAAGCGTCGCGGCGCGAGCACATGAAAGCCAATTTCCGCGCCCTGTCCTTTACGCTGACCGACGACCAGATGGAGCGCATCGACGCGCTGGACGATCCCGCCGGTCGCATCGGACCGGACCCGGCGGCGTTCTGCTAGGCGCGGCCGGGCTTCAGGAGAGCGGAACGGGTTCGTCCCCGTCGAGCCGGTGCGTGCAGCCGAGCTGCGCCGCGTCATCGTGCTCGGACAGCGCCGCGACGGTCCGCCACCCCTGTGCGCGCAGGCGCTGCGCGGCGCGGGGGTCGTGGTGCATCGGGAGGAACAGCCGCAGCGCGGCCGGCGTCGATGCCGGATCGGCCGCCTCCAGCAGCGGCTCCATGTACAAGGAGAACCCGGTCGCCACCTCGTCCGTGCCGCCGATGCGGTAGGTTCCGCCCCGCCCCAGCGCCCCGCGCGCGCCGTCGGCGTAGAGGGTGAACCCGAGCCAGCTCTGGTACTCGAAGCCGTGACGCTCGGTCGGGTCGAGCGTGACGCGCACGTCCTGCTCGTCCGCCAGCCGGGCCTGGATCGCCCTCAGCCCTTCGAGCCGCGAGGCGAGCAGCCCGTCGCGGTCGAAGGCCGTCAGCTGCGCGATCGCCGTGTCGAACGGACCGGCCGCGTAGAGGAGCGGGAGATAGGCGTCACCCCCGGCGGCGCACAGGGCGCCGGCGTCCTTCATGTCGAGCGCGTCGCGCACGGCGTCCACCTGCCCGGCACCGAGCGGCAAGGCTCCGCCGGCCAGCGTGTCCACGAGATCGGGCAGGGTGAAGTCGAGCGCCACCGACCCGACCCCCGCGGCACGGCACGCCGACACAGCGAGCCGGACGATTTCAGCCGCCGCCGGAACGCTGTCGGAGCCAATCAGCTCGCCGCCCATCTGCAGACGCTGGCGCAGCGGATCGAGCTGGTCGGCGGTGATCAGCGCCACGTCGCCGGCATAGCACAGCCGCAGCGGCCGCGGCGCCCCTGCCAGCGAGGTCGCCGCGATCCGGCCGACCTGCGGCGTGATGTCGGCGCGCAGGGCGAGCGTGCGCAGGCTGGCCGGATCGACGAAGCGGAACATGCGCCGCGTGCTCAGCCCCTCGGCGCGCGTCGCCAGCGATCGCTCGAACTCGATCAGCGGCGGCCGGATGCGGTCATAGCCGTGCGCGTGCAGGACGTCGGTAACGGCCCGCATGGTCCGCATTTCGGCCGCAGCCTGCTCCGGCAGGCTGTCGCGCAGCCCTTCGGGGAGCAGGGAGTCCGTGGCGGCGCTCATCGGCGGTGCGCCCTACGCGGGGCGGGCTGGCGGAGGCGCGGCGCGTCCACGGGGATCAGAACGACAGCGCCTTGACCACCCGCACTCCTTCCAGCGCGCAGGCGCGCTCGACAAGGGCGGGGGTGATCGGCTGGTCGACGCTGAGCAGCAGCACCGCCTCGCCGCCCGCCTCCCGTCGGCCGAGGTTGAAGTTGCCGATGTTGATGCCCGCCTCCCCGAGCAGGGTGCCGATCCGGCCGATGAAGCCGGGTGCATCCTGGTTGACGATGTAGAGCATGTCGCCCGCCAGCGCCGCCTCGATCCGCACGCCAAAGATCTCGACGAGCCGCGGCGCGTCGCTTCCGAACAGGGTTCCGGCCACCGAACGCTCGCCCTGGCTGGTGCTGACGGTCACCCGGACGAGCGTGCTGTATGCGCCTTCGCGGCTGTTGCGGATCTCGCGCACCTCCATGCCCCGTTCGCGGGCGAGGAACGGGGCGTTGACCATGTTCACCGACTGCCTGAACTGGCGCATCAGCCCGGCCAGCACGGCGGCGGTGACCGGCTTGGGATTGAGGTCGGCCGCCGCGCCTTCCAGCTCGATGCTGATGCGCGGCAGATCGCCATGGGCAAGCTGCCCCACCAGGCTTCCCAGCGTTTGGGCCAGGGCCATGTACGGCCGCACCCGTGGTGCCTCTTCCGCCGACAGGGACGGCATGTTGAGCGCGTTGGCCACGCCGCCGTGAATGAGGTAGTCGGCCATCTGCTCGGCCACCTGCAGGGCGACGTTGACCTGCGCCTCGGTGGTGGAGGCGCCCAGATGCGGAGTGCAGATGAAGTTCGGCGCGCCGAACAGCGGATGGTCCGCCGGAGGCGGTTCCGTCGCGAACACGTCCAGCGCCGCGCCGGCGATGTGGCCGCTTTCCAGCCCGGCTTTGAGCGCGCCTTCGTCGATGAGCCCGCCCCGGGCGCAGTTGATGATCCGCACGCCCGCCTTCGTCTGCCCGAGCCGTTCGGCCGAGAGGATGTTGCGCGTCTCGTCCGTGAGCGGCGTGTGCAGCGAGATGAAGTCGGCGCGGGACAGCAGGTCGTCGAGTTCGACCTTCTCCACCCCGATCTCCACCGCGCGCTCCTCGGTCAGGAACGGATCGTAGGCGATAACCCGCATCTTCAGCCCCTGGGCGCGGGCGGCGACGATCGAGCCGATGTTGCCGGCCCCGATCAGGCCCAGCACCTTGCTCGTGACCTCCACCCCCATGAAGGCGTTCTTGGGCCACTGGCCCGCCTGGGTGCGCGCGTTCGCCTCGGGGATCTGCCGCGCCAGCGCCAGCATCAGGGCGATGGCGTGTTCGGCGGTGGTGATGGAGTTGCCGAACGGCGTGTTCATCACCACCACGCCGCGCGCGGAGGCGGCGGGGATGTCGACATTGTCCACGCCGATGCCGGCGCGCCCCACGACCTTGAGCCGCGTGGCGGCTTCGAGCAGCTCGGCCGTCACCTTCGTCGAGGAGCGGATGGCGAGGCCGTCATACTCCCCGATGCGCGCCTTGAGCTGGTCGGGCGTTTCGCCGGTGATCACGTCGACGTCGCACCCCTGCTCGGCAAGGATGCGCGCGGCGTTGGGGTCCATGGCGTCGGAAATCAGCACGCGCGGCTTCATGGCGGTCTCCCTCATGCCTTGGCCGCCCCGTAGGCCCAGTCGAGCCACGGGCCGAGCGCCCCAATGTCGGCGGTGTCCACGGTGGCGCCGCACCAGATCCTGAGGCCGGGCGGCGCGTCGCGATAGGACGCGATGTCGAAGGCGGCGCCTTCCTGCTCGAGCAGGCCGGCGAAGCGTTTGATGAAGGCGGCATCTGCCCCTTCCACGGTCAGGCAGACGCTGGTGTTCGAGCGGATCGCCGGATCGGCGGCGAGATGGCCGAGCCAGGCGCGCTCCTCGACGAGACGGTCGAGGGCCGCGGCGTTGGCGTCGGCGCGCCGCTTCGTCTCCGCCAGTCCGCCGATGTCCCTTGCCCATTCGAGGCACCAGATCGCGTCCTCGACGGCCAGCATCGAGGGCGTGTTGATCGTCTCCCCCGAAAAGATGCCTTCGATCAGCTTGCCGCCGGAGGTGAGGCGGAACAGCTTGGGGATCGGCCAGGCCGGCGCATGGCTCTCCAGCCGCTCCACCGCGCGCGGGCCGAGGATGAGAACCCCGTGCGCCCCCTCGCCGCCGAGCACCTTCTGCCACGAGAAGGTGAGCGCATCGACCCGGTCCCACGCGATGTCCTGCGCAAACACCGCACTCGTCGCATCCGCAATGGCAAGGCCCGCGCGGTCGGCGGCGATCCAGTCGCCGCCGGGCACCCGCACCCCGCTGGTGGTGCCGTTCCAGGTGAACACCACGTCATGATCCCAGTCCACCTGCGACAGATCAGGCAGATGGCCATAGTCCGCGCGCATCACCGTCGGGTCGAGGCGAAGCTGCCTCGCCGCATCCGTGACCCAACCTTCGCCGAAGCTTTCCCACGCCAGCACCGTCACCGGCCGGGCACCGAGCAGGGTCCACATCGCCATTTCCACCGCCCCGGTGTCGGATCCGGGAACGATGCCGATGCGGTGCGTCGCGGGCACTTCCAGCACGTCGCGCATCAGGGCAAGGCAATGCTGAAGCCGCGCCTTGCCCACCGCCGAGCGGTGCGACCGGCCAAGCGACTGCGTGGCGAGCGCCGCGGCGGTCCAGCCGGGGGGCTTGGCACAGGGTCCGGAGGAAAAGAACGGACGGGACGGACGAATGTCCGGCTTCGGTGCGGCAGTCATGTGTCAACTCTCCTCGCAGAGAGCGCGCGCGGCGTTGGGACCGCGTGGCCCGCCGCCGGACCTAGACCGCGGGGCGGCGAAGTCAACCGCCACGGGCGGAACGGGCGCGGCACCTTGCCTCTCGCCAAGCGCCCTGCCCGTGCGTATGCGGTGCAGCCGATGACACCCGCAGACCTCCGTGTCGCCCTGTTCAGCGGCAACTACAACTACACCCGCGACGGCGCCAACCAGGCGCTCAACCGGCTGGTCGGGCATCTGCTGCGGCAGGGGGTGGCGGTGCGGGTCTATGCCCCCACGGTGGCGCAGCCCGCCTTCCCGCCGACCGGCGACCTCGTCAGCGTGCCCTCGGTCCGCCTGCCGGTGAAGGGACGCGGCGAATACCGGCTGCCGCTCGGCCTGTGGGGACCGGCGCTGGCGGATCTGGAGGCGTTCGGCCCGAACATGGTGCACGTCGCCTCGCCCGACCCCGTGGCCCATGCCGCCGTGCGCTGGGCGCGCGCCCGCGGCATCCCTGTGGTGGCCTCGGTGCACACCCGCTTCGAAACCTATCCCCGCTACTACAAGGCGGCCTTTCTCGAACCGGTGTTCGAGGCCGGGCTGCGGCGGTTCTACAACCGCTGCGACGCGCTGGTCGCGCCGTCGCAGTCGATGGTCGACACCCTTGTCGCGCAGGGCATGGGACGGGATGTCTCCATCTGGTCGCGCGGGGTCGACCGCGAGATCTTCAACCCCGCGCGGCGCGACGCCGGCTGGCGCCGGGCGCACGGGATCGGTGACGATCAGGCGGCGGTGGTCTTTCTCGGCCGGCTGGTCATGGAAAAGGGACTGGACGTGTTTGCGGCGACGGTGGGGCGCCTGCGGGAGGCCGGCGTGCCGCACGCGGTGCTCGTGATCGGCGACGGCCCCGCCGCGTCGTGGTTCCGGGCCGCGTTGCCGCAGGCCGCCTTCGCCGGATTTCAGACCGGCGAGGCGCTGGGCCGCGCGCTGGCCAGCGGCGACATCTTCTTCAACCCCTCGGTGACGGAGACGTTCGGCAACGTCACGCTGGAGGCGATGGCCTGCGCCCTTCCGGTCGTCGCCGCCGGCGCCACCGGCAGCGCCAGCCTCGTCGAGGACGGGGTGACCGGCCGGCTGGTGCCGCCCGACCGTCCCGATGCGTTCGCCGCCGCGCTGGCGCCCTACTGCACCGATGCGGCGCTGAGGGCGCAGCACGGAAAAGCGGGCCTTGAACGGGCGCGGACCTACAGCTGGGATGCGGTCAACCAGACGGTGCTGGACACCTATCTGCGCCTGCTCGATGCGCGCCGTGCCCGATGACGCAGGCGCCCGCAGCCTCGTGTTCTCTTGCCAGCGTGCAGCCAAAGGCGGGAGGATCCCCATGATGTTCGTGCGCGCCGGCGCGACCTGCTGACGGACGCGGTGTGGCAGACCTGTTCGACCCCGACCCTTCCCCGCCTCCACCGGCGGCGCCTCCGTCCCCGGACGCGCCGCTGGCCGAACGGCTGCGCCCCTCGTCGCTGGCGGATGTCGTGGGTCAGGAGCATCTGACCGGGCCCGACGGCCCGATCGGGCGGATGGTGGGGTCCGGGCGGCTGGCCTCCACGATCCTGTGGGGACCGCCCGGAACCGGCAAGACCACCATCGCCCGCCTGCTCGCCAAGGCGGTGGGCACGCGCTTTGCCAGCGTGTCGGCGGTGTTCTCCGGCGTGGCGGACCTCCGGAAGGTCTTTGCCGAAGCGGAACGCGACGCCGCCAGGGGTGGCCGGACCCTGCTGTTCGTGGATGAGATCCACCGCTTCAACCGGGCGCAGCAGGACGGTTTTCTCCCCTACGTCGAGCGGGGCACGGTGACGCTGGTCGGCGCCACGACGGAGAACCCGTCCTTCGCGCTCAACGGCGCCCTGCTCAGCAGGGCACAGGTGCTCGTCCTGCGCCGGCTGGACGCGGACGCCCTGGAGCTGCTGCTGCGCCGCGCGGAAGCGGCGCACGGCCGTCTCCCGCTGACGGCGGAGGCGCGCGCCGCGCTTGTCGCCGCGGCGGACGGCGACGGCCGGTTCCTGCTCAACCTAGTGGAGACGGTGCTGTCCGCCCGTCCTGCGGCGCCGCTCGACCCGGCGGCGCTGTCCCGCCTGCTCGACCGGCGCGCGGCCCAGTATGACAGGGCCGGCGACGGCCATCACGACCTGATTTCCGCGCTTCACAAGAGCGTGCGCGGGTCCGATCCGCAGGCCGCGCTCTACTACCTTGCGCGGATGCTGACCGCGGGGGAGGAGCCGCGCTTCATCGCCCGCCGGCTGGTCCGCATGGCTGTGGAGGACATCGGCCTCGCCGATCCACAGGCGCTGGTGCAGTGCATCGCCGCGCGCGATGCCTATGAATTCCTCGGCTCGCCCGAGGGCGAACTGGCGCTGGTGCAGGCTTGCCTCTACCTTGCCACCGCACCCAAGTCGAACGCGGTCTACCGCGCCCAGACAGCGGCTTGGCAGAGCGCCCGCGACCATGGCAGCCTGCCCCCGCCCCCTCACCTGCGCAACGCGCCGACGCCCTTGATGAAGGCGCTCGGCCATGGCGCGGGCTACACCTACGACCACGACGCGCCCGACGCCTTCTCGGGCGCCGTTTACTGGCCGGAAAGCCTGGAGCCGCAACACTACTACACCCCCACCGGGCGCGGATTCGAGGCTGAGGTGGCCGAGCGGATGGCGCGCTGGGACGCGCTGCGGCGCGGCCGGGACGAAGTGGATCGCGCGCAATGAGGACACGGTTCGAGCACGTCCTGGCAATCGACTGGTCCGGTGCCGCCGGCGAGCGGCAGCGCGGCATCGCCCTGGCGTTGGCGAGCCGTGCGGGCGGACCGCCCACGCTGATCCGCCGTGACCGGCCTTGGTCGCGGGAAGAGGTGCTGCATTACCTGCGCGACGAGCTGCCGCCGGACACGCTCGTCGGGATCGACATGGGCCTCGCCTTGCCGTTCGTCGACTGCGGCGCCTATTTTCCGGGCCTGCTCGACAGCCCCCCCGATGCGCGCAGCCTGTGGGCGCTCATCGACGTCATCGCCTTCGACGAACCGCATCTGGGCGTGTCGGCCTTTGTCGATCATGACGAGCACGCGCCGTTCTTCCGGCGTCCCGGTGAGGAGGGTGCGCTGTTCCGCTGCGACATGGCGGAGCACGGGCGCGGACGTTTCCGCGTCACCGAACAGGCGCAGGAGGCGATGGGGTGCCGGCCGACCTCGAACTTCAATCTCGTCGGCGCGGCGCAGGTCGGCAAGGCGAGCCTCGCGGGAATGCGCCTGCTGCACCGGCTGGGCGACGCGCTGCCGGTGTGGCCTGTCGATCCGCTGCCGCCGGCGGGGTCGATGCTGATCGAGATCTACACGGCCATCGCCGCGCTGGCGGCGGGGTGCCGCGCCGGGCGGACCAAGCTGCGGTCGGTGGAGGCGCTCAACGCGGCGCTCGGCGCGCTCGGCTCGCCCCCCGTGGACGGGTCGGGCCCGCTCGACGACCACGCCGCGGACGCCCTGCTCGCCGCTGCCTGGCTGCGCGACGCGGCTGGCCGGGAGGAGCTGTGGCAACCTCCCGCCCTCACGCCGCAGGTCGCCCGCACCGAAGGGTGGACTTTCGGCGCGATCTGACGCAATCCCGCCCCACGCGCGCCGGCTTAGCTCAGTTGGTAGAGCACCTGATTTGTAATCAGGGGGCCACGGGTTCGAATCCTGTAGCCGGCACCAGACTCGTTCACGGCGTGGCGAGGCGGCGCTCGATGGCGCGTGACAGGCGCTCCAGCCGTGCCGCGTTGTAGCCGAGATCGGAGACGCCGACCCTGCTGGCGGAGCGCAGGTCGATGCGGCCGTCGCGGACCCGCACCACCACGTCGTCGCGGAAGCCGAAGGCCAGCGTCCGGGCCACTCCTTCCACGATGCCGGCGTCGGGATCGCGGCGGATGTCACGCAGGCCGATGTCCGCCATGGCGGCGACGATGGCGTCATACACCTGCGCCGGGTCGCGACCGCCGGTCGGGATCGGCTGAAGCCGTCCGTAATGCTGCCCGATGAGGTCGGCGTGGGTCTGGATCGCCTGCGCGCCTTCGACCCGACCCTGCCATGCCGGCAGCTGCCCCAGCGGGACGTTGTAGGGCGACAGGGGGTTGGCGCCCGCCGCGTCGCGCAACGCCATGGTCGAGGCGCTGAACTGCGGCGGGTCGACCACGTCGGTGGCGACGTCGTGGATCGGCGGCACCCGGGCGGCCGTCGCCCGCAGCTGCAGCAGGCTGGCCCCGATGATCACCGGAATGGCGAGGGCAAGGGCCGCCTTCCACCACGGGCCGCGCGGCCGGCTGCGCAGGCTGAGCGCCAGCGCGAGCGCGGCGACAAGGACCGCCAGGCCGAGCAGCAGCGGCCCGGCCGTCATCACCATGAACCCCAGTCCGGCGCGCCAGTCCAGCAGCCCGAAACGCGGCGCGAACGCGGCAATGGCGAACCATGCCAGCACGGCCAGCGAAAGCCACAAGGCATGCACCGGCAGGCGCACGGCGAGCCAACCGGGCGTTGCCGACCGGTGCGGCGAGTCTTCGTGGATCATCCTCTACCCCCTTCCCCGATACGGCGCGACGCCCTGCTCCGGCAGCCACAGATCGGCTGGCGGCGCGCCGCTCTGCCAGAACACGTCGATGGGAATGCCGCCGCGCGGATACCAGTAACCCCCGATCCGCAGCCAGAGCGGCTGCATTTCCGAGAACAGGCGCTGGCCGATTCCGACGGTGCAGTCCTCGTGAAAGGCCTGGTGGTTGCGGAAGCTGCCGAGGAACAGCTTCAGCGACTTCGACTCGACGATCGTCGCGGCCGGCGCATAGTCGATCACCAGATGGGCGAAGTCGGGCTGCGCCGTCACCGGGCAAAGGGACGTGAACTCCGGCGCGGCGAACCGGACGAGATACAGCACGCCGGGGCGGGGATTGGCCACGTAGTCGAGCTGCGCCTCCGCCGGCGAGGCGGGCAGCGCGGTCGACTGACCGAGAAACTTTGGCGCGGAAACATCGCTCATCGTCACGCATGTGCCGCGTTCCCGCCGACCTCGCAAGCGGAGCTTGGCGCCTCCCGCTTCAGCCTGTATTCAAGCGCGGCGGCGCTTCACCTTCGCCCGGCTCCGGCTGCGTCGCCGTTCCACTCCGTTTGGTTTCCCATGCGCGTCATTTCCTTCGCCCTCGCCGCTCTTCTCCTTGCCGTCCCCGCCGGCGTCCCGGCGGCGGCGCAGGACGCGCCCGCGCTGCGCGATTTCAGCCTTCAGCCGGGAGGACGGCCCTCGCCCACGCCGAGGGTGCAGGGCCCGGTCGACCCGGATGCGCCTCTCCCCACGACGCCCCGCCCCGTTCTCACCGCCACGCCGCGCCCGGCCATCCGCATTCCCGAACCCGCTTCTGTCGCGACGTCGGCTGCGCCGGAGGCGGCAAGTTCTGCTCCCGCGCGGCCCTCGCGCATGGTGACCGAGCGCGAAGCGCCCGAGGCCCGGCCGGGCGGCGCCTCGCCCGTGCCGGCGCCGGCTGCCGTGAGCACCGCCGCGGCGCCGCCGCTTACC
>SJSR01000006.1 GCA_004331795.1 Erythrobacteraceae bacterium CFH 75059
GGGGCGCGACGCCGCGGCCGCAGGCCGCGCGGGCGGCGCGGCAGGCGCCACAGGCGCGGGAGGCGCCACGTCGGCGAAGGCGCGCATCCGGTCGGCCAGAACCGGCGCGGCCGCCAGCGCAGGCAGCTCTGCCTCCGGCTCCGTGGTCACGACGGCGATCGACGGGCTGGGTTCGGCGCGGGGCAGGGCGGCGGCCTCGGCAGCCAGCATCGGCACGCTGGGGGCATTGACGAGCGCAAGATGCGCCGGCCGCTGGTCGTGCGGCGCGACCGTCACGCCGAGCACGTTCGCGACGCGAAGCGGCTGCGGCGCCGAGGTGGCTGCCGTGGCCCAGTGCTCCAGCCGCTCCCCGACCTTGTCGGCCGGCAGATCTTCGGCCGCGAGGATCCGGGCGCCGCGCCATTCGCCCTGCATCGCCAGCGCGTAGGCGAAATTCTGTCGCACCTTGGCCGTGTTCTGGCCCTGCATCATGGCGCGCTGGAGAACGGCGCCGCCGCGCTGCGGATCCCCGGCCAGGGTGAAGGCAAGGCCGAGATCGGCCGGATCGATCGAGTCGGCATGCGCGGCGAGAAGCGCGTGCGCCTCCGTCATCCGGTTGCTGCCCGCCAGCGCGAGGGCGCGGCTGACCACCACGCGCGGGGTCACCTCGCCCAGTTCCATCGCCTCGGCGAAGCTTTCCGCGGCCGAGTGGAAGCGCCCGGCCTGAAGGTAGGCCGCACCCAGCGCCACCCGGTGCTCGCCGGCGCGCGGTTCCGCCATCACCGCCGCTTCCGCATGGCGGATGGCGGCGTCGACGCGGCCTTTCTCCAGAGCGGCTCCGGCCTTGCCGGCGGACACCCGCGCATCCGGGGCACGTTCGGCCGTGCATCCCGGCAGCGCGAGGACGGCAAGGGCGGTACCAAGGGCGAGCGCCCTCATCCGGTGCCGGTTGTCGATGCTCGCGTGGTTCATGCTGGACCCCCTTGCGAATGGGCTGGGCGCGCGGAAACCTGCGCGGCCAGGTTCTGAACATCGGCCATGCCCGACAGCAGGGCGTCGAGCGCTTCGGTGACGAGTTGCTGGGCGCTGCGCTGCCGCAGCGTGCAGGCGAGCCGCAGCCGGAGGTGGCGTTCGGCATCGAGGCGCAGGGTGAATGCGGCGCGATCCGCCTTGTCGCGGGCGACGGTGCTGTCGGAGGGAGCACGTTTGGACCGCTTGGCGGGCAGAGACGACGGCGGGGACGCGGGCGCGGTCTTCGCGACGGGCTTGCGCGCGGCGATGGCGATCACCTCGGCCGATGCGGTCGAGATGGTCCCGGCCGCGGGATTGTCATGCGCATCGTCGCCGAGGTCGTTCCAGCCCAGATCCTCCAGATCGCTCTCCTGCACCTTGGCCATGCTGTGCGCGAGCCCGGCCTGCGAGCGCATCGCCGGACGGGCACCGCCCTTGCGGGCCAGAAGACGCGGGGAAAGGGAGGCAAAGCTGGCATCGTTCATGACGATCGGTTTCCTTGATGCACCGGGGCCGCCGAACCAGTGACTACTGGGCGACCCGACGTCCGAACCCTCCGGCCGGACGCTGCTGATGCGCGATCTGCGATGTCGAGGCGGGGGCGGCGAAGACGGTGCGGCGGAAGTTCTTCTCGAGCCGGTCGGCAAGGTAGTTCCACAGCGTCGTGACTTCGAGCGCGGAGCGGCTGTTGGCATCGACCTCCATCACCGTGCGTCCGTCGATCATCGAGGCGGCAAAATCCGTGCGGTGGTGGAGCGTGATCGGTGCCACCGTGCCGTGCTGCGACAGGGCGACCGCCGCCTCCGAGGTGATCTTGGCCTTGGGCGTGGCGCCGTTGACGACGAACACGAGCGGCTTGCCGGCGCGCTCGCACAGGTCCACCGTGGCGCCCACCGCGCGCAGGTCGTGGGGCGAGGGGCGGGTCGGGACCACGATGAGTTCGGCCACGGAGATCACCGACTGGATCGCCATGGTGATCGCCGGCGGCGTGTCGATCACCGCGAGCTTGAAGCCCTGCTGCCGCAGGATCTGCAGGTCGTTGGCAAGGCGCGCGACGGTGGTCTGCGCAAAGGCCGGGTATTCGGCCTCGCGCTCGTTCCACCAGTCCGCGAGCGAGCCTTGCGGGTCGATGTCGATCAGGACCACCGGACCCGCTCCGGCGCGCTGCGCCTGCACGGCCAGATGCCCCGACAGGGTTGTTTTGCCAGAACCGCCCTTTTGCGATGCCAATGCCAGTACTCGCAAGGATCATCCCCCTTGATGGACACACGCCCGATCGTGAGTCTTCCACGGCCCGGCACCGGCTGTTCTTGCAGCGCACCCCTAATATTGCGTTAAGTCCGCTCTCTTGCGCACGCCCCGGCGGCGGTTCACAACTGGGCGCCGGAACAGGCGGGGAGGGGCGCATGGTCGCAGCGCGACGGGCAGTGTGTCTGCTGGCAGGAGGTGTCCTGTTTCTGGCCGGACAGGCAGCGGCTCAGCAAGGCACCCCGCAGGACGGCGCCGGCGAGTCCACGTTGGCGGCGGGCGTTGCGGCGTGGGAGCGGGGCGACGACGCGGAAGCGGTGCGGCACTGGCGGGCGCTGGCAGAGGCCGGCGACGCGGCGGCGCAGTTCAACCTCGCGCAGGCCTATCGCCTCGGCCGGGGCGTGGCGCCGGACCGGCAGCAGGCGCTGCGCCTTTATGCCGCCGCTGCGGCGCAGGGACATGAACAGGCGGCGATCAACCACGCCATCCTCCGCTATGCCGAAGGCGAGCAGCGCGCGGCGATGCCGCTCTTGCGCGCGGCCGCCGAGGCGGGGGATGCCCGCGCGCGCTATCTCGTCGGACTGGCGCACATCAACGGCGACTGGCTCGACCTCGACCTGCCGCGCGGCGCGGCGCTGCTGCTCCGCGCGAGCGAACAGGGTTCCGGACCGGCACGCCGGGCGCTGACGCTGGCCATGCCCCGACTCGACGCCGCCCAGCAGGCCGAGGCGCGGCGCCAAGCCGACGCGCTGCGCGCGGCGGATGCGAGGCGCAATGCGGCTTTGGCAGCCCTTGCCGACGCGGAGGAACGGGGCGCGCGCGCTGACGTGGGTTCTGTGGGCGAGCAGGCTGCGTCTCGGCTCCAGCTCCCTGATCCGCGAACCACGCGTCCGCCCGGAAGTGTCGTGCTCCAGCTCGGGAGCTTCGCCGATCCCGCCAACGCCCGCCGCCTGCTCGAGCGTCTGCGCGCCGAGCCCGATCTCGGTCCGACGCCACCCACAATGAGGATGCAGGGCGGCCTCCACATCGTTCAGGCCGAAGGATTTGCCGATCCGCAATCGGCGCGGCAGACGTGCGACCGCCTGCGCAGGCGCGGCTTTGACTGTCTGGTGCGGCGTTGAACACCCCGGACAGCGCCAAAACCGCGCCCGTCGCGCCCGCGCCGACGGCGGAGAGCGAGCGGATCGAGTCGCTCGACTTCGTGCGCGGCATCGCCGTCATGGGAATCGTGTTCGCCAACATCGCGGGGTTCGGACATCCGCTCTCCGCCACCTTCTATCCCGGCGCCTTCCTGACCCCCGCGGGAGAGCAGGCCCAGACGGGATGGCTGGTGCAGCTCGTGCTGATCGACGGCAAGATGCGCGGACTGTTCACCGTCCTGTTCGGCGCCGGTCTGGTGCTGATGCGGGACCGGTTGCGCCGACGCGGCTTCGGCCCGGCCGTCGAGCTACGCCGGCTGCTCTGGCTGTTTGGTTTCGGAGCGGCGCACTTCGTGCTGCTGTGGCAGGGCGACATCCTGATGTCCTACGCGATGGCGGGCCTGCTGGCGCTGCCGCTGGTGAAGTGGAGCGGCAGGAGGCTGCTGTGGGCCGGGTTCGTCGGGTATGGCGTGGGCGCGGCGGTGCTGGGTGCGATGTACCTGTTCGTCGCGTGGACGGCCGCCGGCTCGCTCGACCCTGGCGGCGGCATGGGGCCGTTGCAGGCCCAGTTCCAGACGGCCGAGAGCGTCACGCTCGCGCAGGAGCGCGCCTTTGCCGATCTGGTCCAGGGTGGCCGCTACCTCGACGTTGTGGCGGCAAGCTGGCGTGAGCTTCCGGCGGCGCTCGCTTCCACCCTGCTGCTGGTGCTGTGCGAGACGCTGCCGCTGACGGTGCTCGGCATGGGGCTCTTGCGCACAGGCTTCTTCCACCCGCCTGAGCGTCTGTCACGGCTGCTGGCGCTGAGCGTGGCGGGGCTGCTGACCGGCGGTGCGGCGACGTTCCTCATCGGGCTGGCAGAGCTGCGCGCCGGGCTGACCTACTGGGACTCGCTGGCCGCGGTGATGGGCACCACGGCGCTCCCCCGGCTGCCGATGATCCTCGGACTGGCCGGGCTGCTGCTGGTCCTCTCCGCGCAGCGGCAGGGTTTCCTGGCCGGGCGCATCCGCGCCGCCGGCCGGGTCGCCTTCAGCAACTACATCGGCACCTCGCTCGTCCTGCTGCCGGTTTTCCATGGCTGGGGGCTGGGACTGTTCGGCACCCTGAACCGCTGGGAGCTCTACGGCGTGGCCGTGCTCGTCGTCATCGGCATGCTGGCGTGGTCGGCGCCGTGGCTGGCGCGGTTCCGCTTCGGGCCGCTGGAGTGGCTGTGGCGCAGTCTCACCTACGGGCGGGTGCAGCCGCTTCGCCGCTGACGCGGTCCAGCGTCACTCCAGCATCGTGTAGATGAACCACGAGAGCAGCGTGCCGGCGAGAAACAGCGGCCAGGACCAGAAGATCCGGTGATCGGCCAGCAGCAGCGGCTGGATGTGCAGGAATCCGCCACCCGACCCGGCCGAGCCGATGAACAGGCACACGATCCAGGTCAGCAAGGTCGCCGGCATCACCGCTTTGAACAAGGCCACCATGACCGCGCCTTCCGCCTCTCCGAAGCCGTTCGCGTCCCGCAGCGGCCGCGGCCGATCCTTCGGAGCCGCAGCCATCGCCCGTCGGAGTGCCACAAGATGGTTGCGAAATTCTGAACGCGGCGGCGCTGACCGGCTCCGGCCGCACCGTCAGGGCTGCGCGCTGCCGTCGCCCTCTCCGCCGCGTCGATGGGCATCGCGCCGTTCGCGCATCCGCTGGCGGTTGCGGTGCGTGGCCACCCGCGTTTCCAGCAGGAACAGGGCAAGACCGCCCACCAGGAGCACCATCGACAGGATCCAGAAACCGGCGATCAGCACGCCGATCCGGGGCTGGATGAAGGCGCTCACGAACAGGAGCGCGATCACCACGCTGATGATGAGCGCCGCGGCCGTGCTCAGCATCACCGCACCCTGCGCGTAGATGCGGCGCTGTTCCAGCGCGGGCAGGTCGCGCACCGATGAGCCGGCGGTCCCCTCGCGCGCCGACTGCTCGATCCGCTCGATCCGGTTCGCGACCCAGATCAGCCGATTTGTCATCACGTTCATGATCGCGCCAATGCCCGCCAGCAGGAACGCGGGGGCAAGGCTGAGCTGGACGACCGACTGCACATAGGGCGTGCTGCGCGCCTGATCGAGAAACGGCAGGTCGAGAAGGCCGTGCTCGATCATCGCCGCGACCGGTCGAAGGGATTGCTGGCCGAGCGGAGGGTCACGCGCACGGGAACCGCGCCGAGGCCGAGATCCCGGCGGATGCCGTTCACCAGATACCGCTCGTAGCTGGCGGGCAGAAGGTCGAGCCGGGTGCCGAAGACCACGAACCGCGGCGGGCGGGTGCCGGCCTGCGTGATGTAGCGCAGCTTGATGCGCTTGCCACCGGGGGCAGGGGGCGGATTGGCCTCCAGCGCGGATTCGAACCAGCGGTTGAGCGCCGCCGTCGGCACGCGCCGGCTCCACGCCTCGCGCAGCTCGAATGCCGCGCCGATCATCGCGTCCAGACCCTTGCCCGTGCGCGCGCTGACGGTGAGGACGGGGAGGCCGCGGACCTGCGCCAGCCCCTCGTCGAGGGCCAGCTTGATGCCGTTGAACAGGCGACTGGCATCCTGCGCCACGTCCCATTTGTTGATCGCGATCATGAGTGCCCGGCCTTCCTCGAGCACCATGTTGGCGATCTTGAGGTCCTGGTGCTCGAGACCGCGCGTCGCGTCGAGCAGCAGCACCACCACCTCCGCGAAGTCGACGGCGTGGCGCGCATCGGCGACAGCCAGCCGTTCCAGCTTGTCGTCGACCTTCGCCTTCTTGCGCATCCCCGCGGTGTCGATGAGGCGCACCTCGTGCGGCACACCGCTGGCATCGGTCCAGGTCCAGTCGACCGCGATCGAGTCGCGCGTGATCCCCGCCTCCGGCCCGGTCAGCAGCCGGTCCTCGCCAAGCAGGCGGTTGACGAGGGTCGATTTGCCTGCATTGGGCCGGCCGACAATGGCCAGCTTCAGCGGTCCGGACGGGGACGGGTCTTCGCCGTCTTGCGCCGCTGCACCGCCGGACCCCGTCGTCTCCGCCTGTTCGAGCAGCGGCAGCAGGGCGTCGAAGAGGTCGGCCATGCCCTGACCGTGTTCCGCGCTGATCGCCACCGGCTCCCCCATGCCGAGGGCGTAGGCTTCGAGGATCCCCGGCTCTGCTCCGCGGCCTTCCGCCTTGTTGGCGACGAGCACGACCGGCACGGCCGCGCCGCGCTGTTCACGCAGATAGCGCGCGATCTCCTCGTCCAGAGGCGTCAGGCCCGCGCGGGCATCGACGACCAGCAGGGCCGCGGCCGCGCCTTCGAGGCTGGCGGCGGTCTGGGCCCGCATCCGTCCGGGCAGGGAGGTGGGGTCCTCCTCCTCCCACCCGGCCGTGTCGACGATGGTGAACTGAAGGCCGGCAAGTTCGGCATCGCCGTAGCGGCGGTCGCGCGTGACGCCGGGCTGGTCGTCGACGAGCGCCAGCTTCTTGCCGACCAGACGGTTGAACAGCGTGGACTTGCCGACATTGGGCCGGCCGATGATGACAACGCGCGGCTTCATCCTGCCGTCAGGCACACGCCCTTGCGCGCCGGGCACGACATCTCAGGACGCCGCGCGGGCAACCGGCGCCGCCTCGCCCAGATCCTCGAACCATGCCTCGACCGGTCCGTTGAGCCGGATGGTCAGCGGCCGTCCATGGCGATCGACGCTTTTGCCGGCCTGCACGCGCACCCACCCTTCGGAGATGCAGTATTCCTCCACGTCGCGGCGGACCCGTCCCTTGAAGCGGATGCCCACACCCCGGCGCAGCAGCGCCGCGTCGAAGGCAGGGCTGCGCGGGTTGACCGACAGATGGTCGGGCGGCACGTCCGGTGCCGCGGCTGCACCCTGCTCGGCTGTGTCGAGAAGATCTTCGGACATGGAGGGCGGCTCTAGGCTGCCGGCTGCGGCAGGGCAACCGACAAAGCGCGGCGCGGCCTACAGGGTCTGCGGCGGCGCTTCGCTCGGAGCGGTGTCGGGCTGGTCATAGTCCGGCTGCGGCGGGTCGATCTCGTCGGGCGTCGTGCCCGGTTCTTCCATCGGCGCCGGCATCGGCGGGCTTTCCGGAGGCGAGGCCGGCTCGATCGTATCGGGCGCGGGCGGTTCGGGGGTGGTGGCCATGAACACTCCTAGTCGGGAGGGAGAAGGGCCGGGCTTGCCACTTCGCCGGGTTGCTCGCGGTCGGGGCGACGCTGCGTGACCGCCTCGTCCGCGTCGATCCCGGCCGCGTCGGCGTCGCGCTCCAGCTCGCTGGCGCCCAGGGGGCGCCGATCCGTGTCGATCGGCAAGGGGACGGGTTCGGGCAGTGGCGTGACCATGATGTCAGTCCTTCCGCAGCGTCGAACGAACGCGGCCGCGGACCTGTTCCCGCGCCGCGGTTCGCGCGCTTGCCCTTTGGCGGCAACGTCTCTAGAGGCGCTGGCATCATGCGCGGCGGGGCTGCCGGCTTCGACGCGTTGCGCGTTCGGCGGGCGTGGCGGAATTGGTAGACGCGCTGGTTTTAGGTACCAGTATCGCATGATGTGGGGGTTCGAGTCCCTTCGCCCGCACCAGTCCGCCCACCCCCGCCCTTGTCGTGAAGCTTTCGAAGTAGAGGCAGCAGAACAGACCTATGCAGATCACCCAGACGACCGATGCCGGCCTGAAGCGCGGATACCGCCTGACCATTCCGGCGGGCGAGATTGCAGCGCGCGTCGACGCGGAACTCGGCCGCATCGCTCCGCAGGTGCGGATGCCGGGGTTCCGGCCGGGCAAGGTGCCGGCCAATCTGGTCCGCAAGATGCATGGCGAGCAGCTGCATGCGCAGGCGCTCAACGACACGGTGCGCGAGGCGGTGGACGCGCTCCTGCGCGACAAGCATCTGCGCCCGGCGATGCAGCCGCAGGTGCAGCTGGAGGACGGCTACGAGAACGGCAAGGACGCCGAAGTGTCGGTCGATCTCGAAGTCCTGCCGGAGGTCGAAACCCCTTCGCTCGAGGGCATCCGCCTCGACCGCTTGACCGTGCCGGTCAGCGACGCCGACGTCGACGCGGCGCTGGAGCGGCTGGCGGGCCAGAACAAGAGCTATGCCGATGCGCCCGAGGGGCACAAGGCCGGGGACGGCGACCAGCTCGTGATCGACTTTGCCGGCAGCATCGATGGGGAGGCGTTCGAGGGCGGCAAGGCCGAAGGCGCGTCGCTGGTGCTCGGCTCCAGAACCTTCATACCCGGTTTCGAGGATCAGCTTGCCGGCGTGACAGCCGGAGAGCAGCGGACCATCACCGTCACCTTCCCCGAGGATTACCAGGCCAGCCACCTCGCCGGACGGGAGGCGCAGTTTGCGGTGACGGTTCATGCCGTGAAGATCCCCGGCGAGGCGAGGCTGGACGACGATTTCGCCCGCCAATTCGGCCTCGACGGCATCGCCAAGCTGCGTGACATCATGCGGGCGCAGCTGGAGCAGGAGACCGCGGGTCTCACCCGGACGCAGATGAAGCGCGCGCTGCTCGACCATCTGGCGGCCGGGCACGACTTCGCTGTCCCCGAGGGCATGGTCGAAGCCGAGTTCGCGCAGATCTGGCGCCAGCTCGAGCAGGAGGTGGAACGCGCCGAAGATCCTGCCGAGGCGCGCAAGGAGATCGAAGCCGAGCGCGACGACTACCGCCGCATCGCCGAACGAAGGGTGCGGCTTGGCCTGCTGCTGTCGCAGATCGGACAGGCCAACGACATCCAGATCAGCAGTCAGGAAATGAACATGCTGATCCAGCAGGCGGCGCAGCAGTACCGCGCCGAGGACCGGCAGCGCTTCATCGACTACGTGCAGTCCGAGCCGATGGCGGCCGCCCAGCTGCGGGCGCCGCTCTACGAGGACAAGGTGGTCGACTTCCTGTTCGGCAAGGCGGAAATTACCGACCGCGAGGTGACGCGCGCGGAATTGGAGGCGGCGATCGAAGCCGAGGAGGGCGCGCCGCAGTCCAAGCCGGAGGCGGGCGCCGCCAAGGAAAGCAAGCCGGCGCGCAAGACCAGTGCGAAGACCAAGGCGAAGGACAAGGCTGCGGACGAGAGCGGGGATGCGGCTGCCGGTAAAGAGGCGGGCCGCAGCGACGACGCCGCTGACGGAGCAGTGGACGCGCCCGCGCCCGCGCGCAAGCCCCGCACCCGGCGCAAGGCCGATGACGCTGCGCCGGCCGTGGATGCGGCGGCGAAGGCGGACGCAGACGACAAGCCGAAGAAACGCGCCCCGGCTCGCAAGAGCGGCGGGAAGGCCGCCTCCGACACACCTCCCGCCAAGGAAAGCGGTTCCGCCGCCTGACCGGTCCCGGCGGGTTGGCCGGGGATCGAGATGCACTTTTGCGCCGACGCAGCGAGAGGCTATGCCTTCGCCGCGTCGGCAGGCGGAAGGCGGTCGTCCTCGCCTTCGTGGATGTGATGGCCGCGGCTCTCCACGAAGCGCATGACCCGGTTGGCGCTCACGCCGTGGACGAGGATCGACAGAAGGATGGTGAAGCTCGCCACCGACCAGACCGTGCCGAGCTGTCCGAAATCCGCGCTGTTCTGGCCGTAAGCAAGATAGTAGATCGAACCCAGTCCCCGGACCCCGAGAAAGGCGACCGCGAGCTTGCCCGGCATCGGCAGCGGCGAACGCCATTCGGCGAGGAGCCCCGACAGCGGCCGGATCGCAAACACGAGCAGCACGCCGATCAGCGCGCCCGCCAAGGTCAGCTGCGCGAGCACCCCGCTGGCGAGCATGGCGCCAAAGGCGAACAGCATGGCGACGAGGACGATTTTTTCCACCTGCTCGATGAAATGGTGGCTCATCCGGTGGTAGCGGCTGCGGCTTTCGTACTGGCGGGCGGTGACGGCGGCGACGAACACCGCTAGGAATCCATAGCCCTGAACCATCTCGGCAAAGCCGTAGGAAAACAGCAGCGAGCCGAGCACGATCAGCCCTTCGGCGGTGTGCTCGCCCTTGCGCGGGCCGTCGGCGTCGAGCGCCGCGTCTCCGCCCCGCTCGAAGATGTACCAGGCCGCAAGCCGGCCCGTGATCAGCCCCGCCACGACGCCGGCCGCGACGCGCCAGACCAGATCCACCGCAAACCATTCGGCCGTCCACGTGCCGATGCCGGCCACGCCGACCGCGCCAATGGCGAGATAGACGAACGGAAAGGCAAGCCCGTCGTTCAGGCCTGCTTCGGTGGTCAGGCTGAAGCGCACGTCGTGACGGCGCTTGTCGCCCGGCGGACCGACCGACACGCTGCTCGCGAGCACCGGGTCAGTGGGGGCAAGCGCGGCGCCCAGCAACAGGGCGGTGGCGACCGGCAGCCCCAGAAGACCCCACCCCAGCGCCGCGACCGCAGCGATGCAGAGCGGCATCGCGATCACCAGCAGCGGCCAGACCTGACGCCAGTTGGACCAGCTCACCGGACGGTCGAGGGCAAGCCCCGCGCCCATCAGCGAGGCGATGACGATGAACTCGGACGCATATTCGAGGACGGTGGCATCAAACCCGTCGGCGGCGGGATTGATGTTCGGCAGGCCCAGCGGCAGCGAGAAGATGCCGTAGCCCAGCAGCACATAGGCGATCGGCAGCGAAAGCCACCGGTCGGCGAGCCACCGTTCCGCCAGCGAGGTCGCCATCAGACCCATGCCGAACAGCACGAACAGGAACATGCGCGGCTCGAACTCGAACATGGGAAAAACTCGCTGATCCGGTAGGTTACGGCTCCCAACGCCGGAACGACGGAGATGGCACCGGCGCGCTGCGAATTTGTTCGAACGCCGCGCCGGCACGCAGGATGGCCGCATCCTGCCAGCGCCCGCCGATGAAGCTGAGGCCCACGGGCAGGCGCTCGACCGCGCCCATGGGCACGGTGAGGTGCGGATAGCCGGCGATGGCCGCCAGCGCGCCCGCCCCGATCCCGCGGGGGAAGTGGTCTCCGAGCACAAGGTCGATCGGCCATGCGGGGCCAGTCGTCGGGGCGATCAGGACCGCCACCTCGTGCTCCGCCAGCAGCCGGTCGATGCCCTCCTCCCGCGTCGCCCGCAGGTTCGTCTCCAAAGCCGCGCGGTATGCCGCCTCATCCCTCGCCGTCAGCGCGCGTTCGAACAGGTCCTGTCCGAACCAGCGAAGCTCCGCCGCGGCGTTGGCCGCGTTGAAGGCGACGAGATCGGCGAGCGTGTCCGGCATCGCCGGATCCGGCAGGCTGGCGAGATAGGCGTCCATGTCGCGCCGCAGCTCGAACAGCAGCACGGCAAGGGCGCGGCTCCAGAACCCGTCGGGCCAGTCATAGTCGACGGGGACCAGCACCGCTCCGGCCGCCACCATGTCGGCCTTGGCCTGCTCGAGAAGCGCCGCCACGCGCGCATCGCTCCCAACCTGCCGGGTGAGAACCCCGATCCGCATGCCTTTCAGCGAGGCTCCCTCAAGCGCGGCGGCGAAATCGGTGCGGTGACGGTCGGCTTCGGCGGTGGCCGGATCGGCCGGGTCGTGGCCGCTGATGGCGGTGAGCAGCATCGCCGCGTCGCGCACGGTGCGCGCCATGGGACCGGCGGTGTCCTGCGTGCCGCTGATCGGAACGATGTGGGTGCGGCTGACGAGACCCACCGTCGGCTTGAACCCGACCACCCCGTTGACGGAGGCGGGGCAGGTGATCGATCCGTTCGTCTCCGTCCCGAGCGCCGCCCACGCGAACCCCGCCGCCACCGCCGCCCCGCTGCCCGAGGAGGAGCCGCAGGCGTTGCGGTCGACGGCGTGCGGATTGCGGGTGAGGCCGCCCAACGCGCTCCATCCGCTGGTGGAGTTCGTGTCCCGGATGTTCGCCCATTCCGACAGGTTGGTCTTGCCCAGCACCGCACCTCCGGCCTGCCGCAGCCGCGCGATCAGCGGCGCGTCGCGGCCCGTGCCGTTGCCGGCCAGCGCAAGGCTCCCGGCGGTGGTCGGCAGCTCGCGCGTTTCGATGTTGTCCTTCACCAGCACGGTGCGGCCGGCAAGCGGCAGGCGCCGGTCGAGGGCGGCGCGAATGTCGCGCTGCACATCCGGGTTGAGCGTGACGATGGCGTTGACGCCGTCCGCCCCGCCCTCGTGGGTCGAGATCGCCACGAGGTTTGCCAAAAGGTCCGCTTCTTCTGGCCGCTCCGCGGGAAACCAAGGGACCGGAAGTTCCGATGTCGGCGGCTCGATCCTGAGCGTGGGCGTCTCTTCCCGCCGCTCCTGCGCGAGAAGAGGTTGGCTCCCGATAAGGGAGAGGGCACACGCTGCCAGAAGCGGTCTGATCATGTCAGTATCCTGACGGGGGCTGCCGCGCCGCACAAGCCTTGACCGTCCGGCAAGGCCCGCCCCTCCGTGCGACACCGTTAACGCCCTTGAATTGCGCCGGGCGATGGCGACATAGGGCCTCGCATTTCTGGACAAGAGGACCTTTCCCCCATGATCGACCTGTTCGGCACCGACGCCTATGGCACGCAGGGACGCTTCACCCAAGATCCGGTGACGGGCGCGCTGGTGCCGATGGTGGTCGAGCAGACCAGCCGGGGCGAGCGCAGCTTCGACATCTTCTCCCGCCTGCTGCGTGAACGCATCGTCTTCGTCACCGGTCAGGTCGAGGACACCATGGCTTCCCTCATCGTGGCGCAGCTCCTGTTCCTCGAATCCGAGAATCCGTCGAAGCCGATCTCCATGTACATCAATTCGCCCGGCGGCGTGGTGACGGCGGGCATGGCGATCCACGACACCATGCAGTACATCAAGCCGCGGGTCTCCACCGTGTGCGTGGGTCAGGCCGCCTCGATGGGCTCGTTCCTGCTGGCCGCGGGAGAGCCGGGGATGCGCATCGCGCTGCCCAACGCGCGGATCATGGTCCATCAGCCGTCCGGCGGCGCGCGCGGCATGGCGTCCGACATCGAAATTCAGGCGCGCGAGATCCTGCGCATCCGCCAGCGGATGAACGACCTCTACGTGAAGTACACGGGACAGAGCCTCAGCGACATCGAGCGCGCCATGGACCGCGACACGTTCCTCGAAGCGGAAGAGGCGATGAAGTTCGGCATCGTCGACAAGGTGTTCGAGAGCCGGCCGGAGACGGACACGCCGGGTGAGGGTGACAAGGGCAGCGGCGGCGCGCCGGAATAGCGGCGATCCGTTCCCGCGGGTTAACGCTTCGTTGCCCCGCTCCGTGACAGGTCCGCCCGGTGACAGAAGCGTGCCAGAACGCGGCGCCGCGCGGAGCGCGTCTTGCGCGGCGCGGAACGCGTGTTGATTAATCCGGGGTCGGCACTAGACTCCGTCGAATCTCCCGTCCGGAAGGTTCGGAAAACCTGGGAATGACGAAATTGAGCAATTCCGACAGCAAGAGCACCCTTTACTGCAGCTTCTGCGGCAAGTCGCAACATGAGGTGCGCAAGCTGATTGCCGGTCCGACCGTGTTCATCTGCGATGAATGCGTCGAGCTGTGCAACGACATCATCCGCGAGGAGACGAAGGCCGGCATCGTCGGCCGCAAGGAAGGCGACGTTCCGACGCCGCAGGAAATCTTTGCCACCCTTAACGACTACGTGATTGGGCAGGACCGGGCGAAGCGGGTGCTGTCGGTGGCGGTGCACAACCACTACAAGCGGCTGAAGCACTCCGGCAAGTCGGGCGACGTCGAACTGGCGAAGTCCAACATCCTGCTGGTCGGGCCGACCGGATCGGGCAAGACGCTGCTGGCGCAGACGCTGGCGCGCACGTTCGACGTGCCCTTCACCATGGCCGACGCGACCACCCTCACAGAGGCTGGTTATGTCGGCGAGGATGTGGAGAACATCATTCTCAAGCTGCTGCAGGCATCGGACTACAATGTCGAGAAGGCGCAGCACGGCATCGTCTACATCGACGAAATCGACAAGATCACCCGCAAGGCGGAGAACCCGTCGATCACCCGCGACGTGTCGGGCGAGGGGGTGCAGCAGGCGCTGCTCAAGCTGATGGAGGGCACCACCGCCTCCGTCCCGCCGCAGGGCGGGCGCAAGCATCCGCAGCAGGAGTTCCTGCAGGTCGACACCACCAACATCCTGTTCATCTGCGGCGGGGCGTTTGCCGGGCTCGACAAGATCATCGCCGACCGTCTGCAGAAGCGGTCGATCGGGTTCGGCGCGCATGTTGCCGATCCCGACAAGCGTCGCGTCGGCGAACTGCTGGAGAAGGGCGAACCTGAAGACCTGCTCAAGTTCGGGCTGATCCCGGAATTCGTCGGCCGTCTGCCGGTGATCGCGACACTGACGGATCTCGATGTCGATGCTCTCGTCCAGATCCTGTCCGAACCCAAGAACGCGCTGGTCAAGCAGTACCGCAAGCTGTTCGAGCTGGAGGACGTGGAGCTGACCTTCACGCAGGACGCGCTGGAGACGATCGCGCAGAAGGCGATCCTGCGCAAGACCGGCGCGCGCGGGCTGCGCTCGATCGTCGAAGGCATCCTGCTCGACACGATGTTCGACCTGCCGGACATGGACGGGGTGGACGAGATCGTGATCGACAAGGAGGTCGTCGAAGGCCGCAAGGCTCCGGTCCAGGTCCGCCACGGCAAGGCCGAGAAGAAGGAAGCGGCGGCCTGACGGACACCGCGAACACAGCGTCTGATCATTTCATCTGCCCGCCCATGTACCCGAGCCTGTAATGTGCGCCCGGCGCGGGTGCGGCGGCTTTGCAGGGCCGGAGCGATGCTTCCGCACGCGACAGCGAGGTGGCTCGGCGCCTGAGCCTAAGGTATGGTCTGCCCGGAACAGGTTTGCGAGGCGGACGGCGGCAGCGTATGTTGAAGGCGACGCCTTCATCAAGACGGATCGGAAAGTCGCGGTGCTCGACCAATTCGAACTGATCCGCGTTATCAACCTTGCGCATCGGACCGATCGCCGGCGCGAGATGGAGCGGGAGTTTGCCCGCCTTGGCATGTCCGGCGATGCCCGCATCGGCTTCTACACGGCGACCAAGGAGACCCGTCCGGGCTTGTTCCACCGGCCGGGGGCGCATGGCTGCTTCCGCAGCCATCTCGCGGTCCTGAGCGAGGCTTGGGCAGCGCGCTCTTCGGTTCTGGTGCTCGAGGACGATTGCCGCTTCAGACCCGAAGCGCGGTGGCTTGCTCCGTCACCAGAAACCGACATCCTCTACGGTGGCTATGCGCAGGCAAGCGACGCCGATGATCTGCTGAGCGCCGACATTCAAGGTTCGCATTGCATGGGGTTTTCGGTCGCGGCGCTGGAGAAGCTTGTGCCATTTCTCAATTCGCTTCTGCAACGCTCAACGAAGTTCGACTCACGCATCGTGCGCTCGGATTTTGACCCGGCCATTCGCCCGCCCATCGATGGCGCCTATGTCTGGTTCAGGCGATACCATCCTGAATTGGTGACGGAGTTTCTGCCGCTTGCCGATTACCGCGACTCTGCCAGCGACGTCGCTGACCTCAAGTGGTTCGATCGTACTCCCGGCGTCCGGGTCCTGGCGAACAGCGCACGCCGCCTGCGGGAACGCCTGACAAGCGTCTGACCTTCTTCAGCCGCTGAATAACTACACGTGGACAGAGCAGTGCCTCACCCCGGATTATACACGCACGCGTCGAGGCCGTCGCGGCGGACGATGGTCATGCGTTGCTGGATCAGGTTGCCGTAACGGCGGGTCCAGCCGCGCGGGGCGTTGACCGCCCGCGCCTTGGGCTGGGGAAGGGCCGCTGCCATGCGTGCGGCTTCTGCCGGCGACAGGCTGGCGGCGGATTTGTCAAAATAACGCCGCGCCCCGGCTTCCACGCCATAGGTGCCGATCCCGGTTTCGGCGACGTTGAGGTACACCTCCATGATGCGGCGCTTGCCCCAGAGGTTTTCAATCAGGAAGGTGAGCCAGGCTTCAAGTCCTTTGCGCAGGTAGCCGCCGCCCTGCCACAGGAACACGTTCTTGGCCGTCTGCTGGCTGATGGTGGAACCGCCGCGGATCACCCGCCCGCCCTGCATGTTCTCGCGAAACGCCTGCTCGATCGCCTCGGCGTCGAAGCCGTTGTGCTGGCAGAACTTGCCGTCCTCGGCCGCGATCACGGCGCGGACGAGGTCACGGTCGATGTCCGACAGCGCAGTCCAGTCGCGCGTCCAGCCGTTCTCGTCCATCAGCATGGTGGCGGTGACCGGCACCGGGACGAAGCGGTAGACGATCACCACCGCCAGGCTGAGCAGGATGAAGCCCAGAAGAAGGGACAGCAGAAACCGGGCGAGACGCAACATGACGCCCACGGAGTAGCGGATGGGTTGAGCGCCTGCAAAGGCTGGCGTCGCCTGCCAGCCCGCGTTGCTCAGAGCGTGTCACATCGCCTTCCGGACACGGCCGCCTGATGCCGCATGGAGGGGCGGCCTATGACGCGGCGGGCGCCGGCAGCAGCCGCTCCCCAGCAATCCGCTGCATCGCCTTCTGCAGCTTCTCAAAAGCGCGCACCTCGATCTGGCGGATGCGCTCGCGCGAGACGTCGTAGACCTGCGACAGTTCCTCCAGCGTTTGCGGGTCGTCGGTCAGGCGCCGTTCGGTCAGGATGTGCTTCTCGCGTTCGTTGAGGCTTTCGAGCGCCTCCGTCAGCATCTCGTGCCGCAGGATTCGTTCCTGGTCGTCGGCGACAAGCTCGTCCTGCAGCGGCCGATCGTCGGTGAGCCAGTCCTGCCACTCGCCCGAGCCTTCTTCACCGTTGCGCATCGCGACGTTGAGCGACCCGTCGCCGCCCATCATCATGCGCCGGTTCATGTTGATGACCTCCTGCTCCGGCACGCCAAGATCTGTGGCGATCTTCGCCACGTCGTCGGGATGCAGGTCGCCATCCTCATACGCGTCGAGGTTCTTCTTCATCCGGCGCAGGTTGAAGAACAGCTTCTTCTGTGCGGCCGTCGTGCCCATCTTCACCAGCGACCAGGAGCGCAGGATGAACTCCTGGATCGACGCCTTGATCCACCACATGGCATAGGTGGCGAGGCGGAAGCCGCGATCGGGCTCAAACTTCTTCACGCCCTGCATCAGCCCGACATTGCCTTCCGAGATGAGGTCGCTGACCGGCAGGCCGTAGCCGCGGTACCCCATGGCGATCTTCGCCACCAGCCGCAGATGGCTGGTCACCAGCTGCGCGGCCGCCTCGGGATCGCCATGTTCGGCATAGCGCTTGGCCAGCATGTATTCCTGCTCCGCCGTGAGCACGGGGAACTTCTTGATTTCAGCCAGATAGCGGTTGAGGCTCTGCTCGCCGTTGAGAGCCGGAACCGAGGTGCGCTTGCTCGTGGACACGTGTTCCCTTGCCTTCCCTGGGCGGCCATTGCGCCCTTGCTGAACCCGATGCGATGCCGATGTGCGGATAGAACGTCCTGCTAGCAGAAAATTGCCCCGGACGGGGTTGCATTATCGCGATTTCAACGTGCGTTTTCTTCGATGAGTTCCACCATATCCTGTGGCAGCGGCGCGCTGAACCTCAACTGTCTCCCGTTTTGCGGATGCGCGAAGCCGAGCTCGGCCGCATGCAGTGCCTGCCGGGCAAAGCCGAGGCGCGTCAGCACCGGGCGCAGGGCAGGCACCGCGCGGCCGTAGACCGGATCGCCGACGAGCGGGTGCCCGATGGATGCGAGATGAACCCGCACCTGGTGCGTGCGCCCCGTCTCCAGCCGGCATTCGATTACGCTGCAATCCTTAAGAACCTGCAGCAGGCGGTAGTGGGTCACGGCATGCTTGCCGCGCGCGCTGTCCGCCGGCAGCACCGCCATGCGCTTGCGGTCGTGCGGGGAACGCCCGATCCGCGCCGTCACCGTGCCGGAGGAGGGTTGAGGGTGGCCGTTGCAGACCGCGACATAGCGGCGGTGGACCGCGTGGCGGGAAAACTGGTCGCCGAGGTTCTCGTGCGCGCGGTCGGTCTTGGCGACGACCAGCAGGCCGCTCGTATCCTTGTCGATGCGGTGGACGATGCCCGGCCGTGCGGTTCCGTTGATCCCCGACAGTGTGCCCCGGCAATGGTGCAGAAGCGCGTTGACGAGCGTGCCGTCGGGATTGCCGGCTGCCGGGTGAACGACGAGGCCGGCGGGCTTGTTCACCACCAGCAGATCCTTGTCCTCGAACACGATGTCGAGGGGGATGTCCTGCGCCGGAGTCGCCAGTGGCTGCGGCGCCGCGAGCCGCACGGCATAGGCGGCGCCGGCGGCGGCGCGGGCCGACGGATCGCGCGCGGGGGCGCCGTCGAGCGACACGGCGCCGGATGCGAGAAGGCGCTTCACCCGCTCGCGTGACAGGCCGGTCGCGGCGGCGAGGGCGCGGTCGAGGCGGTCTGGCGCCGCGAGCGTGCCGGTGATGATGCGCTCCGCATCCATGCTATGGCAATGATCCATGGCGATCGTGATCGCAAGAAAGGTGTGCGCCGCCGTGACCGCCATGGCGGCACGACAGGCGCCGGAGGAGTGCTGCGGCCTGCTGCTCGGCCGCGCCGGCACGGTCACGCGCGCCATCCCCGCCGCCAATGTTCATCCGCATCCGCACGCGTTCTTCTTCATCGCTCCCGAGGTGCTCCTCGCCGTCCAGCGGAGCGCGCGGGCGAGGGGGCTGGAGGTGCTGGGCTGCTACCACTCGCATCCCCAAGGCCCGCCCGAGCCGTCGGCCGCGGACCGCGCCATGGCGGCGGCAGACGGCGCCGTCTGGGCGATCGCCGGCCGGAGCGCGGAGGGCGGCTGGACCTTGCGGGCGTGGCGGGCGCGCGCCGGAGGATTCGACCCGCTTCCACTGCAAGGGTTTGACCGCTAAGGCGGAGCGTTGCCGTTTGCACCGGGGAGATTGCCGATCATGAGGGACACCGACGCGATCGAGCTTGCCGCCATGCTGTGCTCGCGCCTGTGTCACGATCTGCTGTCCCCCATCGGCGCCTTGAACAACGGACTGGAGCTGCTGGCAGAGGAGCGCGATCCGGCCATGCGCGCACGCTGCATCGAGCTGCTGGAACAGAGCGCGCGCACGAGCGCCGACAAGCTGAAGTTCTTCCGCCTGGCGTTTGGGGCGGCCGGAGGCTTCAACGAAAGCGTGCCGGTGGAGGAGCCGCGCGCCCTGATCGAGGCGCTCGCGGGCAGCAACAGCCGCGTCACGCTGCACTGGGCGCTGACCAGCAGCGCGCTGCTCAAGGACGCGGTCAAGGTGATGCTCAACCTCGCGCAGATCGGGCTGGAGGCGCTCGTGCGGGGCGGCACGCTCGACATCGGCGCCGAGATCAGTGACGGGCAGAGCGAGATCGTGGTGCGGGCCACCGGCAGCCGGATCGCCTTCGACGAGGAGATCGGTCGCGCGCTCGAAGGCGCGCTCGACGACGCCGGGCTCAGCAGCCGCACCGCCGCAGCCCACATGCTTGCGCTCCTGGCCGAAGCAAAGGGCGGCAGCCTGCAGTACCAGCGCACCGACACCACGCTCCTCATGGGGGCGGTTCTTCCGTTCGGAGACGGGTGGATCGGCTGATGCAGCGCCCCGAGGCTGACGGAGAGCTGGTCCACCACGTCCGCCTCTCGCCCAACCATGACGCGCGCGTGCTGCCCGTCACGATGGTGGTGCTGCACTACACGGAGATGCCGGCGGACGCGGCGCTGGAGCGCCTGTGCGACCCGGCCAGCAAGGTGTCGGCGCACTACTTCATCAGCGAAGCGGGCGCCGTCACCCAGCTTGTCGCCGAGGACCGGCGGGCGTGGCATGCGGGGCAGTCCTACTGGCGCGGCCTTCGGGACGTGAACTCGGCCAGCATCGGCATCGAGCTCGACCATCCCGGCCATGCCGGCGGCTACCGGCCATTCGCCGACGCGCAGATTGGGGCGCTGCTCCCGCTGCTCGCCCGGATCCGGCGCACCCACGACATTCCGCGCGCCAACGTCGTCGGCCATTCGGATGTCGCGCCTGCGCGCAAGATCGATCCCGGAGAGCTGTTCCCTTGGGACCGGCTCGCGGCGGTGCGGCAGTGCCTCGCCCGGCCGGACAAGCTCGAGCGCGGCGATCCGTACGACAACGATGCCACCTTCCTCCTCGCGCTGGAGCGGTTCGGCTACGACATCACGGAAGGACGCAAGGCGGTGGAGGCTTTCCAGCGGCGCTGGCGCCCGGAGCGGATCGACGGCGAGATCTGCGGCCAGACGCGCGCCATCCTGTTCCAGCTCCTGCTCGACCGCGATCGGGGGCTGGCGCGCTAGCGTTCTACGGCGCGGGTTCCGCCCCCAACGCCTGTTCCGCCGCGCCGGCCCCGGCATCGGCCTGCAGGCCGTCGCTCCACGGCTGGCCATCGACGCGCCACGACAACCGGTAGGTGACGCGCAGCGCGTCGTGATCCGACAGCATCTCGCCGTCGACCGGCGCGTCGAACTCGGCCGCGATGGCGACGGGTTCGACGCGGATGCGGCGCGAGGAGGCGTAGCCCTGAAGGTCCTGCGTATCCATCCATGGCTCGTCGCTGTCCCACGACATCGTGATGCGGCACCGTTCAGGATGGTTGAAGCAGAACCGGTGGGCGAGTTCGCCCGGCAGCCGCTCGTCCTTGAGATCGAAGCGGAACGGCACGTTGCGGGTGTTGAAGTCGCCCGCATAGACGAGCGGCACTTCGCCCTGCCAGTGCCGGGCAAGGATGTCGCCCATCTCCCGCACCTGCTGCCGGTGGGCCAGATCGGCCCGCTCGCGGCTGACCCCGGTCGACCCGCGCGAATTGAGGTGGGTGTTGAGGATCAGCAGCGGCTCGGGGACACCGGGGATCTCGACCCAGGTCAGCGCCACCCCCTTGTTCGAGAGGCAGTCCCACCCGGCGCAGCTGCGCGGACCGAACGGCTCGTTGACCTGCGCCGCGATGCCGAAGTCGGTGCCAAGGGCGAGGCCGGCTCCGGTCATGCGTGGCCATCCTTCCCCGCGCCGCCAGATGCGGCGGGAGAGCACCTCGGCGCTTTCCCGGTTCGGCTTGACCACCGAGGGGCGGGACGCCGCCGATGGTCCGCGCACGTGATTGGCGAAACCCGCCGCGAAGGTGAGGCGGCTCGCCGAGGGCACGAATGCCTCCTGGAGCAGAAGCAGGTCAGGCCGCCCGTCGCCGTTCCAGCTTGCCGTCATGGCGTCGGCGATGCGGGCCATCGCCGTGCCGGTGCCGCGGCGCACCGGAAAGGGAAGGCCGGCGACGTTGTAGTTCACCACCGTGATGGTGGTTGACGCGATTCCGTCATCGCTGACGGTCACCAGCGCCGCCTGCCGAGGCGGCTGGGGGAGGGGCGCCACCGCAGGGTGATGCGCGCATGCGCTCGCCAGAAGGGCCGCGGAGGTCAGGGCGGCGAGGCGAAGGCAGATCATCGCCTTCCACAACGGCGAGGCGCCGGGACGGTTTCGGCCGCACGGCCATTGCGCCTTTTGCACCGTCGCCTATGTTCCGGGTGGTGCCGGGGTCCAGGCAGCCGCGGACGGGGTTCCCGTTCGAGGAAAGTCCGGGCTCCACGAAACGAGGGTGGCGGGTAACGCCCGCCCGCCGCCGCCCCGCGCGGCGGTGAGGGACAGTGCCACAGAGAGCAGACCGCCGATGGCTTCGGAGACACGTCCGGCGCACAGGCAAGGGTGAAAGGGTGCGGCAAGAGCGCACCGGGACGCTGGCAACAGGGTCCGCACGGCAAACCCCACCCGGAGCAAGGCCGAATAGGAACGGCGCGTCCGCATCCGTCCACCTGGACGAAGGCGGGCAGGGGAGTTTCGCCCCGAGGCCGTTCGGGTTGGCCGCTAGAGCGCGAGGAGCGATCCCGCGCCCAGAGGAATGGCTGCCCGTGCCGCTTTGCTAAGCGGCATGACAGAACCCGGCTTACGCGGACCCCGGCACCATCCGCCAGTGCTGTCGGCGAAGATCGCACTGGACATTCGCGAGAAGGCACAGAAAACAGCGCGCAGAACATCATCTCCGAGGATCCTGCTCCATGCCTGACCGCATCGCCCTGCTGTTCGCCGCCGCGCCCCTGGCCCTCGTCGCCGCCGTTCCGGCCGCGGCGGAAGAGGGCATGTGGACGTTCGACAATTTCCCTGCCGATCAGGTCCGGCAGGCTTACGGCTGGGCACCTGATCAGGCGTGGCTCGACCGCACGCAGGCGGCCGCGGTGCGCCTGACGGGCGGGTGCTCGGCGAGCTTCGTGTCGCCCAACGGCCTCATCCTCACCAACCAGCACTGCATCAGCACCTGCCTCGCCGACAACTCCAATGCGCAGATGGACTATCTTGCCCGCGGCCATGTGGCCAACCGGCTGGAGGACGAGCTGCGCTGTCCCGGTCAGCAGGCGGAGGTGGTGACCGCGATCCGCGACGTGACACAGGACGTTCGCACCGCGATCGCCGACCTGACGGGCGAAGCGCTGACACGGGCGCGCAACGCCCGCATCGCGCAGCTGGAGACGGAAAACTGCCCCGACCGGGAACGGACCCGGTGCCAGGTCGTGACGCTGTTCGGCGGCGGGCAGTACCGGCTCTACACCTACCGCAAGTATGCGGATGTGCGGCTGGCGTGGGCGCCCGAGGCGCGCGCCTCCACCTTCGGCGGCGACCCCGACAACTTCAACTTCCCGCGTTACGCGCTCGATGCGAGCTTCCTGCGCGCCTACGAGAACGGCCGGCCCGTTTCCACCCCGCGCCACCTGCGCTGGGATCCGCGTGCGCCGCGCGAGGGCGAGATCACCTTCGTCGTCGGCAATCCCGGCTCGACCAGCCGCGGATGGACGCAGAGCCAGATCGCTTTCGAGCGGGAGGTGGCGCTGCCCACGACCATTGCGGTCAATTCCGAACTGCGCGGGCGGCTGATCCGCGCGATGAGTGAAAGTCCGGAACGCGAGCGGGAAGGGACGGACCGCCTCAACAGCATCGAGAACAGCCTCAAGGTGGCGCTCGGGCGGCAGCGCGCGCTCAACGATCAGGCGTTCTCGGCGACCCTCGCCGCGCGCGAGGCGGACCTGCGCCAGCGGGTCGCCGGCAATGCGGCGATCGGCGACCCCTGGGCGCAGGTCGACGGTGCGGTGCGGGCCTATCGGGACCTGTACATGGCGGCGCGGTTCATCACGCCTTCGAGCGCCCTGTACAGCCATGCGCAGACGCTTGTGCTCGCCGCGCGCGAACGGGCCAAGCCGAATGCCGAACGCCTGCCCGGCTTCACCGACAGCGCCCTGCCGCTGACGGAGCGGCGCGTGCTGGAGCAGCGGCCGATCCACCCGTGGCTGGACGAGCTGACCCTCGGCTGGAGCCTGTCCAAGGCGCGCGAGTATCTGGGCGCCGACGATCCGGACACGCGGCTCCTGCTTGGCACCGAGAGCCCTGAGACGCTGGCGCAGCGGCTGGTGTCGGGCACGCGCCTTGCCGATCCTGCCTACCGCCGGCAGCTGTGGGAGGGCGGCCTCGCGGCGATCGAGGCGTCCGACGATCCCATGATCCGTTACGCCCTTGCGCTCGCCCCGCGGCAGGACGAACTCCGTCGCCAGGTGGACGAGGTGTTCTCGGGGCCGCTCACGGCGGCAGGCGCGCGTCTCGCCGACGCCCGCTTCGCCGCCTTCGGCGACAGCATCTACCCGGATGCCACCTTCACCCTGCGGATCAGCTACGGCCAGGTGCGCGGCTGGCAGGAGCGTGGCCGGGCCGTGCCCTACCGGACCCTGATGGGCGGCACGTTCGATCGCGCGACCGGCAGCCCGCCGTTCGACCTCGCCCCCGCCTTCGCGGCGAACCGGAACCGGATCAATCCGCAGGCGACGTTCAACTTCGTGACCACCAACGACATCATCGGCGGCAATTCCGGCAGCCCGGTGATCGACCGCGCCGGCGCCGTGATCGGCACGGCCTTCGACGGCAACATCCATTCCCTGGGCGGCAATTACGGGTACGACGGCAGCCTGAACCGGACCGTCGCGGTCAGCACGCAGGCCATCCAGGAGGCGCTGGAGAGGATCTATCCCGCTCCGGCCCTCGTGCGCGAGCTTGCCGCGCGGCGCTGACGGCGCGCCGGGGAGCGGATCACGACGTGCCCGCTCCCGCCGCCGGCCTCAGGCGCGGCCGATGCTCTGGTACTGCCACCCGGCGGCGCGCAGCGCGGCCGGATCGAAGATGTTGCGCAGATCGACCAGCACCGGGGTCGTCAGCAGGGCCTTGGCCCGGTCGAGATCCAGCGCGCGGAACACACTCCACTCGGTGACGACCACGGCCGCGTCGGCGCCGTCCATGGCGGCATAGCCGTCCGCGCACATGTCGACATAGGGCAGCAGCGGCGCGGCCTGCTCCATGCCTTCGGGATCGAAGCCGCGCACGGCCACTCCGGCATCGTGCAGCGTCTGGGCGATGGCGATGGCGGGGGAGTCGCGCATGTCGTCGGTGTCGGGCTTGAAGGTGAGGCCCAGCAGCGCCACCGTCTTGCCGCGCGCGAACTCGGGACCGCCCAGCGCCTCGATCACCTTGCGTCCCATGGCCCGCTTGCGCGCGTCGTTCGCCCGGACGACGGCCTCGACGATGCGGGCGGGGCTGTCGTTGTCCTCCGCCGTCTTGAGCAGGGCGAGCGTGTCCTTGGGGAAACACGACCCGCCATAGCCGGGACCGGCTTGGAGAAAGCGGCTGCCGATCCGCTCGTCCATGCCGATGCCGCGGCTCACATCCTGGATGTCGGCGCCCACGCGCTCGCACAGGTCCGCCATTTCGTTGATGAAGCCGATCTTGGTGGCGAGGAACGCGTTCGCGGCGTACTTGACCATCTCGGACGAGCGCCGGCTGACGAACAGCAGCGGCTTGCCCGCTTCCGCCAGCGGAGCGTAGATCTCGCGCATCACCTCGCGGCCGAAATCGTCCTCGGCGCCGATGACCACCCGGTCTGGGTTCATGAAGTCGCCGATTGCCGCCCCCTCGCGGAGGAATTCCGGGTTCGAGACGACGGAGACGCGGTGGTTGGTGCCTCCTTCCTCCACGAGCCGCGCCACGTGGTCGCCGGTGCCGACCGGAACCGTCGACTTCGTGACCACGACGAGATCGGTCTGGACGTGGGCGCCGATCTCGCGCGCCACGGCATGCACGAACGACATGTCCGCATGGCCATCGCCATTGCGGCTCGGCGTGCCCACGGCGATGAACACCGCCCGCGCGTCTTCGAGCGCGGCGGGCAGGGCGGTGGTGAAGGTCAGCCGGCCGGCGGCCTCGTTCTTCTGGACCAGTTCGCCAAGGCCCGGCTCGAAGATCGGGATTTCGCCGCGCTGCAGGCGGGCGATCTTTTCCCCGTCACGGTCGACGCACACGACCTCATGGCCGAGTTCCGCCAGACAGGCTCCCGTGACCAGGCCGACATAGCCCGAGCCGACCATGGCAATCTTCATAACCCCGTTTCCCGTCAAGCGGCCGCCGCGTCGCCCCGGTCCGCTGCCTCCAGATACCGTCGCCCCGCTCCCTCGAGGACGAGGGCGGTCAGGCGACCGGTGCGATACGCGCCCGTGTCGATGGCGATGCGATTACCGTAATCGGCTGCGTCTTCAACTATTGTGTGTCCATGCACCACCACGTGCGAGTGGGGCGCGGTGTGCTTGATGAAACTTTCGCGGATCCACAACAGGCTCTCGCGGTCCTGTTCCTCAAGAGGACGGTTCGGCCGGATGCCGGCATGCACGAACACGTAATCGCCGGCGACGATGTACTCCTCGAAGCCTTGCAGGAACTCGCGGTGCCGCACCGGCACGAGGCTCGGCAGGCGCGCCAGCAGCTCGCCGACGGTGAGGGCGTTGTATTCGGCGACGGGAATGCCGTAGCTCAGGATCGTTTCGCGGCCGCCATGTTTCACGAAGGTGCGCAGCCGCGTCTCGTCGCGGAAGGCCTGAAGGAACATCTCCTCGTGATTGCCGGCCAGGCACCGGACGCGCCGGCGGCCGGCCCAGGCCATCACCTGCTCGATCACGCCGGCGCTGTCATGGCCGCGATCGACCAGATCGCCCAGCATGATCACCGTCGTGTCGGCCGGCCCCGCCTCGGCATCGTCCGCCTCGATCCGGTCGATCAGCTGCGCCAGCAGGTCCGAGCGTCCGTGCACGTCTCCGATGGCGTAGTACCGCTCTCCTTGCGGAACACTGGGCGGTTGCTGGGAGGAGCGGGGGCGCAGCAGATCGCGCAGAGATGTGAACATAACAACGACAGGGCCTGTGAGTGCGATCCGCTGGCGGATCCCGATGGCGGCTCGCCGGCCGTGGCCGATGTGCAGCCGCCACGCGCGCACTACGCCCTACCGGCTGAATCGTGCCCGAACAAGCTCCCGCATACGCCAGCCGGACTGCCTCGGACCAGACCGGGGTGGAAAAGGCTGTCGGGCGGTAACCTTCTTTGAAGCTGCTCCCTGTAAGCAGGCGTCGAGTCAGGGGGCGTTTGGGGGAACGGGGCGGTGACAGGGGCAGCACAAACGCCGCGCGGGCTGGCGCGGGGCGGCAAAACGTGGTGAGCGCGGTGCAGGCGATCTACCACGAGCTGGTGGTGTTCGCAGCGGTGTGCTTCCTGCTGTCGAGTCTCGACGAGCTGGTGATCGACGCGCTCTATGTGTGGGCGCGCGTGACCGGCCGCACGCGTCACCCTGTGCCGCCAGCCTGCCTTTTGGAGACCGGCGGCGGCGCCCTCGCGCCCCTGCCGGAGGCGGCCGCTCCGGGACGCGCCATGCATCCGCCGGCGGCCGTTCTCGTTCCTGCCTGGGACGAGGCGCTCGTGATCGGTGCGACCATCCGCCACATGCGCGCGGCGTGGAGCGATGAGCGGCCGGTGATCTTCGTCGGCTGCTACGCCAACGATCCCGCCACCGTGGCGGCGGCACGGACGGCGGGCATGGGTGACGGGCCCGAGGTCCGGCTCGTCCGGCTGGAGAGGGCCGGACCGACGAGCAAGGCCGACTGCCTCAACCACCTGTTCGCCGCCCTGTGCGCCCACGAGGCCGAGCGGGGCGAGCGCTTCGGCTTCGTCGTGCTGCACGATGCCGAGGACATGGTCGATCCGGCCGCGCTGACTGTCATGCGCGATGCGCTTGCCCGCTGCGACTTCGTGCAATTGCCGGTGCTCGCGCTGCCGCAGGCACAGTCGCGCTGGATCGCCGGGCACTACTGCGACGAATTCGCCGAGGCGCACGCCAAGACCATGGTGGTGCGCGACGCGCTCGGGGCGGCGCTCCCGGCCGCGGGCGTGGGCTGCGCCATCGGACGTACCATGCTGGACCGGCTGGCGGAGACGCATCCCGGACACGGCCCGTTCGGCGCCGGCTCGCTGGTGGAGGATTACGAGTGCGGGCTCGAGATCGCCCGGCTGGGCGGCCGGAGCCGCTTCGTCCGCGTGCGCCGTGCCGACGGCCGGCTGGTGGCGACGCGGGCGTATTTTCCGGCCACCTTGACGGCTGCGGTGCGGCAGAAAACCCGCTGGACGCACGGGATCGCCTTTCAGGGTTGGGACCGGATCGGGTGGCCGGGGCGGCTGCGTGACCGCTACATGCTGGCCCGCGATCGCCGGGGACCGCTGGGCGCGGGGCTGCTGGCGCTTGCGTATGGCCTGCTCGTCCTGACCGGCGCCGGGCTGGTCCTGCGCGAGGCGGGGCTGGTGCCGCCCCTCAGCCTCACGCCCGGAATGCGCGTGCTGTTGACCGTCAACGGCGCCTTTCTTCTGTGGCGTGCAGCGCTGCGGGCGATGTTCACCGCCCGCGAACATGGCTGGCGCGAGGGTGTTCGGGCCATCGGGCGGATCGTGATCGCCAACATCATCGCGATCATGTCGGCGCGCCGGGCCCTTGCCGCCTATCTGCGCGCCCTGCGCGGGGGCGAGGTGCGCTGGGACAAGACCGAGCACACGCACCATCCGGCCTCGCTCCTGCCGCTGCGCCAAGCGGCGTGATGGTCGTGGCGGCGACGAGGCGCGGCGCGCCCCTGCGGGCGGCGGGTGTGCTGCTGGCGGCGTGGATTGCGGTCCGCGCGCTCAGCCACGCCGGGCTGCCGCTGCCCGCCGAGGTTCGGCCCGGCGCGCGCGCGGCGTTCCTGCCTACCCCTGTCACGCTCCACGCGGCGGCTGTGCGGGGGCCAACGCACACCCGGCCGGCGACACGGCGCAGCGCGGCGCTCCACCCGCCCCTGCCGCTGTGGGCGGGTTTGCCACCGCACGCGCCGACAGGGCCTGTGCGGCACGACGGGAAGTGGGCGGCGAGGTGTGCCTCGTGCGCTGCGCGGCCCGCCGCGCCGGACGGGGCCGCGGGGCCGCAGGCTTGGGCGGTCGTCACCCCGGCCGGCGGCATGGCACTTGGATTCCCGCCCGTGTCGGCGAGCCTCCCCGCCGCACCTCTGCCGGTTCCGGTGCCGGTGCCGATGAGAGCGGCCAGGGCAAGGGGCACGCCGTGGTCGGCGGATGGCTGGGTGCTGGTGCGCTCCTCCGGCGGCAGCGCCGACCCCGCACGCGCCGTGCCCGCACGCGCGGTGCTCGGCGGGAGCCAGGCCGGGCTGGTCGTCCGCCATGCGCTGAGCCGTTCCGCCGTCGTGCAGAGCGCTGTCTACGCGCGCGTCAGCCGGTCCTTTGGCGCGGCCCGCGAAAGCGGAGCGGCGGCGGGGGTCCAAATCTCGCTCGCCGCGCCGGTGCCGATGACCGTCCATGCCGAACTGCGCGTCACCGACCGCGAACAGGGGACCGATGTGTCGCCCGCCCTGTTCGTCAGCGGCGGCGTTCACGACCGGGCGCTTGGCGCCGGCGTCACGCTGCGCGCTTTCGGGCAGGCCGGCTATGCCGGCGGAGAACACGCGACCGCCTTCGTCGACGGTCAAACGGTGGTCGAGCGCGAAGTCGTGGCAACGGGGAAGGCGAACCTGCGTCTCGGCGCGGGAGTGTGGGGCGGAGCGCAGCGCGGCGCAGAGCGTTTCGAGGCGGGGCCGCAGGTGGCGCTCGACCTGCCCGCCGGCCGCGGCCGCGTCCGGGTCGAGGCCAGCTACCGCCTTCGCCTCGCCGGCGAGGCGCAGCCGTCCGGCGGACCGGTGCTGTCACTTGCCGCAGGGTTCTGAAGCGGGCCGCGCGGGGGAGCCTTGCGCCGCAAGTTCCCGGCGCTAGGGTTCGGCCGTGGACGTCTACCTTCCCATCGCCAACCTGTCGGTCAACGGCTTGCTGATCGTGTTGCTGGGAGGGTTGACGGGCATCCTGTCGGGCATGTTCGGCGTGGGCGGCGGCTTCCTGACGACGCCGCTGCTGATCTTCTACGGCGTGCCGCCGACCGTGGCTGCGGCCTCGGCCTCGACGCAGGTGACCGGGGCCAGCGTGACGGGCGTGCTTGCCCATGGCCGGCGCCGCGGTGTTGACTACCACATGGGCGCGGTGATGATGGCCGGCGGGCTGGTCGGCACCCTTGCCGGGGCGGCCCTGTTCCAGCTGTTCCAGTCGCTTGGCCAAATCGACGTGATCATCAGCGCCCTGTATGTGGTGCTGCTCGGCTCCATCGGGGCGATGATGGGGCGCGAGGCGTGGCAGGGCCTGCGCGGCGGGAAGGGCGAGGGCGCCCGGCCGGTCGTCCGGCGGCGGCACCACCCGCTGGTCGCGGCGCTGCCGATGCGGTGGCGTTTCTACCGCTCCGGCCTCTACATATCGCCGCTCGCACCCCTTCTGCTGGGGTTTGTCACGGGCATTCTCACCATGCTGATGGGCGTGGGCGGGGGGTTCATCCTCGTGCCCGCCATGCTCTACATCCTCGGGATGAGCGCCGGGGTCGTGGTCGGCACGTCGCTGTTCAACATCCTGTTCATCACCATCGCCTCCACCATCGTCCATTCGCTGACCACGAAGGCGGTCGACATCGTGCTCGTCGCCCTTCTGCTGGTCGGCTCGGTCGCGGGCGTCCAGGCGGGCGCGCGGCTGGCGCAGATGGCCCGGCCGGAACTGCTGCGCGCGGCGCTGGCGGGCATCGTGCTGCTTGTCGCGTTCCGGATGCTGTTCAACCTCGGCGTCCGCCCGGACGAGATCTTCACGGTGCAGCCGCTGTGACGCCGCACGCCGTCATCCGCGCGGCTCTGTGCCTTGTAGCCGCGGCGGCGTGCATGGGCCAGCGTGACGCGATCCTCGTTCCGGAGGTGTCGCAGCACGAGGTCGCCGTGCGGCAGGGCTTCACCGGCACCGAGCTGCTGCTGTTCGGCGCCATTCTCGATCCCGCCGGACGCCGGGCGGGCGAAAGCTACGACATCGTGGTGGTGCTCAAGGGCCCGTCGCAGGCTATCCGCTTGCGCGAGAAGGAGCAGGTCGGCGGCATCTGGATCAACGCCGACAGCACCGATTTCCGCTCCGCGCCGGCCTTCTTCGCCGTCTCCTCGACCCGCCCGATCCGCGAGATCGTCGACGAGCGCACGGCCGCGATCTTCGAATTCGGCACCCGCTTCATCCAGCTCTCGCCAAGCGGCATCATCGAGAGCGCGGAGCAGCGGCGCTTCGCCGAGGGGCTGGTCGATCTGCGGCGGCGGCAGGGGCTCTTCAGCGAGGACGAGAACGGCGTGCGCCTGAGCGAGGGCGTGCTTTACCAGGCGCGGATCTATCTGCCGTCGAACGTCGTCACCGGTCTGTACACCGCCGAAACCTTTGCCGTGGCCCGCGGCCGGGTCATCGCCTCGGCCGAGGCGCAGGTGCGGGTCGAGAAGGTCGGCTTCGAACGCGCGATCGCCGACATGGCCGAGCGCCGCTCGCTGCTCTACGGGGCGCTTGCGGTGCTGCTGTCAGTCGGGACCGGCTGGCTCGCCGGACGCGCCTTCGCCCTCATCTGAGCACCGGCAGGCAAGGCGCCATTGGCAGCGTGTTAACCGTTGCCGGTGCATGAGGCTGGCTCCATCCGGCAAGGACCAGCGCCCGTGAACGACATTTCCCGCCATGACAGCAGAGGCTTCAACCCGGCGATGCGGATCCCGCATCCGGTGCCGGCGGAACTTCGGGCGGCGCCTGCCTCGCAGGGCGCCGACGCTCCGGCGCCCCAGCGCCCTGCCGCCGCGGCCGACGAGGTGCCCGGCGACAGCGGCAACAGCAACACGCCGATCGGCGTCATCGTCGACGTGTCGGGCGCGGGCGCGCTGATCGCCATCGACCCGCAGCGGCTTGGCGAGTGCATGGACGATCCCGACCCGGCGATCACCCAGACAGGACAGGTCGGAAGCCAGATCAAGGTCAAGGTCGGCAATTACTGGCTGCTCGCCAGCATTCGCAACCAGAAGCAGGACCGGAAAGCCGGAGGCGGGATCCTCGCCGACATCGACTTCCTTGGCGAAGGCAGCGTGGAGAAGCTGACCGGCCGGGTCTACCATTTCCGCCGCGGGGTCACCCGCTATCCGGTCCCCGGCGCGCTGATCTATCCGACCAGCACCGAGGATCTGAAGCAGATCTATTCGAGCGACGGGCGACCGAACATCGAGATCGGCCGCGTCTACCCGACCCGCGACATCCGAGCCGGCCTCTACATCGACGCCATGCTGGGCAAGCACTTCGCCCTGCTGGGCTCGACCGGCACCGGCAAGTCGACCAGCGCCGCGCTGATCCTGCACCGCATCTGCGAGGCCGCGCCCGAAGGGCACATCGTGATGATCGACCCCCACGGCGAATATTCGGCCGCATTCCGGCACACCGGCATCATCTTCGACGTCTCGAATCTCAACATGCCCTACTGGCTGATGAACTTCGAGGAGCATTGCGAGATCCTGCTGACCAGCCGCGACGCCGAGCGGCAGGTCGACGCCGACATTCTGGCCAAGTGCCTGCTGGTCGCCCGCAAGAAGAGCCGGCTGGCCGAATCGCTCGGGAAGATCACGGTCGACTCGCCAATCCCCTACCTCCTGTCCGACCTCAGCGCCGAGCTTCAGGCGCAGATGGGCAAGCTCGACAAGGCGACCTCGTCCGCGCCCTACATCCGCATCAAGGCCAAGCTGGACGAGGTGAAATCCGACCCCCGTTACCAGTTCCTGTTTTCCGGCATGCTGGTCGGCGACACGATGGCCGACTTCATCGCCAAGATCTTCCGCATGCCGGCCGACGGCAAGCCGATCGCGATCATCGACGTGTCGGGTGTGCCGTCCGACATCACCGCCACCGTCGTCGCCGTGCTCAGCCGGCTGGTGTTCGACTTCGCCATCTGGGGCCGGGAGGAGAAGCCGCGGCCGATCCTGCTGGTCTGCGAGGAAGCGCACCGCTACGTGCCGAACGAAGCCAATGCCGATGGCAACTCGGTCGGCCGCATCCTCAGCCGCATCGCCAAGGAGGGCCGCAAATACGGCATCAGCCTCGGCCTCATCACGCAGCGGCCGTCCGACCTTGCCGAAGGGGTGCTGTCGCAGTGCGGCACCATCATCTCGATGCGGCTGAACAACGAGCGGGACCAGTCCTTCGTGAAGGCCGCCATGCCCGAAGGCGCGCGCGGCTTCCTCGACTCCATCTCCGCCCTGCGCAACCGCGAGTGCATCATCTGCGGCGAGGGTGTGTCGATCCCCATCCGCGTCTCCTTCGACAATCTCGACGAAGCCAAGCGGCCGGCCTCCGAAGACCCCAGCTTCGTCGAACTGTGGAGCCAGGCGGGCGGGGAAGAGGACGCGGTGCGGCGCACGGTGCAGCGCTGGCGCGCGCAGGCCGGCTGATCCGGCCCGATCAGGTGCCGCGCGTGTCCCCGTAGAGGTGGATGTGGAGCCGGTCCGACAGCCGCAGGCCGTGGGCAAGGCACATCGGGGCGAGCCAGCGCTGACGCGCGTGCAGGGTCGCGCTGTCCGTGCCTTCCGCCATCAGGAAGGTCCGCTCCGCCGGCAGGCCGTGCTCCTCCATCAGTGCCAGCACCTCGTCCACATCCCCGGGCTGCGCCACCACGAACTTGAAGAAGGCGCGCGGATCGGCGGCATAGGCGGCGAGGCGTCCGGGCAGCAGGGCGAGCGCAGCCGGGTTGCCGCTGTGCGCGAGCTTCGGGCTGACATTGTACTGCGTCACCCGCGCGTCGAGCGCGGCGGGAGCGCGGGTGGTGCCGTTCGTCTCCACCTCCACCGCCATGTCCGGAAGGTGGTCGAGCAGCCGGGCGAGCGCCGCCCCCTGGAGCAGCGGTTCGCCGCCGGTGATGACGAGCCGGCGCTGTCCCAGCGCGGCGATGCGCGCGGCGACCTCGGCTTCCTCCAGCGTGATCTGGTTCGCCGCGCGCGCGTGCCGCACGCCGCCGCGGTGGAAGCGGTTGTCGCCCTCGAAATGCCAGGTGTAGGGCGTATCGCACCACACGCAGGCAAGGTTGCAGCGCGACAGCCGGACGAAGGCGACGGGCGTGCCGATGCTCGGCCCCTCGCCTTGCAGCGAGGCGAAGATCTCCGGCTCGCCGGGCGCCTGCGTCGCGAGGGTCAGGGGCACGCCTCGTCGCTCCTCAGCCACACATGGACCGCATGTGACACGGTCCAGAAGAACAAGAACACGCCGCCCCGTGCAGGCGGGCGGATNAGAAGAACAAGAACACGCCGCCCCGTGCAGGCGGGCGGATTGAATCGGCAGGTCGGCTCGCATCATCATCATTCCGGGTGTCTGGCATGGTGGCCGCCCGTAGGAAACGCTGGCCTCCCGCCTCGCGCCGCTAGGCCTCGCCCAGCCGCGCCAGCGCCGCCGCCAGCCGCTCCGCCTCGCCTGCGTGGTGGGCGTGATCGGCGCGGGCCTTGGCCACCGCTTCGGGCTTGGCCTTCTCCACGAAGGCGGGGTTGGACAGGCGTTTCGTCAGCGAGTCCGCCTCCTTGCGGCTCGCTTCCAGCGCCTTGTGCAGCCGCGCCCGTTCCGCCGCCACGTCGATCACGCCTTCCAGCGGCACGACGAACACGTCCTCGCCCGCCGTCACCTGCATCGCCGCGCCGGCCGGCGGCGTGCCCACCGTCACCGGGGCCAGCCGCGCAAGCCGTTCGATGGCGGCGCTGCTGCGGCCGATGACCTTTTGCGCCAGCGGCGATGGATCGGCGATGGTCGCGGCGAGCTTCACGCCGGGGGCAATGCCCAGTTCGCTCCGCGCGCTGCGGGTCGCGGTGGTCAGCGTGATTACCCAGTCGATCGCGGCCTTGGCATCGGCGTCCACGGTCGCGTCCGGCCGAGGCCACTGCGCCGTGATCAGCGGATAGTGGGACCGCTCGCCCCGCGCCTGCCACAGTTCTTCGGTGACGAAGGGCATGAAGGGGTGCAGCATCACGAGGATCTGGTCGAGCGCCCAGCCGGCGACCGCGCGCGTCTCGGCCGCGGCCGGCGTGTCCGTCTCGCCCTGCAGCACCGGCTTGATGAGTTCGAGATACCAGTCGCAGAACCGGTCCCACACGAAATGGTAGATCGCGTCCGCCGCCGCGTCAAAGCGCAGGTCGGCGAGCGCCTTGTCCAGCCGGGCCAGCGTCTCCACCACCTCGCCGACGATCCACTGGTTCACGGCGAGGCGCGCGGGCGGGGCGGCGATGGTCGTGCTGCCGCCGATGCCGTTGGCCTGGCAGAACCGCGCCGCGTTCCACAGCTTCGTCGCGAAGTTGCGGTATCCCTCGACCCGCTTCTCGTCGAGCTTGATGTCCCGCCCTTGGCTCTCGGTCGCGGCCATGAAGAAGCGCAGTGCATCTGCGCCGTAGCGGTCGATGAGGCCGAGAGGATCGACGACATTGCCCTTGGACTTGGACATCTTCTGCCCGTCCGCGGCGCGCACGAGGCCATGGAGGTAGAGCCGCTTCCAAGGCGCTTCGTCCCTGTTGTAGTACCCCATCATCAGCATCCGGGCGTCCCAGAAGAACAGGATGTCGAAGCCGGAGATCAGCAGGTCGTTGGGGTAGTGCCTGGCGAGGAGGTCGTCCGCGTCCGGCCAGCCGAGCGTGGCGAACGGCCACAGGGCGGAGGAGAACCAGGTGTCGAGGACGTCCTCGTCCTGCCGCAGCACGGCATCCGGGCCGGCCAGCGCCTGTGCCGCCGCTTCATCGGGCGCGACGAAGGCCGTGCCGTCGGCATCGTACCACGCCGGCACCCGGTGCCCCCACCACAGCTGGCGGCTGACGCACCACGGCAGGATGTTCTCCATCCAGTTGAAGAAGGTCTTTTCCCAGCTTTTTGGCACGATCTCGACTTCGCCGGAACGCACCGCCTCGATCGGCCGCTGCGCCAGCTTGGCGGCGTCGACATACCACTGGTCGGTCAGCCACGGTTCGATCGGCACGCCGCCGCGGTCGCCATAGGGCAGCTGGATCGTGCGCGGTTCGGCGTCGTGTTCCGCGCCGTCCTTGTCGATGTGCGGCACGAGGAAGCCCTGCGCCTTCAGCAGCGCCACGACGCGCTCGCGCGCGGCGTAGCGGTCGAGGCCGAGCAGCTCCTCGGGCACCAGCCCGTCCGCCGTCTGCGTCACGCAGGCGTCGGCGTCGAACATGTTGAGCATGTCGGCGGCCGCGATGCCCGCGCGCCGTGCCACCTCGAAGTCGTTGAAGTCGTGCCCCGGCGTGATCTTGACCGCGCCCGAACCCAGTTCCGGGTCGGCGTGCGCGTCGGCGATGATCGGGATTTCGCGGCCCGTGATCGGCAGGCGCACCTTTGCCCCGCGCGCGACGAGGTCGCGATACCGTTCATCCTCCGGGTGCACCGCCACCGCCATGTCGGCCAGCATGGTTTCCGGCCGGGTGGTGGACACGCGCACCTCGCCGCTGCCCTCGGCCAGCGGATAGCGCAAAGTCCAGAAATGGCCCTGCACCTCGCGCGTTTCGACCTCCAGGTCGCTGATCGCGGTTTTCAGCTTGGGGTCCCAGTTCACCAGCCGCTTGTCGCGGTAGACGAGGCCGTCATTGTAGAGGTCGACGAACACCTTGGTCACCGCGCGGGTGAAGTGCGGGTCCATGGTGAACTGTTCGCGCGACCAGTCCATCGAGCAGCCCAGCCGGCGCAGCTGGCGGGTGATGGCGCCGCCGCTTTCCTCCTTCCACTCCCACACCTTCTGCACGAACGCCTCGCGGGTGAAGTCGGTGCGCTTCTCGCCGCGCTCGGCCATCTGGCGTTCCACCACCATCTGCGTGGCGATGCCGGCGTGGTCGGTGCCCACCACCCACAGCGCGTCCTTGCCGCGCATCCGTTCATGGCGGACGACGATGTCCTGCAGCGTGTTGTCGAGCGCGTGGCCGATGTGGAGCGAGCCGGTGACGTTGGGCGGCGGATTGACGATGGTGAACGGCTCGGCATCCGGTCGCGCGGGGCGGAACAGGCCGCGTTCCTCCCAGAAGGCATACCAGCGGGCCTCAAGGGCGGCGGGGTCGAAGGTGGTGGGAAGGGCGCTGTCCATGACGCGCGCGTCATGCCAGCGCGCTCCACGGCGCGCAACGGCGCGCAGCGCAACGGGGGCGTCCGGCGGCTTGCCCGCTTGCCGTTTTGCCAGCATAGGGAGGGAGATGCGGACGGGGGCGGCCTTCGAAATCGACGGCGAGGACGGCGGCGCGCGGCTGCGCCTGTCGGGCGCATACCTCCTGTCGACCATCGGAGCCGTCGAAAAGCCGCTTGGCCAGGTCAGCGGGCCGGTGGCGGCGGTCGACCTTGGCGGCATCACGGCCATCGACACGGTGGGCGCGTGGCTGGCGCTGTCGACGGCGCGGCGGCTCGACGCGCCGCTCGAGAACGGCAGCGAACGGACCGAGCGGCTGATCCGCGCCGTGGCGGACACGGGCGAGGCGGAGGAGCCTTGGCCGACGCGCGCGCCGATCTGGCGCCGCGTGCCGGCTCGCATGGGCGAGCTGGTGGTGGAGTTCTTCACCGCGCTTGTCGGCGTCGTCGGCTTCATCGGCCAGATCCTGCTCGCCGCGGGCGCGCTGATCCGCCATCCGCGCCGCTTCCGCGGCAACGCGCTGGTCAACCAGATGGAGAAGGTCGGCGTGTCCGCCCTGCCCATCGTCGGGTTGATGAGCTTTCTCATCGGCATCGTCATCGCCCAGCAGGGCGCCGTGCAGCTGGCGCAGTTCGGGGCGGAGACGCTGACGGTCAATCTCGTCGGCCGCATCACCCTGCGCGAACTCGGTGTGCTGATGACGGCGATCATGGTCGCGGGCCGCTCGGGCAGCGCCTTCGCCGCCCAGCTTGGCACCATGAAGCTGACCGAGGAGATCGATGCCATGCGCACCATCGGCATCTCCCCGATCGAGGCGCTGGTGATTCCCCGGGTGCTGGCCGCGATCCTCGTCATGCCGCTGCTCGGCTTCTATGCCTCTGTGATGGCGATCATCGGCGGGGCGGTCATTGCCGACCTGACGCTCGGCATCCCCTTCCTCAGCTTCATCCAGCGGATCCAGGACGTCGTGCCGACCTACGATCTGTGGGTCGGACTGATCAAGGCGCCGATCTTCGGCCTGATCATCGCCCTGTCCGGCTGCTACCAGGGGATGCAGGTGCGCGGCAATTCGGAGGAGGTGGGGCTGCGGACGACGACCTCCGTGGTGGCGGCGATCTTCATGGTCATCGTCGTGGACGCCTTCTTCGCCGTGTTCTTCACCAATGTCGGCTGGGGCTGAGATGGAAGACCCCATGCCCGACACCGCCGAGGGGCAGAACTTCCCGATTGTGGTCGAAGACCTGCGCAACGCCTTTGGCGAGCAGGTGATCCACGACGGGCTGTCGCTCAAGGTCAGGCGGGGGGAGATCCTTGGCGTCGTCGGCGGTTCGGGCACCGGCAAGTCGGTGCTCATGCGGTCGATCATCGGCCTGCAGACCCCGACCGCCGGCGACATCCGCGTGTTCGGGCGTTCGATCACCGACCGCGAGCCTGACGAGGTGCTCGGCGTGCGCGACCGCTGGGGCGTGCTGTTCCAGGGCGGGGCGCTGTTCTCCACCCTGACGGTGGGCGAGAACGTCGAGATTCCGCTCAAGCAGTTCTATCCCAACCTCTCGGCGGCGAGCCGCCACGACATCGCCCGCTACAAGGTCCGCATGAGCGGCCTGCCCGAAGAGGCGATCGGCAAGTTTCCGTCCGAGCTGTCCGGCGGCATGAAGAAGCGTGCGGGGCTCGCCCGCGCGCTGGCGCTTGATCCTGAACTGCTGTTCCTCGACGAGCCGACGGCGGGGCTGGACCCGATCGGCGCCGCGGCCTTCGACCGGCTGATCGCGGGGCTGCAGGAGACGCTCGGCCTGACGGTGTTCCTGATCACCCACGATCTCGACACGCTGCACGAGATCTGCGACCGGGTGGCGGTGCTTGCCGACCGGCGGGTCATCGCCGTGGACACGGTGCCCAACCTCATGAAGCTCGACCATCCGTGGATCAACGAATACTTCAACGGGCCGCGCGGCCGCGCGGCGCTGACGGCGCAGGCGCTCGAGACGCTGCGCAGCCACATGGACATGCCCATCGCCGGACTGCCGATCAAGGCGATGGACAAGGCCGATCCTTCAAGAGCATAGGCGGGACGAATGGAAACACGGGCAAATCACGTGTGGGTCGGCGTCGTCAGTCTCGCCCTTCTGGCGGCGCTGGCGCTGTTCATCGTCTGGATCGCCCGTCTGGGACAGGGCGAGCAGAACAGCTACGACATCTTCTTCAACCAGTCGGTGCAGGGGCTCGCCAACGGCTCGCAGGTCAGCTTCGCCGGGGTGCCGGTGGGCCAGGTGGCCGAGATCGCCCTGTGGGAGCGTGACCCCCAGTTCGTCCGGGTGCGGGTGCGCGTGAACGAAGGCGTGCCGATCCTGGTCGGCACCACCGCCACCATCCAGGGCAGCTTCACCGGCGTGTCGACGATCCTGCTCGACGGCGCCCGGCGCGGCGCGGCGCCGATCACCTGCGCCACCGGCGGCTGCCCGGAAGGCGTCCCCATCATTCCGACCCGGCCGGGCGGGCTGGGCGAGATCCTGTCCAACGCGCCGCTCCTGCTCGAGCGGCTGGCGACGCTGACGGAGCGGCTGACGCAGCTGCTCTCCGACCGCAACCAGGGCGAGATCGCCGGCATTCTCGCCAACACCAACCAGCTCACGCGGGAATTCACCGGCCTTGGCGCCGCCACCGAGCGGACGCTGGCGGAGTTGCAGATCACCCTGCGCGAGTCGAGCGAGGCGCTGAACGAGTTCGAGAACGTGACCCGCTCGACCGACCGGATCCTCAACGAGGAGGGCAACCAGCTGGCGCAGCAGCTGCGCACCACGCTCAACTCTGCGAGCGGCGCCGCGCGGGCGCTGGAGCAGAGCCTGGCGCAGACCGAGCCGGTCGCCCGGCAATTGACGGAAACGACCCTGCCCGCGGCAGAGGCGACGCTGCGCGACCTGCGCGCCACGAGCCGCGCCCTGCGCGCCGTGACCGAGGAGGTGCAGGCGCGGGGCGCCTCGTCGCTCATCTCGGGCAACCGCCTTCCCGACTACGACCCCAGCAAGGATTACAGCCGGTGATGCTCTCCCGTGTGAACGCCGTTCCGAAGCGTCGCGGCGCCTCTGCCGCTGCCGTGGTGATGCTGGGCCTGGCGCTCGCCGGCTGCGTCCGGCTCGGTCCGCGGCCTCCAGCATCGCTGCTCACCCTCACCCCGGCCAGCGTGGCGGCCAGCGGGCGCGATGCTGCGGGCGCGGCGTCCTCGGCCATCACCCTGTCCGAATTCGACGCGCCGGCGCGCCTCGACGTGCTGCGCGTGCCGGTCCAGATCACCGACAGCCAGGTCGCCTATGTCGCCGATGTCGCCTGGGTGGAGCGGCCGGCGCGGCTCTTCCGCCGGCTCATCGCCGAAACGCTGCGGTCGCGCTCCAACCGGCTGGTCGTGGACGGGGACGATCCGGGCGTCGTCTCGTCGCAGCGGCTGACGGGAGTGCTGCGCGAATTCGGCTACGACGCGCGCACGTCCTCGGTGGTCGTCCGCTTCGACGCCGTGCGCAGCACCGCGGGGGGCGCCGTCTCCACCCGCCGGTTCGAAGCGGTGGTGCCGGGCATCCCGCCCGAAGGCGCGGCGATCGGCGACGCGCTCAACCGGGCGGCCAACCAGGTCGCGGACGAAGTGGCCGCCTGGTTCCTGTAGACGCTGCGCCGAGGGACTGCGCCCGGCACCCGCAGCGCGCGCAGCGGCAGGAGGTGCGGCAGGATCAGACCAACTCCCGCCGCAGCCAGAAAGGGCAGCGGCACGTTCGCCTGCGGCACCGCCACCACCAGCCCGGCCGCGACCAGCGCGCTGGCCGCGCCCACGGCGGCCACGATGCGCCACGGATGCGGGGTCTTCTCCAGCAACCGGGCTGAGACCGGGCCTGCGTGGCCCAGCACGAACACCACCCCCGTCGCGAGCACCGGATGCAGGAGCGCCGGCGCCGCGAGCATCGCCCACAGCGCCGCGTCGCCGGGCGCACGGCGCAGGGCGGCCAAGGCGAGAAGCACGGCGGCCGCACCGGCAGCGGCGAGAACCGTGACGAGGACGCCGGGAACGGGCGCGCCGCACAGGGCGGCAAACACGGCCGCCGTCTCGGTCGGACGCAGCAGCGCGCTGCCCCCGATGGCCAGGCCGGCGATTGCGAGGCGGCGGACCCACGGCTGGCCGGCGCCGTCGGCGGCGAAATGCCAGCCGGACAGGAGGAGGAACAGCGCCAGCACCATCACCGGCGCCAGCAGAACCGTGGTGCCCGCGATTATGCCGACGCCGGCATAACGGACGCCGTGCCGCGCGTCGCGCAGCAGCGATACGCCATCTGGCGCGAAGGCGCCGTGCGGGAGACCGGCGAGGAACAGGGCTAGGCCGGCGCCCACGGCGGGCTCGGTGCCGCCTGCGCCGATCGCCAGCGCCGCGGCGAGCAGCGCCAGCGGCAGCATCCCCGGCGCCCGCCGCGGTGCAGTCCCGACCCGGCGGCGCGCGGTGCGACAAGGGGAACGGGGCAAGGCGGTCGGCGAAAGGCTCACCCTTCCGCAACGCCGGGAGCGCGTTCGCTTTCCCGGCGCGCCGCCTGCCGGGCGGCGCAACCGGACCGGCCACGCGGGCCGCAGTCCGGCTGCGCCGGTGCGGGAATCAGCTTCAGCTCAGATGGCGCGACACCGCCGCGGTCATCTTGAACATCGAGATCTCGTCCTTGCCGATGACCTTGCCCAGCTTGTCGTCGGGCACGATCATGCGCTTGTCCGTCGACTTCTGCAGATCATGCTTCTTGATGTATTCCCACACTTTAGAGGTGACCTGGGCGCGGGTCATCGGACCCTTGCCGACGATGTCCTCCAGTTCGCCCGACACCTTTACCGGTTGTTGCAGGGCGTTCTTCTTTTCGGCCATGGTGGTTCCTTTCCTGAACTCGACGCGCCCATATGCCACGGGAATGGCGACACGCAAAGTCAGCCCGGCCCGTCATCCTCAGCCTCGTCCCAGTCCTCGTCCGGGGCAGCGAAGCGGGCGAGGAGAGCGGCGGCGCCGGTCACCCGGCCCGCGATCCGCGCCAGCACCTGCTCCCGCGTCGCTCCCGGCGGCAGGTCCACAGCGACGTCAGAGGCGAACAGCTGGAACAGGTAGCGGTGCGTCCCGTCCTCGGCCGCCAGCGGCGGCGGCAGCCATTCGGAATTGCCGGCCGCGTTCTTGCCGGCGCGTGGCGGCGTCTCCCCTTCGAGCAGCTTGGCCCGCTGCGCCGGAAGGCCCCAGACGAGCCAGTGGCAGGGAGCGCCCGGTGCGTCGACGTCCTCGACCAGCAGCAGGAGTTCGGCCGTGCCGGAGGGAGGGGCGCTCCAGTCCAGCGGCGGCGCGACGGCGTCCTCCTCGTGCGCGGTGAAGCTTTCGTCGAGCGCCTCGCCGTTGGCGAAGGCTGCGCTTGTCAGGACCAGTCCTCCGGCGCCGACCACCTCCTCCGGCACACTGGCGATGGCAGGCACGGCGCGGGGCGGGCCGTCACCCAGAAGCGCGCCGAGCCAGGGGGGTAGGGTCTCGTTCATCGTTCGGGCATTCCTTGCTGCATCAGGTCCGCCTCATGGCCGGTGCCGCGCCGATGGTCGAGCGCTTTCGGCCATACGTCGGTGCACCGACCGCCAGAGCATCCGCACGGGCCACCATCGACCGCCGAAATCTTCGCTTGATCACAAGGAGTTGTGCGGTCATTCTGCCGGGCTGCGGGGGAACTGACGCAGAAAGACGGGTTCAGGATGCACGCACGCGCAGGGATGAAATCGGGGCGCCGCTGGCGCATGGTCGTCGCCCTTCTCGCGTCGGCCAGTCTTGCGGCGTGCGGCGGGGGGAGCGGTGGCGGCGGTTCGGGCGGCACGGGCAGCCCGCCATCCGGCGGCTTCAATCCCGCGCCGTCTCCGACCCCGCCACCAACCGCGCAATGTTCCCTGGCGGAGCGGCAGAGCTGGGTGAAGGCGCAGATCGACCAGTATTACCTGTTCCCCGAACTGGTGGCGCAAGGGGTGAACCCGGCCGCCTTCACCACGGTGCAGGACTACATCGACGCGCTTGTCGCGCCGGCGCGGGCGCAGGGCCGCGACCGGTTCTTCACTTACATCACCTCGATCGCGGAGGAAAACGCCCTCATCAACACCGGCTCCAATGCCGGCTTCGGCATCCGGCTGTCCTATCAGGGGACGCGGGTGTTCGTGTCCGAAGCGTTCGAGGGTGCGCCGGGCCTTGCGGCCGGTCTCGACCGCGGCACCGAACTGCTCGCCATCAACGGAACCAGCGTCGCCAGCCTGATCGCGGAGGGCGGGCCGGCGGCCGTGAGCCGTGCCCTGGGGCCGAGCGATCCGGGGGTGACGCGCTCGCTGCGCTTCACCGATGCGAGCGGGGTTGTCCGCGAGGCGAGCGTGACGAAGGCGGACTACGCCCTCGACCCGGTGTCCGACCGCTACGGCGTGCGGATCCTCGACGACGGCGGCACACGGGTCGGCTATCTCAACCTGCGCACCTTCATCGTCCGGCGGGGCGATGACGAGCTGCGCGCGGCCTTTCGCCAGTTCCAGGCGGCCGGGGTGACGCAGATCATCCTCGACTTCCGCTACAATGGCGGCGGTCTCGTCTCTCAGGCGGAGCTGCTCGGCAGCCTGCTGGGCCGCAACTATGTCGGCCAGGTGTTCAGCCGCACGGAATTCCGCCCCTCCCTCGCCAGCGAGAACCGGGTCGCGCTGTTCCGCGCCGAGGCCGAGGCGATCGGCGTCACCCGCCTGGCGGTGATCGGCACTGAAGGCACCGCGTCCGCGAGCGAGCAGGTCGCCAACGCCTTCATCCCCCTGCTGGGCAGCAACCTCGCCCTTGTCGGGGCGAACACCTCCGGCAAGCCGGTGGGGCAGATCGCGCTGGACCGGGCGGCGTGCGACGACCGCCTGCGCGTGGTCGCCTTCCGGACCGTCAACGCGGCGGGACAGGGCGACTACTACAACGGCCTTGCGCGGGTGATGCCGAACACCTGCCGCGCGGCCGACGACCTGTCGCGCCCGCTCGGCGATCCGCAGGAAGCCTCCACCCGCGCCGCGCTGGACTTCCTTGCCGGTCGCAGCTGCACGCCGATCGCCGGCGAGGGTGTGCAGGCTCCGCAGGCGGCGCAGCCCGAGCGGGCGCTGCTGCGCAGCTTCACCGACAACGCCGCGCAGCGCGAGGTGCCGGGCCTGTTCTGAACGCCCCCTGCGCTCGGCGCCCTTTGACAAGCCGGTCGCGGACATGGCAGCATCGTGTCATGCGCGCGTCGATGACACCCGATGCCTTCTGGCTTCACTACCTGCGCGAACATTCGCGTCCGGGGACACGGGCGCTGCACTATGCGGGCACGACGCTCGTGGTCGGGCTGGCCCTGCTTGCCCTTGTCACGGGGCGGTGGCTGCTGCTCGCCGCCCTGCCGCTGGCCGGCTACGGCTTTGCCTGGCTGGCGCACTGGCTGGTCGAGCGCAACCGGCCGGCCACCTTCACGCACCCGTGGTGGAGCCTGCGCGCGGACTTCCGCATGTGGTGGCTGTGGCTGACCGGGCGGCTGGAGCCGGAGCTGCGCCGCGCAGGGGTGCAGCCCGGAACGGCCGTCTAGGGCGCCGCTGGTCCGCTGAACGGCGTCCGGTCGCTCCACCCGCAGCCCGCCCGCTGCTCCGTTCCCAGCTTCAGCGTCACGGTGAACGGGTAACGCCGGTCCGACATGCCGTCGGAGCACGGCGCGGCGGTCAGCACCACGTCAAGCGCCGCACCATCAAGCGTGCCGCTGAACGACAGGCCGTTGTTGCCCGCGAAGCGGCGCACGCGGGCGGTGCTGCCTGCGGGCGTGTCCGGTGTCGTGTAGGTCAGCGTGTCGCCCTGAACGCTCGCGTTCCAGAACGGCTCCGTGCCGATCATCCGCACCGTCTCGTCCGGGCCGATGCCGGAGAAGGGAGAGGTCTGGTCGGACTGCCCCATCGTTCCGCAGGCGGACAGGGCAAGCGCGGCCGCGCCCGCCCACATCCCGACACGCACCCGGTCACCGCGGCGCATCGGCGATGGTTCCGTCCTCGTTGGTCGTGTAGCCACCCTGCGGACCGCCGGCAGCCGTGGCCGGGGCGGCCGTCGTGGCGGTGCCGGGCTCGACGCCGGGCGGAACGGCCTGCACCGGGGCGGGCGTTGCCGCCACTCCCGCCGCGGGCGCGGTTGCGCCGGCCTGCGTCGGCAGGTCGGTGTTCGTCGGCGCGTTCTGGTTGCAGGCGGCCGCGAGCAGCAGCACGGGGGCACTCAAGACCGCAAGGCGAAGGGGCATCGGGCAGTTCCTTTCTGGCAGTGTCACCGTCGAACGATCGTCCCGGCATGGAGTGCCGGCACGACGCTTGCTCCTCAAGACAGCGCGACGAGCAGCGTTGCCGCAGCCAGTCCCTCCGACAGCGGCCAGCGCAAGCGCATCCACCAGCGCGGCGCATGATGCCGCGCGAGACGGCGATCGACAAGCGGGCTCGCCGCCAGCGCCAGCGCCAGCACCACCAGCGACGGTCCCGGCCACTGGAGCCCGAACACCCACGGCAGATAGGTGGCGAGCGCGAGCAGGCTGGGCGCCACGGCCGCGATCCAGAGAGAGGTCGGGACCGGCTCGTGCCGGTGGTCGGCCGCTGCGGCGAGACCCCACCACAGCCCGCCGAGAAACGAGAGGATGAGCGCCGCATAACCCCAGGCGATAGCCAGAGCGGCATAGCGCCACTCCGGCGGTCCCGCCCACACCGCCGCCGCGCAGGCGAGCTGCGGCAGCAGGCCGGCCCAGCCGAGCCGGAGCGGCCAGTGCGGGACGGCCGCCTGCCCATGCCCGTGCCGGTCCGGCGATGGGTGTCCGGGGCGGCCCAGCTGTTCGACCGGGCCTTGGTCGCCTCTCAATGTTTCGGACCTGCCGGTTGAGCGCCGTCCGCCTCGGAGATGTCGAGATGAACCACGCTCACCGCCGTGTGGACGGAAATCTCGTCCGTCAGCATCAGCTCGACCGTGTAGCGCCCCAGCATTTCCCCCGGCTCGATCGTGACCGCCACGGCTCCGGGAGCGAGCGCGAAGCCGTTGCCGGCGGGAGCCGGGCCGAGCGGCCATGCGTCGAAGGCCAGTTCCTCGCCATAGGGCTGTCCGTCCGGGGCGGTGATCCGGACGCGCGCCGACAGCCAGCACTTGCCGTCCGGGTCGCGGCGGCAATTGCCGAACAGGATGAGCTGCTGCACGCGCTGAAGGCGGCGGGCCGCAAGCGACGTGCGGGGAGCGGGACGGGCTCCGCTGCCCATCTGCTGCGCCAGAGTGTCGGGATCGGTGGTCCACAGGTGGATCACGTGGAGATTGCCGGCACGGCTTTCGACGGCGGCGACATTCGCCTGCGGCTGCGCGGACAGTGGCGCGGCGAGGAGGGCGAGGAGGGCAGTGGCGAGTGTCCCGAGGCTCCGTCCGATGCTCGTCATGCCGGTCATCCCCAACGCCTTTCGCCAGACTGCGCCGCGCCCAGAATGACGTGTTCCCGCGCGGGCGACAACACGAAAAGGGGAGGCCCCGGCCGGCGCCGCCCCTCAGCCTTGTCCGCGGGCCGTGCAGCGCTTCAGCGCGGCATCAGCACCCGGTCGATGGCGTGGATCACGCCGTTGCTGGCATTGACGTCGGTCTGCACCACGCGCGCGCGGTTGCCGGCGGCGTCGGTCAGGACCACGGTGTTGCCATCGAGCGTCGCGGTGAGTGTCGCGCCGTTGACGGTCGTCAGCCGGTGCCCGCCGCTCCCCGCAGCCTGAACGGCCTGCGTCAGCGTGGCCGCATCGGTCGTCCCCGGCACCACATGGTAGGTCAGGATCGAGCGCAGATCCTCGCGTCCGGCCGGGCTGAGCAGCTGGTCACGTGTCGCCTGCGGCACCCCGTTGAAGGCCGCGTTGGTGGGCGCGAACACGGTGAACGGCCCGGGACCGGACAGCGTCTCGCCCAGTCCCGCCGACTGCACCGCCGTCACCAGTGTCGAGAAATCCGGATTGCCCTGAGCGACCTGAACCACGTTCCCCGAGGCGGCCGGTGCGGTGGCGGTGGCCGTCGTCCCGGCGACCGTGGTGTCGGCCGTCGTCGTCGTGGTGGTGGTGCCGGTGCCGGTGTCGTTCGCCGACCCGCACGCCGTCAGGGCAAGCGCGCCGAGCCCGGCAAAGAGTGCTGTCCGTGTCCTCATTGGTCCGTTCTTTCCGTTCGCAATTGATCCGCACGGGGTTGCGGACGGGCTCGCGACCCGTCTGCACCCCGCAACTTGACGATTGTTAATGCCGGTTGTTCCAGCCGCGGCGGTTTCGTGGCGGCGTTTGGGAACAATCCCGTGGTGCGGGCACAAAAAAGGCGCCAGGCCGGATCTTCCCCGCCTGGCGCCTTTCGAGCGCTGGAACGCCGCGGCGTCAGCCGGCGGGTGAGAGGTTCACGGCGCTTTCCTTGCCGTTGCGGCCGCGCTCGACCTCGAAGTTCAGCCGCTGATCCTTGTCGAGCGTGTGCATCCCGGCCGCCTGCACGGCGGTGATGTGGACGAAGCTGTCAGCCGAGCCGTCATCGGGCTGGATGAAGCCATAGCCCTTGTCGGCGTTGAAGAATTTGACGGTGCCAGTCTTGGTCATGTGGAGTTCCTTTCAAGAACGTCGTGGTGTGTCCGGCGTCGTGCCGGACGGTCGTGCTTCGCATCGTTCAGGGAAGGGAACTCGTCCTCTGCGGCTGGCGCGGCTGAAGCCGGGCGGCGCAAAATCGGAAATCCGTCGCAATCGTCGACGTCAGCCCCGTTGCCGTAGCACGATACGCTCCAATCTCCTAATCGTGGATTTCCTCGCCATCCTGGTGGAACCGGGAGACGCATGGCTCGCTCAGGAAGGTCAGGAGGGCAGGCAGGTTGTGCAGACAGATGAAGGCGAGTGCAGGTGGGACACGGGCGCGCTGGCTGCGCCGGCCCGTATGCCTGTGCAGCCGGATGACCTCCACAGGCTGTCCGGCGGCGCAGCGTGTGCGGGGCGGGGATCGGCGCGGCGGATGATGCCCGTGTTCTCTCCAGAGGCGGCGACCGGTGCGGACCTGCTCGGAAGGGCGGAGGCGATCCGCGTCCGCTTCGGCCGTTGCCAGCACAACGGCGCGGCGCTCACCGCGCGGTGGGACGGGCACGACGTCGCCGTGCCGCCGACGGCGGCCGGTGCCGGGGAGATCCGCACCGCGCCCGTGCCGCGTCCGGTCGCGCAGGGCGGGTCTGCTCCGGCCTCATCCCCGTCCCGCGCGCCGGCCGAGGCCGGCAGTGCCGAACCGTGGGTGCCGCCGCGCTGGCTGGTGCCGTTTGGCCGGGATTTCACCAAGACCCTGACCTTTCTGGCGCTGCACCTGCTGGTCGGCTTCACCGTGGCCTATGTATTCACGGGGTCAGTCGCGATCGCCAGCGGCATCGCCCTCGTCGAGCCGCTGGTGAACGCGGTGGTGTTCTTCTTTCACGAGAAGGCGTGGCGGCGATCGGAGGTGCCGCTGCTCGACATCATGCTTCACCGCCACACGCGGACCGGCGTCTGAGCACCGGGCCGCAGCCCCGTCATCCGCGCGGGTGCCGGTCGGCCTTGCCGAAGTGGCTGTCGAGCAGCGACACGAGCTTCGCGCCGGCCTGACGGGCGGCGGAGTCGACGTCACCGGCTGTCGCCGTGACCGCCACCGGTGCGCCGCCGCGCGGGCGCGCCTCGATCGTGCACTTCTTGTCGTCCGCGCCGCCGCGGGAGGCGTTTTCGTCCACCACATGCACTTCCAGGCGGGTCAGGCGGTCGGCGAACCGCGCCAGCCGTTCGCGCAGCTGCGTTTCGATGCGCTCGGCGACGTTCTCGGTTCCCATCACGCTGCTGTCGGTGTTGAACTGGAAGTCCATGCTCTGCTCTCTCCTTGATGTGGCCGGTATGAAGGAGAACCGGGCGGGGGCGCCGGCGGTTCCGGACGGCGCGCGTGGACTGGCGGGATGAGACCTGGGTCGCTACCATCCTGCCGATGAAGCCCGTTTTCGGCCCCGGACGCGTTCTGGCCCTGCTTTGTGCGGCGGCGCTCTCCGGCTGCGTGTCCGCCAGCGCCGGACGCCATGCTGCACAGGACGCGTTCTTCGCCGCCCTGTCGAGCCACTGCGGGCGGGCCTATGCCGGCGCTCTGGTGTCGAGCGATGCGGCCGACGCCGCCATGGCCGGCCGGGCGATGCAGATGCACGTGCGCGACTGCACGGGGACGCGGGTGGCCATCGCCTTCCACATCGAGACCGCCGATGGCGTGTGGGACCGCTCGCGCACCTGGCTGGTCAGCCGGGTGGAGGAGGGGCTGCTGCTGCAGCACGATCACCGCCATGCCGACGGCAGCGCGGATGCGGTGACGCTCTATGGCGGCCGTACGACCGGCCCGGGGACCCCGCGCGCGCAGGAGTTTCCGGTCGATCCGTTCAGCATCGCCCTGTTCCGGGCAAACGGCCTCGAGGCCAGCGTCACGAACGTCTGGCGCGTGGAGGTCGACCCGCGCGGCGTGCCGGGCGGCCGCTATGCCTATCAGCTCCGCCGCGAGGGGCGGCTGTTCAGGGTCGAGTTCGACACCACGCGGCCCATCCCCGTGCCTCCGCCGGCGTGGGGCTGGACATGACGCGGGCGGCCGCCGCCGTCACCCGTGGCAGAGGCAGCCCGCATGGGCGCAGCCGGCCCCGTCCTGATGGTGCGAGGCACAGGTGTCGCTGCAGAAGCCGCGTCCGTCGGCCATGATGGCCTCGCTCGCTCCTACGACGCACACGCAGTCCGCGCAGGCGCACTTCACCATTTCAACGGCGACACTCATGACTCGTTCTCCTCTTCGCCCTCATCGGGCTCGCGCATGTGTTCAAGCATGTTGATGAGCATCGAACGGACATGACAGTCGGGAAGATCGTAATACACCCGCCGCCCGGCCCGATGCTGGCGAAGCAGGCGACCGGCCCGCAGCAGCCGCAGATGCTGCGACACGAGGCTCTGGCTGATGCCCGCAAGCGCCGTCAGTTCGCCGACGCTGCGCGGACCGTCCAGACAGGCCGTCACCAGCCGGAGGCGGTTCGGCTCTCCGAGCAGGCGGAACAGCTCCGCAAGCTGGGTGCCTTCGTCACGGTCGAGACTGATACTCTTCAACATATGAACATCTTTGCATATATACCTGATGACCGAGGAGGGCAAGAGGAGAGAGGCGTCGGGAAACCAGGAATGCGCGTTTGCCCCGGCGCCCACATCCTCTAGAACAGCAAATGATGCGACCACCGGCACCCGTCATCCTCGTCGACTGGGGCACGACCAACCGCCGGGCCACGCTTGTCGGTCCTGGCGGCGCGGTGCTGGGCAGGGTGTCGGACGGGCTCGGCGTCCGCTCGGTGCCGGCAGGGGGCTTCGATGAAGCGGTGGCGGGGCTGCGCACAGCACTCGGGGACCATCCCATGCTGCTCGCCGGGATGATCGGCTCGGCGCGCGGCTGGCGCGAGGCGCCTTACCTCGCCTGTCCTGTCGCTCTTGACGATCTTGCGGATGCGATCGTCTGGGTCGAGCCGGGCCGCACCGGCATCGTGCCCGGCGCGTGCGTGGCGGCGGAACGGGGCGGTCCGGACGTGATGCGCGGCGAGGAAGTGCAGGTGCTCGGTGCAGTGGCCGCAGGTGCCATTCCGCCGGATGCGCTCGTCTGTCATCCGGGCACCCACACGAAGTGGATGCGCGTCGCCGGAGGGCGGCTCGCCTGGTTCCGGACTCGCATGACCGGAGAACTGTTCGCGCTGCTGCGGGAACACAGCCTGCTTGCCGCTCGGCTGACGGGCGAGGCCGAAGACGATGCCGATTTCCGCCGGGGCGTGCGCCGTGCGCTGGATGGGGGCGATCTGCTGGGCGACCTGTTCCAGATCCGGGTCCGCGAGGTGCTGAAGCTTGACTTGGGAAGCCCGGCATCCTTCGCCAGCGGGCTGCTGATCGGCAGCGATGTGGCGTCCGGCATCGCCGCCGGGCCGGAGGGCGTCGTGCATGTGCTCGGCCAGCCCAGCCTTGGCGCGCTCTACGCGGCGGCGCTGGCCGAGGCCGGTCGGCAGACCCTTGTCCACCGGGATGAACCGGCCTTTCTGCGCGGGATGCAGGCGCTTGCGGACAGGGTGCTGACATGACGGGAGTGACCGCCTTTCAGGCGCATCTGGCTGCCTGCCCGCTCGTCGCCATCCTGAGGGGCATCCGGCCCGGCGAGGCGGTCGCGGTGGGCGAAGCTTTGTGCGAGGCGGGACTGCGGATCATCGAGGTGCCGCTCAACTCGCCCGATCCGCTCGAGAGCATCGCGCGTCTGGCGCGGGCGCTCGGAAGCGCGGCGACCGTCGGCGCCGGCACCGTGACACGGCCGGGCGAGGTGCATGACGTGGCCGCCGCCGGCGCCACGCTGGTCGTGTCCCCCGCGACCGACCGGGAGGTGATCGCCGCCACCGCCGGGCTCGGCATGGCCAGCGTACCCGGCTATTTCACGCCGACCGAGGCCTTTGTCGCGCTCTACGCGGGCGCGCACGCGCTGAAGCTGTTTCCTGCCGAGGCGGCTTCGGCGGCGGTCCTTCGCGCCCACCGCGCCGTTCTTCCGCCAGCCGTTCCGGTGCTCGTGGTCGGCTCGATCACCCCGGAGGCGATGGCGGATTACCTGTCGGCCGGCGCGACCGGGTTCGGGCTCGGCGGCGCGCTCTACCGGCCCGGCGACTCGCCGGCGGCCGCGCGGGCCAGGGCGCGCCGCTTCGTGGAGCAGCTGGGCCGGGGCGATCGGGCGTGACAATCGGCATTGCCATCATCGGCTATGGCAAGATCGCCCGCGACCAGCACGTGCCGGCCATCGCCGCCAACGACAGCTTCCGGCTGGAGGCGATCTGCACGCGGGGGCCCGTCAGCGACGCGCCGGTTCCGGTGTTCGACAATGCCGCAGCCATGTTCGGCGCGCTCGGCGCGTCAGTGCAGGCGGTGGTGGTGGCAACGCCGCCGGGGCCGCGCTTCGCCCTCGCGGAGGCGGCGCTCGCCGCCGGGCGCGCGGTGCTGCTGGAAAAGCCACCGGCGGCGACCCTTGGCGAAGTGGACGCGCTCGTGCGGCAGGCGCATGAGCGCGGGCTGGCCCTGTATGCCGGCTGGCACTCGCAGCATGCTGCGGCCGTCCAGCCGGCGGCACGGCTCCTTGCCGGGCGCACGGTCGGGCGGCTGCGGATCCGCTGGCACGAGGACGTGCGCGTCTGGCATCCCGGGCAGGACTGGGTGTGGGACGCGGGCGGGCTGGGGGTTTTCGATCCCGGCATCAACGCGCTTTCCATCGCCAGCGCCATCCTGCCGGCGCCGCTGATCGTTGGCGGCGCCTGCCTGAGCGTACCCGCAAACCGGCAATCCCCGATCGGGGCGGAGATCACCTTTTCCGGCATCGACGGTGCCGCTTCGTTCAACTGGAACCACACCGGGGCCGAGGAGTGGACGATCGACATCGACACGGCCGACGGGCTGTCGCTGTCGCTGCGCGAGGGCGGCGCCCGGCTGTTCGTGGGCGGTGCGGAGCAGCGGCTCGACGGAGCGGGCGAGTATCCCTCGCTCTATCGCCGTTTCGCCGGGCTGGTGAACGCCCGCGCGGTGGAGGTCGATGCCGAGCCGATGCGGATCGTCGCCGACGCGATGCTGGTCGCCAGGCGCGGCGCGGCGCCGGCATTCCACTGGAACGGGACGGACGCGTGAGGCGCCGTTGCCGTGCGCGCGGCGTCAGTCGTCCGCGCGTCCGGCGACAAGACGCTCGACCAGCGCCGGATCGGCCAGCGTCGAGACATCGCCCAGATCGTCCACCTGTCCGTCGGCGATCTTCCTGAGGATCCGGCGCATGATCTTGCCCGAGCGCGTCTTGGGCAGCGCATCGGTGAAGTGGATGACGTCCGGCGTCGCCACCGCGCCGATCTCGCGCCGCACCAGCGCCTTGAGTTCGGCCCGCAGCCCGTCGGACGGCGTGACCCCGACCAGCGGGCTGACATAGCAGTAGATGCCCTGACCCTTCACCGGGTGCGCGACACCGACCACCGCCGCTTCGGCCACGGCGTCGTGCAGCACGAGCGCGCTTTCAATCTCCGCCGTCCCCAGCCGGTGTCCCGAGACGTTGAGCACGTCGTCGACGCGCCCCGTGATCCAGTGGTAGCCGTCCGCATCCCGGCGGCAGCCGTCGCCGGTGAAATAGCGTCCGGGATAGGCCGAGAAATACGTGTCCACGAACCGCTGGTGATCGCCGTGCACGGTGCGCGCCTGCCCCGGCCAGCTCGCCGCGAGGCACAGATTGCCCGAAGCCTCGCCCTCGAGCACGCGCCCCTCGGCATCGAGAAGTTCCGGCTGCACCCCGAAGAAGGGGAGACCGGCCGCCCCCGGCTTCATGTCGTGGGCGCCGGGCAGGGTGGTGATCATCACGCCGCCGGTTTCGGTCTGCCACCAGGTGTCAACGATTGGGCAGCGGCCCTCGCCGACGACCTCGTGATACCACCGCCATGCCTCCGGGTTGATCGGTTCCCCGACCGTCCCGAGCAGGCGCAGGCTGGAGCGGTCGCGGCGGGTCACGTGCGCATCCCCTTCGCGCATCAGCGCGCGGATGGCGGTCGGCGCGGTGTAGAGGACGGCGACACGGTGGCGGTCCACCACGTCCCAGATGCGCCCCGGATCGGGCCAGTTCGGCACCCCCTCGAAGATGACCTGCGTCGCGCCGTTCAGCAGCGGTCCGTAGGCCACATAGCTGTGCCCGGTGATCCAGCCGATGTCGGCGGTGCACCAGAACACCTCGCCCGGACGGAAGTCGAAGACGTAGCGGAAGGTGGTGGCGGTCCACACGCCGTAGCCGCCGGTGGTGTGCACGACGCCCTTGGGCTTGCCGGTCGAGCCGGAGGTGTAGAGGATGAACAGCGGGTCTTCCGCGCTCATCTCCTCGCACGGACACGCGTCCTCCGTCTGGAGGTCGTGGAGCCAGTGGTCGCGCCCCGGAACCATGGCGACGGTCTCGCCGCTGTGCGCCACGACCAGCACGCCGTCGACCTTCAGACCGTCACCCTGCAGCGCTTCGTCGACGACGCTTTTCAGGGGCACGGCGCGGCCGCCCCGCCGCCCGCCATCCGCCGTAACGACGAAGCGGCTGCCGCAGTCGCGGATGCGGCCCGCCAGCGCCTCTGCGGAAAAGCCGCCGAAGACGACCGAATGGACGGCGCCGAGGCGGGCGCAGGCCAGCATCGCCGTGATGCCCTCCACTGCCATCGGCAGATACAGCGTGACCCGGTCGCCGCGCCGCACGCCCAGCGCCTTGAGCGCGTTCGCCATGCGGATCACCGCCCGTTGAAGATCGGCATAGGTCAGGGTCCGGCGCTCGCCCTCCGGGTTGTCGGGCTCGAAGATCAGCGCCGTGCGTGCGCCGTGTCCGGCCCCCACGTGGCGGTCGACGGCGTTGTGGCACAGGTTCAGGCGGCCGTCCGCGAACCAGCGGATGTCGACCGGATCGAACGACCATTCCCCGGCACGGCGTGGCGGGGTGGTCCAGTCGAGCCGCGCGGCCTGTTCGAGCCAGAAGCCGTCCGGGTCGGCGAGCGCCCGGCGGTGCCACTCCGCGTATTGCTCGGCGGTGCAGTGGGTCTGCGGGCTGGGCGGACGGCGCACGGTGGCGGACATGAGCGTGGTTCCCCTTCTGCGGCGATCAAAGCACCACGGGGGCGCGGCGTCGAGTCCGGCCGCGTGGGGCGACGCGACGCGCCGGGTTGGGGCACCGCGCGAGCGGCGGGTGCGCGGTGCCGCGCTTCCGCGCGCGCTGCTCAGAAGTCGTAGGCGGCCGACAGCGAGATCGAGCGACCGACCTCGTAGCTGTTCACCTCGATCCGCTGCACGCCGTTGGTCTGATACTCGAAATTGCCGCGGCCGAAGATGTTGCGGGCTTCGAATTTCAGCTCCAGCGGCAGGCCGAGGAAATTGACCGCCTCGCGCGCCACGAGATCGACCCGCAGTCCCGGATCCTCCTCGATGTCGGGCAGGCCGCTGGTGCCGCGGCTGGTCACGCGCTTGCTGGCATAGGACAGGAGCAGCGTGACCTGCTGGAGCCGTTCGGTGTCCTCGAGCCCGAGCTGGAGATTGACGAGGTGATCGGATTGGCCGGTCAGCGGCCGTCTGTCGATGAAGAAGTCGCTCGCCGGACGGGTGCCGCCGGGGAAGACGTTGGTCGTGTCGCCCTCGCGCACGGAGATCGAGGACTGAGTGAAGGTGTAGTTCGCCACCGCGATCAGCTGCTTGGTGGTGAACCAGCCTCCCAGCCCGGTCAGATCGTGCCCGTACTGCAGATCCACTTCCGCCCCGTACAGCCGGGCGCTCGGCGCGTTGGCGAAGCTGGTCAGCTGGTCATTGTCGGAAAAGCTCGAATAGGCTTCGATCGGGCGCCGGATGTCCTTGAAGAAACCGGCCACGCTCGCCCGGTTGCCGCGTCCGAAGTAGTATTCGGCGCGCACTTCCGCGTTGGTCAGGGTGCTGTCCTTGAGGAAGGGGTTGCCGTTGAACTGCCGGTTGGTTTCCGGGTCGTAGTAGGTCTGGAAGATGAGCTCGCGGAACTGCGGCCGGGCAATGGTGCGCGAGGCGGCGGCGCGCAGCTGCACGCCGTCGGCCGGCACGTAGGTGACCGTCAACGCCGGGAGGAAGTAATCGTTGCGCAGCAGCGTGCCGCTCGCCTCGTTCACCGGCGCGTTGTTGAGGATGACGGGGTTCACCTCCTGCCGCGCGTCCTCGTAGCGGACCCCCACATCCACCGTCAGCCCGTCGAACGGGGAGAGGCTCGCCTGCGCATAGCCGGCATGGATCTCCAGCTCGGCGGTGAAGGCCGGATCGGCCTGGGTCGTTTCCACGAGGTTAAATTCGTAGAAGTCGACGAGCGCATCGCCGAGCAGCAGGTCGGGACGCAGCGCGCCGGCGGCGCGATCGAAGCTCGTCGGAGCGTTGATCAGGAACTCGCGCCGCTCGGAATACCGGTCGGTCAGCGTGTAGGCGTAGCCCCCCGTGACGCGGATGCGGTCCTTGAGCGCGTAGCTCAGATCGACCCCGCCGGTGTAGAGCTTCTCCGTGAGGTCGGAGAACACCACGGCGGCCGTGCCGCGCTGGCGGTCGAGCACGTTGATGAACGTGTTGCCGAGCGGATCGGCGGCGTTGTTGGAGCGGACATATTCGAACAGGTATTCGTACGGAGCCTCGCGGTCGGTCTGCGCATAGCCGCCGCGCAGGTCCACCGACAGCGGCCCGAAGCGCAGCTCCGCCACGCCCTGGGTGTTGATGAGCTGCCGCTCGAACCAGCCGGTGCGCGCCGCCTGTTCCGAAAAGCCCGTCTGGAAGTCCTCGCCCTGCGACAGCGAGGACTGCTTTACTACGTCGCGGATGTAGAGGTTCGTCCAGCGCAGCCGGCTCTGTCCCAGTTCGAGGCCGAGGCCGAGCAGGCCGTTCACGAGGATCCGGTTGTCCGTCACGATGTCGCGGAAGTCGGTGTCGAGCTCGAGATCGGAGTTGATGGCCGTCTGCGCGGTGATGAACCGGTTGCGCCAGCGGTTGGAGATCGAGGCGGTGGCGATGACGCCGAGCCGTCCGCTGTCGCCGAAGTCGGTGGAGGTGCCGCCGCTGATGCTGGCGCTCCAGTTCGCCGGAAGATGGTCGATCTTCTGCAGGAGCACGAGGTTCGGATTGCCGAGCTGCTTGATGATCTCGCCCTGCTGCGCGCGGGAGAAGTCGGACAGCCGCTCACCGCTGTCGAAGAAAGCCTGCAGCGCCGGCGGCACCTTGCGGGTGCCGTCGTCGAAGCCGAACCAGTCGAAGTCGGACCCGTAATAGGCAAGGCCGTTCTGGAAGGTCGTTTCCGTGTCGCCGCTGATCCCGGCGCCGATGCGCAGGAACGGCTCGTCCGGCACGGCGCGGGTGGTGAGATTGATCACCCCGCCGCCGAACTCGCCGGGAAAGTTGGCCGAGTAGGTCTTCTGCACGAGGCTGGACGCGACGATGTTGGTGGGAAAGATGTCCAGCGGCACCACGCGGCTGAGCGGTTCGGGCGAGGGCAGCGCGAGGCCGTTCAGCAGCGCCAGCGAATAGCGGTCGCCAAGGCCGCGCACGAACACGAAGCCGTTGCCCTGGATGGACAGGCCGGTGACCCGCCCCAGCGCGCCGGCGATGTCGCCCTCGCCGGTGCGGGCGATCTGCTCCGTCGACAGCACGGAGATGACCTGCGACGAGCTGCGGGTGATGTCGCGGATGCGCCGACCGGTGACGACGATCTCGTTGCCACCGCCCGGGATCGAGACGTCCGGCTGCCGGTCGCCGGCGCCTTCCTCGCCCACGTCCGGGCCGGGCACCTCGGTCGCTTCGTCATCGGCCTGCGTCTGCTCCGCCGGGGGCAGCGGCATGCCGGTGGTGCCGGGCTGTCCGACCGTCCCCTGGGCCATGAGCGCGCCGGGGACGACGAGGCTGCCCAGCGACAGGATCGTTCCCCCCATGAGCAGCCGGAACAGCCGCGTGCCAGTCGCCATCGTCAATGCCCTTCGAAACGGTGTCAGTTCGGTCTTGGAAGTGGGCCGGGGCGGCCAGGTGGCCGCCCCGGCTGCGGTCAGCTGGTGTAGACCGGCAGGCTGTCGCAGCTGCCGGTGCTGCTCTGGCCGAAATTCGCGGTGGCCGAATTGCAGGTCCAGCCGCGGTACCAGGTGTCGTTGGCGTCCCGCACGGCGCCGATGGTGCTCACGCTGTCGAAGAAGGTCGAGAGCGCGGCCGGATTGAAGGCCGGCACGCCTGCCTCGTTGGCACCGTTGACGAAGGTCAGGGTGAGCGTGTTCGTGAACGGCGAGCGGTTGTTGCTGCCGACGCGGAAGATCGCCTCGGCCTGCGCCGCCGTGGCACCGCCGCCCGAGCCGTTGACGAAGGCGGTGGCGCAATCGAGCACGACCGATTCGAACCGCGGCGGCCCGCGATCCTGCAGCGCGGCATCGGCGGCGCGGATGGTCGCGGCATCGTCGATCCGCAGGCAGCCCGGGCCGCCGGCGGACACCACGACCGCGTTGGCGAGGGTGAAGTCGGCGCCGCCGCGCAGGCGCAGCACCGGCGCGGCCGCGGCGTTGCGAGCGATGAAGGTCGCGTTGCTGATCTGGAGATTGGTGCGCGGCAGGCTGTCGACGAACGGATTGGTCGAATCCAGCTCGATGATCGAGTCGCCCGCACCCTGCCGCTGGACGGCGATGGTGTACTGGATGTTCGTCTGTGAACCGGTGTCAACGTCGATGCTGTCGTCCTCGGCGCCGACCACCACCAGATACTTCATATTGACGAAGCCGCCGAAGAACTCGACCCCGTCATCCGAGCTGTTGTAGCTCATGATATGGCTGAGCTGCGTGCCGGTGCCGGTGCCGCCGGTGGTGAGCGACTGAAGCTCGTTGTCGCCCGACAGCACGAAGCCGGAGTAGCGGATCTGCACATAGCGCATCACGCCCGAATTGTCGTTCGGCGTCGCGCCGCCATAGAGGGCCGGCTGGGCCGCGCCCTCGACCTGCCGCTCGCAGTTGACGGTGCCGGGCGTCGCGCCGGGGGCGATGCAGTCGGTGGTCGGCGCGCGGCCGGCCAGCACCACGCCGCCCCACTGGCCGGACGAGGCTTCGCGCCCGACATTCAGTCCCTGCACATTGTCGCGGCTGGTGAAGATGATCGGGCGCGCGGCCGTGCCGACGGCGTTGATGCGGTTGCCGCGGTTCACCATCAGGAACGAGGCGCCGCTGGCGAATACGGTGACCCCCGGCTCGATGCCCAGCACGACGTTCGTGTCGGCGCTGCTCGGCGCCGGACCGCCATCGGTGCCGACATCCACGCGGCCGTTCATCTGGTAGAGCAGGCCCGGGACGTAGGGCAGGGTGGTGGACGCGGTGAAGCGCGCCGGCATGGTGCAGACCCGGTAGGTGCCGGTCGGTCCGGTGATCGTGCCGGCGTCGGTCAGCTGCGCGGGATTGGCGATGGTCGGGCACCCGGCGGCCGGAGTGACGCCCGCCGCGGGCGGCGGCGTTGTGGGCGACGGCGCGGGTGCCGGCGGGTTGTTGATGGTGATGTTGCCGCCGGTCCCCGGCGAAGCGATGTCGTCGGCGCCGCAGGCGGCCAGTGCCAGCACGCTGCAGCCGAGCGCGATTGTGCGATGGATGTGTGTCACGAAAACTGTCCCCTCGACAGCCGGGCGGGGCGTCCGTCCGGCGAGTCGGCCCGGCGCTCCTCCGCCTTGCCTGCAGCCCGGCTATCGGCGGTCGATGACAGTTTTCTGGCAGGCTCCTGCTGAAGATGACAGCTTTGTCGCAAAGCGCGCAAATGCGCGAAATACCGAAGAAATCTTTTTCAGCGCCCGGTCACTGTCCGCCCCGCACCCGCTCTGCAAAGCTGCGGCGCAGCTTCTGCAGCTTGGGCGGGATCACTGCCAGACAGTAAGGATTGCGCTGCCCTTCGCCCTCCCAGTACTCCTGGTGGTAATCCTCGGCCGGGTACCACTGCGCCGGGCCTTCGATGGTCGTCACGGCACTCTCGCCCGGATGCTCGGCATTCCAGCGCGCGATCGCCTGTTCCGCCTCCGCACGCTGTCCGTCCGTCACGGGGAAGATCGCGGAGCGGTACTGGGTGCCGATGTCGTTCCCCTGCCGGTTCAGCTGGGTCGGGTCGTGCGTGCCCATGAACACGTCGAGCAGGTCGCCATAGCTCAGGGCATCAGGGTCGAAGGTCACGCGCACCGCCTCCGCATGACCGGTCGTGCCCGAGCACACCTGCTTGTAGGTGGGGTTGGCCACGTCGCCGCCGATGTAGCCGCTCTCGACATCCTTCACGCCCACAACGTCGCGGAACACCGCCTCCGTGCACCAGAAGCACCCGCCCGCCACGATCGCCTGCTCTTCCATCGCCTCGACTCCTTTGCCGGTCAGGTAGGGCGGCAGACCTCGCTTGTCACCGGACGAGCTTCGACTAGGATGCGCCGCCATCGACCCACCGGAGACATGCTGATGCGCCCGACCCTTTGCGCCGCGCTTGCCGGCGCCGCCCTGCTCGCTGTTCCTGCCGCCGCCGGCTCTTACCGGCACGAGGCGGAGCAACCTGCCGGCGCCGCGACCGAGACGTTCCTGCGCCAGCACGGAGAGGCGCTGGCGGGCGCCATCAACCACCCGACCCGGGCCGAGGACCGCGCGCGCGACGCCTACCGGCATCCGGAGGAAACACTGGCCTTCTGGCAGGTGGCGCCGGACATGAAGGTCGGCGAGTACGCGCCGGGGGGCGGATGGTTCTCGCGCCTGCTGGGGCATTACCTCGGCGGAGAGGGCGAGCTGGTAGGTCTGTTCTTCTCCACGAGTACGGCTGCCGACGCCGCCGGACAGGACCGGCTGCGCGCGGCCGCGGCCAAGTTCCCGGCCGACGTGGCGGGCTTTACCGGCCTGCCGGCGGACCGGTTTGCGGCCTACACCCTTGACGCGGTGCCCGCGGACGAGCGCGGCACGTTCGACCGGATCATCATCGCCCGCATGATGCACAATCTTCACGGGCGCGGCATTGCCGACACGGAGCTGCGCGCCATGCGCGATCTGCTGAAGGATGACGGCATGATCGGGGTGGAACAACACCGCGCCCGCGCCGACGCGCCGTGGAGCTACGCCAACGGTTCGAAGGGCTACATGCGCCAGGACGACGTGATCGCGCTCATGCGGCTCAACGGCTTCGAACTGGTGGGTGCGAGCGAGGCGAACGCCAATCCGCGCGATCCGGCCAACCATGCCGAGGGCGTGTGGGAAATGCCGCCGATCCTGCGCACGCAGCGCGAGGATCTGCGCGGGCTGGGCGAAAGCGACCGCATGACCCTGCTGTTCCGCAAGGCCCGCTGACAACGGTTCGCGCATGACCCGGCTGACCGTCGCCGCGCTGCAACTCGCCCTGGGGTCCGAGGACGAGCAGACCAACATCGCCGCGGTTGCCGCGCTGGTGGAGGAGGCAGCGGGCAAGGGCGCGCAGGTGGTGCTGCCGCCCGAACTGTTCACCGGCCCCTACTTCTGCAAGACGGAAGAGGAGGAGCTGTTCGCCCGCGCCCGCCCGACGGCGGAGCATCCCGGCGTGCTGGCGATGCAGGAGCTGGCGCGCCGCCACAAGATCGCCATTCCGACCAGCTTCTTCGAACGTGACGGGCACCACTATTACAACACGCTCGCCATGGTCGGCCCGGATGGCGACATCATCGGCACCTACCGCAAGAGCCACATCCCCGACGGGCCGGGCTACGAGGAGAAGTACTACTTCCGCCCCGGCAATGACGGATTCAAGGTGTGGGACGTGTTCGGCGCCCGCATCGGGGTCGGCGTGTGCTGGGACCAATGGTATCCCGAATGCGCGCGGGTGATGGCGCTGATGGGGGCTGAGGTGCTGTTCTACCCCACCTGCATCGGGTCCGAACCCTATGATGCCTCGTTCGACACCAGCCGAATGTGGCAGCGCGCGATGCAGGGGCATGCCGTCTCCAACTGCATGCCGGTCGTCGCCGCCAACCGCATCGGCACCGAGACTGGCGGCGCAGGTGACGGCCACACCTACTACGGCCACAGCTTCATCACCAACGAATGGGGCGACAAGATTGCCGAGTTCGGGCGGGAGGAGACGGGCGTGCTGGTGGAGACGCTGGACCTCGCCACCGCTGCCAAACACCGGGCGGGCATGGGCTTCTTCCGCGACCGGCGCCCGCAGCTTTACGGCCGCATCTGCGAGGACGTCTGAAGCCTGTTCAACGTTACGCGATCGCGCTTGGCTCGAACCGGCGGCATGTCCGTCTCGGTCCGCCCGAGCGCGTGCTGGCCGAAGCGGTGCGCCTGCTGCGGACGCTGGGCGAGGTCGAGGCGGTTGCGCCCGTGCTGCGCTCGGCGCCGCTCGGACCCTCCCGCCGGCGCTACGCGAACGGCGCGCTCGTTCTGGCTTCGGCACTTGAACCGCTTGCCCTGCTGGCGGCGCTCAAGGAGTTGGAGCGGCGGCTCGGACGGCGACCCGGAGGCCAGCGGTGGAGCGCGCGGGTGCTGGACTGCGACATCGTCCTGTGGAGCGGGGGCGGGTGGCGCAGCCGCGACCTGACCATCCCCCATTCGGCATTCCGTGCCCGCTGCTTCGTTCTGCGGCCGCTGGCGGCCGTCGCACCCCTCTGGCGCGATCCGGCCACCGGATTGACGCCACGCCACCTTCTCGCCCGCTTGACCCGTCCGCGCCCCCTCACTAGGTGAACGGGCATCCGCTTCGCGGCGGCGTGGGCCCTTAGCTCAGTTGGTAGAGCGCGTGACTTTTAATCACTAGGTCGCTGGTTCGAACCCAGCAGGGCTCACCATCTTCCCTCATGTGTTCGTCTCCACCGCGGGCACGGCCTGCGGCACGCGCGCGGCGCCGCCGACCTCCTCGGGCGTCGCCTCGAGCGATGACGGCTCGACGCCGATCCCGTAGCTGGTCATGCTGATCCCGCCCATCGAATAGCCTTGCAGCAACGGATCGACCGGCAGCCCTTCCTCCGCGGCCATGCCGGCGAGGTAGAGCAGCGGGATGAAGTGGTCCGGCGTCGGCACGGCTTTCGCGTGGTCGGGGTGGTCGGCCAGCGTCAGCACCGCCGCCGGGTCTTCGGCCAGTTGCCGCATCGCCGCCTCGTCGAAACGCCGCGCCCAGTCATATCCCATGTCGGGCCGCTGCCAGTCGAGCATCCTGAGGTTGTGGACCACGTTGCCGCTGCCCAGCACCAGCACACCCATCCGCCGCAGAGTCGCCAGCTTGCGGGCAAGGTCGAGATGGTATTGAAGCGGCCGCAGCGCGTTGAGCGAGAGTTGCAGCACCGGGACGTCTGCCTCTGGATAGAGGTGTGCGAGCACGGACCAGGTGCCGTGATCCAGCCCCCACTGGTCCCGGTCGAGGCCCACCCAGTCCGGCTTGACCATCTCGACGATCTCTCCGGCGAGATCGGGATCGCCGGGTGCCGGGTAGTCGAATTCGAACAACGGCTCCGGGAAGCCGTAGAAGTCGTGGATGGTGCGCGGGCGCGGCATGGCGGTGATCGCCGTGGCGCCGAAATACCAGTGCGCCGAGACGCACAGGATCGCCCGCGGCCGCGGCAGCATGCGGCCGAGCGCCCGCCACGACCGGGTGAAGGCGTTGTCGTCGAGAGTGTTCATCGGGCTTCCATGCCCGATGAACAGGGCCGGCATAGCGGTCACGACGCGCTCCTCGCTGCCGGCGCAGCCGTCCGTTCAACCCAGTTGCCGAACGCGTCGATGAACCGGGCGAAGAACGCCCGCGTGTCGTCGCTCCTGAACGCGCCGTCATCGTCGAACAGGCCGTAAGCGCCGCCGACATAGGCTTCGGGCTGCTGCATGGCGGGCATGTCGAGAAAGACGAGCGACTGGCGCAGGCTGTGATTGGCGCCGAAGCCGCCGATGCCGCCCGGCGAAAGGGTCATGATGGCCGCCGGCTTGCCGCTCCACACGCTGGCGCCGTAGGGCCGCGAGCCGACGTCGATCGCGTTCTTCAGCGCGCCGGGTACGGTGCGGTTGTATTCGGGCGTGACGAACAGCACCGCGTCGGCGCGGGCCAGTTCGTCGCGGAACCGCGTCCATGGCAGGGGCGGACCGGACTCCTCCAGATCCTCGTTGTAGAGCGGCAGGTCGCCGATCTCGACGAAGCGCATAGCCAGTGATGGGGGCGCGATCCGCACCAGCGCCTCGGCGGCGAGGCGGTTGACCGAGGCCGCGCGCAGGCTGCCGACGATGATGGCGGTGTCATAGGGTCTGGACATGGGTGTTCTCCTTTGGGGGTTGCTGCCGGTCAGGCCGCGTCGACCATGACGATTTCGCTGTCGTCCAGCGCTTCGATCGTCACCTGCTCGACGCCGGTGATGGCCGCGCCGTCGCGTGCGTTGACTTCGGTGTCGTCGATCCGCACCCGGCCGGCTGCCGGCACAAGGTAGAGGTGCCGGTCGGACGCCGTGGCGTAGGTGACCCGTTCGCCGGCCCGCAGCGTGGCGCCCAGCACGCGGGCATTGGCGCGGATCGGCAACGCACCCTCGTCTCCGGCCATTCCCGAGGCGAGCGGCACGAGGCGTCCGGCGCGCTCACCGCGCGGGAATGGCTGGGCACCCCAGCCCGGCGTGCCGCCTGCGGCATCGGGGATGATCCAGATCTGGAAGATGCGGGTTTCGCCGTCTTCCAGATTGTATTCGGAATGGGTGACGCCGCTCCCCGCCGACATCACCTGCACGTCGCCGGCTTCGGTGCGTCCCTCGTTGCCGAGGCTGTCGCGGTGGGTGATCGCGCCTTCCCGGACATAGGTGATGATCTCCATGTCGCGGTGCGGGTGCGGCGGGAAACCGGACTGGGCGGCGATGGTGTCATCGTTCCACACTCTGAGCGCACCCCAATGCACCCGCGCGGGATCGTGATAGCCGGCAAAGGAGAAGTGGTGGCGCGCATCGAGCCACCCATGGTTGGCGGCGCCGAGCGTGTGGAAAGGTCGCAGGTCGATCATCGCGTGGCTCCTCGTTCCGTGTTCGCCCTCCATGTGCGCCTTGCCGAACATTTAGATAACCCGGATAAAGTGCGAAAAGATGTTCCAGGAAATCGAATGATGATCATCGGCCAGCCCACGCTCGACCAGCTGCGGATCCTTGTCGGCGTGGTCGACGCCGGAAGCTTCGCCGCCGGAGCGCGGCAGCTCGGCCGGGCCGTGTCGGTCATCAGCTACGGCATCGGCCAGCTCGAGGCGCAGCTCGGCGTGACGCTGTTCGACCGGGCAAACCCGCGCCGCCCCCAGCTCACGCCGGCCGGCCGGGCGCTGCTGGCTGATGCGCGGGCGGTGCTGGCGGAGGCGGACACGCTGATGGCGCGGGCGCGGGCGATCGGCCAGGGGATCGAGACGGAGGTGGCGCTCGCCGTGGACGTGATGGTGCCCCTTCAGCGGGTCGCCGGCGTCCTGCGCAGCTTCCAGCAGGCGTTCCCGCTGACCGATCTGCGGCTGCATGTGGAGGCGCTGGGCGCGGTGGCGGGGCTGGTTCTGGACGGGCAGGCGCATCTCGCCATCGCCGGGCCTGACCTCCTCGACCTGCCCGAACTCGCGCGGCAGGAGGTCGGCGCGGTCGAATTGGTGCCCGTCGCGGCGCCCGATCACCCGCTGGCGCGGCGCGGGTCGATGGCGCCCGGAGACGCGCAGCAATATCTCCAGCTCGTGCTCACCGACCGCTCGCCGCTGACGCGGGGCAGGGATTTTTCGGTGCTGAGCCCGCGCACCTGGCGGCTCGCGGACCTCGGCGCGAAGCATGCGCTCCTGCTGGAGGGAAGCGGGTGGGGCAACATGCCCCGCCACCTGGTCGAAGACGACCTGCGCGCCGGCAGGCTGTGCCGGCTGCCGCTGCCCGAAGGCGAGACGGTGCCGTATCGCCTGCATGCGCTGTGGCGCAAGGACTGCACGCCCGGTCCGGCCACGGCGTGGTTGCTTGATGCGCTGGGGGAGGTGCTGCGCGCCTGATCAGCGAGCGGGCGGCCGCGCCCGGTACCGGGGCAGCGACCAGCCGCGCAGCAGCGCGCCCGCGCGCAGGCCGAACCCCGCGAGCAGCGCGGCGACGGTCGCCGCATCGCGCGGCACGCCTGTTCCGGCCAGCGCGACATAGGTCGCCGCGGCGGCGAGCGCGGCCGTGACATAGATCTCGCGCGAGAAGATGATCGAATCCTCCTGGCCGAGGACATCGCGGATGATGCCGCCGAACGTGGCGGTGATCACCCCCAGCGTCACCGCCACGACCGGCGCCGCGCCGTGGTCCAGGGCGATGGAGGCGCCCACGGTGGCGAACAGGGCCAGCCCCGCGGCGTCGAACCACAGGATCAGGCGCAGCCGCGACGAGGCGAGGTGCGCGGTGAAGAACACCGCCGTCGCCACCGCCACGCAGGCGACGAGGTATTCGGGCCGCTCCATCCACACGACCGGGTGCCGGTCCAGCAGCAGGTCGCGCACCGTGCCGCCGCCGATGCCGGTCACCGTGCCGAGCAGCACGAACCCCACGACATCCATCTGCTGCCGCGACGCGACCAGCGCCCCCGTGATGGTGAAGACGACGAGGCCGATCCAGTCGAGAACGGCAATGGAAAAGGCGAACATGCCGCCTCGTAAGGCTTCCCGCCGCCATCCGCCAGCTAGGCCGGAGCGAGGCCGAACCGTTCGAGAGCCGCGCGGGCGATGGGTTCACCCCATTCGGGAACGAAATGGGCGGCCTCCTCGATCCTGAGCGGTTCGGGACAGCCGCGGATGCCGCCGCGCAGGCCCTCCATCGCGGCGACCGTCACCACCGGGTCCTTGCAGCCGATGGCCATCATGCTCTCGCCGCACCACTCCTCGCGCCACCATGTCCGCGCCCGCCGGCTGATCGACGCGCCGTCGGCATCGGGCGTGGCGGGGACCAGCTCCGGAAACCGGCGCACGCCGGCCTTGAACGCGGCCTCCGGGAACGGCGCGGCGTAGGCGGCCGCCTCCGCGTCGGTGAGAACCGGCGTTGCTCGCTTCATCAGGGCGGCAATGTCCAGATCCGGCCGGGAGCGGTTGAATGCCCGCCATTCCTCGAACCCGCGGCCAAGGGGCTTATCGCCGGTGCCGAGCGCCGTGTTCATCACGAGAAGGCGGGTGAACCGGTCCGGCCGCTCCATCGGCAGGGTCAGGCCCAGGATGCCGCCCCAGTCCTGGCAGACCAGCGTGATGTCGCGCAGGTCCAGCGCATCGATGAAATCGAGCAGCGACCGGCGATGCCGCGAGAACGTGTAGAAGCCGTCGTCGGCCGGCTTGTCCGAACGGCCGAAGCCGATGAGATCGGGCGCCACCACCCGCCCCGCGGTCGCCAGCACCGGGATCATCTTGCGGTAGAGGTAGGACCAGGTCGGCTGTCCGTGGAGGCAGAGGAAGGTCACACCCGCGCCGGCGTTTCCCTCGTCGACATAGTGCATGCGCAGGGGCGGCTCGCCCGGCAGCATGACGAAACGCGGCGCGAAGGCGTAGCCGGGCAGGGAGCGGAACCGTTCCTCGGGCGTGCGCAGAACCGTCATTGCGCCTGCCACGCGGACGCCCGCGGCGGTGGCGACGGCGAGATGCCGGCCCGCTGCTGCACCGTTTCGCTCGTCTCGTGCCGGCCGTCATGGCTCCATCCGGGCGGCTTCCACAGGTAGTTCCAGCGGTCGCGCCAGGTCTCGGCGCGCTTCAGCTGGCCCCAGAGCCACTGGAGCCCGGAGGTCTGGATGTCCCACAGGCGGTAGCTCTCGAGCGGGGTGACAAGGCCGAAGCGCGGCGGCTCCTCCTCGCGCTGATAAGTACCGAACAGCCGGTCCCAGATGATCAGCACCTGTCCGTAGTTCTTGTCGAGGTACTTGGCGTCGGCCCCATGGTGCACCCGGTGATTGGACGGGGTCGCCAGCACGTGTTCGAGCGGTCCCATGCGGTCGACAAGCCGGGTGTGGTTGAAGATGCCCCACAGGTTCCCGAAGAACTTGACGGTGGCGAACATGGCCAGCGGAACGCCGAGCAGGGCGAGCACGAAATAGCACGGCGCCGTCGTCCCGCCGAGCAGGAATACGTTCCCCCGCTGCGCCACCAGGATGTTCATCTCGTTGGAGGAGTGGTGCGTGTGGTGCAGTGCCCAGAACAGCCCCGTGCGATGGGCGATGCGATGATCGACGTAATAGGCCAGGTCGTTCAGCAGCCAGGCCAGCACGAAGGCCCACAGCGTCAGCGGAAAGGTGAACAGCCGCAGATGGTCGAAGATGAACGTGTAGATCGTCACGAACACCAGAGCGCCGAGGGTTGCGTCGACCAGCGCGGTGAAGACGCCGTTCTTCACGTTGGCGCGCGCGTCCGCCTCGTTCCAGTGGTGCCGCTCCTGGAACAGGTAGAGCGCGCGCTCGAGCAGCATGAGCCCGAAGAAATAGGCGAACATGTACCAGAAGCCGCGACCCTCCATCAGGGCACGCACCAGATCGCCGAAAAACTCCGCGACAGCGTCGAGCATGACCACCTCTCCTGCGCCCAATGTGCAATCCGCTGACTGTCCTGTCAATCAATCTTGCGCAAAAGGTGCCGAAGGACTAGCGTGCCCTTCATGAGCAATGCGGACCCACGGCCGGCAAACCGCCGGGACCAGCAACGGGCCGATACGCGCGCGCGCATCGTGGCGGCCGCGACGGCGCTGTTCGCCACCCGCGGCTTTGAAGGCGCCGCTCTGCCTGCGGTGGCGGAGCGGTGCGGCGACCGGGTGTCCCTGATCCTCTACCATTTCGGCAGCAAGGACGGTTTGTGGCGCGCCTGCGTCGACGCCGTGTTCGAGCAGCTGAACGCGCGCACGGCCGAGCTGCTGCTGGCGCATCCCGACGCCGGGGCGACGACGGTGGAGGGGCTGGCCCTCCTGTTGCGCGTCTACATCACCGCGGCGGCGGACACGCCGGACTACCACCGCATCCTGTTCCACGAAGCGATGCACGACACGCCGCGCCTGCGCTGGCTCGTCGACACGCATCAGCGCCGGGTGAGCGACGTCATGGTTGCCTTCATCACCCAGGCGCAGGAGGCCGGGCTCCTGCCGCATGGGCATGATCCGATGCATCTCAAGTTCATGCTGAGCGGCCTGCTGGCGCTGCCGATCACCCTCGCGCCCGAATACCGCCAGCTGACCGGCCAGGATCCGACCGGGCGACCTTTCATCGAAACCCATGTTGCCGCGTGCCTCTCGCTCCTCGGGCTGGATGAGGGGGTTGGCGCGAAACAGGCGGCCTTGCAGGAGGAACCGGGTTCGTGACGAAGCACTGGAGACGCCTTGCCGCCGTGGCGGGTGCGGCCATCGTGACGGCGAGCTGCGTTGCCGATCCGGGGAGCCCGCCGGCCCCGCGCGCCCCGCTTGTGGTGCCGCCGCAGCCCGCGACGCTGGAAGGGCAGCTGGCCGCGCTCAGGGCGGCGGTGGAGCCGTATCGCGACATCGCCGCCGCCGAACGGGCCGGCTGGCGGCCGTTCGGCGACGACGAGCCGCTGATGGGACAACACTACCACAGCCCCGGCGCGCCCGATTACGTCCACGGCGATCCGCTCGATTTCAGCCGCCCCAACAACCTCATGTACACCGAGATCGGCGGACGGCGGGTGCTGACCGGCGTGGCCTATGTCGTGCGTCTCGGTGACGGAGAACCCTTGCCCGAAGGGTTCGCGGGCACTCAGGACCGGTGGCATGTGCACGACTTCGTGCGCGCGGTCGAGGCGGCGACCGAGGACCGCCCGCTGCTGCGCTGGCTGGCGAACAGCTGGCTTGATGCCCATTACCGCGGGCGCGGCGACAATCGCGGGCGCCTCGCGATGGTGCATGCGTGGGTCACGTTGCCGAACCCGGACGGCGTGTTCGCCGACTACAACCGGGCGGTGCCCTATCTGAAGCTAGGCTTGCCCGAAGGAAGCTGGGAAGGCGGCACGATGGCGGCGGCGCGCGGCCTCAACCTCGCCACGACGACCGGCTGCACGGTGCAGGGCGGGACGCTGTGGGTGGCGAACGCGACGCCGGAGCAGACGCGGGAGATCGCCCGCGCCTGCGCCGAAGCGGCGACGCGGGTGCGCGCCGTGCTGTCAGGCCGCCCGGACCGGCGCGCCATCAACCAGGCCGGCGAAGCGGCGTGGCGAGACTTCGATGCCGTCTGGCGCCGGGTGCTCACCCCCCAGCAGCAGGCGCGGATCGCGGCGCTCACCGAGCATGGCAGCGACCACGGAGCCGGCCACCACCATCACTGAGGCGCCGGCGTTTGCGGGTCAGCAGGCGCCGAGCGCCTCGGCAAGGGCGACGGTGCGTTCCGCCGCGCGCCGGTGCGGCACGTCGAGCATCCGTCCCTCGAACCCGATCACGCCCGCATCCGGCTCGGCTGCGAAGGCGGCGAGGATCGCGCGGGCGGTGGCGATCTCCTGCGCATCCGGGGTGAAGGCGTCGTTGATGACGGGAACCTGCGCCGGGTGGATGGCGAGCCGCCCGGCGAACCCTTCCGACCGGGCGGTGCGACTGCTCTGGCGAAGCCCGTCCTCGTCGCGGAAATCTGCGTGCAGCGTTTCGATCGCCGGCACGCCCGCCGCGTGAGCCGCCATCAGCGTCAGCGACCGCACGAGCTGGTAGGTGAACCGCCATTCGCCGTCCGGTCCGCGGTTCCCGGTCGCGCCGAGCGCCGCGGCAAGGTCTTCGGCTCCCCATGTCAGTCCGGCGAGCTGCGGGTGCCGCGCCTCGGCGAAACTGCCGATGAGGAACGGCGCCCGCGCGGTTTCGGTGACCAGCGGCAGGATCGGTGTTTCGGTTCCGCGTGCATCGAGAAGTGCGGCAAGACGCGCCACGTCGGCGGCGCCTTCGGCCTTGGGCTGCACCAGCCCGTCCGGCCGGTGCGGCAGCACCGCGTCGAGGTCCGCTTCGGCCATGCCCGTCGCCAGCGCATTGATGCGCACCCAGACGCGCGGGCCGGGCGCGTCTGCGTTCCGGTCGGCCAGACAGGCGGCGGCGAGTTCCCTCGCCGCGGCCTTGCGCGCCGGGGCGACGGCATCCTCGAGATCGAGAATGACGATGTCCGCGCCGCAGCCGGCGGCCTTGGCGAGCTTCTTTTCGCTGTCGGCGGGAATGAACAGCAGCGAGCGCATTGGGTGAAAAGCGGCCATGGGCGGGCTGTGCCGCCGCGCAGCCGGCTTGTCAAAGCGCGGCAGGACGGCGATGAGGGCAGGCACGGGGAGAGCAAGGCGATGGGTGAGGCAAAGGGTCCGTTGGCGGGGGTGCGGGTGCTCGAGTTCGCGGGCATCGGGCCGGGTCCGCACTGCGCGATGCTGCTGGCGGACATGGGCGCCGAAGTCGTGCGGATCGAGCGGCCGGGCACCGCCGTGTTCAATCCGGTGGTGGAGCGTGGCCGCCACCGGCTCGCACTCGACATTCGCACGGACGAGGGCCGCGCCGCCGCGCGCGCCGCGGCGGGCGCGGCCGACGTGCTGCTCGAAGGGTTCCGCCCGGGCGTCATGGAGCGCAACGGGCTCGGCCCGGACGAACTGTGCGCCGCCAATCCGCGGCTGGTCTACGCCCGGATGACCGGTTGGGGGCAGGACGGGCCGCTGGCGCGGACGGCAGGGCACGACATCACCTACATCGCGGTCGCGGGCGCGCTCGCCTGCATGTCTGCCCCTGACGGCAACCCGGTGCCGCCGCAGAACCTCGTCGGCGACTTCGGCGGCGGGTCGCTCTACTGCGCCCTCGGCATCGTCGCCGCCCTGCTGGAACGGGAGCGTTCGGGACGGGGGCAGGTCGTCGACGCGGCGATCGTCGACGGCGTCGCCAGCCTCATGAGCTTCTTCACCGGCGCGCCGGCCAATCCGCTGCTCGACCCGGCCGGTGGGCGCGGAATGCTCGGCGGCGCGGCGCATTTCTACCGCACCTACCGCTGCGCCGACGGGCGCCACATTGCCGTGGGTGCGATCGAGCCGCAGTTCTACGCGGAGCTGCTGGACCGGCTCGGCGTGGCGGACGCGCTGGGCGAGGGGCAGCTCGATCCGGGCCGCTGGGATGCGGCGGGAGAGCGGCTCGCGGCGCTCTTCGCCACGCGGACCCGGGATGAATGGTGCGCCCTGTTCGAGGGGTCGGATGCCTGTGTCGCACCGGTGCTGGAGCCGGCCGAGGCAGCGGATCATCCGCACAATGCGGCCCGCGGCGTCTTCCTGCGGCACGGCGACAGGATGCACACGGCGCCCGCGCCGCGCTTCGCGCGCACGCCGGGCGCCATCCGCGACAGCGCGGAGGATGGCGCGCAAGTTGTGGCCCGCTGGACCGGAGGCGCGCACTGATGGCGGGACGGCACTTCGAGGAGTGGCGCATCGGTGACCGGATCGAGCACCCGATCCGCCGGACGGTGACGGAGACCGACAACCTGCTGTTCACCACCATGACCCACAATCCCCAGCCGCTGCATCTCGACGCCGAGGCGGCGCGGGCAAGCGAGTTCGGGCAGATCCTCGTCAACGGCACCTTCACCTTCGCCCTGCTCGTCGGGGTGAGCGTGGGCGACACGACGCTCGGCACGCTGGTGGCGAACCTCGGCTACGACAAGGTCGTCATGCCCGCGCCCGTGTTCATCGGCGACACGCTGCGCTTCACGAGCGAGGTGGTGGCGCTGAGGGACAGCCGGTCGCGGCCCGAGGCCGGCCTCGTCACCTTCGCCCACGAGGCGCACAACCAGCGCGGCGAGCTTGTCTGCCGCTGCGAGCGCACCGCGCTCGTCCGCCGGAACGCGCCCGCCTGAACCCGCTGCGGCAAGCCGGTCGCGACCGGCGAGTGTGCACGCTTGGCACGCCCCCGTGGACGCGGCCGTGGTCAACTTGCCATTCACGCGCGCCCTCTTACATTGCCTCCACACTTCCAAGGAACGGCAGCGCATGAGTCAGGATCGCAAACCGAACGAGCCGAATCCCGGCGGTCCGAACCCGATGGTTAGGAGCCTGATGATCTGGGGCGGCATCTTCATGGCGCTGCTGCTGGTGGTGTCGATGTTCGGCTCCGGCGGGCAGGCGCCGGGCACGCAGATCGGCTACTCCGATTTCCGCCAGCGCGTCGCCGCCGGCGCCGTCCAGTCGGTCGAGATCGGCGAGAACCGCATCACCGGCACGTTCCGCAACAACGAGACATTCTCGACCATTCCCGTCGCCAACGACACCGACCTCACCCGGCTTCTGTCGGAGAACGGCGTCACCTATTCGGGCAAGGCTCCGCAGGAGACGAACGTCCTGCTGCTGATCCTCGTGCAGTCGCTGCCGTTCCTGCTGATCCTCGGGATCGCGTTCTTCGCCTTGCGTCAGGTGCAGAAGGGTGGCGGTGCGGGCGGGGCGATGGGCTTCGGCAAGTCCAAGGCCAAGCTGCTGACCGAGAAGCAGGGCAAGGTGACGTTCGACGATGTCGCCGGCATTGATGAGGCGCGCGAGGAGTTGCAGGAGATCGTCGAGTTCCTCCGCGATCCGCAGCGTTTCGCCAAGCTTGGCGGACAGATCCCGAAGGGAGCGTTGCTGGTCGGCTCGCCCGGCACCGGCAAGACCCTGCTGGCGCGGGCGATCGCCGGCGAGGCGGGGGTGCCGTTCTTCACCATTTCCGGCTCGGACTTCGTGGAAATGTTCGTGGGCGTCGGCGCCAGCCGCGTGCGGGACATGTTCGAGCAGGCGAAGAAGAACGCGCCGTGCATCCTGTTCATCGACGAGATTGACGCGGTCGGCCGCAGCCGCGGGCACGGTCTTGGCAATTCCAACGACGAGCGCGAGCAGACGCTGAACCAGCTGCTGGTCGAGATGGACGGTTTCGAGGCGAACGAGGGCATCATCATCATCGCCGCGACCAACCGGCCCGACGTGCTCGACCCGGCGCTGCTGCGGCCCGGCCGTTTCGACCGTCAGGTGGTTGTGCCCGTTCCCGACATCGACGGGCGCGAGAAGATCCTCGGCGTGCACATGAAGAAGGTGCCGCTGGCGCCCGACGTGAACCCGCGCGTGATCGCGCGCGGCACGCCGGGCTTTTCGGGTGCGGACCTTGCCAATCTGGTCAACGAGGCCGCGCTGCTGGCGGCCCGTCGCAAGAAGCGACTGGTTGCGATGCAGGAGTTCGAGGACGCCAAGGACAAGGTCATGATGGGCGCGGAACGCCGCTCCATGGTCATGACCGAGGACGAGAAGAAGATGACGGCCTACCACGAGGCCGGGCATGCGCTCGTCACCGTCAACGAACCCGCGTCCGATCCCATCCACAAGGCGACCATCATCCCGCGCGGCCGCGCACTTGGCATGGTGATGCGGCTGCCGGAACGCGACAGCTACTCCTACCACCGGGACAAGATGCACGCGAACCTCGCCGTTGCAATGGGCGGGCGTGTGGCCGAGGAGATCGTGTTCGGCCACGACAAGGTGTCGAGCGGCGCCTCCGGCGACATCCAGTATGCCACCGATCTTGCCCGCAACATGGTCACCAAGTGGGGCATGTCCGACAAGCTCGGCCCGCTGCAGTACGAGGTCAGCCAGGAAGGCTATCTCGGCATGCAGGGGACGCAGCGCACCATGGCCGGCGCCGAAACGAACAAGCTCATCGATGCCGAGATCAAGGAGCTGGTCGAAGGCGGCCTGCAACGGGCGCGCGAGATCCTGTCGGCTCAGGAAGACAAGCTTCACCTGCTGGCGCAGGCGCTGCTCGAATACGAGACGCTTACAGGCGATGAGATCACCCAGCTCCTGCGTGACGGGCGCATCGACCGACCGGACGAGGCGTCGCGCGAGACGGCCGTCGCGCGGCCGGTCCGGGGGTCGGCCATCCCCAAGGCGGGACGAAGGTTCGGGGGCGCGGGCGGCGAGGCGCCGGCGGGCGCGTGAGGCTGTCCGTGCCGGCTGGCGGCCCCGAAGGATCCGCCGCGAAGTCGGTCCGCCGCGTCTGGCTGTCTCAGGCCGGAGCCTTGCCGCCGGCGTCCGGTTCGCCGGGCAAAGCTCTTCGGTATGCCCTTGCCGCCATCGCCTTGACGCTCCCGGCTGCGGCCTTCGCGCGGCCGGGCGAGGTCAACGCCCACGAGTTCTATGTCGCGGCGCAGGGCCTTTTGGCCAAGGGGCCGGCGGCGGTCTTCGACAGCCGGCGCGAGCCGTTGACGGCGCAGTTTCGCGATGCGGTCGAAACCGTGCGGGCGGAGAATGCCGCCGCTGGCGGCCGCGGTCGCGGGCTCTACTGTATCCCTGAAGAGGAGCGCCGGGAGGGCATGTCGGTTCGCTTCATCATGGATCAGCTTGCCGCGATTCCTGAACCGGAGCGGCGGACGATGACCCTGCGCAGCGCGTGGCGGCGCATCCTCATGCGCAACTATCCCTGCCGCTAGTCAGGCGCTCATCCCGGCCATGACGAGGCCGGTCGCGAATAGGCTTAGCGCTGTCAAGGCGAACACCAGCAGCGCCCCCGTGCGCCACAGCGCGGAGGCGCGGCCGAGCGCGTAGGTGCCGCGCAGCTGGGTGTACATGTGCCACGGAATGAACAGCATACCCGCCGTCAGCAACCAGTGCCCCGGCATGCCGAGAGCGGCGAGGATGGAGCCGGCGATCACCAGCAGGGAGACTGTGGCGATGGAATAGGTGACAAACACGGCATGCTCGTACAGCGGCCGCCACCGCCACAGGAACAGGAGGGCCACGAAAGGCACCGACAGGACGATCAGCAGCCAGCTGAACTTGTAGGCGTTCGTCTGGAGCTTGTAGACGAGCAGGCTTAAGTTGCGGGTCACCGCCTCGACGAAGGTGGCCAGCGCGCCGTCTCCCTCGATCCGGATCGGCGCGACGATCTCGGACGCCGAGGACACATCGCCGCGGCGCACCGGCGTCGCGTTCGCCGTCTGCAGCACGGTCACCTCGCCGTCCTGCGAGGCCGCCAAGATGTTGGCGAGGACGCGGCGCTCCTGCGTCACCGAGGCGATCGTGCGGTCGGTCCGCGCCGTGCTGGCGCCGGCCGCCTGCTGCGTCTGCCGCTGCTGCTGCAGGCGGGCGAGGGTGGTGTCCAGTTCCTCCAGCCGCTCTTCCATCCCGGCGCTGATCTCGGCGCCGGTCCGGTCGTTCACGAGGTGCGCCGGCGAGCCGATGAGGCTGATGGTCGCGAACATGAGGAACACGGAGCACAGGAACAGCGCCAGGGGTGACATGAACCGTGCGCGTTCGCCTTCGATGTAGCGGCGGGTCAGCGCGCCCGGCTTTGCCAGCAGCAGCGGAAGGGTGCGCCACGCCTTCCCTTCGAAGTGCAGCACGCCGTGCAGCAGATCGTGCCCGAAGGCGCCCAGCGTGCGGTGAAGATGCGCGTTCTGCCCGCAGGCATGGCAGTAGGCCCCGGCAAGCGTCGTGCCGCAGTTCAGACAGGCCTCCTGCGGTCGAGACGCAGCGGGCGCGGCCTGCGCGCTGCTCACCGCCTCGGGCACCGTCGTTGTCGCCAAGCTGCCGTCCTCCCGCCGCGGAGCATAGCCGAACGGCATGCTTCTGCCAAACGCGACCTGCATGATTGCAGGACCGGAACAGATGGAGAACATCTGCATTGGTGCCGCGGAAGGAGACGATATCATGACGACCGAAACACCCCACGCGAACCCGAAGGCGGAGCCGGTGTCCAACGCGGTGAAGGATCCCGATGACTGGACGACCGGCGGCGAGAAGATGACCGGCGCGCAGGCCAGCTACCTCAAGACGCTGAGCGAGGAGGCGGGCGAGCCGGATGCCTACTCGCCGGACCTCACCAAGGCCGAGGCGTCGAAGACGATCGATGCGCTGCAGGAAAAGACCGGCCGGGGCAGCTGAGCCCGGCGGCTCGGCGGCAGGTTCAGGAGCGTGCCGGCCGGCGGGCCGGGGCGGCCACTCCATTGCGCGAGTCGGCGAGGGCGCGCTCCACGCCCACCCAGACGCGGTTCACCGCCTGGGCCGCCGGAGCGTGTCTGGCGAAGGCGCCGACGGGCTGACGCCGCACCGCACACTGCTCCAGCACGCTGGCGAAGGGGATCACGGGCCAGTCGGGGTGCTCGTCCCGTGTGGCGCGATGCAGGGAGCGGCGCGCGTCCAGCATCGACAGGACCGGCACGATGACGGGCGTCCGGCCGTCGCCATCCCTGACGGTGTCCGTCACCGTGTCGAGCGCGCGCAGCGACAGCGGCGACGGCGGCAGTGGCACGACCACCACATCCGCCGCGCGCAAAATCTGCGCGCCGACTTCGCCCAGCACCGGCGGGCAGTCGAGAATGATCCGCTCGTGCTCGGCCGAGAGCGCGCGGGCCAGCTTGAGCAGGCGCTTGCGCTTGCCGATGCGGGTGAGGCGCTGGTCAAGTTCGCGCAGGCTCTCGTCCGAAGGCAGGAGCGACAGCCGGGCATAGGAGGTCGGCACGACCGCGCGGGCGGCCTTCTCCTCGTCGTCGAAGATGCGCAGCGCCTTGTCTCCGGCGCGGTCGATGCCGAGCAGAAAGCCCGCGCCGCCGGACGGATCGAGATCCCAGAGCAGGGTGCGCCGGCTCGACACGGTCGCGGCGGACCACGCCAGGTTTGCAGCCAGCGTCGTTTTCCCCACCCCGCCCTTGACGCTGTAGACCGCTATCGTAGCCAAGACCGCTTACCCGGCTGTGCTGGGCGGCAACAGCACCGCACCACGGCGCTGTCCTGCCACATCGGCAGGGAAGCGACCAGAGGGCTTGGTGTCCCGCGCGCGAACGACACCCGCCGCGCGCCGGGGCTCAGCCGTCGTAGTCGCCGCCGAGCGAGGTCGAGCGCACCGGAACGGCCGCCGTGATCCGCAGCGCCTCGGCGGACTGGCTGAGCGAACCGATGTCGTCCGCCTCGTCCTCCTCGTCGGGGAGGATCTTCTGCAGGCTGGCGATCAGGTTCTCGCGCAGGTCGTCCGGCCTGACCGTCTGTTCCGCGATCTCGCGCAGGGCAACGACCGGGTTCTTGTCGCGATCGCGTTCGATCGTCAGTTCCGCGCCGCCGGAGATCTCGCGCGCCCGCTGCGCCGCGAGGAGCACGAGATCGAAACGGTTGGGGATCTTGTCGACGCAATCTTCGACGGTAACGCGCGCCATGGGCACTCCCGCATTCAGCGATGTGGTGGTGAAGCGGTCGCGCCTAGCGCAGCCTTGGTGTGCGGTCAACCGTTTGCCCGCGCGCGCACGGCCCTCTAGGAGAGGACGAGGGGACGCGCTGGCAGGGCGGGCGCCGTCCGGAGGGGAGAAGGATGCCAGCATCGCCTTCGCGAGACTTCCAGTCGCCTCCGCCGTTCACGAATGCCGTCGACGGCCATCGCGTGACCATGCTCGCGCGGGGGGAAGACCGCCGGCGTGCGCTTCTCGCCATGATCGACGAGGCGCGCGAGACTCTCGACCTTTGCTTCTACATCTACGCCAAGGACCGGGCGGGCGTGGAGGTGCGCGAGGCGCTCGTGCGGGCGGTTCGCCGCGGTGTGCGGACGCGGGTGATCCTCGACAGCTTCGGGTCGGAGGCCGATGCGGACTTCTTCGCCGACTTCATCGACGCGGGAGGATCGTTTTCCTGCTTCAGCCCGCGACTGACGCAGCGCTACCTCATCCGCAACCACCAGAAGATGGTCATCGCCGACGGCACGAAGGCGGTGTTCGGCGGCTTCAACATCGCCGACGACTATTTCGGCCTGGAGGAGGACAACTGGGTCGATCTGGGCATTCGGATCGAGGGTCCGGGTGTCGCCGGGCTGGCGGAATGGTTCAACCTGCTGGCCGGCTGGACCAGCACTCCGCGGCCCCGGTTTCTCGCCGTGCGGCGGACCGTGAAGCGCTGGCACCGTGTCCATGGCCCTCTCGAATGGCTGGTCGGCGGTCCGTCGCAGGGGCTTTCGAGCTGGGCGCGGCGGGTCAAGGCCGATCTCCAGCACGGCCGGAGCCTGCACATGATCATGGCGTATTTCAGCCCCTCCAAACAGGCGCTCCAGCTCGTGGGACGCACCGCCCGGCGCGGAGCGGCGCACCTCGTGCTCGCGGCGCGGTCCGACAACACCGCCACAGTCAGCGCCACCCGCTCGCTGTACGACTACCTCCTCGCCCGCGGCGTCGAGGTGTTCGAGTTCCAGCCGGCGAAGCTGCACACCAAGCTCATCGTCGTCGACGACGTGGTCTATCTCGGCAGCGCGAATTTCGACATGCGCAGCCTCTACCTGAACCTCGAACTGATGCTCCGGATCGAAGACCCGGCGCTCGCCGAGCGGATGCGTGCCTTCGTCCTCCAGCACGAAAGCGCGTCGGAGCACATCACCGCCGACGTGCACCGCGCCCGCGCGGGCCTGCTCAACCGGCTGCGCTGGAACCTGAGCTGGCTGCTGGTGACAGTGATCGACTACACGGTCACGCGCCGGCTCAATCTGGGCTGAGAATCGTCCCGCTCAATCGTAGCCGGCGTGCCGATCCTCGTCGGCGAGATCGGAAAAGCGGGTGATCTTGGCTTCGAAACGCAGGCGCACCTTGCCGCAGGCGCCGTGACGCTGCTTGGCGATGATCAGCTCGGCAAGGCCGAAGACCCGCTCCATCTCCGCCTGCCATGCGGCATGGGCGTCGTGGCACTTGGCGTCGTCACCGGCCTGCGGCACCTTGGGTTCGCGCGAGGCGACATAGTAGTCCTCGCGGTAGATGAACCAGACCATGTCCGCGTCCTGCTCGATGGAGCCGGATTCGCGCAGATCGGACAGCATCGGCCGCTTGTCGTCCCGCTGTTCGACCGCGCGGCTGAGCTGCGAGAGGGCAATCACCGGCACCTCCAGCTCCTTGGCCAGCGTCTTGAGGCCGCGGCTGATCTCGGAAATCTCGTTGACGCGGTTGTCCTGCGACCGCTTGGACCCCTGCATCAGCTGGAGGTAGTCGACGATGATGAGCCCGATCCCGTGCCGCCGCTTGAGCCGCCGGGCCCGGGTGCGCAAGCCGGCAACGGACAGCGCCGGCGTGTCGTCGATATACAGCGGCAGCTCCGCGAGACGCTGGCTGGCGAAGGACAGCTGCTGAAAGTCGTCGCGGCTGATCTTGCCCATCCGCAGCGCCTCGGACGAGATGCCGGCCTGCTCGGCGAGGATGCGGGTGGCGAGCTGATCGGCGCTCATCTCCAGACTGAACAGCGCGACCGGCGCACCGACCGATCCGGCGATCCCGTCGCGCTGATCGCGCAGGAAACGGTCGGCGCAGTTGAAGGCGATGTTGGTCGCCAGCGACGATTTCCCCATGCCGGGGCGCCCCGCGAGGATGATGAGATCGGAGTCGTGCAGGCCGCCGGTGCGCTCGTTGATCGAGGTCAGGCCGGTGGTCTTGCCCGACACGTGCCCGCCGGAGTTCAATGCCTTCTGGATGAGGCCGAGCGCCTTGTGGGTTGCCTGGCCGAAGGTTTCCGCCTCGCTGCCGACCTGCGCACCCTCGGCAACGCGATAGAGGTCGGCCTCGGCCTGCTCGATGCGTTCAAGCGGGGCAACGTCGTCCGAGGTGTCGAGCGCACCCTCGACAAGGTTGCGACCGACGGTGACAAGCTCGCGCAGGAGAGCCAGGTCGTAGATCTGCTGGGCAAACTCGCGCGGCGCGAGCAAGCCCTGCCCATCGGCCGTCAGCCGGGCGAGATAGGCGATGCCGCCCACGTCGGCGAGAGCCGGATCGGCCTCGAAATACGGCTTGAGGGTGACGGGGGTCGCCACGAGGTTGCGGTCGACGAGTTTCAGGATCCGCTCGAAGATGCGCGCGTGGAGCGGCTCGAAGAAATGTTCGGGCAGGAGGGGCACCGCCAGATCCTCGAGCACCCGGTTGTCGATCAGCGCCGCACCCAGGAAGGCCGCTTCGGCGCCGATGTTGCTGGGCAGGGCGCGGGCGGACGGGTCCGCTCCGTCGACGGATTGAAGCGGCACTTCGCGCAGCGCGGGAGACGATGTCATGCGCGCTCCATGCGCCTGTCGGGACGGGATTCGCAACCCGGCTGCGACGAATGCCGGGGCGCCGTTGCGATGGACCGACCGCCGCCTCTTGCCCTTGCCCCGTGTGGTCTGCGAAGAGCGGCTCAGCACCGCCATGACCATCAGTTCCGCCACTCCGGACCGGCAGCCCGCCGCATCCCCTCAGCCCGAGGACTACCGCATCGCCTCGATCGTGCTCGACGATCAGACGATCCTGCGGCGCAGCGCCGACATCGAGCAGGAGCGGCGGGTGGCCATGTTCGACCTCATCGAGGAGAACCGCTTCAAGCCGCTGCGCGCGGCGAGCCAGGGGCATTGCGGCCCCTATGCCCTCGAACTGGCCGTGCGCGACGGGCGGCTGGTCATGACGATTGGCACGGTGGCGGGGGAGCCGCTCGACACGCTCGTGCTGGGACTGGCCCGCTTCCGGCGCCCGGTGCGCGAGTATTTCGCCATCTGCGACAGCTATTACCGGGCCATACGCCACGCCACCGCCGCGGAGATCGAAACGATCGACATGGCGCGGCGGGCCATCCACAACGCGGCGGCGGAGTTGCTGCTGGAGCGGTTTGCCGGCAAGATCGAGACCGATTTCCAGACCGCGCGGCGCCTGTTCACCCTGATCTGCGTCCTGCACATCAAGGGGTGAGCCATGGCAGCCCGCCGCATCCGACCCGGCCGGCGCGCGCCGCGGCGACAGCGGCGCAGCCGCCTGCTGCACGGCATCGTCCTCCTCCTGCTGCTGGCGGGCGCCGCTGCCCTCGTCTGGCTGTGGCACGCGGGTCAAAGCTGGCGGCCCCGCGACAGTGATTACCCGGATCAGGGCGCCTATCTCACGGACGCGGCCGGGGCGGTGCGGATGGCCACGCTGCGCGCGATCGGGGCGAGGTTCGTCTATGTCCGCGCGAGCATCGGGGCCGAGCGCCGCGACGAAGCCTTTGCCCGCAATTTCGCCGCCGCGCGGCGCATCGGGATGCCGGTCGGCGTGGTGCACGAGTTCGATCCGTGCGCCACGGCCGATGCGCAATCCGCCAATTTCGTCGTCATGGTGCCGCGCGACGCGCAGCTTCTGCCGGCCGCCATCGCCCTTGACCGGCTGGCCGACGACTGCCCGCGCCGGATCAGTGAGGCGACGATCGAGTCCGAACTCATCACCCTCGTCAACCAGATCGAGATCCACACCGGGCTGCCGGTGCTGCTCAAGGCTGGGCGTGCCTTCGAGGAGCGCTACGGCATCGCCGCGGGTTTCGAACGCAATCTGTGGCTGTCGCAGAACTGGCTGGAGCCTGATTACGGACAGCGGCCGTGGCTGATGTGGACGGCGAACGATGCGCTGCGGACGGAGGCGGCGGAGCAGCCGATCGCCTGGGTCGTGGTGCGGCCCGGTGGAGAACGCGAATGACCGACGAACAGCTCGTGACCGCCGCCCGTGACGCGGCCGCAGCCTCCTATTCTCCCTACTCGCGCTTTGCCGTCGGGGCGGCGCTGCTGTTCGACGACGGCGCCGTGTTCACCGGCACCAACATCGAGAACGCAAGCTACGGGCTGACGCTGTGCGCCGAGACGGTGGCCGTGGCCGCGGCGATGGCTGCCGGGCGGCGGGGCGGGTTGATGGCGGTGGCGGTGGCCGGACCTTTGGACGGTGCGTCAGGCGCGCCGATCACGCCCTGTGGCCGCTGCCGCCAGGTGCTGAACGAGCTGGCACAGCTCGGCGCGACCGACCCGGCCGTGCTGTGCGCCGGGCGCGACGGCGTCCGGCGCCTGACCTTGTCGCAGCTGCTGCCCGAGGCGTTCGGACCGGCAAGCCTCGGCTGACCGAGCCGCACGCGGCGTCGGACCGCTCCGCCTTCGCCCCTCAGGCCGAGCGGTGGTCAAGCCATTCGAGCAGCGCGGCGAGGCAGTCGCGGGCCAGAAGCTTGCTGCGCTCGGGCGACCAGCCCTGAAGCGGGTCCGCCAGGGGCGCATGGTCCTTGAATGGCATTTCCAGGGTCATCGCCACGGCGCCGAAGCGCTGCGCCACCTGGTTCGTGCTCATGGCCAGATTGGCCGCGCCGGGGGCGGCCTTTACATAGCCCAGCTCGGTCTGGAAGTCGGGGGTGCGGCGGGCAAGGATCCGCTGGTAGCTGTAGAACTTTTCGCCCAGCGCGTCGGTCCAGCCCGGAATCCCTTCGAAACCGGCCAGAAAGTTCGCGGCGATCGCCTCGTCGCCGTGCACGTCCATGGCGAAATCGACGCCGGTCTCGTCCATGCGGTTGCGGATGGCCAGCACTTCGGGGCTGCGTTCGGGCGAGGGATCGGCCCATTCGCGGTTGAGATTCGCTCCGGCTGCGTTGGTGCGCAGATACCCGCGCCGCGAGCCGTCGGGATTGCAGTTGGGAACGATGATGAAGCGGCACCGCCGGCGCAGGGCCCGCCCGACCGGGTCGGCGGGATCGGTGAGACATTCGAGCGCGCCTTCCATCCACCATTCGGCCATGCTCTCGCCCGGATGCTGCCGGGCATAGAGCCACACGGTGAAGTCGCCGTCGCCAAGCTCGAGGCTGTCGATCGGCTGGCCGTCGAGGCTGGAGCCGAGGCACCTGTAGGTGACACCCTCCGCCGCAGCCATCTGCGCCACCAGATCGTGATGCTGCTCCATCGAATAGGGGGCGAAATAGGCGAACCAGGCGAGGCCGCGGTCAAGCGTGTGGCAAATCGACAGCACACCGCGGTCCTTGTCGAAGCGCGTGTCGGCGCGGGTCCAGAGAAGGCGGTCGGTGCTGACGCAGGCGCGATAATCGGGCCAGCCGAGCGGGTAGGCGCTGTCGTTCAGCCCTTCGATCGCCAGCTCCACCCGCTCGCCCGGCGTGCCTGCGACGCGGAAATGGAACCACTGCTTGAATTCGCCGCCGGCGTCATAGCGCAGGGCCAACCGGGCGCTCGCCCCGGTGATCTCCAGCACCTCGATGTTGCCGCTGTCGAAGGCGGCGTCGATGCGCAGATCGCTCATCGGCCGGCCGTGACCCGAACGGTTTCGCCGTTGTTTCCGGGGAAGTCGCGGAACAGCGCGTCGGCCAGCAGCGGGGCATGGACGCGGCTGTCTGCCAGGCGCGATCGCAGCGGGAACTCCGTTTCTGCGCGCCCTTCCCACACGCTGGCATTGCTGCTGTCGCGCAGGGTCACGGCGAGCAGGGCCCCGCCGCGCTCTCGCGAGCCGCCAAGATTGATGCCGACGCCGAGGCCTACGCCGGAGCCGAACGTGCCGGTCGAGCCACCGACTCCGACGCTGACCGGCGAGCGGCTTCCGTCGATCCCGCGGGTGAACCGCTCCACCCGCACTTCCGCGCGGTACTGGCTCGTCCCCGAAGCGGTGGCCTGCGGCCGGAACCCCTGTCGCTGAAGCGCGTCCGCCACCGCCGTGCGGTACGGCGCCAGTTCGAGCGTGTCGGCGAGGCCGGGCGCGGCGACCACGGACACTGTGGCCGTTCTCGCCGCCGCGAGCCGGGCCGGGTCGTGGAACCGGGTCACCTCGATCGGGCCGGGTCCGGTGGCGCAGGCGCCAAGGGCAAGAACGGCCGCGCAGGCGGCGATGCAGCTTCCGATGCGTCGTGTCATGGTGGCAACTCCCGCTGGCAGGGTGGGGCAGTGGTTTGATGCAACAGCGTTCAACGCCGCCTCCGCGTTCCGTGAAGTGGTGGAGTCCGGCGTGCTTTTTCGGATTTCGCCGGCTCGGATCCGCTGCTAGCGGGCGAGCCGATGAACACCAATCGAAAAGTGCCGGTGCTCGTCACCGGCGGCGCCGGCTACATCGGCAGCCACGCCGTCCTTGCCCTGCGCGATGGCGGCTGGCCGGTTGTGGTGATCGACAACCTGTCGACCGGCTTCCGCTTCGCCGTTCCCGACGCGGTGCCCCTGCATGTCGGCGACATCGCCGACACGGCGCTTCTCGCCCGGATCTTCGCCGAGCACGGGATTGGCGCGATCATGCATTTCGCCGGCTCGATCGTGGTGCCGGAGTCGGTGGAGCGTCCGCTCGACTACTACGGCAACAACACGGCCAAGAGCCGGACGCTGATCGCCGCGGCCGTGGAGGCGGGGATCAGGCACTTCATCTTCTCCTCGACCGCCGCGACATACGGCGCCCCGGACCACAGCCCGATCGCGGAGGACACGCCCACGCGGCCGATCAACCCCTACGGCTGGTCCAAGCTGATGACCGAGCAGATGCTGGCCGACACGGCGAAGGCCCATCCGCTCAACTACTGCGCGCTGCGGTACTTCAACGTGGCGGGCGCCGATCCCGATGCGCGCACGGGCCAGTCGACCGCCGGCGCGACCCACCTCATCAAGGTTGCCTGCGAGGCGGCGCTTGGCCGCCGCGACGCGGTGGCGGTCTACGGCACGGACTTCGACACTCCCGACGGGACGGGGGTGCGCGACTACATCCACGTCAGCGACCTTGCCGCCGCGCATGTGCTGGCGCTGGAGGCGCTGCTGGCCGAGCCGGGACGGTCCATGGTGATGAACTGCGGCTACGGACGCGGGTTCTCGGTGCTGGAGGTGCTCGACGCGGTGGACCGGGTGACCAATCGCCCGCTCGTGCGGAGGCTGGAGGGCAGGCGCGCCGGCGATCCCGCCGAGCTCGTGTCCGACCCGGCGCGTATCCGCGCCACCCTCCCGTGGCAGCCGCGCTTCGACGACCTGCACACGATCATCACCCATGCGCTTCAATGGGAACGGCGCCTCCAGCAGCTGCGCGGATCCGATCAGCCCGCAGCCGGTTGACTTCGCCAGCGCGTCCGCATAGGCGCGGGGAGAACGGCGCCGGACGACCTGTCGCGGCGCCCGCTTCGTTTTCAGGATTGTGTCATGAAGATTCGCAACAGCCTCAAGTCGCTGAAGGACCGGCATCGCGACTGCCGCGTGATCCGTCGTCGCGGCCGCACCTACGTGATCAACAAGACGAACCGGCGCTTCAAGGCGCGTCAGGGCTGATCCGCCGGCGCGGGGCTGCGCGCGGCGACCAGCTGCGGCGGCAGCCCTGCCGACATGAAAAAGGGCGCGACGACCACGCGCCGCGCCCTTTCCATGGTCTTCGAAGTTTCGTGGCGTCAGGCGTTGCAGCGCGCAAGTGCCGCCGAGTCGAGCGCCGTTCCATTGACCGTCAGAGACACCACCGTCCCGGCCTTGCGCTTCAGATCGCGGCACAGCCTGCTGGGGCGCGCCGCTGCGGCACGCGCGACACACGTCTCGCCCTGACACAGCCACAGCGTGTTTCCGGCCACGACGCGGGCATCCCTGGCCGGGGCGGCGAGAACGGCCGTCACTGCCGACGGCGTGCCGGAAGGGGCCGCTGTCACCGGCGCCCCGACGCCGAACATGCCCGCGGCCGCGACAGCCGAAGCCGCGATGATGGTTCGAATGCTGTTCATGGTGGTCCTCCTCTATGGCCGATGGCGGCCAGCGAGTGCGGCCGTAGCGTTGTGCGTTTCAAGTTGCAACCAGAAACCTATAAGGGCTTGTGCAGTTTGCAGCCGGTTCTAAGCTGTGGACGGGAGATTGGCCGATGGGTGAACTGCATCGTCGCGAGCCGCTGCGAGAACTGACCGAGTGCGGACTCCCGCAGGCGCTGGAGGTCATGGGGGAGCGCTGGTCCTTCATGATCCTGCGCGCAGCCTTCAACGGGATCTGCCACTTCGAGGAATTCCACGACGAACTCGGCATCGCCCGCAACATCCTTTCCAACCGGCTGGGCCGGCTTGTGGAGCATGCGATCCTCGACCGTACCCCCTGTCCCGAGGACCGCCGGCGGGTGGAATACCGGCTCACCGCCAAGGGTCTTGACCTGCTGCCGGCGATGATCGCCCTGCGCCAGTGGGGGCACCGCTACGGCGCCGAGGTGATCGAGAACCCGGTGCTCGTCGACGAGCGCGACCGCCTGCCGATCCGGGGCGTCGCGATCCTGGCCCATGACGGGCGCGTTCTCGGTCCCGACGAACTGAACCTCGTCGACCAGACGCAGGTCGGGCGCGCGGCGACCCGCGTGGAGCGGACCGTTGCCGTCCCGTCAGGCTAGGCCGGTCGTCCCGACACCCGACGCCCGCTACATCGTTGTCGACGGCCGTCTGTGGCGGACCAGCAATCCGTCCCTCGCTCCGGACGAGCGGGAGGGCCATGTCCGCGCCCTCATGGCGGCCCGCCGCGCCGTGGCGGCGGCGCGGCGCGCGGATGATGCCGAGGCCCTGCGCGAGGCGCGCCAGCAGGTGCACGCGGCCAAGGTCGCGCTGGGGGAGCGCGGCCCGGTCTGGTGGACCGACGGGGCACCGGACGAGAACAGGCGCCTCGTTTGCAACAGCAGCTACGCGGCGTGGTGGCGGAAGCGGCGACCTAGTGCCGGCCGGTCGGGGGATGACGAACCGGCGGGCTGACCGCCACGCCCCACGGACGGATCAGGCGCGGAGAGGCTGAAGCCGGTAGGCGAGGGCTTCGGCTCCCGCATGAAGGCAATCGTCCCGCCGACAGTATGCAAGGCAATTTCGGAGTTAGTAGTTATGGGCTTGAC
>SJSR01000007.1 GCA_004331795.1 Erythrobacteraceae bacterium CFH 75059
CGGCACGGGCGCGGCCGCAGTCGCCGGCGGCGGTGGCGGCGGAGGCACAGCAGCGCCCTGCGGTTCCGCGGCCTCGCCAGGGCGGAGCAGCTTGCGCCGACGCTTCACCTCCACGGCGACCTTGTTGGTGCGGCCGTGCGAAAAGGTCTGCTTCACCTCACCCGCGTCGACCGAGCGCTTCAGGCCCAGCGGCTTGCGCGAGGGCGCGGTGGTGTTTTCGTCGCTCATAAACCTGCTCGATCCTTCAAACCATCCGGCTGGCCACCGGCCGCAGCCGCTGCGCCGGTCCCGTGTGCGGGTGTCACCGTGTCCCTTGCAGCGCCACCAGCGCCGCAGAATTCCGTCATCCTGGCAAGCAGACCGGCAACGCGGTCCGCCGCACCGGCGTCGACAAGCGCGAGGTGAACCGCGTTCTCGCGGCCCAATGCCACAGACAGAGCGGCACGGTCCAGTGGCAAGCGCGCGCCTGTTTGCCCCGAACCTTCGGCATCGCTCCCGACCCGCCATGCCTGGTCGAGCTTCGCGGCGCCGTCGGGTGCCGCATCCGCCGCGTGGTAAAGCGCGAACACGCGCCCTTCGCGCGCCGCCCGGTCGATCCGCTGCGTCCCGAGCAGCAGATGGCCGGCGCGCAGCTCCAGCCCGAGGCGCTCGACCAGCGCCCGCTCGAACGCCGCCTGCGCCCTTGCGGGCAGATCGTCCGGAATGTCCAGCCGCACGCCATGGAACGCGCGCGCCAGCGTGCGGCGCAGCGTGCCGTCCGCCAGCGCCTGCTCGAGCGCCGCGCGGGAGACTCCCACCCACGCACCGCGACCCGGCGCCCGCGCCAGGACATCGGGCAGCACAAGCCCGTCCGGCGACAGGGCAAGCCGCAGCAACCCGGCCCGGCTGCCCGTCGTCCGGGTCAGGATGCAGCGGCGCTCTGGCCCGTCACGGCCGTCCCGGCGCTGCGTCCGCGCTGTGGACGCGCTCAGCCCTTCATTGCGGGGAGTCCGCATCGGCGGCCTCCTGGCTGGACGCACCCGCGTCTTCGTCTTCGAACCAGTGCGCCCGGGCGGCCATGATGATCTCGTTGCCCTGTTCCTCGGTCAACCCGTAGCTGCCCAGGACGCCGCCCTTGTCGGCTTCGCGCTGCTGCCGCCGCTGCGGCGGACCCTCGGCACTGGCGCGGCGCCGCGGCGCCTCCGGCCGCTTGGCGATCAGCTCGTCCGTGGCGAGGTCGGCCAGATCGTCGAGCGTGCGGATGCCGGCCTTGCCGAGCGTGACCAGCATGGCCTCGGTCAGGTGGGGCAGTTCGGCCAGCGCATCCTCGACGCCGAGTTCGCGGCGCTGCGCCCGGTGCGCCTCCTCCTGCCGCTCAAGCGCCTCGACCGCGCGGCTCTGCAGCTCTTCGGCAAGCTCCTCGTCGAAGCCTTCGATGGAGGCCAGTTCGGCCAGCTCGACATAGGCGACCTCTTCGAGATCCTGGAACCCTTCGGCGACCAGCAGCTGCGACAGGGTTTCGTCGACGTCCAGTTCCTCCTCGAACATCTTCGACCGCTCGGCGAATTCGCGGGTGCGCCGCTCGCTCGCCTCCTCCTCGGTCATGATGTCGATCTGCCGCCCGGTCAGCTGGCTGGCGAGGCGCACGTTCTGCCCGCGGCGGCCGATGGCAAGGCTGAGCTGGTCGTCGGGCACCACCACCTCGATGCGCCCCTCCTCCTCGTCCAGCACGACGCGCGCGACCTTGGCCGGCTGCAGGGCGTTGACCACGAAGGTGGCGATGTCGTCGGACCACGGGATGATGTCGATCTTCTCGCCCTGCAGCTCCTGCACGACGGCCTGCACCCGGCTGCCCTTCATGCCGACACAGGCGCCGACCGGGTCGATCGAGCTGTCACGGCTGATGACGCCGATCTTAGCGCGGCTGCCCGGATCGCGCGCAGCGGCCTTGATCTCGATGATGCCGTCGTAGATCTCCGGCACTTCCTGCGCGAAGAGCTTGCGCATGAAGTCGGGATGGGCACGCGACAGGAAGATCTGCTGCCCGCGGTTGTTGCGCTCGACCTTGGCGATGAGGGCGCGGATGCGCTCGCCCACGCGGGCCGCTTCGCGCGGGATCTGCTGGTCGCGGCGGATCACTCCCTCCGCCCGGCCGAGGTTGACGATGACATGGCCGAACTCGACTGACTTGATGACGCCGGTGATGATCTCCCCGGCGCGATCCTTGAATTCCTCGTACTGGCGCTCGCGCTCGGCGTCGCGGACCTTCTGGAAGATCACCTGCTTGGCCGACTGCGCATCGATGCGGCCCAGGTCGACCGGCGGCAGCGGATCGACGATGAAGTCTCCGACCACGGCGCCGGGCTGCAGCTTCTGGGCCTGTTGGAGGTCAACCTGCTTGAAGTAGTCCTCGACCTCTTCCACGACCTCGACCACCCGCCACAGCCGCAGTTCGCCGGTCTGCGGATCGAGCTTGGCGCGGATGTCGTTCTCCGCGCCGTAGCGGTTGCGCGCCGACTTCTGGATGGCCTCTTCCATGGCTTCGATGACGATCGCCTTGTCGATCATCTTTTCCGAAGCCACGGAGTTCGCGATTGCGAGCAGCTCGGCCTTGTTGGCGGAAATTGCAGTGGCCATCAGTCGTCAGCCTTCTCTTCCTCAATCTCTACGATTTCGTCCGCACCTGCCGGGTCGATCGGGCGGGTCGCGGCAATGAGTTCATCCGTCAGCACCAGCTTGGCCGAGCGGACCTGCGCCAGCGGCAGGGTGACATCGCCCGCGCTGCGGTCGGTGAGCAGCACCCCTTCACCGTCCAGCCCGCGCAGCACGCCGCGGAAGTTGCGCTGACCCTCAACCGAGGGATCAAGCACGATCTTCGCCTCGTGCCCCGCCCAGTCGCGGTAATCCTTGGGGCGGGTGAGCGGGCGATCAATGCCCGGACTGGACACTTCGAGGTGGTAGGCGTCCGGGATGAGGACATCCCCTTCCTCCTCGAGCCTGTCGAGCATGTCCGACACTCGCCGCGACAGCGCCGCGCACTGGTCGATGACCAGCTGTCCGGTTGCCGGATCCTCGGCCATGACCTGCAGCGCCTGTCCGCCGTCGCCGGCCTCGCTCGTCATCATGCGCACCCGCACCAGCTCGAGGCCGAGCGCGCGCGCTTCCGGCTCGATCAGGGAGACAAGGCGGGGAACATCGACCATGGTGCACGGGCTCCGGGCGACAGTGGCAAGCGCTTTTGCGCCGGCCCCTTGCGGCGCCAGCCCTTCACCGTTGCCCACAATGTCGGGATGGCTTCCAGTTAGTCGATGAAGGGGGCCTGCGCAACCCCTATCCGCTTTCCACCAGCCCGTGCTTGCGGATGCAGTGCCGCAGCTGGTCGTAGGTCAGTCCAAGGGCCTTGGCCGTCTGGCGCTGGTTCCAGCGGTTCGCGCCGAGATGGTGGGCGACGATTTCCCGCTCGAAGGCGTCGACCGCCGCACGCAGGTCCTGCACCGCCTGGGGCGTCGGCCGCGCGTTCGCCTGCGGCACGGCTGGCGCGGGATCGGCGCCTTTGTCGCACGGCGGCGCCGCCGGCTTCCACGGGCTGGCAAAGGGATCGAACTGGACATGGCCGATCGGCCTGGCCCAGTCTCCCCAGCGGTAGACCGCCCGTTCCACCACGTTGCGCAGTTCGCGCACATTGCCGGGCCAAGCATGGGCCTCGAGCTCGCGCCGCACATGCGCGGCAAAGCCCGGCCAGGCCTCCCACCGCAGTTCCGCCGCCATCCGGCGGCCGAAATGCTCCGCCAGCACGAGGACGTCGCCCTCGCGCGCGCGCAGGGGCGGCAGGGTGATGACCTCGAAAGACAGCCGGTCGAGCAGGTCGGCGCGAAAGGTTCCCCTTTCGGCGCGGGCGGGTAGATCCTCGTTGGTGGCGCCGACGATGCGGACATCGACCCGCAGGGGACGGGAGGAGCCGATGCGCGTCACCTCGCCGTATTCGACCGCGCGCAGCAGCCGTTCCTGCGCGCCCATCGACAGGGTGCCGAGTTCGTCGAGGAACAGGGTGCCCTTGTCGGCCTCCTCGAACCGCCCCGCCCGTGCCTTCACCGCGCCGGTGAAGGCGCCCGCTTCGTGGCCGAACAGCTCCGCCTCGATCAGCGCTTCCGGCAGCGCCGCGCAGTTCACCGTCACCAGCGGTTCGCCCCAGCGGGTCGACAGGCGGTGCAGGCGTTCGGCGATCAGCTCCTTGCCCGTGCCGCGCTCGCCGATAACGAGCACCGGACGGTGCATGGGCGCGGCCCGGCTGGTCCGCTCCACCGCGTCGAGAAACGCGCTCGACTGCCCGATGAACTGCGCCTCCCGCTGCATGGCCGAATTGGTAGCACCGCAAGCCAACATTTCGCAAGCAGCCCCAACCATGCGGAATGCGTCGTGAGCGATTTGCGCGGTTTTCCCGCGCGTAGCGGCGTCTGGCACGATGCTTGCTTCGACGGAGTCGTGAAGCCATGAGGACCGTGATGCGATGACCGACGACGACTTCCTGACCCCTGAGCCGTCCTCGAACCGGCGTCCCCGCGCCGGGTCGGGCAGCGTTGCCACGCCCCGCATCGAGCGGGAAGTGGAGCGCGCCCGGCATCGCACCACGGACACGCGGTCCGAGCAGCGGGCCTCGCGCCGCAGCGCACCGCCGCGCGGACCGGAAGATTTCTTCAACGGAGCAAACTGGATGGGCATCTTCAGCCGCACCCGCGACATCATCGCTGCCAATTTCACCGACATGCTCGACAAGGCAGATGACCCGGCGAAGATGATCCGCATGATCATCATGGAAATGGAGGAAACCCTCGTCGAGGTCCGGGCCTCCGCCGCGCGCACCATTGCCGACCAGAAGGAGATGCACCGCCACACCGTGAAGCTCGACCGGCTTCAGGCGGACTGGGCCGAGAAGGCGCAGCTTGCCCTGTCCAAGGACCGGGAGGATCTGGCCCGCGCCGCGCTGGTCGAGAAGAACAAGGCGGCCGACATGGCACGGCAGCTCAAGGAGGAAATCGCCGTTCTCGACGACGCGCTGCGCGCCTACGAACAGGACATCCAGAAGCTCCAGAACCGCCTGCGTGAAGCGCGCAGCCGGCAGACGGCCATCGCGGCCCGGCTCGAGTCCGCCGAAAACCGCGTCAAGTTGCGCACCCTGATGAGCACGGAACGGGTGGACGAGGCGCTGTCCCGCTTCGACCAGCTGGAACGCCGGGTCGACTATGCCGAAGGACGCGCCGACGCGCTCGCCATCGCCGGTGACGGCAAGCCGTCGCTGGCCGAGGAGATCGCCGCGCTGGAAGGCAGCGACAAGGTCGACGAGGAACTCGAAGCCCTGAAGCGGGCGCTCGGCAAGGGCGGCAGCAAGGACAAGGAGGGCTGAGCCATGGAAGGGTTTGTGGCCATCATCGCGCTGTTCATCGCGCTGCCGTGGATCGTGCTCCACTACATCACCCGGTGGAAGACCGCCGCCACCATCACCACCGACGACGAGGTGCTGCTCGACGAGCTGTACCAGCTTGCCAAGCGTCTGGACGAGCGGATGGACACGGTGGAACGGCTTGTCGCGTCCGACAACGCGGATTTCCAGCCGGCCAAGCTGATCGCCGATCAGGAAACGGACAATCAGAAGCTGCGCGAACTGGACCGCCTGTTCGCGGAGAAGAAGGGACTTCGCCAATGAACACGCCCCGCACGACACTGTACAAGGACAAGCAGAACGCCAAGCTCATGGGGGTGTGCGCCGGCATTGCCGACTACACCGGAGTGGATGCGCTCTGGGTCCGCCTCGGCGCCGTGTTCCTGCTGTTCGCGCTGAGCGGCATGATCATCCCGCTCTACTTCGTGGCCGGCCTGCTGCTGAACAACAAGCCGGCCCAGCTCTACACCGATCCGGAAGAGCAGAAGTACTGGCAGGGCGTCCGCCAGAGCCCCAAGCGGACGGCGCGCGAGATCCGGGCCCGCTTCAAGGACATCGATCGCCGCCTTGCCGAGGTCGAAGCCTACTACGTGTCCAGCAACCCCCGCCTGAACGCCGAAATCGAACGGCTGCGGTGAGGGCAAGGGGAGCGCCGGCGAGCCGGCAGAGCGAGAACGAGGATGCGGCGGCGACGCTGCAGCAGAGCAAGAAGGAGCATGCGTGATGAGTGCCAGCGATTTTCTCCCCTACCTCGGCTGGATCATCCTGGCCTGCTTCGTTCTTGGCGCGCTGGGGATCGCCGTCTCGTTTCAGACGACCCGGCTGAAAATCAAGAACGGCTACCCGCTCGAAGGCATGTGGGGACAGTCGCTGAAACCCGGCAGCGACAAGCAGATGGCCGAGCGCGTCACGCTGCTGACCCAGGAGAATGCCCAGCTGCGCGCCGAACTTGGCTCGATGAAGGACCGGCTCGCCACTGTGGAGCGCATCGTCACTGACAGCGGCTACGCCATCGGTCACGAGATCGAAGCCCTGCGGCTGGAGCAGCGGGAGTCGGTGCGATGACCATGTGGACCATGATTGCCCTGATCGTGCTCGCCAGCCTGCTCTACAGCGCGTGGCACCGGAAGACCGAGCTGGAGGAGGAGCGGCTCAAACTGCAAGGGACGGTCGCCCCCGAGATCCAGCGCGAGCTGGCCGAGCTGCGCGAACGGGTCAAGGTGCTGGAGCGCATCGCCACGGACAGCAACACGCTCGGCCACGAGGACACCCGCCGCATCGCCGCCGAAATCGACGCCTTGCGTGATCAGCCGCACCGTTGAGGGAGCGCCACCATGCCGTTTGTCGACCCTGTCACCGTCTTTGCCGTCACTGCGCTTGTCGGCCTGCTCGTCGTCACCGCCGGCCTGCTGCGGGCGTGGCTGGCCTGGGTGGCGCTGAAGGAGCGCGAACTCGAACGCCGGCCCGGCCAGCCGTCGCCGGAACGCGGCTCGCCGGAAGGTGCGGCGCGGATCGAGCTGGCCGATCTGCGCGAACGCATCCGGAAGCTGGAGGCGATTGCCGACGGACTGGACCACTGAAAAGCGTGGCGCGGGGCGAGCGGCGCGAACCCTTCCGGGCCGGTGCGGCCGGTGTTAAGGCCCTGTCATGCGATCCCTTGACGACATCCGCGACGAGTATGCGTTTCTCGAAGGCGACGAGCGGTACCGTCTTCTGATCGAGCTGGGCCGCGAGCTGGAACCCATGCCCGACGCGCTCAAGACCGACGCCACGCTGGTGCGCGGCTGCTCGGCGCAGGTGTGGGTCTACCCGACCGAGCGGGACGGGCGGCTGCATTTCCTTGCGGACAGCAACGCCGCGATCACGAAGGGGATCGTCGCGCTGGTGATCGCGGCGGTTCAGGACCGGCCGCACCACGAGGTCGCTTCCATGGACATCGCCGCGGCGCTCGAACCCTTCGCGCTCACGCGTCACCTGTCCTCCAACCGCACGCAGGGCGTGCCGAACATGATCGCGCTCATCAAGGCGCACGCCGCGCGGCTGGCTGCAGCGTGATCGGCCCGGCGCCGGCATGATCGCCGGGTGGAAGGCGTCGCTGGCCGGCGCGGACCTGGCGGACTGGGTGACGGTCGCGGCCTATCTCGGAACAGCCGCGCTGTCGGCGGGCGCGGCGCGTCAGGCCTTCCTGCGCCGCCGTCCGCGCGAGCGGCTGTTCTGGCTTCTTGTCACCGGCCTGCTCTGCTTCCTCGGTGTCAACGAGTTGCTCGACCTGCAAACCCTGCTGACCGACATCGGGCGGGCCAACGCGCGTGCCTATGGCTGGTACGGCAATCACCGGCAGGTGCAGTACTACTTTGTGCTGATCCTCAGCCTCATCGCCGTGGCGGCTGGCATGCTGATGCTGCGGCTGACACGGCGAACGCCGGGCAGCATCCGCCTGGCGCTCGCGGGGCTGGTGTTCATCGGTCTATTCGTCCTGCTGCGCGCCGCGTCCTTTCACCACCTCGACGACCTGCTCGGAAGCGGGTTCAAGAGCTTCCCGCTCGGCTCGTTCCAGGAAGTGTTCGGGATTGCTCTGGTCGCGCTCGCCGCCGCGCTCTACCGCCGCCGGCGATCTCCCGGGCCATATCGCCGGGCGGCGCGGCGCTGAACACGGGCCCCGGCGCGGCCGGGACTGTTGAAGATGGCCGGCTCGGCAACCGGAGGGCCGAAACGCCGCTCAGGCGCCTGCGCTGTCCCTCACCCGCGCCAGGCCGGCCTCCCGCTGCCGCTTGAGTTCGGCCTTGAGCTTGGCTGGATCGCGGGCGAGGACGAAGCCGAACGACACCCCGCCTTCCTTGCCGATCGTCGCATGGTGCAGCTTGTGGGCCTGCACCAGCCGTTTGGCGTAGCCGCGCTTGGGAACCCATTTGAAATAGCGCTGATGCACCAGTCCGTCGTGGATGACGGTGTAGATGAGGCCGTAGAGGGTGATCCCGAACGCGGTCCACCACAGCGCCTCGGACACGTAGTACCCGATCAGGAACATGAAGAACACGATCGTGCCGAACACGACGGCGTAGAGGTCGTTCTTCTCCAGCACGTTGTCATGCGGCTCGTGATGATCCCGGTGCCACGCCCAGCCCCAGCCGTGCATGATGTATTTGTGCGCCGCCCAGGCGAACGCCTCCATCCCGATGACGGCGGCGAGGACGACTGCGATGATCTCCAGAGTGCTCATGCCCTCGCCGGCTCCCGCTGGACCACGGCGTGACGATGGGACGGCAGGCGCCACCATGGCACGCCGGGGGCAAGATGGTGTTCGTGATGATAGCCGAAGTGGAAGCAGCTTGCGAGGCTCGCCAGCACGCCCAAGCCGTCGCTCCTCGCATTGTGGTGGTCGGCGAAGGCGCCGCCGCAGTGGTTGTGCGGGCGCCAGGTGCCGAAATAGAAGAGCTGCAGCGAGGAGGCGATGGCCGGCAGCCCGTACAGCAGCACTATCTGCGCCATGGGAACGCCGAGCACCAGCCAGTAGAGCGTGACCACCGTGCTCACGAACAGCACCGAGCGGATGCCGAAGTACCGCCGGATGAAGGTCGCATACCAGCGCCAGAAGCGGGTCGGGTGATCCTCGTCGAAATCGGGATCGCCGCTACGCCCGGCATGCCGGTGGTGCGCATGGTGAGCGTCCCGCATGCGCGACCAGACGAAGCCGGCATACAGGAACAGCAGCGTCGCGCCGATGGCGCTGTTCAGCCGGGGGCGGCCGGGCGCGAGCGAGCCGTGCATCGCATCGTGACTGACGATGAACAGGCCGACCGACAGCCAGCATTGCACCACGGCCATGATCAGCGCCGCCGGAAGCGTCTGCCAGTCGAGCGTGAAGACGAACAGCGCATAGACGTGAAGCGACAGCCAGGCGCCGAGGATCAGGGTTGCCAGCGACAGGCCGATCAAGGCCTGCGCGCGCGCCGCACGAGGAGGGATCCGGTGAGAAACAGCGACGCCGCTCATGACTTCACCCGATATAGTGACGCGGAAGGGCGCGGCCAAGCCGTTGCGCCCGCTCGTCACGAGGAGGCGGAAGGGGCCTCGCCGAAGAAGTAGCGCGCGATGTCCTCGCCGATGCGCGCCGGACGCAGCGTGACGGCATCGATGCAGCACCAGGCGGACCTCACTTCGGCAAGCACGTCCTCGCCGCGGGTGATGATCGTGGTGTAGAACGCCCGCACTCCGGCGATCTTCTCCAGCACCGTGCGCGCCACAACCTCGTCATCGAGAAAGGCCGGCTTGCGGTATGTGATCTCGTGCTTGAGCGCCACCCATGCCCGCGACGCGACCGCCTCAGCGGGAGCGAGCTTGCGCCAGTGGGCGAGCACCGCGTCCTGCACCCACGACAGGTAGCGCGCGTTGTTCACGTGCCCCATGAAGTCGATGTCGTCCGGGATGATGCGGATGGGAAAGGCAAAGGGCTTGGCGCTCATGACGCACCTTTAGGCTGCATCGGGTTACGATGCCATGACTCGTTCGTCCCGCGGTCTGCGTTCCCTCCCCGCCCGGCGGGAAACGGGGCACCGATCGGCGCTCCGGTGCTTGCCCGCCCTCCGCAAATCGCGCATGACCGCCTCCATGACGAGCAAACCCGCACGCAATGTGGCCAGGACGGCGGCCTTGGCCGTGGGCGCGATCGGCTCCGCCGCCATCGCGGCCGCCTATCTCTACTCCTCCCGCCGGCGCGAGGGCGCCGAACACAAGGGGACGGCCCCTGCCCGCCCTCCATCGGGCGAGCCGCCGCAGACCGACTGACCGTTCAAGGAAGGTGCCCCGCGCATGAAGGCTGTATTGTCCGAAACCGTCGGAGGGCCGGAAACCCTTCGGGTCGTCGCGCTCGATCCGCCTGTTCCCGGACCGGGGCAGGTGGTGGTCGACGTCGCGGCCTGTGCCATCAATTTTCCCGACGCGCTGATCATCCGCGATCTGTACCAGTTCAAGCCGCCGCGCCCCTTCTCCCCGGGCAGCGAGATTTCGGGCGTGATCCGCGCGCTGGGACCTGATGTCGAAGGCTGGGAGGTCGGGGACCGCGTCATCGCCGGTCTCGGCAGCGGCGGGCTGCGCGAGCAGGTGGTTGTCGAGGCGGCGCGGCTGTTCCGCGTCCCCGACGCGATCGACCTGATCGAAGCCTCCGCACTGCTGATGACGTACGGAACGACCATCCACGCACTCAGGGACCGGGGCGGGATCAGGTCCGGCGAAACGATGCTCGTGCTCGGCGCGGCCGGGGGCGTCGGGCTGTCGGCGGTGGAGCTGGGCAAGGCGTACGGCTGCCGTGTCATCGCGGCGGTGTCGTCGGAAGAAAAGGCCGAGATGGCACGCCGCGCCGGGGCGGACGACGTCGTCATCTATCCCCGCGCTCCGTTCGACCGGGAGCAGTCCAAGGCGCTGGCCCAGCAGTTCAAGGACGCGGTCGGAGCAGGCGGCGCCGACATCGTGTTCGACGTCGTCGGCGGCGACTATTCGGAGCCGGCGCTGCGGGCGATCGCCTGGGAAGGCCGGTTCCTCGTCATCGGCTTCCCGGCCGGGATCGCCCGCATGCCGCTCAACCTCACCCTGCTCAAGAGCTGCGACATACGCGGCGTCTTCTGGGGCGCCTTCACGGCGCGGGAGCCCGCGCGCAACGCCGCCAACATCGCCGAGCTGTTTCAACTGTGGGAGGCGGGACGCATCCGTCCGGCCATCTCGCGCACCTTCACGCTTGCGGAAGCCGGCGAGGCCATCGCCATGCTCGAGCGGCGGGAGGCGATGGGCAAGCTGGTCGTGGTCATGGACGGCGCATCGTCAGGCAGCGGGACCGTTGCCGCGTGAGGACGTTCGCCCTACCATGGCGCCAGACACTCAGATGAGGACCCGATGACCGACTTCAGCGATCGCCAGCGTGCCGAGGAGGCCAAATACGCACTCGACGGGGAGCAGGCGTTCAAGCTCACGGCGCGACGCAACCGCCTGCTTGGCCACTGGGCGGCAGGCAAGCTCGGCCTCACTCCCGAAGAAACGGACAGCTACGCCAAGGCGGTGGTGCAGGCCGACTTCGAGGAGGCGGGCGACGGCGACGTGATCCGCAAGGTTCTGGGCGATCTGACCGCGGCCGGCTGCGACGTGGACGAAGCCGCGATCCGCGACGCCCTCGCCAGCTGCGAGGATGAAGCCCGTCGGCAGCTCGCCAGCGAACTCTGAGACCCCGGACCGGCACTCTGCCATGCCCATGTCCGCCGACGAGATCCGGCACCTGATCGAGACCGCGCTTCCCGGTGCACAGGTCACCATCCGCGACCTCGCCGGAGACGGAGACCATTACGCCGCAGAGGTCGTGGCGCCGCAATTCGACGGCCTGACGCGCGTGCGTCAGCACCAGCTGGTCTACGATGCGCTGGGCGGACGCATGGGCGGCCTTCTGCACGCCTTGCAACTGTCCACGCGCATTCCCAGCTAGCGGCCCAGACGCAGACACACGCACACTCACTCACACGAATTCGGAACCGGCGCTCATGTCCGACATCACCACCCGCATCGCGGAGATCGTCAACTCCGGCGACGTCGTTCTGTTCATGAAAGGCACCCCGCTCTTCCCGCAGTGCGGCTTTTCCAGCCGTGCGGTCGCCATACTCGAGCATTGCCACGTGCAGTACGAAAGCTTCGACGTCCTGCAGGACATGGAGGTGCGGCAGGGGATCAAGGATTACGCCGACTGGCCGACCATCCCCCAGCTTTACGTCAAGGGCGAGTTCGTCGGCGGCAGCGACATCATGGCCGAGATGTTCGAAGCAGGCGAACTCCAGCAGATGTTCGCAGATCGGCAGGTTGCGACCACCTCCTGATCCCGTGTGCCGGGCAAGCAGTCCGGCTGCCGAGATCCCGGCGGCGACGCTGGTCGTGTTCCGCCGCAGCAGGACCGCAGGCGCGCCGGAGATCCTGATGGTCGAGCGCGCGCGGGCCTTGTCATTCGCGGGCGGAGCGGCAGTGTTCCCCGGCGGGCGGGTGGATGACGAGGATCGCTGCCTTGCCGCCTCCCTGCGGGTGCCGCGATGCGATACGGACGAGGCGGCGCATCGGATCGCGGCCATTCGCGAAACCTTTGAGGAAACGGGCCTGCTGGTGGCCACACGACAGCGGGTGGCGCCGCAGGCCGCCGCGGCAGCGCGCCGGGCGCTCGAGGCGGGCACACCCTTTGCACGCATCCTGGAGGCGAACGGGTGGGATCTCGACGCCGAGGCGCTGACGCCGTTCGCGCGCTGGCTGCCGCGCGGGATGAGCCATTCGCGCATCTTCGACACCCGTTTCTACCTGACCGATCTCGGCACCGGCGAGGTCAGCCTTGCGGTGGACGAGACGGAGAACACGCGGCTGTTCTGGACGAGCGCGGACGCGGCGCTGCGGCGGGCGGATGACGGCAGGCTGCGGCTCATCTTCCCGACGCGCCGCAATCTGGAACGGCTGGCCCGGTTCCGCGACTTCGCCGCCGCGCGGGCGCAGGCCGAGGCCGTGGGTGTGCGGACGATCTGCCCTGCGATCGTCGAGGAGGACGGATCGCGCTGGCTGACGATCCCGGACGGGCTGGGCTATCCGGTCACCCGCGAACGGCTCGACACCGCGATGCGTGACTGACCGGACGACCAGCGCACTGGCGGCGCGGCCCGGTCTCTCCGGCCGCGCCGCGCAGATCTCTCAGAAACGGAAGGTCACGTCCGCCACCGCCCGGTCGTTGCGCAGGTCACTGCGCCCGATGCTGCTTTCCACTCCCACGCCGAAGCGGACGGTGCCGTTGTCGATGCCGAGACCGCCCCGCACTTCGGCCCAGTCCGTGTCACCGCCGGCGACCGGCAAGGCGATTGCCAGATGGTCGGCCGCCGCGAAGCGGACATTCAGTCCGGCGTCTCCGCCGCCAAGCACGCGCACGTAATCGGCCTGAAGCTGGGGCACGAAGGTCCAGCCGCCGGCCAGTCGTCGTGACCCCGACAGCTTCACGCCCAGCCGCGCATCGGTCTGCGCGAGAGTCACGGCCTCGACCGCGAGAGCGGCCTCGCCGCCCGTCTCGGTGAAGCCGGACATCCGGGTGCGCTGGTGACTGAGCTGCGCGCGCGGCGTGACGATCAGTCCGCCGCCCATCGCCACATTCACGCCGGTTTCGGCCACGGCGGTGATGCGCGAGAGATCCTGCTCCCCGAACAGGCCGAAGCTGCCGCCGGTGCCGAAACCGGCGCGCGTGGTGCGGATGCGCGCCTGGTCGAGATTGGCGGCGAGCCCGACATAGGCGCCGTCCCCAAGCTGATAGCTGCCGTAGAGCGCCATCTGGCCAAGGGAGGAGCGCGCCTCGTCGGTGCCGCCGATCGTCACGCCCTGCGCATGGCCGGCGGCCATGCCGAGGGTGAAATTCGGCGCGACTTCATGCTCGAGGCCCATGCCGAAGAAGGTCGACCGCATGCCATCCTCGACCCGGTTGGTGACACCTGCCGCGCCCTGGCCCGATGTCATGCCGCCGCTGACGAAGCCCGAAACTCCCTCGGGCAGCGCCGCGGAGCGTGTTCCGCCAGGCGTCAGCCCCGCAAAGCTCATCTGGGGCGAATGGCCCATACCTGATGCCTCGGCACCCATGATGCCGAGCGGCGAGCCGACGATGCTGAGCGTGCCGGTACCGGCGGTGCCCATTACCGACAGACGATCCCCTACGGCGTTGAACAGCGCATTGCCCTGCTGCTGCATGAGGGTGCGGCCCTGCTGGATCGTGCGCGGCGCAAGGCTGTCGAGCGCCGCCGTCAGCGAGACGGGGTCCATCAGGTCGACGGCGCCGTACAGGTTGAACAGCGCCCCGTAGGAACCCTCGCGCAGCGTGTCGAGCGCGGCCCCGAAGGCGCGGGCGGTGGGGTTGTTGCGCCCGATGATCTCGACCAGCGCTCCGGCCCGCAGCTCCGCAACCACCGTGTTCGCGGTGTAGCGCAGTTCCGGCCGCAGCACTCCCTGGAACGAGAACACCCGGCCGAACTGGCCCTCCACCCCGCCCGCCGCGCTGGCGATGACGAACGAATCGCCATGGCGCGGCGCGGCTCCCGGTGCCTTGTTGAACACGACGGAGGCGCCGGTGGCCGCGGGATTGGCGGCATCGGAGAGCGACAGCACGCCGGTGACGTTCAGCCGGTCGGCGCCCGCGCGGCCGGCGTCGATGAACAGGGCCGCACCGGACGCGAGGATCGCGTTCCCGTCGATCGTCAGCGTGCCGATGCGGTCGGCGCCGCCGGGTGCGATGACCCCGCTGACCGAGGTGAAGAACGGCGCCCGGATCGTGCCCGTTCCGCTGACCAGGCCGGAGAGCACGAACGCCTCGCGCGCGCTCAGCGTGCCGTCGACATTGGTCCAGCCGGCGATCTGCGTCCAGTCACCGAGCGAGCGCAGCGACCCGCTCGCGGCAATGTCGAGGATGGCCGGCCCGTTCAGCGTCAGGCGGTCGATGGTGATGTTCGCCCCGGAAAGCGTCGTGCGGCCGGCGGACAGCGTCACGTCGAAGTAGCGTGGCCGAATGCCGAGCTGCGGATTGGCACGCACGTTGTTCGGCACGAAGTTCTGCGTGCCCGGACCACCAGCGACGAAGAACTCGGGGCCGGTCGCATTCGACGCGACAGGCCGGGTGAAATCCTCGCATTCGGTGAGGAAGCAGATGTCGCCGAACTTGGCGCCCGTGCCGCTCACCTCGTCGCCCGGCGCGTTGGGCAGGCGGTTGATCAGGCGCCCGTCGAGATCGACGAGGTAGTTCGGATCCATGGCCTGGATCCAGTGGCCGGGGTCGGTCCACTGCCCGGCCCCGCCCCTGGTCGTCGCGTACACATAGGGGTTGTTGGCGACGATCTGCTGCCAGAAGGAGTGCAGCGGCTGATAGAAGCTGTGGGTGCCGTAGTTGTGGAACTGCTGTGCGCCGAAGAAGCGCGAGCCGCCCGACAGCACGCCGATGATGACGGCGCGGTCATACTTCTGATCGACGATCAGCGGACCCCCCGAATCGCCGCCGGCGGTCGTGCCCTCGCGCGGCAGGGCCACATCGTTGGGGCCGAACAGGCCGAAGTCGAACCGCCCCGCGGCCGGGTTGTAGGCCCCCACGCCGGCAGGATCGCTGAACGAGCTCATGTACAGGTTCTGCTCGAACCCTGACCGGGCGCCGAACAGGAATTCGTTGCGATCCGCGAGCGAGCCGAGGAAGGAGACGTAGTTTTCGGCGGTGCGCCGGCGGTAGTCGATGCCGCGATTGCCCAGCGCGTTGGTGCCGTTGCCGCCGTAGCCGGTGACCGTCACGTGCTCCTGACCCGTCAGCGGCGTGAACAGCATGGCCCAGGTGGGGATGTCGAACGCCGGCGTGTCGAGCGTGGCCATCGCCACGTCGGCCTGAAGGAACCCGCCGTTAAGCGAGCGCGGATCGTACCACACGTGCTCGACATTGAAGATCGCGCGCGCCGTGTCCGTCGCGTACAGGGTTCCGCCGTCGAGGCCGAGCCAGCGGCGCACCGCCGGCAGGTTGTCGGCGCCGAAACCGAACGAGATCGGCACCCCGCCGGTCGGCTGGCCGTATGCCTCGGCCGGCCGGGTGTTGACGCAGTGGGCCGCGAAGATGACCGTGCGCGGGTTGATCAGCGTGCCCGTGCACAGCCCCAGCGAGAAGTTCGCGGGATTGGCGCGCACCACCATCTGTCCGACGCCGTTGACGCCCGAGTCGAGACTTCCGCCGGGCGCGGGCAGGACCGGGCTGATGTCGTCCCGGGTAATGATGGCCGAGCGGTCCTCGCCAAGGTCGGGGACGTCCGTGACGCTGCCGCGCGCCGCCGAATCGATGGCGTGCCCCGCCGCCGGAGCCGCCCCTTGGGCCATGGCCCCCGAAGGCAGGGCGAGCGCGAAACAGGACGTGGCAGCGAGAAACAGGCTGCGAACAGTGGTGGGCGTGCGCATGGAACCTCCCGAAAAGTCGTGACCGGCACACGGCTCAAGGCCGCATGCCTCCGATACGGGCTAGGTTAACGAAAGATGAGCAAGGGTCCAGCCTTCCGTTCATAATCTTGCCGATCATCCGGCATTTCGTTGGGGATTGTTGCGCTGAGTTGCCCAACCTTCGGTCTGGCGGCCCACGTGCGGCACCCCGCGGCGCAGCGCCCGCTTGTGCCGCTGCCGGTTTGTTTGCCAGAGAGTGGCCATGGGCAGGATCGGGAGCGCAAGAGGTTTTTCATTTTGGCTGTGGGCCCTGCTCCTCGCCGTCGCGGGCTCCGGCCTCGCGCCCTGCGGGGTCGTGAAGCGAGCCGAGGCACAGGTGCTCGGCCTCGGGGAAAGCGCCGCCAGCCCGACGCCCGCGGCGGATCCATACGGGCGCGACACGCCTCGCTCGACCGTGACCCGGCTGCTCAGAGCGCTGGCCGACCGCGACTACGTGACGGCGGGGCAGATCTTCGCCCTGCCGGCAGAGCGCCAGGACGAAGCCGCAGACCTGGCCCGCGCGCTCCAGGCTGCGCTGGACGCCGGAGGCACGCTGCGCCCCTATGCGGAACTGTCGAACGATCCTGCCGGCGCGACGGGTGACGGTCTGCCCGCCGATCAGGAGCAGGTCGGAACCTTCGGCGGCGCGGAGGCGCTGCCGATCCTGCTGCAACGCACCACGGCGGAGGATGGAAGCGCCTTCTGGCAGATCGCGCCGGCGACGCTCGATGCACTCGAATCGATCGACATCGCCGTGCCCCCCGCAGCTGCGGATGCGACGGAGCGGGGACCGACCATCGCCGGCGCGCCGGTCGCGGACTGGCTGCGGCTGGCGGGCGTCCTCGTGCTGCTGTTCGCCGGGTTCTGGCTGCTCTCGCGGCTGCTGCTGTTCGCCGGGCGCAGGCTCGGCAACGCCGAGTCGCCCGCCTACCACCTCCTGAACGCCGCCCTGCCGCCACTGGCGCTGGTTCTGGCCCTCGTCACCTTCCGCATCCATGGCGGCGATGCCGAAGTGTCGATCATCGCGCGCCAGACGATGCTGCGCTATCTCGGCATCCTCAATCTGCTCGCCCTGCTGTGGTTCGCCCTGCGGCTGGTCAACGGCATCACCAACTGGCTCAGCAACCGCATGCAGCGGGCGGAGCGGCGCCAGGCCGCCTCCGTGATCGTGTTCGCCCGCCGCGTCATCAAGATCCTGCTGCTGCTGTTCGCCGCGATCGGGGTGCTCGACACGCTGGGCTTCAATGTCACCACGGGACTGGCCGCGCTGGGCCTCGGCGGCCTCGTGCTGGCGCTCGGCGCGCAGAAGTCGGTCGAAAACCTCGTCGGCACCCTTTCGGTCCTCGCCGACCGGCCGGTGCAGGTGGGGGACTTCTGCCGCGTCGGCGACGTGTCGGGGACGGTGGAGGACATCGGCATCCGCTCCACCCGCATCCGCACCACCGAACGGACGGTCATCAGCATCCCCAACGGCGACTTTTCCTCCCGCCACATCGAGAACTTCTCGCAGCGCGACCGCTTCCTGTTCCAGATGATCTTCGGCGTCGATTACGAAGCGGAGCCCGCTCAGCTCGCGGAGGCGGCCGCAACCATCGCCGCCGTGCTCCACGACCATCCGCAGGTGGGCCGCGACCCCTGCCGCGCGGTGGTCAAGGGGCATGGACCCGACGCCTACGAGATCGAAGCCCTTGCCTACATCGAGACGACCGATTTCGGGGAAAGCCTCGCCGTGCGGCAGGAACTGCTGCTGTCCATCTACCGCAAGCTGGCGGAGGCCGGCATCCCCCTCGCGTCCGCCACCCGCGCCGCCTTCTACCGCCGCGATCCGGCCGCCGGCGCACCCCGCGCCTGACTGTCCGCAACGAGGCCCTTGCCGGATGGCGCGCCCTGGAGGATTCGAACCTCCGGCCTCAGGATTAGAAGTCCCGCGCTCTATCCAGCTGAGCTAAGGGCGCACGTGTCACCGCAATAGCGGCGATGATGCGGCGGTCAAACCGCTTCGCTCCGGCTGCGGGGGAGAAGCCGTGCCAGGCGCCGCGAAGGTGTCGTCCGGCACCACCTCGATGCCGCCGGTCACGCCCAGACGGCCGGCCAGCAGCCGCAGATCCTTCTCGGTCGCCGGGCCGATCAGCGCCGCGTGATGGGCGCAGACCTGCAGCACGAGCCGCCCTTCCTCGCAGACGAGCCGCGTCGCCTCGAGCGACTGCGTCGATCCGCCGCCCAGCCTGCGCCACAGCCGGATGGCAAGGCCCCAGGCATAGCCCCGTTCAAGATCGTCACGCGGCGCCCGGTCCAGCACGGCCGGCGGCAGGTCGCCGGTGGCGCCGTTGCCGCAGATCGTTGCGGCGATCATCGCCCGCTCCGCCTCGGTGATCGCCACCCAGCGCTTGTACAGCGCCCAGTTGACCGCGTGCTGCACCCGCAGGTTCGGCTCGACCTGCATGGCCGCGAGCGCCAAGGTGACGGCGGCCTGGCGCAAGCGCGCCTGGTCGGACGTGGCCGCGCGCGTCGCCCGCGCCGTCCAGCCGGCCACCCGCGCGGCGAAGACCGGCGTCACACCGTGCTGCTTGCCGAAGGCGATGGTTCCGGCGAGCAGCGGATCCTGCGCCTGAATGGCCGGCGGAAGCGCGGCGTAAAGCACGCCCTCGCGCAGTCCCCATGACGAGAAGATCAGGCGCTGCGGCTCCAGCCGCTTCAGCAGCACCTGCAGCAGCACCGCCGCATCGGGAAGACTCGCGGCGCGCATGGCGGTGATGCGCGGCTCCTGCGACAGGCGCTGCACGGGGGCCTTGGCCAGCGCCGCGGCGAAGTGGCGTGCCTCCGCCCCGGTCATCGTCAGCCCGTGGGGGTCCGCGCGCGGACGGCCGGCGGCCGCATGGGCGTGCACGGCCATGGCCCGCCATGTGCCGCCGACCAGGTAAAGGTCCGCCGCCTTCGCCACCTCGGCCTTCTTGAGCTGCGTCGCCAGCGCTGCCCGGTAGTTGGCGGCATCGCGCTTCTTCAGGGCCGCAAGCCGGAGGGTTCCGAGCGGGAGGCTCAGACCCGCGTGCGGACCGTCGGCGGCAAGCCGCACGAGTTCGAGACTGCCACCGCCCAGATCGGCGACGATGCCGTCGGCGCCCGGAAAGGCGCCGGCGACGCCCCACGCGCTGAGATCGGCCTCCTCGCGCCCCGACAGCACGCGCGCCGCGATCCCGATCTGTCCGGCTTCGGCGAGGAAGCGATCCCGGTTCGCCGCTTCGCGCACCGCGGCCGTGGCCACCGCCTCGACGTCGCGCACGCCCCAGTCGTCAAGGATCAGCCGGAACCGCGCCAGCGCCCGCATCGCCATGGCGATGTTCTCGTCAGCCAGAGACCCGTTGCGCGTCACCCCCAGCCCCAGCTGCGCCGCGACCTTTTCGTTGAACAGGATGATCGGGGCGCGGGGGGATCCGCCATAGATGACCAGCCGGACCGTGTTGGAGCCGATGTCGATGATCGCACGCCGGCCATCATCCGCGCCGCCGCCGCCGCGACGGGCGCCCTGCCGCCCCTGCCAGCTGCCGATCATCGGCGTGCGGCGTCCGGGTGCAGGCGGCTCACAGCGCGCCCCGCCGCAGACTCAGCTTGGGCACACCGCCCTCCTCCAGCGCGCCGCCGCGCCCCGACAGGGACGGATTGGTCATGAAGTAGCGGTGGCAGTTGAACACGCGATCCTCGCTCCCGGGGCGGGCAGTCGCGCGAACATAGGTGCCGTCCGGCTGGCAGTACCAGCTCTGCTCCGTGTCCAGCATGTTGGCGAGCAGCACCTGCTGCAGGACCTGATCGTGCACCGTGCGGTTGTTCATCGGGATCAGCGTCTCCACCCGCCGGTTGAGGTTGCGCTCCATCAGGTCGGCCGAGCTGATGAACACGCTGGCCTGCGGACTGGGCAGCCGCGCCCCGTTTGCGAAGGCATAGATGCGGCTGTGCTCGAGAAAGCGGCCAATGATCGACTTCACCCGGATGTTGTCCGACAGACCGGGCACCTGCGGCCGGAGGGTGCACATGCCCCGGCAGACGATGTCCACCGGAACCCCGTCCTCGCTCGCCCGGTAGAGCAGATCGACCATACCCTGATCGGTCAGTTGGTTGCACTTGATCCAGATGCCCGATGGCCGGCCGGCGCGCGCGTTGTCGATTTCCTGTTCCACCGCCTCCTCAAGCCGCTCGCGCAGGTTGAGCGGCGCAATCGACAGGCATTCGGTGTCCCGTGGCTCGATGTAGCCTGTGACGAAGTTGAACATCTTGGCCGCGTCACGGGCAAGCCGCGGGTCGTTGGTGAAGTAGCTCAGGTCGGTGTAGATCCGCGCGGTGACCGGGTGATAGTTGCCCGTGCCGAAATGGCAGTAGGTGCGGAACCCGTCGTCCTCGCGCCGGACCACGAGGGCGACCTTGGCGTGCGTCTTCCATCTGAGAAAGCCGTACACCACCTGCACGCCCGCCCGCTCCAGCTCGCTGGCCCATTTGAGGTTCTGTTCCTCGTCGAACCGCGCCTTCAGCTCCACCACGGCCGTCACCGACTTGCCCGCCTCGGCGGCGGCGATCAGCGCGGCGATGACCGCCGACTGGTTGCCGGCGCGGTACAGCGTCTGCTTGATGGCCACCACGTTCGGATCCTCGGCGGCCTGGCGGATGAAGTCGACCACCACCTCGAAGCTTTCGTAAGGGTGATGGATTATGATGTCCTTCTGCCGGATGGCTTCGAGGACATTGCCGTCATACTCAAGCACCCGTTCCGGGTAGCGCGGCGTGTAGCTGTCGAACTTCAGGTCCGGCCGGTCCTCCGCCACGATGTCGGCCAGCCCCTCGATGCCGATCATGCCGTTGGTGCGAATGACCGCTGCCGCGTCGACGCCGAGCTCGTCGAGCAGCAGCTGCTCGGCCGCCGGGTCGAAATCCTCCTCCAGCTCGAGCTGGATCACGTGCCCGCGTCGGCGGCGCTGGATCGCGCTGCGGAAGGTGCGGACGAGATCCTCCGCTTCCTCCTCGATCTCGATGTCGCTGTCGCGCAGCACGCGGAAGATGCCGCTGCCGGTGATGGAATAGCCGGGGAACAGCACGCTGGCGAACCGCTCCACCAGACGCGGCATGCTGATCCAGATCGCCTCGGCGCCCGGCACGCGCACGAAGCGCGGCAGCGCGTTCGGCAGCAGCACCATCTCCGTCAGCTCCTCGCCGTCCTCGTCGCGGATGACGGAGAACAGCAGACCTGTGCCCTTGTTGGCGACGAAGGGGAACGGATGCGCGGGGTCGATCGCCTGGGGCGTCATCAGCGGCATGATCTCGGCGGCGAAATAGGCGCGCAGCGACTCGAACGCCTCGGCGCTGATCCGCTTCTCGTCGGCGATGTGGATGTCCGCCCGCGCCAGCAGCGCCTGCAGCGCGCGCCAGGTGTCCTGCTGCCGGTGAGTGAGCGCGCCCATGCGCTCGGCGATCGCCACCAGCTGCTGCTGCGGCGTCAGACCGTCAATCGAGGGGCGCTCGATGCCGCGGTTCATCTGCCCCACGAGCCCGGCAACGCGGATCATCATGAACTCGTCGAGGTTGCTGCCCGAGATGGACAGGAAGCGCAGCCGCTCCAGCAAGGGGTGGTTCTCGTTTCGAGCCTCGTCCAGAACCCGCTCGTTGAAGGCAAGCCAGCTCAGCTCGCGGTTGAAATAGGCGCCCGCCTCGCCCGGACGCGGCGCGGGTGGCGCGGAGGGGCGCGGATCGCTGGCCATGGTGCCGTTTATCGGTCTCGGCAAGCCGCTGCGCAAGGGAGTGACGAAGCCGCACATGCGGTGGCGCACCGCGCAGCGCCGTTGCCGCGGTCAGCCGGGCTTGCGCACCAGGGCGCGGCTCTCGGCGATCTGGGTGATGGTGCGGCGTCCCTGCTCATCCCGGCCCAGCTGCACCAGCACGTCGATCACGCTGGTGGCATAGGTGATGGTGTCGGCCCGCGACAGGCCGATGCCGGTCTGCATGACCATGAGCGCCAGCTGCTCCAGCGCCCCGGTGAGCGAGTTGGCGTGGATGGTGGAGAAGCTTCCCGGATGGCCGGTGTTGATCGCCCTGAGAAAGCTGACGCTTTCGGCGCCGCGCAGTTCGCCGAGCACGATCCGGTCCGGTCTGAGACGAAGGGCCGCCTGCAGCAGCTCGTTGGCCGTGACCTTGGCCTCGCCCAGCTCGCCCTTCACCGCCACCAGCCCGGCGCCGTTCTCGCCCGGCAGCCGCAGCTCGGGCGTGTCCTCGACGAGGATCACCCGTTCGTGCGCCGGGATCTCACCCAGCATGGCGTTGAGGAAGGTGGTCTTTCCGGTCGAGGTTCCGCCGGAGATCAGGATGGTGCGCCGCTGCCGGATGGCTTCGCGCAGATAGGCGATCGGCTGCGCGTTCGGGTCCGGCAGCTGCGGACGCGGTCGCGGCGAGAGCGGACCGGCATCGTAGGCATCCAGCGTCAGGTCCAGCCGCCGGTGCCGGCGGATCGCCATCACCCAGTGCCGCCGCGACGCCGGCGGTCCGCAGAACTGCACCCGCGCGCCGTCCGGCAAGGTCGCGCCCAGCAGCGGGTGCTCGCGGTTGATCCCCTGATGGCTGACCCGCGCCACCTGCTCGGCAAGCCGCTGGACCAGCTGATCCGTCACCGCCTCGCGCCGGTGCCGCCGCATGCCGCCCGAAGCGGCGTCCTCCACCCACACCTCTCCGGGGCGGTTGACGATGATTTCCGTCACGGTGTCCCGCTCGAGCCACTCGCGGAACGGTGCGAGATAGGCGTCGAGGTAGACGGAGCGCTCCGCCACGGAAAGGGCGGAGCCGCTCCGGTCTTCCGGGTCGCGCGGTCCGATCGGCGAGATGCTTGCCACGACGTGCGGTCGCTCAGTTCCGCGTCACATCGGTGAAGTTGAGATCGCGCGCGGTGAAGATGCGGATCGGCTCGCCCTGACGCACCCGAACGGTGGGACCGATCTGGCCGTCCGCCTGCGCCGCCGCCGCCGCCGCGCTCTGCCCGCCGCCCATGACGACGGACGCCCCGCCGCCCGCGATGGTGCTGAGGCCGCCGACCACCGACAGCAGCATCGCCGAGCCGAAGCGCTGGAAGAAGTTCGACCGCACCTCGCCGCGAAGGCCAGTGCTGCCGTCAAATCCCACTGCCGGCGAGGCAAGGTTGACCGACGCTCCGTCCGGGCGGATCAGCCGGGTCCAGATCACATAGGCGCGGCGCTGGCCGTTCTGCAGGCCGGACTGATACTGCCCGATCAGGCGCGACGACCGGGGCACGAGCACGTTGGAGCCGTCGAAGCTGCGCACGTCCTGGCTGACCACCGCCCGCACATAGCCGGGCACGTTGGTGTCGATGGCGGTCTCCAGCACCGCGGGGATGAGAGTGCCCTGCGTGATGGTCGTCGACGGGTCGGTCATCGGGGTGGCGCGGGCCGGGCCACCGCCCACGCCGCCGACGCGGCTGGCGAAATCGCCGGCGGCATTGCCGGGAGCGGTGGCCGCCGCCTCGGGCGACAGGCCGGCCGTGCCCGCCTCGCCCGACATTGGCGCCGCACTGCCGTCGAACACCATGGTCGGGCTGGCGAGGCTGTTCGCCTGCGGCATGGCGCCCGGGGCCGGCGGGCTGGCGTAGACCGGCGCGGGTGCCGGATCGGCCATCACCGGCGCTGGGGCATAGCCGGCGGTGCCGGGCTGCGGCGGCACCACGGTCACGTCGGCGGGAGCAGCCGGCTGGGCGATGACCGCCTGCGCCGGGTCGCCGGCCGGAGCTTGTCCGCCGACCCCCTGCGGCTGCTCGAGGCGTGCCGAGCTCATGCTCCACAGGGTGACGAGGCCCAGCCCGGCGACGAGGGCGATGCCTGCCACCATCCCGAGCCCGTCGGACCGCCCGCGCCGCTGCGTGACCGCCGGATAGGCATACGCAGTGCGACTGGCGAAATCGATGATCTCGGCGCTTTCGCTTTCGCGCGGGTCGCCCTCGGTTTCAGGCGCGAGAGCGATGCCCCGGCTCTTCAGCTTGGTGGCCATGCGCATCAGAACATTTCCCTCCATTCCGGCTCGATCCGCGCGGCAGCCGCCATCGCCGCCGCTTCGGTGCGCCGCGCGCGCGCCTCGGCCTCGCGCACGGGCAGGGGCTTGCCGCCATAGCTCAGCGTAGCGTGAGCCCGACCGGACCGGAACACCAGCGCAGCCGGGACGCCCTCGACGACAACCGTGTCTCCGCGCACGCTGAAGTTCACCGGCCCTTCCGTCTTGCCGTCCTCCGCCAGCATCAGGATGGCGGGCACATCGCGCCCGGACGGCCAGGTCAGGAAGGTCGACTGCCCGTCGTCGAACACCCGTTCCGGCAGCAGCCGGCGATCGCCCTTCGTTGCCCACGCGAAGTTGAGCGCCGCCGGGTCGACCGTCTCAGGGGGCGCCGCGGCTTCCGCCGCCGTGTTCTGCGCAGGCGCAGCCTCGGCCAGCAGCCTCGCCGATGCGCGCGTTCCGGCCGGCGGCTCGGGATAGTCGAAGTTCAGGACGTAGACGGGCCGCCCCGTGTTGCCGGCCACCAGATCGAAGAAATAGGTGCGCAGGTTGGTGACCACCGTCATGTTGGTCGCCGCATTGGTTTCCAGCGGCTTGATGAACAGGAGATTGGCACGCTTGTTGGGTGTCACCTGCCAGGCGTTGCTGTCGCCGATGGCGACGTTTTCGATCCGCTCGTCCTCGGCGAAGCGGATGGTCGCCTGCACTTTGACGCGGCCACGGATCTGGACCACCTCGTCCGGGTTGTAGCGCACCGTCACGAGACGGCTGTCCTGGGCATGCGCGGGGGCGGCCGTCAGCACAGCTGCGCCCGCGAGCAGCGCGGCGCAGCCGGCCGCGGTGAGGCGCCGGCCGCCGGGAATCCTGCGGCGGGTGATCATCGTATCTTCTCCAGGTTGCGGATGTTGGCCGGCTTGAAGCGGCTGCCGATGCCCTGCGCACGCAGCGGCGCAATCGCCGGAGTGGCAGCGCCGCCGGCGGGAGTGGCGGTATGGATCCGCACGTCGCGGCGCGTGGCGAAGCCGCCGCTTGCAGCGCCGCTCGTGTCGTTGGCCGCGGCCGCCACCGGGATCGCGCTGACATCAAGGCGCCGCGAGGCGGCGATGGTGGCCGAGGTGGTGGCGGCGAGCTGCGCCGCCGGGGGCAACGCAGCCGGCGCCGGCGCAGGTGCCACCAGTGACCCCGGCGCTGCCGCCGACGGGACGGACTGTCGCGCCAGCCCGAACACCGTCCAGCCGGACACCATGGTCGCGGCGGTCCTGAGCACCAGCACCATCAGCGCCACGTGCACCGCGCCGATGAGGAAGAACGCCGCCGCCGCCTGCGGATTGATCTGCCCCGGCGGCTGCGCCAGCGCGCTCAGCACCGGCACCGCCAGCTCGAGCATGACCCCGCCGCCAAGAACGGCGAACAGGGGGGTGAGCGCGAGCATCACCACGCCTTTCAGCCAGCCCGCGAACAGACCGCGCGTGCCTTCGAACAAGGCCATCACGACGAACACCGGACCCAGCGCGACCAGCACCGCCAACGCGATCCGCGCCGTGACGAGCACTCCCACCGTTCCGAGCAGCAGCAGCATGGCGCCAAGCCACAGCAGCCCGGCAGGCGAGAAGGCGGAGATGTCCGTCTGCCCTCCGCTCGCGGTCTGCACCGCGGCGAAGACGATGTCGATCTTGTCGCCAAAGGTCTGGGTCGCGGACCCCCTGTCGCCGGTGACCATGCTGGCAAGGTAGTCCGGCGCCTGGACCGCAAGGTTCCAGACGACCGAATGGAAGGCCACCCAGCTGGTCGCGAACGTCACCACCAGCCCCAGCGTCATCATGCGCGGCGTCAGCGAGCGCACCGACAGGCTCGACCGGCCGAGCAGCAGCTGGATGGCGAAGAAGGCGATGAACAGGGTCAGCAGGATGGTGAGCGCCGTGCCCAGCCCCCCGCCGCTGGCGAACAGTCGCCCGAAGGCCTGCGCGGCGAACTGGTTGGCGACACAGTCGACGGCCTGCAGGCTCGCCGACACGCCCAGCCCGACATTGTCGAGCGCCTGCTGGCACCCGGCGCTCATTCCGCCGCCATCCGGTTGCGGTAGAGGCTCAGATCGGCCAGCGTGTCCTCGAACCCGCCGGGCCAGGCGTGGCCGGTCAGCGCCGGAAACCAGTCGGCCGGGCTGTCGCCGACCGCCTCGCGAAGCAGGTCGAGACGCCGCACGGCGCTCTCGCGGCCCGACAGCAGGGTTAGAACCTCCGGCGCACCCGAAAGGTCGAGGCGCACTACGACGCTGGCATCGGGCTGGCGGACGAGGAAGCAGCGGCTGTGCGCCGGCAGGGTGCGGATCAGCGCCAGCTCGTGCTGCGTCAGGCCGAAGCCGTCGCAGTAGTCCTCGGGACGCGCCCGGCTGTTGGGCAGGAAGATCATGGTCGCGGTCTGCTCCACCAGCGCCGTGGAGATGCGGCTGTCCAGCGCATCGCGCGCCGACTGGGTGGCGAACCCGACCAGGGCGTTGCGCTTGCGCAGCGTCTTGAGCCAGTCGCGGATGCGGGCGGCGAACACCTCGTCGTCGAGCGCCTTCCACCCTTCGTCGATGAGGATCATCGTCGGCTGTCCGTCCAGCCGCTCGTCAATGCGGTGGAACAGGTACATCATGGTCGGCGTGCGCAGCTTCGGGTTTTCCAGCAGCGCCGTCATGTCGAAACCGAGCACGCGGTTCGACAGGTCCAGCTCGTCGCGGGCGTTGTCGAACAGCCAGCCATGCTCGCCCTCGCCGATCCAGGCGGACAGCCGGTCGGCCAGGTCGCCCGGCTGCGGCCGCCGCGCGCCGGCGAGCAGCTCGCGGAAATGACGCAGGCGCCGCAGCGCGCCGTCATTCGCATAGGCGGCATCGACGGCGCCGGCGATAAGAGCATCCTCTTCCGGTCCGCTCGCCTGGAGCAGCACGCCAAGCCACTGGCGCAGGAAGGCACGGTTCGCCGCGCTGTCCGGCAATGCCAGCGGATTGAAGCCCGACGGCTCGCCGGCGCGGATCGCATCGTAATGGCCGCCGATGCCGCGGATGAACAGCTCCGCACCGCGATCCTTGTCGAACAGGATGGTGCGGGGACGGAACTTCTGGGCCTGGGCGGCGAGGAAGTTCATCACCACCGTCTTGCCCGAGCCGGACGGCCCGATGACCGAGAAGTTGCCGAGGTCGCCGTGGTGGAAGTTGAAAAAGAACGGCGTCGCGCTGGTGGTCTCGAGCAGGGTCACGGCCTCGCCCCAGTGGTTGCCGCTCGCCTGCCCGAGGGCAAAGCCGTGCAGCGAACCGAAACTCGCCATGTTGGCCGAGGAAATCAGGGCGCGGCGCACGAGATAGCTTTCATTGCCGGGAAATTGTCCCCAGAACGCCGGTTCGAGATTGGTGTCCTCGCGCACTGCGATCGCCCCGGTGTCGGCGAGCGCCGCGGCGCAGGCGGCCACGGCCTCGTCGAGCCGCTCGAGCATGCTCTCGCGCACGAGCACCGACAGGTGGTGATCACCGAACCCGACGCCGCCGCTGCCCAGCGCGTCGCGCGCGGCAAGCATGTCGCTGCGTTCGGCGCGGGCTTCTTCGTCCGCCGAGCGCAGCCGCCGCAGCGCAAGATCCATGCGCTCGCGCGCCGTCTGCCGCTCGGTCGGCGCATAGCTTTCGGTGACCACCATCTCGTAAGGCAGCCGCAGCAGCGCATCGAGGAGGCCCGGCGACGTGGCATCCGGATAGTCCTTCAGCCCGAGAATGGCGGCAAAGCCCGGCCCGCCCGAGCCGCGCAGCTCCATCGCGTCCAGTCCGAAGCTGGCGCGCTTGTAAGGCAGCATGGCGCCGATGTCCGTGTCGTCCGCGGGCCGGCGCACGGGCCGCATCTCGCCGTTGTAAAGCGCCGACAGCAGCTCCAGCATCTCAGAATACGGACGATCGCCGCTGCCCTCGTAGTCACCGAGGAGCTGCGCGCCATAAGCAGACAGGGACGCGACGATCCCCGTGGCCGCGGCCTTGAGCGCGCGCAGGTCGCGGGGGTCGGCTTCGGCCGCCGCATCGGCGCGGCGGCGTTTCAGCGCCTTGCCGGCGCGCTCGGCCAAACCCGCCTTGCCGCGCGCCGGCCGGCGGACGAGGGTGACGAACTGGTCGTTGATGAACAGTGCGCCCGCGCCCAGCCGCTCGCGCCAGCGCTGATCGATGTGGCGGCTCACCGGGTCGGGGAACGCCGCGTCCAGCTCCACCTCCACCTTGCGCCGGATCACATGGTGGTAGAGCACGAAGCGCGCGTCCAGCGTCGAGCGCAGCATCACCTCGCGGCTCGCGGCGTGGGCGTTCAGCGCCTCGCTGTCCTCGGTCTCGAACAGCAGGCCGGGAACCTGCACCGACATCATCAGCGACCCGTCGCGCAGGAGCACGGTGTGCTGGTCCACCAGCCGCGCATAGGGCAGGCGATCGCCCGCGCGGGCTTCCTTGGCGCTCCACGCTGCGGCCCCGAGAAACTTCTTCATTGGCCAGGTTCCCCGTGACGCGCGCAGGTGCAAGGTTCACGCCGCATAGCTGTTGCAACCCCAGTGCTTCCAGTTCCGGACGCGCGGGCATTTCGACACCTTGGTCAGCCAGAGATCGAACACGCGCGGCTCCCGCAGGCACGCGAAGTAGCCGATGACATGGATCACCAGCGCCCCGAGCAGCGCGTAGAAGCTGCCGGTGATCAGGAACAGCTCGGTCGTCACCAGGGCGTTGATGATGAAGAAATTGTACGTGACACCGGCGAACATCTGCGGCCGCGTCAACGCGCGGTGCACGGGATGGCGGACAAGCGCCGTCACCTCACCCTCCCGACGCGCTCTGGATGCCGGCCACGATGGTGCCGGCACCGAACAGGATGAAGACGCCGATGATGACCGTGGCTCCGAAGCGCCAGTTCATGCGCCCGGTCAGCATCATGAAACCGACCGCCGCGACGGCCATCACCGCCACCGCCGTCGCGACATTGCCGAGCAACGTGCCCTGAAGCCAGCTCAGCGCATTGACGATCGGCCCCGATCCTTGGGGATCGGCCTGTGCCGACGCCGGAACCGCCATCACCGCCAGCGACACGGCGAGACCGGAGGAAAGAAGACGCTGCAACCCGTTACTCCCGTGCATGATTGGACAAGCGGCCCATCACGGCCGCAACATAGTTTCGTGTCTCGGCAATCGCCGGGACGCCGCCGGCGCGCATGACGCGGCCGGGACCGGCGTTGTACGCCGCCAGCGCCCGTTCCAAATCGCCGTCGAAGCGGTCGATCTGCGCCCGCAGATACCGTGCCGCCCCTTCGAGATTGGCGAACGGATCGTCCGCATCCACCCCGAGCTCCCGCGCCGTGCCGGGCATGAGCTGCCCCAGACCCCGCGCGCCCTTCGGCGACACCGCCTGCGGGCGCCACCGGCTCTCCTGCCACACCAGCGCCTCGATCAGCGCCGGGCTGAGATCGAAGCGGCGCGCCAGTTCGCGCACCTTCGCGGCGTAGACCGCCGGCACCAGCCGTTCCGCGCGCGCCGCGTCGTGTTCGGCCCGCGGGTCGACACCGCCCGGCGCCGGCGCTGCCTCGTCCGGCGCGGCCGGTAAAGGCTTCACGCCGCCCGCAACCCAGCGTGCGCCGGCGGCGTCGATCTGCAGCACGTCCGCCCGTGCCGCGGTGGAGCCCAGCACCAGCGCCGCAAGAGCTGCGGCGGCACGCCACGGCATTGCGAGAATCATGACCCCTCCATGCGGTCGCATTGATACGCTTCTATGACATTAGGCTGACCATATAGTTAAGAATCTCTGACCGGTCGGCTCATCCCATGCACGTCCTGCCGAGCCGACGGGAGTGCGCGCGGAACTGTGGCGCCGACAGAACGCTTTGGCCACCACGGCCTTGTGGACGCAGCCTTGCGCTGCCGCTAGGATGCGCCACACCCCGGGGAGCCGCATGGCTGAGAGGGAGGACTTGCAACCTCCGACCCGTCGAACCTGAACCCGTTAGCACGGGCGGAGGGAGTGGCTGCCGGACGCTGGCCGGCAATCCTGCTCCGCCCCTGCCAAGCAAGGATCGGAGCAGCATGGCCGACATCAACTCCCCGCTCGAAATCGGCGTCACCACAGGACCGATCCGCGGCAGCCGCAAGGTCCATGTCGGACCGCTTCATGTTGCCATGCGGGAGATCGTCCTGGAGGGCGGCGAGCCGCCGGTGCGGGTGTACGACACGTCCGGCCCCTACACCGATGCCGGTGCGTCCATCGACATCCAGGCCGGGCTGCCCAAGCTGCGGCGCGATTGGATCCTTGCCCGCGGCGACGTGGAGGAAAAGGACCAGCGCGAAGTGCGCCCCGAGGACAACGGCCGGCTTGGTCCCGACCGTTCCGGCGGCGTGCCCCCCTTCCCCAACGTCGCCCGGCGGGTGCTGCACGCCAGGCCGGGCATGAATGTCAGCCAGATGCACTACGCTCGCCGGGGCATCGTCACGCCCGAAATGGAATATGTCGCGACGCGCGAAAATCTGGGCCGCGAGATGCTCAGGGAAGTCACCCGTGACGGCGAAAGCTTCGGCGCGGCGATCCCCGATTACGTCACGCCCGAATTCGTGCGCGACGAGGTGGCGCGGGGACGTGCCATCATCCCGTCCAACATCAACCACCCCGAATCCGAACCCATGGCTATCGGGCGCAACTTCCTCGTCAAGATCAACGCCAACATCGGCAACTCCGCCGTGGCCAGCGACGTCGCGAACGAAGTCGACAAGATGGTGTGGGCGATCCGCTGGGGCGCGGACACGGTGATGGACCTGTCCACGGGGCGCAACATTCATGACACCCGCGAATGGATCCTGCGCAACAGCCCCGTCCCGATCGGCACGGTGCCGATCTATCAGGCGCTGGAGAAGGTCGGCGGGATTGCCGAGGAGCTGACCTGGGAAATCTTCCGCGACACGCTGATCGAGCAGGCCGAGCAGGGCGTCGACTACTTCACCATCCACGCGGGCGTGCGCCTGCCCTACATCCCCATGACGGCCAAGCGCGTGACCGGCATCGTCAGCCGCGGCGGCTCCATCATGGCCAAGTGGTGCCTCGCCCATCACAAGGAGTCGTTTCTTTACGAACGCTTCGACGAGATTACCGAGATCATGAAGGCCTACGACATCGCCTATTCGCTGGGCGATGGCCTGCGCCCCGGCAGCATTGCCGACGCCAATGACGAGGCACAGTTCGCCGAATTGCACACGCTGGGCGAATTGACTCGGCGCGCCTGGGATCAGGACGTGCAGGTGATGATCGAGGGGCCGGGGCACGTCCCCATGCACAAGATCAAGGAGAACATGGACAAGCAGCTCGCCGCCTGCGGGGAGGCGCCGTTCTACACCCTCGGTCCGCTCGTCACCGACATCGCGCCGGGATACGACCACATCACCAGCGGCATCGGCGCGGCGATGATCGGCTGGTTCGGCACTGCCATGCTGTGCTACGTCACGCCGAAGGAGCATCTCGGCCTGCCCGACCGCGACGACGTGAAGGTGGGTGTCGTCACCTACAAGCTCGCCGCCCATGCCGCCGATCTCGCCAGGGGGCACCCGGCCGCCAAGGTCCGCGACGATGCGTTGTCGAAGGCGCGTTTCGAGTTCCGCTGGCGCGACCAGTTCAACCTCAGCCTCGATCCCGACACGGCCGAGCAGTACCATGACCAGACGCTGCCGGCCGAAGGGGCGAAGACGGCGCACTTCTGTTCGATGTGCGGGCCGAAGTTCTGCTCCATGAAGATCACGCAGGAGGTGCGCGACTTCGCGTCCCGGCAGAACCAGCCGAGCAGCGCCTTTCTCGCCGCGGAGGAGGCCGAGACGGGCATGGCGAAGATGGGGCAGCGCTTCCGGGACAGCGGATCACGGCTCTATGTCGACCCCGGGACCGGCGATGCAAGCTAGCCGCTCTTGCTGGAGGAACGGTGCTGGCGTGTGACCCCGGACGCGGTGGGGATGTTGCCTCAGGCGGCCTGCTCGTCGCGAGCGGCCGGGACCAGCTTGCCGACAAGCGCGCGCAGTTCCGATGGCGTCGTGTGGCCGGCGACAATCTCGTGATAGCCGATGCCGGCTTTCCGCAATGCCTCCTTCTTCACCGCGTCGCGTGCCGCAGCAGATTGGCCGCGGTAGTGGCCGGTCCCCTGATACTCGAGCGCATGAACGACCTGACACTGCTCGTTCATCAGGGCGAAGTCGACCCGCTTGGAATTAATGGCGAGGAATGCGCTCTTGTCGGAGGCGGTGAGGAATTCTCCCAGACTCACCTGCGCCATGACCTGCCATGACGGATTGCGGCCTACGACAGCCGCATCAAGGGCCTTGAACACTGCCGCCTCCGGCCTGTTCAGCAGGGGCCGCGCCTTGTACGAGGCTCGGGAAACGGCCTTCAACTGCTCGGCCGCGAGATCCGCGGCGTCGCTGTCCCTTGCAGAAGCTGCCGGGCCGGCCGACGGCGGTGGCCGTCTTCGTCCGACGCCTCTCGGCCGGCTCCGCCACGGCCGATTGCCTTCGTGCCTCCGCATCCTTGGAGAATAGGCGATGACGCGACCGGCAACAAAGAGAATGCATAGGACGATCAGCACAAGAGACGTGTCATCAAGAACGAGTCGCGCCGTGTCCATCTCCTGATCTTGGTTCAGTGCAGTTAAGAAGTTGTTGCCGTCGATCTCTACGTATGGAGATGAAGTAAAGGTGGAGGCTAACCAATGGATCGCCTTCAAGCACCTTCGTTCGAGCAACCGGAACGGATCGGAGCCGCTGCGCGTTCAGAGTTCATGCGCCCGGCCACGGCCGGCGCGTACCGCAACATGCATGAGGAGAGAAGCGATGGGTGAGTTCACCGACAAGATGAAGGCAGCCGGCAACAAGCTGGCGGGCAACACCAAGGAAGCCATCGGCGACGCGACCGACAACGAGCGGCTGGAAGCGGAAGGCAAGGCGCAGCAGGCCAAGGGCACCGGCCAGAACATCAAGGGTTCGGTGAAAGGCGCCCTCGGCGACGACATCTGACCGGTGCGGATCCGCCGGTGCGTGCGCGCACCGGCGGACCCCCGGCACCATTCAACGCGCCGAAGCCGGCGCAGCGGCACCCTGAGCGTCACCCAGCAGGTGCCGCTGCCAGAACATTAGGCTGGTCCAGAACTGGTAGTCCGCGTTCTCCTTCCGGGCAAAGCCGTGCCCCTCGTTCTGCCCTACCAGATGCCACGCCTCGCGCCCCTGGGCGCGCACCGCCTCGACGATCTGGTCGGCTTCTGACGCCGGAACACGCGGATCGTTGGCACCGGTCACCACCATCAGCGGGATCCGCAGCTCGTTGACCCGTGTCAGCGGGCTGATCCTCAGGAGCGCCTCACGCTGCGTCCGCTCGTCGCCATATTCCACCCGGCGCAAGTCCCGGCGGTAGGACTGGGTGTTCTCGAGGAAAGTGACGAAATTGGAAATGGCGACGATGCAGTTCGCCGCGCGCAGCCTGTCGCCGTAGAAGATCGCGGACGCGTAGCACATGTACCCGCCATACGATCCGCCGGTCACGCCGATGCGGGTGCGGTCGATGCCCGGATCCGCCTGAAGGTGGTCGAGAAAGGCGCCGATGTCGCGGACGCTGTTCTCCCGCAGCTCGGGACCGTTGTCGAGACTGACGAACCGCTTGCCATAGCCGGTCGACCCGCGCACGTTCGGGTAGAAGATGGCGATGCCCTGCTCGTTCAGCAGATAGTTGTTGCGGCCGAGGAAGCCGGGCCGCGACTGCGCCTCGGGTCCGCCATGAATGCTGATGATCAACGGCCGCGCGCCGGGAAAGCGCGCAGGGTCAGGGCGGTAGAGAAAGCCCGACACAGGCTCGCCGTCGAAGCTGCGGATCTCCACCAGTTCGGGCTCTGCGTTGCGGCCTGCGTCAAGACCGCCGGTCTCGCTCTGCGTCCACCGGGTCACCGCCAGCGTCTGCGGGTTCACCGAGTAGGCATCAGCGGCGCTGCGCGCGGAGGTGAAGGTGATGCCGATCTCGCCCCATGGCGCGATCTCCAGCCCGCCGATCAGGCCCGAGGGCAACCCCTCCACAATCCGCGCCCGGCCGGTGCGCGGATCGAGCACCCGCAGGCGGGCAATGCCCGCTTCGTTCGTCACCAGCGCGATGAAGCTGCCGTCGGGGGCGATGTCGAAGCCGTCCACGTCCCAGTTGACGCCGAGGTCGACAGGGGTGAACCGCCCCGAAGCGATGTCCAGCCGGCCGAGGCGCTTGAACTCCGATCCTTCGTCGGACGTGACCCACAGCGTCCCGTCCGGCGCGAACTGCGCGCCGCTGTACGAGATGTCGCGGCTGTGATCGCCGATTGCGGTCATTCGGCCGGTGGTCAGGTCGAGCAGGTGAAGATTGCTCTTCGTGACCGAAATGTACTGAGCGACGACGGCCTGCCGCTTGTCGGGCGTAAAGTCGGCCAGCGCCCAGCCGCCGCCGCTGACCTGCGCCACCATGCGGTTGGAGGACGGGTCGCGGGGATCCATGACATACAGGTCGTTGTCCGTCCCGTTGCGGCGCGTGGAGCTGTAGGCGATCAGCTGGCCGTCATGGCTCCAGGTGTTGAAGCTGTTGCGGCTGCGCCCGTCGGTGAGCAGCTCGAGCCGTCCGTCGCGGACCCGGAAGAGCTGGTAGAATTCGTCACCGCCGGTGTCGCGCGACGCGACCATCACGTCGCCGGCCGGCGACCAGCTTCCGCTCACCGGCTCCTCCTCGAAGGTGAGCTGCGTGCGCGCTCCCATCGGCACGGCGACGCGGTGGATCTGGCTGGTGTTGCCGAAGCGCGTGCCGATCAGCATCGAACGGTCGGTGGGATGCCAGCTCGAGAAGGCGGCGGTGCGGAACTCCATGTAGGGGCGGGTGCGCTGCGCCAGCTCCGCCGGAACCGGCGGAATGCCGTCGGCGACGAGAGCCGCCGGACGCGGCACCTCCCGCACCCCCGCCTGCTCGCCACCCGCCACGGCGGCCGGCGTATTCGAGCCGGGCTGCGCCACGGGTTGCGCCGCTGCGTTCGCGGACAGCATCAGGGCCAAGGAAAGGGCAAGCATCGATGTTCGCATGGCATCCTCCGTTTGGCGCGGACGCTAGTGTGACTTGCCGCAGGACGCAATCCGCGCGCCACGGCGCGGCTGGGCAGCGGCGACAGCAGGAGCACTGCGCGCAGCTAGAAGTCGTCCCCTGTAGCGTCGCCTTCCGCCACCTGCGTCGCCGGAGCAGGCCGCGGGGGATGAGTGTCCTCGTCAAGCGGTTGCGGTGCCAGCCGCGGCACGCCGCGCGGCGGGCGCGTGCCCGCACTGCTCGGCGGGCGCAGTTCACCGGGGCTCTTGAGCGACTTGACCGGCACCACCAGGCAGTGGCTGAACGCGGGGAGAACCTCGCGCCAGTCGGCGATCAGCTTCTTGTACGCCTTGCCGACGGCCCGGCAGTTGCGGTCGAGGTCGAACAAGCCGACGGGATGCACCCGGTTGTTCACCTCGCGCAGCGCCGTGTCCCAGTCCATCTGGTCGGTCAGCGAATACCAAGTGAAGCCCACGGTCGCGATCCCGTCATTGCGGACGCGCAGCACGTTGGCCCACTGCTTCCACAACCATTGCACCGCCTCGTCGCCGTTCGGCCCCTCCTTCATGTTCGTTTCAGTGTGCATGATCGGCAAGCCGTAGCGGGCGTAGTACTGCCGGGTGATCTCCGCATAACCGAACACCTCGCCCGAAGCCTCGGAGTGACCGTCGGCGAACACGCGGTGCTCGTTGGTGAAGTAGTAGTCGTTCCCCAGAACGCAGTGCTGCTTCAGCCGATGGGTGAGAAACCAGTTGTATTCCTCACGCGTCATGCCATTCGCCAGCAGGTATTCGTACATGTCCGAATTGACACGATTGCCGTAATTGAGGTCGAGAGACAGGAAACGCCAGCGATTGCGCAGTTCCGCCGCGTGAATGGCGGCGGGACTGTCCGCGTGAAAGTATTCGGACGACTCGCTCTGGATGAAGATGGCGTCAGGGCGACGCTTGAGGATTTCCGTCATGGCCATGACATTGGCCTTCACGAGGTGCTTGAGAGCGGTGACAAACCCCTCGTCGCTGCTCAGCTGCTCGTTCCACCAGCCGTACAGGCCGGAGAACATGGCGCAGATGAACATCTCGTTGATCGGTGTGTACAGCTGGATCCACGGATACCGTTCGGCAAAATCGGCCGCATAGCGGGCGAACAGTTCAGGAAAGTCCGGATTCTGGAAATTGCCGATCCAGTCAGGAACGCCGAAGTGGCACAGGTCGAGGATCGGAATGATGTCCCGGTTCTTCAGCTCGCCAAGCGTTTCGTCGGCGAAGTCCCAGTGGTATTTGCCCGGACCGGCATAGGTGGTGTGCAGCGGCGGTCCGTAGCGCAGGTAACGGATCCCGAGTTCCTCCACGCAATCGAAGTCCGTGCGCCAGTGGCGGTAGTGGCCGCACGCCTCCATCTGGTCGACCCGAGTGCGCCCGCCATTGATGGTCGGAATGGAGTTCTCGATGCCGGTGGCAAACATGAAGTTGGCGATGGCGACTCTCCTCCTCCGGGCGCGGCGTCACCCCGCGAACAGCGGCTCGGCGACCCCGCGCACGCCCGGTTCGAGCATAAACGTCCCACCGGCCAAAGGTTGCCCGGCAAGCACCTCGTCTGACAGGTCGCGGCGGGCGCTGGTGATGAACAGGCGGTCCAGCGCCGCACCGCCGAAGGTCACGCTCGTCGGCCGCTGGACCGGGACCGCAAGCTCGGCGAGAAGGCGCCCGTCGGGCGCGAACCGGCGAACGCACCAGCCGTCCCAGAACGCCACCCACAGACAGCCGTCCGCATCGATCGTCATGCCGTCGGGAAAACCATGGGCGTCGTCAAACTGCAGATGGACGCGCCTGTTGCCGGTCATTCCGTCCGGTGTCAGGTCGTAGGCGTAGATACGCCTGCGCGCGGAATCGGCGTGGAACATGGTCCGTCCGTCAAGGCTGAACGCCGGTCCGTTCGGGACGCGGTAGCCATCGTCGGCCGCGCACCACGACAGATCGGGATCGATCCGGTACAACGTGCCGCTGTCCATCCGTTCTGCCCGGTCCATCGTGCCGGCCCACAGCCGCCCCTTTTTGTCGACCTTGGCGTCGTTGAAGCGGTTGCCGGGCCGGTGTGGCTCGATCTGCGCCGCGACGGTCACGGTGAAGGCGTCGTCGACGAACAGCAGGTCGCCGTAGCCTCCCGCCACGAAACCGCCCGCCGCGCGGGGCACCAGCCAGCAGACAGGGCAGGAGACATCGATGCGGCGCACGCCGTCCTCTTGCGACCAGCGATAAAGCCGCTGTCCCGCGATGTCGGTCCAGAAGAGCGCCTGCTCCCGCGCGAGCCACACCGGCCCCTCGCCCAGCACCGCCTCGACCGGCGCGATGCAGGTGATCTGGGGATCGGTACCGGTCATGCGCTTGCTGCCCCCGAGTGAAGAGGACTACATTCTTGCTCACCCTGCCGGCGGAGGATAGCCCCCGTGAAGATCGCCCGCATCGAAACCTTCGCCGTTCCCCCGCGCTGGCTGTTCGTCCGGGTCGAAGCGCAGGACGGGTCGTTCGGCTGGGGCGAGGCCAGTCTGGAAGGCCACGCGGAGGCGGTTGCCGGGGCGTTCGAGGCGCTGCGCGACCGCTTCGTCGGTGCCGATCCGCGCCGGATCGAGGACATCTGGCAAGTCGCCTATCGCGGCGGCTTCTACCGCGGCGGCGCCGTGCTGATGTCGGCGCTGTCCGGACTGGATCAGGCGCTGTGGGACTGGAAGGGGCGCCACCAGGGCGTGCCCGCGCACGAGTTGCTGGGCGGACGGGTGCGCGAGCGCATCCGCGCCTACGCCTGGATCGGCGGCGACCGCCCGGACGATGTCGCCGAGGCCGCGAGCGCGCGGCGGGAGCAGGGTTTCACCGCCGTCAAGATGAACGCCACGGCCGAGCTCGACTGGCTCGGATCGCCGCGCCTGTTCGACGCGGTGGTCGCCAGGGTCGAAGCGGCGCAACGTTCGGGGATGGATGTGGGGCTCGACTTCCACGGGCGCGTGCACCGGCCGCTGGCGAAGCAGCTGGCCAAGGTGCTGGAGCCGCTCGGCCTGCTGTTCATCGAAGAGCCGCTGCTCTCAGAAAATCCGGAAGGGCTGGCGCAGATTGCCAGCCTCGTCGCGACGCCCATCGCGCTGGGCGAGCGGCTGTATTCGCGCTGGGACTTCAAGCCGTTTTTCGAGCAGGGCGCCGTGGACATCGTCCAGCCGGATCTCAGCCATGCCGGAGGTCTTTCCGAATGCCGGCGCATTGCCGCCATGGCCGAAGCCTACGACATCGCGGTGGCCCCGCACTGTCCGCTCGGTCCGCTGGCGCTCGCCGCCTGCCTGCAGCTTGCCGCCTGCACCCCGAACGTGGCCATCCAGGAGATGAGCCTCGGCATCCACTACAACACCGAAGGCCATGACCTGTACACCTACCTCAGCGATCCCGCGCCGCTGACCCCGCGGGACGGCAGCCTGCTGATCCCGGAAGGACCAGGCCTCGGCATCGCAATTGACGAAGCGGGGGTGCGGGCTGCGGCGGTGCATCCGCACCGCTGGCGCAATCCCGTCTGGCGCCACGCCGATGGCAGCTTCGCCGAATGGTGAGCCAGTCTCGCGGCGATGAGCAAGCCGGCATGGGGGTGGATGTCCGCTCCTTCGGCGTCACGGCACACGGCGAAGAGGTCCACGCCATCGCGCTGCGCCGCGCGCCGCTCGCCGTGACGATCATCACCTTGGGCGCGCGCATCCAGGCGCTGTGCTGTCCCGACGGGTCAGGACACATCGCCGACGTCGTGCTCGGCCACGACACGGTCGCCGGCTACGAGCAGGACCGCCATTATTTCGGCGCCACGATCGGACGGGTAGCGAACCGCATCCGCTGCGGCCGGTTCATCCTTGATGGCCGTGAGCACCGCGTGCTCCCCAATGACGGCCCCCATGCGCTGCACGGCGGGCCGGCAGGGTTCGACCGCGCCAACTGGCGGATCGCGGCGGTGGGAACGCGTGATGATGCCTCGGTCAATCTGGCCCATGTCAGCCCGGCCGGAGATCAGGGCTTCCCCGGCACCCTCAGCGTCGAGGCGCGGTTCGCTCTCGAGGAACCCGGAACCCTCAGCGTCACCTACACCGCGACTAGCGATGCACTCACCCTCGTCGATCTCACCAGCCACACCTACTGGAACCTTGCCGGACACGCCTCCGGCGAGAGCGGTCTTGGCCACGCCATGACCATCCCGGCCGACTGCATCCTTACTGTGACCGACGACGGCATTCCGACGGGCGAGTTCCGCCCCGTCGCCGGCACTCCTTTCGACTTTCGCGTGCCACATCGTCTCGCCCGGCGCGCGCGCGATGGGAGGGAGGCGCAGATCGTCGCCCGGCGCGGGTTCGATCACTGCTTTGTGTTTCCCGACGCGGCGGCCGGAACGCCGCGGCGCGTCGCGCATCTGCGGCACCCGGCCTCGGGACGCACGCTCGAGGTGCTGTCGGACCGCCCCGGCCTGCAGGTCTATTCCGGCAATTTCCTCGACGGCGCCGTGGCCGGCAAGGACGGCGTGCTCTACCGGATGGGCGACGGGATCGCGCTCGAGCCGCAGCATCTGCCCGACACCGCCACCTGCCCGGAGTTCGGCTCGATCCGGCTCGCCCCCGGCGGCGTGTTCCGCCACGCGATCCGCTACCGGCTCGGCGTCGCGCCCATTGGTCCGGGCGGGCAGGAATGAGGGAAACGGTTTGTGCCCGTCGAAACTTGCTCTTATGCGATGCGCAAACAGATGGGAAAGACCCCGCAATGAATGACCAACCCGCGCGCGTGAAAACCGGCACTGCCGGTCTGGACCAGGTCCTGTGCGGCGGTCTGTCGCCCGAGCGGGTGTATCTCGTCGAAGGCACGCCCGGCACGGGCAAGACGACCCTTGCGCTCCGGTTCCTGCTGCAGGGCGCCGAGGAAGGGGACACGGGCCTCTACATCACCCTGTCCGAAACGAAGGACGAGCTGCACGGCGTGGCCGCCTCGCACGGGTGGGATCTTGGCGCGATCTCGGTGCTCGAACTCGTGGCCGAGGACGAGTTCGGCAGCGACTTCGAACAGACCCTCCTGCACCCTTCCGAGATCGAGCTTGGGGAAACGGTGCGCGGCATCATGCGCAGGGTGGAGGAGGTGAACCCCGCGCGGGTCGTGCTCGACAGCCTGTCGGAACTGCGGCTGCTGGCGCAAAACGCGCTGCGCTACCGGCGCCAGATCCTCGCGCTCAAGCACTTCTTCTCGCGCCGCAACTGCACGGTGGTGCTGCTGGACGACCGCACCGCGGAACCCAACGACCTGCAGCTGCACAGCGTCGCGCACGGGGTCATCACGCTTGAGCAGACCGCCAACGATTTCGGGTCCGAACGGCGCCGGCTGCGGATCATCAAGATGCGTGGCATGCGCTATCGCGGCGGCTATCACGACTTTACCATCGAGACCGGCGGCCTTGCCGTGTATCCGCGGCTGATCGCCGCCGAACACGCGCGCGACCACGACATGACCGCCGTGTCCAGCGGGCTCCCTGCCCTCGACAAGCTGCTCGGCGGAGGACTTGTGCCCGGCACGAACACCCTGCTGGTTGGGCCGGCGGGCGTGGGCAAGACGACCACGGCAATGCTGACGGTGCTCGAAGCGCTTCGGCGCGGGGAGAAGGCGGCCTACTACCTCTTCGACGAACGTGTCGCCACGCTGCGGCTGCGGGCCAGAGCGCTCGGGATGGAGCTGGAACCCCACGAGGAATCCGGCCACCTCATCATCCGCCAGGTCGATCCGGCCGAGCTGTCGCCGGGAGCCTTCGCCGGAGCGGTGCAGGACGCCGTCGAGCGCAACGGCGCGCGGACGATCGTGATCGACAGCCTCAACGCCTACCTTCACGCCATGCCCAGCGACAATTTCCTCCTGCTGCAGATGCATGAACTGCTCAGCTATCTCAGCCAGCAGGGGGTGGTGTCGCTGATGATCCTCGGGCAGCATGGCATCACTGGCGACCTGCGCAGCGACGTGGACATCAGCTACCTTGCCGACACGGTCATGATGCTGCGCTACTTCGAGGCGGAAGGCGCGGTGCGCAAATCGATGGCCGCGATCAAGACCCGGACCACCAATCACGAGCGCACCATCCGTGAATTCACAATCGGCGCCGGCGGCATCACCATCGGCGAGCCGCTGACGCGCTTCGAAGCCGTTCTGACGGGACAGCCCCGCTATCCGGCGGGTGGAGGTGGCTTGTTCGGCGATGAGTGATCCGGCTGCTCTCCCGGCGGCCCGCGACCATGCCGCCATCGTCTACGCGCCGCGCGGCCGGGACGCGCAGGTCGCGGCGGACGTGCTGCACCGCCATGGCATCGAAACCCTCGTCGCCAGGTCGATGGAGGAGGTGCGCCAGCAGATGCTGGCGGGCGTGGGCGCCGCCGTCCTCGCCGAGGAGGGTCTCCACTACGATGGCTTCCGCCTGCTGGAGCAGCAGCTTGCCGAGCAGGCTCCATGGTCCGACCTGCCGATCGTCGTCCTCACGAATGGCGGGCGCATGTCCCGCACCCTGGCCGAGACCGAGCGCCTGCGCTCGCTCGGCAATGTCGTGCTGCTGCCCCGCCCGCTGCACGCCGACGAGCTTGTCCACGCGGTGAAGTCGGCCCTGCGCGCGCGTGAGCGCCAGTACGAGACGCGCGGCCATCTCGAGGAGCTTGAGCGCCGCCAGAAACGGCTGCGTGCCAGCGACCGGCGGTTCCAGGCGATCGCCAACTTCATCGACCAGATGGTCTGGTCGACCCTTCCCGACGGGTACCACGACTACTACAACGACCGGTGGTACGAGTTTACCGGAGTTCCGGTCGGCTCGACCGACGGGGATGCGTGGAACGGCATCTTCCATCCTGACGATCAGGAGCGGGCCTGGGCGCGCTGGCGCCATTCGCTGGCCACGGGCGAACCCTACGAGATCGAGTATCGCCTGCGCCACCGCAGCGGCGAATACCGCTGGGTGCTGGGCAAGGCGAAGGCGGAGCGCAACAGCGCCGGGGCGATCACCCGCTGGTACGGCACCTGCACCGACATCCATGACCAGGTGCTCGCCCGCGAGATGCTCGCCCGGTCGCGCACCGCTCTCGAGGAAGCCGTGCGCCAGCGGACCGAGCAGCTCGAAACCGCGCTGGCCGAGCGCGAGGCGGCCTGGGCCATGGCGGTCGACCTGCTCGTGGTGGTCGATCCCGACACCAGATTCTCCGCCATCAACCCGGCATGGACGACGCTGCTCGGCTGGTCGCCCGAGGACCTGATCGGCCGGCCTTTTCCCGAGATCACCCACCCGGACGATCTCGAGGAAACGCTGGTCAAGTTCCGCTCCGTCTTCGACGAGCCGCTGGTCGATCCGTACGAGTTCCGGCTCCGGCACAAGGACGGCAGCTACCGCTATTTCGCCTGGACGGCGCAGTTCAACAACGGCGCGGTGTTCGCGACCGGACGCGACATGACGCAGCAGCGGCTGCAGGCCGAAGCGCTGGCGGCGACCGAGGCGGCTCTGCGCCAGAGCCAGAAGCTTGAAACCATCGGCCAGCTCACCGGCGGCGTGGCGCACGACTTCAACAACCTGCTGATGGCCATCCGGTCGAGCCTCGACCTGCTGGAGAAGCGCCTGCCGGGCGACGATGCGAAGCTTGGCGCCCTCTTGCGCAACGCGGTCAAGGCGACGGAACGGGGAGCAAGCCTCACCCAGAGGATGCTGGCCTTCGCGCGCAAGCAGGAACTGGACGTGCGGCCCACCTCCATCGTCGATCTGCTCGAAGGGATGCGCGACCTTCTGGAACGCTCGCTCGGTCCGCAGATCGCGGTGACGATCCATGCGCCCCGCGATGTGGCCGACGCCATGGTGGACCCGAACCAGCTCGAAATGGCGGTGCTCAACCTCGCGGTGAACGCCCGCGATGCGATGAACGGACCCGGCAGGCTCGACTTCCATCTCGAGGAAGTCGACGTTGAGAGCGCGCCGGATCTCGCCCCGGGCCGGTATCTCAGCCTGCGGGTGCAGGACACCGGCAGCGGCATGGACGCCGCCACGCTTGCCCAGGCGCTCGAGCCGTTCTTCACCACCAAGGGCGTGGGCAAGGGCACCGGCCTCGGCCTGTCGATGGTGCACGGGCTGGTGCATCAGCTTGGCGGGGCGCTGCGGCTCGAGAGCACCGTCGGCGAGGGCACAACGGCGACGATCCTTCTGCCGGCGATCCGGGCGGCGGCCGCGCCCGGTCAGCCGGCAAGCCCGATCAGCCGCGAGGACGCGGTGAGGCGGCGCCTGCGCATCCTGACGGTCGACGACGATGCCCTCGTGCTGTTCGGGACCGCCGCCCTGCTGGAGGATCTGGGGCACGAGGTGGTGGAGGCCGGATGCGGCGAGGAGGCGCTGGAACTCGCCCGCACGTCGGACCCGTTCGACCTCGTGATCACTGACCAGGCGATGCCGAACATGACCGGGCTGCAACTGGCGGAGGTGCTTCACGAGGAGCAGCCGGACCTGCCCGTCATCCTCGCCAGCGGCTATGCCGAGATCGAGGAGGGCGCCCTTCGCCTCATCGCCGCGCGGCTCGAGAAGCCGTTCACCGACGAGGCGTTGCGGCGGGCCATCGCGAAGGCGCTCGACAGCGTGTGCGAGCCGGCGCAGTAGCATGGGCGGCCGCCGCTGCGCCGTCGCAGGAGAAACCGCATGAAATCTCGCGCCGCCGTCGCCTTTACCCCCAGACAGCCGCTAGAGGTGGTGGAAGTGGACCTCGAAGGTCCGCGCGCGGGCGAGGTGCTGGTGGAGATCATGGCCACCGGCATCTGTCACACCGACGCCTACACGCTGGATGGTCACGACAGCGAAGGCATCTTCCCCGCCATCCTCGGTCATGAGGGGTGCGGCGTGGTGCGCGAAATCGGTGCCGGCGTCACCTCGGTCGCGCCGGGCGACCACGTCATTCCGCTCTACACGCCGGAATGCCGGCAATGCAAAATGTGCCTCAGCGGCAAGACCAACCTGTGCAGCGCCATCCGCGACACGCAGGGCAAGGGGCTCATGCCGGACGGCACCAGCCGCTTCTCGTACCGGGGCGAGCCGATCTACCACTACATGGGCTGCTCGACCTTTTCCAATTTCACCGTCCTGCCGGAGATCGCCGTGGCGAAGATCCGCCCGGACGCGCCGTTCGACACCACCTGCTATGTCGGCTGCGGCGTGACCACCGGTGTGGGCGCCGTGCTCAACACTGCCAGGGTGCAGGTGGGCGACACCGTCGCCGTCTTCGGTCTGGGCGGGATCGGCCTCAACGTCGTGCAGGGTGCACAACTGGCCGGGGCGAGCCGGATCGTCGGCGTCGACATCAACCCCGCGCGCGAGGATTGGGGCCGCCGGTTCGGCATGACCGACTTCATCGACGCGCGCGCCGGCGGCGTGGTGGAGCGGATCGTCGCCATGCTCGACGGCGGGGCGGACTACTCGTTCGACTGCACGGGCAACACGGACGTGATGCGGCAGGCGCTGGAATGCTGTCACAAGGGCTGGGGAACCTCCGTCATCATCGGCGTGGCGGAGGCCGGCAAGGAGATCGCCACGCGTCCCTTCCAGCTCGTCACGGGCCGCAACTGGCGCGGCACGGCGTTCGGCGGCGCGCGGGGGCGCACCGACGTGCCCCGAATCGTCGACTGGTACATGGACGGGCGGATCGCCATCGATCCGATGATCACCCACCGTCTGTCGCTGGACGAGATCAACCGCGGCTTCGATCTCATGCGCCGGGGCGAGAGCATCCGGGCCGTCGTCATCTACTGAGACCAACGAGGAGACTTCAGCCATGTTCAGCCACGTCATGCTCGGCGCCGACGACATCGAGGCGTCGAAGGCGTTCTACGACGCCACGCTTTCGGCACTGGGGGGCCGCGCCGGCACTCTCGACCCCAAGGGGCGTGTGTTCTACATGCACAAGGGCGGCATCTTTCTGCTGACGAAGCCCATCAACGGCCAGCCGGCAAGCTGCGGCAACGGCTCCACCATCGGTTTTGCCGCCGACAGCGAGGAGCAGGTGCACGCATGGCACGAGGCGGGGCTGGCGCATGGCGGCACGGCGATCGAGGATCCGCCGGGCCTGCGCGAGGGTGCGGGCATGAAGCTCTACCTCGCCTATCTGCGTGATCCGGCCGGCAACAAGATCTGCGCCATGCACCGGCCGGGCTGAGGTGGAGACGGTCTCCGAAGCGAGGGCGTTTGGCGGCACGCAGGGCGTCTACCGCCACCCGTCCGCCAGCACCGGCACCGGCATGACGCTGGCCGTCTTTGTCCCGCCGCACGCGCCGGGCGAGCGCCTGCCGGTGCTGTGGTACCTGTCGGGCCTGACCTGCACCCATGCGAACGTCATGGACAAGGGCGAGTACCGACGGGCCTGCGCCGAACACGGCATCATCCTCGTCGCGCCGGACACCTCGCCGCGCGGCGACGATGTGCCCGACGATCCGCAGGACTTCGCCTTCGGCCAAGGCGCAGGCTTCTATCTCGACGCGACCGAACAGCCGTGGGCGCGCCACTACCGGATGCGGTCGTATGTCGAGGAGGAGCTGCCCGGCCTTGTCGCGCAGACCTTCCCCGCAGACATGACGCGGCAGGGCATCACCGGCCACTCCATGGGCGGGCACGGCGCCCTCACCGTCGCTCTTCGCAATCCAGGCCGCTTCCGCTCGGTGAGCGCCTTTGCCCCGATCGTGGCGCCCGGCCGCGTTCCGTGGGGGCAAAAGGCGTTCGCGCGCTATCTCGGCCCGGACGAGGCGAGGTGGCGCAAGTATGACGCCGTCGCGCTGATCGAGGACGGCGCGCGCCTGCCGCACCTGCTCGTCGATCAGGGCCTGGCCGACCAGTTTCTGGTGGAACAGCTGCAGACCCACCGCCTCGCCGCCGCCTGCGAGGCGGCGCAGATGCCGGCGCAGATCCGCCTGCACGAGGGCTACGACCACTCCTACTATTTGGTCTCGACCTTCATGGCCGACCATGTGGCCTGGCACGCGGAGCGGTTGGGCTCCTAAGCACCTCAGCAGAACGCTCCACCTTGACCAATGAGCCAATTCTCTAAAGGTTGTCTCCATACTGAAGAAGGGGGGCAAAGCGATGCTGAAAGAAGCTAGAAAACTTATATCAGCGCTTCTAGCAAACCCTGATCCACAAATAACTTCTGAAGAGAGTGCCTACAGGCGCTTGGCTGATCGCGGCTACTCCCCGAAATCGATCATTGATGTTGGTGCGCACGAGGGTGAGTGGACACGCTTGGCAAAGCGAGTATTTCCTGAAGCGAAAGTCCTGATGTGCGAAGCTTCGGAACAGAAGGCTGCGAATTTAGAGAGTATCTGTCGAGAACTCCCAAACACCACCTATTCAATCGCCCCATTGGCAAGTGAAGGGGGGAAAGAAGTCACATTTTACCTTATGGATAATGCTTCTTCTATTATGCCCGAGAATAGCAATATACCACGAGAAGAGGTAAGACTTACTACAAAGACGTTGGACGACGTTGCATCAGAAATGGATGGACCGATCTTCCTTAAGATTGATGTTCAAGGGGCGGAGTTAGAGGTGCTGAAAGGAGGAACTGAAACGCTTAGGAAATGCGATGTCATCCAACTCGAGGTTGCTGTTCTAGAATATAATAGAGGCGCGCCTGATATGAGAACTGTTTTGGAAACGATGCACAGACTCGGGTTCTCTCCTTTTGATATCGGTGGTCTGGTCAGGCCCGATTCAATCAACCTAGTCCAAATAGACCTGTTGTTCGCCAAGCATCACTCTCCGTTGCGGCCGACTTATTTCGCTTTCTGAATGCGGCTTGAGCACTGCTCAGCAATTTTCACAGAAATCCTTCCTGATCACCCATCCGCCGCGGCACATCCAGTCCCAGGTGCCGCCAGCCGTCATCGTTCAGCACCCGCCCCCGCGCGGTGCGGGCGAGCAGGCCGAGCTGGATGAGGTAGGGTTCCACCACATCCTCGATGGTGTCGCGCGGTTCGGAAAGGCCGGCGGCCAGCGTTTCGACCCCCACCGGCCCGCCCTTGTAGGTGGTGGCGATCATGGTGAGGTAGCGGCGGTCCATGGCGTCCAACCCCAGCCGGTCGATCTCCAGCCGGGTCAGCGCCGCGTCCGCCACCGCGCGCGTCACCGTCCCCGCGCCGGCCACGTCGGCAAAGTCGCGCACCCGTCTGAGCAGCCGCCCGGCCACCCGCGGCGTGCCCCGCGACCGGCGGGCGATCTCGCGCGCGCCGCCCTCGTCCAGCGCGAGGTTCAGCAGCCGCGCCCCGCGCGTCACCACCCGCAGCAGCTCGTCCTCGGTGTAGAAGGTCAGGCGCACGGGAATGCCGAACCGGTCGCGCAGCGGCGTCGTCAGCAGCCCCTGCCGCGTGGTCGCGCCGACCAGCGTAAATGGCGGCAGGTCGATCCGCACCGACCGCGCCGACGGCCCTTCCCCGATCATGATGTCAAGCGCGCGGTCCTCCATCGCCGGGTAGAGCACCTCCTCGACGACGGGATTGAGGCGGTGAATCTCGTCGATGAACAGCACATCGCGCGCCTCGAGGTTGGTCAGCAGCGCGGCCAGATCGCCCGCCTTGGCGATCACCGGGCCGCTGGTGGCGCGGAACCCCGCGCCCAGTTCGCGCGCGACGATCTGCGCCAACGTCGTCTTGCCAAGGCCGGGCGGGCCGAAGAACAGCGTGTGGTCCATCGCCTCGCCCCGCGCCTTTGCCGCGGCGATGAACACGGCAAGGTTCTCCCGCGCCGCCTCCTGCCCGACGAATTCGGCCAGCGACTTCGGACGCAGCGCGGCGTCGGGATCGTCCGGTTGCCGGGCGGGGGTGTGGAGGGGGGTCATGCGAGGTGAGCGTGTGGCTCTAGACGGCCGTTGAAGCAAGTTCACGATGGGCGGGAGACCAAGGTGCTCTCGTTAACCCGCAAACGTCATGCTGAACTCGTTTCAGCATCCATCCTTCCACACAAGGCAATCCATGCCGCGCGAGCGCCACCCCTGCGTCTACATCCTCGCCAGCCAACGCAACGGCACGCTGTATATCGGCGTCACCAGCGACCTTGTCGCCCGGCTGTGGGAACATCGCACTGGAGCCAGCAATGGCTTCACAAGCCGCTACGCGGTTAACCGCCTCGTCCGCTACGAGATGTTCGGCGACATGGATCGGGCCATTGCACGCGAAAAGCAGCTGAAGCGATGGCACCGGCGGTGGAAGATCAACCTGATCGAAGACGCAAATCCGGATTGGCATGACCTTGCCCCTGCCTTGGGCTTGCCTCCCATTCCTCCGCGCGTGACGAGGGATGGATGCTGAAGCGAGTTCAGCATGACGACAAGAACGCCTCACCCCGCCGCCCTCTTCAACGCCACCCGGATCAGCTCCCCCTCGCCCGCGCCTTCGCCCAGTTCGCTCTGCGCTTCCGCCACGGCGCGGGCGGCGACGGCGGGTTTGAAGCCGAGGTTCTCCAGCGCGGACACGGCATCGGCGCTCGCGCCGCTCACCCGCATGGGCGCGCCCGCCGCCACGCCCGCGCCGCCGCCGCCCGGCAGCGCGCCGGCCCTGTCGCGCAGTTCGTTGACGATGCGGCCGGCCAGCTTCGGCCCCACGCCGTTCGCCCGCGCCACCATCGCCGCATCCCCGCTGGCGCAGGCGTCGCGCAGCTCGCCCGCCGACAGCGCCGACAGGATCGCCAGCGCCACCTTCGACCCCACCCCCTGCACGCCGGTCAGCAGGCGGAACCAGTCGCGTTCCGCCGCGTCGGCGAAGCCCAGCAGGCGCATGTCGTTCTCGCTCACCTGCAGGTCGGTGTGCACGCGGCACGCCTCGCCCACATCGCCCAGCGCGGCGAGGGTCCGGGCCGAACAGTGGACGAGGTAGCCGACGCCCGCCACGTCGATCACCGCCCAGTCGGCGCCGACCTCCTCCAGCCGGCCGGACAGGCGGGCGATCATGCGCGCACTCCGTTCGTCGCTGGTGCAGAACACATGGACCGCATGTGACACGGTCCTGAGAGGAAAACGTACCAAGCGTCCTGCCGCGGCGGACGCAGCGGGCAGGGCATGGACGACGGGATGGTCATGGCGCGTCGATGACACGATTCGGTGCCGTAGGGAAGCACGCGCCCGCCATCTCGACACGCGCCGTCGCGGCCCTAAAGACGCGGCATGAGCTGGAACACGTTCGGGCGGGTTTTCCGCTTCACCACCTGGGGGGAAAGCCATGGGCCGGCGCTCGGCGTCGTGATCGACGGCTGCCCGCCGGGGCTGACGCTTACCGAACAGCGGATCCAGCCCTTCCTCGACCAGCGGCGGCCGGGCCAGAGCCGCTTCACGACGCAGCGGCGCGAGGCCGACGCGGTCCGCATCCTGTCCGGCGTGTTCGAGGGACGCACGACCGGCACGCCCATCAGCCTGCTGATCGAGAACACCGATCCGCGTTCCGCCGACTATGCCGCCCTGGCGCAGACCTACCGGCCGGGTCACGCCGACTATGCCTACGAGGCGAAATACGGCTTTCGCGATCCGCGCGGCGGCGGACGCAGCTCGGCGCGCGAGACCGCCGCGCGGGTGGCGGCGGGCGCGGTGGCGCGCGCGGTGATCCCGCAGGTCGACATCCTCGCCCGTGTCGTGGAGATCGGTGGCGACCCGGTCGATCCGGCGCGCTTCGACCGGGAGGAAATCGGCCGCAACCCGTTCTTCAGCCCCGACGCGGCCGCGGCGACCCGCTGGGAGTCGCTGGTGGACGAGGCCCGCCGGTCCGGTTCCTCGCTCGGCGCCGTCGTCGAATGCGTCGCGACGGGTGTGCCGCCGGGCTGGGGCGCGCCAGTCTATGCCAAGCTCGACGCCGACCTTGCGGCCGCGATGATGGGGATCAACGCCGTCAAGGGCGTGGAGATCGGCACCGGCTTTGCCGCGGCGCGGCTGCGCGGAGAGCAGAATGCCGACGCCATGCGCCCCGGACCGAACGGACCGGACTTCGCCTCCAATCACGCCGGCGGCATCGCCGGCGGAATCAGCACCGGGCAGCCGCTCGTCGTCCGGGTGGCGTTCAAGCCCACCTCCTCGATCCCGGCGGCGCTGAACAGCATCACCCGCGACGGCGAGGCCACGCAGGTGCGCACGACCGGGCGGCATGATCCGTGCGTCGGCATCCGGGGCGCGCCGGTCGTCGCGGCCATGATGGCGTTGGTGCTGGCCGACCATGCGCTGCTGCACCGGGCGCAGTGCGGGCAGGGCTGATCAGCCGGCGATAAGAATTTTCGATGGCGGCAATCGACAATCTCGGGTTTGCTGCGCTGCAACACGCACTACATGGCGGCGTGCAACCGCTTCAACATGGAGACAGTTTCAATGGGTATCATCGGCTCGCAGCTGCAGCCTTTCTCCGCCACCGCCTTCCAGGCGGGACGCAACTTCTTCGAGGTCACGGACGCGGACGTGCGCGGCAAGTGGGCGGTGTTCTTCTTCTATCCCGCCGACTTCACCTTCGTCTGCCCGACCGAGCTGGAGGATCTGGGCGAGCACTACGGCACGCTGCAGAAGCTCGGCGTCGAGGTCTATGCGGTGAGCACCGACACCCATTTCAGCCACAAGGCGTGGCATGACACCTCCGAGCGGATCGGCAAGCTGACCTTCCCGTTCCTCGGCGACCAGTCGCACACGCTGGCGAACAATTTCGGCGTGCTGCGCGAAGGCGCGGGACTGGCCGACCGCGCCACCTTCGTGATCGACCCGGACGGCGTGATCCAGATCATGGAGATCACCTGCGAAGGCGTCGGCCGCAACGCCAACGAACTCGTCCGCAAGATCCGCGCGGCGCAGTATGTGCGGGAGAACCCCGGACAGGTGTGCCCGGCAGCGTGGGAAGAAGGCAGCGAGACGCTGGCCCCCTCGCTCGATCTGGTCGGCAAGATCTGACACCCCGATACGGCGGGCGCCCCCTCCCCCCTTCGCGGCGCCCGCCGTCAAGAGCCCGGGTTCAACTCGGGTCGCTGGAAGACCCGGAGCCACCATCCCCCGGCTTCGGGTCTTCTGCGCCTCGGGACTTCTTCAACGTGGAGACAACAGCCATGCTCGACAACGCCATGCAGGCGCAGCTGCGCACCTACCTCGACAACCTGCGCACGCCGGTGGAGCTCGTGGCCTCGCTCGGCGACGACGAGAAGTCGGCGCAGACGCGGCAGCTGCTGGAACAGATCGCCGCCCTGCACCCCGACGTCCGCTTCCTCGACGACGGCACCGATGCGCGCCGGCCCAGCTTCATCATCCGCCGCGCCGCGGAGCCGGACCGCTGGGTGCGGTTCGCCGGCCTGCCGCTGGGCCACGAGTTCACCTCGCTGGTCTTGGCGCTGCTGTGGGCCGGCGGCCATCCGCCCAAGGTCGACAGCGCCCTGCTGGAGCAGGTGCGCGCGCTCGAGGGGGAACATGCCTTCGAGATGTATTTCTCGCTGTCCTGCCACAACTGCCCGGACGTGGTGCAGGCGCTGACGCTGCTGGCGCTGGAGAACCCGAGGGTCACCGCCACGCTCATCGAAGGCGGCACCTTCCGCGACGAGGTGGAGGCGCGTGAGGTCATGGCGGTTCCCGCGGTGTTCCTCGACGGCAAGCCGTTCTGGAACGGCCGGCTCGACCTTGCCGAACTGCTGGCCAAGCTCGACACGGGCGCCGAGGCCCGCGCGGCGGCGGCGCTGGACGGCAAGGCGCCGTTTGACGTGCTCGTCATCGGCGGCGGCCCGGCCGCGACGGCCGCCGCGGTGTACACCGCCCGCAAGGGCATCCGCACCGGCGTCGCCGCGGAACGCTTCGGCGGCCAGCTGAACGACACGCTCGGGATCGAGAACCTGCCCGGCACCCCCTACACCGAGGGGCCGAAGCTGGCCGCCCAGCTCGAGAGCCATGTCGGCGCCTACGGGGTCGACCTCATGAAGGCCGTCGCCGCCACCGCTCTCGCTCCGGCGGCAGAGCCGGGCGGGCTGCACGCGGTGACGTTCGGAAACGGCGCCACCCTCAGGGCGCGCACCCTCGTTCTGGCGACCGGCGCCCGCTGGCGCACGCTCGGCGTGCCGGGCGAGCAGGAGTACCGCAACCGCGGCGTCGCCTATTGTCCGCACTGCGACGGACCGTTGTTCAAGGGCAAGCGCGTCGGCGTGGTCGGCGGCGGCAATTCGGGGGTCGAGGCGGCCATCGACCTTGCCAACATCGTCGAGCACGTCACCCTCGTCGAATACGCCGAGACGCTGCGCGCCGACGAGGTGCTGCAGCGGAAGCTGCGCTCGCTGCCCAACGTGACAATCGTGACGAACGCCCAGACCACCGAGGTGATCGGTGACGGCGCGCGGGTGACGGGCATCGCGTACCGCGACCGCGCCACCGGCGCGCAGCACCGGCTCGATCTGGCGGGGCTGTTCGTGCAGATCGGACTGGTGCCCAACACCGAATGGCTGCGCGACAGCGGCGTGGCCCTGTCCCCCCATGGCGAGATTGTGATCGACGAGCACGGCGCCACTTCCGTCCCGGGGATCTTCGCGGCCGGCGACGCCACGACGGTCCCCTACAAGCAGATCGTCACGGCCATGGGCGAAGGGTCGAAGGCGGCCCTGAGCGCGTTCGACCACCTCATCCGCACCGACCCGGCCGAGCCGGTGGCCCGGGCCGCCTGACCGGGGGATCGCCGGACCGGCCGTTGCCTCCAATCGGCCGGCCGGCGGCCCCGCCATGGCGCGGCTGCCCATGTGTGGCTGCGTCAATGACTGCGGCACAACATTTCGATTGGACGCATGGCGGCCGGTTCCGCACAATGCTGGGCACAACAGGCATTGGAAGAGAGGAACCGACCATGGACGTGGCAACCGGATCGCTGCCGGGAGGCGGCTGCCCCTTCACCGGCAACACGCAGACCCGCTCGCTTCTCGGACGCACCAGCCGCGACTGGTGGCCGGATGCGCTGAACCTCGACATTCTCCACCAGGGCGGCGTCTCCCCCGACCCGATGGGCGACGATTTCGACTATGCCGAAGCGTTCAACGCCCTCGACTACCACGCGCTGAAGGAAGACCTGCGCGCGCTGATGACCGACAGCAAACCGTGGTGGCCGGCGGACTACGGGCACTACGGTCCCTTCTTCATCCGCATGGCGTGGCACGCGGCGGGCACCTACCGCACGGCGGACGGACGCGGCGGCGCGTCGAGCGGGCAGCAGCGGTTCGCGCCGCTCAACTCGTGGCCCGACAACGCCAATCTGGACAAGGCCCGGCGCCTGCTGTGGCCGATCAAGCAGAAATACGGCAAGAACATCAGCTGGGCCGACCTGTTCATCCTGACCGGAAATGTCGCCATCGAGTCGATGGGCGGACCGGTGTTCGGCTTCGGCGGCGGGCGGCGCGACGTCTACGAGCCTGAGCGCGACGTCTACTGGGGCACGGAGGAGGAGTGGCTCGGCGACACGCGCATCGATCCCGACAAGGATCTCAAGCTCGAGAACCCGCTGGCGGCGATCCAGATGGGGCTGATCTACGTCAATCCCGAAGGGCCGGGCGGCAATCCCGATCCCCTCGCCAGCGCCCGCGACATGCGCGAAACCTTCAGCCGGATGGCGATGAACGACGAGGAGACCGTCGCGCTGACCGCCGGCGGGCACACGTTCGGCAAGTGCCATGGCGCGGGTGACGCCTCGCTGATCGGCGCCGAGCCCGAAGGGGCGGACATCGCCTTCCAGGGCCTTGGCTGGACCAGCGGCTACGAGTCCGGCGTCGGCGAGCACGCGATCACCTCGGGGCTGGAAGGGCCGTGGACCAACACGCCCGACCGCTGGTCGGAAAACTATTTCCGCCTGCTGCTCGACTATGACTACGAACTCGTCACCAGCCCGGCCGGCGCGAAGCAGTGGCAGCCGATCAACCAGCGCGAGGAGGACAAGGCGCCGCATGCGTTCCGGCCCGGAGTGCGCGTGCCCACGATGATGACCACGCCCGACATGGCGCTGAAGATGGATCCGGAATATCGCAAGATCTCCGAACGCTTCCGCGCCGATCACGAGGCGTTCAAGGAGGCCTTTGCCCGGGCGTGGTTCAAGCTGACCCACCGCGACATGGGCCCCAAGATCCGCTACCTCGGCCCCGAAGTGCCGGAGGAGGACCTGATCTGGCAGGACCCGGTCCCGCCCGGCCGCACCTTGTCCGACGCCGAAGTGGCCGAGCTGAAGCAGGCCATTCTCGACAGCGGGCTCACCGTGCCGCAGCTCGTCAAGACCGCGTGGGCCTCGGCCTCGACGTGGCGCAAGTCGGACCTGCGCGGCGGTGCCAACGGCGCGCGGATCCGCTTCGCGCCGCAGAAGGACTGGGCGGTGAACGAGCCGGAGGAGCTGAAGCTGGTGCTCGACCGGCTGGAGCAGGTGCGCGGCGACCGCGACGTGTCGATGGCCGACATGATCGTGCTGGGCGGCACGGTGGCGGTCGAGAAGGCCGCGCGCGATGCGGGGTTCGATATCGAGGTGCCCTTCACCTCGGGACGCGGCGACGCGCTGGAGGAATGGACGGATGCCGCAAGCTTCGAGCCGCTGGAGCCGAAGGCGGACGGGTTCCGCAATTACCTGAGCACCAAGCATTCGGTCAAAACCGAGGAGCTGCTGCTCGACCGGGCGCAGCTGCTCGACTTGTCGGCGCCGGAAATGACGGTGCTGGTCGGCGGGTTGCGCGTGCTCGGCGCCAATCACGCCAGCGCCGGCAAGGCGGGGCAGTTGACCGACCGGCTGGGACAGCTGACCAATGACTGGTTCGTCAACCTCCTCGACATGAAGACGGCGTGGAAGGTCATCGACGACAGCGGCGACGAGACGTTCGTGGGAACGGATCGGGAGACGGGCGAGGAGCTGTGGGGCGCGACGCGCACGGACCTCATCTTCGGCTCCAACTCGCAGCTGCGTTCCATCGCCGAGGTCTATGCCGAGCGCGGGCACGAGGAGAAGTTCGTGCGCGACTTCATCAAGGCGTGGACCAAGGTGATGAACGCCGACCGCTTCGATCTGAGCTGGGCGAAGTACCACAAGATGCACCAGCCGGAGCCGGCCCAGGCCTGAGCGCGAGCGGACACGGTGTCTGCAACCACCCCACCGGCAGCGATGCCAGGGGTGTGGCTGCGGCGGCGCACGGATGGAGTCGAGCCGACGTGCAGGGTGGCGGATTGAGGTGTTCGACCTTGCCCTAATCATGGCCGGCGGGTTCGTGGCCGCCGCCGTCTCCGGTGCCGCCGGGTTCGGCGGTGCCCTTCTGCTGTTGCCGTTGCTGACGCACATGGCCGGGGCGAAAGTCGCGGTTCCCCTTCTGACGGTGGCTCAGCTGACCGGCAATCTTGCCCGGATCGGGTTCAATGCGCAGGCGATCGCCTGGCGCCCCGTCGGTCTGTTCCTGCTCGGCGCGGTCCCGGCCGCTGCCCTCGGAGCGTTGTCCTTTGTCTCGCTGCGCGAGGATGTGGTGGTGCGCGCCGTCGGGGCGGCGCTGCTCTGTTTCGTGCTGCTGCGCGTCACAGGTGTGCTCACCCTGCGCCCTTCGCGCTCGCTTCTGATTGGCGGAGGCGCGCTGACCGGGTTCCTTTCCGGCCTGGTCGGCAGCGCCGGTCCGCTCGGCGCGGCCGTCTTTCTGAGCCTGAACCTGCCTCCACCTGTGTATATCGCCAGCGAAGCGGTGTCCGCGGCGGCGATGCACGGGTTGAAGATGGCGATCTACGGAACGCAGCTGCGGCTCGATCCGGCGTTCTGGTCGGTCGCCTTCGCGCTTGGGGGAGCGATGATCCTGGGAACGTGGGCCGGCAAACGGCTCGTCGAGAAACTGTCGCCCGACCGGTTCCAGCGGCTCGTCAGCGTTCTCCTGAGCGCAGCCGCCGCACAGATGCTGCTTTTCGGCTAGTTCGGCGGGTGCGGGCTGGCCGTTCGCGCGCGTCTAGCGCCCTCGCCGCAGCACGAGATACAGCGCCCCCTCGCCCCCGTGCCGGGGATGCGCGCGGCGGATGGCGGCGATGCTGCCGGCGTGGGGGCCGGCGGCCAGCCAGTCGAGCACCTTGGCCCGGATCGCGCCGCGCCGCGTCCCCCGGTCCGCCGCCTCCACCGGGCGCGGCTTGCCGGCGATCAGCAGCACGACCCGCGCCCCGATCGCCCGCGCCTGCGCCAGGCCGTCGTTGAGGCGGTGATAGGCGCCGTCGAGCGTGGTGCCGTGCAGGTCGAGGGTGAGGTCGGGGTGCAGCCCGCCGCCCCGGATCCGCCGCTCCCAATGGCCATCGAGGCCGCCCGACAGGGGAGAACGCGGGGTCCGGCTCCCCGTCTGCACGCGGTCGGCACGGGGCGGCGGCGCGGTTGCCCCGGTCGCCGGAGGCGGAGCGCACCGTGGCGGTGAGCCGGGCTGCCCGGCGGGCGGCGCGCCGGCCTGTGCCGGCCCTGGCGGCGTTCGGCTGTCCAGCGGCCGCACCGTCGCCGTGACCCTCGCCCACAGCTCCGCCTCCTGTGCCGTCAGGCCGCGCGGCGGCTTCACTGCAGCCGGCCTTCAGCCTCCAGCCGCGCCACCGTTGCCCGGGGCAGCAGGACCAGCGCGCGGCCGCTGGAACTCATGTCGCCGGCGATGCGACGCGCGTCCTCGCCCGCACCCCAGAAGGTGTCGAACCGGTTGGCACCCCTGATTGCGCCGCCGGTGTCCTGCGCCACCCACAGCCCGTCCGCCTCGTCCCGGTCGAGGTCGAGCCACACCGGCGCGCCGTAGGGAACGAAGCGCGGGTCGACCGCGACGCTGACGCGCGGCCGCACCGGCACGCCAATCGACCCGAGCGGCCCGTCCCCGCTCAGTTCCCGGAAGAACACCCAGCTGGGGTTCTCGCGCATGAGCGCGCGCCCTGCCTCCGGGTGATCGCGCAGATAGGCCATGATGCCCTGCATCGAGGGCGCGTACTGCCCCGGCTCCTCGCCAAGAAGACCCCGGTCGCGCAGCAGGCGGCCGATGGCCACGTAGCCATGGCCGTTCTGCCCGGCATAGCCGATCCGCATCACCGATCCGTCCGGCATGCGCAGCCGGCCCGAGCCCTGGATCTGCAGAAAGAACAGCTCCACCGGATCGAGCGCCCAGGCCAGCTCAAGGCCGCGTCCCGCCAGCGCGCCATCTTCAATGGCCGCCCGGTCGTGGTAGTCGACGAAGCGGCCGTTCTCGTCGTAGCGCCCGAGCGGCGGGCGGCCGTCGCGCTGCTCGGGCGGCGTGTCAGCCGGCCAGGCGCGCACGAGGTCCGGCGGAAGCGCATAGACGGCCATGGCGCCGGGGACGGGCACCGGGCTGCCCTCGATCTCCGGCTCAAAATAGCCTGTGGCGAAGGCCGCGCCGCCGGCCACTTCCAGCGTATCGAACTGCGTCCGGAAGAACTCCGCCGCGTCGCCGTCAGCCGCGACGCGCGCCGCGGCGCAGGCTTCGCTCCAGTCTTCCGGCCGGGTGAGGCCGCTCAGATCCGTGCGTTCGAGCAGGACGGGACAGCTCTCGCGGAACGCGCGGAGCGCCCGCGCCGCACTCGCCGCGCCCGACACGAGGTGCGCCGTCGGCTCTCCTCTGCGCAGCGGCGCGTCGAGTGCCCGCGCCGCGGCCGGGGCAGGCACCTGCGCCGATGGGGGTGGCCCTGCCGGGGCGGGAGCCGGGGAGACGGTGCGCACGCAGCCGGCGAGGAGGACCGCGGCGCAGACCGCCACGACGGTTCGGGCGTTCATGGCAGCAACCGCACCCCTGTTGCCGGACCGGCGCGCCGGCTCAGTCCTGATCGGTCTCGCTGAGCAGCCAGGCCGGATCATCCGAGGAGACATCGCGCGTGAACGTCCACAGGTCGCGGCTCTCCACCGCGTCGTTGAGCGACCCGGCAACGACATTGCCGTCGCGGTCGCGCGTGACGGCCGCCACGTCGGCCACGAACAGCACGGTGACATGGGCCATCCGACCCTCGAGCCGCGCATCCTGGACAGTGGCGTCCTCGATGCGGATCAGGCGGTTGTCGAGCGATTCGCCGGCCGCCTCGCGCTCGTCGATGGCGTTGACGAACCCCGCATACACGTCGTCCGCGCACAGGTCGCGCAGCGCGTCGCGATCGCCTTTCCAGAAGGCTTCGAGCACCATGGCGTAGGCGCCCTTGGCCCCTTCGAGGAACCGGAGCAGATCGAACTGGCCATCCGCCGCCGCGATGGCGCGGATGCCGGCCTCGGCCTGCGGAGCGGTGTCGACCGCCCCCGCCGCCGGAGCGGACGCAGCCGGGGCGGCCACATGGTCGCGCGCCGGCGCCTTCTCGGCGTCCCGCGCCTCCATGCGCCGCGGCACGACCTCCTCGCCATGTTCGGCGCGGCGGCCCAGAACCGAATACAGCCGCAGCCCCAGAAAGGCGGCAATCATGGCCAGAATGACAATCTCGATAATCACAGCGTTCTCGCAATCGTGCATTCGCGCCCGCCGGCGCAAGCCCTGCCGCCCGGTCATGGGCAGTCATGCCCTACATAGGTGAACAATTCAACGGAACAACGCTCTGGCGGCACGCTGGCTCCCGGCAAGGTGCATTGACCTGTGGCGCGCGGCGGCATAGGGCGGCCGCCACGCTTCCAATCCCGACAAGACGGAACACACCCCGATGGCTGAACCAGGCAACGTGCTGACGGATCTCGACGGTGATGCTGCCGCAAACGGTGCCGACACCCGTCCGGCGGCCGGCATCATCTCGCAGTATGTCAAGGATCTCTCGGTCGAGAATCCCAACGCGCCGAACAGCTATCAGTGGCAGGAACAGCCGCAGATCGACCTGCAGTTCAACATCGCCGCGAACCGCGTCACCGAGGAGGTCCACGAGGTCGAGCTGAAGGTGAACGTCACGGCCAAGGGCGAGAAGGGCAACTTCTACCTCGTGGAGCTGGCCTATTGCGGGCTGGTCGGGATGCGCAACATTCCGGACGATCAGGCGCACGCCTTCCTTTACGCGGAGGCGCCGCGGCTCATCTTCCCCTTCGCCCGCCGGATCGTGGCCGACGCCGTGCAGGATGCGGGTTTCCCGCCGCTGGTTCTCGAACCGATCGACTTCAACGGGCTGTATCTTCAGCAGTTGCAGGCGCGCCAGCAGGCCGGCAACGCGGATGCGGCACCGGCCGGCAACGCCTGAGTCTCATCCCGGCCTGCGCGTTCGGGACCCGTCCTGACCGATGAGCCTCATCAAGAACGTCAGCACGATCGGCGGGCTGACCGCCGTCAGCCGGGTGTTCGGCTTTGCCCGCGACATCCTGCTGGCCCGGGTTCTCGGCGCCGGGGGCATCGCCGATGCCTGGCAGCTCGCCTTCCAGCTGCCCAACCTGTTCCGCCGGCTGTTCGCCGAAGGCGCTTTCGCGAGCGCGTTTGTTCCCCTGTTCAACCGGCACATGACCGAGAGCGACCGGTCGGCGCGGCAGTTCGCGGCCGAGGTGCTGGCCATCCTGCTGCCGATCCTCGTCGTGTTCGGCGGCCTGTTCATGCTGTTCATGCCGTGGATCCTCTACGCCTTCGCCAACGAGGAGCTGCGCGGCGACGCGCGCGTCTACGACCTCGGCGTGACGATGGCCCGGATCGCCTTTCCCTACCTGCTGTTCATGAGCCTCGCCTCGCTGCTGGCGGCGGTGCTCAACTCGCTCGCCCGTTTCGCGGCTGCCGCTGCGGCGCCGATCATCCTCAACCTGTTTCTCGTGCTGGCGCTCATCTATGGGATGATCCTTCCCGCGGGAGAGGAGAGCAAGGCGGCCACCGGCCTTGCCCTGGCGATCTCCGTCTCCGCATCGGGCCTGGCGCAGCTGCTGTGGCTGGGCTGGTGGATGCACCGAGGAGGCTTCCGCATCCCGCTGGTTCGCCCCCGTCTCACAGCGCGGGTGAAGGAGATGGGCATCCTCATCGTCCCCGCGGTGTTCGGGGCCGGCGTCTATCAGATCAGCCGCCTCGTCGACCTGGCCTTCATGCGCGGCCTGCCTGACGGGAGCCTGACGCACATGGCGATGGCTGATCGCTGGAACCAGCTGCCGCTCGGCATCATCGGCATTGCCTTGGGCACGGCCATCCTGCCCTCGCTCTCGCGCATGGTGTCGCGCGGCGAGGGGGATCAGGCGCAGCGGCTGCAATCGAACGCGGTGGAGCTGTCGATGCTGCTCACCGTGCCGGCGGCCGTGGCGCTGTATTTCATTGCGACGCCGCTGGTGCGCACATTCATGCAGGGCGGCGAGTTCACCGCGCAGGACGCGGCGATCACCGGAAACGTGCTGTCCGCCCTCGTGCTGGGCCTGCCGGCCTATGTGCTGGTCAAGGTGCTCACCCCCAACTTCTTCGCGCGCCGCGACACCCGCACGCCGGTCATCACCGCCGCCATCAGCCTCGTCGTCACCATTGCGCTGAACCTCCTCCTCGTGCCGCGTCTCGGCGTGGTGGCGCTGGCGCTCTCCGGGTCGGTCGGCGCATGGCTCAACTCGGCCCTGCTCTACACCCTGCTGCACCGGCGCGGCTTCTACCATCTGACCGGCCTCGTCATCGGCCGGCTGGCGCGGATCGCGCTCGCCGCGGCGATGATGGGCGTTGCCCTGTGGTGGTTCACCGATGCAACCGCGCCTGCCGCGGGCGCGGGAACGACCCAGCGGCTGTTCGCGCTGATGCTCCTGATGCTGGTGGGCGGGGTCGCCTTCGTCGTCACCGGCGCGGCGCTGCGGATCGTAGACCGTCCGACGATCTCCAGGCTGATGCAGCGCGATGCCTGACGTCCTGCCTGATGCCCTTCCAGTCGCCGCGCGCGTCGTGTCCGGCATCCAGCCGACGGGCAACCTGCACCTTGGCAATTATCTGGGCGCCATCCGCAACTGGGTGGCCATGCAGAACAGCCTGGGGCCGGACGGCACCTGCCTGTTCTTCCTGGCCGACCTGCACGCCCTGTCCATGCCGCTCGACCCTGCCCGCCTGCGGCGCGAGACGGTCGAAATGGCGGCGACGCTGCTGGCCTGCGGCATCGATCCGACGCGCTCGGTCCTGTTCAACCAGGGGCAGGTGCCGCAGCACGCCGAGCTTCAGTGGCTGCTGAACGGCACCGCCCGGATGGGCTGGCTGAACCGCATGACGCAGTGGAAGGACAAGGCAGGAAAGAACCGCGAGGGCGCGAGTGTCGCCCTGTTCACCTATCCCGTCCTGCAGGCCGCGGACGTGCTGCTGTACCAGGCAACCCACGTCCCCGTGGGGGAGGACCAGAAGCAGCACCTTGAGCTCGCGCGGGACATCGCGCAGAAGTTCAACAACGACTTCGCCGAGCCGCAGCTTGGCCGGCCGCTGTTCACCCTGCCCGAGCCGATTATCCCGCCCAGCGCGGCGCGCATCATGTCGCTGCGCGACGGGTCGGCCAAGATGTCGAAGTCGGATCCCTCGGACATGAGCCGCATCAACCTCACCGATGGCGCCGACGCCATCGTCCAGAAGATCCGCAAGGCCCGCACCGATCCCGAGCCGTTGCCGTCGGAGGCGGAGGGGCTGGACGGGCGGGCGGAGGCGGCGAACCTCGTCACCATCTATGCCAGCCTCGCCGGAACGCACGTCGCCGCCGTGCTGGCCGATCATGGCGGGTCCGGCTTCGGGGCGTTCAAGAACGCGCTCGCGGACCTGCTCGTCGCCACCCTCGAACCCATTTCCACGCGTCTGCGCGACCTGCTCGCCGATCCCCGCCATGTCGAGCAGATGCTGGTCGACGGCGCGGTGCGCGCCCGCGCGCTGGCCCAGCCCACGCTTGACGCCGCCTACAAAGCGGCCGGCATCCTGCGCCCCGGCTCCCTCTAACCCGCTTAAAACCCGTCGTTTTCTCGCTTTGTTCAAAGCGAGTTCACCTTGCCGCAGCTAAGGCACGGAACAACGCTCGCCCTGGCGAGTCGGTGACAATGCGAAAGGCGGAGAAGGCGATGGGCAAGTTTCATCAGTTCGGGCGTGCGGCAAAACTGGCGTCGGTGCCGCTGCTCCTCGCGAGCCTGGCGGCCTGCGCCACCCCGTTCCGCGCCGACGTGTCGCGCTTCCAGTCGCAGCTTCCGGCGCCTCAGGGGCAGACCTTTGCCGTGGTCGCCGCCGATCCGGCGCTCCAGGGCGGGCTCGAGTTCGCGCTGTACGCGAACTACGTGGCCGATCAGATGCAGCGCCTCGGCTATCAGCGCGCTTCCTCACCCGAGACCGCAAACCTGCTGGTCCGCTTCAACTACGGTGTCGACAACGGCCGCACGCAGATCCGCTCCACTCCGGGTTTCCGCGATCCGTTCTGGGGTCCGTGGTACGGATATGGGCGCTTCTACCGTTCGCCCTTCGGCCACCGCAGCTACTGGGGTCCGGGCGCCTGGGCCTACGGCTTCCACGATCCGTTCTTCGGCGGGCCGGAAATCCGCAGCTACACCGTCTTCACCAGCGGCATTTCGCTGCAGATCGAGCAGGCGGGCACGGGACAGCGGCTGTTCGAAGGGCGGGCCGAGGCGGTCTCCACCTCGAACCGGCTGCAGCACCTCGTGCCGAATCTGGTCGAGGCGATGTTCACCGATTTCCCCGGCAATTCCGGCGAGACGGTGCGGATCTCGATCGCGCCCGAAGGGGACCGGCGCACCGTCCGGCCGATCCGTTGAGCAACGTCTGAAAGCAGCGGGCGGAGCGGCGAGTGGTCGCGCCGCCCGTTGCGCCAGCGTGCCTGCCTCCGGCGGACCCCGCGCCGACCGCTTCACCCGCGGCGGGCGCGGATGACCGCCACCCCTACCGCTATGGCGACGGATGCGATCAGGAACGCCGGAGGAAAGCTGGGGCCGCTGCTTCGCGCCCCGGCGATGCGGTCGTCGGCCAGCGTGATCAGCCAGTTGCCGAAGTGGATCGCCGCCAGCAGCAGGACAAAGGTAAGCGCGACGGCGCGCGGCGCCGTGGCCTGCCAGCCCGTGCCGCGCGCCACGATGCGCAGCAGGCGGGACGCCACCCAGACGAGCACCACCGTCCAGGCTGCCAGCAGAACGAGGCCGAGGAGCACCGTGCCGAGGGGCAGCAGTCCGGTCACGGGATCAGCCTGTCACATCCCTGTCGAGCCGAAGCCACCGTCGCCCCGCTGCGTGAGCGGCACGCTGTCGACGACGCGCCACGCCGCGCGGACAACCGGCGCGAGCACAAGCTGGGCGATCCGCTCGCCACGCCGGACGATGAAAGGTTCGGTGCCGTGGTTGATCAGGATGACCTTGAGCTCGCCGCGGTAGTCGGCGTCGATCGTGCCCGGCGTGTTCGGCACCGTGACGCCATGACGCAGCGCCAGCCCCGAGCGGGGCCGCACCTGCACCTCGTAGCCGTCGGGGATCGCCAGCACCAGCCCCGTGGCCACGGCATGGCGCGCGCCGGGCGCCAGTTCCACCGTCTCGGCCGCGGCGACATCCATTCCCGCGGCGCCGGTCGTGGCGTAGGCCGGAAGGTCCAGTCCCTCCGCATGGGCGAGGCGGCGCACCGGCACCGTCACCGATTGCTCGTCCAGCGGTGTCATGCGGGCGCCACGGCCGCCGCCGCCCGGGCAACCAGCACGCGGGCCACCTCGAGCTTCGACATCTCGTCGAAGCTTTCCGTGCCTTCGGCCGTGATGAGGCTGATCGTGTTTCGCGTGCCGCCCATGACGTCCGTCGACACGTCGTTCGCCACGATCCAGTCCGCGCCCTTGCGCTTGCGCTTGCTGATCGCGTTGGGAATGACATTCTCGGTTTCGGCGGCAAAGCCGACCAGCAGGGCCGGACGGGCGCGGTTGGCCGCGACGCTGGCAAGGATGTCGGTGTTCTCCGTCAGCATGAGGGCAGGCGGCGCCGACCCGCGCTTCTTCATCTTTTCCGGCGCGACGTGCGCGGGTCGCCAGTCCGCCACCGCCGCGACCATGAAGGCGATGTCGGCGGGAAGAGCCTGCTTCACCGCGGCTGCCATCTCTTCCGCCGACTCGACGTCAATGCGGTCGACGCCGGGCGGCGTGGGCAAGGCGACCGGCCCGGCGATCAGCGACACGCGGGCGCCGGCCGCAGCGGCCATGCCGGCGATGGCGAAGCCCTGTCGCCCGGAAGAGCGGTTGGCGAGGAAGCGCACGGGATCAATGGCTTCCCAGGTCGGACCGGCGGTCACCAGAACATGACGCCCTTCGAGCGGCCGTTCACCGCCCTCGGCGTCGAAGATGAACGTCTCGTGCGGCTGGGACAGCCCGCCCGCGCCGGCTCCGCTCTCGTCCAGCGGCTCGGGCGCCGCGGCGCCGGACCCCGTGCGCACCATGTGGTTGAGCGCCTGGCGGTCGGTCGGGGGGGCGGCGAACGCCTGTCCCTTGCGCGCCAGCAGCGGGGTGTCGCCGGCGTGGGAGAGCCTGTCCTCCGCACCGGGTGACGCGACGCAGTCCGCGCCGGGCCAGGGATCCGCCTGTGGGTCGGCTCCGGACCAGGGGTCGCCCGCCCCCTCGCCGTCCGGCGTGTCGAACCCCAGAGGCTGCGCCCGCCGCGCGGACCGCGGGATGATGGCGGACAGAAGACTGCCCAGCCCGCCGCGCGGACGCCCGTCCTCGGCTTCTTCGCCCTCCTCGCTCTCTTCGGCCTCTTCCGGCTCCAGCGCCTCGGCAGCCAGATCGTCGATCGTGAGCGCGGGCGCCTGCGGCCCGGAGAGCGCAGCGCCAGCCGGGAGCAACGGCTGCGGAAGGCCAAGCTGCGCCGCCAGCGCGGCCCAGATTTCGTCCGGCTCCGGCAGACGGCCCGGACCGGTTTCCCCGCACGCCATGCTCCCCTCGGCGGGATCGAGCACTGTCACCCCCGCGTCGCGCAGGCGGTCCACATTGCGGCGGGTCGCCTCGTGCTGCCACATGCGCACGTTCATCGCCGGCACCGCGACGACGGGCTTGTCCGTGGCAAGGATCAGGGTGGTGGCGAGATCGTCGGCGATGCCGGCCGCCATCTTGGCGAGCAGATCGGCGGTGGCCGGGCACACGACGACCAGATCCGCCTCGCGCGAGAGCTGGATGTGCCCCATCTCCACCTCGTCCTTGAGGTCGAACAGGCTGGTGTAGACGCGGCTTCCCGACAGCGCGGCCAGCGCCATCGGGGTGACGAACTGCTGCCCTCCCTGTGTCACCACGCAGGTCACATCCAGCCCCGCGCGGCGGATCAGGCGCACAAGCTCGCACGCCTTGTACGCCGCGATGCCGCCACCGACCACCAGCAGGATGCGCCTTGCCCCGCCTGCTCCCTCGAACAGGGGCCCGGCCTCGTCCGTCCCGCCCGTGTCGGTGATCATCTCTGTGCCCATTCCTCTCACCACCTGCCCGCCCGGTCGCCTCCGCCCTGCCCGCAGCGCCGGCGCAGTGCGGTCGCCATGGCCAGCATCAGGGGCAGCATGGCTGATAAGGCGTTAAGCTTAGCGCCGTGCGAGAGAACATGGTTAACAAGTCACTTCTGACCTGTCGATGCGCCGCTCAGCCGATGAAGCCCTGGAGAGCGGCGAGCCAGGCGGCACCGGCGCCTGCCGCGGCCGCAAGCACCAGTGGCCAGGTGCGGCGCTGCCGGCGGCGGCGTTCCCAGATCAGCTCGACCTTGGGCACTGGCGGCGGCTCGGGCGCGCCCCCGCGCGGCGGGTACAGCTCTTCCAGGCGACGCAGCAGCGCCGGCAGGCGCGCAAGCGTTTCGGCGCCTTCGCGCAGCCGGCGGGCGATCACCGCTTCCGGCCCCAGTTCGTCGCGCACCCAGCTGCGCACGAACGGGCCGGCCACCTCCCACATGTTGATTTGCGGGTCGAGCTGCGTCGCGACGCCTTCGACCATGACCATCGTCTTCTGAAGCAGCAGCAGATGCGGCTGGGTCTGCATCTCGAACTCGCGGGTGATGGCGAACAGCCCGTCGAGCATCTGGCCGACGGACAGCTCACTGACCGGCTTGCCGCGCATCGGCTCGCCCACGGCGCGCAGGGCCGTGGCGAATTCCTCCACCGAGTGGTGGCTCGGCACGTACTGGGCCTCGAAATGGATCTCGGCCACGCGCCGGTAGTCGCCGGTGGTCAGGCCGTAGAGGATTTCCGCCAGCCACACCCGCGCCTGCCGGTCGATCCGGCCCATGATGCCGAAATCGATGGCGACGATCGTGCCGTCGGGCTCCACGAACAGATTGCCCTGGTGCATGTCGGCATGGAAGAATCCGGCCGTGATCGCCTGGGTCAGGAAGGTGAGCACCAGCGTGCTGGCGAGTGCGGGCAGGTCGTGCCCGGCGGCGCGCAGCGCGTCGGTGTCGCTGATCTTGATGCCGTCGATCCACTCCGAGGTCAGCACCCGGCTGTTGGTCCGGTCCCAGTCGATCTGCGGCACGCGGAACCCCTCGACCGCGACCATCGCCTGCGCCAGTTCGCTGGCCGCGGCCGCTTCGCGCCGGAAGTCCAGCTCGCGGGCGGTCCAGCGCTTGAAGTTCGCAATCACCAGCCGCGGCCGCAGCCGCCGGGCCTCGCCGCCAAAGGCCTCCAGGTGCGCGGCCGCCCACTCGTAGGTGTCGATGTCCCGCCGGAAGCGTTCGGAGATCCCCGGCCGCAGCACCTTGACGGCGACATCCCGGCCATCCGTCGTGACGGCGCGATGGACCTGCGCGATCGACGCCGCCCCGACCGGCACCGGGTCGACCGACCGGAACAGCGCCTCGACAGGGCGGTTGAAGCTCGTCTCGATGACCTGCTCGATGGCCGCGTAGGGCACGGGCGGCAGGCTGTCCTGAAGGCTCAGGAGATTGCGCGCGGCCTCGTCCCCGACAAGATCGGGCCGCGTCGCCAGCGTCTGCCCGAGCTTGATGGCCGCCGGCCCGATGGCCCGGAACGCCCCGGCATAGTCCGGCTGAGCCGGCTGTCGGGTGCCAAGCCGCGCCAGCCTGACGAGGCGGCGGACAGGATCGGGCGTGCTCGGGTCACGCTCGATGCCCCGGAGCGCGCCGTAGCCCGCGAGGGTCCGCCCCCAGCCGAGCAGGCGCAGGATGTGCGTCACAGGGCGGGTCATCGCGCCCGCCGCCCGGCTGCGCGGCAGGCCGCCACGATGCGCCGCGCCGCGTCCGCCATGGCTCAGACCTTCCAGCCGGAATGGATGGCGACGAGTCCGCCCATGATCGGCTCGACGCGCACCTGCCCGAACCCGGCGTCGCGGATCATTCCGGCGAACCGCTCCATCGGCGGAAACCGCCGGATCGATTCGACCAGATAGCGGTAGCTGTCCTCGTCCCCCGCGATCGCCTTCCCCAGCCGCGGCACGACCTTGGCGGAGTACAGGTCGTAGGCCTCGCTGACGCCCGGCCACGTCAGCGTCGAGAACTCCAGGCAGAAGAACCGCCCGCCAAAGCGCAGCACACGGTGCGCCTCGGTCAGCGCCTGCTCCATCCGGGTGACGTTGCGGATGCCGAAGGCGATGGTGTAGGCATCGAAGCTCGCGTCGGGGAACGACAGCGCTTCGGCGTTCTGGCGCGACCAGACGAGCGTCTCGAGGCCCCTGCGCGCCGCCCGCTCCCTGCCGACATCGAGCATGTCCGGATTGATGTCGGCCACCGTGACCCGTGCCCCGCGGCGCGCCATGCGGAAGGCGATGTCGCCCGTGCCGCCGGCCATGTCGAGAATGTCCTCGCCGGGCCGCGGCTTCACACGGCTGACGAAGCGCGACTTCCAGGCGCGGTGCAGGCCGCCCGACATGGCATCGTTCATGAGGTCGTAGCGGCCCGCCACGCTGCTGAACACCGCGCCGACGCGCCGCGTCTTCTCCTCGGGCGAGACTTCGGCGTAGCCAAACGAAACAGTGTCGCTCATCGCCGCTCGCCTTAGGGGCAATTGCCCGCCCCGCAAAGGGTGATACAGCACGCGTCATGCCCGAGCTTCCCGAAGTCGAAACCACGGTGCGCGGGCTTGCCCTGCATCTCGACGGCCGCCGCATCGAGCGCGTGCGGGTCCTGCGCGAAGGGCTGCGCTACCCGTTTCCCCGCGACCTCGCCGCGCGTCTCACCGGCGCCCGCATCACCGGCCTTGGCCGGCGCGCGAAATACGGGCTCATCCATGGCGACCGGGGTGACACGCTCGTGTTCCACCTCGGCATGAGCGGGCGCTGGCGCATCGACCCGTCGGCGGGGGACCGGCACGATCACCTCCTCATCGAGGCGGAGGGCCGCACCTTTGCGCTCAACGATCCGCGCCGCTTCGGTTTCGTCGATCTGGTCGGAACGGAGGGGCTCGACCGCTGGACCGGGTTCGCCCGACTGGGACCCGAACCGCTCGGCACCGGGTTCACGCCGGCGCACCTGCGGACGGCGCTGAGCGGGCGGCGGCAGGCGATCAAGCTGGCCCTGCTCGACCAGCGGATCGTCGCCGGCCTCGGCAACATCTATGTCTGCGAAGCGCTGTGGCACGCGCGGGTCAGCCCGCTGCGGCCGGCGGGCGCGGTGTCCGCCGCCGCGCTCGGCCGGGTGGTCGCCGCCACGCGGCTGGTGCTGGAGCAGTCGATCGCGGCGGGCGGCTCCACCTTGCGCGACTTCCTGCAGCCCGACGGCGCGCTCGGCTACTTCGCCAGCCGCTTTTCCGTCTATGGCCGCGAGGGCGAGCCGTGCCTGCGGCCACGCTGCGGCACCGTCGTGCGGATCGTGCAGGGCGGCCGAAGCACCTGGCATTGCCCCCGCTGCCAGCGGTGAGGGGCACGCGTGAGGCCGGCTTGACGGGCGCGGCGCGAGCCGGTAACGGCGAGCACTTGCGGCGGTCCGACCGTCCGCTCCCACTCGCCCCATCAAGCACAGGACGATCGCCCGCAGGCGGTCGATGACGAAGGACTGACATGGCCAACACGCCGCAGGCACGCAAGCGTATCCGTCGCAACCAGTCGCGCGCTGCCATCAATTCCGCGCGGGTGAGCCGGATCCGCACGTTCGTGAAGCAGGTCGAAAGCGCCATTGCCGCCGGCGACCGCGAGCAGGCGGCGGCAGCGCTCAAGAAGGCGCAGCCCGAGCTGGCGCGTGGCGTGGCGCGGGGTGTGCTGCACAAGAACACCGCGGCGCGCAAATACTCCCGCCTGACCAAGCGCGTCGCCGCGCTCTGACGCCGACCGGCGCCGCTGCGCGCCTGTCTCTGTCACTGAAAGATCTCTGACCGTGCGCAGCGGCTCCGCCCATGGCGAGAGCCGCTTTCGCGTGTCAGGCTGTCACATGGCACCTTCGCTCGACCGGATCGGCAATGCCCCCGGCGCGCCGCCGATTCGTGCCTCCTTGCGAGCCTGAAGTCTTTGCAAAACAGCAATTTAGATTGACTTCTGCGGGTCTCGCGGTGTCAAGCCGCATTATTTCTGTTTTTTTACGCCGATGCTCTTGCCGGCTGTCGCGCCGGCGACCTACAACCCCGCTCGAGACGCATGGCCGGGAGCATCGCACGGGTGATCCGGTCGGCCATGGCGGCCTCACGCACAATCCGGGGGACGTGATTCGGCATCGCACGGGGGTGGGATGCAGGATGAAAAAACGCGCCCGCCGCACGGAACGAGCCGAGAGGAGCGAGGGGAGCTTCATGACCAGCCAACGCCCAGGACATGCTGCCCGGCCGGTGTCATCGGCATGCGCGGAGGACGAGCAGGAAACTGTCGCCCTCGCCGCGGACTGGGCGGACATCAGCCTCGGTCTGCGCAAGGATCTGGGTCAGCAAGCGCACGCGCAGTGGATCAAGCCGATCCGCCTCGGCGGGTTCTGCGCCGAGACGGGCACCCTCGAGCTTCATCTGCCTACCGAATTTTCCGCCGACTGGGTGCAGCGCAAGTTCCACGACCGGCTGGCGCTGGCGTGGAAGATCGCCCGCAGCGAGGTGCGGCATCTCAAGATCACGGCTCAGCCGGGACGACGCCAGACTCACGAGCTTCAGATTTCGGTCGCCCCGCACGGCGGCGCGGATCAGCCGGTGGTGCCGCTGCGCGCGGGAGACGCGCCGGCAGAAAGCTTCACCGCAGCCGCGAGCCTCGATCCCACCCTCACCTTCGCGGCCTTCGTCACCGGCGAGGCCAATGTGCTGGCCTGCAACGCGGCGCAGCGCATGGCCGCGCCCGAGCCGCCGCAGTTCGCGCCGCTCTACCTCAAGGCCGCCACCGGTCAGGGCAAGACCCACCTGCTGCACGCCATCGGCCACGCGTTTCTGCAGACGCATCCGCGGGCGCGGATCTTCTACTGCTCGGCCGAACGGTTCATGATCGAGTTCGTGCAGGCGCTGAAGGCGCAGCAGACGCTGGAGTTCAAGTCCCGCCTGCGGTCCTTCGACCTGCTGCTGGTCGACGACATCCAGTTCATCATCGGCAAGGCCTCGGCGCAGGAGGAACTGCTGTACACGATCGACGCGCTGCTGGCCGAGGGCAAGCGGCTCGTGTTCGCCGCCGATCGCGCGCCGCAGGCGCTGGACGGGGTGGAACCGCGCCTGCTCAGCCGCCTGTCGATGGGGCTGGTCGCGGACATGCAGGCCGCCGACATCGACCTGCGCCGCGCCATTCTCGAATCGAAGCTGACCCGGTTCGCGCCCCTGTCCGTGCCGGACGATGTGATCGACTATCTCGCCCGGACCATCACCCGCAACATCCGCGAGCTTGTCGGCGGGCTCAACAAGCTCATCGCCTACGCCCAGCTCACCGGCCAGGAGGTGTCGCTGCAGCTTGCCGACGAGCAGCTGTCGGACATCCTGTCGGCCAATCGCCGCCGGATCACCATTGACGAGATCCAGCGCACCGTGTGCCAGTTCTACCGCATCGACCGCACGGAAATGGCATCCAAGCGCCGCGCGCGCGCGGTGGTCCGCCCGCGCCAGGTGGCGATGTACCTCGCCAAGGTGCTGACCCCCCGCTCCTATCCCGAGATCGGCCGCAAGTTCGGCGGACGCGACCATTCCACCGTGATCCATGCGGTGCGCCTGATCGAGGAGCTGCGCGTGCGCGATGCCGACATGGACGGCGACGTGCGCAGCCTGCTGAGACAGCTGGAATCCTGACCCGCACGAGCTAGGAAGGCGGCCATGCCCCTGCCGCCCGACCGCCTCGAGCGTTTTGCCCGTCACATCGTCCTCCCGGAGATCGGCGGCGCGGGACAGGTCGCGCTCGCCAGCGCTCACGTCGCGCTGGTCGGGCTTGGCGGCATCGGCTCGCCGGCGCTGCAGTATCTCGCGGCTGCGGGAGTCGGCCGGCTCACCCTGATCGACAGCGACACGGTCGATGCCAGCAATCTCCAGCGCCAGACCATCTTCACCGAACGGGACGTCGGCCATGGCAAGGCCGTGGCGGCGCGCCGCTGGCTGGCCAATTTCGACCGGCAGCTGGATGTCGGGGTCAGCGATTCGCGCCTGACGCGGGACAATGCCGCCACGCTTCTCGCCGGCGCGGCGCTGGTTCTCGACGGGACCGACACCTTTGCCACCCGCCTCGCGGTGTCGGACGCCTGCGTCGCGCTGGAAGTGCCGCTTCTCTCCGCCGCGGTGGGGCGGTTCCAGGGACAGGTCGGCGCCTTTGCCGGACACCTGCCGGAGCAGCCCTGCTACCGCTGCTTCGTCGGCGACGCGTTCGACGCCGAGGATTGCGACACCTGCGCGGAGGACGGCATGCTCGGGGCGATGGCGGGCTGGACCGGCAGCTTCGCGGCCCTGCTTGCGGTGCGCGTGCTGGTCGCGGCGCACTCGCTCGCCTTCGCCCGCCCGCCGTGGGGCCGGCTGCACGTGCTTGACGGGCTGGCACCGGCCATGCGCCAGATCCGCATCAGCAAGGATCCCGCCTGCCGCACCTGCGGGTCGGGGGACTAGCCTTCCGGCCGCGCCTGTGCTGCATTCGCGCCGACACGGATGACGGAGCGGGAGCGGAGATGCGACACGCGCTTGGAACCATGGCGATCGCCATGGCGATGATGGCCACCCTCGGCGGCGCGTCGGCACGGGCGCAGGAGTGGACCCTCGTGATCCATGGGGGCGCCGGCGTCATCGAACGCGAGCGGATGACTCCCGAACGCGACGCGGCTGTGCGGGCGGCGCTGAACGCGGCGCTGGCGGCGGGCGGAGCGGTGCTCGACGGCGGCGGCTCGGCGCTCGACGCCGTGGAAGCGGCGGTGCGCGTGCTCGAGGACGACCCGAACTTCAACGCCGGGCGCGGCGCCGTGTTCACCGCGGACGGCACGAACGAGCTGGACGCCGCGATCATGGACGGCCGGTCGCGGGCGGCGGGCGCGGTGGCCGGCGTGACGGCGACCCGCAACCCGATCAGCCTCGCCCGCGCGGTGATGGAGCGCAGCGGGCATGTCATGCTGATCGGCGCCGGGGCGGACGCCTTCTCGCGCGCCGAAGGGCTGGAGCAGGCCGCACCAGAGTGGTTCGCCACGCCCGAACGGCGTGAACAGCTCGAACGCTGGCGGGCGGCGCAGCAGCAGGGACAGCGGCAGTCCGCCCTCGCGTTCGACCCCGACCACAAGTTCGGCACCGTCGGCGCCGTGGCGCGCGACAGCGCCGGCAACCTCGCCGCCGCGACCTCCACCGGCGGGGTGACGGGCAAGCGCTGGGGCCGCGTGGGCGATGCCCCGTTGATCGGCGCGGGCACGTTCGCCGACGCGACCTGCGCCGTATCGGCGACCGGCGCGGGCGAGTTCTACATCCGCATGAACGTCGCGCACGAGATCTGTGCGCGGGTGCGGCTGTCGGGCGACCCGGTACAGCAGGCGGCCGATGCCGTTCAGGCGGAGACGCTCCAGCTTGGGGGTAGTGGAGGCGTGATTGCACTGACGGCGGATGGCGCCCACGCCTTTTCGTTCAACACGCCGGGCATGTACCGCGGGGTGGCGCGGCGGGGCGCGGCGGCGACGGTGGCGATCTATGGGGACGAGTGACACTCCGTCCGGTCGCGGCGCACCTCCCCGCCCCGCCTTTTGATCGGCACCGCCATGCCATGGATGACCGCAGCACTGTATCTTGCCGCAGCCCTGTTCGAGATCGCCGGCTGCTTTGCAGTCTGGATGTGGTGGCGGCTCGACCGCACGCCGCTGTGGCTGGTGCCCGGCATTGCCAGCCTGTGCCTGTTCGCCTGGCTGCTGACCCTGGTCGACGCCGATCACGCCGGACGCACCTACGCCGCCTACGGGAGCGTCTACATCCTCTCGGCCATTCTCTGGCTGTGGGGGGTGGAGCGCGTCCGGCCGGATCGCTGGGACCTGATCGGCGTCGCCGTCAGCCTCGTCGGTGCGGCCATCATCCTTTACGGTCCGCGGCCCCGCTGACATGCGGCCGCAACGACGCGTTAGGCCTTCAACACCTCCTCCACCCACGCCGGCACCAGCTCTCCCGCCCGGCCCAGTCGTGTCTCGTCGAACAGCGCCGATCCCTCGCTCTCCTCGAGGTTCAGTTCCAGCGTGCGTGCGCCCCAGCGGCGCGCCTCGGCGACGAAGCCGGCGGCCGGGTACACCGCGCCGCTGGTGCCGATCGACACGAACAGGTCCGCCTGCTGCAGGGCGGTGTAGATGCGCTCCATCCCGTAGGGCATCTCCCCGAACCACACCACATCGGGTCTGAGCGCCGCGCACCCGCAACCCGGACAGGCCGGCCCGGCGCCCAGCGCCCCGGTCCAGCGATGCCGCTCCCCGCAGGCGGCACACAGGGCGCTGAGCAGCTCGCCATGCATGTGCAGCAGCCGCCGGGCGCCCGCGCGTTCATGCAGGTCATCGACATTCTGGGTGACGATCAGCAGCGCGCCCGGCCACTCCGCGTCGAGCCGCGCCAGCGCCCGGTGCGCCGGGTTCGGCTTGGCCCGCTGTACCGCAGCCCGGCGCGCGTCGTAGAAGCGGTGGACAAGCGCCGGGTCGCGTCGGAAACCCTCCGGCGTCGCCACATCCTCGATCCGGTGCTGCTCCCAGAGCCCGTCGGCGGCGCGGAACGTGTCGATCCCGCTCTCCGCGGAAATGCCCGCGCCGGTCAGGATGACGATGTTGCGAAGTGGCCGCATGGCGGCCATGAAGCACAGGGGAGAGGGCTGGCGCAATGGCACGGATCGGCATCATCGGCAGCGAAGGGCGCATGGGGCGCGCGATTGCGGCCATGCTCGCGGATGACGGCCACGATCTTGCCGGCGGGGTCGATCGCGGCGGCGATGTCGCCCGGCTGGCGGACGGGAGCGACGTGCTCGTCGATTTTTCCAGCCCCGGCGCGCTTCAGGACAACCTCTACGCGGCGATCGGCGCCGGAATCCCGATCCTGATCGGCACCACGGGCCTCGAGGAGAGTCACCATCAGGCCATCGACCATGCCGCCCGGGCCGTTCCCGTGCTCCAGACCGGCAACACTTCGCTGGGCGTGACGCTGCTCGCGCATCTGCTGCGCGAAGCGACGGCACGGCTGGGCGCGGACTGGGATGTCGAGATTGTCGAGATGCATCACCGGCACAAGGTCGACGCACCGTCCGGCACGGCGCTGCTGCTCGGCGAGGCGGCGGCACGCGGACGGGGCATCGTCCTGGCGGAGCACAGCGAACGGGGACGGGATGGGCACACCGGCGCCCGCCGCCCGGGAGCCATCGGCTTTGCCTCGCTGCGCGGCGGGACCGTCGCCGGCGAGCACAGCGTGATCCTTGCCGGGGAAGATGAACGGCTGATCCTCTCGCACCACGCCGAGAACCGCCGGCTGTTCGCCCGCGGCGCGGTGCGGGCCGCGCAGTGGCTGATCGGCCGGCCGCCGGGACGCTACGGCATGGAGGACGTGCTGGAGCTGTGACGCGGCACGACGTGCGCGAGTTCTTCCGGCGGCTGGCCGGGGCCGAGCCGGAACCCCGGACCGAACTCGAGTACGGCAATGTCTACCAGCTGCTCGTCGCGGTGACTTTGTCGGCACAGGCGACGGATGCGGGGGTAAACCGCGCCACGCGGGCGCTGTTCGCGCAGGTCGCGACACCTCAGGACATGCTCGCGCTGGGCGAAGAGCGGCTGCGCGACCACATCAGGACCATCGGCCTGTTCAACAGCAAGGCGAAGAACATCATGGCCGCGGCGGCCATGCTGGTGGACGCGTTCGGCGGAGAGGTGCCCACGACGCGCGAGGCGCTGGTCCGCCTGCCCGGCGTCGGGCGCAAGACCGCCAACGTGGTGCTGAACTGCGCGCTGGGGCACGACACCTTCGCGGTCGACACCCACGTGTTCCGCGTCTGCAACCGCACGGGACTGGCGCCCGGCCGGACGCCCGAGGCCGTGGAAGCCGTGCTCGAGAGGCGGGTGCCGGACCCCTACCGGCGCCACGCGCACCATTGGCTGATCCTCCACGGGCGGTATGTCTGCAAGGCGCGGGTGCCGGAATGCTGGCGCTGTCCGGTGGCGGATCTGTGCCGCTATCCGGCCAAGGTGCAGGAGAAGCCCGCCGCCCGCCGCGTCTAGACGTCGTCGGCGCTGACCAGCTCGGCGCGGTTGATCTCGCCCGTCATCGACGCAACCGTCGTCGCCACCGCGGCGTCGCCGGTCACGTTGGTGGTCGTGCGCATCATGTCCATGATCCGGTCCACCCCGGCCACGAAGGCGATCGTCTCGAGCGGGACACCCACCGCCCCGAACACCAGCGCCATCATGATCAGGCCGGCGCCCGGAATGCCCGCCGCTCCGATCGCCCCGAGCGTCGCGAGGATCGAGATGAGGAAATACTGCCCCCAGGTCAGGTCGACGCCGAAGACCTGCGCGCCGAACAGGGTGGCAAGGCCCAGATACATGGCCGTCCCGTTCATGTTGATGGTCGCGCCAAGGGCGATGACGAAGCTGGCGACGGACGGGCTGATGCCGAGGTTGCGTTCCGCGCAGCGCAGCGTCACCGGCAGGGTCGCGTTCGAGGAAGCCGTGGAATAGCTCACCGCCATGGCGTCGATGATGCCGCGGAAGAAGGGGATCACCGGCATCCGCGCGAGAAACTTCACCATGCCGGTGTAGATGAGCCCGATGATCAGCAGGCAGCCGAGATAGTTGAGCCCCACGAGCTGCGCGAGGGCGAGGAGCGCATCGAAGCCGAGCGTGCCCGCCACCCACGCCATCAGCGCGAACACCCCGAACGGCGTCAGCTCCATGACGATCATGGTCACCTTCTGCATGACGACCGAGCCGGAATCGAACACCCGCTGCACGGGCGCCCCGTCCTCGCGTGCCATCAGGATGCCGATGCCCAGCAGCACGGAGAACACGATCAGCGGCAGCACCGCCACGTCGGCCATCGCCTGCACCGGGCTTTGCGGGATGATCGACAGCACCATGTCGCGCCAGCTCGTCTCCTGCGGTTCGGGCACCGGCCCCATCTGCAGCGCGCTGGTGTCCACGCCCACGCCAGGGGCGAATACCGTGCCGAGCAGCAGGCCGAGCCAGACCGCCATCTGCCCGGTGACGACGAACAGCAGCATGGCGCGCCCGCCGACCTGGCCGAGCTTGCCAAGGTCGCCGATCGCCGCGACGCCGGAGACGAGGCTGAAGAAGATCAGCGGCACGACCAGCATCCTGATCGACGCCACGAACACGTCGCCGACGATCTTGATGCTCTCCGCCCCCGGACCCCACAGCCGTCCGACGATGATGCCGAGGACGAGCGCGGCGATGACCCGCTTCCACAGCGGAATGGCTAGCCATGTGCGGAACATCGTGATTTTTCCTCCCCAGCGCTGCGGACGCTTGCGCGTTTGCGGCGCAGCGTCAAGCGCGCAGAGCGGCGCGCGCGATGTCGGCGTAGATGGCGGCAAGGACGCGCAGGTCGTCGATCGCCACCGCCTCGTCCGCCTTGTGCATGGTGGCGTTGACGAGCCCGAACTCGATCACCGGACACACGCTGCGCAGGAAACGGGCATCGGAGGTTCCGCCGCTGGTCGACAGCTCGGGGCGGATGCCGGTGTGCGCCTGCACCGCGGTGCTGACCAGATCCGAGAACGCTCCGGGCGGAGTGAGAAACGGCTCGCCCGAGACGATCGGGAGCGCGGTTCCGCCGTGTTGGGCGGCGATGGCCGCAATCCGCTCGGCCAGCGCGGCGCCGGTGTGCCGGTCGTTGAACCGCACCGACACGCGCGCCCGCGCCCGCGCCGGAATGACGTTGGTGGCCGCGTTCCCGACCTCGAGGTCGGTGATCTCGAGGTTGGAGGGCTGGAACCACTCGGTCCCCGCATCCAGTTCCATCGCGTCGAGTTCGGCCAGCATCCGCACCAGCCGGCTGACCGGGTTGTCGGCAAGGTGCGGATAGGCGACGTGTCCCTGAACGCCGTCCACCGTGAGCCAGACGTTGAGCGACCCGCGCCGCCCGATCTTCACCGTGTCGCCCAGCCGGTGCACGCTTGTCGGCTCGCCGACGAGGCACAGGTCCGGCCGGATGCCGCGCTCCTGCAGACGCGCGATGAGGGCCCGCGTGCCGTGGATGGCCGGACCTTCCTCGTCCCCGGTGACAAGGAACGACAGGGTGCCGGCGTCGTCCGGCACCTGCGCCGCCGCCGCCACCATGGCCGCGACCGCCCCCTTCATGTCGACCGCGCCGCGCCCGTACAGGAGGCCGTCACGCTCCACCGGCACGAAAGGGTCGCCGCGCCACCCCTCGCCGGGGGGAACCACGTCGACATGGCCGGCAAAGGCGAAGTGGCGCGCGCCGGGCGGTCCGGCGCGCACGGCGAGGAGGTTCTCCACCGGGCCGTCCGGCTCCTCGCCATCGTGCGTGCGTTCGACCGCAAACCCCAGCGGCCGCAGCATCGCCTCCAGCGTGTCGAACACCGCCCCGCGCGCCGGCGTGACGGACGGCGCGGCGATGAGCCGCCGGGCAAGGTCGAGTGCGTCAGCCATGGTCCGCGCCGCCTAGCAGGGTGGGCCGTCCGGACAAGGGCGCACCCGGCAGGCGCATGCCGGCGCCGGGGATGTCCGCATTCAGCGCGCCGCCGCCGGCGCCGACAACGCCGCGTCCAGCAGCTCGGCGATGCGCAGGCCCGCCTGCGTGATCCGGCGTTCGGCGACCGGCAGGGCGCGCTCGATCGTCTCCTGGCTCAGCGCGGTTTCCTGCGGCAGTTCGTCCTCGCAGGGGGGGCGGCCGAAAGCCTCCGGATAGACGAAGTCGCGCGCGGTCTGCCAGCTTTCGCGCCCCCAGTCATCCGGCCGGCCTCCGCCAAGGGCGCGGCGCTCCTCCCCGGTGAACCGCCGCGTCAGCGCCGGCCGGGCCGAAGTGATCGCCCGCTCGGCGATGGGCCCGTCCCATGCCCAGTGCAGGTTCAGGCCGGGGATGATGCCGTAGGTCACCCGCCGGTCGTTGCCGCCCCGATCCTCGCGGTCGCCGGAATGAAGCGGCATGTGCACGTCCCCGGCAAAGTGAACCATGAAGGCCAGCGCCTCCAGCCGGATGTTGCCGGGCAGGCTGCGGTCGGCGAGCAGCCGGAAATTGCGCTCGATCTGCGCCGTCACGCAGTTGCCGCTGGCGCAGTTGGCGCGCGGGTTGAACGGCTCGCAGATCGGCGCGGTGCGGTAGTGCCACGGGAAGGTGTAGGCCCAGCGCGGCGCATTGCCGCGCAGGCAGTCGGGCCAGTAGGACGCGTCCTCGAGATCGGCGAGCGGACATTCGGGCGTCCCGAGCAGCGGCGCATGGCGCCAGAGGGCCGCCAGTTCCGCGCGCGTCCGGGGCGCGATGTTCTCCATGGCGATGGCCGCCGTGGTGCGATGGCCGAACTCGCCCCAGGCGCTCGCCGGACCGGCGGCAGTTACCGCGACCAGCAGGGCCGCGACCGCCCGCATCACTGCTGCCATCATTGCTCCCGCCCCACTTCGTATTGTTCGAGCACCCATTCCTCGCTCTCGGCCGCGCTGATCCAGTTCTGCATCCAGACATGCTCCCAGATCGCCTCCATGTAGGCGTGGGCAAATCCCGGCACGCCGATGCGATAGGTCAGGAAACGCGTCACGACGGGAGCGTAGAAGATGTCGGCCGCGCCGAAGGTGCCGAACAGGAACGGCCCGCCATGACCGAACCGGGCGCGGGCCTCGGCCCAGAGCTGAAGAATGCGCACGATGTCGTGCCGCACCGCGTCGGGCAAATCTGGCAGGTCGACCCGCATGCGGATGTTCATGGGACAGTTCTGCCGCAGCGCGTGGAAGGAGGAGTGCATCTCCGCCACCATCGACCGGGCCAGCCCGCGCGCCACCTCGTCCCTGGGCCAGAACCGGTCGCGTCCGACCTTGTCGGCAAGGTAGTCGAGGATGGCGAGGCTGTCCCACACGACAACGTCCCCGTCCCACAGGATCGGCACCTTGCCGCTGGAGGGTTGCAGACCCTGATCCTGCGCCCGGCTCCACTCCTCGCCGAACAGCGGCACGGTGATTTCCTCGAACGGCAGACCCGACTGCTTGGCCGCCAGCCAGCCGCGCAGGGACCAGCTCGAATAGTTCTTGTTGCCAAGGATCAGCTTCATGCCCGTGCCCTGCTCGTTGCGTCCATTCTGCACCCCCCTGCCGGCCCGCCACCCCTGACGTCAGGTCCGGGCGTCCTCCAGCACCGCCGCACGCAGGGCGCCGATGCCCAGCTTCGTCTCGGCGCTGGTGACGTGCAGCACCGGATGGGCGGCCGGATGGGTCCGTGCTTCCTCGGAGGTACGGGCGATCACGGCGTCGAGTTCCGCCCGGCTGACCTTGTCGGCCTTGGTCAGCACGATCCGGTAGCCGGCCGCCGCCTCGTCCAGCATCCGCAGCATCTCCCGGTCGACATCCTTGAGGCCGTGGCGGCTGTCCACCAGCACCAGCGTGCGGGCCAGCACCGCCCGGCCGCGCAGATAGGTTCGCACCAGCTGCTGCCAGCGTTCGACCACGCGGACGGGCGCCTTGGCGAAGCCGTAGCCGGGCATGTCGACGAGGCGGAACAGGGCCGGCTCCCCCACCTCGAACAGGTTGAGTTCCTGCGTGCGTCCCGGCGTCGTGGACGCGCGGGCGATGGCCCGCCGCCCCGTGAGGGCGTTCAGCAGCGACGACTTGCCGACATTCGACCGCCCGGCAAACGCGATCTCCGGCACGGTCGGTTCGGGCAGGAACTTCAGCTGCGGCGCCGACAGGAGAAACGCGACGCGGCCGGAGAACAGCCGGTCCGCGGCGCGGATCGCGGCGCCCGCGCCCTCGTCGTCCGCGCTCACGTGCTCTCCTGCCGCGCGCGGGCCGAGGCCTTCTCTTTCTCGAGCCGCTCCTTCTCCGCCGCTGCCTTGAGCTGCGGGTGCCTGGAATAAAGGTAGCTCTGCTGCGCCACGGTGAGGATATTGGAGGTCACCCAGTACAGCAGCAGCCCGGCGGAAAACGGCGCCATCACGAACATCAGCACCCACGGCATGATGGAGAACACCTGCTGCTGGACAGGGTCCATGGCCGTCGGGTTGAGGCGGAAGGTCAGCCACATGGTGACGCCGAGCAGCACCGCCAGCGGCCCGATCGCGAGCAGCGTCGGCACCTCGAAGGGGAGCAGGCCGAACAGGTTCAGGATGTGCGCCGGGTCGGGCGCGGAGAGGTCGCGGATCCAAAGCACGAAGGGCTGGTGGCGCATCTCCACCGCCAGCAGCAGCACCTTGTAGAGGGCAAAGAAGATCGGGATCTGGATCAGGATGGGCAGGCAGCCGGCGAGAGGGTTCACCTTCTCGTCCCGATAGAGCGCCAACAGCTCCTGCTGCATCTTCGGCTTGTCGTCCTTGTACCGCTCCTGCAGCGCCTTCATCCGCGGCTGCAGCGCGCGCATCGCGGCCATGGAGGCGAACTGCTTCTGCGCAATGGGGAACATCAGCCCGCGCACCAGCACGGTGAGCAGGATGATCGCGACACCGAAATTGCCGACCAGCTCGAACAGCCACAGCAGCAGCCACAGGATCGGCTTCATGAACCAGTAGAACCAGCCCCAGTCGATCGCCTTGTCGAACTGGGCGATGCCGAGCGTCCGCTCATACGCCTCGAGCACGCGGCTCTCCTTGGCGCCGACGAACACGCGGGTGGTGACGGTGAGCTGCTGCCCCGGCGGCAGCGTCTGCGGCTGGTAGATGAGGTCGGCGCGGAAGAGGCTGTCGCCAAGTCCGCGGAAGCTGCCCTCCACCCGCGCGCGCGGGTCGGGGACGAGCGCCGACAGCCAGTACTGGTCGGTGAAGCCGATCCAGTCCGGGCGCCCTGCCGGCACGTTCACCGCGCCCCGGCCGAGATCGTCGTACTCGACGGCATAGCTGACTACGCCGCCAAACGCCCCGATGGGGCCGGAATGGATGTTCCAGATGTCCGGCGTGGCGGTGGCGCTGGTCCGGGTGATCGCGGCGAAGGGCTGCGTCACGATGGCGGCCGCGCCGCCGTTGGCCACCGTCTGTTCGGCGGTGATCATGTAGTTTTCGTCGACGGAGAAGCGGATGGTGAACACCTCGCCCTGCGCGCCGCGATGCGTCAGCACGACGGGGCTGCCGGGAGCCAGAGGGCCGCCCGACCGCTCCCACAGCGTGTCCGCGCCGGTCGCCACCTGCCCATTGACCAGAAAGCCGAGGCGCGCGAACTGCTGCACTGGACTGTTGGCCGGGGCGAACAGGCGCACCGGACTGCTGTCACGGGCGATCGACTGCCGGTGATCGACGAGGGTGATGTCGTCGATCTGCGCCCCTTGCGCGTTGACCGACCCGGTGATCCGCGGCGCTTCCACCGGCACGCGGACGGGCGCCGACAGGGCGGTGGCAAGATCGACCTGCCGGTTCGCCTGTCCCGGCGTGTCGATCCCCGGCGTGCGCACCGCCGCCCGTTCGGCCGGGGTGTCGGCCGGCGGCGATGCGGCGATCGGCGCCATGGCCTGCGGATAGAAGAACCGCATGGCGGCATCGTAGCCGAGGAGAAGCAGGCCGCAGAGCAGGACGGCCACGATGAGATTGCGCTGATTGTCCAACGTCGCGTCGATCCTGTCAGCCGGAGCGCGGGCTATTCCTGATCCCGGCCGGCGCTGTCGTTTCGGGCGCACCCGCGGTGCGGTTCTGACACGGGCACCGGATCATACCCGTGCCCACCCCATGGATGGCAGCGCATTAGCCGCTTCGCCGCCAGCCATCCACCCCGAATCACGCCGTGCCGCTCGAGCGCTTCCACCGCGTATTGCGAGCAGCTGGGAAGATAGCGGCAGGTCGGCGGGAGAACCCGGCTCGGCCCCCACTGCCAGAGGCGCACCAGAGCGATGAGAAGCGCCTTCACCGGTCGCTCCGCAGCCGGGCGTCGCCGGACGCCGACCGGCGCCCCGCGCCCGGCCCGGGCCGGCGCGGCGGATCGCCCCGCCCCCGCCGGGCGCGCTCCAGTGCGTCCAGAAGTTCGGCGCGCATCTGCCGGAAATCCCGCTCGACGCCGCCGGCCCTGCCGATGAGGACATGGTCATGCCGGTCGAGTCCTGCCTCGGGCAACGTCTCCCGCGCGAGGGCGCGAAGGCGTCGCTTCATGCGGTTGCGCTGCACCGCGTTGCCGATCTTTTTGGTGACGGTGACGCCGACGCGGCTCACGTCCAGGGCGTTCGGATGCGTGAGCAGGACAAAGCCAGGCTTGGCCACGCGCACGCCAGCATTCGCCGCGACGAAGTCGCGCCGTTTGCGGATGGTTTGAAGTGCGGGCGGCAGGGGTGGTCCGCCGGACGAGTCAGGAACTTGCCGGGACGACCGCGATCATCCGGCCTGCCGGTTCAGGCGCAGAGCGTCTTGCGTCCGCGGCGACGACGCGCGCGCAGCACCTTGCGGCCGCCCGGAGTGGCCTTGCGCGCGAAAAAGCCGTGGCGGCGCGCACGCACGAGATTGCTGGGCTGAAAAGTGCGCTTCATCTGTCTATCCCCGGACCGGCGCGCTCAAGGGGCCGCCGACTGCTGCATCGTTTCCTGAGGCAAGTGCCAAGCACGCGGGCTTTCCGCGCGCAACATCTGGGCGGGCGGCTACTAGAGGCGCGCCGGCAAGTCAAGCGCCACGGTGGCGGTGCGCTCCTGCCCCGCGGGAGCCGCCGGACCATGCGGATCGCGCCAGGCAAGCTGCAGCTCGATGCGCACCGGCCTCAGGTGCCCCGCGGCGCCCGTTCGATCGACCGGTCCGCCTGCCCAGCGCGGTGGCTGTGCGGGTGCCGGCGCGCTGCCACCCTCCGGAAGCCATCGCGCCATCTCCGCCCCGCTGAGCCACAGGGCCTCGGCGTGGGAGACGGAATTGGTGAAGGCGTAGAAGGCGCGGGCGGCGCCGTCGCTCATCCCCATGTCGCGGTAGTAGTCGAGATACTGGCGGTTCGGCGCGGCATCGGCGGCAAAGTGCCGCGCCTCGCGTCCGTGCGCATCCTGCCACGAATGGACGGCAAACCGCGCGCCCGCCGCCAGCCGGCGCTCGCGTCCGGCGAGAAACAGGTCCACCGCGCCCGACCGCACGGATCCGTGAGACGGCACCTGCATCGCCAGACCCGCGGCGCGGATCATCCGTCCCAGCTTCAGGTTGGCGCGGTCGTTATAGGTGCCCGGACAATCCACCATGTCGATCTGGCGCAGGCCCGGATGGAGGCGCAGCATCGCCGCAAACTGCGCCGGCGTGTCGGCATCCGTCGCCCCGACCATCTCGGCGCGCACCCCGTCGATGACGCGGAACGGTCCGAAGCGGCTGGCCGCGGCGCGCTGATGCGCGTCGAGGACGAAAGCGTGGGCGGGAAAGCCGCCGCCCCGCCAGCGGACATGGTCGAGCGCCGCAAGCGCCAGCGAGGCGTTGACGGCGCCGGCCGTGCCGGCAACCGCCGGCAGCGACCCCGATGAAGCGTGGACCGGGCCGGCGCCCAGAGCACCGGCAGCGAGCAGCGTGAGAAGCCAGCGTGCCATGGCTCCGTTTGTCCGCGCAAAAGGTTGACGTTCCCTAAAGGCTGTTTGCCGCGCCCGCGTTCACCATGTTTGCTCGCCAGCGGGCAACTGCCCGCCGCTATCGCTGCGGCCCCATGCGGCCGCTCGTGCGCCGGCGAACGAACGGAAGGCTTCACGGTGGTCACCCTCGTCAGAACAGTCGCCTATCTCGGGCTTGAGGCGAACTTCCTTGCAAATACTATGCGAGAGTGCTTGGGGAGGGCAGCGAAACACTCTTCTCTATCAGTAGAAAAAGAGGCCGCATGATCAACTCTCATACTTTGATTAGGAGCTTACCTACTATTGCACGCACATCCCTTGCCTTTATCGCAAGACTTCTCCTTGGCGATGCAGCTGTCGCCACAAGCCTTGCCCTTGCTACATACTTTACAGCAAGTATTTGACCCCGTGACTAATGCTGCGTGACAAGGCGCGACCGGACTACCCGCGAACGCACACGCAAACGCAACAGCAAGAGCAATTTTGACCATTTTAACAATTTAAAGCTACAGCGTCTTTAGAATCAAGCAGAAAGTCAATCGTGATGCTTCTAGAGTTTATCTTGGCAGCGACAATCGTTCCGAGCGGGCAGGTGTTTGCCTGCACCCCCATCGCCGTGTGGGACGGTGACGGTCCGGTTTGGTGTGCAGAGGGTCCACGAGTGAGATTGGCTGGAATTGCTGCGCGAGAAACAGACGGAAGCTGTCGAAGAGGTCACCCCTGCCCACCCGTTTCCGCTGCGGCTTCGAAAGCCGCCCTGATCCGCCTCCTGGGCACCCCGACGGGCACAATGCCGAGTGGGCACACACGGATTAGCGGTCCCACCTTACGGTGTGTATCGGACGGCCAAGCAGGCGGAAATAGAACCGCCGCCTGGTGTGTCTCGCCCAGATTTGGCGACATCAACTGCGCGATGGTTAATGGCGGGTGGGCGGCCAAATGGCAAAGATATTGGCGTGGCCACAATTGTAACAGTGAACAGTGAGCTGAGAGAAACAAGAATGGAAAACTCTGGCACCATTGGAATACAAAGCAGGAAATTGCATATTAGTCTATTTATGAAACTTTGGAAGTCTGCTATCGTTGTAGGCATCATAATAGTTGCGTACATCCTAGGGTACGACAATGGCCTAAATACCTTAGTCGATCAACGGGATCAGGATATACATGAGCACGCTTTTTACGGAGAAGCGCAAGGCGTCATCACCGGAGATGAAGAAGGTGCTATCTCTGATAATTCTAGAGACGAGGAGGCGTTAGTATCGGACGAGACTTCGCTATGCCTTTCGTATGGATATGAGTGCTCTAACATTCCTGACAGGTTGTACTCAGTCTACGGGAATAGTGTACGTGAGAATCTTAAAGCCGCTGGACAATCGCATCTAGCCCAAGATGCTAATTATAATGACGAATATGCATTTGATGGTGAGCACCGCAATCTTCGTTTTATTCCTTCACCTGCACCGTCTACTGCTATAAATGCAATTCCAATTACGACTAATAGCTATGGGAGATGTGCAGAAAATGGAAGCTGCTATGGTGACATAAGTGAGATTACAGGCAATCCGAAAACGATTGAAGTACAGGGTTACTATAGAAGTGACGGTACTTATGTCAGAGGTCATTTTCGAAGTAAATAAAATTGCCCGGAATAAGTAGATATGGGCTTAAGAA
>SJSR01000008.1 GCA_004331795.1 Erythrobacteraceae bacterium CFH 75059
GTCAAGCCCATAACTACTAACTCCGAAGGTATTTAGCCCTATGTTCCGGATAATATTCTCCCCAGTGGGCTTCCCACTGTTCTTCCGTGAAATCCGTTCTTACGTAGCGGCTGTTCTGACTTTCTGTGAGATGAAAAAACGTTCTCCAAGGGTGGCCTCCTGCCGGATCGTCGTCTTGGAATAGCGAATTGCAATGCCTGCAGACCCACCCGCCCAAACACCCTTTGAACTGTTTGGCGTGTTGCAATGCTTCTTCTGGTGTTGACCACTCCCCCGACTCCATGAAATGCGCGAACGCCGTGAGGCAGCCGTAGGCAAGCCCGGCTCTCATGCAATTAGGGCATTTGGTCACAGCATGAGTCCTTGTTTGCGGCTCCTCGAATTTCATGCTCGCTGTCGATCCGCCCCCTTGACGGTTTGTTCGGTGCCACCCACCCCTCCGGATCGGCCAGCCACGCAAACAGCCCTTGCTCGGGCAGTGGCGTGTGACCGACCGCCGCCATAAAGGCTCCAGTGCCGGGGAACAAATCCACAACGCTATCCCCCGGCTCGAATCCGAGAACGTCGAGAATGTGGCGGCAGAAAGTGCGGGGCTTCGCGCCCGTCAGCCCGCGCCGCAGGGTGATGCTGGCTGAAACCCAATCCCTGACTGTTGCCCGCTTCCGGTCGCCCTTCCGCCCCCCACGCCAGATAAACGGCTCCCACGCATAGGCCGGATTGACGTTCGGCTTGAACACCGCGAACGGCTTGACCCAGGCTCCCACGCGGGCATCCTCGGGGCACATGGGGAGGATGTGACGAAGGCTCGGCGAGCTGAGCGACATAGCCCACCCGTCAGGGAACTCATCGCAAAGGCGGGCGATCAGCGCCCGATGCCATTCGGGATTATCACAGTCGAGCGCGTCTTCATGGTGCGCGGCGTAGAGCTTTCCGCAGCCTAGATAGGGGGGATCGGCATAGGCGAACCGCATATCAGCAGGCCTCCTTGTCGGTCTTCTTCGACGCCGTCCACCCCTCCGGATCGGCCACCCACCCCTCCGGATCGGCCAGCCACGCCTCCAGCTCGTCGGCGCGCACGGCCTTCGCTCCGGCGCCGAGCCGATACAGGCGCGGAAACCGCCCCCGCTCGGCGTAGCGGACCAGCGTGCGGCGGGACAGCCCCGCGCGCTCGGTGGCGTCACCAAGGCGGACATAGCACGGCGTCGTCATGTCATGACCGGGCGGCTTGTTAGGTCCGCCCGGCTCCCTGTTGATCGTGTCACTCTCCCGCCCCTTCCGCCGCGCCCGCCGCCAGCGTCTCGCGCCGCGCCGCCAGCGCCGCGCTCACCTCGCCGTGCAGCTCGGGGTGCGCCTTGCACAGCTTGGCCATGGCCTTCGCGGCACCGGCCTCCCACGCATCCAGCTCCTCCGCCGTCTGCGCGTCGGCGATCCGGTCAAGCTGCTCCTCCGCCCACGTCTCGGGGGTGGTGCTGCGGGGGGAGGGCTTGAGATCGGCAGCGCGCTTGGGCTGGGGCGCTGGCGGCGCGGCGGGCGCGTCCGCAAAATCTGCGACCTCCTCCGGGACATACAACCCGCTCGTCGCGCCGGGGTAAACCGTCCGGACACCCTCCGACACACAGCGGCTCCGCTTCATCTGCCGCGGGAACTTGGTGTGCATGGGATTCTTAAGCTGCGCCTGCTCGACACGCTGCTCATCCCAGACGATCCGCACGCTTCCTCCTGCCGGATGGCTGAAGGTCGCGTCCGCTACCTCGTCTGTCAGATGGTGCCACTCGACACGGCCACCCGACGCGAGGAAATCGCGCAGCATGGCATCCGCCTTCTTCGTCGGCGTGCCGTTGATCACATGGTAATCACGCGCCGCCGCCACCGCACTCCGCCCCTCGTCCTGCGCCAGCAAGCACAATATCAGCGCGGTGTGGGGGTCTTTCACCCCGAACGCAGCGGATCGGGCCATGGCGTTCGCCACGCGCTCCACTTGCTCTAGAGACATCACCTGAGCATGCCCCCGCTCGATCACTGCCACCTCATTGGCCATCGTCATTCTCCTTCCACCGCGAAGCGCAGCGCGCCGCGCTTGTCGCGTTTGACCGTCAGCCCGTGCCCCGTGCACAGGCTCGCATCGTCCGGCACCAGCCGCTTGATCTCCGCCTTCGCCGCCGCGTGCCGCTCGGCCGCCAGCAGCGTGTCGAGATATTCGCCGGCCTGCGCCGCCCACGCGTTCGAGCCGGTCATGTCGTACTCGCGCACGCCCTTGGGCTTGGGCGGCGGCGGGGGCGGCAGCGGCACCGGCGGCTCGCCTGACCGGACGCACGCCCAAAACCGCTCCTCCGCCTCCAGCAGCGCCGCCGCGTAGTCGGCGTCGAGCGCGTACTCGAACATGACCCAGTCGGCGTTGCCGCGGAACACGGAAAGCACCGCCTGGTCATGGCCCGCGCACAGGCAGTTGTGGGTGAGCTGCGGGACGTAGCGGGCGAACAGATCGGCATCCGGGCCGTACGTGCCGGTGTGCTTGGCCTCGAACACGGCGACGGCCGCGTCGGTGAGCGGATCGAACACCACGCCGTCGAGCGTCGCGCGCATGTACGGGATCGTCGCGTGGACGGCGACCTTGCCGTGGCCATGGACGAGGTTGCCCGTCTGCAGCTCGTACCAGGCGCGGTTAAGCGGCTCGGTGTAGCTGCCCATCTGCACCGCGAGGCTGGCGGACAAGTCGTCCGGCCCCTCCTCGCCGCGCTTCTGCCGCCACAGCGAGAGGATGCGCGCCTCGTCGCCCGACATGATCGTGTTGGCGTCGGAGCCGCCGATCCACGCGTGGCGCTCGGCCACGGCCTTGGGAGACAGGCCCAGCGTGTCGAGCAGGCTCATGTCCGCCCCCTCACGCCGTGCCGGGCGTTGAGCCATGCCAGCGCGGCGCGGTAGCTGCCGTGCCGGTCGATCATGGCCTGGGTGACATAGCCGCTCGGGCGGGGCTTGTGCTGCAGCTCAAGTCTCATGGGGTGTCTCCGAAAAACGGCGAGGGCGTAGGCGGAGGCGGCGGCGTAGGCGAGGGCGAGGGCGTAGGCGAGGGCGGGGGCGGTGGAAGTCATCGGACAGCGGCCCACGCATGGGCGAACCGGACGAGGCAGTCGGCGAGCAGAACCAGCGTCACGAGCGCGGTGCCGCCGAAGTAGAGGGCAATCAGGACGCTCACGGCAGCATCTCCCGCAGCTCGCGCAGCATCTCGCGGCGCAGCTCGGCGATCTCGCGCTCGGCCTCCTGATACCGGCGGAAGGCAGCGAGCAGGTCGTCGTGGTCGTCGTCATCGGTCATGACACCCTCCAGTCGACACGGCCCCAGCGCCAGACATGACGCTGGCGGCGGACGCTCCACACCCGGCGGGGCAGGAGCAGGACACGGCGGCGGACAAAGGCGCGGGTCATGCCCGCACCCAGTCGGCAAGCTGGCGCAGACCCGGCACGCGGTCGTACCAGGCAGGGGTGATGTCGCTGGCCGAACGCCGCTGCACCGCCAGCTGCCGCCACTCCGGGCACAGCTCCGGGTGCGACCGCAGCAGCCACGAGATCGCGCCGTCGATCGGCGGGCGGACGGCGGGATCGTGCTCGCCGACAACAGCCGGGTCGAACCAAACGTCCGGATCCAGCATCCGCGCGAAGAACGGCACCGCCACCTCCAGCGCCTGGCGCGAGAAGCCCAGACAGTGTGCGCCCTCGAGGTCCGGGATCGGCGTGCCCTCGCGCGGGGTCCACCGGCCGCCGCCGATCAGCACGTCGGTGACGGGCGACGGCGCGAAGTCCAACGCGCCGGGAAGGAACTGGCAGTCGTCCTGGAGCAGGAGGAGGCTCCTGCCCTCAAGCCCGGCGGCCACCATCAATGCCAGCGATGTGCCGAAGCACGAGCGCGATCCAGCGTGCCGGAACAGGCCCCGGCCACGCACATTCCACGCCTTGACGAAGACGTATGCCTCAGGGTCGATCGGCTGCGCCGCGAACGCCGCCTGCCGGTCGGTGCGGTGCGGCATGGTGATGACCCGCACGCGGTCGTAGCGCGCGAACAGGCCGCTCATCGCAGCAGCTCCAGGACAAGGCCGATCATGGCCAATGCGAGGCTGGCGAGCACCGCCCACGGCAGAGCCTGCCGGAAAGTGTAGCGCGGCCTCATCGCCCGGCCCTCCGCGCATCGGCGGGCGCCGGATACCGGAGCGCACGGCGTTCGGCGCGCGTCAGGCGGGCGGCCTCGTAGTCGGACATGAGGCCGCTGCCCTCGCAGTCCTCGCAGGGCACGTCCGCCAGTCCCTTGCAGTAGGACGTGCCGTAGCTGCCGATGTACGTCTCGACCTGGCCGTCACCGCCGCAGGTCTGGCAGGGGATCGCCGCCAGCCACCACGGCGGCGCCTTGCGGGGAGCGAGGGGCGGGGTCATTCGAAAATCTCGCCGTAAACCCACGCGTCGCCGTAAACCTGCGCGTTGCCGAAAACCCACGCGTCGCCGTAAACCCGCGCGTTGCCGTAAATCCGCGCGTGGCCGTAAACCCACGCGTCGCCGTAAACCCGCGCGTCGCCGGAGACCCACGCGTCGCCGAAAACCTGCGCGTCGTCGGAAACCCGCGCGTCGCCGAAAACCCGCGCGTTGCCGGAGACCCACGCGTCGCCGTAAATCCGCGCGTGGCCGGAAACCCGCGCGTGGCCGGAAACCCGCGCGTTGCCGAAAACCCACGCGTTGCCGAAAACCCGCGCGTCGTCGAAAACCCACGCGTCGCCGTAAACCCGCGCGTCGCCGGAGACCCACGCGTCGCCGAAAACCTGCGCGTCGTCGGAAACCCGCGCGTCGCCGGAGACCCACGCGTCGCCGAAAACCTGCGCGTCGTCGTAAACCCACGCGTCGTCGTGCTCAGACAGATTGTTCTCGCTCTCGATCCACCCTCCCGGATCACCGGCCTTGACCTCGTATCGCGGGATATCCCGCACAGCGCGGATGCGATGCAGGGTTACGCCGTCCTCGACGCGAGTCTCGCCCGTGGTCTGGTACTTGCTGTTGCGGATCGCCAGGGCGTCCTGGATGTTGGGCTTCGCCACCCTTCGTCTCCCCGCCGCGGGATTGCGGCTGTGGGGAGACTATTACGCCCCGTGTAACCTCATGGCAAGAGGAAATTACATCGGGTGCAAATTATTTATGCTGTATCGCGGAGCAGGGCTTCAATGATGACACGAGCCTGCCGCTTGTGAGCGTCAGACAGACGGCTCAGCAGATCGATAATTTCGCCCTCCTTGCCAGGGTCCCGACCGATCAGCTCGTGCGCCTCGCACTGGTACACCTCTGCGAGAGCCTCCACGATCCGCTGGCTGTAGGGCTGCTTGCCGTTCTCAAGCCGCGACAGGCTGGCCGTCGTCATGGGGAGCTTGTCGTCGTCGAACACGGCCAAGCGGTTGACGACCTGCTCCTGGGTCAAGAGCCGGTGCTTCCGCCACGCCTTGAAATACGGACCTGCCATGCCCGGCAGTGTCCTACGCTCAATGTAAAATGGTAATGCCCACGGGTGTAAGATTGCCTCTTGCATAAAGTTACACCGAGTGTAACCTAGTCGGCATGACGCTCGACGAGTATCTTTCGCAGCCCGGCAGGACCGCAGCGCAGCTTGCCGCTGATGCCAACACAAGCGGCGCGACCATCACCCGGCTGCTGTATGGCGACGCCAAGCCATCCGCGGACATGATCCGTGCCATAGTGGAAGCCACGGGCGGGCAGGTCACCGCGGACGATCTGATCTTCGGAGCGCCACGTCCGAAGCCGACACGCGACGCACTGGGCAGGGTCGCCGCGTGACCCGCGCCCCCCGCGCCAACGCGCACCGCTGCCTCCTGCTCACACATCCCGCCATCAACACACCGGCGGGAGCGTAAGCCAATGGTTTCGCACGACCCGTCCCGCAATGGCGCGTTAACCACACCTGTTAACCCGGACGTGATCGTCCTGCCGTTTCCGCCCGCCAGTCTCTCCGGCCACGCCAAGGGCAACGCGCACTGGGCGCGGTCCAAGCTCACCCGGCAGTGGCGTGCGCTGGCCGCCGAGGCCACCCGCGCCGCCGGTGTCGTGGCTCCTCCCGCAGGCGACATCGCGCTGCACGTCACCTTCGTGCCGCCCGACCGGAGGGGCGACAGGATAAATTTCCCCAACCGCTGCAAGGCGCTTTTCGACGGTCTGGCCGACGCGCTCGGCGTCAACGACAGCCGCTTCGTGCCGCAGTTCGACTTCCGTCCGCCCGAGCCGCCGGGGCGGGTGGAGGTGCGGATCGGGGAGGGCGCGCCCATGCGCCGTCCGCTCGTGGAGGCGCTGTTGGCGATCGCCGCGCGGATCCCCGACGCCGGAGACCGCAAGGAGGCGCTGCTTGTGCTGCGCGCCGACGGGCACCTCACCGACGACGACACCGACACGCTCATGCGGGCGTGGGGACTGGAGGGAGCGTGATGGGCAATCACTGGCACAAGCGCTACCATTCCGACGCGCTCGCCGGCATGCTCACGCTTACCCTGGAGGAGCGTGGCGCCTACCAGACGATCCTCGATCTCATCTACGATCGCGGCGGCCCGGTCCCTGACAACGAACGCCTCCTCTCGGGCTACATGGGGTGCTCCATCCGCAAGTGGCGGACGCTTCGCGCTTCGTTGATCGCAGCCGGAAAACTGGCACTGATCGACGGTTACCTCACCAACTTTCGCGCGGAAAAAGAGATCGAAAACGCGCTGAAAACGGCGCGAAAACACGCTGAAAACGGCGCGAAAGGTGGGCGAAAGAGCGCCGAGAACCGTGAAAAGTCCAATGAAAACAACGGAAGTGGGCAAGCCTGGCTTGAGACTGGCTCTACCATACTAGAAGCTAGAAGCCAGAAGCTAGATAAAGAAAGAGAAGAAGAACCCCCCCATAGCCCCCCCGTCGAACCGCATCCGGCGCTGGCGTTTGCCGGCCGGTTCATTCGTGTGAGCCGATCTGATTTCGACAAGTGGCGGGGGGCCTACCCTGCCATCCTGGACCTCAGGGCGGAATTGACGGCGCTCGACGACTGGTTCCGGGGTGCCCCGCAGCACAAGCGCGAGAACTGGTACTCCGTCACATCCGCCAGCCTGTCGCGGAAACACCGCGAGGCGCTGGCCGAACAGCGTCGCCTCGAACGCGAGGACGACGACGAATTCGGGCTGATCGGGCCGTGCTGAGCGGCTGGAAACCCTCCCGCACCGGCAAGCAGCTCTGCCCCGCCTGCAGCGCCACCCGGCGGAACAAGCGCGACCGCTGCCTCTCCGTCACCCGCGACGACCGGGGCCTCGTCTGGTGCTGCCACCACTGTGATTTCCGAGGAGCCGACAATGCCGATAGCCGAACAGCACCGCGAGTGGATCGAAGCCCGCGGGATCGATCCGGCGCTTGCCGAGGCCTTCGGGCTGCAAACCGTCCGGCGGCCGGACGGGAACTGGCTCGCCGTGCCCTACATGCACAGGGGCGAGACCCTCAACCACAAGTACCGGCTGACGACCCGCAAGGACCACCGCATGGACCCCGGCGCGCCGCTGTCCCTCTGGAACGCGGACATGCTCAGCCAGGAGGCGGTGCTCAACGGCTCGGCGCCCGTGGTGATCACGGAGGGCGAGTGGGACGCGTTCGCGGCGATCGAGGCGGGATACCGCTACGTGGTGAGCGTGCCCAACGGTGCGCCCTCGACCGTGACCGCGGACCTCGACCGGGCAGCCCGCTATGAGTGGGCCGACCGCCACGCCGCCGAACTCGCCGCCGTGCGCGAGTTCGTCCTCGCCACCGACGACGACGCCGCCGGACACAACCTGCGCACCGACCTCATCGCCCTGCTCGGCGCCTCCCGCTGCCGGTTCGTCACCTACCCGGCGGGCTGCAAGGACCTGGGCGACGTCCTCCTCGCCCATGGTCCCGGCGAGGTCGTCCACCGCCTCGCCACCGCGCGGCCCGTCCCCGTTCAGGGTCTCTACACGCTCGACGACTTCCCCGAACGCGGCCCGATCCGCGCCTACAGCGTCGGCATCCCCGCCATCGACGAACTCATCAGCATCGTCCCCGGCAAGCTCACCGTCGTCACCGGCTACGCGAACATGGGCAAATCGACCATGATGTACGCGATCATCGCCCACGCGCTCGCCCACCACTTCCCGGTGTGCGTCGCCAGCTTCGAGACCGACGTCAAACCCACCCTTCGCGACGGGCTGCGGGCGGCCCTGCTCAAGTGCGGGCGGCACGAGCTCGCCAACCGCGACTGCAGCGCCGCCGACGCCATCCTGCGCGACCGCCTGTCGATCATTTCGCAGGAGGTCGACGAGGACGCCGAGTTCGACCTGCCCGGCTTCCTCGACCTGTGCGAGGCGGCCGTCCGGCGCCACAAGGTCCGCATGATCGTGCTCGACCCGTGGAACGAGCTCGAGCACAAGCGCCGCCGCGACGAGGCCGAGACCGAGTACATCGGCCGCGCCATCCGCGCCATCAAGCGCTTCGCCACCCGCCACGACGTCGCCTTCTGGATCGTCGCCCACCCGGCCAAGCCACCGCACGGCCAGCGCGGAACCCCCGGCCTCTACGAGATCAGCGGCTCCGCGCACTGGGCCAACAAGCCCGACTACGGCCTCACCTACCACCGGCCGAAGTTCGACGAGAACCTCGCCCACATCGTCGTCAACAAGGTCCGCGACGGCATGCCCGGACGCCGGGGCAAGGCCGAAGTCACCTTCGACTTCCGCACCTCCACCTTCCGCGCCGTCCTGCCCGGAGCGCCCGCATGACCCCTGCTCTCAACGTTGCCCCGCCGCAGATCGCGGACAGCGGCAACGACACCCCCTACCGGTCCCGCGTGCTCCTTGTCCCGACCGTCGCCGGCGGGACCGAAGGCCAGGCACCTGACGGCACTCATCCGCCGCGGGAACCGGGTACTGCATTGGCGGAAATGCCTGGCAACGGCGACACAGTATTGGAGAGACTATGAGCAGCGCAAATATTCTCGACTTCCACTGTGAGAAAGTCGACCAGAACTCGTGCTGTTATTGCGGAAGCACATTTGACCTGTGCCGGGATCATGTAATCCCTACAAGCTATCTTCGCGTCAAGCGTCGCTACGAGGGCGATTGGCTCGTGCCTGCATGCCGGTCCTGCAATTCTGTTCTTGGCGACGAGCTTATCTTCAATGTCCCCGATCGCGCTCTTTGGGTCGCGGCCTCTTTTCGTAAGAGATACAGGCGCGAACTCAGTATGCCTGAATGGGAAGAGGACGAAATAGAAGAACTCGGGAAAAACATGCGCGAAGTAGTTAGGCAGGGCCTTAAGCTGAAGGCTGAACTTCGGGCGCGACTGAGGCATCTCGAAACTGTCGCATCAATGCCGGTGTCCTACTTGACATCTCTCAGGCCCTATATCTTCGAGGAGGAGATACCGGAGTTCATGGAGGATCAGGAGGGATACGATCCCCGGAGTGTTCTCGGGCGGGCTGTTATCCGAAAGAGGCTTTCCGACTCTCAGGTCTATTATCTGACACGCTCCATCGCAGAAAAATCCAAGCGTTGCCGGGAACTTACAGAAAGCGGAACCTCCTGACATGGGCAAGTCCCTCATCCGCAGCCTCGTGGCGCTGGCCGCCCGTCACGCGCGGCTCACGCCCGCGGCCGTCGTGTCCCGCTCCCGGCGGCACACGCATGTCGAGGCGCGCGTCGCCGTCTACCACTTCGCCCATGCGCGCGGCATGTCCTACGCCCACATCGCCGCCGTCCTCGGACGCGATCACACCACCGTCCTCCACGGCTGTCAGACGGTGCCCCAGCGTCTCGCCACCAGCGCCCGCTACCGCGCGCTCCACGAGGCCATGGCCGCCAGCATCGCCGCCGGGGCGCTCGACCGACATGCTGCCGTGCGGCTGCCGACGGACGCGGCACCACCGCCACCGCCGCCACCGCCGCCACCGCCGCCACCACCGCCTTCGCCGCCGCCCCGGCTCGACCGCATCGAGCGCGCCGACGCCGAGCACCGCGCGCAGCAGATCGCGGGCAGCGCCATGCTGCTCGACGCCATGATCAACCAGGGAGTCCTCGCCGCATGAGCAACGACGGAGTTTTCGCATCCCTGCCGCAAAATCATTTCGGTGCAATCCTGCTTGATCCTCCTTGGTCGTTCACCGTGTGGTCCAAGGACACAGGGTCCGCCCGCTCGCCGGAAGCCCACTACAGGACCATGAGCATGGACGACCTTGCGGCACTTCCGATTAGCACTCTCGCAGCTCGAGACTGCGCGCTGTTCTGCTGGGTTTGCTGGCCTTCACTCCCCCAAGCGCTGCGCGTCATAGAAGCTTGGGGATTTGACTATAAAACGTGCGCCTTCGACTGGATGAAGGCGAGAACCGACCAGATCGAGATGTTCCGCGATGACGGGGATGTCCAGATCGGCATGGGATACTGGACCAGAGCAAACACGGAACCCTGTCTCCTGGCCACGCGCGGCAAACCCAGGCGCCTGCACGCCGACGTGAGGCAGGGCATCATCGAACCGCGCAGACAGCACAGCCGTAAACCCGACTGCGTGCACAGCAGGATCGAGCGCCTTGTCGCGGGGCCATACCTCGAGTTGTTCGCGCGCGCTCCGCGTAATGGCTGGACGGTGTGGGGCAATGAAACCTCCAAGTTCGGAGCAGCCGCATGAGCAGTCTCAACAAGGTGATCCTGATCGGCAATTTGGGCGCCGATCCGGAGGTGAAGAGTT
>SJSR01000009.1 GCA_004331795.1 Erythrobacteraceae bacterium CFH 75059
AGCGCACGGAGCCGCCGGCGCCGTCCCCGACGCGCTCTGCCGCGCGTGCACCGGCCGAACGCACGCCCGCCTCGGCTCCGAGCCGAAACGCAGCCGATACGGCGGCCGCGCGAAGCGGGAGCAATGCTGCGCCTGCAACGCGCAACGGCGCAGCGGCTCCCGCTGCGGCCGCTGCCCGTCCGGCGTTCGGCCGGAACGCGCGCGAAGGGGCGGGCGGAACGGCTGCGGCGGCCCGTCCGGCGCACCCGGCGCGGTTCTGGGTGCAGGTGGCGGCCGGCAGCAATGCCGACGCGTTCGCCTTCGACTGGCGCCGCCTGACCCGCGCGCACGCGGATGTCCTGCGGGGACGCACGCCGCATGTCGCGGCGGCGGGGCGCCGTCACCGGCTGGTGATCGGGCCCTTCGCCTCGGCCAAGGCGGCCGACGAGGCGGTCGCGAAGATGCGCGCCGCCGGCATGGACGTGCTGCGCTTTGACAGCGCCGCCGGCGAGGAGGTCGTCGCGCTCGACTGACCCGCAGGCGGCGGGATGTTTTGCACCGCCTGTCCACAGCGTTGCGCGCTTCTCCCCAGCCGCGTTTCCTCTTCCCCTTGTGAGCCGCGCGGCGGTCGGAGAGAGGGAGGCAGGCACGGTGGAGTAGCTTCCTTGGACATGGACACGGCGGAGACGCTCAGGATCGACGGCAGCAGCCCGCTGCTGCTGATGGCGGCGCTGTTCGAAGCGCGCGGCTGGCAGTGCCGGCTGGACGGCGCGGAGGAGATGGCGGGCGAGGTGCAGGCCGCCTGGGGGCGGTATGTCCTGCGGTTCATCCGCCGGGCGGGCGACCACGTCCTTCAGGGCATCTGCCAGCCCGGGATCACCGTGCCCATGGAACGGGCGGAGGCGATCGCGCGGCTGGTGGCGCTGGCCAACGAGCGAGTCTGGTTCGGCCACTTCGAGTTCTGGTCGCGAAGCGGCGTGCTGGCCTACCGGTCGTCGGTGCTGCTGAGCGACGAGGGCGAGATCACCCTGGCGCAGGCGCAGCGTGTCACCGAAACGGCCATCGAGGAGTGCGACCGCTTCTTTCCGGCCTTCCAATTCGCCCTGTGGAGCGAGAAATCGCCCGAAGAGGCGCTCGCCGCAGCGATGATCGATGCCGCCGGCGCCGCCTGATCTGCCGCCGGGATTTCCCGGCGCGGCCGGTCCCATGCTGGTCGTCGGCTACGGTGTCATGGCGCAGGCCATGGTGGCCGGCTGGCTGCGCGCGGGCGTTCCGGCCGGAGCGCTGCGCCTGTTCAATCCGCGGCCCAAGCCGGCACCCGAAGGCGTCTCGCTGTCCACCAGCCTGCCGAAGGGGCCGCAACGCTGGCTGCTGCTCGCCTGCAAGCCGCAGCACCTGCCGGACGTTGCGGCCTTGCTGCGGCCTTGCATCGGACCCCGCACGGTGGTGCTGTCCGTGCTGGCCGGCGTCGACCTCGACGCGCTGAAGACCGCCACACCGGGAGCGGCCGGCTGGGTGCGGATGATGCCGAACCTCGCGGCGGCGCTGGGCGCGTCGCCGGTCGCGCTCGCCTCCTCGCCGCTCTCCCCGGCCGACGGGGCCGTGGTGGATCGGCTGGCCTCCATGCTCGGTTCTGCGGTGTGGCTCGACGGGGAAGATCGGTTCGACCTCGTGACCGCCCTCGCCGGATCGGGTCCGGGGCTGGTGTTCGCGATCATGGCGGCTCTTGCGGACGCGGCCGAAGCGAACGGGCTGGAGCGGGCGGTGGCCGACAGGCTCACTCGCGACATGGTCGTGGGCGCGGCCGCGCTGGCGGCGCGATCCGAAGATGCCTTGCCCCTGCTGGCGGCGCGGGTTGCCAGCAAGGGCGGCATGACCCAGGCCGGTCTGGACGTGCTGGAGGCGCGTGGCCTTGCCGAAACGATCCGCGAGGCGCTCACCGCGATTCGCGACAGCGGGGCGCAGCTGCGCCGCGCCGCCGCCGGCGATCAAGGGCGCGCCCCTGCCGGTTTTGCTTGAAACGGGACCAATTTGTTCTGATATTCGTTCCCAGACACGCGCCTGGATGTGCCAGCGCGTCCAGAGGAGTTGAACACGCAATGGCAAACTGGAATGACCCCCCGCGGACACCGACCGGACTGGGAGCGTCATCCGCATTCCAGGGCCGTACCGACCGGGCCGTCGTCTATGACGAAGGACTGCGGTCGTACATGCTGTCCATCTACAACTACATGGCCTCGGGCGTTCTGCTGACGGGTATCGTCGCTCTGCTGACGTTCCAGTCGGGGCTGGCGCTGTCGTTCGCCAGCGGGCCGCTGATGTGGCTGGTCGCCCTCTCGCCGCTGGCGATTGTCTTCGCGATGAGCTTCGGCATGAACCGCTTCAGCAGCGCCTCGCTTCAGGCGATGTTCTGGACCTTTGCCGTGCTGATGGGGCTGAGCCTGTCGACCCTGTTCCTGCGGTTCACCGGCGAGTCCATCGCTCTGACCTTCTTTGCCACGGCGGGTGCCTTTGCGGGCCTCAGCCTGTGGGGGTACACCACCAAGAAGGATCTGTCGGGCTTCGGCACCTTCCTGATCATGGGCGTGGTCGGCCTGCTGGTGGCCATGCTGCTCAACATGTTCCTGCAGTCGGGCGGCCTTGCCCTCGCGATCAGCGCGATCGGCGTGCTGATCTTTGCCGGGCTGACCGCGTATGACACGCAGCGGCTGAAGAACGCCTATCAGTATCTTCAGGGCAGCGAGATGCGCGGCAAGGTCGTCATCATGGGTGCGCTCAGCCTGTATCTCGACTTCATCAACATGTTCACCTTCCTGCTTCAGTTCCTGGGGCAGCGCGAATAACCGCTCACGGCAGCGGGTCGCACCAGGCCCGGGGCGCCTCGCGGCGCTCCGGGCTTTTTGCATGCGCCGTCGGCGTGCAACTTCCTGTGCCAGGCTTGCGGCGCGGTCGGGGCAGGACCGTCAACGGCTGGCCGCAAATGCTGTTTTCACAGGCAAACACCAGCGGTAGACCTGTGGACAGGCCGGCTCGGGTGAGATGATGGCTGGCACGGGACGGAAGGAGTTGGGACGACCATGACAGCACAGACCGCAAAACGCACCGGGCTGGCGAAGTCGGCGCGGCGGCTGGGTGCCGGGGCCGTGCTGCTGCTGGCCGCGGGCTGTGCCCAGCGGGCCGCGCCGCCGCCGGCTCCGGTGGCGCCGCCGCCGGTGACGACGCAGTTCGTGGTGCCGCCTCGCCCGCTGCCGCCTCCGGGCGCGCCGGAAGGGCTCGTGCTGCCGCCACGTCTGGCCGACGGGGTGCGTCAGACCGTCAACACGCAGATCACGCCCTCGCAGACGATCTGGAACCTGCGTTCGGCGCTGAATGTCGCGGCGCTGAACTGCGTGACGCCCGAGTACGAGCCGCTGGTCGGCAATTACCAGACCTTCCTGACCCGGTTCCGCACGCCGCTCAGCACGGCGAACCGCTCCATCACCCGCGAGTTTGCGGAGCGCTATGGCCGCGCGGGCCGGGCGAGCGAGGACGCCTACATCACCAAGGTCTACAACTACTTCGCCACGCCCGCCGTGCACGACGAGTTCTGCGCCAGCGCGCTCGCCCTGAGCGCGCAGGCCGCCACCGTGCCGCCGGCAGAGCTGGGGGCGTTCGCCGCGACGGCGCTGCCGACGATCGAGGCCATCTTCGAGGGGTTCTTCAACCGCTACGAGCAGTATCAGCGCGATCTGAGCGAGTGGGAGCGGGCCTACGGCGCCACCGTGCCGGTGGACCCCTACGAGCTTCAGCAGGCGGTTCTGGCCGCGCAGGCGTCGCCCGCCGTGCCGCAGCCCCTGCCCACCGCCGGGCCGGTGCTGCGCTGACGTCCGGCGCACTTCCGCTGCTTTTGCCCCTTTTCGCGGCCGCAACTCGCCGCTAAGGGGCATGGCGCAGAGGGGCCGTAGCTCAGTTGGTAGAGCGCGTCGTTCGCAATGACGAGGTCAGGGGTTCGATTCCCCTCGGCTCCACCACCGCCTCGCGGTGGCTGCAGGTCTGATCCGCGCCGTGGCTGGCGCAATCGCGGCGGGGCGCCTATCTGGCCCCCATGCATTTTCTTGACCAGGCGAAGATCTTCCTCAAGTCGGGCGCTGGCGGCCCCGGCGCCGTCAGCTTCCGCCGCGAAAAGTTCGTGGAGTTCGGCGGGCCGGACGGCGGCAATGGGGGGCGCGGCGGCGACATCGTATTCGAGGCGGTGGCCGGGCTGAACACGCTGATCGATTTTCGGTACACGCAGCATTTCAAGGCCGCGCGCGGCGGGCACGGCATGGGGCGCGACCGCACCGGCGCCAACGCCCGGCCGCTGGTGATCAAGGTGCCGGTCGGAACCCAGATCCTGTCGGAGGATCGCGAGCACCTGCTGGCCGATTTCACCCGTCCCGGACAGCGCGTCGTGCTGCTGGAAGGCGGCATGGGCGGCCGGGGCAATGCCAGCTACAAGACCTCGACCAACCGCGCTCCGCGCCAGCATCAGCCGGGGATGCCGGCCCAGGAGATGTGGGTGTGGCTGCGGCTGAAGCTGCTGGCGGATGTCGGGCTCGTCGGCTTGCCGAACGCGGGCAAGTCGACCTTCATCAACCAGATCTCGAATGCGCGCTCGAAGGTCGGCGACTACGCCTTCACGACCCTCGTGCCCCGGCTTGGTGTCGTCCGGCACCGCGAGCGCGAATTCGTGGTGGCGGACATCCCCGGCCTCATCGAAGGCGCGGCGGAAGGGGCAGGAGTGGGCGACAGGTTTCTCGGCCACATCGAGCGGTGCCGTGTCCTCATTCACCTCATCGACATCGCCGGCGCCGATCCCGCCGACGCCATGCGCACGGTGGAACAGGAACTGGCCGCCTATGGCGCCGATCTCGACGCCAAGCCGCGGCTGGTGGCGCTGAACAAGGTCGACCTTGCGGACGACGAACTGAACGAGGCCTTTGCCCGCGAGCTGCGCGGAGCCGGAGCGCGCGAGGTGTTCTTCGTCTCGGGCGCAACCGGCGAGGGCGTTGATGCGCTGCTCGACGCGGTGCTGCGGTATCTGCCCGCGCCCGCGGAAGGCGCGGAATGCGCGGAGGCGGACGCAGAGGGCGCGGAGAGGGCGGGCGGGCCGGTGGCCTGGTCGCCGCTTTGACGGGCAGGTCGATGCGCATCGCGCTGACGGGCGCGACCGGCTTCGTCGGCGGCGCTGTGCTGGAGACGCTCCTGGGGAAGGGGATCGGTGTCACGGCGCTCGCCCGCCGGCCCCCGCCTGAACCGGCGCCGCCGGGCGTGCGGTTCGTCGCCGGCAACCTCGCCAGCAGCGCGGCGCTGGACCGGCTTGTTGCCGATGCCGACGCGGTCATCCACGTCGCCGGCCTCGTCCGCACGCTCGACCCGGCGGCTTTCAAGGCCGTCAATGTCGACGGAACCCGCGCGCTCGCGGAGACCGCCACGCGGCACGGTGTCCGGCGCATGGTGTTCGTGTCGTCCCTCGCCGCGCGCGAGCCGCAGCTGTCGCGCTATGGCGCGTCGAAGCGGCAGGCCGAGGAGGTTGTCCGCAGCAGCGGACTGCACTGGACAATCGTGCGCCCCCCGGCGGTCTACGGGCCGCGCGACGCAGAAATGCTGGAGCTGTTCCGGCTGGCGGCGCGGTTCGGCGTCGTGCCCGTGCCGCCGGCGGGACGCGCCTCGCTCATCCATGTCGGCGATCTCGCCCGTCTGCTCGTCGCGCTGGTTGGCGCGGCGCCCGATCCTGCCATGATGGAGCCGGACGACGGCACGGCCGGCGGGCACACGCATGGCGCGCTGGCGCGCATGATCGGGCGGGCGGTGGGCCGCCGGCGGGTGTTCGCCCCGGCCGTGCCGGCTGTTGCCCTGCGCCTCGCGGCCGGGATCGACGAACGGGTGCGTGGACAGGCGGCTCGGCTGACCGGCGACCGGGCCCGGTACATGGCGCATCCGGACTGGGTGGCGGATCCGGCGGCCCGCCCGCCACGGGCCTTGTGGCAGCCGCGCATCGGGGCGGAGGAGGGACTCGCCGCCACCGCGCGCTGGTATTGGGACGCCGGCTGGCTCTGAGGCGACTGCGCCGAAAGGTGAGGATCAGGCGCGCAGGCGGCTGAACGCCTGATCGAGATCGGCCAGCAGATCGTCCGTGTCCTCGAGCCCGACCGACAGCCGGACCATCGGCGCGGCGGCACCGGGCGGATCAATCGGCAGCGCCAGGCTCTCGAACCCGCCCCAGCTGTAGCCGATGCCGAAGCGGCGCAGCGCATCCACGAAGCTGTCCCGCTCGCGCGAAGTGCCCCGCAGCGCGAAGGCGAACAGCCCGCACCCGCCGGCAAAGTCGCGCCGCCACAGCGCATGGCCAGGGTCGCCGGGCAGCAGCGGACAGCGCACCTCCGCCACCTCCGACCGACCGGACAGCCAGCCGGCGACGCGCACGGCGCTGTCCTGCTGGCGCGCCAGCCGCAGCGGCAGGGTACGCAGCCCCCGGAGCACCAGCGCGGCATCGTCCGGCGACACGACGTGGCCGAGCAGGCGCGCCATGTGCCGCAGCCGCTCATGCCATTCCGGACCGGCGGTGCAGGCACCCATCAGCACGTCCGAATGACCGCCGGCGTGCTTGGTCAGCGCGGTAACGGCGATGTCACAGCCGCGGGTCAGCGCGGGAAATCCGAGGCTTGTCGCCCAGGTGTTGTCGATCAGGACGGCGGCTCCCTGCGCCCGGGCGATCGCCGCAAGGGCGGGCACGTCCGTCACTTCGAAGGTGAGGCTGCCCGGGCTCTCCAGCATGATCGCCGCGGCGCCCTCGCGGCACAGCCGGCTGAACGCCGCATGGTCGAGGGGGTCGAATGTGCGCACTCGGACACCAAATTGTGCAAGCACGTCTGCGGCGAACGCGCGGGTCGGCCCGTAGACGTTGCGGGTCAGGAGCAGCGTGTCGCCGGGATGCAGGACGGTCAGCAGCGCGCCCGTGACCGCCGCCAGTCCCGACGGGTAGAGCACGGCTCCTGCAGCCCCCGGCTCCAGTTCGGTCAGCGCGGTCTCCAGCGCCCAGTGCGTCGGTCCGCCCTGCCTTCCGTAGAAGAACCTGTGCCCGTCGGCATCATCGGGCCGCGCCGCCCGCAGGGATGCGCAGTCGGGGAAGAGGTGCGTGCTCGCGCGCCAGAGGGGCGGATTGACCGTCCGCTGCGCCCATTCACCCGCCCGTCCGGCGGTCACGGCCCGTGTCACCGGGCCGCACGTGTCGGCAACCGGACCCGTCACGCCGCTGCGGCTCCGGCCGCCTTGGGCGTGTCGGGATCGGCTCCCCACTCCAGCCAGCTCCCATCGTACAGCGCAATCTGGCGCGCCCCGAGCAGATGCGCTGCGAACAGGACGACGCAGGCCGTCACGCCGCTGCCGCAACTGCCCACGATCGGTTGCTCAAGATCGACACCCGCCTCGGCGAAGACTTGTCGCAGCCGCGCCGGCGGCAGGAACCGTCCCTTCTTGTCGAGAAGGTTCGCATAGGGCAGGTTGAGGGCGCCGGGAATGTGGCCGCCCGGCAGACCGTGCACCGCGTCGGCGGACGCCCCGGAGAAGCGTGCCGGATCGCGCGCGTCCACGATCTGCTCGCGGCGTGTCGCGACCATGTCCAGCACCTCCCGCTTGTCCCGCAACCGGGCCGCGTCGCGCGCGGGCAAGGGCAGGGTCGAGGAGACGCTGTCCCGCGGGGACGGCGGACCGGTTTCGAGCGGCAGACCGGCCCGGCGCCAGGCGTCCAGCCCGCCGTCGAGCAGCCGCACGTCCCGCCAGCCGTAAAGGGTGAAGATGAACCATGCCCGTGCCGCGCTGCGCAAGGCGCTGTCGTCATAGAGGAGCACGGGCATGTCCGGCCGCAGACCGAGGGCTGCGACCGCCGCGGCAAACTGCGCCGCCGACGGCACGGCGGCGGGCGCGTCCGCGTCCGGATCGGTCAGGCTGGCAAGATCGAGGAACCGGGCGTCCGGCAGACGGGCGCGCGCGAAGTCCTCCCGCGCGTTTCGCCCGGCACTTGGCAGATGCAGGCTCGCGTCGACGGGCACCGCAGGCATCGCTCCGCCGGAAGCGCAGAACCGTTCCGCATCCACCAGGGTGTCCATGGCCGGGAGCGGTAGCGCGGCGGGCGCCGCTAGTCGAGGGCGCGCTGCGCGATCGGCTGGTAGCTGCGCGGTGGCTCGTCGAGGCGGAAGGGCTGCAGCCGCCCGGTGAGGCCGGTGCCAGGCTGCCCCACGACGAAGGTGCGGGCGAGCGGGTCCAGTCCCGGCCCGGACACCACCAGCCGCAGGAGAGGCACGAACAGCGCCGCGGAACCCTGCCGGATCGGAGTGATGGCATGGACCGGCAGCACCAGCGTGCCGTCGAGCGACAGCGCCTGACCCGGTGCGAGCCGGTCCACCGTGTGCAGCAGCGGCAGCCGCGCCTCGGCAGACGCGATCTGGTTCTCGAGCGGCTGCGACCCGTGGGCGCCCACCAGCTCGCCGGTCACCGCCAGCTCCCGCGCGGGCGCGGCGCCGCGGTTGCGGACGGTGATCCGGTAGGCAAGCGTCGCGTTCATGAAGCTGCGAGTCAGCTTCATCGCCACCAGTTCGACCGCGAGCTGCGGGGCAGGTCCGGACCCGTCGCGTCCGGTCAAACCCGATGCGGCGCTGTCGTCGTTCGCCGCCACCGGCAGCTGCGGCTTCTGGATGACGGGGACGCGCACCGGCCGCGCCTCCTGCCGCCGGCGTCGCCACCACCAGCCTGCCGCCGCCAGCGGCAGGAGGGCAAGGAGCCAGAGCCACGGCAGGCCCGTCAGCCGGTTGCCGTCACCAATCCCGACCTGCGGCGGCAAGGAGGCGCTGGTGGTGGCGAGGGGCGGCGCGGGCGCGGGTGCGGGTGCGCCGGACGCGGGAGGAGCGCGGTCCGCCGCTGGCGCGGGCGCGGTAAGCGGCGGCGCCGCG